>NC_020134.1:1487189-2974379 GCF_000331995.1 Thermoclostridium stercorarium subsp. stercorarium DSM 8532
TTTCTCCAATATGTCTTCGAGGGCCTTTTCAGGCTCATCGAAGTTACAAAATGTTTCGGATATATGAATTAGTGATGAAGCCTTTTCAGATGCAAGCCGTGAAATATATTGCTCGAGGACGAAATCCTCGCCGTTTTTCAATTTCTCATACAAGATACCTGCCATCTCCCTGAGTTCTCCGTCGCTGTAATCAGAAGCAGGATATCTTTCAGCTGCCATATGGTATAGCCTGTTCTCGCGGCTTAACAGAGCCAACAGCATTTTCTCGTACCGGACCCTTATATTCTCGTTTTTATGAAGCTGAGGAGTCTTCGCAGGACCCGTCAGTTCCTTTCTGGCGGAATAAAACTCCGTGGTTTTTTCCTTCCGCTGTTTCTGTTTAAGCCGCCTGTCAACCTCAGCGTGCAGAGCGTCTTCCGAAATTCCGTAGGTACCGGAAATTTTCCTGATTATAATCTCCCTTTCCATAAAGTTCTCCACTTCTGTAAGAAGATCTGCCACGCCGTTCAGGAAATTAAGCCTGCCTTCTTCATTGTCGGGCGGATACGTATTCTTCAGCACGTTTATTTTATATTCTAACAGTGATATTGCCCGATCTATCAACATTTTAAACTTTTCCGGACCATTTTTTCTTATAAATTCATCAGGATCCTTTCCGTCAGGAACTTGAAGTACCTTAACACGGCAGCCGATTCTGTTAAGTACTTCAATCCCCCTTTCGGTCGCTTTCTGTCCGGCATTATCGCTATCATATCCAAGAATTACTTCATCCGCGTATTTTTTCAAAAGCCTTCCCTGCATACTGGTCAACGCAGTTCCCAGAGAAGCTACGGCAAAATCAATACCTGCCTGATGCAGAGAAATAACATCCATGTAACCTTCTACTATCAGAAGCTTTTTTTCACTGCTTTTTTTGGCCAAATGAAGCCCGAACAGTTCTCTCCCTTTGCTGTAACAGGGAGTTTCCGGAGAATTGATGTATTTGGGCAAAGAATCATCCAAAACCCTTCCGCCGAACGCCACAACGTTCCCACGGATATCAAATATCGGAAAGATAACTCTCCCCCGGAATCTGTCAATTAATTTTCCGCTTCTGCCTTTAATTGCAAGTCCCGACTGGATAATCACATACTCGTCAAAACCTTCCTTCAGAAGGTAATCTGACAATATACTCCATTCATCCGGAGCATAACCAAGCCCGAACCGTTTAATAATACGGTTGCTTAGACCTCTGTCATAGAGATATTTCAGTGCTTTCTTACCCTTTTCCGAGGCGAGACACGAAAAGTAAAACCTTGCGGCAGCTTTGTTGGCTTCAAGAATTTTTTTCCTAAGCCTGATTTTTTGCTGCTCTTCCTTGTCATCGGGCTCAGGCAGTACTATTCCTGCTCTGTCTGCAAGCATTTTAACGGCATCGGGAAAACTTACGTTTTCTATGTTCATTATAAAATGAAAAACATTACCGCCCTGGTTGCAGCCAAAGCAATAATAGAACTGCCTTACGGGTTCAACGTGAAAAGACGGTGTCTTCTCCTTGTGAAAAGGGCATAGTCCAAAATACCCTCCCCCTTTCTTTTCAAGGCGGATGTATTCGGAAACCACTTCCACCAAATCATTACTTAACCTTACTTCTTCAATTATTTCATCGGGATAATAGCTCATAAACCCCCCGGACACACTATATTATCATATTCGACAATTTTTATTAAAATCCTTCTTATTAAAATTAAATAAATTTAATGGCAAAAAAGAATGCAAATCTGTTAAAATCTCATCCATCTTGCGGGTATAAATATGGAGTTAAAAGTATTTATCGCATATCGGTCGGTCATTCCGGCAATATAATCGCAAACTACACGTTCAATTCCTTCTTCATCTATTTTGTTGTAAAACTCTGCAGGCAGAAGTTCGGGTTGTTCAGTTAATTTATAGTAAAGGCTGCGAATAAGGTTTTCTGCCTTGCCTTCCTCGGCTTTCGCACTGGAACCTATATACACATTGCGGAACATGAAATTCCTCAGTTCTTCGGTAGCTTCCCTGAATTCGTCACTCATTGAAATTTCGCCCTTATCCCTGCTGTTTTCTATAATATTCACAATCATATTATTAATCCGCTCACCCGATGTATTTCCCAGCACTTTCAGACAGCTTTTGGGAAGCTCATCCTGAGAAATAACACCACCCCGGATGGCATCCTCTATATCGTGATTGATATACGCAATCCTGTCCGCAAATTTTACAATACATCCTTCAAGGGTCTCGGCCTTCTGTTCCCCCGTGTGGCATAGTATTCCGTTCAGTACTTCATAGGTCAGGTTAAGACCTTTGCCGTTTTTTTCAAGTTTTTCAACAACCCTGACACTTTGCTCGTTATGTTTGAAGCCCAAAGGACATATTTCCTGAAGAACACGTTCACCTGCATGTCCAAATGGTGTGTGCCCCAAATCATGCCCCAGCGCAATTGCCTCGGTTAAGTCTTCATTTAGCCTCAGGCTGCGGGCAATTGTCCTTGCTATCTGCGATACCTCAAGAGTATGGGTAAGTCTTGTTCTGTAATGATCTCCTTCGGGTGATATGAAAACCTGGGTTTTGTGTTTCAGCCTCCTGAAAGCCTTTGAATAAATAATTCTGTCCCTGTCTCTCTGGAAATCGGTTCTGACACTGCATTTTTCTTCAGGATGGGCTCTGCCTTTTGATCTGGATGACAAAGTGGCATAGGGAGAAAGAATTCTTTCCTCAATCCTTTCTATTTCCTCACGAATTGTCATAAGGCCGATCACCTCAACTATTTATATATACCCAAAAAATTCGGAAATAAGCGATAAAAACAAAAAATACGCCTATAATCCGCCTTAATTGAGTATATAAAACCTCGAAGGATGATACTGCAAAAAAGGACAGTTTTTTATACTGTCCTTGTCCGAATTTAATTAAATTAATCTGAAATCAGCCTTTGAAGCTCGTTACATTTCGTTCAGACAATTTCTGCAAATATGCCTCCCCTTGTATTCCACCATATCGTCAGAAACATTATCACAGAATGTGCAGCGGGGAACATATTTATCCAATACCACGTTCCCTTCATTGTCAATAAACATTTCAATGCTGTCGCCTTCGTTGATATTCAGCTGTTTTCTGAGAGACTTCGGAAGTACGATACGTCCAAGAGCGTCAAGTTTTCTGACATATCCTGTAGCTTTCATTATAAAAATACCCCCCCAGTAAAAAATATAATAAATTTAATTATTTTTTGATTTCTAAATATTTTTATTAAACACTAAGAAAAAAGATACCTCAACCCAGGAAATTTGTCAATACAAAACAATAAAAGGAGAGGAATAACCTCTCCATACTATTTAAGCCATGACATCATTTTTCTTAGTTCTCTTCCTGTTTTTGCAAGAAGATGCTCTGCTTCCTTACGTCTTGTGGTGAGAAGTCTCGCCCTGCCGCCTGCTTTATTTTCTGCTATCCATTTTGATGCAAACGTTCCATCCTGAATTTCTGCAAGTACCTGCTTCATGGCCTTTCTGCTTTCTTCGTTTATGATTCTTTTGCCTGTGGTATAGTCCCCGTATTCTGCGGTATCGCTAACCGAATAACGCATAAATTCAAAACCACCCTGGTAAATCAGGTCCACAATCAGCTTCATTTCATGTACGCATTCAAAATATGCGCATTCTGGTTGATATCCCGCTTCCACAAGGGTTTCAAACCCCGCTTTCATCAGCTCCGTGATACCGCCGCACAAAACTGCCTGTTCACCGAAGAGATCGGTTTCTGTTTCCTCTCTGAAGGTAGTTTCCAGAATCCCCGCCCTTCCTGCGCCAATGGCTGCAGCATAGGCAAGGGCGTATTCACGGGCTTTCCCTGTATAATCCTGATGTACTGCAATTAAAGCAGGTACACCTCGTCCTTCAAGGTATTGTGAGCGTACGGTATGACCCGGCCCTTTCGGAGCAATCATTGTTACATCCACGTATTCAGGAGGTACTATTTGGCTGTAGTGAATGTTGAATCCATGGGCAAACATCAGCATATTGCCTTCCTCAAGATTTGGTTCAATACTTTCTTTATATATATCAGCCTGAACCTGATCGGGAACAAGAAGCATGATAATGTCGGCAGCTTTTGCCGCCTCTGCGGTGTCCATTACGGTCAGCCCATCCTGTTTTGCCTTTTCACGGCTTTTTGAGTCCGGCGCCAGACCTACTATTACTTTTACACCACTGTCTCTTAAGTTTTGGGCATGGGCATGACCCTGACTGCCGTAACCTATAACTGCGACGGTTTTATTTTCCAGCAATTTTAAATCACAGTCACTGTCATAATACAGTTTTGCCATTTGTAATCCTTCCTTTCGATATAATTTATAAAATTCAAATAATTGTTTTTTCTCCACGTTCCAAAGATATAATACCTGTCCTGACATCTTCAAGAATGCCGAATGGTTTCAGCATCTGCTGCATCGCAGCCACTTTTTTTGAGCTGCCCGATGTTTCAATTGTAAGTGTTTTTTCCGAGATATCAACAATGTTTGCCCGGAATACTTCAGCTATCTGCATTATTTCAGAACGAACCGATGTATCTGCGTTCACCTTGAAAAGCGCCAGTTCCCTGTGAACTGAATCTTCAATATCGAGCCGCTTAACTTTTATAACGTCAATAAGCTTTCCAAGCTGTTTTTCCACCTGTTCAACCGTATTTTCGTCCCCTTCAACCACTATTGTCATGCGGGAGATGGCAGGGTCATGAGTAACACCCACTGCGAGACTTTCAATATTAAACCCCCGTCTGCTGAAAAGGCCGGAAACTCTCGACAGAACCCCCGCATGGTTATTTACAAGCACCGACAGTACATGTTTCATAAAAATACCTCCAATACTCTTATCTCGGCATCTTTTGTAATTTAACACCTTAGAATTGACGAAAGCCAGTTTTCATTCCAAAATTGCGCCTTTGTCAGCTGACGATACGAGCTTTGCATATCGTGCCAAATAACCTTTCCTTATCTTTGGCTCAGGCGGCCTCCATGCCTTCAGCCTTTCTTCTATTTCCTCCCGGGAAAGATTAACATCAAGTTTACCTTCAGGTATATTTATTGTAATAATATCGCCGTCCCTGATTGCAGCAATAGGGCCACCCACCGCAGCTTCCGGCGAAACATGCCCGATTGACGCTCCACGGGTTGCACCGGAGAACCTTCCGTCGGTTATTAACGCAACATCCTTGTCAAGCCCCATACCTGCTATCGCAGATGTAGGCCCGAGCATCTCCCTCATGCCCGGTCCGCCTTTGGGTCCTTCATACCGAATAATGACCACATCACCTTTTTTTATCTCTCCTGAATAAATGGCTTTAATTGCATCGTCCTCGGAATCAAATACCCGGGCAGGACCGCTGTGGCACAGCATTTCTTCCGCCACTGCGGCGCGTTTCACAACAGCGCCTGCAGGCGCTATATTTCCTTTCAGAACGGCTATGCCACCTGTCTCGCTGTATGGGTGTTCAATGTCCCTTATTACGTTTCTGTCCCTTACAACCGCATTTTTAATGTTTTCTCTGTGGGTTTTTCCGGTAACGGTTATAAGATCCAAATGCAGAAGGTTTTTCTTGGAAAGTTCCTTCATTACGGCCTGAACACCGCCAGCCATATACAAATCCTGCACATGGTACGGACCGCTCGGGGCAAGTTTGCAAAGGTTAGGAACCCGTGCGCTGATTTCGTTTATTATATCAAGATTAAGGTTTATGTCCGCTGCATGAGCAATAGCCAAAAGATGCAGTACCGAGTTTGTGGAACACCCAAGTGCCATATCGACGGCAAGGGCATTCTCAAAGGCTTCGGGTACAAGTATATCCAGCGGCTTAATGTCTTTTCTGACAAGGTCTACAATTCTCATTCCCGCCTGTTTCGCAAGCCTGATTCTCTGGGCATAAACAGCAGGAATCGTTCCGTTTCCCGGCAGGCCCAGTCCCAAAACTTCAGTAAGGCAATTCATTGAATTAGCCGTAAACATGCCTGAACATGAACCGCACCCCGGGCACGCGTTATTTTCGTATTCAAGTACTTCCTCTTCTGTCATCATACCCGCCTTGTAGGCTCCCACCGCTTCAAAAACGCTGTTCAGGTCCAGCTGTTTCCCTTTCCAGTTTATGGAAAGCATCGGCCCTCCGCTTATAAATATGGAGGGAACGTTTATCCTTGCAGCAGCCATAAGCATGCCCGGAACTATTTTGTCACAGTTTGGTATAAACACCATACCGTCAAAACTGTGCGCCAGGGCCATTGCCTCACAGGAATCGGCAATAAGCTCCCTGCTTGCCAGTGAATATTTCATACCTTCATGCCCCATGGCTATACCGTCGCATATACCTATGCATCCAAACTCCACAGGTGTTCCCCCGGCAAGCCTGATACCCGCTTTTACAGCTTCTGCTATTTTGCTTAAATGTATATGTCCCGGTACAATTTCATTAAAGGAATTTACTACACCAATTAACGGTCTTTCAATTTCCTCGTCCGTATATCCCATAGCCTTTAAAAGACTTCTGTGAGGCGATCTTTCAATACCCTTTTTTATTATATCGCTACGCATACACTCACATCCTTATCACGCCATTAGTATGTAATTATGTCATCATGTTCTTACATTCTTACATTATAAACTAATAACAATATTATGTAATTTCCATTCAGGTATAAATCAACTGATCTATTCCTTTTCCGGGCGGCACGATCGGCAGTACCCTTTCGTCGATGTCAATGATGAAGTCTATTACCACGGGCACGCTATCTTGACTTAACGCCTTTTCTATTGCAGGAACGACTTCTTCTTTTTTGGTCACCCTTATGCCGATGGCACCGTATGCTTCGGCAAGTTTAACAAAGTCCGGCCCTCTGTCCAGTGTCGACTGGGAATGCCTTCCGCCATAGAACATGGTTTGCCACTGACGAACCATGCCAAGCGTTCCGTTGTTAAGCAATGCTATGACTATGGGAAGTTTATAATAAACCGCAGTCGCAAGCTCGTTACAGTTCATTCTGAAGCTGCCGTCACCTGCGAAATTGATTACCTTTCGCCCCGGTTTTGCAAGCTGTATACCTATTGCCGCGCCCGTACCATAGCCCATAGTGCCAAGTCCGCCAGAAGATATGTACTGCCTGGGGAATTTATAGTCAAAATACTGGGCTGCCCAAATCTGATTCTGGCCCACTTCTGTTGTAACATAAGCATCGGGCACCATTTCGGAAAACTTTTTTATAATGTACGACGGTTTCAGCTGCCCGTTATCCGGTATTACAAGACGGTATTCATCTTTCCATTTTAACACCTGCTCGGCCCATTCGGAGCGCTCTACCTTTTTAAGACGTTCAATAATGCCTTTCATTATTTTATCCGTATTCCCGGTAAGCGGATAGTGAACACTAATGTTTTTATTGATTTCTGCCGGATCTGCGTCAATATGCATAATTTTTGCATACGGCGCAAATCTCTTCATGTCGCTTATAACCCTGTCACTGAAACGGGCACCGATGTTTATAAGGAGATCACACTCCGAAACCGCCTTATTTGAAACTCTTGTGCCGTGCATACCGAGAAGTCCGGTATACAGAGGATACGAACTCGGAATTGCACTTGTTCCCATTAAAGTGGTTGACACAGGTATCATCATTTTTTCGGATAATTCAAGCACCAGATCGGTTATACCTGCAATTATCGTTCCGCCGCCGGCGAGAATAACCGGCTTTTTCGCATTCTGAATTGCATATGCCGCTTCATCCAGGTCTTTTTCGGTATACAGGTCCTTAATATCCAGATTAAGCCTTTTCCTGCCGTCGAACGGGATGAATTCAGTCTCGTCGGCTGTTACGTCCTTGCATATATCCACAAGGACCGGGCCTGGTCTTCCCGTTGTGGCAATTTCAAAAGCCATGCGCATGGTTTCTGCAAGCCTGTTGACATCTTTCACAAGAAAATTATGCTTGGTGATTGGTTCGGTTATTCCTGTAATATCCACTTCCTGGAAGGAATCTCTTCCTATAAGCGTTGAAGGTACCTGACCTGTAATAGCCACCAGAGGTATAGAATCCATATACGCAGTAGCAATCCCCGTTACAAGGTTTGTTGCCCCGGGCCCCGAAGTCGCTATGCACACACCGGGTTTTCCCGTTGCCCTTGCATAACCGTCGGCGGCGTGAGCAGCGCCCTGTTCATGGGATGTCAAAATATGCCTTATACCTTCTCCTTTTTTATAAAGGGAATCGTATATATTCAGCACAGCTCCGCCGGGAAAACCAAATATTGTATCCACATTCTGTTCCCTCAAACATTCTATGACAATGTCCGCACCGGTTAATTTCAAAAAGATCACCCCGCTTCATTTTAATTGATTATCCGATAATCCGGCTCACCACCGCATCTCCCATTTCTTCACATCCTAAGACTTCTGAGTTTTCCGTTGCCAGATCCCTTGTTGCGTATCCTTCCTGGAGTACTCTCAAAACTGCGTTTTCAACAGCCTCTGCCGCTTTTTTCATGTTAAACGAATATTCCAGCATCATCGCAACTGACAGAATCGCAGCGAGAGGATTGGCCTTGTTCTGCCCCGCAATGTCCGGGGCTGAGCCATGTACGGGTTCATAAAGCCCAAATCCCTTAGAATTCAGACTTGCCGACGGCAGCATGCCGATTGAACCGGTAATCATCGCCGCTTCATCCGACAGAATATCGCCAAAAAGGTTTCCCGTGACAATAACATCAAACTGTCCGGGGTTAATTACAATCTGCATTGCCGCATTATCGACATACAAATGTTTTAATTCCACATCGGGATAATCCTTTGCCACTTCAGTGACAATTTCCCTCCAGAACCGTGAAACTTCAAGCACATTTGCCTTGTCCACCGATGTGACCTTCTTCTTTCTCTTCCTTGCTGTTTCGAACGCAAGGCGGGCTATTCTTTCTATTTCGAATTTTCTGTAAATCATCGTATCATACGCGCAGGGCTCGCCGTCATATACCGTTCTTTTCTTTTCTCCGAAATAAACGTCCCCGGTAAGTTCACGCAGTACCAGGATGTCCAGATTATCCCCTATAATTCTGTCTTTAAGCGGGCTTGAATTTTTTAGCGGTGGGAATATTTTTGCAGGCCTGAAATTTGCAAATACCCCAAGCCCTGAACGTATTCCCAGTAGCCCGGCCTCAGGGCGTTTATTCAACGGAAGATCATCCCATTTTGGTCCGCCGACGGCACCAAGAAGCACTGCGTCCGATTTTTTGCACAGTTCAAGAGTTTCGGCCGGCAGCGGATCGCCGGTTTTATCTATCGCAATTCCGCCTATATCGGCATAATTGTATTCCACGCCAAAGCCAAACACCTCTGCCACCTTATCCAGCACTTTGACAGCCTGTTTTATGACTTCGGGCCCAATACCGTCTCCCGGTAATACCGTGATTTTATATGTATTCGTTACAGAATTCATCGCAGACCTCCTGCCTTTTTACTTAAAATTTCAGTAACGGGAATTCTTATTTTTTGTTTTTTATGTACTGCATAAGTCCGCCTGATTTAATAATGTCCTGAATGAATTCAGGAAAAGCCGTGGTTTTGTATTTTTTCCCTGTGGTATGATTAATTATTACACCATTATCCAAATCCACTTCCAGTTTGTCGCCGTCGTTCGTTTCATCAACACATTCGGGGCATTCGACGATAGGAAGCCCGATATTTATCGCGTTTCTGTAAAAAATTCGTGCAAAACTTTTGGCAACCACACATGAAATTCCCGATGCCTTTATGGCAATAGGCGCGTGTTCTCTTGAAGAACCGCATCCGAAATTAAATCCTCCGACTAAAATGTCACCGTTTTTAACCCTTGAAACAAAAGTCTTATCCAGATCCTCCATGCAGTGTTTCGCAAGTTCGCCCGGATCCGAGGTGTTTAAGTACCTCGCAGGGATTATTACGTCAGTATCGATGTTGTCTCCGTATTTTATGACATCACCTGTATAGTTCATAACTTTCACACCTTTCCCTTTCCGATAGTCATTTTTCCATACCGGATATTCAGTCCATTATTGCCGCCGGTGATACGATTTTTCCTGCCACGGCGGATGCAGCGGCTACCGCAGGGCTCGCAAGATAAACCTCACTCTTTACATGGCCCATGCGCCCGACAAAATTACGGTTTGTAGTTGCAACAGCCCTCTCGCCTTCAGCAAGTATACCCATATGACCGCCAAGGCATGGACCGCATGTCGGAGTTGAAACGGCACAGCCCGCCTCGATAAAGATATCAAAAAGTCCTTCTTTCAGGCATTGTTTCCATACATTCTGAGTCGCGGGGATGATTATACATCTTACATTTTTATGAACCTTTCTTCCTGCAAGAATCTTCGCCGCAATCCGCATATCCTCAATCCTTCCGTTTGTGCATGAACCTATAACCACCTGATCAATGGGAATATCGCCGATTTCATCGACTGGTCTTGTATTTTCAGGAAGATGCGGTAATGCCACTGTTGGTTTAATTTTGCTCAAATCAATTGTATATTCCCGGACGTATTCCGCATCGCTGTCGGCTGTAAACACTTCATAGGGCTTTGATGAATGTTCGGCAATATATTTCAGTGTTTCATCATCCACTTCAAAAATCCCGTTTTTGGCACCGGCTTCTATTGCCATATTTGCTATGGTGAATCTATCATCCATTGTAAGGAATTCCAAACCTTCGCCGGTGAATTCCATGGATTTATAAAGGGCACCGTCAACGCCAATCTGGCCGATAATGTGCAGGATTATATCTTTCCCGCTTACCCATTCACCGGGTTTCCCGATAAGATTGAATTTAATAGCTTCCGGCACTTTAAGCCATACTTCGCCGGTGACCATTGCGGCAGCCATATCCGTGCTTCCCACACCGGTGGAAAACGCGCCGAGTGCTCCGTATGTACATGTATGTGAATCGGCACCTATAACCAGATCTCCCGCCGTTACCAGCCCCAATTCAGGTAGAAGGGCATGCTCAACCCCCATCTGTCCTATTTCGAAAAAATGTTTTATTCCCATTTTTCTTGCAAAATTCCGCATCAACTTAACCTGTTCCGCCGATTTGATATCCTTGTTGGGGGTAAAGTGATCGGGAACAAGTGCAATTTTCTCAGTGTCGAAAACCTTTTCGGCGCCAATCTTTTCAAATTCCTTAATTGCGACCGGTGCCGTAATATCGTTGCCCAGAACCATGTCTACCTTCGCAGATATCAACATTCCAGGTGCTACATATTTATTTCCCGAATGTTTTGCCAGTATTTTCTGAGTCATTGTCATACCCATACGCCACACCTCTCCATTCAGACATATTGAACGAAATTGTCTCACTTACCGCTAAAACCGGTAATAATCCGTTTCCGAGAATATTAGCAATTATTATATTGGAATATTAAATTATTACTTCTGTTTTTTTACTTAAATTGGCGTAAAATTTTAATGATTTTTGCTCAATTTAATCATACATTGGACTGGAATATCGTGTCTATTTTTGTTGAAATCTGTATGACCGTTATGTTACTATTAAGGTACTAATGGAAGTAAAAGCGTATATTTACAGGGAGTATGACTATGAAAAAGATAAAGGAAATTTTTTATTTTATTATCGTGTTTGTCTTCTTCTCGGCATGTACTTTAAAAGCCGACGTAACGGCATTTAGGTCCCAATCGGTTAAAAATACGCCGGTCCCCACCCCCACAACGGTACCGACTATGACACCGACACCAACACCGACCCCGGCCCCGGTAACGGCTACAATCCTTGCCGCGGGCGATGTCATAATGCATGAGCCTGTTGTTAAAAGCGGAAAAAATAACACCGTGGAATATAACTACAATTATATATTTGACAGAATCAAGCCATTCGTTGAAGAGGCTGATCTCTCCATAATAGATTTTGAAGGTGCATGTATGGAGACAGATACCAACTATACCGGATACCCTCTTTTTAATGCACCACCGGCTATTATTACCGCTTTTGCTTATGCAGGGTTTGATATGGTAAACACAGCCAACAATCACTGCCTTGACAGGGGACTGAACGGCCTTTTTGAAACAAGGGACATTATTAAACGGAATAACCTGCAGGTAATCGGCACATTTGAAGATGCTTCCGAGCCCAGGTACACAATAAGGGATTTAAACGGGATTAAAGTCGGGTTTCTTTCCTACACATACGGATGCAATATGAATGAAAACCGTCTGACCGAAGAAGAACGCAATATTCACCTAAGCCTTATAGACAGGGATAAAATTAAAAATGAAATTGAATCACTTTCATCGCTTGTTGATGTGGTAGTCGTACTTATGCACTGGGGTGTCGAATATCGTGTTGAGCCCACTGCGGAACAGACCGAACTTGCCGATATGATTTTCAGTGCCGGGGCTGACATTATCCTGGGTTCCCATCCCCATGTTATTGAACGTTCCGAAATCCGGGAAACAGACGGAAAAATTAAATACATCATTTACAGTATGGGAAATTTCCTTTCCAACCAAATTGACGACAATAACCCGGAAACCAAGCTGAGCGAACTGACTCAGGAAAACGTTATGGTAAAAATAAAACTCGAGAAAGATTTAATGTCGGGCCAAACCCGAATAGTCTCGGTGAAACATATTCCGGCCTGGGTACACAGATACAGTGAAAATAACGTTTACAAATATTCTATCATTCCAATTCCGTCCCTTGAAAACGAAATTTTTAACCAGGTTGATGAGAAACTGGCTGAAAAACTGAAAAGCTCGTATATTAGAACCATGGAAAAAATGCAGGACTTCCGGTGATACCAAAAAACGCCTTCATTTTTACAGACGAAGGCGTTTTTATTTTTTAATCGTTTCCATTGTTTTCAGATTTGTTTTCAGACTGTTTCCTTTCCTCCTCAAACTCATATCCGCAGGAGCTCAGACTGCAGGTATACTGAATCATCTTGCCTTTAAATCTCTTTGTCATAAAGTTTCCGCATTTTGGACACTTTTTGTCAGAAGCCATATCCCATGTTGAAAAGTCGCACTCGGGATAATTTTCGCAGCCCAGATAGCTCTTTCCCCTTTTTGTTTTCTTGATAAGAACCTTTCCGCCACATTTCGGGCACTTGACACCGGCGTCGTCAAAAAGCGGCTTTGCATTTCTGCATTCGGGAAAACCAGGACAGGCAAGGAACTTGCCGTATTTTCCGGTCTTTATAACCATCCTGCGTCCGCATTTTTCGCATATTTCGTCCGATTCCTCGACAGGAAGTTCGACCTTGTTAATGCTTTCTTCCGCTGCTTTCAGCGTTTTACTGAATTCGCTGTAGAATTCATTCAGAAGATTTTTCCATTCAAGTTTTCCTTCTTCCACCAAGTCAAGCTGTGTCTCCATTTTTGCCGTAAAATTCACGTCCACTATCTCTTTAAAATGTTCCTCCATCAGACTGTTTACAATTTTCCCCAATTCGGTGGGATAAAGATATTTCTTTTCCTTAACTACGTATCCCCTGGACATTATTGTACTGATTATCGGAGCGTACGTACTCGGACGGCCTATTCCCTTTTCTTCAAGGGTTTTTACCAGGGTTGCCTCGGTATACCTTGGAGGCGGCTGGGTAAAATGCTGAGCGGGTTTTATTTCAACTGGTTTTACCACTTCTCCCTCGGTCAGCTCAGGAAGCAATATGCCCGTTTCATCGCTTTCTTCCCCGTTATCGTCGTCCTTGCCTTCTTCATAAAGTACAAGAAAACCCTTGAAGGCAATCCTTGATCCTGACGCTTTGAACAAATAGTCACCACAGGTAATTTCGACAGACATTGTATCATACAACGCCGACTCCATCTGACTGGCGATAAATCTGTCCCAGATAAGTTTATACAGTCTGTAAAGATCCCGTGAAAGCGAATCTTTGACCCGTTCAGGTGTGAATTCAAGCAACGTCGGCCTTATTGCCTCATGGGCGTCCTGCGCACCCGATTTGGCCTTGAAAACTCTTGGTTTTTCTGGAAGATATTTTTCCCCGTAATTCTTCAGTATATATTCCCTTGCGGCATTCAAAGCCTCATCAGATATACGTGTTGAGTCAGTACGCATGTATGTGATTAGACCCACGGAACCTTCTCCTTCTATTTCAACACCTTCATACAGCTGCTGCGCCAGCATCATTGTTTTCTTTGCAGAAAAACCGAATTTTCTTGCTGCATCCTGCTGGAGCGTGCTGGTAATGAACGGCGGGGACGGGGTACGTTTCTTTTCACTGCGTTTTATATTCCGTATTGTAAACTCCTTATTTTCAATATTTCCAAGAATACGATCCACATCTTCCCGTGTCTTCAGCTCAATTTTTTCGTTGACCAAACCGCTAAATTTTGCAGTGAAGGTCCTGCCGTCCTCTTTGCTGAGCAAAGTTTCAATGGTCCAGTATTCTTCGGGTATGAAATTTTCAATTTCCCTTTCCCTGTCGCAAATAATTTTTATTGCAGCAGACTGAACCCTGCCGGCGCTTAAACCTTTTTTGACTTTTTTCCACAAAAGAGGGCTTATTTTGTAGCCCACTATTCTGTCAAGAACACGCCGCGCCTGCTGGGCGTTGACAAGATTCATGTCTATGGGTCTTGGTGCCTGCAGAGCTTTTAAAACTGCGTTTTTAGTTATTTCATTAAAAGTAATTCTACATTTTTCATTGCTGTCAATTTGAAAAATATTAGCCAGATGCCATGAAATTGCTTCCCCTTCGCGATCGGGGTCGGTTGCAAGAAACACTCTTTCTGACTCTTTCGCTTCCTTTTTCAGCTCCGTGATTAAATCACCTTTACCGCGTATATTGATGTACTTTGGTTCAAAACCGTGCTCTATATCAACTCCCATGTGGCTTTTAGGAAGATCCCGAACATGCCCCATAGAGGCTTTTATCTTATAATTTGAGCCAAGAAACTTTTTTATTGTTTTTGCCTTGGCCGGTGATTCAACAATCACAAGATATTTTGCCATACTTATCCTCCGTTTCGTTCGGCTTCGCTCTAATTTGTTATAGTATCATTGATATATTGTTTTGTAAACTGTTTTTATTTATGGCTTGGAAATATATGTAATTATTGTTTAAATGGTTCTCTGGGAAATTATGTTTACTGTTTTTTACCGGCGGGTATTTGCCTTCCGTCATGCCTTATTTCAAAATTATCCTTCAGTATAAGTTCGGACACCGGAACGGGTTTTAATCCTTTTTCCTTTATTATGTCTATTACTTTTCCCAATATTTTAGCCGTATGGGATGTATCATTGTGAAACAGCAGAATATCTCCGCTTGAAACCTTTGAAACCCGTTCAAGTATTGCCTCTTGGGTAATGCCCGGCTTCCAGTCCAGAGAATCAATACTCCACTGGATTGTGAAATACCCGTTCTGCCTTGCAATTGAAATAACCGTATCATTATAGTCGCCGTAAGGCGCACGGAACAAATCGGTCTTTACACCGGAAATTTCCTCTATTGTTTTTGAACAATCCATTATTTCCTTCTTTATTTTATCCTTGCTCAGCACACTCATCTTAAAATGATTTTCCGAATGATTGGCCAACTCATGCCCCTGTTCGGCAATCATTTTTGTTTCTTCAGGGTTTCTCCTTGCCCATTCCCCGACAACAAAGAAAGTGGCCTTTACGTTTTTCTCCTTTAGAATTCTGAGTATTTCAGGAATATCCTGAGCCCCCCATGCACAATCAAAGGTAATCGATACCTTTCCTTCGCTGTTTTCAACACTGTAAATTGGTATTTCTCTTACCGGGGCGCTGACTTCTATAATTTTCCCGTTTACCGTTAAAAACATCATAAGGCATAACACCAAAGACACAAAAAATATTGCTATTGTCCTTCTTCGGATAACTATCATAAAACTTCTCCAAAGTTTTTTCCATTGTTTATATATGGCCGGTTAAAAAAGATTATTCATAAACCTAAAAAATATTACCTGTTCACCAAAAGGAATAAAAAAGGCAAGCACATTGCCACGCCTGCCTTTACACCATGTTTTATACCACAGCTTTTATGACAAATGAAAAAGAACCTCCGGCAGAGGTTCTTTCGTTTCCACTCCCCGTAAGTTGGGTTTACACTCCATTATGGTTAGATTAAAATCCAACCATTACGAAATGCCATACAGCTGACTACAACATTTACATTCCATTATGGTTAGATTAAAAGAAAACACCCGGTGGTATTGGGCTGTAAGATTTATGTATTTACATTCCATTATGGTTAGATTAAAAGGGAACCGCCGAAAATGAGGAAGGCAGCAGAGGTATATTTACATTCCATTATGGTTAGATTAAAAGAATTGCGTCTGTACTTATACCGTCCTTTTCAATACCAATTTACATTCCATTATGGTTAGATTAAAAGTTAAGATTAAAAAAAATATTACATCTTATGTATTATACAATTTAAATAGATTATTCATTTTTCAAAGTCCGATACATCTGTCGATCCCCCGTATATTTTCCGTTACTCAGGATCGACAGACAATAAAGTAACTCGATTTTTAAGCCATACGGATGTTTTTATGTAGATATTCCTCTTAATCTATATTCTAATGAACAATAAATAAATTTGCAAATTCATTTAAGACAAAACGTAAAATTTAAAAAGGCAGGCACCTGTCTGCAGCGCCTGCCCGGATTCAAAAGCCATATGTTCCATTCTGATTTTTTCCGGCATGTCTCTAAATTCGGTACAAGCCACAAAATCACGCTTCAATGCTGCCCTACGTTAAAATAATGTAGCTGTATATCTGTTCCTTTCGTTTAATCTTTTATAGAAGCATAAAATTCCTTCATTACATAGAATGCAGGTTTTTTATACGTCTTGTCCTCAGACAGAAGACCTTTTCTGTTGTATTCAAGCTGCAGGGCACTGGTTCTTCTCGGACACCTGAAATCATACAATATCCAGGGCGAAGTTCCGTGAATATACGGTATTTTGCCCAATGTCTCCGTCTGCATTTTGTAAATATGCATCTGGCAATCTTCTGTACCGAGATCGTTGACCGTTCCCCTGGCCCCTTTTAGGGCATCGGCACCGAATTCGGTTATTACGACGGGTTTTTGCGGATTACTGTTGTTAAACACCTTAATAAGATCATTAAAATCGGGAGCATACCATCCGTAATATTCGTTAATACCTATAATGTCAAGGTAATCAACCAGCCTGTCCTTGATCTTTAATTCACTGTGGTCCACAAGACATGCCGCAGAAACAAGTCTTGAAGGATCCACTTCTTTTGCTTTTTTGGCAAGGGAACTCATAAACTGAAGCCTTTCATCGGTGTCGGCGTTTTCATTTCCTACCGACCATATAATTACACTTGCTCGGTTTCTGTCGCGCTTTATGAGCTCTGTTAGCTGATTTTCCGCATTTTTGTATGTATCTGGATTTGAAAAGTCAATGGCCCAGTAAACCGGGATTTCCTCCCACAGAAGTATTCCCATTCTATCTGCTATTTTTGCCGCTCTCTCGGTATGGGGATAATGGGCAAGACGCATGAAATTGCAGTTCATTTCTTTTGCAAGCTTGAAATTTTCAATAATCTCGTCATCGGTGACGGCTTTACCGTTTATAACACTTTCTTCATGGGCGCAGACACCTTTCAGGAAAATCTTTTTCCCGTTCAGGTAAATACCGTTTTTGTCCGCTTTAATTTCCCTGAAACCAATTCTGTCCTGGATTGTATCCGAAAGATAACTAACTTTCACATCATACAACCTGGGTTTTTCAGGGCTCCACAATTCAGGCTCGGCGTTTATTATTACATCGGCTTTTCCGTCCACACATTCCATTTCTTTGTACAGGTTCAGTTTAGGTATTTCAAGTCTCGCCATGCCATTTTTTTCAGGGCCGTCTATTTCAAGTACCACTCTGATTTTTTTGAATCCGCTGTCAGGAACAAGGCTAATGTAGAAATCTTTTATAAAGGTTTCGGGAAGCCTTATAAGTTCAACATCCCTGTATATCCCACCGTAATTGAACCAGTCGGTGTTGCGCGCGGGTACGGCTTCTTTCTTCCTTGTATTATCCACAACCACCAGCAGGCGGTTATTTTCCTCAAGCATTCCTGTAACTTCAAAATAGAACGGTGTGGAACCTCCCCTGTGCATGCCTATGTACTTTCTGTTCAGAAACACTTTGGCTTCGTAATTCGCCGCTCCAAACTTAAGAAAAACCCTCTTTTCGCCTTTGTTAACATAACGAAACGTTCTTGTGTAAACAGCTGGACCTTCGTAATAATAAAAGCGTTCCTTCTGAGTGTTCCAGCATGATGGCACTTTTATCGTACCCCACCGGTCAAAGTCGAAATCCACGGGAAGATACATTCCGTTTTCGTTTTTATACTTTTCTTCATACCATTTTGATCTGATACATGTATCATACTGATCTATCTGAAAATTCCAGTACCCGTTCAGACTTTCCTTTTCCCTGCCCGTGTCGATAATCATGTCAGAGGCAGTTACCATTTTTGACAGATAAGGTATTTCATAGTCCTCATCGTGAATATTTTGCGTAAAGTTTCCCACATGCTTCGTATCCATACTCTCTAACTCCCTCATAAAAACTTTTTTAGATTATCCGATTTTATTTTAACATTGCAATAAAATAAATCAAATAAAAAAACACCATTTCACACCCATAATTCAAGCGAAAACCTGAAAGCCGGGGTGTGAAATGATGTATGCTTTTTTTACTGAGTTTCCTGATCGGAGAGCGAATTTTCATTTGAAGTATACATTTTATTATTGTCCCAGGGGTTATTTACATTATCGCAGGGGCAGATGTAACCAGATTTGTTATAATAAATAGAATGTGTATTATCCGCCGAAGGGTAAAGATTGTCATAACCGAAATCGGCATGCCCCATGTTTGCGTATGGAATTTTAGGATATACCGGGGTAAACCGGTAATATTCCGTATTTTGGATATTGTATACGTCAACGTCGAACAGGTTGAGGCAATATGGGCACTGGACCCTTACCGGATATGATCCCCCGTATGCGTAATTGTGCCCATGGTAATACCCCTGGCCAGGATTATAATAATAACCGTTCATTGGATCACTCCTGCTTAACATATATCACACTGTTATCTTATGTCAATAACGGAATAGTGTGATTATGTGTCCAGTAATTTAATTTTTCTTTGTATCATCTCGTCAATTCTCCGTATATACTGTTCAACGTTCTTCACATTGAAAACTCTTTCAACTCGGTTTTCTTCCGGATATACGATTTTTGTCGATGCCCCGGCGCCTAATGCCAATATTGTCTGTACTTCTTCCATAATCAGAATATTATATATGCCCTCACATCCCGGTTTGGCATAACCCACGTTTTCAAGGTTTGCCAGAATGTTTTTCTGTCTGTAAAGATAATACGGGTGCATCCCCATACTCCGAAGAAAAAACCCCGCCGTTTCGACCATGCTGTTAACCGTTTCATCATCTGTCTGCCTTATTATTTCCATTTCATTAATCAGCCGCGAAGCTCGTTTTACAGACAACGTATGTACGGTTACACTGTCAGGGCTTAACTCCCCGATTCTGGCCAATGTCTCTTCAAAATCCCTTTCATTCTCATCAGGAAGTCCTGCTATAAGATCACAGTTAATATTTCTGAAACCTAACGCCCTGGCCATGCCAAAAGCTTCAAATACCTGAGAAGCGGTATGGTTACGCCCGATCAGTTTTAAAGTTTTTTCCTGCATTGTCTGCGGATTTATGCTTATACGCGTAACACCGGCGTTTCTGATAATATTCAGCTTCTCAAAATTCAGTGTATCAGGCCTTCCTGCCTCAACGGTAAATTCCCTTATATTTTCAAGAGGGAGAACGGAAACTACGGAATTCAGCAGGTAATCCAGATGGGATTCGGATATGGCTGTAGGAGTGCCTCCTCCGATATAAACGGTGTCTATTTCCAAATTTCTGTCCCTTATCCATTGCGCGACCCACTGCATTTCCTTATGCAAAGCTTCCAGATAATCGGAAACCAGATTACCGAACTTGCTCATTTCAACCGACGGAAATGAACAATATATGCACCTGCTGGTACAAAAAGGTATGCCTATGTAAACGCTTACCTTCTTTTCGGCGTTTTTTAAAAATCCCATTTCATTAAGAGCTACTTCAACGGTAAGCCGCGCCTTGTTTTCAGAAAGCTTGTAATAATCCGTCAGTTTTCTGTAAGCTTCGTCAGATGTTAATCCCATGTTTAAAAGAGAACGAACTATCTTGGCAGGCCTAATTCCGGTCAAAGCACCCCAAGGTAACTTTTTTCCGGTATAATGGCTAAGACAGTTATATAACAATACCTTGGCCTGTGATCTTATTCTGTTGCATTCGTCTTTCTTTTCAATACAAGCCGATTCTGAATATAAAATTTCATCTTCGTGCTTAAGACAAATTTTTATTTCATGTTTGTCATTCTCATCATTTATGTCCAAACTGATGAAAATATCGTTTGGGTCAAGAATGTCTGTTTTTTCAATAAATTTATATCCGTTTCGCGGGAAAAAGAGTTTTATCAGCTCTTCCGCACCCGAACGGAATTCTTCAGGTATTACGATATATAACATAACTACTCCCGCATTTTATATTTCAGTTGTCCACCGCCCGGCAGAAGGGATTATATTTCTTTTCATACCCTATAGTCGTTGTAATGCCATGACCGGGATATACGTTTGTATCATCGGGCAAAATATATAATTTCCCCTTGATGGATCGTATAAGCTCATCCATTGAACCGCCGGGAAAATCGGTTCTTCCTATCGATGAATTAAACAGAGTATCTCCTGTGAAAAGGGCATTGTCAACCAATATGCATATTCCGCCCCTGGTATGTCCAGGTGTGTGAATTATTTTAAAAAAAAGCCCCGAACATTCGATCACATCTCCATCCCTGAGAAGATTATCGGCAGGTCTGAAAGTAAAAGAACCCTGTACCGGAAATTGAGCAAGACCGTTTAAAAAAGGATCCGACAAACACGGAGCATCCAGCTCATGGATGTGGACTCTAATATCAATCATGTTCCTCAACTGATCTATATAGTATATGTGGTCAAAATGCCCGTGAGTCAAAATAACATGCTTCAGCTTAATATTCTTTCCGTTTGCAGTTTCCAGTATTTTTTCAGGTGGGCATCCGCAGTCTATTACCACACCCTCGCCGTCCTTTGCCACTATATAAACATTTGACTGAATCAAACCGTCAGGTATGCATTCGATAATCACGATCAAATCCACCTCAACCGTTTTTTCTTTTTACTGAACTGTCAAGAAAAATGGTAACAGGCCCTTCATTGTGAATTTCCACATGCATTTCGGCCTGAAACACACCTGTTTCAACTTTTAACGGATATTTTTCCTTTAGGTATTTTACAAACTCCAAATACATTTCTTTTGCCATATCAGGCGGAGCGGCGTCGGTAAAGCTTGGTCTGTTTCCTTTGCGGCAGTCGGCATAAAGCGTAAATTGGGATACAACGAGTATTTCCCCTTGAATGTCAAGAACCGATAGATTCATTTTATGATTTTCATCTTCAAAAATTCTCAGGTTGACAATCTTATCCGCAAGGTATTCCAGGTCCCAGCGGGTATCATCCTTTCCCACTCCGAGTAAAACCGTCAGGCCTTTATTTATTCTTCCTACCGTCTGATTTTCCACTACCACGCTGGAACTACTAACTCGTTGGACAATTGCGCGCATAAACTCCTCCGTTATTTGTTGTTTCTCGTTATTTCAAACACGTCAGGCACACGCCTTATGCGATTAATTATTTTTTCCAGCTGTTCGGTGTCGGTTATCTCCACCGTTAAATTCATCACAGCCACATTGTCCTTTGTTGTTCTTGCATTAATCGCCTTAAGCGGCACTCCCGCATCACTTATGACATTTGTTATTTCAAGCAGTAAATGGGTTCTGTCATGGGCTTTTACCGCCAGCTCGGCCTGGTATGAAGCCGCCTTGCCCTTGTACCACTCAACTTCAATAAGCCTTTCATTGTCATTCAGGTTGCTCTGAATATTAATACAGTCTTTCCTGTGGACCGATACTCCCCTCCCTCTCGTGATATATCCCACGATTTCATCACCGGGTACAGGGTTACAGCACCTTGAAAGCCTGACCAAGCAGTTTTCAATTCCTTTTACTATTACACCCGTTTCCGGTGCGGGACGCTCTTTTTGCTTTTTACTCAATTCTTTCTTTTTCTCTTCTTCAAGTAACTGTTTCTGTTCCTCCGGGGGGAGTGTCTTCCGGTATTCTTCCTTCAGTCTGGACACTGCCTTACCGCTGGAAATGGCATCCAGGCCTATCGCCAAGTACAGGTCGTCCATATCGTGGTAATTGTATTTTTTAAACGCAGCGGCAAAAATTTCGGGTTTTAAAATCTGCTGACTGCTGAGCCCCTGTTTTTTCAGCTCTTTTTCAAAAAGCTCTCTGCCTCGCGCAATGTTTTCGTCCCGCTTTTCCTTCTTGAACCACTGATTAATTTTATTTCTTGCCTGAGAGGTTTTTACCTTTTTCAGCCAGTCGCGGCTTGGTCCTTTGCTTGTAGCCGAAGTAATTATTTCAACAATGTCGCCGTTTTTAAGTTCATAATCAAGGCTTTCAATTCTCCCGTTAACTTTGGCGCCTATCATTCTGTTTCCTATATCACTGTGGATTGCATAGGCGAAATCTATAGGTGTTGAACCCGCTTTCAGACATTTAACATCGCCTTTCGGAGTAAAAACAAAAACTTCGTCCGTAAAAAGATCAATTTTAAGGTTTTCCATGAATTCATCGGGATCGGTGGTTTCTTTCTGCCAGTCCAGTAACTGCCTGAGCCATGCCAGTTTTTCACTCAAATCGTCATTCTGGCGTCCGCCTTCTTTATATTTCCAGTGCGCGGCTATACCAACTTCGGCTATTCTGTGCATTTCCCATGTTCGGATCTGAACCTCAAACGGAATACCCTCAGGGCCTATTACCGTGGTGTGCAGTGACTGGTACATGTTGGGTTTAGGCATCGATATATAATCCTTAAAACGACCCGGCATAGGCTTGTATAGTTCATGAACCAGTCCCAGAACGGCATAACAGTCCTTGACCGTATTTACGATAACGCGGATTGCGAACAGATCATAGATTTGGTCCAGCTCTTTGTGCTGTCGTTTCATTTTCATGTATATGCTGTACAAATGTTTGGGCCGCCCGTCAATATGGGCTTCAATCCCCATTTCCATGGCTTTTTCCGCAACGGTTTTCATTATGTTTTCTATATACTCTTCGCGTTCTTTGCGTTTTTTGGCTATTTTTTCTGCAAGGTCATAATATTCTTTTTCGTGAAGATATCTGAAGCTCAAGTCTTCCAGTTCCCACTTGACTTTATAGATTCCAAGACGGTGTGCAAGAGGAGCATAGATATCCAGAGTTTCCTGAGCTATCTCAATCTGCTTTTCCCGCGGCTTATACTTCAGCGTGCGCATATTGTGCAGCCTGTCTGCAAGTTTTATGATAATAACCCGGATATCTTTCGACATTGCCAGAAACATTTTTCTCAAATTTTCGGCCTGGATTTCCTGCTTGTTGGTATATGGGATTTTGGCAAGCTTTGTGACCCCATCCACAAGATTGGCAATTTCTTCACCAAAGTTTTTCAGCGTGTTCTCATAGGTAAACGAGCTGTCTTCCACCGTGTCATGCAGCATGCCTGCAACTACCGTAGCAGTATCCATTTCCATTTCAGCAAGAATATACGCCACCTGTAACGGGTGAATGACAAAAGGCTCCCCCGAACTCCTTTTCTGTCCTTCATGAGCTATACAGGCAAATTTATACGCTTTTTCTATAAGCCCCCAGTTATATTCCTTTCCGTTAGATTTAAGTTTTTCTATCAGCCTGTTATATTCCTCGAGCATCAAATCACCGTCATTTTTCATAAGCATCAGCCAAACTGTGCAAAAAAGAATAAATTTTTGAACTTTCAAGTGATGCTTTGCCGTTAACGTCAGCAATGTCTATCACATAATTGCCGTTTCCCGCATAAGAATACCTGATTATGTTAAGTTCATTTAAAATAAGTATACCTGAAATAACCTTGAAATAGTTCATCTTCACCGTGCCGTTATCCATACAGCAAGCGATTTCAAATAACTGACTTCTTGTATATGTACGGCTTCCGGTTTTCTGAAAATACCTGTAAAGTACAGCCAGTTCCTGTCGTGAAAGCGCTATGTCGTCGCAGTTTACCAGATGATTATTGATACTATTATAAATCCAATTCGGGTCAATATCAAGCGTTTCAACCTTTTCGGACGCTTTAAGAAGAATTCTGTTTTTTTCCAGAAGTTTTTCGGGCATCCTGACATATTTTACAATAATTTCGGCATTTTTTCTTCCCATATATTCATTAATGCCGACTTCAAAAATTACGTCGATTTTACCGTTTTTTCTTATAAATTGTTCCAGACAGCCCATTTTGAACGCCACTGCAGAAATCGGGTTTTGGTTCGTCCCAAGCAAAAGTTTCAAATGGCTTTGGTCGGCACCTATCCGCATTACTTCAAGCACATTGACTTCCCTTAGCCTGAACAGAGGAGACGGGTTTCCCTCACCAAAAGGAGCCATTGCCATTAAATACTGCGCCGAATTTATGTTTATTTCTTCTACCGATGCATCTGCATCAACCTTAAGCCTGGGCAACATGGGCGAATCAGCCAGAACCTCGTCGGCGAATTCATTTATTTTCGCGCAAAACCTGTTTATATCTGATTTTTTTATAGTAAGCCCGCCCGCCTTTTCATGGCCTCCGTATCTCACAAGCAAATCACGGCAATATTCCATGGCGTCATAAATATTAAATCCGTCAATGCTTCTCGCAGACCCAACGGCTTCATCATTAAAAACCGACAATACGAAACATGGTTTATAATACCGCTCCACCAGCATTGACGCTACAATACCGATTACACCCTTATGCCAGTTTTCTCCGCTTACCACAATAACCTTCCGTTTTATATATTCCGGATCACTTTCTATAATTTCCACGGCCTTCTGGTAAATTTCGTTCTGTATTTTCTGCCTTGTGTAATTGTCATTATGCAATTGCCTTGCCAGTTCTTCGCAGTAAAACAAATCGGAGGAAGTCAAAAGCTTTACGGCCCTTGTGGCATCTCCCATTCTTCCTGCGGCATTTATCCTGGGAGCAATAATAAATGCCAGCTTATACGCATCCACACTTGCATTGCCGATTTCCACAACATTCAGCAATGCCTGTATTCCCGGGTTTGGACATTTTTTTATCTTTTTCAGACCAATATTGACAATGACACGGTTTTCCCCGGTAAGTTCCACTATATCTGCGACAGTGCCGAGACATGCCAAATCTATGTAATTAAAATATACATTGCCAAGATTCAACCTGTTACATAACGCCTGTACAAGCTTGAAAGCGATACCCGCGCCGCACAGCTTGTCGAACGGATATATGCTGTCTGGCAGATGGGGATTTATCAAAGCCAGGACATCCGGCAGATTTTCAATATCAGGCTGATGATGGTCTGTAATAATTATGTCCATTTTTCTGCCCGCCAAAGCAAGATTTTCCTTTATCTGTTCAATCCTGTCCTTAGCTGTAACCCCGCAATCCACCGTAATCATAAGGTCAAAGTGATGCTCGGAAAGATACCCGACCGCAGCCTCGGATATGCCATAGCCTTCGTCAATACGATCAGGAATATAGTAAGAAACATCAAAGCCGAGCGAGCTAAGAAACAAATACATGATTGCCGTTGCGGTAATTCCGTCGACGTCATAGTCACCGTATATCAGTACTTTTTCATTAAGTTCCTTTGCCTCCAATATTCGGTTTACCGCTTTCTCCATATCAGGCAAAAGCATCGGGTCGTATAAATTCCCCGCTGAAGGCTTAAGAAAATTCATTATGGCTTCCGGATCGGTCAACCCACGTTCTACCAGTACTTTCACAAGAATGGTCGGGAGCTTTAAACTTTCCGACAACTGCCTTACAAGCACGGGATCAGGTTGCCCCACTTCCCATATGGCTTCATTTCCAAGAAAAAAATCATCTAACATAAATATCATGTTTCTTTTCCGTTCTTTTCCGAAGTAGTTTAAAAAGGCAGAGAAACTGCCTTTACATGAAAATAAAAACTTATAAAAAGCCCGAAGGCTTATCTTCGGGCTTGTTTATCCACAGCATTTTTCTGTAGGATTTACATACTTTTTGGTTTTAATCATCGCAGCCTTACAGGAATAACCACACCATGCACTCATGGCGATTAACCCTTCAGGCAGGCTGCAACTGAAATATTTTTCCGCTATTTCGATTTTCTCTTTCTTGCAGCTTCAGATTTCTTTTTACGTCTTACACTGGGCTTAACGTAATGCTCTCTTTTTCTGACCTCTGCAAGTACACCTGCTTTCGCGCATTGCCGCTTAAACCTTCTCAGTGCACTGTCCAGGGATTCATTTTCTCTTACTATTACTTCTGACACGTTCTTCCCTCCCCTCTTCTGTATCGTACAGTCGTGCCGGGGAATTATTCCATCGAGCAGGTAAATTTCTTTTCCTGCCTGAAGCACTTAAGATTATTATATAATAAGGCTTAAAACCGCGTCAATATTTTTCTGGCGCGTCAGACCATTTTCTCACCGAAAACCGTTCCGCCAAGTACATGGTAATGAAGATGCGGTACCGTCTGACCGCCGTTTTTGCCGCAGTTTACCACAACCCTGTATCCTTCTTTATTGATCCCCAGGATTTTTGTGGTCTCAAGTATTGCCGCATGTATCTTCCCTACCACATCGATATTCTCATGGTTCAATGCTTCAAGGCTTTCAATGTGAACCTTCGGTACAACAAGTACATGGACAGGCGCTGCCGGATTAATATCCCTGAAAACAATTACGTCATCGTTTTCATATACCTTACTGGATGGTATTTCCCCGTTTATTATTTTACAAAATACACAATCCGACATCGGTATCTCCTCCTAAAATAATTTATTCAGGCAAAGTAAGAAATTCAGGCGGTTTACCCAAGCTGCTCCTTAATTTTCGCAACAGCAATTTTTACTGCATTATCAATGCCATTAACATCCTTACCTCCGGCCTGAGCCATGTCTGGCCTTCCGCCGCCGCCACCGCCTGCGGCTTTCGCTGCTTCACTTATAATCTTACCACAGTGTATTCCTCTGCTAACCGCGTCTTTCGTAGCCGATACAACCAGGCTTACCTTGCCGTCAAATCCTGAAGCAAGTACAACAACAGAAGCTCCCAGTTTGTTTTTCAGTGTATCAGCCATGTTTCTGAGTGCAGTCATGTCAAGCTGATCCAGCCTTGCAGCAAGTACCTTTACACCAGAAACATCTTCTGCTTTGTTCAGCAAATCATTAACCGACTGATTTGCCAACTTGTCCTTGATAGAGTTAAGCTCCTTCTGTAAATTCTTGATTTCTTCCACCAAATTATTAACCTTAAAAGGTGTGTCATCAGGAGTCGATTTAACTATCTCAGCTACTTTTCTTAACGTCCTTTCCTTGTTTTTGTACCACGAAATAGCACCGGTACCTGTGAGTGCTTCAATTCTCCTTACTCCCGACGCAATGCCGCTTTCGCCAATAATCTTGATGAGGCCTGCTTCTCCCGATGAACTGATATGCGTGCCGCCGCATAATTCCATACTGTAGTCCCCGACCGAAACAACCCGGACAATGTCGCCGTACTTTTCCCCGAACAATGCGGTCGCACCTGCTTTTTTCGCTTCTTCAAGGGGCATTTCGCGTACTGTAACAGGATAATTGGAAAGAATTACACTGTTTACCTCACTTTCCACGGCTTCAATTTGCTCCTCTGTAAGCGGTGAAAAATGGGTAAAGTCAAACCTCAGCCTGTCGGGTGCAACCAAGGAACCTGCCTGATGCACATGATCCCCCAGAATCTTTTTCAGCGCCCTGTGAAGTATATGGGTTGTGGTATGATTCCTTGCGGTGCACTTTCTTCTTTCAATGTCCACTTTTGCAATTACCCTGTCATTAACCTGCACCATTCCCGATTCTATTTTCCCGTAATGCAGGTATTTCCCGTCCGATGTCTTCTTGCAGTCGTTAACCGTCATCTTAAAATTATCGCCGGTTATAACACCGGTATCGCCTACCTGACCACCGCTTTCAGCATAAAACGGAGTTCTGTCGAGAACAACGGCAACCTCGTCGTCCATCTGTGCATTTTCCACAAGCTTTCCATCAAGGACAATGAACCTGACAGTCGCTTCTGTTTCATATTCATTATAACCTGTAAATTCAGTGACGACAGATTTATATCCCCCGCTGAACAGATCCTTTTCCCATGCAGAATTTTCTTTTTTCAGACGGGCCTCACGAGCTTTTTCCTTCTGTTTTCTCATTTCCTCGTGGAAACCGTTCTCGTCTATTTTCATGGAATGTTCCTGGGCTATTTCGCGTGTAAGGTCAACGGGAAAACCATAGGTGTCATGGAGTTTGAAAACCATACTGCCGCTTATTGTATCACTGCCCTGACGCTTTAATTCGTCTACATATTCTTCCAGTATATTCATGCCCTGATCTATTGTATTGTAGAATTTTTCTTCTTCAATGGATATTACCTTTTTTATATAATCCCGCTTTTCATCCATGTGCGGGTAAGCTCCCATTGAAACGTTAATAACGGTTTCCGCAAGCTCTGAAAGGAAAGCGTCTTTAATGCCAAGCAGCCTTCCATGTCTTGCCGCCCGGCGGATAAGCCTTCTTAAAACATAGCCTCTTCCTTCGTTCGAAGGCAGTACACCGTCGGATACCAGCATCGAAGACCCTCTTATATGGTCTGTTATGACCCGTATTGACACATCCTTTTTATAATCCTCGCCGTACCTAACCCCTGCTATGCGGCATACATGGTCCAGCACCGTCCGAACGGTATCAACCTCAAAAATGTTGTCCACGCCCTGAACAACACACGCCAGTCTTTCCAGTCCCATACCCGTATCGATATTCTTTTGCTTCAGAGGCAAATACGTCCCGTCCTCCTGACGGTCAAACTGCGAAAACACAAGATTCCAAACCTCAATAAAACGGTCGCAGTCACAGCCTACAGTGCATGTTTCCTTGCCGCATCCTTTATCCTTTCCGCGATCAAAATATATTTCAGAACACGGACCGCACGGACCCGTTCCATGTTCCCAGAAATTATCCTCTTTGCCCATCCTGAAAATTTTCTCTTTTGGAAGACCCACTACCTTGTTCCATATGTCAAAAGCTTCGTCATCTTCAAAATATACTGAAACGTAAAGCCTTTCTTCCGGAATCCCGAGAACTTCGGTAAAGAATTCCCACGCCCACGTAATTGCTTCTTTCTTAAAATAATCACCAAAGGAAAAATTACCAAGCATTTCAAAAAACGTAGCATGCCGTGATGTCTTTCCCACATTGTCAATATCAGGCGTGCGGATACATTTCTGACATGTGGTAACCCTGCGTGACGGCGGAATTTTCTGACCGGTAAAATATGGCTTCAATGGCGTCATTCCCGCATTAATCAACAAAACACTCGGGTCATTTTCGGGTACCAAAGAAAAACTGGGTAACCTCAGATGGCCTTTGCTTTCAAAAAAGGACAGATATTTTTCTCTTAACTCATTCAAACCAAATTTCTGCATGCTGAACCCTCGCTTTAGTTCTTTTTGTATTTTTCCCTACCTGTAAATATTATTAATGTCTTCAGCCATGCCGGTTAAAATCCCGACCATGAGTGAAGACCGGAGTTTATTAGTCAACATATTTTTCTTTTTGCTTAATCTTAATAAAGTATACTAAAACCGACAGAATTGCGTCAAGTAAGTTATGCTTTTTCCACATCCAAAACCTTCTTTGCGGCATTTTTCCGAAACCATCACGCAATACAATGAGGACAGAGCACTTTTTTGTCAGCGTCACAGGTTACATAATCAGATATGATCATTCAGCATCCACACACAGGATTTTGCAATCGCTGCCTGTGTTTTAAGCTCTGGCAAACTGTGCCCGCCTTTATTGATCAACGGTATTTTATTATCACATTTGCAGTCGGGAAAGATTATATATTGTCAAACAGCCGGCTCAATGACTCCCTGTTATGAATAATTTTCACCGCCTCTGCAAAAAGTGGCGCGACAGATACCACCTTTATCTTTGGATGCCCGGAAACCATCGGATTTTCTACGGTGTCGGTTACTATCAGCTCTTCAATATCGCTTTCTTCCAGTGCCTTAAGCCCCTTTTCCCGTAAAAGTGCATGGGTTACGCATGCATATATTTTTTCAGCACCGTTTTCCTTTAATGCCCGCGCCGTATCTATCAGCGTTCCGCAGGAAATGGTAAAATCATCGACGATTATTGCATTTTTTCCTTTAACATCCCCGATAATCTCAAGAACTTGCGCCTTTTCGTTATGATCGGTGCGTATTTTGTCACCTATGGCCACAGGAGCCTTAAGGATTGTGGCAATTTTTCTCGCGTTCTTAGCAAAGCCGGCATCGGGAGACACCACGACTGTGTTCTCAATGTTTTTTGATTTGATGTATTCACATAAAATCGGAAATCCGTACAAGTGATCGACGGGTTTTTTGAAAAAACCCTGGATTTGCGGACTGTGAAGATCCATTGTCACAATCCGGTCAACTCCCGTTATTTCAAGGCAATCAGCACAGACCCTTGCTCTGATTGAAACTCTCGGTTCATCCTTCTTGTCTCCCTTTGCATAACTGAAATATGGGATAATCGCCGTTACCGAAGCGGCACTGGAACGCTTGAACGCGTCAATCCAGAACAGAAGTTCCATGAAATCGTCATTCGGATTTAAGCCAATGGTTTGGACAATGTACACATCCTTATCCCTGACTTTTTCGAGGATCTTTACGAAAGTATTGCCCTCTGAGAACTTTATTGCCTGGGATTTTCCAAGTTCGGTTCCCAGATATTTACACATTTTTTCTGCGAAGTTTATGCTTGAACTCCCGGCAAATATTTTAATCTCCGTTTCATCACCGGGCATAGCCAATTCCCCTTTCACAAATTATCAATCTGTATACGGCAATTTCATGATATTACAAAAATTACAGCCTTTCAATGTAAAAAACGTCAAAAGCCCAAAATTTACTTACCCCGATATCATTCTGTAAATTTTATTAACTGCTGCTTTAATTACAGCCACCAGAGGCACGGCAAAAATAAGGCCAAAGAAACCGAAAATTCTTCCGCCCACGGTAACCGACATAATTGTCGTGACCGGGTGCAGTCCCAGTTTTTCTTTTATTATCCTTGGCGAGAGATATAAATTGTCAATCTGTTGAACTATTGTAAAAACAAGAACAGTAGCTGCAGTTGTCCACGGGGATATTGTAAGGGCTATTGAAACGGCGGGTACGGCTCCTATATACGGGCCAAAATACGGGATAACATTGGATATCCCGCCGATAAAACCGAGAAGAGGCGCGTAAGGCATCCCGACAATGTAAAGGCCAAGCGCCTCAATAATGCCTACAATAAATGCTACAAGCAATTGACCCTGGATAAATCTTACAACAATTCTGTGTATGTCGCGAAGAAAACATACAGCCTCATTTCTGTATCTTTCAGGAAAAACAAACTTCAGACTTTCAATTATTGTTTCCTTATCCTTTAATATATAGAATGATAATATCCAACCAATAAGAATATCAATTATCAATGATAATTTTTTGGGCAGAATGGAAATGAAATCATGTAGCCGGCTGACGAACCGTTCCTGAAGGTTAAGGAAAAATTTTTCGGTTTCGCGCATAATATCATTGCGCAAATTGTCGGGTATGTTTCTGTGAATAAAATCAGTGAAGCTTACCAATGCAGAATTATAAAGTTCGGGGAGAACTTTTGTAAGATCCCTGACATTTTCAATCAAAACAGGGATCAGCCATATGAATATCATCAGGATTATCGCAAAACTCAGGAAAATTGACAACAGAATGCTTGTTGTTCTTGAAATTTTCAGATTCTCAAACCATTCCACCAGTGGCAGCAGAATATATGATACAATGATTCCCGTTATGAGCGGAAGTAGGGCTCTTAATATTTCCCTGCTGAAAAACAGTGCAAAAAAAAGAATTCCCGCCACAAGACCAACGGCAATACCATTCCTTGTCCACCGATTTATCCTCACTCTGCACCTCCGGATATGTACCTTTTCTTAAAACAAAATGTTTTAAGAAAAGGTTTTCAAAAGGGAAGATTTAGTTCATTGCAGTTTACTGCATCAAATTTCCGATGTCGGCAACCAAACGGCGGGATTTTCTGAAAACATCCCTGCCCATTCGCATGATGCGTCTTTTTGTTCTTTTCATGTTAATATCGCCGTTTACCATCATGGAAACAGCTGCCCCGACAATTCCTCCTATTATGACGCCACTTGTAAATCCTGTTTTCATATGCTTCCTCCTTTATTTTGAAGAATCCATATTTAGCAGTTTTTTCAGACCTTTTTGAAGAGGGATTATTTTTTCTTTCGTATCCCTGTCAATCTGAATTAATTCTCTCGAAAATTCAACCCTGTCCAGCACAGGCATTTTTTTTCTGCCCAACCAAAGATCGTCCACAACACTTCCCGATATTATTATTTCCCGCAATATACCGTTGTTTTCATCAAAGGCAACATCCACAACGCGCCCGATCCATTCGCCCTTTTCATCAATTATTGGTTTTTTCATCAGCTCTCTTATAAGAATTTTACTTTTTTTAAAATCCTTGGCCAGTACAATTATGCCCGATTTACTATTCAGTCTGATGCTGTCACGCTTTATTTCCTTAATCTGCGTAAACGGTAGAAAGCGGTATCTTATTTCGGTACTTTTGCGTTCCAGTAAGAAACCCTCCACTGCCTTATTTACCGGATCTATTACAGAATCCTCCACCTGTCCTATCTTATCCCTGTCCAGGAAAACAGACGCACCCACCGTTTCGGACCAGTAATGCATCTAAAAAGCCTCTTTTCGTCACAGGTTTTCATTGATATTATTTCTTCAAATATTTAAAAGAATGCAGCAATTTTTGAATTGACTAAATTTACATATTCTATTAGAATTGACCTAATGAATTTATCGGAGCATTCTGTTAACCGGAAAATATTGGGCAGTTTTTAATTTTAAACCAAGGGGGAACATTATGGTAAACAGATTCAGAGAAGATCTGGGAATTGACATATCTTCGGTACTGATTCCTAAGAAAGGCATATCCCTTGAAAAATGGGCCGTTATCGCCTGCGATCAATACACTTCGGAACCTGAATATTGGGAAAATGTGGACAAGTTTGTAGGTGACTCCCCTTCAACTCTGCGCCTTATTTTTCCTGAGGTATATCTTGAAAGGGAAAACAATACTCAAAAAAAACTGAGAATTGACAGAATAAACCGGACAATGAGGGAATATCTTGAAAATAATTATTTTGACGAAATAAAGGATTCATTTATATATATTGAAAGAACGCTGCGAAACGGAAAAATAAGAAAAGGTCTGTTATTTGCAATTGATTTGGAACTTTATGACTACACAAAAGGTTCCAGCAGTTTAATCCGGGCCACCGAAGGGACAATTCTTGACAGGCTTCCGCCAAGGATACAGATTCGAGAAAATGCGTGCCTTGAACTTCCGCATATAATGATTTTGGTTGATGACCCCGGAATGTCGGTTATTGAGCCGCTGTCAGACTGCAAACACAAAATGAATAAACTGTATTCCTTTGATCTTATGATGAACGGCGGTCATATAGAAGGCTACCAGGTAAACAACCCGGAATTGCTCATCGGTATATATGAAAGCCTGATGAACCTTAAGTCACGGGAAAACTTCATCAAGAAATACGAATACGATACCAGTTCTCCGGTAAGTCCGATGCTTTTTGCCGTCGGCGACGGGAACCATTCTCTTGCAACGGCAAAAGCGTGCTGGGAAAAACTCAAGAACTCCCTTACCGAAAGCGAAAAACTGATCCATCCTGCCAGGTTTGCCCTTGTCGAGCTTGTGAATATCCACGATCCGGCGCTTCAGTTTGAACCAATACACAGAATTCTTTTTAACGTGGATTCCGGAAAAGTTCTGAACTCCTTTGTAAACTTTTACGGTGATATGGGCAGACGCTGTGGGTATGAATATACAAACGGCATTAAACATGTCCCGGTGTCTGATAAAAGAAGACATATTATACCTTTCCTCAGCGAAACGAAAACAGGGTATCTGTGGGTTGATGATCCCGCTTTTACTATTGACGTGGGTACACTTCAGCATTTCCTTGACCATTATATTCAGGAAAATCCTGAAGCAGCTATAGATTACGTTCACGGCAGCGAAGTGGTTGAAAAATTGGGCAGAAAAGCCGGTAATATGGGCTTTCTCCTTTCGCCCATGAACAAAAGCGATCTTTTCATGACGGTCATTAAAGACGGAGCACTGCCCAGAAAAACCTTTTCAATGGGTGAAGCCGTGGAAAAACGGTACTATCTAGAATGCAGAAAAATTATCCCTGACTATTTGCGGTAACCTTCTATATGAAGACACCTGTATTTTTTAAACGCATAGTTTGACAGCGGATAATAATCCCTGTCAATGGTGTGCGTGGCAATCTTTACATTATCTAAGTCGGGGATTTTCCCGGTTTCAACAATGAACAGCGAATGCCTGAAGGACGAACCGTCGAAAGAAAGCTGGATTATATCCCCGGGTTCTGTTTCGGAAAGCGGAACTTCCACGGCAAAAGGCCCTGGACCATTGTTTTTTGTAAGGAATTCGTAAAGATACTGCACACCGGTCCATGAAGCGGTGCGATTATAACTGTCAAAGTAATACCAACCGTATACCGGTTTGGTATTCATTACCCTGCATCCTGCATAAAGGCACTGCGAAACAAAATTGGTGCAGTCGCCGCCAAGTTTACTGAAATCATAATAGGCCGGATTCCTGCCAAATGCCCATTTATGGGCATATTCTATCGCAGCATGTCTGTTGTATGGGTACAGTTTCATATTCCCCGGCATTTATTCAATAAGATTTTCTATATTATTTATTATTATAAACCATACTCAGACGTTCCTTATTTCGGGAATAAATGCCGGTTTAATTTGGATATTGCCGGACCGGCGGTTCAGTGCCAGATGCCTTTTTGAATCAATTTATAAAAATTTGTTCCTCAATTCTTCCATAATCTTTTTTTCAAGCCTTGAAACCTGCACCTGCGAAATTCCCATTTTTTCAGCCACCATCTGCTGGGTTTCTTCCTTAAAATACCTCAGAAAGATTATTTGCCTTGATCTCTCGTCAAGATGCTGCAAAGCCTTTGAAAGCGACAAGCGCTCAAGTATGGCTGTCTCACCCGAATCAGCCTCCTCCAGCATCAGGCGGTCAATTAAATACATCGGGTGATTGTCACTTTCCCCAATCGTTCTGTAAAGGGATTCGGGCTGGTAACCTGCTTCAATGGCCTGAACCAATTCTTCAGGCTCGACGTTGAGTTTTTCAGCCAGTTCATGAATTGTCGGGGTCTTGCCGCTGGTCTTTTCAATTTGCTCCTTTACCATGTTGGCCTTTTGCCCAAGCTCTTTCATAGCCCGGCTTACCTTGATGGCACCGTCATCCCTGAAAAAACGCTTTATTTCCCCCAGAATCATCGGAACCGCGTAAGTTGAAAACTTGACATCGAAACCGGGATCAAACTTTTTTATGGCCTTGATAAGCCCAATGCAACCTACCTGGAAAATATCCTCGGTTTCTACGTCGCGGCCCTTGAAACGCTTTACCAGGCTCCACACCAGCCCGATATTTTCCTCAACCAGTATGTTCTGAGCTTCCTTGTCGCCTTTTTGCGCTCTTATTATCAGTTCTAACGTTCTCTCATCCAGATTTTTTGCTTCGGTATTCTTATCCTTCACCGAACAGGCTCCTGTTCCCGACAAAATAAATTTTTTTTGAATTAACCGCGTAAAAACTTCTTAGTCATGATTACCCTTGTTCCTTTTCCTTTTTCCGACTCAATCTGGAGGCTGTCCACAAAACTTTCCATTACCGAAAACCCCATTCCCGATCTTTCAAGTTCCGGTTTTGTGGTAAAGGCAGGTGTTCTTGCCTTCTCTATATCTTCTATCCCAACGCCATGATCTTCCACTATAACCGTTATTCTGTCAGGGTACAGTATGCACTCCATGTAAATGGTTCCGGGTTTCTGTTCATAACCGTGTATTATGGCATTGGTCACGGCTTCGGACACAGCGGTTTTTAGATCGGCCAAATCCTCCAGAGTCGGATCCAGCTGTGCTGCAAACGCAGCAACCACTACTCTCGCAAAAGCCTCATTGGTTGATTTGCTGTCAAATTCAATTTTCATCCTGTTAATTGGCTGCATATTTTCATAACCTCACAATACTAATTAGTGCCGGTTTGTCCGGTATGGTGAATTTCAGCTTATCTTCATCAGTTTATCAATCCCGGACATTTTCAGTATTTTCAAAAGATTTCCGCCGGGATTTTTTATCGCCATCGTTCCTCCCAAACTTCTGATACGGTTGTATCTTCCCACTATCAGTCCTATGCCCGAGCTGTCCATAAATGAAACTTCACCCAGGTCAAGAACCAGCTTTTTCACCGGTGCTCTCACCAGCTGTAAATCAATGGTATCCTTTATTTTGGATACTGCGTGGTGATCCAGTTCACCCTTAAGGTATATTGTCAGAACCTGGTTTTCATGCTTAAAGGTAATATCCAATGTCATCACTCCATTCCTGTCTTTTTTATTCGATATTTCCCAAAAAAATCCTTCATTTTCCCTTTTCCATTAAATCTGTCGCTATTTGTTGAAGTTTCCTCATACGATGATTGACACCGGACTTTCCAAGTTCGGGTTTAAGCATTTTACCAAGTTCTGAAAGGCTTGCTTCAGGATTTTCCATCCTTAATCTTGCAATTTCTTTAAGACCTTCGGGCAGGTTTTCTATACCTATTCTTTCATCGATATATTTTATATACGAAACCTGTTTAAGCGATGCATTAACCGTTTTTTCAAGGTTGGCAGTTTCGCAGTTGACAATTCTGTTGACCTGGTTTCTCATGTCTTTCAGTATCCGTATGTTTTCCATTTCCAGAAGCGCATTATGGGCGTTAATAACATTCAGAAAATCGACAATATCCTGGCCTTCCTTCATATAAACTATATCATAATTTTTACGCTGTATTATCCTGGGCTTGAGCTCAAAAAATTCCATATAACTCATAAATTCATCGGCAATCAGGCCGTTGATGAATGACAATTCAATATGGTAGGACTTGTCCGGGTTGCTTACCGAACCAACGGCAAGAAAGCCTCCCCTGAGGTAAGCCCTGATACAGCATTTGTTCTTTATATCCAGTTTAGTATATTCAACTTTCTGCTGTGGCAGATTGACGTTCATTCCTACAGAATCGAGCAGTCTGATACCGTCATCCCTTTCGGTTATTCCCGTAAAATCCAGCCTGTACACCATATGCCTTTTGAAGCGCGTTGTCTTCTCTCCGCTTATTTCCACACCATCGGGCACCATTTCCTTAACCCTGCTGTATACCGTTCTTGAAACCGAGGCGTGCTCGGTTATAAACAAAAGATGATTTTTTTTACCTATTTCACGGATTATAAGGCCTGTCCTCAAAATGCCCGCAAGTTCGTGAAAAGCACAGCATGGCTTTTCGTTGTGTAATCTGCATAGTTCATCCTTGATGTCGGACGAAAATGACATAGCAAGCCTCCTTTGTATGTGTTGTTCCGCCGCATGTTTCATGGGTCTACAAGCGGCAGATAATCCTCTGCATAGGCTCTCAGTATTTCTGCAACACTCCATGCCTGTGCAAAACAACCCCTTGCAATAAGCGGCTCATTGCCGTCGAATATTTCGGAAATGTTGCCTATACATGCATCCCTTAAATGGTCGTGAAATGGAATGAAAAAAGCCTTAAGTTTTTCGGAAAGACTTTTATCATTGCGGTATACTCTTGCATAAGCCGTTATAAACTGCCCCAGCGGCCAAACCCAAACGGTTCCCTGATGATATGCCCCGTCTCTTTGATACCGATCTCCGATATAAATACCCTTGTATTCCGGGTCGTCGGATGACAACGATCTCAAGCCATATGCAGTATACAATTTCCTGTAAACGGTATCCACAACCGATTTGGCCAATTCACCGTCGAGTACGGGAAATGAAAGGCTGACGGCAAGGATTTGATTAGGCCTTATTTTGTCGTCTTTACCTTTTTCATTCACCACGTCATACAGACAACCTTTATTGGCATTCCAGAAAAGCTTAATGAAGCTTTTCCGGATTTCCTCTGCCAACGCGGAATAATCAGCGTTATTTTCGCCTATTTGTTCAAAAATATATGACATAACCATTGCTGCGTTGTACCACAGAGCGTTTATTTCAACAGCCTTCCCGTGGCGTGGCGTTACAACCCAGTCATCAACCTTTGCGTCCATCCACGTGAGCTGAGTATGTTCGTTCCCGGCATATATCAGAAAATCGTCGTCCATTTTTATATTAAAAACCGTACCTTCCCTGTAGGCCTTGAAAATTCTTTTTAAAACCGTAAGAAGCTCTTCCTTTACAAATTTCATATCGCCGGTATACCGTAAATACTTGTAAACGGCTTCGAAAAACCAAAGTGCAGCATCAACGGTATTATACGCCGGCTCGTTTTTTTCGTCGGGGAACAGGTTGGGTATCAGCCCGTCTTTTTCATACTTTGCGAAAGTATATAAAATATCCCTGGCGTCGCCATATCTTTTCGTTACCAGTGTAAGCCCGGTAAGCGATATCATTGTGTCACGGCCCCAGTCGGTAAACCATGGATACCCCGCAATAACCGTTTTGGAATTTGTGGAATTCCGTTCCACTATAAATTTGTCTGCCGCCAGCACAAGCCGTCTCAGAAACTCATCCCCGTCAAACCCCGGTAATAAAGCTTTCTGCCTTTTTATTTCCTCTGCGATTATAAATTCGCCGTCGGTAATGTCCACAGGTTCATCAAAGCTGCAGATTAATGTTATTGTTTTTTCCTCACCTTCACTTACAGGTATATCGAAATAACCGGGCATATAATGATCTTCAGTTCCGTCAAAGCCTCTTTCATGTTCATAGGGATAATCCATGTTATAAAAAAAGCAATTGCTTTCCACTGCTTTTCCGTCCGAGCATGCGACAAAGATTTTCCTGTCTGTGTTACCGGGAGTAATGATTATTTCCCTGTCCCGAATTTCAGTTGAAAAATTCAGCGAACCGCTTACCGAAAGTCCATGGTAATCTCTGAAATTTATCAGCGGAGCAAGCTGTATTCTGCAGGTTACCGGGTTAATAATTCTGTAAACGACTGCCACCTGGTTTTTCCGGTTTCTTAAGCAAATCCTTTTTTCTATTCTCATTGACTCTATTCGGTAATAAAATTCAGGAATGAAATCATAACGGAAAGCTTCAAGATAATATTCCCCATGTGCAAAGAAATCAGGAGTTTTAAATGTATGAAGCAAATGCTTCTCTCCGTTCACCAAAACGCATTCACTTACCGAAGACATGACAAGGAAGCGTTCAGTAGGCGGATTTAAGGAAGCAATCAGCAGGCCGTGATAACGCCTTGCATTCATACCGATAATCGTACCACAGGCAAAACCTCCAATGCCGTTTGTTATAAGCCATTCTTTCTTGATTCCCTGGTCAGGCGTAATCCAGTGTGACTTTCCGAAAATCATTTATGCCTTCCCTGCCTTATTTTCATAAATATCAAGCACTGCTTTCGCCAGTTTTACAGGATCATGCCTCACGTAACCTTTGTTTATCTGTACCAAATCCCGTTCAACTACTTTTATTCCCATCTTTCTGACCTTACCGGCATCAAGTTTTACTACCGACGCCCCTTCTTTGACATACCTCCTGTAAATTTCGTCGGGTATTCTGCCTGTATTGACAATACAGTAATCAATAAAACCTTCGCAGCCAGAATGACGGTATATTGCATCAATATGATCCGAAACAGTATATCCCTCGGTTTCTCCGGGCTGGGTCATTATATTTGACACATAGATTTTTATCGCGTTTGATTTTACAATTCTTTCCACAACATGATCAACCAGCAGATTGGGTATTATGCTGGTATAAAGGCTTCCCGGACCGAGAACAATGATTTCGGCTTCATCCAGCGCCTCCAAAGTACTTTCAAGTGGTTTAACATTATTCTTGTCCAAATACACTCTTTTTATTCTGCCCGGATGAAAAGTATGGTGTTCGCCGATTTTGGATTCACCCTGAATTACAGCTCCGTCCTCAAGTTCGGCTATTAGGTTGATATTTTCCGATGTAACGGGGAGTACCCTGCCCGTGACCGCAAGAACCTCGCTCATGTTGCGCACTGCAGCTTCAAAACTTTCACTAATCCCCGTCATCGCCGCGAGGAACAAATTGCCGAAAGACTGCCCTTTTAAATCGCCTTCCTGAAACCGGTATTGCAACAGTTTTTCCATCTGAGGCTCGGTATCTGCGAGGGCAAGTATACAGTTCCGTATATCGCCCGGTGGAAGCATGCCCAGATCCCTTCTGAGCATTCCAGACCCTCCGCCGTCATCGGCAACGGTTATAATGGCCGAAATATTCGCCGTAAACTGTTTTAACCCCCTTAATAACGTGGATATACCCGTTCCTCCGCCGATAACTGCTACATTCGGGCCTTCCTTTAATCTTGAGCGTATGTAGATTTTTTTACCTATGTCAAGCATTGACGTCGGAACATTCGTAAGGCCGTTATTATTGATTTTCAACAAAGCCAGCAGTATTTTTCTCAAACACAAATAACAAAGAATTATGCCGGTACCGCTGAGTATTAATGCCGTTACGAACTGAGCAGTGCGTATTTCAGCCCGGTAAACCAGTACAGCAATTCCCGCTATAATCAGAAGCAACCCCACAATACCATTCCACAGCCATTTTCTGAATTTATAAACAGTACGAAAAATCTTAAGAGGATTCATTTCTCATTCTCCTGTTATCTTTGTCAACATCCCTGTGTTCAAGAACCACACTGCTGTTCTTGGCTTTAAGTATTTCAAACAGCTGATTTGCAATTGTTACCGAACGGTGTTTCCCTCCTGTGCAGCCTATGCCGATTACCAGCTGATTTTTCCCTTCCTTTACGTAATTGGGAATTAGAAAATCAAGCAAGTCAACAAGTTTTGTCAGGAATACCCTGCTCTCATGAAAACTCATCACATAGTCGCTTACATCCTTGTCGTTGCCTGTGAGGCTCTTCAGGGAATCGACGTAATACGGATTGGGTATAAACCTCACGTCGAATACCAGGTCGCAGTCAATCGGTATTCCGTACTTAAAGCCAAAAGAAATTATATTTATGATAAGCCCGGAAAAAGGTTTACCTTCAACAAAAAGCTTGTGAATTTCCTGCTTGAGTTGACGCGGGGTAAGGTTTGAAGTATCGATTACGTAGTCGGCTTTTTCCTTAACAGGCGCAAGTATGCGCCGCTCTTCCCTTATCCCGTCCAGTATCCGACCCTCAGGGGACAAAGGATGCATTCTCCGGGTTTCTTTGAATCTTTTTACCAGAACATTATCCTGCGCTTCCAAAAACAAAATTTTGTAGGATATGCCGTAAGCTGCAAGCGACTCAAGGGCCGGGAACAAGTCAAGGAACATCGTTCCTCCCCGTATATCCATAATCAGGGCGATTCTGTCCATTTTATTCTGGCCCTGAAGGCATATCTCTGCAAACTTAGGTACAAGTGACGGTGGAAGATTGTCCACGCAGAAGTATCCAATGTCTTCAAAGTATTTTACACATAGGCTCTTTCCGGCACCCGACATGCCGGTAATGATAAGAAATTCCACGCTTATCCTCCCAGTATCTTAACTTCCTGCTGTAACATGACGCCGGAAGTTTCAAAAACTCTTTTTTTGATAAACTCTATCAATTCAATTACATCCGCCGCCGTAGCCGTTCCCGTGTTGATAATAAAACCGCAGTGCTTGTCAGACACCCTCGCACCACCTATCTGGAATCCCCTGAGGCCTGCCTCTTCTATCAGCTTTCCGGCGTAATAACCTTCAGGCCTTTTAAAAATGCTGCCTGCACTTGGAAAGTTCAAAGGCTGTTTTTCCCTTCTCCTACGGTTCAGTTCTCTCATCTTATCCCGTATTTCATCCCTGTTTCCGCCACTGAGCCTCATTTTCACCTCAAGGACAATCAGACTTTCGGTTTGTATTCTGCTTGTCCTGTAACCAAACTGGAGTTCTTCCGCGCAAAGATGCACCAGATTCGCATCTTTGTCAAGGCATGTGACTTCCAGAACCACATCTTTCATTTCACCGTCATAGGCGCCGGCATTCATTGTAACCGCTCCGCCCACCGTTCCGGGAATCCCAGCTGCAAATTCAAGGCCGGAAAGTGAATGATCACAGGCCAGATTGGAAACCAGAACAAGAGGTGCTCCTGATTTCGCGGTAATAATATCCTCTTCTACCGATGTTGACGAAAAATTGTCCGACAATTTTATTATAACTCCGTCATATCCCGTATCATGGACTATAAGATTTGTCCCATTTCCGATAACGTAATATGGAACATTGTTCTCATTTAGGTATTTTATAACATCCCGGATTTCCTCCACGCCTGACGGAAGCAACATCATTTTAGCCTTTCCGCCTACCCGCATGGAAGTATGCTCTTTCATCGGTACATCCAGTAAAATCTGCTCATCTTTCAGGATTTTCCTTATTTCATTCATGGCGTTCATTACCATTTCACTATCCATAGTCCAATACTCCGTAATACCGTGGTCTTTCAGTCACTAATCACCGTTCATATTTCTCATTGAATTTCTCTCAATTTCCCGCATTACTCTTTCATTTAAAACCTTCGCTGCGTTATAACCCATTTTTTTTTGCCGGTGATTCATTGCCGCAACCTCAATGATAATCGCCAGGTTTCTTCCCGGTCTTACAGGAATTGTTAGTGAAGGAACCTTAATTCCCAGTATTTCTGTATACTCGTCGTTAATCCCCAGCCTGTCATACTGCTTATTTGTATCCCACAGCTCCATGTTGACAACCAGATTTATATTCTCGGTCATCTTAACCGCGCCGACACCGTACAGGTTTTTTACGTCAATTATACCCACTCCGCGAATTTCTATAAAATGCCTTATAATATCAGGAGAACTTCCTACAAGCGTTCTGTTGGATACCTTCCTGATTTCCACAACGTCATCGGCGACAAGGCGATGACCGCGCTTTACAAGTTCCAAAGCAGTTTCGCTTTTTCCTACTCCGCTCTCGCCAAGCATCAAAACCCCTTCGCCGTATACCTCCACCAAAACCCCGTGCATTGTTATTCGGGGTGCAAGTTCGACATTCAGATACAAAATTAAATAACTTGCAAACCTTGAAGTTTCCTCGTCGGTCCGCAGAAGCGGAACCCCGTACTCAGTAGCCAGTTCCACCATTTCGGGAAAAGGCTCTTTTCCCCTTGCAATGATAACACACGGGAAATCGTGCTTAAAAAAAGCCTTAAGGCTTGCATACCTTTCTTCATACGAGAGCGAGGCAAGATAAGCCATTTCAACAGTACCGATAATCTGAATTCTTTCGGTATCACAATATTCGTAAAACCCGGCCAGCTGAAGTCCGGGACGGTTTATATCCGATGTTTTTATCAAAATGTCGTGTGAACCGGGCACATAATTCAGTTCTTCCAGCTTAAATTCACTTATTATTCTTCCTAATGTAACATTATATGAAGAGTCTGACATATTTATCACCTGCAGGTTTCCCTTCATTCCTTTCCTTTATATTGACTTTTACGAATTAAGGATATTAAGAACTACGTCACCCATTTCATCCTTTTCGCAGACCGTTTTGTGAAGTATTTCTTTCCTGTCCAGATCTTTTAATCCTTTTGGTATCTCCCAGCCGGTTTTTTCCGAAAGCAGCCTCAGAAGTCCGAACTCGTCAAGCCCTTCGGTTTCGTCACCGAACAGAGCCTTTGCTACGCTGCCGCTGAACTTGAACGGGCTTGCGGTGGAAACGATTACGGTCTGAGTAAGATCTCCGCTATATATTACATACTTGTCATAAACGTCCATCGCCACTGCAGTGTGAGTATCCAATACATAACCATAATCCTTGTAAACGCTTCTTATGCAGGCGAGGGTTTCATTATCACTCGAATATCCTCCCCAGAATATTTCCTGAATTTTTCCCTTAATTGTTTTGTTCACCGTATAATAACCCTTTTCGTTGAGGTCGTTCATATAACCGCGTATAAGCCCGGCATCTTTTCCTCCGAGTTCAAAAAGCAGCCTTTCAAGATTACTGGAAATAAGTATATCCATTGACGGAGACAGAGTTTTATGGAATTCCCTTCTCCTGTCATATGTTCCTGTAATAATAAAGTCGGTAAGTATATTATTTTCATTTGATGCACATATAAGCCTGTTCACAGGCAGCCCCATTTTCATCGCATACCATGCCGCAAGAATATTCCCGAAATTACCTGTCGGAACCACAAAATTTATCTTCTCTCCGGGTTCAATGATTTTATCCTTCAATAAATCCGCATATGCGGAAAAATAATATACAATCTGCGGAACCAGTCTTCCCCAGTTTATCGAGTTCGCCGATGAAAACCTGAAACCTTTGTCCTGTATCTTATCACATATGTTTTTGTCATTGAAAATCTTTTTTACGCCGCTCTGAGTATCGTCGAAATTCCCGTTTACGGCTATAACATTCGTATTTTTGCCTGTCTGAGTAACCATCTGAAGTCTCTGGATTTCACTTACTCCGCCGTTTGGATAGAATACAATGATATACGTGCCGTCGACGTCTGCAAATCCTTCAAGTGCAGCCTTGCCTGTATCACCGGATGTAGCCGTAAGTATAACTATTTTTGAATTTTCTCCTGTTTTCTTGATGGCTTTTACCATAAAGTGCGGAAGTATTTGCAAAGCCATATCCTTAAAAGCACAGGTAGGGCCGTGCCAGAGCTCAAGCATATGAAGATGCTCGTGCAGATGTACAAGAGGAGTAACCTCGGGAGATGAAAAATTATTCCCATAGGCTTTCTTTACGCATTCTTCCAATTCTGCCCTGTCAAAATCGGTCAGAAAAAAAGAAAGTATTTTTTCTGCTCTTTGCCGGTAATTATCACTAACCAAATTTTCAATAAACTTTAAATCAACAGTTACGTCATCTTCCGGAACAAACAGCCCGCCGTCAGGCGCAATACCCATTTTAATTGCTTCCGAAGAAGTAACGCCGGAAAATCCACCGCGTGTGCTTCTGTACCTCATATGTACCCTTCTTTCAGTTTCACTCTCCTGTAAACTAATGATAATATAATATAAAATACATAAAAAATCAAAAAATTTTTATGTATTTACAATACAGCATTGTTACAAGCCTGTATTAATTTTGTTAACGAATTGTTCATAACTTTAATCTTATCTTAATGGTAATTTTATCATGAATATGCTATACTTTAATCACGATGATTTATTTAACTTTTTTTCATTTTGTTCCTCCTTTTAATATAGATCCTTGATCTGAGTTTATATGAGATGATCTTGAAAAGCACATTGAATATAATGCTATCATATTCATAAGTACATAGTTGAATGTGCTTTTTTTTTATCTTTTTTTCCGCATCAGTATTCGACTTTTATAAGTTTTGCATTCGGTCTTTCAAAAACCACTGTGCCAAGGCCCATAAGTTTTTTTTCGTTTAATTCCGGAAATGTTTCATGCTCGGTTTTTCCTATAACGATATACTCCACACTGTATTTTCTGAGAAGTTCCTTCGTCATTTCCAAATCGTCGGATTCATAAATTGCTTTTACATCGCTTATGCGTTCCTGAATCAGTGTAATATCACCCCTCCACAGCCATTCATGAGTATACCAGCCCTGGATTGTGGGAAGACCTGTGGCCATTGATATTCTGCAATTATATGTGTAACTGTCCCCGTTAGCCTCAAGTACAACGGGCTGGCCCTGAACGTTTTCGCGCAGCCAGCAAACAAGCTCGTAATCGTCGGGATTGCTGTTTTTCATAAAAGCCAGTCCGTCCAGACCTTCATATTTCTGCGGATCTAAATTCTTATACCAGCTGGGTATTGCATAAAAAGGATAAATCATTGGCAGAATTACCATAATAACGGTGAGCGCTTTCGCCAAGACAAGTTTCGGTTCTTTGTATATTGATTTTCTGATGCGGATAAAGATATAGCCGCAAGCCAGACCAAACATTATAAAAGCCTGATAAGTCAGCTTGAACATGGTATTGGCTCGTGCATATCCGTTTTCATATATATCCTTCACGTAAACAATCTCAGGAATAAGAACCAGACCCATTGCGGACACGCAAAGGATCACGGCAAAAACGTCCCCGGTTGAAAATTTCTCCAGAACGTTTTTTATTCTTACGGTAAAAGTAAGCTCATTCCGTGCTTTGAGCCTTTCCGTTCCCCTTAATCTTTTCCATGCCGTGTTCTGTTCGGCATAGAGAATTGCAATAAAGAATACTATTACAAATGTAAGCTGATAGCCCCACAAAACAAGCAGCTGGTGCGGTAAGGAATGGTTTCTTGCCAGGCGTACCGTGGAAGCTATCTTTTCGAAAGACAGGTTAAAAGGAAGCGCAAACAGGAGCGACAGCAGCAGCACCGCAACAAAACGCAAAACGGTTACAACAGTTGTTTTTTTGCGAAAACCGTAATTTCGTATTCCTGCGCATATAAATACAAACAGCGTAACAGTCAGATAAATCGGAAAATCCCAGTAATTGGACATCTGGAAAATACAAATGAAAAGCGAGATTAACAATATTTCGGGGAAAAAGATTTCATTAAGACGGTATTTATCATCCTGATTGCCCAAGGTTTTACGCTGCAATTTTCCGAACACGGCCAGAAGTACCCCAATCAGCGTCAGGACAAAAATCATGTTAATTACGTGAGCGTGCAAATCGGACACCACAAAAGAATAAACGGGAAATTCATGAATTGTTTTGTCGTCTGTCGGAGGATTATAGCCGATATATCTTGTCGCATCGGGAAACCAGTATTTGTCCCCTTCCTTTGTAAATTTGGCAAGAAATCCGTAAAAAAAGGAATGCAGGTTACCGCCGATCGAAACAAGAACGGCCGCAATTAATCCTCCTGCAACAGCGGGGCATTCTCCCTCAATTCCGTGTTCCCTGAGCATGTTAGAAACAATCGTAAAACAAAGGGCCATGCTGAAGGCAAAAAGGGTCGCCATCATGACGTTATAGGAAATTTCGGTTTCAAGGCCGCTGAGTCTGGTCAGAAACGCCGTAACATACTGTCCGAAATAATAGTAATTTATTGGTTTTCCCGCAAACCACATATCCTTCGGCGGAACATAACCCGAACGGAGTATGCTGTTTACAAAACCATAGTCCATAAATTTTTCAAGACCTTCTATTTTTGGGTTAAATCCTCTGAGATATGTCCAGAAACTTAATGAGAATAAAAAGAGCCCCTCACCGGTAAAAACCCAGAAAAACGTGTCTTTATCAATGATGCCTGAAATGTTCCGGTAAAATTTCTTCCACCCAAAAAACACCACATAAACAGCCAAACCCGCTGCCACTGTAACAGACCAGCAGTGGGCCGGGGTTATATCCAACAATTTGGCATATGAGAGAAGCCAGAATATAAACGAACTTATGGCAAGCCCGATAATTTTTGAGAACATAAAGCCTTTATCGGTAAAGGTGGAAAAAATACGAAACGTCATCGGCAAAAATAAAAAACCAATAAATAAAAAAACAGCCCACCATTTCAGCACATATATAAACTCATTTTTTAATTTGATTCCCCATAATACCATAGACAACGGCAGCAAAAAATACGATAAGCATTTAACCAAAAATTCTGGGAAAGCCTTTGTTTTTTCCATTTGTTTGCCTCCCGTCAGTAACCTGTACCTGTTTTTTCAGCCAAAGCCGTATACTCATATTTTTCAACGAAATCGGCAACGTTATTATAACAGTTTGTCAAGTAATACTCAAGCGTTGGAAATTCCGGTTTGAACTATAGTTTTCCAAATGATATAATATTTTCTAAAGTATTGATAATAATTTATTTGGTTTTACTTGAAAAAATATATTCAAGGTATACACTTAAAGTGTAAATAAAACGGTAAACTGCTTCATTTTGATTAGGAGAGTTTGTGATGAGCGGAATACGAATGATTAAGGAAAAAATAACCAATGAATTCTTAAGTCCTGAATTTATAGGAAAATTCACCAGATACATCATTGTAGGAGTTTCAACTTTCACAATAGAATACGTCCTTTTTCTTGTTTTCAGAAAAATCTTACCGGTTCCCGACGTTGTCGCCAATATAATTGTCTACACATTCATATTCTGGTTCAATTTTCTTTTAAACAAATTTTTTACTTTCAAATCCCGAAAAAACTTTAAGAAGCAGCTGTTATCTTACGGATTGCTGTTTTTGTTCAACATGGTTGTCGGAAACGTACTCCTTTTTATGGCAATAACTCAGCTTTTGAAAGGACTTTTTCCCGACACACCGTGGATACCTTATTACCTGCCCAAAATTGTAATAATGATATTTATTGTGTCCTGGAATTTTATACTATATAATAAGGTCATTTATAAGGAATAAAAACATAACCGGGGGAAATATTCATGGCTTTGCTGTATATATGCCTTTCAGTCTGCGTCGGAGCGGGAATTATACTGAGTCTTAAACCATACTGGAAAACCGGAATGGAATTTCTGAACAGACCAAACAGGCCAGTAAGCCCAATTTTCGTATTTCTACCGTCCGCATATCTTATCGGAACTTTAATACTTTCATGGATAACGTATTTTTTGGCACTGGCTTTCAAAAACTATGAAAAACCGTTATTTTACGCAAACACAATATCTTTTGTCATCGCCGTTGTGTTTTTAACGTTTCTTTTTCTGTCACACCGCGAACGGGTTAAAAGGTTGGTTTACGAAACAAAAAAATACGGAATAAGTCTTAACATCAAAGGCACCGAATGGTTTGTTCTAATCTCTTCCGTCGTTTTTTGGACCTTTTTCATATGCCGTTCACTGTATCTGGACGGCAGTTATCTTCGTGTGGGAGTATCGGCATTCAGCGATTTTGGCGCTCATCTTCCTGTAATCCGTTCGTTTTCGGTGGGAAAAAACTTCCCGGCGCAATATCCTCATTTCCCCGACGGTACCATGCGTTACCATTTCATGTTTTATTTCATGGCTGGAAATCTTGAGTTTCTGGGCTTAACCCTTCCGCAGGCATTAAACATTCCGAGCGTTCTTTCCCTTGTAAGTTTCAGTATGCTCCTTTATGCCCTTTGCGTTTTTCTTACGAAAAAAACTCAGGCCGGCGTTTTGTCCTGCTTTCTGTTCGCCTTCCGTAGCTCATTCGCTTTTTTCACGTACAGAAATGGTTTCTCAAGCATTAAGGACTTTATCCATGCAGTGGCAAACAACCTTAATGCCGACGGAACTTACAGGGAACATATAGGCAATACTCTCCACGAAGACTGGGGATTATGGGCTCAGAAAGTATACATAAATCAGCGCCATCTTGCCTTTGCTTACGGACTTTTTATCATTGTTCTTTTCCTGATGATTCCTTTTTTCGTCGAAACCGTGGAATATGCAGTCAAGTCTTTGCAACCGGCGAAATCAGAAAAATCCGGCTTGAAAAACAATAAAAAGCCGTTTGGCGACTACATAAAAATAATCCTTTTTTCACGGCAAGCGTGGGCAGTCAGGTCAATATTACCATGCGTTCTTTCCGGAATAATCCTTGGTCTAATGGCATACTGGAACGGTGCGGTTGTTATTGCCGGCATTTCGGTATTGTTCATAATGGCCGCACTTTCGATGCATAAGCTGGGATACCTTGTTACTGCAATAATCACATTTGCTCTTTCGGTTTTTCAGACAAGGTTTTTCACCGCCAGCAATACCGGAGTGGTATCGGTGAAATTTAATCCGGGATTTCTCGCTGAATCAGGTAGCTTGAAAGACATCGCAGCCTATTATATCGAATTGCTGGGAGTTTTCCCTTTTATCCTTACGGGTGTTTTCATATTTCATTGCGCCCGGAAAAGCAGGCACGCAGCGGTTATTATTTTAGTCATTTCCCTCTTGTTACTTATACTCTTCATACCTTCAATAGGCATATTCCGCGCCTTTTTGATAATATTATTGCTGGTTCTTTTCTATGCGGCACTAATATACCGCAGCACAAACCTGAAAGTTTGCCGGATTTCTTCATGGCTTATCCCGGTTTTTGCGGCCCCTGTAGTTCTCGCAACCACACTTCAACTAACTCCTGATGTAACCGTTAACCACAAATATATAATACTTGCCGTTATATTATTAAACATACCGGTTTCGGATTTGCTGACCGAATTTTTCAAATCGGGAACCACATTCATTGTTTCTGTCTGCCTTATATTTCTTCTTACTTGCACAGGCCTCGTGGACATGATTACCCTTTATAATCTGGACAGGAACAGCGTATCCTACAACCTGAAGGATGAACTTCTTCTGTGGGCCATGAATGAAACCCGGCCCGACGATATCTTCCTTACCCATTACATGACCCATTACGGCGCGCCTATGTCCATCATGCTTGCGGGAAGAAGCGTGTACAACGGGTATCCGTATTTTACAATAACGGCAGGTTATGACATCGCCCACAGGGAAGAATGCATGAAAAAAATTTACAGCGCTGCTGATGAGAACGAACTCAGAAACCTTGCCATCTCTGAAGGAATTGATTACATAGTTATTGAGGACCAAAACAGAAATGCGGCCGAGTATAAACTGAATGAGGAAATCTTTTATAAAACTTTCGGTGTTGCTTTTCAGAATGGCAGTATTACAATATTTAAAGTCAGGTAATTTTTTAATTTGGAGGGCGGATACATGAAAATTGCCATTATAGGTGCAGGAGCAACAGGACTTACCGCCGGTTGGAAATTATCAGAAAAAGGACACTGTGTAACCGTTTATGAGAAAAACGACAGAATAGGCGGTCTTACTTCTGTCGTTCCGGTAGGCGACGACCTTCTGGAGATTTATTACCACCATATTTTTACAAACGACACGGTCATTATCGACGTGATTAAGGAGCTGGGGCTTGAAAAGGATTTAAAATGGTACGAACCGTCCAACGTAATTTATATAAACGAAAAAATTTATCCCTTTACATCCCCATTGGATCTGTTAATGTTCAAACCGCTGTCTTTAATAAGCAGAATTCGCATGGGGCTTATGGTAATTCACGCCTGGTTTATAAAAGATTATCTTGCCATTGAGAACATGACAGCGCGGGAATGGATTATCCGGCACGGCGGTGAAGAATGCTACAGGCTTGTCTGGGAACCGCTGCTGAATTCCAAGTTTGACTTCGACAGTGACAAAATATCCGCAACGTGGATATGGAACAAATTCAAACTCCGAGGGTCAAGCAGAGGCAAAAACATTAACAAAGAATTGCTTGGGTACATGGACGGAAGTTTTATAAAAATATATAACAAAATAGCTGAAAGAATAAAAGCAAATAAGGGCGAGATCCGCCTTAACGACGGTGTTACCGAAATTTCAAAAAATTATGACAGATTCAGGGTCAGAAGTCAGTCAGGGACTGAAGAGTTCGACTCGGTAATTTTCACCGCATCTCCCGAAAGACTTTCTTATGTGATCAAAGGCATGGGCAGACAATATCTGGACAGTCTGAGGAAAATCAAATATAAGGCAAATATATGCATGATTCTTGAACTTTCCGAAAGTCTGATGCCTAATTACTGGATGACTGTGGCAGACAGGGACATACCTTTTGTTCTGGTAATAGAACACACCAATCTTGTTAAAAATCACAAATACGGTTCGCATATAGTTTACCTGTCCAGGTATCTTGACATTACAAACGAGCTGTACGGTATGGACGATGAAAGCATTAAGTCATTGTTTATTTCGGGTCTGAAAAAGATCTTTCCGGATTTCAAGGAAGAATGGATAAAAAAATACCATATCAACAGGACACGGGACGCCCAGCCCGTTGTAACAACAGGATATTCCAGACTGATTCCCGATGTGGAGACTCCAATGAAGGGGTTGTATCTTACATCAATGTCTCAGATATACCCCGAAGACAGAGGGCAAAATTACGCCATATTGAGCGGTCTTGAAATTTCACGGCGTTTTCCCGCCGTTGAGGAATAGTCCAAATTCATAAAACAGAAAGAAAGGAAGATTCTATGGATATTCTGTGCTCAGTGGTAGTTCCGATGTACAATGAAGAAGCCGTTGCGCGCGAAACCTACAGAAGGCTTACAGAGGTTATGGAAAAAATCGGCTGCGCTTATGAAATTATTTTTGTAAATGACGGAAGCAGGGACAGAACTGCAGAAATATTAAATGAAATATGCGACATGGACAAACGCGTTAAACTCGTTAATTTCTCCAGGAACTTCGGTCATCAGATTGCAATCACCGCGGGCACCGATTATGCCTCGGGCCAATGCGTGGTGATAATAGACGGGGATCTGCAGGATCCTCCCGAACTCATTCCTGAAATGATAGAAAAATGGAAAAGCGGTTATGACGTTGTATATGGAAAGCGAATTTCAAGAAAAGGAGAAACTCTCTTCAAAAAATTCACTGCAGCGGCGTATTACAGGTTCCTCAGAAGCATGACCGATGTCAGCATCCCGGTGGACACAGGCGATTTCAGGCTAATAGACAGAAAAGTCTGCGATGCGTTAAAACAGGTAAGGGAGCGCAACAGATATGTAAGAGGACTTATAAGCTGGCTTGGATTCAGGCAGACGGCCATTGAATTTGAAAGGGAAGAACGTTTCGCCGGCGAAACAAAATATCCGTTAAAGAAAATGGTTAAACTCGCCCTTGACGGAATTACGACTTTCTCGTACAAACCGCTTAAACTGGCGTCTTATATCGGTTCCATTATTTCAGCCGTAAGTTTTATATATCTTATTTACGTTGTCGTTAAGAGAATATTCTTTCCTGAAACCGTTCAGCCGGGATGGGCATCAATCCTCGCAGTAAGCCTGTTTTTTAACGGAATAACCCTTTTAATGCTTGGCATAATCGGCGAATACATCGGCCGCATTTATGATGAAGTAAAGGCAAGACCTCTGTACGTCGTTAAGAACACAAGAAATTTTGACAATGAAAAATGAAATCAAAAAAGAACATCAGTTGACTTTATTCCGCTCCGCATAACCATTCCACGCAGAAAACGGTTATACATTGCGGGGCATTTCAGATTTTTGCCCAGAAGTTTTAATTTAAGCGTTCTGACCGATTTCGAATAACGGCGCTGAAAACCGTTAATTCCTTCATTTAAAGCGTCTGCAAGACAGTAAGCGCTTTTTAAGGCATAACTTATGCCTTCTGCCGAACTGGGGCTTATAAAACCCGCCGCTTCTCCGACCAGCGCGCAATAATCATTTCCGGTTATAATTGATGAAATATCACCCGGCCTTAATATCAGTGCCCCTTCCCTGAATATTTTTTTCCCATAAACCAACCCTCTGTCCCTGAGTTTCATTTTAAACATTCTGAAACGGTCAAGGGCAAGGTTGTTCATTTTCAAAGCCGAACCTATTATCAGAACATTTCCCTTTGTTATGGTCCATGAATAAAAATCAGTTATTGTAGAATCAAAAATAACGTTATACCACGGCATGGATTTGTCAAATTCAAACCATTCCTGGACAGCTACATAAGTTTCCGGCATTTTTTTGCCGGGAAAAACATATTTTCTTACCATGGAATGCCCGCCGTCGGCGCCTATTATTACCTTCGCGTATTCGGTAAAGGTTTTTCCCTGGTATGTAAATGAAAATTTTACCCCTTCACCGGTATATTCACAGTTCTTGAACGTACAGCCAAGGGCCAGATCAACGCTCTTCGGCACCTGTGACAAAAGCCACTGTTCAAAAACAAGCCTGTCCATATTGAAATAAAAACGCTGATAGTATCGTTCAAGATTATTGTCGAAATCTAATGTCCTGACCAAGAAAAGCTGAGGATCCACCAAAACCGACGATGGTATTGCCATACCCATCCTGCCAAGAATTTTCTGAGCATCGGGTGCCAATAAACCGCCACAGCATTTTGAATTACAGTTTTCCGAAAGTATATCCCTTTTATCAAGAAGAATAACCTTATACTTTTTGTCCAAAAGTTTTGCCAGAGTACAGCCAGCAGGCCCGGCCCCAATTATAGCTATATCGTATGGCATATGTAACCTCTTTTGTTATAGTTTGCAGATTTCGGATTAAATAAAAATACGATGTGCATCATACACATCGTATTTGGTGGGAGAGGGCGGATTCGAACCACCGAAGCTATACAGCAACAGATTTACAGTCTGCCCCCTTTGGCCACTCGGGAACTCTCCCATATTCATTTATTTTATTTATACCGTAAGGCGAACACTTAATATAATACAAGAGGTTTGGCTTTTTGTCAATAAAGAATTTAAAATTTTTTTATTATTATAAATTGCAATATTAAATGCCGTTATTTCTTTATGCATCGACAGAGTATAACCTGCCATGCAGTTCGGTTATAAGTTCCTGCACGGCTGAAAGCATTTGTCCTGTTTCCACTTTACGGCTGATGCTTTTATCCCTTGTCTGTATCTCGCATAAGTTTTCCTTCAGGTTTCTTGGGCTTACAATTATTCTTATCGGCACACCGAGGAGGTCGGCATCGGATAACATAACCCCTGCGCTCACGTCTCTGTCGTCATATATTGTTTCAATATTCGCCGACTGTAACTGTTCGTAAAAATAATCGGCAGTTTCCTTGACCTTTTGATCATCAGGCCGCATACAGCAAAGGTGTACCTGCCACGGTGCAATCGAAATGGGCCATATAGGTCCGTAGCCGTCATGATGCGCTTCACATACCGCCGCAGCAAGTCTTTCTATACCAATTCCGTAACAGCCCATGACGGGATAACGTAAATTACCGTTTGCATCCACATACTGCATATTCATTGATTTTGTATATTTGTCACCAAGCTGAAAGATATTCCCGACTTCTATACCCCGCGATATTGTCAGGGCGTTCTTTTGGCATCTCGGACATATACCGTTTTCCGACGCTTTCGCAAAATCGTGGTATTCTACTTTACCCAAATCCCTCTCTATGTTCAGGCCGGTATAATGGTAATCCGGAACGTTGGCTCCACAGCACAGATTTCCAATTCCCATAAGGGAACGGTCAAACAGCATCTGTACGTTTTTCAAACCGTACGGCCCGATAAAACCCGCCACAAGTCCGCTATTTTCGCCAATTACGGCAGGACGTATGCTTTCGCCGAGAAATTTCGATACTTTTGTTTCATTAACGTCCAGATCACCGCGAATAAACACAACTACATATTCACCCGTCTTTTCCTTCCAATATACAACTGCTTTGCATGAGTTTTCAACCGGTATGCCAAGAAAGCCGCAAACCTCCTCGATTGTTTTCATGCCAGGCGTATGGACCTTTACCAGAGGCGCTTCGTCACCGGCATTTTCATTTATCACTATGCTTTCGGCAGCCTCAAGGTTGGCTTTATAATCACAGTTTCTGCATATTACGATTGAATCCTCGCCCACAGGCGTGAGCAGCATGAATTCATGGGACACGCTGCCGCCCATCATGCCGGAATCCGAGGCCACGGCAATTACTTCGGGAAGCCCCACCCTCGCAAATATTCTGTAATAAGCTTCAAGGCATTTCTGATAAAAATCCTCCAGGTCCTTCTGAGAGGTGTGAAAGGAATATGCGTCCTTCATCGTAAATTCCCTTACACGTATTAAACCGCCGCGCGGCCTGGCTTCATCGCGGAATTTCGTCTGAATCTGATAAATCATAAAAGGATACCTGGTATAACTTCGTCCATATTCCCGTACAAGGTGAACGGCCGCTTCTTCATGGGTCATTCCCAGAACCATGGAATTTCCGTTCCTGTCATCAAACCTGACCAGTTCGTTTCCGATGCTGTTGTAACGCCCCGATTCCTGCCACAACCGGGCCGGCATAACAACGGGAAACAGAACTTCCTGGCCGCCAATCCTGTCCATTTCATCACGGATGATATTTTCTATTTTCCTTGTGATGCGGCGAAGAACGGTTAATGACGAGAATATACCCGACGTAACCTGTTTCATGTATCCGCCGCGCAGCATCAGCGCATGACTGTGGATTATGCAGTCTGCCGGCCTTTCCTTGAATCTTTCGCCCACCAGCTTTTCAAGCTTCATTGTTTTTACCTCCGTTTTATAGCAAAAGACTTTTCAGCTTTTCTTCAGATACCCTTTCTCCACTGCGTCGTGAAGCAGGCTCTCCACAAATTCCCATAATTTCTGCGAACTGTCCTTTATTCTGCCGTTCCTGTTAAGAACCTGATCAACGTATATGCCATGTTCCTTCCATGATTTTCCTCCTGAAAAATAATTCAAAAGTACAGGCTGCAGCCTGTCCAGCGCGGCGGCATATCTTGCTTCAGGTGTTTCCATGCGCTCGAACTCCTCCCAGAGTTCATACATCTCATTGCGCTGTTCATCAGGGAGCATAGAAAACAGGCGTTTTGCGCACTTCTCTTCCCTTTCCTTTTTATCCCGCATGGCCCTCTCGTCATAACAGTAAGTATCCCCAGCATCTATCTCAACCAAGTCATGTACCAAAACCATTTTTATTACTTTAAGCAAATCTACTTTTTCGTCCGCGTATTCAGCGAGTATAAATGCCATAACGGCCAGATGCCATGAATGTTCTGCATCATTTTCATGCCTCGATCCGTCGGTTAAATATGACTGGCGGTAAATATTTTTAAGTTTGTCGATTTCTACGATAAATGATATCTGCTGTCTCAACTTATCCATAAAAAACTCTCCTTAAAATTCAGGAGGGGGGTTTTCCCCTCCGTTGTTGTTTTTCCTATTATTATACTATCATTTCCATAATTTTTAAACTTCGATTTATAAATTCTGTCAGATCATCGGGATTCATGGGTTTCAGGCTTAGCAGCGCGATGTCATAAATCTGTTTTACCAGCAGTTTGTTCTTTTCTTCCTTTTCCTTGTCGTCAGCGCTTTCGGCAATGGATTTTACCAGTTTGTTGTTAAGGTTTATAACCAGAGTTTTTTCCGTCGGGAACATGTTGCCGGCATCTTTGCCCATGAAAATCCTGCCTATGTCATGAATACGTCTTGACTGTTCCGAAAGTAGTATTATTGCAGGCGTGGACTCGGTTTTCAGTTTTTCCACCTTAATTTTCAGATCCTTGATATTAAGTGTATCCTTAAACAGTTTTTCTATCTTTTCCGACAGCTGCTTTGTTTCGGCTTCATTCTCCTCTTTCGTCTGATCCTTGAGGCTTGACGTAATGTCCGCATCTATTCTGAGGAACTTGACGTTACTGTTCTTGGACTCAAGAAAACTTATAAAGTGATTGTCAATCAGTGCGTCCAATACCACAGCTTCCATCTGGTTGTTTTTGAATATGTTTATATACTGGGCCTGCTGGTTGACGTCGTTCACATAGTAAACAATATTTTCGTGCTTGTTCTTGTTTCTTTCAAGATACTGATTAAGTGTTACATATTCGTTGTTAATGGTCTTGAATATAATTATATCCTTCACTTTGTCGTAAAATTTCTCCTCGCGCATGCAGCCGTATTTGACAAACGGATTAATGTCATCCCAGTATTTTGTGTAATTCTCAAATTCCTTCTTATATAATATGTTAAGCTTATCTGCAACCTTCTTTATGATATGCTGTGAAATCTTTTCCACGTAACCCTCATTTTGCAGGTAACTGCGCGAGACATTCAGCGGGAGATCAGGGCAGTCAAGCATTCCTTTCAGCATAAGAAGAAATTCGGGTATTACTTCCTTTATATTATCAGCCACAAATACCTGGTTATAATATAATTTTATTTTTCCCTCCATTGTTTCAAATTCATGCTTCAGCTTCGGGAAATAAATAATTCCCTGCATTCTGAAGGGATATTCCATGTTGATATGAATCCAGAACAGCGGATCGTTGAAGTCATCAAATGCCTCGCGGTAAAACTTTTTGTATTCTTCATCGGTACAGTCCCTGGGATTTTTCTTCCAAAGCGGATTGGTGTTGTTTATCGGCTGCAAATTTTCCTTTTTAACGTCTTTTTTGTCATCATTTACCAGGTAAATTTCATATGGCAGGTATGCAAAATATTTTTTCAGAACGTCGCGCATTTTGTAAAAATCGGTATATTCAAGGCTGTCTTCGGCCATATACAGAGTAACCGTTGTACCTACGGTATTTCTGTCGGAATCGGTCATTTCATACTCCGTATCTCCCTTGCTTATCCATCGTACCGCCTGAGCGCCTTCTTGATATGACAGCGTATCTATCTGAACCTTTTCAGCTACCATGAAGGCAGAATAAAATCCCAATCCGAAATGACCTATAATCTGCTGATCATCGGTTTTATCCCTGTATTTTTCAATAAAATCCACCGCGCCTGAAAAAGCTATCTGGTTTATATATTTTTTAACTTCATCAGCTGTCATTCCAATTCCGTTGTCTATTATTTTTATCGTTTTATTTTCTTTGCTTACCGCCACCGTTATTTCAAATTTTTCATTTTCCCGTACCGGCGCTTCGCCTATATCCTGAAGCTTTTTAAGCTTGCTGATTGCATCAGCGGAGTTTGAAACCAGTTCTCTTACAAATATATCCTTTTCGGAATACAGCCATTTTTTTATTATAGGCAATATATTCTCTGTGCTGATGGAAATACTGCCCTTTTCCTGAATCATACACAAACCTCCCATTACATTTTCATCTGTTTATATGAACCCGTTTTAACGCATTAAAAAAGCAACAAGTCTAAACTTATTGCTTAAAAAGATACGCCTGATCACAGGTTCATGCTATCAATATCATAACACTTAAGCATTTGTTGTCAATACTTTTTTAGCACTCATCCGACAAGAGTGCTAACATCAAAGTTTCTTTATCTCCTCCAGTAATTCCTCCACAATTCTGTCTTCCGGAATCTTCCGGATTATTTCCCCATGTCTGAAAAGAAGGGCACAGCCATCTCCGCCGGCTATACCTATATCCGCCTCTCTGGCCTCGCCCGGGCCATTTACCGCACAACCCATAACAGCCACTTTTATCGGCTTATCAATATTTTCCAATGCCCGTTCCACTTCTTCGGCAATCTTTATCAAATTAATCCTGGTCCTGCCGCAGGTCGGGCAGGATATAAGTTCGGCGCCGCGGTTGTAAAGGCCAAGGGATTTTAATATCGTCTTTCCTGCTTTTATTTCTTCCACGGGATCGCCGGTCAGGGAAACACGGATTGTATCCCCTATACCTTCGGCAAGCAACGCACCTATCCCGACCGCCGACTTGATTGTTCCGCTGTAAACAGTACCTGCCTCGGTGATACCGACATGAAGAGGATACCTTACCTTTTCCGATATAAGCCTGTATGCGGCTATTGTTAAAGGAACACTTGTGGCTTTAAGAGAAATAACAATATCTGAAAAGTTTAATTTCTCCAAAATCGAAACATGCCTTAACGCGCTCTCCACCAGGGCTTCCGGAGTAATACCGTGATATTTTTCCAAAAGATCCTTCTCCAGCGAACCGGAGTTAACGCCTATGCGAATCGGTATGCCACGTTCCCTGGCGCAGCTTACAACACTTCTTACCCTGTCTTCAGAGCCGATATTGCCGGGGTTAATCCTGACCTTGTCGGCACCCTTCTCCATTGCAGCTATGGCAAGGCGGTAATCAAAGTGAATATCGGCCACAAGTGGAACGGATATTTCTTTTTTTATTTGACCTATAGCCATGGCGGCATCCATATCGGGCACAGCCACGCGGACAATATCGCACCCCGCATTTTCAAGCTTTCTGATCTGGGCGATTGTGGCCTTTACATCCGAAGTTTTAGTATTTGTCATGGATTGAATGGAAATCGGCGCGTCTCCGCCTATATAAACATTCCCCGCCCGTACTTTAACGGTTTTTTTTCTGTTTATCAGCCTATCCATTTTATTTACCTCTGATTACTTTCGGAATGTCGTTAAACAGTGTGGCAATCATCAGCATTACCAGCAGAACAAAACCCACCATCGAAATCCATGCTTCTTTTTCGGGATCAATGGGCTTTCTGCGGATTTTTTCAATTAAAATCAGGAACAGCTTTCCACCGTCGAGCGCAGGAAACGGGATTATATTCATCACTCCGAGGTTCAGACTTAAGAATGCAGTTATCTGGAGCAGATACAGGAACTTTTCCGAAAAACCTCTTCCCATTTCAACAACCTCGCCAATGGTCGAAACAATTCCGACAGGCCCAGATACCTCTGAGAAACCAACTTTGCCTGAAATCAGCCATACAAGGGAATAAATTACGCTTCTTATCGTGGACAGTGAATAATTGACTGAACTTGCAATAGCACCAAACACATTGCCTTTTTTGTATTCAAACTGCACACCCAAATCGGGGTAAGTTTTTCTCTCTACAGGCACAACATCATGGAACGTGACAGTTTCACCGTTCCTCTCCACCGTAATATCCACCGGTTTATTTTTTGTTTTCTGAAGATAATTGTACAAATCATCCCTTTTATCCACCGTGACGTCATCAATCCGTATAATAACGTCTCCGGGCAAAATACCTGCGACATCGGCAGGCGAACCTTCTTCCACATCCTCAACCCTGTTACTGGCTGCAACGTCGCCGGAACTTACCGAAATTCCAATCATGTAAACCGACGTTTTTGGAGTGATTACCGTCCGCTGCAGCTCTTTAACGCCTTCACGCCGGTATGCCACCTCAACCGGCCCGCCGTCATAAATATACAAAAACAGCGAAAGATCGCTCGGGTGAAAAATATACTTTCCGTCGTAATATACAATTCTGTCCCCGACTTCCATTCCCGCTTCCTTTAATACCGAATCTTCCTCGAGATATGCCACCGTTGTCGTACTGTATCCCAAAGAAAGGGAAATTATGGTGACTATAAGAACGGCGATAAAAATATTCATTGCTGCCCCGGCTGCAACAACCAAAGCCCGTGTACCCGCCGGTTTGTTATTAAAGGCCCTTTCGTCGTCCGAGGCTTCTTCCTCGCCTTCCAGCCTAACAAAGCCGCCCATCGGGATTGCCCGTATCGAATATTTTGTTTCTCCCTTTCCCCACTGAATAATTTTGGGTCCCATAAAAATTGAGAACTCCAGAACTTTAATATCGGCCCTGCGCGCCGCAATAAAATGGCCTAATTCATGTACCAGTATCAGCAAGCTTAGTGCGACAAAAGCCAACAGTATGTTCATATCTTAACCTGCCTTCTTTATAAAATTTATTGCGTTTGTTTAATTATTCCCCATATAAGCCCATTGGAAAACCCTAACATGATCTTTATATTTTTTCTTATATATGTTTAGAGTTTCCTCACGGGCCAAACGGTCCACTTCTATTATATCATTAAGGGAAGGATTCATATGCACCCTATGGTTTTCCATAACTTCGCCGATTAAGTCCATTATCGCCTTAAAGGAGATTTTTCCGTCAAGGAAAAGTGAAACTGCAACCTCATTCGCGGCATTCAACACGGCCGGCATTGTGCCGCCGATATTTGCCGCACGGATTGCAAAATTCAGGCACTTAAACACCTTTAAATCGGGTTTTTCAAAGGTTAGCATGCCAACTCTTGTAAAATCGACCCTGCCGAAACTGTTTTCCATACGCTCTGGCCACGTCATCGCCAACTGAATGGGAATTCTCATATCCGACGCGCCCAATTGTGCTATTATCGAACCATCCCTGAACGATACCATCGAATGGATAATACTCTGGGGATGAACCAAAACTTCAATCTTCGACAACTCCATGTCAAACAGCCACCGGGCCTCGATAACTTCGAATCCCTTGTTCATCATTGTTGCCGAATCTATCGTTATTTTTTTGCCCATCAGCCATGTGGGATGGTTCAGGGCCTCTTCAACGGTAACATCATTAAGCAGTTCTTCGGTATACCCTCGGAAAGGCCCACCCGATGCGGTTAAAATTAATTTTTCAATGTCTTCCTTCCTGTTTCCGGCAAGACACTGAAAGATGGCCATATGTTCACTGTCCACGGGTAATATATTTATATTATTCCTTTTTGCTGCTTCCATTACCAGCTTTCCTGCAGTAACAAGGGTTTCCTTGTTGGCGAGAGCAATAGTTTTCCCTGCCTCAATGGCCCTGACGGTAGGAACAAGCCCCGCTATCCCCACCACCGATGTCAGAACGGTATCGGCTCCGGGAAAAGTAACAAGCTCAATAATCCCATCCATTCCCCAAACAACTTTTATGTTGGTATCCCTTAACCGAACTTTAAGCTCCTTCCCCCGTTCCGGATCCATAACCGCCACAATGGCCGGTTTATACTTTCTTGCCTGCATCTCAAGCTTATCTATATTTTTCTGCGCTGAAAGTCCCAAAACACGGACATTTATGTTGTCACAGACATCCAAAGCCTGCGTTCCGATTGACCCTGTCGAACCCAATATAACCAAATTCTTTGTCATATGCAACCTCCGGATTTCAAAAGATAAAAAACTTTATATAAAAATATACTGCAGGTGCAACAAAAAGCAAGCTGTCAATTCTGTCCAGCAACCCGCCATGCCCCGGCATAATGTGTCCGAAATCCTTAATACCGACGTTTCTTTTTATTGCCGAAGCGGCCCAGTCCCCAAGCTGGGCTATTATTCCGCAGAGGACACCAAGTATCATGTAATGATAAATTTCAATTATAAGTGCCGAAAAAGTATTCATGTATAAAATTCCAAAAAGGGTCGTACAGACAATGCTTCCGGCAATTCCCCCTATACCGCCTGCGACGGTTTTGTTGGGGCTGATGTCGGGCACAAGTTTCCTTTTTCCGAAAAATTTACCCGTAAAATACGCAAAAATATCGGTAGAAAACGTCGCTATAATAACAAGCCAGGATAATTCATACCCGTTCTCCATTAATCTAACCAAAAAAATAAAAGATATAAGAAAAGGAATATAGGCAATTCCCAGAAGCGTAACGGCAACGTCTTTCAAATTAAAACGCCTGTGTCTGAACACAAGCTGAAGAAGTAAACATACAATGACAATATAAATAAACAGATATATAATGTCCTGTCGAAAAAACGTTCTGTACAAATCATTCAGGAAAGTGCCGCTGATTTCATCAATATAAGCACTGCCAATCAAGTACAGAAAGTAAACTGTTGACGTGAAAAAACCAATGGTTCTTATGGGATTATAATTTTCCCTTCTCACGCACTGGTAAAATTCGTACAATGCAATCGAAGAAACAATAAAAACGGCCACACCTAACATAAAAGGCGGCAGCTGCATTATAACGAAAAGAATTATCGCTGCAATGGTTCCGCTTATAATTCTCGTTCTCAAAAAATCACCGTCACTTTCCGAACCAATCCCGGACATTCAACAAGCATTCTCTTATTTTCCCAAACCTCCGAAACGCCTTTGCCGCTTCTGGTATTCAAGTATGGCCTCGTTGAAATGTTTTTCCCTGAAATCAGGCCACAGGACATCAGTAAAATAGAATTCGGTATATGAACACTGCCAGATAAGGAAATTGCTTATGCGCATTTCTCCACTTGTCCTTATCATCAAATCAGGATCAGGTATGTCTTCGGTATATAATCTTTTACGAAATTCCTCTTCAGTGATATCGTCTTTATTCAAAATCCCCTTTTGAACGTCATCCACTATCTTTTTCACCGCCTGCAGAATATCCTGACGCCCGCCGTAATTCAGTGCAATCAGCAAAGTCATTTTATCCTTATCGGCAGTATGTTTCTCCACCTTGTCAATCTGATTAATAAGTTCCGGGGACAGCCCTATCCTGCTGCCTATTATTTTTACCCTTATGTTCTTGTCATTGGTCTCATTCTCGGCACTTTTCAGATAGTCAAGGTACAGTTTCATCAATTCATCCACTTCTTCTTTCGGTCTTGACCAGTTTTCGCTGGAAAAGGCAAAAAAAGTGAGATAGCGGATACCCAAATTGTACGCATGTTCAATTATCCTTCTAACCGCTTTTGCACCTTCCCGGTGTCCGGCACTTCGCGGCAGCCCACGTCTTTCCGCCCATCTTCCGTTTCCGTCAACAATGATTGCCACATGCTGAGGTAATTTTGAAAAATCTATCTCTGTATTTTTTTTTAATAAAGCCATAACCTTCCCCTTAAAGTCTTTTATAAAATAATAAATTGCGGTTCTGAAAAAAGTCAATATCAGTATACCAAAAAAAACATGTCTTTTAAACCACAAATGTATATGATTCATTTGCCAGTGTTACAATATCCCCGTTTTTCAGTTTTACTTCGGTGCTGCACGTAATTCTTTCATTATTGACATATGTGCCGTTTACCGAGTTCAAATCTATGATATAGTAGCCATCATCCTTTCTGACTATTTCAGCATGAATTTTTCCAACCGCTCTGTTGTTTATTGCATAATCCACACTGTCCGAAAGCCTTCCCAGCAGTACCGAGTCCTTCGTAATATATATTCTTTCACCGGGGCAGGAATGACTCTGAAGATATGGTATATTGCCTGAAGCATATCCCAAAATAACAGTTCTGTCCTGGGTACCCATGCCGGTGTGAGCCGTTCCGGAGAAAGGTTCGGAATTCTCTATATATGTTCTGACAGATAAACCGGGTGGCTGGATTTCCTTTACCTCGTCATGGCTTTTGCAATCAGACTCATGTGCTTTATTTTCCGTAACTTTTCTGAATTCTTCCATGCATGAACCGACCATTTTATTCACGTAAACCGCCGACCTTTTTGGATGAGCAATAACTTTCTCAGCAGTCTCCCCATACAATGATTTTACAATGTTTTTATCAGACGCCTCCATGATTACATTACAGTCGCCGGTCTTTTTTTCATCTGAAAACAACCTTGTAAAAATGAAATAATTCGCCGCAAAACCGATAAGAGCCAAACCAAGTACGGTGCCGGTTATATCATTTGAAGCTCTCCTTAAAAACAGCATATAAACAAGCAGCCCGACAAAAAAAGCATTCGCTGCGCCGGCAACAATATATGATTTCAAAGGATGCTTAAAGCCACCATGTGTTTCACCGTTCTTCTCGCGGTTATTTCTGTTTTCACGACAGTTCATCGTGCCATTTTTCTGTCTTTGATCCGGAGTTTCGGATATTAAGGAAATTCCCTCATTTCCTTCGTCGGATGAAAATCCTGCCAATCGGTCTTCAGATGTCTCCCGTAGTTCCGAATTTATACATTTCAGCAACATTTCAGGGGTGAAGGTTTCGGATTTAAGAACGTCCAAAAGTCGTTTTAAAATACTTCCGGATGAATCTTCTGTCAGTCTTATATTTAAAATCAAATTCCGAAGGAAATCTTTTATGGTATCCGAACTAAAGTCTGCGTTCTTCACCGGAAAATACATAAAATATAGCGACAAATCCGAAGGATCGCAATATATGTACGAATTATTGAAAATCACCGAAGAAATGTCAAGAAGATAATCTTTGAGCTTTGCAGAAAGCTTTCCAATCTGTTTCAGAATACTTGCGAATTCCCCGTATTTCAGACATTTTCTTTCCAACACCTTCCCCAGCGGTATTTTTGATGTAATATCATACGACAGTTTCCAGTTATTGTTCAGCCTTTGCACCGAAAGAGGCAGTAAAAAATCAATGCGGTTTTTTGCCAGCATTTCTACCTGATAGCATATTAACTCTTCTTTTTCCGATACTGTAAAAGTGATATAGCTTTTCCCGCCAAATCCGGCATATGTCGGTATAAGTTCCTGTACATCTATCATAAAACCACCTTCTTAAATCAATAAAATGAATGCAGCCGCTACACACGGCGACAGAGGCACAGACACGCTGTTAAAGCTTTTGTTTCGTATACATTTAAAAATTCCCGATAAAGAAGCAAAGGCAAATGTCAAAAACAGAAACTTCATTGTATTCTCAGCCCGAAGGGATTGGACACACGACGTAACCAGCAAAATATCCCCAAGCCCTATTAAATTCCGGTTTAAAAAATATAAAGCCATAAGGGCTGCCAATAGAATAAAGCCTATTATCCACTGAACCACGCTTTTATAAACCATTACGGAATGGATAACGTTAATGCCAAATATTGCGGCACAAACCCACAGCGGAACTTTTTGTTCCCGAATATCATGAAATGATGCAATGGCAAGCAAAATCACAAGAATGAATTTTCGCGCGGCATATTCCCTCGCCGGCATAAAAAGCGCCACTGACGAATAGGATATATGGAAAATAAAAAAAGTCAATAATCCCATTATTTTAAATAACCGCTTTTCATTAATTTTCTTCAGCATAGTCATACTTACCGTATTTCTGCACCTGATACAGTTCAATACCCATTTTGTCAGCCAATTTCTTGCATTCCTCAAAAGCCTGAATATACGCCTCAGGAAGTACTTCATTCTCGGGGATTACGATATATGCAATCCTCTTATAATTACCTGAAAGCAGCGATACATCTAAGATGTAGTCACGAACCTGGTATCTCTGAAAAGTGCTGAGTTTGTTCAAATTTTGCTTTATCGTGCCCACAACTGCGGATTTACTGCTGTAAGTCGGCAGAAAAGGATTTAACGAAAATATCATAACCAGCGAACCGTCTTTTCGGTCATGGGCGTACTCAATCAAATCTATCGTTTTGAAATTTTCAGGCGTCAGTTCAGCATATTCGCCGATTTCATTCTTTAATTCCCGGGCAAATAACCTGTCTATTTTGTTTCCCCTTGCCAGATGCTGCAAGTAAACGGCTTTCCCCTTATCCAAATTCCATAAGCTTGCATCTTCCCCCGCCGTTTCCGTCGGGCTGCCAACACCCCACTGCCAGGAAAGCACACAAGCCCTGTTTCGCAATTTCACTTCAGGTATTATGAAAAAAGCCGGTTTTACCGTGTATTCCACTATAATATCTATTGTTTCCCTGTCATTGAAAAAGGTTGATGACGATAAATCCAGTTTTTCAATTCCGCCTTTCAGGAAAAGAGACTTCTCCAGTTTTTCAGGTGCAATCTTAAGATCATTTGCCAGGTTATTTTTCAGCATAGCTTTCACAATGGCATCGAATAAAACGGTTTTTGTTTTACTCAGAATCGAGTCGGAAAGAGCAATACCTATAAGCTGCATCTCATGAACCGGATCTTTCACAACGGTGTTAACTGTCTCAATCAGTTCAGTGGTTGAAGTCTGGATGTTTTCTATTCCGGAAAGAAAATTATTAAGGCTTTCTTCAATATTCTTGTTTTCTTTTCCCAATGATACCGCTTCACAGTAAACATTCTGAACTGATTTATAGAAATTTTCAATTACCGCCGTTTTGTTTTGAAGCTCTTCCCAAGCCTTTTTTGTTGTGTCAAGTAATTCATCATGCTGCTGTTTCAGTCCCGACACTGCATATATATAGCTGTAATGCGCCAGTTCTGTAGCCACTTTGTTTACGGCATGCTGCATTCTGGCATAGGTTGATATTATCCGTATAACCGTCAGCAAGGAAACAAAAGCAATCATCAGAAGCGGTATTACCACGGCAGCTTCAACCGTCGCGCTTCCACGTTGTTTTTCAGCATATCCGGCAGCAGATTCATTTTTCAATAGCCATACCCCCATCTTATACTGAATTTCCCTGTCTGCGGAGTTTTCAGAAAAGACGGTATAAACATTGTTTTCATCGAAATCTCTGCTTCAACAATAATAAAAGAATTGTATTCCGACATCAGAAAATCAGGGTTATCCAGAGTTTCCCTCATGTTAAGCTGTATTATATCAGCGGCCCTTAACAACTTGGTTTTATTGGGCACGGCGACAAGAAGGAGCCTTAAATAATCCACATAATCAAAGGACACAACCGTTCCGACCAGTTGGCTTTGCATCCCGGGATCGCCTATCTGGTTTCCGATTTGCTGCAGGCTTTCGGAAAGCATGTCAAGGCTTCCGTCGATTATATTGTTAAGACCTTTTTTAACTGTCGAAAAAATATTCTCATAGGCAGGACTGTTTATTATGAAATTTGTAATCTCATCTATTGCTTTTTTCTTAAAATGTTCAAGCCTGGCTCCGGTCCAGTGCGTAACACTGTTCTTCGCTTGCCGGTACTGGTCCTGGCATACTTTTACAACCCATTCCTTTAAATCATCCACATTACTTACGTCATCCAATGGGAGGGAAACAGCAAATTTCACATCGCCAGCATTATCCTCTTCATCACCTGCCTCGGTTACAGCCTGCTCAATAGGGGCAAAAACTTCATTAACCTTACCGGTTACCAGTTCGCGAATTAACGTTTTTACCGCATCATCTGCTTTGTCAACCCATTCATCCTTTGTCTTTTTCAGCCATACAGATGTATCCTCAAGGAACTTCCCTGTAATATCCGAAAACAGCGAGGCAAGGCTTAGTTTCCATGTGTTTTCTGTTTTGTACACGGCCACATCCTTGCCGTCGTTTATATCCTTTAAATCGAGATAAGATTCGCCGGCGGCCCACCCAAGCAGAATAAGATTTTTGACTATGGGGACTCCGAAGCCTGACCAGCCTGCAATGGATACAGCAGCCGACATTGCAGCGGAGACTTTTTTGGAATCCATGTACACATGAAGAAGGTTAAGACCCATTCTTATGCCGAATATCGACGCCTGTGCCAGATCGGCATTTGTCTTCTCTTTTTTGTTTCCGAATATAATGTACTCAACCTCCGCTTTTTCAAAAAAAGTTTTTGCAGGACCACCGTGAATGTTTATTCTCGGGGCGGATACCTTGTCAATGTTTGCGTTTTTAAATGCGCTGACTATATACTCATTAATATAAAGGGATTTAAGTACCGATTCACCCAGATTATCCAAAATACTTCCAATCTTAAAGGAAATGTCTGCGTTACTGTTCAGCGACTTCTTATATTTTTCTTCGGGCTCTGTATTTTCATAATTCTCCGTTAATGCGCCGCCGGTTTCATTATTCTTTTTTGACGGCAGTGATTTAAACAGTTCTTCCAGTTCTTTGCTCGAAAGTTTTTTGTCTTTGCCGTTAAATGACATTTCATTTTCTTTCTTCCCGCTTTCATCAGCCTTTTTGATATTGTTCCTCAGTTTTTTCTCGTAACCTTTATCCTTGTTCTCTGTTTCATTTTTCTCATCAAAAACTTTGTTGCACCATCTGTAAAACTCATTTTTTTCTTTCGCGTTAATATCGGGTTCCAGTTGAAGGGATCTTACTTTATACCCCGAAACCGCCGAATTTATTTTACTTTCCAGCTCTTTGACACACTGCTCAATCCCGGTGCCGAACACCTTTCTCTCAGTATATTCCAGTGTCACATATATTCGTTCGGTGCTGTATATAAAGCGTAATATTTCATCCAGAATTTCTTCAAGCCGACTGGCGGCGTGAGACAATACGGAATAAGTCTCGTTCAACGCAGTCAGATTTACCTCCAAATCTGTTTTTATTGAAGACACCGCTTCAGGATCTGCGGTAAGCACCAGCTGCTTCATGTCCGACTTGATTTTAACCAGAAATGCATTATCCGACTTTTCGGCTTGTCTTTTTATTTCGGTATTAATTTCTTCAGACAAATGTTTTATTTCGTAGCACTGTTTCAATATATCCGAGGAGAGTTTTACCGATTCCTCATGGTATTTGACAAATTTGCCCACACTGTTTTTAATTTGTGTTATTTTTTCCTGTACCCTTTCGGTTTTGACCGCTATTTCGTTAAGCAGTCCCACACATGTGTCAATTTCTGACTTGAGCTTTCTTTTCGCAGATTCAAGCACTTTTTTGGCTTCAGCCTTTTCATCGCTTTTTTGTGAAATTTTTCTCTCAATTTTCTGTATTTCATCAGTAATTCCCGCAATTTCTGCTTCATCCTCGCAGTCTTTCAGCCTGTCCTCAAGGTATTCTATTTCCTTCTCCAGATCGGATATTTCCTCTTCAATATTCTCTATCTCGTTTTCTGCTTCATTTATTTCTTCAATTGACGAAGGTATGGAAAGATAAGCCCTGTCGAGTACTCCGTTTTGTTTTTCCATATCGTTTATTTCATATAGTAATGAAGATATATGTAACAGGCTGTCATTTATCCCCTTTTCAGGCTTTTGGCCGTTTACAAAACGGGGAATCCTCTCAGAGAGAATCAGACTCAGGTAAACCTGTTTCTCACGGATTTTCTGCAGATTGTCTTCCAGCTCCATTCTTTTGTTCAAAAGCCCTGACTGAGCCAGAAAAAGATTAAATGCTTTAAGTTTTTCAAGAAAAAGACCTGCAGTATTCACCGGAGCCCTGTATTTCATAAAGTCGGCAATTTCCTTTTCCAGTACCTGGGCATCGGTCAGGTTAAACACAGGATATACCGTGACACTGTCCACCGAAAAACCGAAAAGATCGGTAATACCTGGTATAAACGTATTTTCGGTACCCAAGTTTTTTTCAATAAGGTCGTATATCAGCATTTCAAGTTCTTCCTTACTGTGTGCGCTGGCCCACAGCCCGTAATTCTCCTTCAGCGGTGAAAAATACCGGGCCAGCGCCGACTGAACCGCCAATTGAACGGCAGCACGGGCATGCGTTTCTCCTGCCCGGAACCGGGCCAAATCAATCACCGTACCTGAAAACAGTATTAAAGCAGACAATATTATACTGACAAAAACCGTTACACTGCCCCGTAATTTCATTGTCCATTCTCCTGCAATTTAAAATATTTTTTTATATTCTTAAGGGAATTCAGCAGGGGTTCAACTTTTTCCTCAACCCAGTTTCTGGCTCCTGATTCTTCATAAATTTGAAGTAAATAATCGGTATTTTGGATAAAATCCTGAGTATCATGTACCATTGTTTCACTGTACACTTCCATTCTGGTACGACCCGGTAACCCCACAAGTTCAAGCAAATCTCCGAAAGGCAGTACATAATCGGCTCTGATGCACAATCCAATCTTTTTAAAAATTATGTAATTGTTGTAGGTCATTTCTACGTCAAAACCGCCCGAAGGCTTTATAACACTTTTCGACATCAGTTCATTGAGAACGGCCTGAGCTGCTTTTTCACCTCTTTTGTTTTTATCGGTGATAAGCTGCCAGTAAAGGGCCTCACTGACGTATGCATTCCTGTCCGTTATTCCGGTTTCAATATTTATTTCATCAGGATCGTATCCCCATAAAAGGGCCATGCTGCGCACACACTTGCTTGCCACCGTCTGCATTAAACAATGCTGATAGTAAAGCATCCCTATGTGAATAATTATAAATATGCATACGATGACAATAGGAAATATAACGGCATATTCAACCGTAACGGCTCCACGGCACTGTTTTTTTACAAAATCCTGCTTTAAAAATCTTTTACTCATGGCGCAGGCGTTATTGAAGGTAAACCGTACATTCCGGGATTTAAGACCTCTCCCAGCAAATTTTTTACGAAAGAAAAAATCTGTTCCCTGAAAATTAATGCAAGCCCAAGGGCGATTGCCACAAGAACGACAATTTCAACGGTATTGATACCTTTTTCATCTGAAACAAGCTTTCTTAACATTATTTTCATAATCAACCCTCCCGGAAAATTTAATAATTTATTGAAAACTGCATTATGGCCGGGGCCAATGCAATAATCAGAATCGCCACAAGCATAAGCATCATTGGAAACACGAGTTTTGCCGAAGCCGTTTCACCCAGTTGTCTCGCGGCATTTTTCCGCATTTCCCAAGCTTCATGGGACATTCTTTTTAATTCATTCACCATCTGTTTTCCACCGAGCTTTGAATTTTGCACTATCATGCTTGCAAAGGAGGTTATTTCCCTCACTTTGCATCTTTCCGAGAATTCCTGCCATGCCTGGCTCTCACCGATGCCCGCTTCCAAGTCTGCAAGAACCGTCCCTAATTCTTCATACAACGGTTTGGTTTTGTCCGAGTCATCATAAATTTTTACCAAGGCCTGCCGGAGATGCATTCCCGCATTCATCAGTAATGCCAGCTTACTGACAAACGCCGGAAAATCAATCATCAGCTGGAGTTTTCTCTTTTCCGCCCTATCATCGAGATTTCGGTCTGCAAGAAAAAACAGAAGCGTTCCCGCAGCAGGTACTGCTATAACAAATTTTGCACCGGCACCCGATGCGGCGCCAACAAAACACGCAACAATAATTCCCAAAAAGGAATACATGAATTTTTCACCCCAGTATATTCTCAGATAATAACCTGCATACCTTGTCCCATAAACCATAACTATGCGTTGATACAGAAAAACATGGTAAGAACCGGATTTAGGTATGTTCAGTTTATTGTAGAGCCACATACCGAAAGCCAGAAAATCCCTGTATGGATATTCCTTTACGTCAAGTATTTTCAGTTCATCGGAAAACTTTTGTCTGGCGAATTGGTTCATAATAACGTAGAACAAAAAGGTAGATATCATAATTACGGCATATGCGGTATTCAAATCCTATCCCGCCCTTAAAACCTTATATTCATAATCCTGTTGGAGACAAAAATCCCCACACCAAGCAGTATCAAAGAAAAAGTCATAATAATTCTTCCTGAAGACGTTGCAAACATTGGTTCCATAAATTCACCGCTCATTAGAGATATGAAAAGCACCATCATTACCGAAGATAATGAAAGAATACGCTGTTCCTGCTTTTTGGCGGCAAGGCCGATTTCAATTTCCTGCTTAATCTCAATCCGTTCGCCAATCATCCCCGAAGTGGTGCGGATAACCTCCACAAGGTTTCCGCCCGTCCTTTTACATACCGAAAACACGTCTGAAAAATGTTGTATTTCTTCCACACCCGACCGCGCTGCAAAATCCTTAAGTATGTTTTCAATGTTTTCATTCATCTGTAACCTTTTTATAATCAGCTCTGTCTCATTTACAATGTATGCTTTCTTACCGGGATATAAATTTCTGAGTATTCCGTGTGCATACACAAAAGCCTGTTCGACGGATTTTCCGGCAGACAGTGCGGCTCCAATGTAATACAGCATATCTTTAAACTGCAACCTTAAAATATTCCTGCGGGTCTCGATAAGCTGCCTCTTCCTGATTTTCGGATAAAATAAGCCTAATGCCGAAATAAACGCCACCGGTATAATTTTTCTGTAAAATATCCATCCGATTACTGCCATTACCAGAACACCAACAGCTGAATAAATAATCCACTCATGAATTTTGTAGTTGTATTTATCATAATTTTCAATGTAAAATTCTTCTGTTCGGGTTTGACTCACAGAAAACACCAACTTTTGATTATTTGTCATAGATCGTACAGAAATTGTAAGAAGAAGTCAATAATATTGGCATAAAAAGCCGTTTTCCGGGCATAAAATGCCCGCTTATGCCATTCATGCAATAAACTAATCAATTCATGCAATCAGGAAACATAAAAAAAGAAAAAAACTTTGAAATAATGCCTTCAGTTTTAGTTGTCCGAAATGCCTTCGCAGGAATTGTTCCTTTCAAGTTTTAAAATTACCGAAAAAACGCTGCCTTCTCCCAATTTGCTTTTGACATGGATTTTCCCTCCATGCCTGAGTATTATAATTCTGGCAATTGAAAGCCCAAGGCCGTGGCCGCCTTTGTTCCTGTCCCTTGACCTGTCGGCACGGTAAAACCGATCAAAAATGCTCTGGATATCCCTGCTGTCAATTCCGCAGCCTGAATCCTTTACCGAAAGTACCGCTGTGTTATTTTCTTTTTTTAAGCTTATTTCAATCTTTTTCCCCGGTTCGGTATATTTCTGTGCATTGTCCACGAAAATACGCATGGCCTGTTTCAATCGGTTTCTGTCACCTACAATTTCAATCCCCGTTTCAATTGAATCCTCGATAATGTGATCCTTGTCCACCATCCTTGTTTCCTTAACCAGTTCCTCCATCATCTCGCTTAAAGAAAACAGCTTCTCTTCCAGCACAAGGGTATCCTTGTCGTTTCTTGCAATAAACAGAAGCTTGTCAACAAGTTCTTTCATGTTTTCGGCTTCTTGCTCAATAGCTTCAATGGCTTCATTCAGTACTTCCGGATCGTCTTTTCCCCAGCGTTCCAGCATTCTGGCATATCCCTGTATAACGGAAATGGGGGTCCTTAATTCATGAGAAGCATCGGATACGAACTGGTTCTGTTTGTTATATGCGGCTTCGATACGGTCCATCATTTCATTGAAGGTAACAATAAGTTCTTTAAGTTCGTCTTTTGCATTGGTAACATTAAGCCTCAGATTAAGATTTTGGGCTGTAATTTCCCTGGCCATTTTTGTCATTTCGGCTATTGGGTTCAAAACATTTTTGGTGATGGCATTACCCCTGAAAAAAATTATAAGGGTAACGGTGATGTACAAAACTGCAGAAAAACCGAATATTAATAACATTTCATATACAGTTCGTGTTATGTTTCTGAAAACGTATACTGTGAAAGTTTTTTCGTTCACTGATAAATCCGACTTAAACATTATATATATCGAACGTTCTTTTTGAAAAAACCAAATTGGTATTTGGCTATAGGAAACTGCAAAATCACCAAAGGTATTGATTATTAATTCTCCGCTCAAATCGGCCAGGGCTATCTCCGTATCCTTCTGAACGGCTATTTCGTAAATGCTTTCGGACAGATCATCCGACACCATCAGTTCTTCAATAACCTTCTTTGTGTCGCTTCCAAGTAAGATAAGATTAAAACCGGTATAAACAATCATGACCAATATAAGGCATGACAAAAAAGTATCGATTAGAATCTGGGTATATGAAACAGATATCCTGCGGCTCATCGAAAAATTGGTTTTGTATGAAGCTCTACCGCTCTTTCCCGAAGCATTTCCCGGCGCAGGACCATTGTTTTTATATTTCATTTTGCCTTTCTGTTTCCCCGCTGCAGCGGATACTTTTTTATCATGTTTTAAATTGTCGGTACTATTCTCCGTCTTCAAAAATATACCCCACTCCACGCACCGTTTTTATGTAAGAAAGGTTGTATTTCTGATCAATTTTTGCTCTGAGATATCTTATGTATACGTCGGTTACATTGGTATCTCCAAAATAATCATAACCCCATACCTTTTCCAGAATCTGCTCGCGTGTTAGGACAATACCCCTGTTTTCCATAAGGTATTCAAGAAGATCATATTCCTTTTTGGAAAGCGTTATTTCTTCATCTTTATACATTACAGTGTGCTTTGCCTTATTCAGAACAAGATCCCCGGCCCTGATAATGTCACTTTCCCTTTTGGCGGAGTTGTCTCGCCTTTTAAGGGCAACCCTTATTCTCGCCAGCAGTTCTTCTATCGCAAATGGTTTTGTGACATAATCATCCGCCCCGCTGTCAAGACCTACCACCTTATCAGATACGTCATCCTTTGCAGTTAGCATGATAACGGGCATGTCCGACACTTTCCTGATACGCCGTAAAACCTCAATCCCGCTTAGAAGAGGAAGCATCAGATCAAGAATTACCAGGTCGGGATTATTACTCAAGGCTTTTTCAAGACCGCTTCGCCCGTCGTAGGCTATTTCAACTTCGTACCCCTCGTGCCTGAGTTCCAGCTCAAGAAACCTGGCCAGCCTTGTATCATCTTCGATTATCAGTATTTTCTCAGCCATTTTTTCACCCTGGAATTTAATATCATTCATTACTCAATAATGATTTCACTGTAATTATCTTTTATGTTTTCGTCATTTAACTGACTTCCCTGCTGGTTTTGCGGCAAATCATTACTCTCCATTACAGCAGTAATATCCCGTACAGCCGACGAAACCCCTGTCTCTTCCCTCCCCGTATTTCTGATGCTCAGTTTATATCCAAGCAACAGCAGTATCAGCAGGATGGGAATCACTATATACGAAGCAAAAATTACAAACAGAAGCATTATGTTAACCGGTACGTTTATAATAACATTCCTCTCATTATCTTCAATTATCACCCTTGTTACAAAGCCCTGTTTTATAAGTTTTGATACACTTTGCCAGAAATCACCGGCATTCTTTCCCGAAATGAAACTTTGCGTTTTCGTTCCGTTTTTGTTTTTTTCAAAATCTACAATGGCCTCAAGCAAATCACCGTTATGTTTTTCCAGAAAAAATTTAGCCTCTTCGTAACTGCAGTTCGTCCTTTTTCGCATCTGATCCACCTGTTCCAGTGTAATCATTCCAAGCACCTCCGAAATCGCAAATATTTCTACACCGGACATTGTATTACCGAAACATTAACGGTAGCTTTACGATTAATTAAAATTTCATTAGAAATACTAAAAATAAAGCGGGTGAACTTGTCACACCGCTTTATTAAAATTTCTATAAACCGAGCATAAACTGGTATTTTATGTCTTCAAAACCCGGCAAATATTCATGTCCGTAATCAGGATATATTACAATATCCTTTTTGGATTTTATTTTGTTATACACAGCAAACTGAGTGGAAGGCGGGCATACGGTATCCATAAGCCCGGTGGCCATCAGCACTTCTCCCTGGATTCTGTCCGCAAGGTGTTGAATATCAATGTATCCCAGTTTTGTAAAAATATCTTCCTCTCGTAAATGCAGCGGATCAAATCTCCTGAAATACTGAGACAGCTCCAGATAGGCATCCTTCGCTAAATCCATGTCCCATACTCTTTTATAATCACTGAGGAAAGGATATACGGGCACAAGTCTTTTTATTTCGGGTACCAGTGCCGCGCACGCGATTGTCAAGCCTCCGCCCTGGGAACCGCCGGTTGCCCCGATCCTGTTTCTGTCCACATAAGGCAAATTCATTACAATTTTTGCCAGCATTGCCGTGTCAAGGAATATATTCCTGAAAAGCAGGTTGTCAGGATCGGGATCGTCAAGGCCGCGGATTATATGCCCCTGAAGCGTATTGCCCAATACTCCTCCCCTGTCCTCGGACAGTCCGCCCTGTCCACGGCAGTCCATTGCCGCAATGGTAAAGCCTGATGCAACATACCCGAGATAATTATACCAATCACCGCTGTTACCTGAATAACCGTGGAAGTTTAGAATTGCCGGCATAGGTCCGTCATTGTTCCTGGGTTTCATCAGTTTGGCGTAAATTCGCGCCCCCTTTACCCCGGTAAAGTACAAATGGTAGCATTCAGCAACGGGGCTTTTAAAATCCGCCGGTATAATCTCCACATTGGGATCTGTGGCGTTCATTTCATCCAAGGCTCTTTGCCAGTATTCATCAAAATCCTTTGGTTTTGGATTGGTCCCCGTGTAATTTTTCAGCTGCTCAAGAGGCATTTCAAAAACAGCCATATTGCATCCTCCTTTTCCTAATCAGAATTATAACGTTAATTTTTTACATCAACAATAATTTATTTAAAATGGACATGGAATCGGCGATGTGGACAATGACTGCCCTGTTTGGTAAAATAAAAAGGACAGAGTGATCTCCGGATATCTTTATTTTTTTTTCTCATTCAGGAGGATGGAATGAAAGCAGGGCAGTATCACTACAGCAAATGGTTTAACAAATTCTTAAAATCCACTTTTGGGTTATATCTCATTAAGCGTTTTAATGTAAGGATATTCAACAGCAAAATTCTGAACATAAAACCCCCGTATCTGGTTATCGGAAATCATGTAGGACTTTGGGATCCTTTTTTAATGTCCATTGGGATACCGGAACCCATTTATTTTGTTATTTCGGATTCTTATTTCAGGAATTTTTGGCTGAGACAGCTTCTGAAACTTGTCGGCGGGATACCCAAATCCAAAATGCTTGCCGATTCCGGAACTGTCCGCGCTATATTGTCCATAACAAAGCGAAACGGCGTGATCGGTCTGTACCCTGAAGGTGCACGCAACTGGGATCTGAAAAATGTGCCTGTTATTTATTCCACCGCCAAGCTGATAAAAAACCTCAAAATTCCTGTTATAACCACGTTGATGCAGGGGGCAGGTCTCACAAGACCAAGATGGGCAAGAAGTTCAAGAACAGGCATAATAAACCTGAACTATGACGTTCTGTTGACTCCTGAAGAAATAAAAAAAATGGATGTGGACGAAATTTACAACAAAGTGGTGGACGGAATTAAATTTAATGAATACGTTTGGCAGAAAAAAAACATGATCCCCTTTCGTGGCAAAAATCTTGCGGAGTATCTTGATTTGTTTCTGGTAGTGTGCCCACGCTGCAAATCCCTGTGTTCCCTGCACAGCCACGGCAACTTTTTTACCTGCAAAAATTGCAGTTATTCGGTAGAGTACAACGAATATGGTTTTTTAAAAACCAACGATGAAAAATATTTCGATTCACCGCAGTCCTGGAGCGAATGGCAAAATAACTATCTTTACGAACTGTTTTCAAAAGACGAATACGTAACCTGCAAAGTTCCTCTGTTTACCGATACAAACGCAAAACTGTTCACCGGTAAACGCAGAGGAAAACTAAGAAAATACAAATGGATGGGAAAAGTGGAATTATATTTTGACAGGTTTGATTTCATTCCTGAAAAAGGAGACAGGTATTCCTTTCCGTTGGATGAGATTTCCGGCATGAATATTCAGAACAATAACAAATTTGAGTTTTATCACAATAATGTTCTTTACCGTTTTAGATTTACCACGCAGCATAAATCGGTTTACAAGTATGAGCTGGCCATTAACATTATTAACAAAATCAAAACCGGTATTCCGGCAAACTGATTATGCTTCTGTCCCATTAACAGTTCCGGAAGCAATGTGTTTACACGTTTATGTACTGCCAGTACGGCGGCTGGATATGTCAGCCAACTCTTAGCCAGGCCCACCGTTATATAAACTTTACCGTTATACCTGTTATAGTATTGTGAGGCCCGCTCTGTTCAGCGGTGAAGAATGCAGACGCCGGCTACATTTGGACACACCTTTAAATTTCCGGTTCAGGACACTGCTTCAAGCATAATTATATATGGTTATTTTGCCATTATCTATATTATTAATATGTTCCATTTACCTGGTCTCAATTACCTTTTCAATAAAAGGATTTATGTATAAAAAAACTCCCTTCTGGTTCATTGCTGCCAATCCAGCCAGAAAGGAGTTTCTTTATCATGTGTAAATTAAAATGTGCCGATAAATTCCGGACACTCATTCCCATTCGATTGTAGCAGGCGGTTTTGTCGTTATATCATATACTACACGGTTAACGCTTTTTACCTCATTTACAATTCTGCTGGATACCCTTTCAAGAACCGAATAAGGTATTTTTGCCCAGTCTGCAGTCATAAAGTCGGTGGTTGTAACGGCTCTGAGTGCAACGGTATAGTCATAAGTCCTTTCATCGCCCATTACACCGACACTTCTCATGCTTGTCAGTACCGCAAAATACTGGTTTATTGTCTTGTTCAGGCCCGCTTTTTCAATTTCATCCCTGAATATCTGATCCGCTTCCCTTAATATTTCCAGTTTTTCAAAAGTAACTTCGCCGATTACCCTGATAGCCAGGCCTGGTCCGGGGAAAGGCTGTCTCCAGACCATGTGCTCGGGCAGCCCCAGTTCAAGGCCTACCTTACGCACCTCGTCCTTGAAAAGATCCCTGAGCGGTTCTATTATTTCTTCAAAATCTATATGTTCAGGGAGCCCGCCCACGTTGTGATGGCTTTTTATTACTGCCGCGTCTCCGATCCCGCTTTCAATAACGTCCGGATAAATTGTTCCCTGGACAAGGAAATCAACTTTTCCAAGTTTTCTGGCCTCTTCCTCGAACACGCGTATAAATTCTTCACCGACTATTTTTCTTTTACGTTCAGGATCGGTTACTCCTGCAAGGCGCTTTAAAAAACGCTCCTGGGCGTTAACCCTTATGAAATTCATATCAGCAAACTGGCGCCTGAAAACATCCTCCACCTGTTGAGCTTCATTTTTTCTCATCAGGCCGTGATCAACCAGGATACATGTAAGCTGCTTTCCCACCGCTTTATATACCAAAGCCGCTGCAACTGCGGAATCAACCCCTCCGGATAATGCACACAATACTTTTTTATTTCCTACCTTTGCCCTTATTTTTTCAACAGTGCTTTCTATAAACGAAGACATTTTCCAATCCGGCCGGCAACCACAGACATTAAACAGAAAATTTTTGATTATTTCCTGTCCATACGGAGTATGAAGAACTTCGGGATGGAACTGAACACCGTAAAGTTTCTTTTCCCTGTTCCCCATTGCAGCGACGGGACAATTGCGTGTTCTTGCCAAAACTTCAAAACCCGGAGGCATTTTTTCAACCTGGAATGTGTGGCTCATCCAGCAACTGGTTTCGGTATCTATATTTGAAAACAAATCATTATCGGCTTCAAGAGCAATTTCAACTCTGCCGTATTCGCCGCTTGAGGCCTTTCCAACAGTACCTCCAAGTTCGGCGGCCATCAACTGCATTCCGTAGCAGATGCCGAGAATTGGCACACCAGCACCGAAAATTTCAGGATCGCATTTTGGAGCGCCTTCATTCAGTACTGAAGCAGGACCCCCGGTAAAAATAATACCTTTCGGATTTTTCGCAAGAATTTTGTCCAAAGGTGTATTATATGGCAGTACCTCGCAGTATACACTGGCATCACGTACTCTTCTTGCAATAAGCTGATTGTACTGCCCTCCAAAATCAAGAATTATTATTGTATCATGATTCAACAAAAAGCCCTCCTTTCGGGTTTGAAAAAACAAATTTCACCGGTTCTTTTCCGCGCCTTTTCTTTATTTCGGTATGTATTATGCTATGTAATTCAATATTTCTATATTATAGTTTAAAATATTTTTGCGCGCAACGAAAATTTATTTAACCTTTTACAGCTTGTTTCATATATTATTATTGAAAAATCAATTAAAGGAGATGAACACTGTTTGAAGTATACCGAGTTTAAGGAATTTCTTGAAAAACATCCCTACTGTTTTACGCCTAACAAAGAAAAACAGAAAGAGTTCGACCGCAGGGTGGCGACCGCTGAAAAAAGGCCTATAATTTTTGCTCATCACGAAGGAAAGGAAACGAAAAATTAAAACCAATAAATAAAAAGGCTCTCTTCACGCATTTGCCATTTCGGACGAAAACCGTGAAGGAGCCTTATTTCTTATCCAATGCAAACAGGTTTCACTCTTTTAAAAATGCATCGGGATCGTATTTATTATTTGCGTCCCAGAAAATCCACTGTTCATACCCTGCATCGTAAACAGCCTGTATTTGCTGCCTGTACTGCTCTGCGGTATATTTCTGGTACGATCCTTCCGGGAGCCAGCTGGCAGTGTAAGCCTGCAGATAGGGCCGAATATCGGCTTTGTAATTTTCAACCTTTGACAGCCTTTCCCGCGCCATCAGAAGCGTATTGTAAACAACCGCATATGGTTCAAGATCGGGGTTTGGAAATTTAATTCCGTTTACAATCTGCCCTCTTGCATACAGTGAAGGATAAGTCATAGGCGAGATATAGTCCAGTTCCTTGCCTATTAATTCAAGATACTGTCCTATGTCCTCCCGATCTTCAGGGCTTACACACACAATTCCGAAAATATCGGCTGACAAAGTCACATCAGGCAACTCTTTTCTTGCATATGCGAGAAAATTATTAATTACCTCATGCTTTACAAAACCGGTTTGCCCAAAATTCATTTTACTCCTGTCCCCGTCAGGGAAACGCACATAATCAAACTGAATTTCGTCAAACCCCAGTTCCACGGCTTCCCTTGCAATGTCCACAATATATTTCCAATTTCGTTCATCACAAGGATTCAGCCATGTTATTTCCTTATCCTTTTTATTCTCGCGCCATAACCCCCCGTCGACATGCTTGACTGCCCGTTCAGGGTATTTTTTCGAATAAGCCGGGTCCCTGAAGCATACTATTCTCCCTATAACATAAATATCTTTTGCATGAAGGGTTTCAAGAAGTTTTTTCGCGTCATATTTTTTAAGGTATGTACCGGCTTCCACTACCGCAGGAACCTTTGATTCATAGCTTACTATGCCGTCATCGTTTTTGATGTCTATCACAAGAGCATTAAGCTCCGTCTCTTCTATAAGCTTTATGTAATAATCCATTCTTTCCTTGTTTCCCGCCGACCATCCCGTAAGATACAGACCTTTTACCTTTACATCCTTCTTAACGGCAGAGGGAGTCGGCACGGCCGTCGGTTCAGGCGTTGGTGTCGGGGTAGGAGTATTGAAAACCATTTCATGTTCCGGTTCCGGCGTTACAAACACCTGTTTACTTTGATCAGTCAGGGAAGTTTTTCCGGAATTTTCAAATTTGCATCCGGTAACAAGAAAAACAAATAGAACGCAAAAAAACGGCAGCACCAAGCTTTTGTACCTTCTCATCATAAGCCTCCTGATTTTTTCTTGTGTGAAATCTCCTTTTCCCGAAAACATAATATTTTTCGGGAGTTTATCCACTATGTTTACATAATATATTATACTACAACAAAAATAGATAATGGTACAAAAATTACTGCCATTTTTCTGTCCCAGGACCTTCCCTGACGGAAATTCCTGCACAGGCTTTCATATTTATTCCACACTTTCCCATCTTCCCGTTGCTCCACAGGGCAAAACCAATCCGGAGGCTGAAACAGGCAAGCCGATTTCATCACTGTAAACATTACCCCCGAACCTTTTTGCCACCGACATGGACAAAACATTTGTCAGAACGCTCGGGGCAAGGCCTGTTGTGTATGAATTGATCAGGAAAAAAAGAGGTTCCGGGCTTAAAATGTCCATACAAAGTTCCACCAGCCCGAAAAGCTCGTCTTCTATTTTCCACAGCTCTCCGTTCGGGCCTCTTCCGTAAGAAGGCGGATCCATAATTATTGCTTCGTACATTTTCCCGCGTCGTTTTTCCCTGCGCACGAATTTCACCACATCGTCGACGATAAACCTTACCGGACGGTCGCTCAGTCCGGACAATGCAAGATTTTCCTTCGCCCTTGTAACCATACCTTTTGCCGCGTCCACATGGCAGACCTCGGCTCCGGCATAGGCACATGCCACGGTGGCCCCGCCGGTGTATGCAAAAAGGTTAAGTACACGAACGGGTTTTTTCGCCGATTTTATCTTCTCAATCATCCAGTCCCAGTTTACGGCCTGTTCAGGGAATAAACCAGTATGCTTGAATCCTGTCGGCTCTATATAAAACAAAAGGTTTCTATAGCTTATAGTCCATCTTTCGGGAAGTTTTCTTTTATATTCCCAGCTTCCTCCCCCGCTTCTGCTCCTGTGATAATGGGCATCCACCCTTTCCCATACTTCATCATCCGCGGTATGCGGCCAGATGGCCTGCGGGTCCGGTCTTCTCAGAATGAATTTTCCCCATCTTTCAAGTTTTTCACCGTTTCCCGTATCAATAAGTTCATAATCCACCCATTTGTCAGCAAGCAACATATGGCTGATAACCTCCGATTAATTTTCGCCTAATTTTACCACAGTAAGCCGTACAATATCAACTCATGTTATTGTCAGTCCTTACAGGCAAACATTCACATCTTCCGAGGTAAGATATTCTTTATTTCAATCTTGATGAATTAACATACATAGTTCTGCAAATCTATTTTTGCTTTGTCTTTGGTGAAATATTAAATAAATTCATTCCACAAGCTGAAATATTTACGCTATAGGGAATAATAAAAAAATGCAGTGTATTGTTAAATACAAAAAGGAGGTTTATACATTATGAGTGATAACAAAAAAAAACAGATGTTTATGCAAAAACCAATCGAAAGGCATGATACCGCTTCATGGGCTGACATTGAGCAGCTCGAACCGGAAACAGGAGTGATAATACCTAAGGAATCCGGTGTTATTAATGCCAAGGAATACGTGGACCAAAACCAAAAATAGACATTTTTCTTTGGTTTAACAAGTTTTAGGACGAAAAGAAATCGAAAAAACTTTTTTCACTATCAAACCGGTAAAGCTGACCGGGGGTCAGCTTTACCGGAAAGACTAATTGTTCCGTCATAAATGAAATCATTGCTGTTTTCTGTTATATTCCTCGAATACTGCTGTACCTGACAATAAGTCGAAATAGCCTTTATTGCCGCTATTGAACGTAAAAATCACGATATTTTGGTCAACCAGTATCTCATCAAAAACTATCATACCGGCATCGGGATACTCGTAAACGGTTCTTTGAGTATTCATTTACATCATTTAGATCACACTTAAGTTCAAATATAATACCTGTAGACTGCTCATCTTTCAGAGAACCGCCGATAATTTTGCTGTATGCCGAAACAGCCATTCCTGATTTTTTCAGCTCTGTCTGTACCGTATTTCAGCCCGTATAACAAATTTAAAGGCGTCTTTTGGGAAAAGACGCCTTAATCCTGTCAGCTGGAGATTTCCGCCAGACGTTTGTACCATTGATACCTTTCCTTCGCATGCCTTTCTGCCTGCTTGAACAAATCCTCGGCAATTTCAGGGAATACCGTCGCCAGCTGTGAATAACGCACTTCGCCAAGCAGAAACTCCCTGAAATCCTTTGTCGGTTCCCTGGAGTCAAGTATAAACGGGTTCTTTCCCTGCTCCTTAAGCATCGGGTTATAGCGGTACAGATGCCAGTAACCGCACTCAACGGCTTTCTTTTCTTCCGCAATACTTGTTCCCATGCCGGTTTTTATACCGTGATTGATACACGGGGAATACGCTATTATAAGAGACGGCCCTTTATAACTTTCAGCCTCAACCAGCGCCTTTACGGTCTGGTTCATGTTTGCGCCCATTGCGATCTGGGCCACATACACGTAGCCATAACTTATCGCCATCAGACCAAGGTCTTTTTTTCTGATTCTCTTTCCTGCCGCGGCGAACTTTGCAACGGCTGCAGTTGGCGTTGACTTTGAAGACTGTCCTCCCGTATTTGAATACACTTCGGTATCCAGAACCAGTATATTCACGTCATCACCGGTGGAAATAACCTGATCCAGGCCTCCGAATCCTATGTCGTAAGCCCAGCCGTCACCTCCTATAATCCACTGGGACGGTTTTATAAGATAATCCTTAAGATCAAGGATTTGTTTAAATTGAGGATTTTCGGGGTTTTCATTCAGGACTTCCATTACTTCCGCTGATACCCTTTTCGATTCTTCACCGTCGTCGAAAGCGTCCAGCCATTTCCGGAATACATCCTTCGCTTTGTCGGATATGTCGGTTCTCATTGCTTCTTTCATCAGCTCGGCTATTTTCTCCCGCAGTTGTTTCACGGCAAGGAACATCCCGTACCCATATTCGGCGTTATCCTCAAACAGCGAGTTACCCCATGCAGGACCTCTGCCGTAGGCATTTGTTGTATATGGAATTGACGGAGCGCTGGCGCTGTAAATAGACGAGCAACCCGTTGCATTTGCAATGAGCATTCTGTCGCCGAACAACTGTGTAAGAAGCTTCACATACGGAGTTTCTCCACAGCCGGGGCAGGCCCCGTTAAACTCAAACAGCGGACGGATGAACTGGCTTCCCTTAAGCGTCTTTTTATCCATTGCTTCTTTTTCTGTCACCGTCAAACTAAATTCATAGTTTTCGGATTCCATCATTATTTCCTGTTCAGCATCTTTCATTATCAGCGCCTTGCCGGGCGCAGGACATACCTCAGCGCATACGCCACAGCCTGTGCAATCCATGGGGCTTACCTGAATCCTGAACTTGTATTGTTCAAGCCCTTTTCCCTTAGCCTGTAGCGTTTTAAACGTATCGGGCGCCCGTTTTTCTTCTTCACCGTCAAGAAGAACAGGCCTGATTACCGCATGCGGGCATACAAACGAACACTGGTTGCACTGAATGCATTTGTCGATATGCCATTCAGGTATCAAAACCGCAATTCCGCGTTTTTCGTATTTTGTAGTTCCTACTGGGAAACTGCCGTCTTCCATGCCGACAAAGACGCTGACGGGAAGTTCGTCTCCTTCATGCCTTGCCATCGGCCTTTGAATTTTCTTCACAAATTCGGGCTCATCCTTTATTGGCGCATTTTCGTCAACGGCGTTTTTCCATTCCTCAGGAACATTTACCCTTATCAAAGCCTCAAGTGATCTGTCTATTGCTTCCTTGTTCATATCAACAATTTTCTGACCCTTTTTACCGTAGGCGGTTTCCACCGATTCCTTAAGATAGTGAATTGCGTCATTTACGGGAATTATTCCGGCGAGCTTGAAAAACACACTCTGCATAACCATATTGATGCGGTTCCCAAGCCCCACTTCCCGGGCAATCTTAATTGCGTTAATGATATAGAAGTTTATGTTGTTGTTTGCGATATATCTTTTCATAGATGCCGGGAGTTTCTCATCCAGTTCTTCTTCGCTCCACTGGCAGTTAAGAACGAAAATTCCGTTTTTCTTAAGCCCCTTGAGGAGGTCAAAATGGTTTACAAAAGACGGGTTATGGCATGCAATATAGTCGGCGGTATATACAAGATAAGGCGAACGTATCGGTTTAGGGCCGAACCTGAGATGGGATATCGTGGAACCGCCCGACTTTTTACTGTCGTATGAAAAATACCCCTGGGCGTACAAATTGGTTTTATCCCCTATTATCTTGATTGCCGTCTTGTTTGCCCCTACCGTGCCGTCGGAACCAAGTCCCCAGAATTTGCAGCTTATAGTTCCTTTCGGCGTTGTATCAACAATCTCGCCTTCTTCAAGAGATGTATATGTTACATCGTCGACAATACCAATTGTAAATCTGTCTTTCGGCTTTTCCTTTTTCAAATTCTCAAAAACAGCAATTATCTGCGAAGGCCTTGTGTCTTTTGAACCCAATCCATATCGCCCGCCAACCACCTGGATCTCCAGATTGTTTTTAAAAACGAAATTAACAATGTCCAGATACAGCGGTTCGCCGGGAGCACCGGGTTCTTTCGTCCTGTCAAGGACTGTGATTTTCCGCACGGTTTTGGGAAGTACGTCCAGAAGGTGCTTATGAGAGAAAGGTCTGTATAAATGCACCCTTACCGAACCTACCCGTTCACCCTTTTCGGTAAGGTAATCCACCACTTCATCGATGCAGTCGCAGACCGATCCCATCGCCACAATTACATATTCAGCATCGGGAGCACCATAATAATTGAAAGGTTTATAGTTCTTTCCGGTAATTTTGTTGATCTCCTGCATGTAATAATCAACAATGTCGGGTACGGCATTATAAAACGGGTTTGAAGCTTCCCTGTTTTGAAAGAATATGTCCGGATTCTGTGCAGTTCCCCTTACAACCGGGTGTGACGGGTTTAAAGCCCTCTCCCGAAATTTCTGAATTGCATCGAAATCCACGAGTTTTCTGAGTTCTTCATAGTCCAGAACTTCTATTTTCTGTTGTTCATGAGACGTTCTGAACCCGTCAAAAAAGTGCAGAAAAGGCACTCGTGACTTGACTGCCGAAAGATGAGCTATGGCTCCAAGATCCATAACTTCCTGAACGTTTGATGATGCAAGGAGCGCAAAGCCTGTCTGCCGGCATGCCATAACATCCTGATGATCACCGAAGATCGACAGCGCATGGCTCGCAACTGCACGGGCAGAGACATGAAACACACCGGGGAGTAATTCTCCGGCAATTTTATACATATTGGGTATCATCAAAAGAAGTCCCTGGGATGCGGTATAGGTCGTGGTTAAAGCTCCCGCGGCAAGCGAACCGTGCACTACTCCGGCAGCACCCGCCTCGGACTGCATTTCAATGACCTTTACCGGCTGATCAAACATATTCTTTTTTCCATGAGCTGACCACTCATCCACCAGTTCGGCCATTGGAGAGGACGGTGTTATGGGGTATATGCCCGCAACCTCGGTGAAGAAATATGATATATACGCCGCAGCTGTATTCCCGTCCATTGTTTTCATCGTCTTTGGCATATTTCATCATCCTCCGAAAGTTTTTTCATGTATATATTGCTCTCCTTATTTTGGTTTTAGTCATGAAATATGCCAAATTGATAAATACGACGGGCAATATATTAAATTTTTTGTGGGAAGTTGTAAAATAAAATGCCGTAATATATAGAAAACTCATGGTAATCCATTGTAAAATGTTTAATAACCAAAGAAAAACATTAGCAAAGGAGTACCATGAGTTATATATGAATAATAACACAGAAACAAGAAAAAACAAACACCTAAATGAAAGAGAAAGATACGCCATAGAGTTGTACCTAAAAGAAAAGGAGAGTTGTCAAGAATTTTGTGTCTGATTAAAGTAACGTAACTGGAAAATTTGTTGTATTTCATAAATGTGAGCATTTATCATTGGTACCGCTTTTTTCCATTTTGTCCGCCTCAAGTTCTCCCTCTGTAAATATATGTTAATTTCCAATACTTCGACAGAGTTAAAGTAACCACCCGATCTTATCCGAATTTTTTCAACTAGACTGTTGATACTCTCTACACTGTTGGTAGTATAAACATGCTTCCTCAAGGATTCGGGGTATTTAATGAAAGCCATATAATGTTCTGCTTTCTCCATGAGAATGTTCATATATCGGCTATATTTACTCTTAAATTTACTGCAAAGGTCATAAAACTTTTGAACAGCTTCATCAAAGGAAGAAGCAAATTTTATTTTATCGAGTTCTTTATTGAATTCTGCGGCATCAGCTTTGGTCATGTATTTGCGGATATTTCTCTGAAGGTGTACAAAACAGAGCTGATGATCAGCATATGGATATACAGCTTTGACGGTCTCGATAATACCTGGGAAATCATCACTTACAACCACTAAAACTCGTTTAAGACCGCGGTTTATCAAGTCTTCAAAGACCTTGTTCCAATCGGCTCTGTTTTCTTTGCCGAAGAAGGTGTAAAGGCCAAAGATGTCTTTCTTACCTTCCATATCAACGCCAAGGATTATGTAGCATGCGGCTTTCTTCACTTTTGAGCCGTCTTTTATCTCACAATGATAAGCATCGATTAATAAAGCAAACACCGATTCGGGTAATTCCCGTTGTTTGAAAAGGTCTAATTCACTTTTTAGGTCATCTTTGATTTTGTTGAGTTCATCATCAGAGTAAGGAAGGTTGAGGCTTTTGAGGGTATTTAAGAGAGAAGATTCTGAATAACCGTTGACAACAAGGGACATAAGAAGGTCTGTATAGGATTCATCCACCCTTTTATACGGTTCAGGTAGGATGTGGGGTCTGAAATCGCCAGTGCGAGTTCTTGGGACAGAGATGTCCAGGTTACCCATAGGTGTACCAAGTTTTCTATCATAAAAGCCGTTGCCTTTGTCGTTCTCGTTTTTCAAGAGATAGATTTGGCGTTCAGACAACATAAACCAGTCGAGCAAATCCTCCAGCAACTTTTTGAGGGCAGGGCGTGATGGATCTGAATCAGAGCAATACTGGTTTAATACTTTTTCAACCGCCATATTTTTGACTGTTTCATAATAGGTATTTTTATCCATAATTACCAGCCTCCTTTGTGATTTTATTATACACCAGACACAATTTTATTTTAACACCCAAAGTGTATTATGCTCATCCTTATAGTTCTTGGGAAAGAGGAACGAACGAAAATATTAATAAACTGATAAGAAGATTTATACCAAAAGGAACAGATATATCAAAAGTAAGTAAAGCAAAAATAAAAAGTATAGAGAGATGGATTAATGAATATCCAAGAAGAATGTTTGGTTATAGGTCAGCCATAGAAATGGCGGTATGATGTATAGAATTTATTCCAGTAAGCAATGGATTTACCAAATTTTTCACGGCATTTAATATTGCAATTTATATATTAAATTTTTTGTTCAAAAACCTCTTGAGATTTTTTTGATTATGCCTTATAATACATAATGTCGCTGTCGGGGTGTAGCTCAGGTGGTATGAGTGCTTGCTTGGGGTGCAAGAGGTCGCTGGTTCGAGTCCAGTCACTCCGACCAGAAAAACAGCGGATTATATAGAAATGTAATCCGCTGTTTTTTTATATTTTTATGACAGTTTGTCATTCATAGCAACGGAATGGATTTTTATGTAACTTTCAGTCAGCTGTTTTTCTTCTAAAAATTAATTACCTTCACATCATTAATGTTCTTCAAATAAAAGCTCTCCATAAAGCTTTAAAAATTCTAATTTTTCACATCATGAATAATATCTGTAATTTTATAAAAACTATATAGCGTTGAAAAGAAATTACGGAAAGGAGAGCGTGTATGCCACAACAGATTAATGAACTGGAATTGCAGAATCTGCGCCATATGATTGGATCCCATGATACATGTATAAAGAAGCTGGAGACTTATGCACAGCAATGCCAGGATCCAACGCTCAAACAAATGTTCGAAAAAGATGCAAACGACGCGAAGGCAAACAAACAGAAACTTATGTCATTTTTGCAGTAAGGAGGAAGTTTCATGTTAACTGAAAAGGATATGGTAAATGATTACCTGAGCTCTTTAAAAAGCAGCTTAACCGTTTATACCACCGCAATATCCGAATGCAGCAATCCTCAGTTGAGAAATACGTTAAAACAAATGAGAGATCAGGATGAAGAACGTCAGATGAGACTTGCCCAATATGCCATTCAAAAAGGATATTATCAGCCTGCACAGCCCGCACAGCCAAACCAGATACAGCAGGTTTACAATCAGTTACAGGGTGGTGGCCAGCAACAACAGCAAAGCATGCATTAATATTTTTAGCACACTGACACTCAAATCTGAAAAGGCAGGATTCCCTTCCTGCCTTTTCAGGTTTATACGGTAATGCTGTTTTAATATGAAAATGCTTTGCCAAAATTGTTTCATATAATTTCACGGAGTTGCTTTGTCAAGAGCCTGCGCAAGATCTTCAATCAGGTCTTCGGGATCCTCAATGCCGATGGAAAGCCTTATCATGTCGGGCGTTACCCCTGCTGCCAGCTGTTCTTCTTCTGAAAGCTGGGCGTGGGTCGTGCTGGCGGGATGTATAACCAGTGACTTGGCATCTGCCACATTGGCAAGCAATGAGAAAAGCTTCAGGTTTTCTATGAAACGGATGCCTGCTTCCCTTCCGCCCTTTATTCCGAAAGTAAAAATCGAACCTGCACCTTTCGGGAAATATTTCTGAGCCAGGTTGTAATATTTATTCCCCGGAAGTGACGGATAGTTTACCCAGCCTACTTTCGGGTGCTGACTCAAAAACTCCACAACACGTTTTGTATTCGAAAGATGCTTCTCAACCCTGAGTGAAAGAGTTTCAAGCCCCTGCAAAAGCAGAAAAGCATTAAACGGACTCATGCATGCTCCGGTATCGCGTAAAAGCTGTACACGTACTTTTACAATATATGCCGCATTTCCAAAGACTTCGGTGTATTTTAGCCCATGATAGCTTGGATCGGGTTCTGTAAGACCGGGGAATTTTCCGCTTGCCGTCCAGTCAAACTTGCCTGAATCCACGATAACGCCGCCGATAGAAGTACCATGCCCACCGATATATTTAGTTGCGGAATGGACAACAATATCAGCCCCGTATTCAAAAGGCCTGATTAAGTAGGGTGTGCCGAAGGTATTGTCAACAATCAAAGGGATTTTGTTTTCATGAGCAATCTCTGCCACTTTCTCAATATCAATCAGATTGATTCCCGGATTTCCTATTGTTTCAATAAAAATGGCTTTTGTGTGTTCATTGATTGCTTTTCTGAAGTTTTCGGGGTCGTCGGGATTTACAAAAATTGTTTTTATTCCAAATTTCGGAAGAGTAACGGAAAACAGGTTATATGTACCGCCGTACAAAGTACTGGCTGCAACTATATTGTCGCCACATTCGGCTATGTTCAAGACGGCGTACGTAATAGCCGCAGAACCGGATGACACCGCCAGTGCACCAACACCACCCTCAAGTGCAGCCATGCGCTTTTCAAAAACATCCACGGTCGGGTTCATAATTCTTGTGTATATATTACCTGCCTCTTTCAGTGCAAAAAGGTTGGCCGCATGTTCGGTATCGTTAAAGACATAGGATGTTGTCTGATAAATCGGCACAGCCCTTGCACCCGTCGTCGGATCAGGTATTTGTCCGGCGTGAACCTGCAGAGTGTCAAACCTGTATTTCCTTTCGCTCATATAAATTCTCCCCTTTGCCGTTAAATTTGATTTTATATCAATATCCATTCAGTTCATCCAGGTTATACGGCGTCTCCTGATATACGTAGTAGTTCAGCCAGTTGTAGAACAAAAGGTTAGCATGCGCTCTCCAACGTGTTACAGGCATTTTTGAGGGATCATCATTAGGAAAATAATTCTTGGGTATTTTAATATTTAGTCCTTTTTTAAGATCTCTTTCATATTCTGTTTTGAGAGTCAGCGGATCATATTCCGAATGCCCGGTAACAAAAATCTGTCTGTCATCCCTGGACCGAACTATATAAACACCTGCTTCAGGCGACTCTGAAAGAATTTCCAGGTCAGGAACCTTCTCAATATCTTCCCTGCGTACTTCGGAATGTCTTGAATGAGGTACATAGAACACGTCATCAAAACCTCTCAGGAGTTTCACGTTTTTAACGGTAACAGTATGTTCAAACACGCCGAACAGCTTTTCAGGCAATGGATACTTCGGTATTTTATAGAAATGGTAAAGGGCCGCCATTGCTGCCCAGCAGATATACATTACCGAATAGACGTTTTTCTTGCTCCAGTCCATTATCCTTGTAAGTTCTTCCCAGTAATCCACTTCTTCAAATGGCATGTGTTCAACAGGAGCGCCGGTAATAATCATACCGTCAAACTTTTCGTGCTTAACATCCTCGAAGGTTTTGTAAAAGGTCCTTAAATGTTCATCGGGAGTATGCTTCGATTTATAGGTTCCAGGATGCAGAAGCACAACGTCAACCTGCAGCGGAGTATTCCCTATTAATCTTAGCAGCTGCGTCTCTGTTACAATCTTTGTGGGCATTATATTAAAAATGGCAATTCTCAGGGGCCTTATATCCTGATGTATGGCCCTTTCTTCAGTCATCACGAAAATATTTTCGCTTGTCAGTATTTCATAAGCCGGAAGGTTGTCTGGTATATTTATTGGCATATTCCACTACTCCTTATATATTATTCATATATAAATAATATATAATCGCAGATAAATAATTTGGTATAGATTATAGCAAATTCGCATTACATTGCAAGAGTTTATTTTCAATAAAAAAGCGGATACTTTAGCATCTTCTTCCGACAAAACTAAAGTACCCGCCTGTATTTTTCGTTTACGGAATGCACCTTTCGTATTATTCATGATAACCGGGAATTATTCTTTGTGCAATTGTGGTTTATACAATCTTCTTCTGTCAAGAGACCATACAGGATCGGAAAAACCGCCTTCCTCAACGTTTTTCAGATTATTTACATAATCATAAACCCTCGCATCTATCATATCAATGAAATGCAGCAACTCCGCTTCAAGGAACATCGGTCTTTTCGGACTTCCATACTCGGCTTCATAGTGATGGCTTAAAACCATATGCTTCAGGAGCAACATCACTTCGGGAGAAATGCCCAGTTCATTTCCGGCCCGTTCTATTTCGCAAATTCCCATTACTATATGGCCCAGAAGCTGACCTTCCTTAGAATATTCCGAAATTCCCAATTCATTGGCTTCCAGTTCTCCTATTTTGGCAAGGTCATGAATTAAAACACCTGCATACAGTAAGTCAAGGTTTATTTCCTCGTATATTTCCTTCAATTTTTCCGACAGGCGAAGCATTCTGAGAATATGATACAAAAGCCCGCTGCGGATTGAATGATGCAATGATTTTGCAGCCGGATAATAAACAAGTTTTTCTTCCTTGTCTTTCAAAAGTTTCAATACCAGTTTTCGAATCTCTTCGTTTGTAATTCTGTATGCATACTCATATATTTCATTCAGCATATCGCCGGCGGGAATTGGTGCCGAGGGCACGAACTTGTCTATCTCTTTCTGGTCCTCGGGATCAGCTATACGCATTTTATTTATTGTAAGCTGCATCATGTCTTTGAAACAGTCAACTTTTGCATTGACATAATAAAGCATGTTCAGTTGCAGTTTATTATAAACATCTTCGCCGGCATCCCAGATCTTTGCCGGAATTTCACCGGTATTGTCAGAAAAAACCACATCAATAAACGGTTTTTTGTTTGATGCCTCTTTAAGTTCCTTCTTACGAAGTATGTATATCCCGTTAATTGTCTCTCCCAGCTTCAAATCTTTTATTGCTACTCCAACAAACCTCATTTCGGACTCCTTTTATTTCATATATCCCATATATCTACTATACGATATTGCAGCTCACTGGTCAAATCCACTTCCTTCTGTTTCTGAAGCATTTTCCCTGAAGCGTCCGTTACTACCCTCACAACAGGCCGTGTCGGATACTTTTTGTTATATTTTTTCACTATACCTCTTTCCCCGGTGTTCAAAATCACACCTGTGCCGACAGGATAATATGCAATGTACCTGATGAAAACATCCACCACATCCTGATCAAAATGCTGCGAGCCGAGAGAGGTTATGTAATCAATTACTTCATGAGGCATGAGTTTTTTTCTGTAAACCCTGTCGGTTGTAAGGGCATCGTATACATCGGCAACTGCAACGATACGCGCCGCTTTATGTATGTTTTCACCTTTCAGATGATAAGGATACCCGCTTCCGTCCATGCGTTCATGGTGTCCAAGAATTATGTAGGACGCCATCATTGAAATGCCCCTGATTTTTTTCAAAAGCTCATGTCCGTAAATGGTATGCTTTTTTATTTCCTCAAACTCATCATTGGTCAGTTGAACGGGTTTTTTAAGAATTTCCTGAGGGATCATCATTTTCCCTATATCGTGAAGAATAGAACCAACGCCCAATTCCCGCAGTTTATCACTACCATAACCAAAACCGATTCCGATAATCAGCGAAAGAATGCAAACATTAACGCTGTGGGAAAAAGTATAATCATCAACAGACCTTATGTCTGAAAGAGTCGCAACGATATCCCTGTTTGAAAGGATATCGGATATTATTTTATCAACAATCTGCATAATCTGATAACCATCAATACTGGTTTTCAAGGAAGGGTTGGTCATCATCAGCTTAACCCGGCGTTTAGCTTCGGTAACAATATCTTCATGCACCACGCCATGAATTTGTATGTCCTTCGATATTTCGTCCTCAATGTAAACTTCGGTTATACCGTTGGCTAAAAGCCTCTTTTTGAATTCTTCAGTAATTTCCACTCCGGAAGCGAGTAATACTTTACCTTCCAATGTCACGATAGTCTTTGCAAGTATTGCCCCGGATTGTATTTTATCCAGGCTGACCCTGCGCACCTACGGTTGCCCTCCCAACTCACACCAGGTAAAAATAAACCCATAATTAAATATCGGGTTAAAATCTGTCTGAATTTAGCAAATACAGAAGGAAATATAAAATTATTTACTTTTTCATAAAAAATTAGGACTGTCTCAGGCCAAACCATGAGACAGTCCATAATTTTAACTTAGAAAATCAAGCTGTTCCCTGCGATGTTCCTGTTTTTCCAGAGTATTTTCCAAAGTTTCCTCGTCCATTTTATCCGCATTGTTTCTTAAATAACCGTCTGTATATTCAATTCTTTTTTTCAGATTCTCAACTTGATCTTCCTGCTCATGTTTGCCATATACTATGATATTTTTCAGGTTTTCCATCTGCTTAAGCCTTTCCTGCTGAACTTTTTCGCTGTGTCTTACGTTTTCAGGATCGGCTATGTCAGCATGCTGTTCCAGATGTCTTTCTGTCCGCACGTAACGGTTATTAATATTTAACAGCTCTTCAATCCTTCTTTCATTGGCCATTTTCAGTTCTTCCTTACCGTCAATGGCCTTTTCCGCACTTCTCTGTTCCTCGCTCATGCTTTCCCTCCTTTCGGAACTTATTATTTCCCTGGAGGAAAAAAACTAATTATGCAGCTTAGTGCCATTCTATTCCAACAATGGCTTTATTTTCGACAGAACGTCTTCTCTCAGACGCTTAAGAGCTTTTTCAGACGCATCGTCGGTATTGCCCGAAACACCGTAATAAATTTTAATTTTCGGTTCTGTTCCCGAAGGTCTTATACAGAACCAGAAATCTTCTTCTGTTTCATAATACAGCACATTGGACTTGGGTAGTGTAAGAGTTTCTTCCTTCCCTGTCTTTATATCTGTTCTAATACCGGTTTTATAGTCGCGTATTGCTTTAATGACGGTATCTCCGAATCTTACAGTCTTTTCACTGCGTAAAACCGACATTGCATTCTGTATCTTTTCCAGTCCTTCTTTTCCGGTCAAGGTAAAAGAGTCCAGTGTTTCCTTTGCATAGCCGTATTTCTCGTAAAGGTTAATCAGTGCATCATACAGGGTTAATCCTTTAGACTTATACCATGCAAACATTTCGGCAATGAGCATTGACGCAACTACCGCGTCCTTGTCGCGCACAAAGGTACCTGTCAGATATCCGTAACTTTCTTCAAAGCCAAAAACGAAATTCTCATCGCCGTTCTCATCCCTTAAAAGAATTTGCTCACCTATAAACTTGAACCCCGTTAAAACTTCGTAAAGTTTTACATTATAAGCGCTGGCTATCTTCCTTGCCAGTTCGGTTGAAACAATGGTTTTTACCGCAAAAGGTTTTTCAGGCATTCTGCCCTGTTCTGTAAGGCCGGCCAGGATATATTCCATTAAAAGGCATCCTGTCTGGTTACCCGTTAAAGTAATGTATTCTCCTTTTTTATCCCTGACTACGATTCCAACCCTGTCACAGTCAGGATCCGTACCTATAATCAACTCCACATCCTTTTCCTTTGCCATTTTGATTGCCAGTTCGAAAGCCGACTTTTCTTCCGGGTTTGGATATTTCACCGTACTGAAATTAGGATCGGGGTTTTCCTGCTCAGGTACCACATACACATTGTTAAAGCCGGTTTCCTTTAATATCCGCCTTACAGGTTTATTTCCCGAACCATGCAGCGGTGTGTAAATTATACTGCATTTGTCAAGAATCTCCGAAGGAAGCCTGTTAACCGACAATGACTTTAAGACGCCGATATACGCATCATCGACGTCCTTTCCGATTATTTCAATTAAGCCTTTTTTCACCGCCTCGTTAAAATCCATTACTTCCACAGAAGTAATGTCGGTTATAGCATTTATTTCCTCCAATACCGCATTGGCAATGTCAGGCGGAATTTGACCTCCGTCCTTGCCATAAACCTTATATCCGTTATATTCCTTTGGATTATGGCTTGCGGTTATTACCACACCGGCATCGCATTTCAAATATCTAACAGCAAATGACAACTCAGGTGTCGGTCTTAACTCATCAAACAGGAAAGTTTTTATTCCGTTCTTTGCAAACACCCGGGCACTTTCTTCGGCAAATTCACGGGACTTAAACCTTGAATCGTAGGCAATTACAACCGAAGGATATCTGCTTACCTTAAGCAGAAAATTGGCCAGCCCCTGGGATGCCCTTCTTACCACATAACGATTCATACGGTTGGTACCTGCGCCTATAATCCCCCTTAAACCTCCGGTTCCAAATTCAAGGTCACGGTAGAATCTTTCCTCGATTTCCTTTTCATTATCGGAAATGGACAATAATTCGGCTTTTGTTTCTTCATCGAAATACGGACTGTTTACCCAATTATTGTACCTTTCAATATAACTCAAGTTAATCACTCCCATACTACTATATTGAAATTATTCCCGATATGTTAACGTATATTTTTAATTCTAATCGTATATTTCCGAAATCCTTAATATATCACGTGCATGCCCCGTTTGTTCATCAATGTCTATCAATACGGCGTTAAGACACGTTCTACCGCCGGCCGGTTCAAAATATACCGGAAGTCCTGTGATGAATTTCCTTATGACCTGATTCCTGTCCACCCCTATTACACCGTCCGCCGGCCCAGTCATCCCCACATCTGAGATATACGCCGTTTTGTTTTCCAAAATTTTTTCATCTGCCGTCTGGACATGAGTATGAGTTCCTACCACAGCACTGACACGGCCGTCAAGATAATATGCCAAAGCCAGTTTTTCACTTGTCGCTTCTGCATGAAAATCAACAATGATGACTTTACATTGCTGTCTCAAAACCGATATATCGCGATCCGCAGTCTGAAACGGGCATTCTGCAAAAGAATCCATATAAACCCGTCCGATTAAATTTATAACTCCGATCTTAACACCGTTTTTTTCTATAATTATTCTCCCTTTTCCAGGCAAACCCCTTGAATAATTGGAAGGTCTGACTATTTTTTCACAGCTGTCAATAAAATTCAGTACTTCTCTTCTTGCCCATGTATGATTTCCAAGAGTTATTGTGTCAACACCGCATTTGAATATTTCCTGAGCAGTATTGTAATTAATCCCCTTGCCGCCGGCAGCGTTTTCAGCATTTGCTATACATACGTCCCATTTATAGATGCTTTTAAGCTTTTCCAGATGATTTTCCAGTACCCGCCTGCCGGCTTTTGCAAAAATATCTCCGATAAATAACAGTTTCAAAAAAATTCTTCCTCTCAAAATGCAAGAAGCGTAAAATACGCTTCTTGCATCCGAATAAAATTTTCATTTTGATCAGTTCAATTACTTCGCATACTCAACCGCACGCGTTTCTCTTATAACATGCACTTTAATCTGTCCGGGATAATCAAGTTCACTTTCAATGCGTTTTACAATTTCTCTGGCAATAAGGATCATATCTTCATCAGATACATCTTCGGGCTTAACCATAATACGTATTTCACGTCCGGCCTGGATGGCAAATGACTTCTCAACTCCGTCAAAGGAGTTGGCAATTTCTTCAAGCTTCTGCAGCCTTTTGATATAAGATTCAAGAGTCTCCCTCCTTGCACCGGGACGGGAGGCTGAAATTGAATCGGCTGCCTGAACCAATACCGCAATAATTGACTTTGGCTCTTCATCACCATGATGAGACAATATGGCATCAATCACAACTTCGCTCTCATGATATTTCCTGCACAGTTCCGCGCCTATCGACACATGAGAGCCTTCCATTTCATGGTCAACGGCTTTCCCTATATCATGTAACAATCCTGCCCGTTTAGCAAGAGCGACGTCTTCGCCCAACTCTGCCGCCAGCAGACCTGCAAGATGAGCCACTTCTATCGAATGGTTCAGCACATTTTGCCCGTAACTGGTTCTGAAACTGAGCTTACCAAGTAATTTGACAAGTTCAGGATGTAACCCGTAAACACCTGTTTCAAAAGTAGCACGGTCACCCTCTTCACGGATGGTGTTCTCAACTTCTTTCCTGGCTTTTTCCACCATCTCTTCAATACGGGCAGGATGAATTCTGCCATCCAGGATTAATTTTTCAAGGGCAATCCTTGCAATCTCCCTGCGAATGGGATCAAAACCCGACAATATCACCGCTTCAGGTGTATCATCGATAATCAGGTCAATCCCTGTAAGAGTTTCAAGCGTACGTATATTTCTTCCTTCTCGCCCGATAATCCTTCCCTTCATCTCATCATTTGGAAGGGACACAACCGAAACAGTAATTTCCGAAGTATGATCCACCGCACATTTCTGAATGGCGGTTGCCAGAACCTCCTTTGCTTTCCGGTTGGCTTCTTCCTTGGCTTTTTCGTAAACTTCCTTTACAAGTATTGCAGCGTCATGTTTTACTTCATCTTCTACCTTATTCAGAAGATATTCCTTTGCTTCTTCTACCGACAATCCTGAAATACTTTCAAGTTTTTCAAGCTGCTGCTGGTACAGGTTCTCTATTTCCTGCTGCCTTTGCTCGATTTCCTTAATCTGCCTGTTTAAGCCCTCTTCTTTTTTCTCAAGAGAATCCATTTTCTTTTCAAGGGTTTCTTCCTTCTGCTGGAGTCTGCGCTCTAAGCGTTGGATCTCCATTCTTCGCTCTTTTACTTCTTTTTCGAACTCAACCCTGCTTTTATGGATCTCTTCCTTGGCCTCGAAAAGTGCTTCTCTTTTCTTTCTTTCGGCCATCTTTTCAGCTTCACTTATAATTCGCTGGCTTTCCAGTTCTGCGCTGCCTATTTCCGCCTCTGCAATACGTTTTCTATGCTCAATTCCTTTACGGAACATAATAAGTGAACTGATTACTGCAATTACAATGCCAATCCCCAGACCTATCAATAATGAAACATAATCGATCTCCCTCACCTCCTTGTCCATAGTACCTTGCAAATTTTTATCTCCCGTAATAACGCGATTTCTTTTAAAATATATTTCGCCGTTATCAGGAAATATGCAAGTATACTTCTTTTCTTTCGTGGATTACCTTTTTCGGTTAATACAAAAAAGCATTAGTATAACTGGTATGAGCGTAAAAATGCCCATACCATTATAAGTATTTTAAACTTATTTAAAAAAAGTGTCAAGAAACAGCAAATGAATTTGGTAAGAATGCATAAATTTATTGTCTTGAAAGCTCAGCAGACATGATTGTATTTTTAAGAAGCATTGTAATCGTCATAGGCCCGACTCCGCCGGGAACAGGTGTTATATATGAAGCTTTTTCCGAAACACTGTCAAAATCCACATCCCCGCAGATTTTGCCGTCTTCAAGTCTGTTTATTCCAACATCAATAACAACTGCGCCGTCTTTGACGTAATCGGCATTAATGAACTTGGGTTTACCTACCGCAACAACCAAAACATCGGCCCGTCTGCAGATTTCTTTCAGATTTCTGGTTTTGGAATGGCATATCGTAACTGTGGCATTACTGTGCAGTAACAGCATTGCTATAGGCTTGCCTACGATATTGCTTCGACCTACTACCACACATTCTTTTCCTACAAGATTAATTCCGGACCGGATCAGCAATTCCATAATTCCCGCCGGAGTGCACGGAAGGAAGTAGTAATCGCCTATCATAACCCTGCCCATGTTAAAAGGATGGAAAGAATCCACATCTTTGTCAGGGGAAATTCTAAGAAGTACATTTTCAGCGTCAATATGCTTCGGAAGAGGTAACTGTACAAGGATCCCGTGTACCGAATTATCCTTGTTCAAAGTTTCCACCAGCTGAATTAATTCTTCTTCAGTTGTTTTTTCAGGAAGTATATATTCAAAAGAACGTATCCCTATTTCTTCACAAGCTTTTTTCTTATTATTCACATAAATACGCGAGGCAGGATCATTTCCAACAAGAACTACTGCAAGACCGGGATGCAAACCATTTTGTTTTAATTCATCCACTTTTGCCTTTAGGTCCTTCCTAATCTCCTGCGAAATTTCTTTTCCGTTTAAAATGATTGCACCCATTTTTTTATCTCCTCTTTTATAAATTTTTTCAAAATGATTTTATGGCCTTTCACATAATTTGTCAACCGGTTGCACCGTTTAAAAATATCCATTTAAGGACTTAATGCGGCATGAAGCAGCCGTTACAGCATACGGAATATTTATACCGGTATCGAAAAGCAAATGTACACTTGCAAAAACCATTGCAAAAACCATGTCACTAAATTAGTTCTCAGCATCTTTTTCCTTCTGAATTAGCACCAAGCGAACAAAAAGCCGGATTTTCATCCGGACGGTTTTTCAGGCCTGCCTCTTTGGCATCCAAAGTGATCCTTCCGTCTTCCAGAACAAAACACGGAATACCAATCTGTCCGTTTTCTTTAACGTGCAGGAAAATTTCCGAATTATCCCTGATTTTCAGAAATTCTTTTAAAACCCGAACATGGGATCCAATGTCCATATATTCGAAATTCGGGTTATTTTCAATCTGTTCCTTAATATAAGCGCAATCAGGGCAGGTGTCCATCCCATAAATTTTAATCATAATCGGCCTCCAATCCATTTACTGTTTATTTATTCTCTTTTACAACATTACGCCATTGTGAAACGTTTATACGTTTCCACCGGTCGTTTAAGGAAGGCAGTGCAATGAAATTTTTGCTTCCATGCATGAAAAACGCCATTTCCGGAATAACCGCATACAATACGGCTCCACCATTACGACGCAGTCAGGGATTTAAAGTCCTCATGCCGGGATAATACTTTGAAGCTGCTGTCATTTAAAATCCTTGTTTTATATGAAGGATCGGCTTCCAAAACTTTTCTGAGTAAATCCACCGCCAGATCTTTCTCTCCCATATGGGCATATACTGTTGAAAGACCGTAATATAGCTCAACGTCATCCGGAAAACTTGAAAGCGAAGCTTTGTATATTTTCAGTGCCTTATCAAACCTGCGTAGTTTAATTAGAACTGCTGCATAATGGTATATCAGTTCCTGATCACGTTTATTGAGTTCATAAGCTTTTTCAAAAGAATACTCAGCATCCTCAAACCTTCTTGACAATTCCAGTACGACTCCACGGTTAAAATAAAGCCTGTATGATTTTTCATATAATTTTATACCTTTGTCAAATACCTGAACGGCTTCAGCATATCTCCCCATCCGTCCAAGCAATACCCCAAGGTAATTATATACATCTTCGCTTTGTTCGTCTCCTTCAAGGGCTCGGTAAAGGTAATGTATTGCTCTTTCTTTGTCGCCCATTTCATCAAGCAGGGTTGCGGCATTATATAACAGCATGCTGTTATTCGGACTTACTGATATTCCCTTCTGATATGTTCTCAATGCATCATGATTGCGTTTCAGCTCGCGCTGCGCCAAGGCAAGGTGGTAATAATTCAGCGGCTCTTCCGGTTCAAACTCGATTAGTTTTTTAAAACATCCTTCGGCTTTTTCAAACATTTTTTCCTTTAACGCAGCCTTGCCTTTATATTTTAATGCTTCCAGACGCCTTGCCTCATTTACCACCACCTCGTCCAAAACTTCATAAGCCTTGCCGGTTTCGCCCTTTTTATAGTAGATAATCCCCAAAACAGTGCGTAACAGCGTGTCTCCGGCATCGGCCCTTCCTTTTTCAAGGTATGTTACGGCGCTGTCTTCAAGTCCCAACGCCAGATAAGCCCGTGCTATATTTTTATAGGCCGCGGTCAGATCGGGGGCAATATCCAGAACCTTTTCAAAATATTTTATTGCAAATTCAAATTTGCCCAGGCGATAAAAGGCATAGCCCAGATTGAAGTCAATCAATGCTTCCAGTCTGTCATATGGTACCGTTGTGCTGTTGTTATTTTTCGCCCGTGCATTATTCTTTACAAGAAACATGGCCTTCCGCAAGGTTTTGCACGCCTGACGGTATTTGCCGGTCAGGCAATAAAGATAACCCAAATTATATGCAATATACACAGAGTCCGGGAAAATCGAAAAAAGCAGCCGATATTGCGAAGCTGCAGCCTCTAATTTATGAAATTTTATTAGCCTGCCAGCGGTTAAAAGCTGCTTCTTTATATTTTTTGAAAGTTTCCCGTCACTTATTTCAAGGGACTTAAAAACCACAGGGGCTTCAATCTCGTTTCCGTAGAGTTCGGCGTTTTCCAGAAAATACAAATAATCAAGCTGCTGCGTATTATTTTTCTTTCTGGACTCAATTAAACGGATATCAATCCCCGTTTTCCTTATTTTGCGAATCATTATTGCATGATCATAAACCACAATTAAAGACGGTAGCAAAACACCGCCGACAATAACCGCCAGTTCCACTTCCGGAATGGTAAAAACGTCTTCCAACAATGAGAATATGACAACAGTGGCTGAAAGGAACTGGATAATCAAAACGAAAACCAAAAACACTCCCGGCCTTTTAACAAACCGGTGCATCATATAGATTGTTAAAAAAGAAACAACAAATGCGACAAAAACTAACGATATATTCATTTCGTTTCCTCCGGATTAATTATGTAAATTAGCAACACCCCAGGTTCACATATTCATCTTCATCTCTTCCCACTGTTCTTTTGTAATTAAAACCCTCCTTGGCTTACTGCCTTCAAAACCGCTGATAATACCTCTTTCAGCCATTTGATCTATAATTCTTCCCGCGCGGGCATAGCCCACTCTGAATCTCCGCTGTATAAGGGAAACAGACGCCTGCCCGCACTCAACAACCAGTTCTATCGCCTGAGGCAACAGTTCATCAGCATCAAGTTCGGGATTATCGGTATCGTCGTTCTTTTTGGTAATTTGATCTATAATATCCTCGTCGTATTCGGCAGGGAACTGATTCTTAACAAATTCAACAACCCTTTCAATTTCCTTGTCCGAAATAAAGCAACCCTTAACACGGATGGGTTTCGGCATACCTACAGGGTAATAAAGCATGTCACCTTTTCCAAGCAGCTTTTCAGCTCCGCTCATGTCCAGGATGGTTCTTGAATCCACCTGTGAAGAAACTGCAAAAGCTATCCTCGACGGAATATTCGCCTTAATAACACCGGTTATTACATTTACCGACGGACGCTGAGTGGCGATTACCAGATGCATTCCTGCCGCACGGGCCATTTGCGCCAAACGGCAAATTGAATCCTCCACGTCATGTGGAGCAACCATCATCAGGTCTGCCAGCTCATCAATTATTATAACTATCTGCGGCAGTTTAAAACCTTCCCCTTCTTCTTCAATTGCCCTGTTATAGCCGTTAAGATCGCGCACTCCCTTGTCGGCAAAAAGCTTGTAACGCGTCATCATTTCCTGTACCGCCCACTGAAGCGCTCCCGCTGCCTTAGAAGGATCGGTTACCACCGGTATAAGCAAATGAGGAATGCCGTTATAAACCCCAAGCTCAACTACCTTCGGGTCTATCATCAGCAATTTCACTTCGTCGGGCGTAGCCTTATAAAGCAAACTGATTATAATAGTGTTTATACACACACTTTTACCCGAACCGGTGGCACCCGCAATAAGCAGGTGTGGCATTTTGGCCAAATCAATAATTACATTTTCTCCGGAAATATCTTTTCCCAAACCTACGGCAAGCTTGGATTTAAATTTCACAAACTCCGGTGTTTCAATTACTTCACGAAGCATTATCGGTGCAACTTCCGGATTTGGCACCTCTATTCCGACTGCCGACTTTCCGGGAATTGGTGCTTCAATACGTATTCCCTGTGCCGCAAGGCTGAGGGCTATATCATCGGTTAAATTTACAATTCTGCTTACCTTAACTCCAGGACTGGGTTGCACTTCAAATCTTGTAAATGCAGGCCCGACTGCTATATTTACAATCTGAGCGCCGATGCCAAAACTTGTAAGTGTATCCTCAAGCTTTTTGGCATTTTCAAGAGCATTCTGCTTCAATTTTTTTGTGTTCATTCCTCCGTCTTCGGGAGCATTCAGGCATGAAAACGGCGGAAAACGGTATTCCGCGCTCTGCACAGGTATTTTTTCCTGCTCTTTTCCGCTCACGTTTTCATTTTCACTTTCTTGTTTACTTTTTTCTTCTTTCATTTCCAAAGGTATTTCCCGCACCGTTCCCGCTTTTTCATCTTTCATCTGCACGGGAATTTCTAATACCGCTGCCTGCGGTTTTTCATTATCAGCCATTGCAGGTATATCCTGCACTGTTTCTGTCTTTTTGTCCTTTACCTGGATGGGGATTTCGTTAACCGAAACGTCATCTTCATCCTTAACGGATATTTCATGAGCCTGGTTATCGGCGTTTCCGTCAGATTTCTTTCCGGATTTGTTTCTTATAAGAGGAAAGTCTATAATCTTAGCTGTTTCGGAGTCTTTCTTTCTCATTTTAACATTTACAGGCTCATCCAGTTCTTTTATGAATATCGGTTCATCCTCATCCTCTTCGTCAATGAACTCAACCATGTCAGCCCTGTTTTCCCTTATTCTTCTGACCTTATCAGCCGTGTCCGAAGCCATCTTCTTCAATGAGATTTCTGTTATCAGCATGGCTACAACAATGCTGAACGCACCAAGCAAAACTATGGTTCCCGTTTTCTGAAAAACGAGGCACAGAGGCACGCTGATAAGGCCGCCGACAACTCCGCCGTTCAGTGTATACGGGATTTTTGAAACATTCCTTCCCATTTTGTAAAAATGTTTCAGGTACTGAAAAAACGTCATATTCACATATTCGGATTTATTAAAGTTACCAGCCGTGAAAATTGCGCCTATCACCACCAGTAACAAAAAAATCAGGTGCAGCTTTCTCCTGATTTGCCGGTTATAAGGGTAAAAAATCAGTAAAATCCCATAAATTATTACAAACGGCGGCAAAAGATAGGCTATAAAACCAAACATTCCGGTGGACACATGCTGAATTATTTCTCCGAACAGTCCTGTCAGATTTTTATGGTATATACTCAATGCAAACAATATACCGAATGCTATCGTAAAAACACCGGAAATTTCATTACGGCTTCTCACTTTTTTTACTTTACCTGTTTTCCCTTTAGTATTTCTTTTTTTTACATTTTTTTTAGCTCCGGCTGATTTTGCAGCCGTTTTTTTCCTTTGTACTCTTTCCGGCAAGCTGTTCCCTCCAAATCAAATATCTTATGTCGTATTATTAATATACCATATTTAACCGGGAAACTGCAAATAAGCCGTACCGGAAGTATTTTCGTTCATTTTAACATTCTGTCACAGCGCTGGATAAATTCCATGCATGCCCTGGCGTTATGATACGGACATTTCCATTGCTCCACCTTGGGAATATTTTCAACCGTTCTTCCGTTTCTTTCTACAGTGTGGAACCATTCACCATAGCGGTGGTCAATAATGTTCATGTAAATAAACTCCCATGTCTTTGTAAGAGGTGTTATATACCGATCATTGCCCGTAATTTCAAGGGCATTCATCATTCCGACAATCATTTCGGCCTGCGGCCACCATTCCTTCCGGAAACTCTTGCCTGTGGAATCTGCGTGATCGTATAAGCCACCGAATACCTTGTCATAACCTTCCTCAATAACTTTATCCGCTATACTTACAGCTATATTTCTTGCCATTACCCGCAGTTCACTATCTGCGGCCACATCCGCTGCTTCACACAATAACCAGCTGCATTCAATATCGTGACCGTATGATACAATATCGGACATTGATTCCCATTTTTCTGTAAAGAACAGTTTTAAATGAAATGTTTTGGGATCTATTATTTTTTCAATAAACAATGTTATTAAGTCATTAAGTTTCTTTTTAAGTTCACTGTTTTTCCACACTCGGTACAGATTTGCATAAGCCTCAAGCAAATGAAGATGAGTATTCATGGTTTTTGGTGCATTAAGATCGGCCGGACTCAACCTCATGTCGGCAACCGGTTTCCAGTCTTCGGTAAAAGCATCTATATAACCGCCGTACTCCGGTTCGTAACTGTATTTTTCCACAAGATTATACAATGTTATTGCCATGTTCAGGCTGTCAGGATCGTTGAAAACCTTGTGATATTCACTTAAAGCGTAAATTCCGAAAGCGATGTTATAAATATGTTTTCTTTTGTTAATCGGATTTCCGCAGAAATCAACCATCCAGTAAAGACCTGAGTTACCATAATCCCAAAAAGCTCTTTTTAAAAATGAATATGCGTGTTCGGCAGCTTCCCTGTATTCTTTTTTTCCATACATTTCAAAAGCCTTTGAAAATGTCCAAAGTATTCTCGAATTAAGAACGCATCCCTTTTCGGCCATCCTGTCGATCTTTAAATCATTTGTTACATTCCCGTAAAAACCGCCATGGGCTTTATCAGCCAAGGCTACCCAGAACGGCAGGATGTCATTCTCCAGTTCATTGGCTATCTGCTCCCTCAACTTCAACAACGCTTCCTTCACGTTAATCACTCCCGGAATTTCTGAACAATCAGATTAAAAAGCTATTTTAACCTTTTTTAAATCCGCCGCCTGGCAAAAGTTTGGATCTGCATAAAATTTGTTTCCTCAAATCCGCATTCCAGGCAATATTTCTATATATTACTAATTTTATAACACCATTTTAAATAAAACAATATGAAATAACATAAATTGATATAATTAATCGGCATATAAAAAACAGAAGCTTCAGAAATAATAGATAAAGAAAGGAGATGATAAATTGATTCACAAAGCAATCTCTGTATTTTTGATGGCAGTATTTCTTTCATCCGGTGCTTTATCAGGCTTACCGGATTTGACCGGGCAACCCGAACCGGCTTCCGGCTACCAATCTGAAAATATTAAGAAAGAACAGGATCCGGTAACAGAACTCCGGGCCAAGAAGGAAAAAATAAAAAAACTTCTTGATGAAGGAAAAATCACAAGAGAGGAAGCAGAGAAAAAAATAAAATCAATTGATGAAAGAATAAAACAGATTGAGGAGTTTAACAAATTACCCCTGGAAAAGAAAAAGGAAATGCTGATTGAAAATTTCAAAAGTTTCACGGAAAAACTGGTTAAAAAAGGAATAATTACCCGGGAAAAAGCCGAAGAACTTCTGAAGGATTATGAAAACAAGGTAAAACAATGGGACGGAACGGGAAAACCGCCCGGCTTCAAAAAGCATCACAAATGCCCGGTGAAAAATTAAAAATATCTCTATCATCTCCTTGGGGATCCGTCAGCAGCGGATCCCTCACATATAATTATTATCCGTTTCCGCTGACGATCTGAAGGTAGACCTGTGTTGACGATATGTCAGAATGGCCGAGTATCATCTGAATATCTTTGAGATTGCGGCCTTTCTGCAGCAGATGGGCCGCAAATGAATGCCTCAGCGTATGGGGAGTGATGTCTTTGTTTATATTGGCCTTTGATGTATAATATTTTACTATTTTCCAAAATCCCTGCCTTGTGAGCCTTTTTCCGTTTGTGTTGACAAACAGTGCCTGTTCGCTTTTATCTTTCAGCATAAAGGGCCTTACATTTTCAATGTACTCCCTAACAACATCGATACATTTTTTTGATACCGGTATTACACGTTCTCTATTGCTATTCCTGCACCTTAACGTGCATTGCTGTAAATCCAGATCGGACAAATCCAGCGAAATAAGTTCCGAGACCCGTATTCCCGTGGCATACAGCAGCTCAAGCATTGCTCTGTCGCGTATACCCTTAAATCCCATCTTTTTTGGCTGATTCAACAGGATCTCCACTTCTTCAACCGAAAGTATTTGAGGAATTTTTTTCTCAACTTTCGGAGATTCAACACCTATTGTAGGATTTCCCTGTATGAAATCATGGGATATCAGAAACCTGTAAAACGCACGGATTGACGCAAGGCTTCTTGAAATCGTGGTTAACGCTCTTCCCTGACTGTTCTGATATTTCATGTAATTTGCAATTGTTGTCTTCGTGCTTTGCTGGATATTCTGAACATTCATTTCCTGTAAAAACATAATGTATTGCTCAATATCCCTTTGGTATGACATCAGTGTATTCGGTGAAAGCTTCTTTTCATCCCGCAGATACTGAATAAACGCTTTTACCAGATTCTCCATTTATTTATCACCCCTAAACTATCTTTACTTGCTTTTCCAGTACAAGCATAACCTGGCACCAAAAATTTAGTCAAGACCTAACGACCCATTAATTGTAAAAAAGTTTCAAACGGGCATAGGGGCTATTATTAAAGCAGTTTATTCAAGTTTCCGGCAAGTACACTCTGATGTGACCAACGAAGTTCTGATATATATATAATTTACCACTTAATTCATTTTTATGCAAACTTAACTTATTTTATACTCACCTTTTTTGATTCTGTCGGCAAGAAAAATACCGATTATTGTTTTGGCATCGGTAATTTCGCCCTTTTCAATCATTGAAATCAATTCGGGAATTTTATACTTTTTACAGGAAATGAATTCATCTTCATCGGGATTTGCTTTTTTCTCAACAAGATCGGTGGCAACAAACATGTGCAGCACTTCGTCGGAAAAACCGGGCGTTGAATGAATTGTCAGCACTTTTGTAAGTTTTCCTGCAACAAAGCCTGTTTCTTCTTGTAACTCCCTTTTTGCACATTCTTCAGGAGGTTCACCTGAATCAAGCTTGCCAGCAGGCAATTCAAGGGATATCATTTCACATGGCTTCCTGTACTGTTCAACCATAAGTATTTCCCAGTTTTCTGTTATCGGCAGTATAACAGCTGCACCGGGATGCCGTACAACATCCCTTGTGCTTTCTTTGCCGTTTGGAAGTATTACAGTGACTCTGTCAACATTTATTATATTCCCGGTATATTTTCTTTCTTCCTTGATTGTTTTTTCGTAATAGTTCATTTTTCATCACCCTTTTTCGCCTTGGTAATTTCACCCGTTGCAAGTTTGTCGCAGCGGTTGTTGTATTCGTTATCCGAATGCCCCTTCACTTTTATCCATTGCACTCTGTGCTTCTGAACCAAACTGTCCAGTTCCTGCCATAAATCGGCATTTTTAAGTTCTTCCTTTTTAGGTCCCCTTGACCAGCCGTTTTTTTTCCATTCTTCAACCCAGCCGTTCTGAAAGGCATTAATAACATAGGCACTGTCGCTGTAAAGTTTGACGACGCACGGCTCTTTCAGTGCTTTTAGACCTTCAATTACCGCCCTGAGTTCCATTCTGTTGTTCGTTGTTTGTTCCTCATAGCCTGATAATACTTTTTCTTTTCCCTTATAAATAAGAATCACGCCCCATCCCCCTTTACCGGGGTTGCCTGAACACGCTCCATCGGTATAAATTTCAACTTCCTTCATTCCATCATTCCCCGACCTATTTCAATCGCTCTTTTTGTACATTCCTTCATAGCAGCCATAATCGCATTTCTGAATCCCTTTTCTTCAAGTTTGAAAACGGCCTCTATCGTTGTACCGGCAGGTGAGCAGACCATGTCTTTCAGTTCCGCAGGATGTTTTTTAGTCTCAAGAACCATTTTGGCCGAACCCAACACTGCCTGAGCTGCAAGCCTGTAACTTAGGCTTCGCGGAATCCCCGACTGGACCGCCGCATCAGCCATGGCTTCAATCATCATGAAAACATATGCAGGACTGCTCGAAGTAAGCGCCGTAACCTCACTCATTAAAGATTCGTCCAGTTCTTCCACAATACCTATACAACTGAAAATTTCCTTAACCAGCTGTTTTTCTTCAGAGGTGACATTGTTTCCGAAAGAAATTACGGTAACGCCTTCACGAACAAGTGCCGGCGTATTTGGCATAGTTCTTACTATTTTTTTATCGCTGCCAAGTATTTTCGAATAATATGCTATCGGCAGCCCTACCGCCACCGACACAAATAAAGTGGACCGATTAAGAGTCTTGCTGCATTCTTTCAGCACACTTTCCATATTCTGCGGTTTTACTGCAGCGATAACTACATCGCTTTTTTCTGCCAGCGCTTGAATCGACGGCATCGCGGTAACGGGATATTCGCCGCTCAACCTTTCTGTTAACTGCTTATTTATATCAAAGGCATAAACTTCATATTTCGTATGGTTGCTGAGAAGTCCCTTAATTATTGCACCTCCCATGTTACCTGTACCTATTACCCCTACTTTTACACCCATGCTTCTTCCTCCTCATTGCAGGCTAATAAATCATACTAAGCTGATCCCCCTGTTCGGGTTCAATATTTAGATGCTTATAAGCCAGCCGTGTCGCTTTTCTGCCTCTTGGCGTTTTTTGTATGAAACCTATCTGCATAAGGTACGGCTCATAAACATCCTCAATCGTGTCCGCTTCCTCGCCGGTGGCTGCCGCAAGCGTTTCGAGGCCTACCGGCCCTCCTCCGAATTTTTCGATTATGCATAACAATAAATTTCTGTCGGTACGGTCCAGCCCCATCTCGTCCACTTCAAGCGCATTCAGGGCATACCTTGCAATTTCCAGATCAATTTTCCCGTTGGAATGCACCTGAGCAAAATCCCTGATTCTTCGCAAAAGCCTGTTAGCCACTCTTGGTGTTCCCCTTGATCTGGAGGCTATTTCCATTGCCGCATCATCGTCAATCTCTATGTTTAATATGCCTGCCGAACGTTTGACTATTTTCTTCAGCTCTTCGTGAGTATACAGTTCCAGCCGGCATATAATTCCAAACCTGTCTCTTAAAGGGGAGGTTAAAAGCCCGGCCCTTGTAGTTGCGCCTATAAGCGTGAACTTTGAAAGCTCCAGCCGTATTGAACGGGCACTCGGGCCTTTTCCTATAATAATATCCAGCGCATAATCCTCCATTGCAGGATAAAGTATTTCTTCAACCGTGCGATTTAACCGGTGTATTTCATCAATGAACAACACATCATAAGGACTCAGGTTGGTTAATATAGCCGCCAGATCCCCGGGTTTTTCAATTGCAGGCCCTGAGGTTACCTTGAAATTAACACCCAGTTCCCTTGCTATTATCGCAGACAGGGTCGTTTTCCCCAAACCCGGCGGTCCGTATAAAAGCACATGATCGAGGGCTTCGTTTCGCTGTTTTGCGGCTTCAATGAAAACCATAAGATTCTCTTTTACCTTATCCTGCCCGATATATTCATCAAATGATCTTGGCCGCAGGTTTAACTCTTCTGAATCATCCCTGCGGAATTCGCAGCCCACAAGTCTTTCGTCCAAAATAAACGCCTCCAAATCTATTTATTAGCCGGCCAGGCTTTTCAGTGCATCCCGGATAATTGTCTCCAGGTCCTTTTCGGCATTGTAAACCGCAGCAACTGCCGCATTTGCCTGCTGGTTCGTATAGCCGAGCATTATAAGCGCACTGACCGCATCATGGATTTTGTTTTCAGGCTTTTCGCCGGTATCCAGTGTAAGGCTTTTAACTTCCTTTCCCTGCTCTTTTTTGAATTTATCTTTCAGTTCAAGAATAATACGCAGGGCTGTTTTCTTGCCTATTCCCGGGACTTTGACAAATGTGTCCACATCATCGGTTAACACTGCAAGACTAAACTGGGACGGTGTTATATATGAAATTAGTGAAACGGCGGCCTTCGGCCCCACTCCGCTAACCTTAATAAGCTGTTCAAACATTTTCAATTCGTCATCGTTCAGAAAACCATACAAAGTCCAGCCATCCTCGCGGATATGGGCATAAGTATACAGCTTTACCTCCCCGCCTGTCTCAGGAAGTTTTTCAAGAGTCGTTAGCGGTACATTAACACTGAACCCCAAACCTGCTGTTTCAACTACTACCGAATCGCTGTACTTTGCCCGCAGAATGCCTTTGATATAAGCCAGCATTGGTATCCCCTTTCCCCTCCAAGTTTTATAAACCCGAATTCAGAACTCTGCTTATACTTCGGTACGTGTGAGCATGACATATCGCAACGGCAAGGGCATCCGCGGCATCATCAGGTTTTGGGATTTTCGGCAGGCCGAGCAATACTTTAATCATCTGCTGAACCTGAGCCTTATCAGCCCTTCCATAACCCGTAACTCCCTGTTTTACCTGCAGGGGAGTATATTCATAAACAGGTATTCCGGCACGGGCGGCGCACAGAAGCGCAACACCCCTTCCCTCTCCTACCTGCAGCGCCGTTTTTGCATTATTGTTGAAAAAAAGTTCTTCCACCGATACAAATTCGGGTTTGTATTCATTTATGACTCTTAAAAGCTTTTCCTCAAGCAAAAGAAGCCTTTGAGGATGAGGAATCTCCGCCGTTGTGGTTATTACTCCATAATCCAGTACTCCGAACCGGTTTCCATTATAACTTATTATTCCGTATCCTGTTATCGCAAAACCAGGATCAATCCCAAGAATAATCAATTTAATTTCTCCTTTGCACGTTATCTGTTAGGTAAATCACATTTGCCCGATATTTTCCAATATATTTATCGGAAAATCAAAACAAAAAAACTATTGCATATTTATGCAACTATTTGTATAATTATAAATAACATTTTATATTAAATCCGGTATTATTCTAACATAGAATGGAGAGATTTTGTATGGGTAAAAAGGAAAAAGTTGTACTTGCCTATTCCGGCGGTCTCGACACTTCCATAATTATACCCTGGCTGATAGAAAACTATAATTATGAGGTAATTGCAATGGCAGCCGACGTCGGTCAGGGCGAGGAATTGGATTTACTCCGCGAAAAGGCATTAAAAACAGGAGCATCAAAAATATACATAGAAGACTTAAAGGAAGAATTCGTTACCGAATATATTTTCCCCACCCTTAAAGCAGGTGCGGTATATGAAGGAAAATACCTTCTGGGTACTTCTTTTGCCAGACCTGTAATAGCAAAAAGACTGGTCGAAATAGCTAAAAAGGAGGGGGCTGTGGCCGTCGCCCACGGGTGCACGGGAAAAGGAAACGATCAGGTTCGTTTCGAACTGGCAGTCAAAGCCCTTGCACCTGAGCTGAAAATCATTGCTCCATGGCGAATCTGGGATATTCGTTCAAGAGAAGACGCAATAGAATATGCTCAGAAAAAAAATATCCCAATTCCCGTCACGAAAGAGACAAATTACAGCCATGACAGAAACCTGTGGCACCTGAGCCATGAAGGACTGGATCTTGAGAATCCCGCCAATGAACCCAATTACGATAAAATTCTGAAGCTTACAGTTCCTCCCGAAAAAGCGCCGGACAAGCCGACATATGTTGAAATTGGCTTTGAACAGGGCATACCTGTTTCATTAAACGGTGAAAAGCTCAATCCTGTTGATTTAATTATGCAACTGAACAAAATAGGCGGCGAAAACGGAATAGGGATAGTTGATCTGGTAGAAAACAGGCTTGTCGGAATGAAATCCCGCGGCGTATATGAAACTCCGGGCGGCGCGATTTTGTATGCAGCCCACCGCGAACTCGAACTGTTGTGCCTGGATAGGGATACACTGCATTATAAGGATTTGGTGGCTCAGCGTTTTGCCGAACTTGTTTATTACGGACAATGGTTCACTCCTCTCCGTGAGGCCATTTCAGCTTTCGTAGATGTTACGCAGAAAACGGTTACCGGCACGGTAAGGCTTAAATTGTATAAAGGAAATATCATACCTGCCGGCTGTACGTCGCCATATTCATTGTTTGATGAGGAATTATGCACCTTCGGAAGGGACGAAGTGTACAATCAGAAGGATGCCGAAGGCTTCATAAACCTGTTTGGTCTGCCTGTCAAGGTAAGAGCACTGATGGAAAGAAGAAATACGGAGGAAAGCAAATGAAATTATGGGGTGGTCGTTTTTCAAAAAATACCGCAAAAATAACCGATGATTTCAACTCATCCATAAGGTTTGACTGCCGCCTTTATAAACATGATATACTGGGCAGTATCGCCCACGCAAAAATGCTGGGCAAATGCGGAATTATTTCAGAGGAAGAGGCAAGCCTCATATGCCGGACCCTTGAAGAAATATTGCGGGATATAGAAAACGGGCTTGTTGAATTTGACACCGAAGCCGAAGACATTCACATGAACATTGAAAAAATATTAATATCCAGAATTGGTGATACCGGAAAAAAACTTCATACCGGACGGAGCCGCAACGACCAGGTTGCCCTTGACATGCGCATGTATTTGAAGGATGAAATTGACAGCATTAAAGCTATGATTGTGGATTTAATCGGCGTTCTGGTAAAAAAAGCCGAAGAAAATCTTGATACTATAATGCCCGGTTACACCCATATGCAGCGTGCCCAGCCCGTTACCCTTGCTCACCACTTTATGGCTTATGTTCAGATGTTCCGCAGGGATTATGACCGTTTATCCGACTGTTATAAAAGGGTCAATGTCATGCCCCTTGGCTCGGGCGCCCTTGCAGGAACAACCTATAACCTTGACAGATATTTCGTTGCATCCGAACTGGGATTTGATTCAATCACTGAAAACAGTATTGACGCTGTTTCAGACCGGGATTTCATAATTGAACTCAATGCCGATCTGTCAATACTGATGATGCATTTGAGCCGTTTTTGCGAAGAAATTGTACTCTGGTGCTCCCATGAATTTTCATTTATTGAGCTTGACGATGCTTACTGTACCGGAAGCAGTATAATGCCTCAGAAAAAAAACCCCGATGTTGCCGAACTTGTTCGCGGGAAAACAGGCAGGGTTTACGGAAATCTTCTGTCCATCCTGACAGTTATGAAAGGCCTTCCCCTTGCATACAACAAGGATATGCAGGAAGATAAGGAAGCAATATTTGATTCAATAGATACTGTGAAAGCCTGCCTGCCCATTTTTACTAAAATGATTGAAACAATGACCGTACGCAAGAATAAAATGTATGAGGCTGTTAAAAAAGGATTCATCAATGCAACCGACCTGGCAGATTATCTGGTGAAAAAAGGCGTACCGTTCAGGGACTCCCATAATATTGTTGGCAGACTTGTTGCTTACTCAATAGAAAAAGGAAAGAATCTTGATGATCTGACACTGGATGAATTCAGAAAGTTTTCGGAAAAAATAGCCGAAGATGTTTACACTGTAATCTCACCCGAGACATGTGTAAAACAACGTAAACTTCCGGGAGGGCCCTCATACGAAACGGTAGCTGCTTCAATACAAAAAACAAAAGAGATTTTTAATATAAAATAAACCACCGTTTCCGGTGGTTATTCAATATTATCAGCTTATTTTCATCAATAAATTATAAACTCCGGTCAAACTCCGGAGTTTTTTAATAAGGTTTTGCCTTCTTTTCAAGCGCCTTACCCATACTGTACCAGGAATCCCGAAGCTTTTTTCTCATATTTTCATCCAGCGTGCTTTCAATTACGTCATTGAACTGTCTGCGCATTCTATGGTACTCTTTAATGTCAAATTCCTCTTTCTCCAGCAGCGCCTCCATATCCTCAAGCCATGCCTGAAGGTACTCCATCCCCATGAATTCAGTATTGGCCTTTCTTTTTAAATGCGCAACTACAAGTTTTACCGCCTTTCTTTTTACGTCAGCATCAGTTAATTGTTTTTCTTTTTTCTCTGTCTTGGTGTTCATCACCAATACTCCTTTCTTTTTTCTTCAATATTAGATAAATAAAAATAAAACTGAAATCATCCCCAGGCAATTCACTTATATGAAATATAAAATCAGACCCTTCCCTGTTGCAGCCATACCTTAAGAAATAAAACTCAGGTATTCTTTCTCTCTTCTATAATATTCAGTTCCCGCAGACTTAATCAAAAAAGGTTTTTTTAAGAGGCGTAAAAATATAAAAAATAACAAGTGGCTAACCCATATAAATAATATATATCGGCTAACCATATTATACCTTAGTATTCGCAAAAAAGCAAACTATTCTTTACTTATCCTGTAAATTGAGTGTATGATTTGCAATATTATTTTTTATACGTAATTAATTTCTTTCCGTTCAGTTTTTCCATATTTATTTTATTTTCCATACCTTCAGGAACAACTACCGTACCGGGATCACCGTCGCTGACATACATTCTGTCATTAGTCATTTTGGGGAGCCAGAACGTTAAGTCATAATCTTCCTGAACTTTGCCCTGCGCCCGGATACGAGCCACATAGTTCGGATTATAGTCCACGTGAATGGACGGCTTGGCCGGTTGCGCACCTACAGCCATAATTGTTTCGTTGTAATACTCCACTCCGTCATAAGCGCCCGATACCAGCGCATCGCGCATATTCTCCTCAGGCCTGCTTCCGAAAGGAAGAGCAAGGGAATAAAAACTCGCGCTGCTTATTATTTCCCTCAGGCTCTTTTCATTTTTCCCGATTGTTTCATATATTTGCTGCCTGTCTTTCGCGTTAGTGAAGTTAAAATGATCCCATGTATGGTTTCCAAGCTCAAAACCATAACTTAAAAGAATCTCAAGTCTTTCCTTAAGGGTTCCCGCACCTTCAAAGGTTTTGTCTCCGTTACTCATGTTCAGATAAAATATGCCTTTCAGCCCGAAATCCGGATGTTTTTCATTGAACTTGATCATTATCCCCACTGCAGATTTCGGATTTACAACAAGTTTTCCGTTTTCCTCGATCAGGCTGAACTGCCCGGGCGTTCCGTCATCAAAGGTAAATACCATAGGTTTCGTTCCGGCAGGTACATCTATGTTATGATCTATGAAATCGCGCATGCTTATAAGCCTGTAACCCTCATTGTAAAGTGTTTCAAGCAGTTCTTCAAAAGCAGCGAACGAAGTTGTGTATTTATCATCTGTAACGGTGGACAAATCCTCCACGAAATTATGAAACATCACAATGGGAATTTCCCCCGCCTCATTTGGCTGAATAACAGAATAGTCGGCAGGCTCACCGGGTTCATCCTGCTTTTCCTGCGGTTCCGTCGGCTCGGTTCCTTCAGCCTCTCCGGTCGGTTCAGTGGTCGGCGCTGTTTCAGCTTCCGCAGGCGTCGGTACAGGTGTTATTACTCCCGACTTTACTCCATTCCTGCCACAGCCCGTATTGAACAAAATTGCCAAAACCAGTAAAAAAAACGCAATAAACTTAAAGTTCCTCATCTTCTGTACACTCCCACAATTTAGTATTCTATGCCGTATCTTGCCTTAATACCTCTTTCATACGGATGCTTCACCGAATTCATTACTGTAATGTAATCAGCAGCATCATAAAATGACTTCGGAGCATCCCTGCCGGTACAAACAATTTCAACACCGGCTGGTCTTTCAGTAATGTCCTTCAGAACAACCTTAGGATCTATCAAATTATTCTGAATACAGTCGAGTATTTCGTCGAGTATTACAACATCAAACTCCCCCGACTGAATGTGGATCCGCAATTTTTCCCATGCATTGAAAATATCCTCTTTTGTTTCGGCAAGTTCCTCCCCGGTCATATCCCAGAGGAATTTCTTATGCCGCTGGGCCGGTCTGAAAAACAAAACTCTGCCGGAAAAACTCTCAAGTATATTTTTCTCCCCTGTACAGGAATTTTTCAGAAACTGGGCAAACAAGACCCTTAAATCCCAACCAACAGCCCTTATTGCCAGCCCCGTTGCAGCAGTGGTTTTACCCTTTCCGTTTCCAATATACAGGTGTATCATACCTTTTCTTTCCATACCGGTTTCCTCATAAAAAATACCTAATTGCGAGGTAATAAAGACAAACGGCATGGTAATATTATAAATCATATTTCCACCAACATCAAGAACATGGAATAGCTGGTTTTTATTGAATTGTTATTTTTATAATCCTGCCAGAGGAAAGATTATTTCTACGCTGATAAAAATTTATTCATTTCCGGTATTTTTTCAAAATATCATCCCGCTTCCTTAACACGTTCGGTCTGCTTACAGGCCTTGCCTTTCTGTTTATTCCCATGATACCGCCAACCGCACCGGCAAGAATTCCTGAAATGATCATTATCACCGAACGCTTGTTCAGCATAAAATCGTTATAAACGACGCTGCTCGCAAGATACAGTATGAGCATGTACACCAAACCTGTCAATGCGCCTTTAACTGCACCGTTTTTCTCATTATGAATTCCCGCCTTAAAACCTGCAACAAACAATGCGGAAAGAGTTGCAATCAATACTGCCGCAGTTACGTATTTCTCAGGGAAATCGGTAAACGTAAGAACAGCGGCAAGTATGAACATGGCCGGTATCGTTATTGCATATGCCGTCAGCAAAGCATGCAAGAATCCAAATCCTGATCGTACCGTAACGCTTTTTAAACCTGATTTTTCAGGCATAATGTCCCTCCAAAAATTCCCTTCGCTTCAATTTATGCATCGTAAACATTTTTTAGAACAAGACCGGTAACAAGTTAATTGCCAGTTATTTGAAAAGTAAAATGTAACATCATTACGTCAACTTGAATAAACTGGTACTGTAATATGAAAGGAGGGGGTTAAAAGCATGGGAGGCAGACGGGGATTCTTCAGCGAAAACAGCGAAGTATTGTTTTTTATCATTCTGTTCCTGCTCCTGTTCTGGGACAACGGATGCTATGATTATGACTAAATTTTTTAAAGAAGTTATCAATTCTACTTCTATGAGGGATAAATACGGATAGCCAGTCTGCGGCAGGCTTTCTGTTTAAATTCATTTCTGAAAACCGCAGGATTATCATAAGTATGAAGCAAAGGAGGGAAAACGGATGTCAGACGGAATTTTCGGAGGCTGGAACAACAGTGAAGTATTGTTCTTCATCCTTATTTTCCTGTGCCTGTTCTATAACAGAGGTTATTACGGCAGCTGTGACAAATGCTAAAGACTGCTTTACCGCTGAAATAAAAAAAGCGGCCACTACCCTAAAAAAGCGGTTCTGCCAGAACCGCTTTTTTTATCCGTTTTCATTAATTTTCTTCAGGAATTTTATAAGGTAGTTTACACCTGCAGTAAAAGAAACAACAACGCCTATCCAAAGCAAATAAACCGATACCAGCATATTCAGAAAGGACAGCACTATTCCTGAAAAGAGAATGGCTGAAGCAGTCTTGCCAACCCAGTTGGAATACACGACAACATCTTTCTGCAGGAAAAACAGCGAACCTATGATCATTGCAAGTTCCTTTGCACATAGAATGTAGAAAAAATATCTGGGTAGCCTGCCGCCCCTTGCAAGAAGCAGCAGTGCCGTAAGTTGCAGAAGTTTGTCCGCAAGCGGATCAGCCAGTTTTCCAAAATTTGATATAACATTGAATTTGCGGGCAATATAACCGTCCAGTATATCGGTTAAGCCGGCGAGAAGAAATACTATCAGCCCAGGAACCCACTTTCCCAAAATCATCAGATATGCCATTACAGGTATGACCAAAAGTCTGAGTATTGTCAAAATATTAGGCAAGTACTTCCATTTGTTACTGCTGTTTATATCAAACACATCCTTCCTCATTGAAAATGGCACTTATCAAATTATACAACTCAGGTCTGTACTTCTTCATGTTAACCGGCTTTAAATCCTTATTAACCCATACGTGTTCAGTCTCTCCGGTAACAATAGGCTTTAAAAAGCCTTTTCTGTACACTTCGTATGAGAACACTATTCTTGTCGGTGTTAAATATGAAATCCCGGTTTTTATAACAATTTCATCCTCGAAATATGACGGATGGTAATAATTGCATCTAAGGCTTCTGAGGGGAAGCTTTACCCCCTCTTTTTCCATCTGGCTGTATGACAAGCCCGCTTTTTTTATAAAATCCGTCCTTCCGCATTCAAACCAAATAGGGTAAACCGAATGATGAACAATTCCCATCTGGTCTGTTTCCTGATATCGAACTATCAGCTTTGTTTTAGAAATCATATACCTTCCTCTTCCATCATTTCAAACGTACCTACAGAGCCAGAATTTTGTTAAGCTCCACCATTTCCTCATCTATTGTTTTCTTCATCTGAAGTGCTTCATTGATGTCAAAATCGGTAATAACCCCTTTTTGCAGTGCAATAACCCGGTTGATCTTTCCCTCTTTCAGCAGTTTAACCGCATATGCGCCCATACGGCTTGCCATAACACGGTCATAAACAGTTGGACTGCCTCCGCGCTGAATATGCCCCAATATCGTTGCTCTTGTTTTAATATCGGTCTTCTCTTCAATGTATTTTGCAATTTCTACAGCACCGCCGACTCCTTCAGCAATTATTACCAAATAATGTTTTTTACCCCTGTTTCTGCCTTCAATAATAGGCTTAATTATATCTCTGTCAATGTCAAACTCTTTCTCCGGCAGGATAACCGCTTCCGCACCTCCGGATATGGCCACGTTCAGTGCGATATATCCTGCATGCCTTCCCATAACCTCAAGCACACTGCAGCGTTCATGGGAATAAGCCGTATCCCTGATCTTGTCGATGGCATCCTGAACGGTATTCAACGCAGTGTCAAAACCAATTGTATATTCCGTTGAAGCAATGTCGTTATCAATGGTCCCTGGTATGCATATGACCGGGAATCCTTGATTTGCCAAATCCCTGGCTCCGCGGTAAGAACCGTCGCCGCCGATAACTATCAGCGCATCCAGTCCAAAAACCTTTGCAATTGAAATTGCCTTTTTTACACCCGCTTCACTGTTGAATTCTGCAGATCTGGCGGTCTGAAGTATTGTTCCGCCGCGGTGAATTATATCTCCCACCGACCGTAGGGTCATTTCCTCCATATCACCGTTTAAAAGACCTGCATAACCCTTTCGGATTCCCATTACCTTCAAGCCATAATAAATACCAGTTCTCACAACTGCACGGACTGCCGCATTCATACCGGGGGCATCCCCGCCGCTGGTCAAGACACCAATTGTTTTTATTTCACTCATTCTCTCACCCTTGCTTTTTAGTATAAAATTTTTGATAGAACTGTAATTAAAACCCGTGTATTTTAACACGGGTTTGTTACAAGTGCATATTTATAGCAACAACTTTAAAACCCTTTCTCAATGATTATACTGTGAGCCTCTTCAACTTCACCTTCAGGAACCGAAATTTCAAAACAATTGTCGTTCTTTTCCTTCTGGCTTACGGGATTCACCTTCACCAGTATACCCTCGTTTTCCAGCACTTGTTTTAATTTTTCCGCTATTTCCTTGTTTTGAGCCATATATACAACTGTCCACATTATTAATTCCCCCCTGAAAATTCAGGTTAAACAGGGTTCCAAGGGCCAACCGCAGATCATCAGTCTGTTTCCTTAGTATTTTCAGTCATCTGATCTTAAATATATATTATTTTCCTTTAAAACGCAAGTGAGAAACCCTACGGTTGCAGTATACGTTTTTCATGTTTGACGTTTTGCTCGCCTACGAAATTTTTAAGCTCGTTCAATAACGTATCACAAATCCAAACATGATATTTTTTGTTTATCATACCCCTGTAATACAGGTAAACCGGACTTGTCCCTTCAAAATACTTAAGAAGGGAGCAAATTGCGCTGATAATTTTTCTGTCTGTATCGTCGGGTATACGCACTTTAACCAGTTCTGTATAGGTCTGATATTTTTCAATATCTGAGCCTTTTGTCAAACCGTTTCGGTTTTCATTTTCATGATCTTCATACACGTTTTCGTCGGCAACTAAAGTCTTGGTATTGTCAAATTTATCATTCCCACCGGCCTGAACATCCGATGCCCCGTCTTTGTTTTTTCCGGGGGCATTTGGAAAACTGCTGCCTTTTACCAGCAGTTTTATCGTTTCCACAATTATTTTTGGCTGTTCGTCTTCACGTATGCTCAGTTTCCCTTCTATCCAAACAGGCAATTCGGGTTTTATAAGTTCGCCGTATTTTTCAAGAATACTTGGGAAAACAATAACTTCCATCTGTCCGGTAAGGTCCTCGACCGTAACAAAAGCCATCAGCTGATTGCTTTTTGTCGTAATTGTCTTAACATCGGCAATGATTCCGGCTATACGGGCAAAAGAACCGTCGGCGAATTTACTGTTGATGTGCTCCGCATTATTCTCCTCAATTATTAAATCAGAAGAATACAGCGTAACGCCCTTTCTGATTTCCTCCTCGAACTCACTTAAAGGATGCCCTGAAACATACAGGCCCAGCACTTCTTTTTCCATCGCGAGAAGAAGCCTGAAATCATATTCTTCCATGTCCGGATACGGTATTTCATGTACTTTCGATATTTCCGCGCCCGACGCAATATCAAACAGTGACATCTGCCCGTCTATCTTTTCTTTTCGTTCATTTGATATATCCTCGATGATCTTTTCATAAGAATTCATAAGCCTGGAGCGATACACGCCGAAGGAATCAAAAGCTCCACTTTTAATAAGGCTTTCAATGCACCTTTTGTTCAAATCCCTGCTGTCAACCCTTTCACAGAGATCTATAAAACTCTTGTAAGGGCCGTTTTTGCTCCTCTCGGCGATTATCTGCTTAACCACACTGCTGCCGACGTTTTTAACCGCAGTCAGGCCGAAACGGATTTTCCCGTTATGCACCGTAAACCTTTCTCCGCTTTCGTTTATGTCCGGAGGCAGTACCTGAATGCCCATTCTTTTGCATTCCAGTACATACTGGGATATTTTATTAGGCGAGCCTAAAAAGCTGTTCAGAAGCGCAGCCATGAATTCAACCGGGTAATAATGCTTAAGATAAGCGGTTTGGAAAGCAATAATGGCATATCCCGCCGCATGGGACTTGTTAAATGCATAACTTGCAAAGTCCATCATTTCATCAAAAATTTCGTTGGCGGTTTTTTCATCCACACCGTTGCGTATTGCTCCCGGTATAAGGACGTTTCCGTCGGCGTCGGTCTCACCGTAAACAAACCTCTGCCGCTCTTCTTCCATTATCTCCTTTTTCTTTTTTGCCATTGCCCGGCGCACCAGATCGGCCCGTCCGAGAGAATAACCCGCAAGACTACGGACTATCTGCATTACCTGTTCCTGGTACACCATGCATCCGTAAGTAACGTTCAGTATCGGTTCGAGAAGCGGATGGGCATATTTAATATTTTCAGGATTTCTCTTGTTTCGAATATATTTAGGTATCTGATCCATCGGGCCGGGCCTGTAAAGAGAAATACCCGCTATGATGTCTTCTATGCATGACGGCTTAAGTTCGGTCATAAACTGAGTCATGCCCGGACTTTCAAGCTGGAATACTCCGGCCGTTTCACCGCGGCTGATCATCTGATAGACCTCGGCATCATTTAAATCAATTTTGTCGATGTCTATTTTCACCCCATGATTTTCTTCAACCATTTTAACGGTATCCCGGATTACTGTTAGAGTCCTTAAACCCAGAAAATCCATTTTTAAAAGGCCGAGTTCCTCCAGGGTTGTCATGGGGAACTGGGTACATACGTTTCCCTCGCTTTGGTACAAAGGCACATATTCCGTTATAGGCTCGCTGGAAATCACAACACCAGCAGCATGAGTTGACGCATGCCGCGGCATGCCTTCCAGGATCATTGCGGTGCTTATAAGTTCATGCACGCGCGGCTCGTTTTCGTAAGCATTTTTAAGCTCACTGTTGATTTCCAGAGCCTTTTCTATTGTCATCCCCAGTTGCATCGGAATCATTTTCGCCACTCTGTCAACTTCAGCATACGGAATGGCAAGGGCACGTCCCACATCCCTTATTGCAGCACGCGCCGCCAGTGTACCAAAGGTTATAATCTGAGCCACCCGGTCCTTTCCATACTTGTTGACGACATAATCGATCACTTCACCACGGCGTTCAAAACAAAAATCCACATCAATATCGGGCATACTGATACGCTCAGGGTTCAAAAAACGTTCAAAGATGAGATCATAACGTATCGGATCCACATTTGTAATGTCCAGGCAGTAAGCGACCATGCTTCCTGCAGCCGAACCTCTTCCCGGGCCTACCATTATGTGGTTTTCCTTTGCAAAGCGTATGAAATCCCATACTATCAGGAAATAATCCACATATCCCATGTTTTTAATTACCGACAGTTCATAGTTAAGTCGCTCAAGGAGTTTATCTTTATCCTGATGATTCCGGTATTTCCTTTCAAAACCCTTTATGCATTGTTTTTTTAGAAATTCATAGGCATCCTCATTGCCCGGAACGTCAAATTTCGGCAAATGCAGTTTGCCGAATTCAAGCTCCACATTGCACATTTCTGCAATTTTAACAGTGTTTTCGATTGCCTCCGGGCAGTAACTGAACTGCTTCTGCATTATTTCGGGCGGTTTCAGGTACAGTTCGTCGGTCCTGAACTGCATATGCTCTTCATCTTCAATGGTCGTCGCAGTCTGCACGCACATCAGAATTTCATGGGCTCTTGCATCCTCTTTCCGCAGATAATGGACGTCATTTGTCGCCACAAGCGGAATTCCTGTTTCTCTTGACAGCCTTATAAGCCCTTCGTTTACAAGCTTCTGCTCTTCTATACCGTTATGCTGGAGCTCAAGGTAGAAATTTCCCCTCCCGAATATTTCCTCGAACTGGAGGGCAAGCTTCCTTGCTTTTTCGTAATTATTGTTCAGAATTGCAGCGGGTATATCCCCTGCGAGGCATGCACTTAAACCAATCAGCCCCTCGTGATACCTGTTCAGCAGTTCCATGTCTATTCTCGGCTTATAGTAAAAGCCCTCGGTAAATGCCGCTGAAACCAGTTTCATCAGATTTTTATAGCCTTTGTTGTCCTTAGCCAGCAGTACAAGATGCCCCTGCTCTGAATCAATCCCAGCTTCCCTGTCAAATCTTGTTCGGGCGGCGGTATACACCTCGCACCCCAAAATAGGCTTTATGCCTTCTTTCCTGCAGGCCTTGAAAAAGTCAATAACGCCGTACATTGCGCCGTGATCGGTTATCGCGACACTGTCCATTCCCAGTTCCCTGACTCTTTTAACAAGAGGCTCAATCCGGTTTGCACCGTCGAGAAGGCTGTATTCGGTATGTACATGCAAATGAACAAAAGAACCCATATCATTCCCCATTTTTACAGGATTTGTTTTAAATATACCCTTTTTCTTCCTAATTCAAAAAATTTTATATAAAAATATTACAGTAACCGAAACAATCACGCAAGTAATTGCTCCGGCTTCGTGTGCCCTGTGAAGCAAAGTCTGAATGGTATTCTGATTTCTGCTGCAAAAACTGCCTGAAAAGCAGAGCTCGGGATTAAAAATCCACGCGTGTGCCTCCCTTGACTTCCACTATTTCACCGTCAACATTCAACCATACCGAATGCGCAAGAGGATTGATAACAAACTTCATTGAAGCCGAAAACTGCAGCATTTCATAACTCTTCAGATAATCCACTATTTCAATGTTTGTTGCATACCATATGTCATCCCTGTTACCCACCATTTTACAGAAATTCTCAATTAAGTCCCAGTTATTGTCATTGTCAAATTCATAACTGTGTCCCCATACGTACATCAAATACAGATACTGGGTTTTATAAAGATTAATAAATTTTTCGCCCAGCTCAAGAAGACGGTGATTGTGATGGCATGTGGCCTTCCAGCGGAAAAAATCCTCAGGCAGCCCAAAATCCCCTGTTTCCTCAACAGTGCGGGCATATTCGTAACCAAGGCCGGGTAAAAGCTCTCTGATTTGTTTGTTATGTGAGCCGTTTGGATAAGAAAGACCCCGAACGGGATAACCCACAATGTTTTCAAGATTTACGCGATCATTGAACAGTTCCTGCACTATCTGTTCTTTTGGGCACCTGGCTATTGTCGGATGAGTACATGTATGCGCGGCAACTTCATGTCCCTTGTACAACTCCCTGATTTCGTCTGCCGGTATACGCTCGGGCTGATCCAGTAATGCAGAATTAAGATGAAAAGTGCCTTTAATTCCGTATTTGTTAAAAATACTGATAAGTTTTCTGTCCTGAACCCTTCCGTCGTCATAGCTCATTGTAAGCGCCTTGTGTTTACCTCCCGGAAAACATAAGTAAACTTTCATCTGTTTATACCCCCTGTATTCCTGAGTAAATTTTTCTGTAATAACGCAAATAAAATCTGAGCCCGGTCAGGCTCAGAATACAATAACCCGTTTATCGGTAATGACTGCCATTATTTTCATGTCATGATCTTCCGCAGGAAGTTCATCTACTATCTGAAAATCAAAAGCAAGCCCCAAGGTCCTGCAATCTGAGGGTATCCTGGCTAAAAACCTGTCGTAGTATCCGCCGCCGTATCCGACACGAAAACCGTGCATATCGAAAAGAAGCCCTGGAACGATCACCAAATCTATTTTATTTTCGCTTAAAGGCAGTAAATCCGGCTTTGGCTCCATTATATTAAAAAAACCCGTCCGGAGATCATCCAAGCCGTCAATGGGTACTGCCTCCATTTTAACATGGGGTATAACCCTCGGAACACAGACCGTCTTACCGTCATTAAGGGCTTTTTCGATTATTTCTGCAGTCTTCACTTCGTTTCCGGTGGATACGTAAACAAAAACCGTATTACTGTTTACAAACCACGGATGCTCAAATAACCTTTTATGAATTAATTCACTTAACCTTTTTACTTCTTCGGGTGCAATCGAATTACGAAGTTCCTTTGCTTTTTTTCTCAGCTCTTTCTTAGTCATTTACCCTACCCAAAATCAGATAGTTTTTATAAATTAAAAGAAGGTACTTTAGGAATAACCCTAAAGACCCGCTTATGTAAAGCAAGATAATTAATCTAACAATTTAATACTGAAGAATATATTAAAACATTATTGTTTTGTTCCGCACTTAGGGCAGTATACGGTGTCCGCTTCAACTTCCGCACCGCATGAAGGGCATTTTTTAACGTTTCTCAGTTCACGGATCTTCTGCTGCAATTCTTCTATTTTATTTTCAATTTCCGCTATAGCGGCACATTTGTCAGAAAAGCCGACGTCATTTCCTGCCTTATACTGTTCGTACACAGCTTTTCCGATTTCGGCATAAAGCTTTTCCACCTTGTCCTTCTCCTGGGAAATGCTCAGATTGAGTTTGGAAATCTCCACCAACTCGCCGGTTTTCTGCGCAATGTTTTTTGTAGCTTTCTTCAAATCATCTATTAATGCCATGACCGAAACACCTCCGTAATGTATTCCTTAATATCAGCATATAACTAAATTTTTTTAAAATCAAGATTTCAGCATCCTACACGGCTTCTTTTTACAATTCTATGATTTTTCGGACAGGTTCATTCCTCCGTTTTTTTATCCAATCTTTTTTCTGAGTATTGAATTGGGCATAACGGGCTCAGGTACCTTTGCAAAATATTTCATTTGCGGATGCGGCGTACTGTTAATTGCATTACCTTCCATGTCCCACATATCATTAATTCTGAAGCGTATGTCTTTACCGTCAGGCTGCATTATTTCAATTTCGTCTCCGGCGAAAATCCTGTTGCGTTGCTCAATCAGCACAGTCTTTTCCCTTTCATTGTATTCCAGCACAATCCCGGCGAATTCGTGCGTCTGAATATAACTGCTGGTTCCGTAATTCTGGCTTTCATGTCCGGGCTTGTTAAAGAAAAAACCCGTTGTAAAGCTGCGGTGACTTACTTTTGATACCTCCTCAAGCCATTCCTGCCGGAACGCATAATTTCCAGGATCGCTTAAATATGCATCCAGAGCCATCCTATAAGCGCGCACCACCGTTGAAACATAAAATGAGCTTTTCATCCGTCCTTCGATCTTAAAACTCGTAATACCTGCTTTAACAAGCTCGGGAATATGCTCAATCATGCACAAATCTTTCGAGTTCAGGATAAACGTTCCCCGTTCGTCCTCGACAACAGGAAAATATTCCCCCGGCCGTTTTTCCTCCATCAGGTAATATTTCCACCGGCATGACTGGGCGCAGTCACCACGGTTAGCATCCCTTCCGCACATAAAACTGCTCAGGAGGCACCTTCCTGAATAGGAAATGCACATAGAACCGTGGACAAACGCTTCCAGTTCTATGTCGGGAACTTTCTGGTGTATAAGCGCAAGTTCGGCCAGTGACAGTTCCCTTGCGGCAATAATCCTTGACGCTCCAAGTTCTTTATATTTCATAGCGCTTCTGTAGTTTGTGACATTTGCCTGTGTGCTTATATGGACAGGTATGGCCGGGTTTACCTCTTTTACCACCGACAAAACTCCCAAATCAGACACTATAACCGCGTCGGCACCGATATCGGAAATGCGGGCTACATATTCTTCCATACCGTCAAAATCCTCATTATGAGGCAAAATGTTCATTGTCACATAAACTTTCCTGTTTCTTTCATGTGCAAAACGTATACCTTCTTTCATTTCATCAAAGGTAAAATTGCCTGCACCGGCCCTCAGCCCGTATCGCGGGCCTGCAAGGTATACCGCATCAGCTCCGTATATAACCGCCATTCTCAGTTTTTCCAAGTTACCTGCCGGAGCAAGAAGTTCTATATTCATACAACTCTCTCCTTTAAAATAAACGCCAAAACCTGTAACCTAAACCTCGTACGAATATCTTAACTTTTTCGCTTTTTCACACACACCGCAATTCCGTCGCCGGCGGGTACTATGCTCGTAATCAGTTCTTCGTTGCGGCACAACAGGTTAATGTACTCTTTCAGCTTTACCGTTATTGTCCGGTGTTTGTGTTCTATGAAACCTTTTTTTGCCACCATGCCCCTGTAAAGCACATTATCGGTTACGAAAACTCCGCCGGGTTTAAGAAGTCTCAGGCAATGTGGCAAAAAATCGATGTACTGTCCTTTTGCCGCATCAAGGAAAATGAAATCATACGGGGTGCCGAGGCACTGCAATACCTCCTCTGCGTCACCGTTCAAAATCCGTATTTTGTCCTCCAGCCCCGCCCTTTTAATATAACCACATGCTTTTTCAATCATATCCTCGTTTATTTCGACCGTATCAACTATCCCGTTTTCAGCCATCGAGCGCGCAAGTATAATTGTGGAATAACCAATTGCCGTCCCGATTTCCAGAATCCTTTCGGGTTTCGAAATATAACACAGAATTTTAAGAAGCTGCGCCGATTCGGGTTGGATTATGGGAATGTAATTCTTATGCGCAAGTTCTTCCATTTCTTTCAACAGCGGATCGGCCTGTTCAAAAATTTCAGCCAGAAAGCTGTTTATATGCGGATAAGTAATCTCATTTTCCAATAATATACACTCCCAAACTTACTACCTTTATTTAACAGTCAAAATCCATTGACAGACATGTTTCAGTTCAACATGCCATGAGCGGCAAGATCCCTGTTATGCCCTTCAAGGGTTTTATTGTATATAACCGTACCGTCGGGTGTTGCAAAAAAGAAGAAATAATCGGTGTCTTCAGGATACAACGCCGCCTCTATTGCTTCCACCCGAGGCGAACAGATGGGTCCCGGAGGGAGACCTTTATATTTGTACGTGTTATATGGGCTGTCAATTTCCTTGTCTTTGTTCGTTAAAATCTGTATTCTGCCAAGCCCGGCCATGATTCTTGCATACTGGAGAGTTACGTCCACCTGCAGATACGGATACATTTCACTGTTCAACCTGTTATGAAGTACACTGGATATTTTCTTATAATCTGAGTGATATTTGGCTTCCATTTCAATTATCGATGCAAGGGTCACAACCTGGTCAACCGTCATGCCCAATTCTTCCGCGCGTTCATAATATTCAGGCTTAAAAATAGTGTCAAATTCCCGGAGGAGCCGGTCAATAATTTCCTCCTCTTTCCAGTCCTCTTCAATCTTATAAGTATCCGGATACAGGTATCCTTCCAGCGGATACGTCCGATCAGGCACATTCTCGAGAAATTTGTAATTCCCCATTTTTGTTTTGCACAGAGTTTCAAACCTCTCCCTGTCCACATACCCTCTTTCCGACAGGTAATCAATAAGTTCGGCTACAGTAAACCCTTCAGGAATTCTTAAGTTTACAGTGGGTTCCGGTTCGGGATCGCTTGTTAATATAATCATCAAACCTTCATAGTTAAGTTTCTTGCTGACAATATGCTTACCTGCCTTGTACTTTCCGTCATAACCGTTCAATTTTGAAAGGAACCGGAACAGCCACGGATACTCCACAAGCCCCTCTTTATGCAGTAATTCCGCAATATCGGCCGTTCCATAACCTTCAGGAATTACTATTTCAATCTGTTCTTCTTTAGGTATCTGTATCTTCCCCGTGGTAGCATACTCAATTCCGTACTTTGTCAGATAACTGTATGATATATAAGCCGATGAGAAAAACAGTGTCATGCATATTACAACAAATATCAAAAACCTGAGAAACCTTCTCTTTTTTTTCTCAACCTGTTTCACCACAGGTTTCACCTTCCCTGCCATTAAGTATTCATTTTGTCCTTTTTCTTTTCTTTTGCCCTTAACTCGGCGTTAAGAATCTTCTTCCTCAGCCTGATGTGTTGCGGAGTTACTTCAATCAGTTCGTCATCAGCAATAAATTCAAGACATTCCTCAAGGCTTAAAACTTTCGGCGGAGTAAGCCTTAAAGCCTCGTCCGAACCCGCGGCACGCATGTTGGTAACATGCTTTTTCCTGCATACATTTACAACTATGTCATCCACCCTGTTGCTTTCCCCAACAACCATACCTTCATAAACCATCTCACCCGGTCCAATAAACAAAGTGCCACGCTCCTGAGCGTTATATAATCCGTAAGGCACTGCCTCGCCTGTTTCCGACGCAATCAGTGAACCGCGATCCCGGCTTCTTATTTCTCCCTTATATGGTTCATACCCATCAAAAACATGATTCATTATACCATTTCCCCTGGTTGTCGTCAAAAACCTGGAACGGAAGCCAATCAGACCCCGTGACGGCACTCTGAATTCAAGTCTGACAACACCCTGATTGGGTGGATGAATATTTACAATTTCACCCTTCCTTGCTCCCAGTTCTTCCATTACCGGCCCCATGTACTCCTCAGGCACATCAATAACAACGTACTCTACAGGCTCACACAGCACTCCGTCAATATATTTGGTGATAACCTCAGGCTTTGAAACCTGGAATTCATATCCTTCCCTGCGCATGGTTTCGATGAGAATGGAAAGGTGCAGTTCACCCCTGCCTGATACTTTGAAATTATCCGGTGAATCGGTTTCTTCAACCCTGAGGCTCAGGTTTGTTTCCAATTCCTTAAAAAGCCGTTCCCTCAAATGCCTTGACGTAACATACGCGCCTTCCTTGCCTGCAAAAGGACTGTTATTGACAAGGAACTGCATGGATATAGTGGGTTCTTCTATATCCACAAAGGGCAGCGGTTCAGGATGCTCTGCATCACAAACGGTATCTCCTATTGTTATATCTTCACATCCTGTAATGCATACTATTTCCCCAACTTCCGCCTTTTCAACATTCAGCCTTTTTAAACCGCGGAAAACCTGAATTGAGCTGATTTTAACGGGCTCTATCCTGCCGTCTTTTCTGCATACCACCACTCTGTCGCCTTCGGATATCGTTCCGCGTTCAATTTTTCCTATTGCAATTCTTCCCACGTAATCATCGTAATCTATGCTGGATATAAGAAGCTGAAAAGGCGCATCGGCATCTCCCTGCGGGGCGGGTATATAATTAAGAATTGTCTCAAAAAGCGGCCTTAAATCCTTTGAATCATCACCGAGGTTATAGTACGCAACCCCTTCGCGCCCTGAGGCATAAACCACGGGGAAATCCAGCTGCTCGTCACTTGCTTCAAGTTCAATAAAAAGGTCGAAAATTTCATCAATAACCTCGTTTGGCCGTGCTTCCTTTCGGTCTATCTTGTTTATAACGACAATCGGTTTTAAATTCATACCAAGCGCCTTTCTCAATACAAAGCGTGTCTGCGGCATAGGCCCTTCATAAGCGTCAACCAGCAAAAGCACGCCGTCAACCATCTTCAGGATTCGTTCCACTTCCCCGCCGAAATCCGCATGCCCCGGAGTGTCGACTATGTTTATACGCACTCCGTTGTATGAAATGGCGGTATTTTTCGACATTATTGTAATTCCTTTTTCTCGTTCAAGTTCGTTTGAATCCAAAACCCGTTCCTGAACCTTTTCGTTCACGCGGAAAATACCGCTCTGCTTAAGCATAGCATCAACCAGTGTTGTCTTACCGTGATCGACATGGGCTATAATGGCAATATTCCTTATATCACTGCGCACCTTATTCATTGTATTGCCTCACTCCTTAATTACTTTTCCCATTCTAAGTCAATGTATAAGGAAAAGTCAACAAAAAAGTGGCCGAATATTGCCTTTTTCGCCCAGATATTGTTTAACCTTTAAACAATATATACCTTATTAAAACCTTTTTTGCAAAATACATGCTTCGGCCTGTTTCTTTTTTCACTTCCGAAGCAAAGGAAAAAATTCGTTTCACTGTCTCTTTATCCACGTCACGCAAGCCAAAACGCACACCGTAATAAAGTTCGGTCATTTCAGACATATTCATGGATTTGAAATTATATCGCCTGTCAACCGCCGTTGCAAATTCTTTAGCAGTCTGTCCCGGCTGTATGGTGCTTCCTGCCTGCGAAAGATATGAAATAATCATGCGATATAACACTTGCGCCTTTTTTCGGGAGGGAATCAGGCGGAGTATTATCCCTCTGAAGAAAATGAACAATAAATTCGCCAGAAATATGAGGAGCACAAGCGCAAATACAGCGATAAGAACAATTTTTCCCGTCATTGCGGGAGTATCCGAAACTTCGGTTTTCTCATCAGGAATTACAATATTCGGCACAGTGGTGTCTTCCTCATACTCTTCAAATATCCCGGGAACATATCCCTCACTGCCTGTTGTCGCTTCTCTTAAATTTACATAATAATTCTGTGCATTTGCCATTGGCGGTGTGGGCTCAAACGTGACCCATCCCACTCCTTCCAGATATACCTCAACCCAGGCATGGGCATTCCGGTTTGTAACGTTATAAAACCGTTCGGTCGGGGGTTTTTCGGGCAATAAAAACCCTTCAACGTACCTTGAAGGTATCCCCGCCGCCCTTGTCATAACACATAGAGCACTGGCAAAGTACGAGCAATATCCCTCTTTCCCGTCAAACAGAAAATAATCTACAAAATCCCGATCTTCCGGAGGATATGACGGCGTAAGGGTGTAATTGTAATTTTCCCTTAAATATTTTTCAAGGCTTTTGACCTTTGCATAAGTTGTAGTACACGAGCGGGTAATGTTCTCAGCAAGCTTAATTACCCTTTCGGGTATTTCGTCGGGCAAACGTGTATAAATACGGTATACTTTCTCACTGTAACTTTCAAGTTCTTTGTATGTTTCAAGCATGCCTGACAGCTGCTGCATCACCTGTTCGTCCATTTCCCCGTTTTCGTTAATAAACTTTTTCAGGTATTCAATGAAGTCACTGTATAAACCCGGCCTGCTGAGATTGAAATAATTTTCCAGCTCCTTCATTCCGTAAGCAGGCTGTAGGTAGGAAAAATAATAAGAACTCCCGCCGCGAAGCCTTCTGTCCGACATAAATATGCCTTCAGGCGTTTCATTCAGATTGTAGGCTCCGTCCGGAAGCCCGGTAATTGGTACGAATAATTTCAGAGGCGTAAACAGTGTCTTTGTTCGCACCTGCAGATGCTGTACGGCGACTTTTTCTTCAGGGAAAAGTTTTGCCAGAACCTTCGGCCTTGTTCTTGTTTTCAGAAACTCAACGTATTCTTCGGCCGGAAGAGTGTCCCTTTTTAACGGCAGTTTCAGGTTAAGCAAAAACTCATCGTATTCTTCCGACGACACAATTCCCAAATCCGTCGCAGTTGCCTTCCATCCATAAGACAGTTCCGTGTGATCGTAAACCCTGTCTTCTGATAAATTTTCTCCGTCCCTTCCGGATTTCTCCCAGCCGGTGCCGGTGTAAACATCATAAACCGCTCCCCGCAAATAAACCCTTGTCGGTGCTTCTACGCGTAAAACGGGTATATCATTGGCATATACAGGTCCGCCCAGGCGGGACGGATTTCCAAAACCCGTTTCGGACAGCGAAAACTCATCATATCTGTCCACAGTCAGTTTTCTTTGCATATCCCACCAGAGATTGTATATCTTTCTGTCAAGCCATGGCCATTCTATCGGTTTTGGGCTTACGGGAATTAAAAACGCCAGAAGAACGGTTATGACCGCAACGGGAATAAAGTAAACAAAAATTTCATCCCGCACTGTTTCATCGTTTATCCGGCTTCTTTTAAGATTCATCAGATAAACGTGCTTTATGTAACATATTACCGCAACAGTGGCAAAAATAAAAAACGACAGCCTGTCCACGTCCCTGTTAAGTCCCCATACAACCATGAAAAAGGCAAGACCAGGTATAAACGCCTTATAAAACCTGAATTTTCTTACTAAAAACAGATAAACAGGCAAACCTACAATTAAGGAATACAATACCAGCGCCACCATGAGAAATGTATCAGACACTGTATTGTCATAATAACCCGTTCCAACCTGAATTATTACGTTAATCAGCACTGCAGCAGGCGCAAAAATTTCCGAAAGGTTTGAAATTCCGTTCCTGATAACAAGAAAAATCGCATAACAAGCGCCTAAGCCTGCCGATGTAAGAAAAACCGCTTTCCCCGGTTTTGTACTTATGAGAGAATAAAAAAGAACGGTTCCCGCCGCATAAAAAATCAGCTGCCAAGACCCGACCGGAACATGCATAGGAACAATTGTCGCCCTTATAACCGAAAAAATATACAGAACAGCGGTTAATGCAAGGGATAAGAAATCATAATACCGTTTCTTCATGAATGGTCCCTTCCCGTTCATATCGTCCGAACTTGGCCGCAACTGAAGGAGTTTTCAGCAAATTGACAGTCTTTATGCCAAGCTCCGGCAGTTCTTTTTCCAGGGTCCTTTTTATGTCATCTTTTATCGGGCTTTCCTCCACCTCGCAGTAAAACAGCGAAACATCATGACCGTTCGCGGTCATTTTCTGCAAAGCATCAAGCTGCTTTTCATCAACAAGCGGTGAAAAAATCATAACGCTTTGCCTTTCGGGAATACTGTCAATAAACATGGCCATAATATCACTGAAATCAGCCATCTGATCGAAACGCATAAAGGCCATAAATTCATAAAGCTGCATAAATCCGTTATCGCCTGAATATGTAAGACATATCTGTTCATTCCTGTAAAAACAGAGTTTTATATTAAACCCCGAACTGAGCAGTACCCTTGCGACAGAAATAAGAAATTCCACCGTTCTGTCTTCGGTCTTCAAAACCTCCTCGGCATCGCCGGACATTGCGGAAAGATTCAGAAGAACCCACACTTCCTTTTCCGAAGAGGCATTTGTTTCCTTTATCATCCATTTACTGAATTTCGAAGACAGTTTCCAGTGAATTTTTTTTAAACTGTCTCCGTACATGTAATCCCTGATGTCCTTGATTTCAGTATGGCCGACATCCTTATTCTGCGACAGGTACTCCCTTTCCGACACTCTTACATACGGAACATCCAGGTCCTCCACGGGAAGAATTCTGGGAAAAACACGGATCTGCTTTGTTTCCGACGGATAATATTTTACCGAGAACAGGTTAAGGAAATCCCTTATTTCTATGTGTGATATTCCAATTTTATATTTTCCTCTGTACAGAATCGGGACATTGAATTTAAACTCATGCACGCTGAAGGGCCTGAGAGTAAGATACTCGTTTTTCATTCCTTTTATCAGCATCTGCCCTTCCATGTGCATATACACGGTAAAGTAAGCAATGTAAAACGGCGTATTATTATATATTCTCAGAGTATAATCCAGAGTTTCGCCCTTCTGATATTCACGTTTTTCAATTCTCTCGGTATATTTAAACGTGTTGAAAACAATAAGAAGATAAATCACGGACATTACCGGGAGAAGCAAAACAATGTAAAGAAGGGTGTAGGGAAGGAATCCTCCGTCAAAATATATGTATACTAAGGACAGGACAAACAGTATCAAATAAGTTATTCTGCTTCTTTTCATAATACCGGTAATTCCTTCTGTATTTTTATGTATTTTTATATACACAGGATATGGGCAAAATATCCTGTAACGGTTTTTTACGCCCGTTCAAACCGGAACCCTGACGTCTTTAAGTAAATCCGAAAGTATGCTCTCGGCAGTCAGCTTTCTTATTTTGGCTTCCTGTTTCAGCACCATGCGGTGGGCAAGAACAGGTATCACAAGACTTTTGACATCATCAGGAATAACATAGTCCCTTCCGTTGTAAAGCGCAAGGGCCTGAGCCGCCCTCATCAGATAAAGGGATGCCCTCGGGCTGCATCCCAGCGCAACATGTTCCACTCGTCTTGTACTTTGCACTATTTCAACAATATATTCCCCGACCGACCTGTCCACATGGACATCCCTTACCTGCCTCTGAAGCTCTTTAACCTGCTCTCCGTCTGCCACGGGTTCAAGATTATTCAGCGGATTTTCGTTTTTAAAACGGTAAAGAATATCAACTTCATCCTCACTGCTGGGATAACCCATTGTAATTCTCATTAAAAACCTGTCAAGCTGGGCTTCAGGAAGGGGGTAAGTGCCCATATATTCCACCGGGTTTTGCGTGGCTATCACCATAAAAGGTTCGGGGACACTGTAAGTTACACCGTCCACCGTTACGTGCCTTTCCTCCATTACCTCCAGCATGCTGGCCTGTGTTTTCGGAGAAGTGCGGTTAATTTCGTCGGCCAGTATAATATTGCTCATTATGCTGCCCTGCTTGTATTCAAATTCGCCTGTTTTGGGATTGTACATCGAAAAACCTGTAATATCCGACGGCAAAATATCCGGCGTAAACTGTATCCTGTTAAAAGACACACCTATGGATTTCGCCAGAGCATTAGCCATGGTGGTTTTTCCAATCCCGGGAACATCCTCTATCAACACATGACCGCCTGCTGCAAGGCATACCACCATTAACTTTGCAGCCCCGCTCTGCCCAACCATCACTTTTCCTATATTTTCTGCTATGCCCTGCATTATGTTTTTTTTCTCCATCGCAAAACCCCCATTTTCCGGCTTCAGCACTTTTTATAAATGTCGGACTATTTCCTTAAAGTGGTTACCCCTTTCCATGAAGTTCGCATACATATCAAAACTTGCACTGGCCGGGGACAAAACAACAATATCCCCGCTCCGTGCGATCCCATAAGCTGCATTCACCGCTTCTTCCATATTTTTCACCCTGATAACCGGGACTGGTTCAATGTTTTCCTTTCTTGCAAAGTTCCTGTATGCCGTTTCAATTTTGTCTGCCGTATCGCCCATCAGTACCATGCATTTGACCTTCGCATGTATTGTTTCGGCAAGTTCATCATAAGATAGCTTTTTATCATACCCTCCGGCTATTAAAATAACCCTGTCCTTAAAAGACTTCAATGTGGCAGCCGTACGAGTGGGGCTTGAACCAATGGAATCATTATAAAAGGAAACACCGTTCACCGTGCGGACAAATTCAATTCTGTGTTCAACACCTGAGAAGGTTTTTGCCACATGTATAATGGATTCCCTGCTTACTTCAGGCATTACAGCCGATATAGCCGCAAGGCAGTTTTCAACGTTATGCATTCCCGGAAGTTTAATCTCTTCGATGGGAAGAATTTCGGTTTCGGTATTGTCTTCACGGTAGAAAATACGGTTTCCTTTGAGAAACGCTCCGCTGGTGCATTCTTCCTTTATGCTGAAAAGAAGGAGCTTTCCGTTGACTTCGGGTATGAAGCTCCTGGTTATCGCGTTGTCATAATTAAGCACAACTCTGTCGCTTTCGGTCTGATACCTGAATATGTTCTTTTTTGCATCAATATATTCTTCCATTGATTTATGTACATCAAGATGATTGGGGGTAATGTTGGTTATTACGGCCACATTCGGGCTGTTTTTCATTGTCATAAGCTGGAAACTTGAGAGTTCCAGAACAACCCTGTCATCACCGTCTATCTCTTCGATCCTGTCAATTAGCGGTGTTCCTATGTTTCCGCCAAGAAAACATCTATACCCCTCTTGTTTCAACATTTCGTAAATAAGCGTTGTTGTAGTGGTCTTTCCGTCGCTTCCGGTAACCGCATAGGTTTTTGCAGGGCATACTTCCATAAAAACTTCCATTTCGGACGTAAGTTCGGCTCCGTTTGCCAGTTCTCTCTGAATTTCCGGAATATCAAACCTCATTCCCGGTGTTCTGAATATAATGTCAAAACCCTTAAGATTTTCAAGGTATCCTTCGCCAAGGGAAAATTTAATTCCCATTTCCCTGTATTCTGAAATCATCGGGAAATTCTCTTCGCTTTTTCTGTCAAAAACAGTTACATCGGCTCCCCACTTTACTATTGTTTTGGCAAGAGGTCTGTTGCTGACACCAAAACCAAGCACTGCCGCTTTTTTACCTTTAATTTTCTTCTTAAAAGATTCCAGTTCCTTATTCAAAAATATTTCACCTGCCACTAAAAAAACGGTCCGTTGTCCAATCCATCACAAACCCTCAGATTTCATAATTCCATTATATAATAATTTATCTTAAGAAAACATATCTGTATAAAAAAAATAAAAGAAATTCGTGACATCATCCGTTTTGAGCGCCGGTTTGGCCAATCAAATCCTTTACCACTTCACCGGCAATAATAAGTCCTGCTACCGACGGGACAAAAGAAATACTTCCCGGTACCTGCCTGCGTATTGTACACTTGCGCGCAGTTCCTTTCGGACATACACAGCCGGTTCTGCAGCTGTTTTCTTCTGTCTCATGGGGAGTTACCGGTACTTCCTTCGAATAAACCACTTTCAATGAATCAATTCCTCGCTTTCTCAGTTCTCTCCTCATAACTTTTGCCAGCGGGCATATCGAAGTTTTGTATATATCGGTGACTTCAAATCTTGTGGGATCAAGTTTATTTCCCGCTCCCATCGCGCTAATAATCGGAATGTTCATTTTTTTCGCGCTGACAACCAAATCTATTTTCGCTGTAACGGTATCAACTGCATCAACGATGTAATCCTCGTCTCCCTGCAGAATTTCCTCTGCACAACCGGGCATGTAGAATTTCTGTATTGCCACCACTTCGGCTTTAGGATTTATTTCAAGGATTCTGTCGCGCATTACTTCAACCTTTGGTCTGCCAATTGTTTTTCTTGTCGCATGAATCTGCCGGTTTATGTTCGTAAGACAAATCAAATCGTCATCGACAAGAACAAACCTGCCGACACCCGCCCTTACAAGCCCTTCGGCGACAAAAGAACCCACTCCGCCGATTCCGAATATGGCAACCTTACTGTTTTTAAGTTTGTTTAATGCATCCTTTCCAATCAGAAGTTCAGTCCTGGAAAACTCGTGAAGCATATGTCAGACCCTTCTATGCATAATTTTAATCAAAATTCATAAAGACACTTTAAAATCCTTACCCGAATCCTTTCTCAGGTAAATCAAAGCTGCTGTAACCGCCGCTGCCGGAATGAGAATCGAAAGCACTATTAAAACTATTTTCCACCACTTGACTTTACCGTGATTCATAAATCCACCATCCTTTTGTTATATGACCCTAAAAACACCTTACAACCGATCGCGGCAAAAATTTTATCAGCACTTTCACTGTTAATTTTATCTTACCATAAACGGTTTAAATGCTGAATACATAATGTTGTTCTGCAAAAAAACGTAAATTTATTTTAATTTAATTAATGCAAAAAAGGCTTTCAGAAAACCTGAAAGCCTTTTTTTTTGGTGCGAAAGGTGGGACTTGAACCCACACGCCCTTGCGGGCACTAGAACCTGAATCTAGCGAGTCTGCCAATTCCACCACTTTCGCACGTTCCTTGCGACAAGGATTATTATAAAATGAATTATGGCATTTTGTCAATAGTGAAATGCAACTTTATATAAAATTAAACCGGCTGAATTTCCAATGCATTTTCCTTTTCCGCGACACGTTTTTTTATAAAAAAGTACGTCAAGAAGTGAATTGCAAATGTAACAAGCCACGATACAGGATAAGAAATATAAAGCATTGCAAGGTCACGATTCTTCGCAAAAACGAGGAATATCCATGAAATCCTTATACCGCATACCCCTATTATCGATACCAGCATCGGCATAAACGATTTTCCCATTCCTCTTATCATCCCCACCATAACATCCATCATTCCGCAAAGAAAATAGGTTTTTGTAATTATATTCAGCCTTATAAGGCCGTATTTTATAACTTCATCATCATGCGGGACATATATGCCCAAAAGCTGCCTGCCAAAAAGCAGCGCCACCATTCCCATTCCAAATCCGATGGTGAAAACAGTCAAAAGGCATATCCCAAGAATTCTGTTTATACGGTTGTATTTCTTTGCTCCTACATTCTGGCCTGTAAATGTAAGTGCCGTGTTGTAAATGGAATTCATTGCGGCATATATAAAGCCCTCAATGTTGGAAGCCGCGGAATTTCCTGCCATAACATCCGAACCGAATGAATTTACCGAAGACTGAATCAATACGTTGGAAATGGAAAATATTGTACCCTGAAGACCCGCAGGAATACCTATTTTTACCATTTCCCAAAGCATGTCACGGTAGACTTTTATGTCTTTCAGGAAAAGCCTGCACGGTCCGTTGAACTGAATAAGGCTTATGATTATCAATACTGCCGAAATAACCTGAGAAATAACCGTCGCCCATGCAACTCCCGCAACTCCCATATGAAAGACAATCACAAAAAAAAGATTAAGTACTACGTTGATTAACCCTGAAACAGACAGGAATATAAAAGGCCTTCTTGTGTCTCCTACAGCCCTAAGGATCGAGCTTCCGAAATTATATACCATCGAAGCCGGAATACCGACAAAATATATGCGCATATACAATGCCGCCTGATCCAGGACGTCCGCCGGAGTATCCATGGCCATCAAAAGCCTTTTTGCGGTACAAAATCCAAATACGCCCACCAAAATGCCGCTGATAATACTGGTGGCTATCGACGTATGTACGGCACGGCTTACGTTTTTCCAATCTCCGGCGCCGTAATACTGCGCCACGGTAACGCTTGTTCCCACCGACAGGCCCATAAAAAGGTTGACTATCAAATTTGTAAGCGAACCTGTGGACCCCACCGCAGCAAGAGCGGTACTTCCGGTAAAACGCCCCACTACTATGACATCGGCTGCGTTATATAACAGCTGCAGAATCCCTGATAAAATCATTGGAATTGAAAAAATAATAATTTTTCCGAGCAGAGGCCCGTTACACATGTCAATTTCGTAATTTTTCCTACGCAAGCTATTGCACCCTCTTAGATAAATTTATTTCAGGTTTCGACAAAAATAAAAACTTAGAGTATCATATATTTTTTTTAATTAAATTTCAAGTGGAAAATTTCACAGTGATTTAGGGCATTGTCATATTTAGCCATAACTTAACAGGCACTAAAAGTTTTAAAATGTTTAATTTATCCACATCACCAGTTCACATATTTTATCATATTACATTTTTTATACTATTCCCATGTAACAAAATAAGGCCAATTTAATATGATGTTATAGCAGTATTTTTCAGGGGTGGTTATATTATGGAAACCTTAAGACCGGGCTCGAGGGGTCCGTATGTGAAACTTGTTCAGAGCCTGCTTGCCAGAATTGGTTACAACCCCGGGCCAGTGGACGGTATATACGGGATCAACACCCAACGTGCAGTAACGGCTTTTCAAAGGAATAACGGTCTTACTCCCGACGGGATAGTCGGCCCTGTCACATGGAATTACTTTCAAAGTTTTCTCCGCGGTTACGACACATACACCATCCGTCCCGGTGATACTCTGTACAGAATTGCGCAAAGGTATTATACAACCGTAAATGCAATACTTACCGCAAACCCCGGCATAAATCCGCTGTATCTACGAGTCGGGCAGATAATCACCGTCCCCTACGGCATAGAGGTGGTGTTTACCGACATTGACTATACATATGAAATCCTGGAAATGGACATAGAAGGCCTTGAAGCAAGATACCCGTTTATTGAAACCGGAATTATCGGAAAAAGCGTACTGGGAAAAAACCTGTATTACATCAGGCTTGGAACGGGTCCCGTTGAAGTGCATTATAACGGGGCACATCATGCCCTTGAATGGATAACTGCGCCGCTTCTGATGAAGTTTGCCGAAAATTTCTGTCGCGCCTATGCTTCAGGTTATTCCATAAGGGGATATAATGTGAGGGAAATATGGAACCGCAGCAGCATTTATATTGTCCCGATGGTAAATCCCGACGGAGTTGATCTCGTGCTTGAAGGACTTAAGCCCGACAATCCGTATTACGAGCAGCTTCTTCAGTGGAACAGGACAGGTTTGCCCTTTTCACAGGTATGGCAGGCAAATATCAGGGGAACCGACTTAAACAGAAATTACCCTGCCAGCTGGCAGGATGCCAAGGCTCAGGAGGAAGCCTTCGGGATTTTCGGCCCCGGGCCCACCCGATATGGAGGACCTTCCCCTCTTTCCGAGCCTGAAACCCAGGCAATGGTAAATTTTACAAGACAGCACAATTTCAAGCTTGTAATTGCATACCACAGCCAGGGAGAAGTGATTTACTGGCTTTATAAAAACATGCAAATTCCGCGTGCCAGAGAAATAGGTGAAATTTTTGCCCGTGCAAGCGGCTACACTCTGTCGGAAACACCTTATGAAGCGGCTTATGCCGGTTACAAAGACTGGTTCATTGAGGAATTCCGCCGCCCCGGCTACACCATCGAAGTGGGCCTGGGAAGAAACCCGCTGCCAATTTCCCAGTTTAATTCAATTTATAGCAATAACGAGGAAATCATGCTCCTTGCTCCTATAATATAAACCTTTATTCAAATATCCGCTATTCACCTTCGTTTATTGAAATCCTTTTTCTATTTTTATTTTTTTATTTATATACTCTGAACTTTTTTATAGAAAAACGTATAAATTGGTTTGAAACCATATTTGTTTGCCCCGATTATTTGCTCGGTACTGCCCAAAAACAGTATTCCGTCGTCAGCAAGCGCACGGTTGAAATCGATATATATCTGCGACTTTGCCTCCTCGGTGAAATATATCAGCACATTGCGGCAGACAATCAGATCCATTCTCTTCGGATACGGATCCCTGAGAAGGTTTAACTGCCTGAATTCCACACATTTTTTTATATCGTCTGAAATTTTATATGTCTCTTCGCCGACACGGACAAAATACTTTTTCAGATATTCAGCAGGCAAATCCTTAACGCTTCTTGAAAGATATATTCCCTGCTTTGCTTTTTCAATTGCGTCCAAATCAATATCAGTGGCAAGTATTCTAATCTTCGACAGAGGGAAAAAATTACTCAGGATCATTACAATTGTATACGGTTCCTCACCAGTTGAACATGCGGAACTCCATATTCTTATATTCTCAATTGAACCCTTTTTTTTAACCAAATCCGGAATTATAATATTCTTCAGTATTTCCCACTGATTTGGATTCCTGTAAAATTCAGACACGTTAATGGTGAGATAGTTTATAAACGACTGATATAACTTATGATCCTTCAACGTTGTCCTGAAGAAATCCATAAAACTGGAAAAACCGTTTCTTTCAACAAGGGATGTCAGTCGCCTTTTCATCTGCTTTTCCTTGTATAAGTTCAGATCTATCCCCGAGTGCTCATAAAAAGCTTTCTTAAACTCTTCATAGTCGAACAACGGCATCACCTTAAGCTATATTTCTAATCATCCGAAACTGAAAGTAAACAAATAAGACCGGATAATCCGGTCTTATTAACTATATCGACAAAAATCGACTATTCTTTTATAAAATCTGCGATGGTGGTTTTCAATTCCTCAACGTGAGAAGTGGGAATATCTTCGGTATTTTCGGCAGCGGCCTCATTGTTATTTCCGCCTGCCCGTTTCGGATCCAGAGGCTCTACTTCCCGAATGCTGAGACTGATTTTCTTTAATTCGGGATTTACCTCAAGAACTTTCATTTTTACAACCTGACCAACCGAAAGCACTTCATCGGGTTTTGCCAAATGCACATTGGAAATTTGTGAGATGTGAACCAGGCCCTCAACACCCTCTTCCAGCTCAACAAAAGCACCAAAGGGTACAAGACGGATTATTTTCCCTTCCACCACATCTCCAACCGAATATTTCTTCTCAATATTGTACCACGGATTATCTTCGGGCCGCTTTAAGCTTAGGGATACCTTCTGCTTTTCCTTGTCAAAGCCTATAACCCTGGCTTTAACGGTCTGACCGACTTTCAGTATATCGGATGGTTTATTTACCTTTTTCCATGATAATTCAGAAATATGGACCAACCCGTCAACAGCACCGAGATCAATAAAAGCGCCGAAATTGGTAAGGCTTTTAACCGTTCCTGTATATTCTTTTCCTATTTCTATATTATTCCAGAACTCTTCAAGTTTTTGTGCCTTTTCTTTTTCCAGAACGTTTTTACGGGAACCGACTACTCTGCGTTTATTTTTCGACAACTCCAGTACTTCAAATTTCACTTTTTTATTCAGGAACTGATTCAAATCCTTTACGTACTGATCGGAAATCTGCGAAGCGGGTATAAACACACGGATACCTTTATAATTGGCCACCACACCGCCGTTTACCACTTCTTTTACAACCGCTTCAAGAGGCTTTTTTTCATTATAGGCTTTCTCAATCTCTTCCATCCCGTAAATAAGGTCAACTTTTCTCTTTGAAAGAGACACAGTTCCTTCCATATCGTTTACACGGGTTATATATACGAGGATTTCGTCCCCTTCTTTCAAATCCTTTTCAGGGTCAAAATCGGGATCATCCAGGAATTCTTCCAGCGGTATTGTTCCGTCCGACTTATACCCAAGGTCAACGAAAACCTCACTGGTATTGTAACCAATTATGCGACCTTTGACAATTTCACCTGCCCGCAGATCGCCTGTCTCCGATTCATAGGCCTCAAAAGCCTCTTTGAAAGACATTTCCTGTTCCTGATTCCTCAAATTTTCTTCCATTGTTTCAATAACCTCCCTGATTACCCAGTCAGGCGTAGAAGCCCCCGCGGTAATCCCAATAGTGTTGATATTCTTTATATCCAATGGGGGTAAATCCGCCACTGTTTCGATCTTAAAGGTCAACGGGCAGTTCTCTGAACATATTTCAAACAGTTTTTGCGTATTGGAGCTGTTTTTGCCGCCAATAACAATCATCATGTCAACCGTTCCGGAGATTTCGCGAGCTTCCCGTTGCCGCACTTCAGTCGCATTACATATTGTATCAAATTTCTGGGTATTTGCAAACTTTTTCTTTACAGCTTCATAAATCCCGTCAAACTTTTCCTGTTTCATTGTGGTCTGGGCAAAAACACATATAGGACCGGAAATGTCAGGTAACAAATCCACTTCCTCAATACTGGAAACCACGTACGCCCTGTTGTCGCACCATCCGTTGACGCCTATTATTTCCGGATGATTTCTGTCTCCGACTATTATGATTGTGCAACCCTCCGCATGTTTTTGCCTGACCAGTTTATGTATTCTTTTCACATATGGACAAGTGGCATCATGTATAATAACATTTCTTTTTTTTAACTCATTGTATACGGCCTCACCAATGCCGTGGGCGCGTATAATTACATGCTCGCCTTCCTTCAGTTCGTCCGGACTTTCGACAACCTTTACGCCCCTTTGCGCAAGCTCTTCCATTACCTGTCTGTTGTGAATTATTTCTCCCAACGTGCTTGTGTTTCCCGGATTCTCTTCCGATATCCGAAATGCAAGTTTCACGGCGTTGTCAACACCAAAACAAAATCCCGCGGTTTTTGCCACTATAAATTCAGCCATTTGCAGGTTCCTCCAAAAACAATGCCTTTATTCATTTTCCAGCGAATATATTTTTTCCATAAGCGCATCAGCCATATTCTGCAAATCCTCCTTAGTTGGTTTTCCTTCTCTGTTCCATTGAACTTTATACGGTTTTCCATACACCACTTTCATTTTTGAAAATATTCTGTAATTTCCGAATATACCGACAGGAAGAATGAGTGCACCTGATTCAAGCGCAAACAGCACTGCGCCGTTTTTCGGCCTTACTCTTTTTTTAACCTTCTTATATCTCGTTCCTTCCGGGAATATTCCCACCGCCTTGCCTTCACTTAAAAGATTGAGGGTTGTCTTTGCCGCATTAACATCGCCGTGCCCGCGGTTTACCGGAAATGCACCGAGGGCCTTAATTATGGAATTTAACACCGGAATTCTGAACAGCTCTTTTTTGGCCATAAAATAAATTTTTCTCGGCATTCGGTGGGCAAACAAAAACATGTCCAGAAGACTTATATGATTACAGCATACTATTAACGGCCCGTTTTCAGGTACATTTTCAAGCCCCTTATATTCCACCCTGAAAAAAACAGAGAAAAAAATCCTGCATAAAAACGCCAAAAAATTGTAGAACATATTTCACAGCCTCGATTTTATAATATTAAGAACCACTTTTGCCGCTTCTTCCAAAGAAAACCCGGTCGTATCCAGTAAAATTGCGTCATCGGCTTTTTTCAGAGGTGAATGTGACCTGGTGCTGTCGTTTATGTCCCTGTATTCCATTTCTTTTTTTAGTTCTTCAAAAGTCTGTTTCAGCATACCCTTTTCCCTTAGTTCCTCATACCTTCTTTTTGCCCTTTCTTCTATTGAAGCGGTAAGGAATATTTTTACATCGGCATTCGGCAGCACATGTGTTCCTATATCCCTGCCGTCCATTACAACACTGTTTTCTTTTGCAATTTTCTGCTGCAGTTCAACCATTTTTTCCCTGACTGCGGGATTAACGGCTACATTGGACGACCCTACCGTAACAGCCGGCGTGCGTATTTCTTCGGTAACATCTTCTCCGTCAAGCAGTACTTTCTGAGCCCCGTTTTCATAAACAATCCTGAGATCTATATCCTTTACCATTTCGGCCAAAGCATCGCCGTCTTTTGTATCAATTCCCGACTTTATCGCTTTCAGCGCCACCGCACGGTACATCGCCCCGGTATCCAGGTACATGATACCCAATTTTTTGGCAACAATCTTCGCCATTGTACTTTTTCCGGCTCCCGAAGGGCCGTCTATTGCTATTTGTATATGTTTTCTCACATGAATTCCTCCGTCGTGTTTATTTGGTTTTAAACCACTCTGTGTCCCACGCCGATTGATATTTCATTCAGATGAAGAAGCCCCACGCCGAAAAATACACAGACAGCGACGTGATCATGGTACCTTGCCACTCCGATTTTTCCGCCGACGTTCAGGCCGATGGCTTTGTTTGCAATTTGGTTCAAAGCCTCTCTTGTGGCACCTGCAACCGCTCCCTCTTCAGCATGGCTCTCAACAATAACGCCTTCACGTTTAGCGGAAACCACGGCCCTTTCAATTATTTTTACAATTGAAGTTACAAAATCTCCACCGTAGTCAACAGCACAGCATTTTATACCCTTTTCGGCGTACTGATGCTTCAGAAGTTTCTCCTCATCACGTGTCGCGGACAAAGCCATGTATATTGCGGCTCTTACAACGTCCTTGCTTCCGAATTCCAAGTTACCGTCAAACATATTAATCCTCCGCTATTCAACAACAGGGAAAGTTTCATTAAGCATTTGTACCAACATTTATCATTATATAAAACCAGACCGCGGAATACAAGGAGAACCTGCCGGCATGGAAACTTTCTGAGTACATGTCTAATACATGCCGTTTACAAATACCTTTGCTATCCGATGCAATCCCTTTTCGAGCGGTATTGACGTTCTGGAATATTTAAGCCTTACGTTTTCAGATGTTTTCGCGGTTATCAGGGCTGCCCCCGGAAGTTCCTCAAGCACCCATAATTCAAGCACGTCACCGTCGGTTATTTTAACCGTAACCGGAAACTGTTCAACAAGAAGAATTCGGTCGCCATTTTTGAAAATCATAACGGAATACGGCTTATATTGGCCTATTACGTCAAGGGTAATGCTGCCTCGTTTAATCAACGACTGATATGGCAAAAGCGGCTGACCCTGATACGGATCCGCCGGGATTTCCACACCTAACGGGTAAATCCTGACTATCTGAACCCCAATCAGTATTACCACCATTATAACCGAAACAAAAATCAGAACCCAATTAAATCCCAGTTTCATGCTTTCACACGGCTTACCGTTATTTTAAATACTTTATTATATTCTTTCCATACGTCTATGTTTTAAACGTTGGCCGCTGAAAGCATTGAACCGTCAAACACTGTTTCCTGCCACATATCCGGTTGAAAACGCAATTGTCAGGTTAAACCCTCCGGTATAGGCGTCCACATCCATTATTTCACCGGCAAAATACAAACCTTTTATTAATTTTGATTCCATTGTTCTCGGATTAATTTCCTTTACGCAGACTCCTCCGGCGGTTACAACAGCCTCGTCAAATGACCGGGAACCGGTAATTTCACATTTCAGGTTCTTCAGAAGATTAACAAGGCGCTGTCTCTCATTTCTTGTTACCTGATTTGCACTTTTTTCAGGCAGAATTCCGCTCAGTTCCGCAATAACGGGCACAAGCAGGCTGGGCAGCAGTTTGTTCAGTGAATTCTTGAACATTTTCCGGGGGTTTTCCTGAAAATCATTCTGAATCCTTATATCAAGCCCTTCCTCTGTCAAATCGGGAAAAAGATCCATCCGAAGGAAAATATCCCTGCAGCCGTATTCCAGAATATGCCGGCTCGCACTTAAAATTACAGGTCCCGTTACTCCAAAATGGGTAAACATCATTTCCCCCCGCGCATTATATATTCTGCTGCCTTTCCTGTCCAAAAATTCAACCGATACATCTTTAAGCGACAATCCCTGTAACTTTCTTACCCAGCTTTCCTTAACCAACAGCGGAACCAGAGAAGGTCTTAACGGCGTTATAGTATGCCCAAGTTTCCGAACCATACTGTGCCCGTCACCTGTGGACCCTGTTCCGGGGTATGTAACTCCCCCGGTGGCAACTATGACCGCGTCAAGGCTTTTTTCAGTTCCGTCCGAAAGCCTTACACCTGACACACAACCGTTTTTTGTCAGTATTTCCTCCACCCTGCTTTCAAATAAAAATCTTACATTATGCATTGACGCATATTTTAAAAGAGCGTCAACCACATCTCTCGCCCTGTCTGATTTCGGAAATACGCGGTTATCCCGTTCAATTTTGAGATCAAGGCCCATTTTAATGAAAAAATCCATAATGTCTTTATTAGAAAAAAGGCTTAACGACGAATACAGAAATTTCCCGTTCCCGGGTATGTTCGAAATAAGGGTATCCCAGTCACAGGCATTGGTGAGATTACATCTCCCGTTGCCCGTGATACGGATTTTTTTCCCTGCTATTTTGTTCTTTTCGAACACAAAAACACGGTGCCCCCGTTCAGCCGCCCTCCCGGCTGCCATTAAACCGGACGCACCTGCACCAACCACTCCTATGTCTTTCATCACATCCACACCGTCTAATCAGGAATCGCCCTTTTCATACACCTGATATTCATCCCATATTTTTTCAAGTTTCTCCAGTGTTGACTGTACCTGCTCCTTCCTTTTCAAACCTATTGCCACAATGATGGCGTTAATAATACTTAAAGGAGCCACCAGAGAATCCACGAACGAATTCATATCGCTTCTTGCAAAAATAGAATAATTGGCATACTTCACCAAAGGCGAGCTCGGGTTATCGGTTATTGCAATAGTTGTCGCGCCCTGTTTTTGCACAAACTGCATTGCTTTCGTGGTTCTTCTGGAATATCTGGGAAAACTGATACCGATAACCACATCTCCTTCCTTTGCGTTTATAATCTGCTCAAACATTTCACTTACACTGGTGGTATGTACCAGCCTCACATCCTGGAAAATGAGATTGAAATAAAATCCGAGGAAACTTGCCAGCGATGCCGAACTCCTTACGCCAAGGATATAAATGTGTCTGGCGTTAAGGATTGTTTCCACGATGGTGTTGAAATTATCTTCATCTATTTCTTCCAATGTCATTTTTATCTTGTTCATGTCCGACTGAAGGACGCTTTTTAAAACATTGTCCTTGTCAATCCTGCTGGAAGAAACCTCAAGTCTTTGCACAGAGGTCAGCTTGCTTTTTATGATTTCCTTCAGTTTTTTCTGAAGTTCGGGATAACCGTCAAACCCCAGTTCTGCCGGAAACCGCACAACCGTCGATTCACTTACTCCAACCTCTTTTCCCAACTGGGCTGCTGTCATAAACGCCGCTTTATCATAGTGATTTACAATATACGACGCAATTGCCTTATGACCCTTACTGAACGTAGGATACTTTTCTTTTATGAGGTTTAACAAATCGTCCATAATCATACTTCCTTAAAATACCCTTAAGCAGTTCCTTTCTGGGTTACTTAAGGGTATTCCGAAATTTTTTTATTATTTCACATCTTAATATATTATTATGCATTTTTAAAATCAAGAGCATTCAAAACCTTACCGCTCACTGTTTAATATGAATTTCTCAATTACATATGCCACGCCGTCATTTTCATTTGACAGCGTTACAAAGTCCGCAGCCTTTTTTATTTCTTCAGGCGCGTTTTCCATTGCAACTCCAAGTCCCGCATACTCTATCATTGACAGATCATTAAACCCGTCACCTACTGCTATCATTTCCTCCCTTTTGATACCGTAAAATTCCCCCAACTTTTCAAGGGCAATGGCCTTTGAAGCATTTACATCGACAAATTCAAGGAAAAACGGCTGGGACGTGTGGAAATTAATTGTCGGGTTCAGTTTTCCCTGCAATTCCTTCAGAAAAGTATTGATTTTCTCCACTTCGTCATACCACAGGATTTTGTTTATTCCCTTTTCAATAAGTTCTTCAACATTTTCGTACAATATCGGCTCGGTGCCGCTTAAATCGCTGTATTTTTCAGCCCGTTCATCCATACGGTTAACATAAAGTTTATTATCAGCCCATATGGCAATGGTTGTATTCCGTTCCCTTCCAAGTTTTTCAACCTGTATTGCATCCTCTTTTCTCATTGTGCACGAATATATAATTTTCCTGCTTTCTCCGGTTATTACCATCGCACCGTTGTATGTAATAACCGGGATATCCGCCTCGAGCTGGTTCATTATCAGCTGTACTCCCTGCACAGGCCTTCCGCTGCAGATAGTGAAAACAGCACCTTTTTTTATCGCTTCATGGATTTTTTCCTTTGTTTTCGGAGTAATTTCTCTCTTGTTGTTCACAAGCGTACCGTCAATATCCGCTGCAATCAGTTTATATTTCATCAGTATCTTCCTTCCGGCCATAGTTCTGCTTTGATTTCATAAGTTAATTATAACAGAAAACATAGCGCCTTCAACTTAAATTCTTCGCCGCTTGCTTTCATGAATTTATTCCGGTTTACAACACAGACTGTAACAAGTATAATAGATTTTGCTCATGCTTTGGTATTACAAAAATTTTAAAGGAGGCCGTAGCTTTTGAGGCTCAGAAATATTCCAAAATCCCTTGATTTTGTATACAGTCACCCGAATTTTGTAAACCAGCCTGAAAATTTTGCAGGCAAATGGGCCGAAGAACACTTTCACAACACCAATCCGGTATATCTGGAAATAGGCTGTGGCAAGGGTAAGTTCATAATAACCCATGCCACTCAAAACCCAAGCATCAATTATATTGCCATGGAAAAATACCTGCCCATTTTGGGAAAAATGATAAAAAAACTGCCGGAAGAAGGATTGCCCAACCTTGCAGTATTTAACGCCGATGCCGAAAATCTTCCGGAATATTTCGGTGAGGGGGAAATAGAAATTATTTTCCTCAATTTTTCAGATCCGTGGCCAAAGAAAAGACATACAAAACGCAGACTGACAAACCCGAAATTTCTTGAAATGTATAAAAAAATATTAAAAGAAAACGGCTGCATTATATTTAAAACCGATAACCGTGACTTTTTTGAATACTCCATTGAGCAATTTGAACTTGCGGGCTTTTCGCTGCAGGGTATAACCTACGATTTGCACAACAGCCCTTACGCAGAGGGAAATGTAACCACTGAATATGAAGAAAAATTTTTAAGCCTGGGCCAGCCTATATACAGACTATCCGCCCATAAAACCGAAAATATGGGTGCAAACGGCTAATGTACACATTTTTCAGGCATTAGGAAAGATAATATAAAATAAGCCTAAAACCAATATGCCCTTCTTATTTTATCGGATAAAGAAGGGTATATTTATGTTTACATAACAATTTTACTTTAGCGGAAGTACTTTAAATCTTTTCAATCATATATTAATTGAGGTTTATTCTGTCTTGCTATCGTTATGGTGTCAGCACGGGATGACGTCATATAAGCAAATAACTATATAAAATTAAGAAAATTTAAGGCATGGTTTATTAAACCTTTACTTTTTCGTAAACTTTGTGGGCACTTCTGCATTGTCATTATTTTATTTGCCGTCAGCCAAATAAACTTACTGTTTTGCCCGTAATAATCCATGGGATGTTCGCAGTACTTTCATTTTCTTAAGCCAAAGTCTGAAATGTCCATTTTGACTATAAGTCGTTAAAGATGTTTACATGAGTCAAAAAGATTTTTTGATTAGTTACCTGCATATATTTGCTGGTAAATAAAATTTTATGTTAGAATAAAACGGGTGATTAAATGAATGGATTTACTCAAGATTTTGTAAAAGCGTATTCAATGAAAAATTACAGCCATACAGAAAATATATATTATAGTTGATAAAATACCTTTAAAATTCATAAGTTCAGATGAAAACCTTGCCAACATTTGATAATACCTTGTAACATAAAGCAATGATTAATTTATTCTTAAAACGAGGTAGGTATTTGTATGGTATTAGCTGACAAAAACTGCAGAAAAATTATCATTGAATGTGATTGCGGTTGTGAGTCAATAGGTATAGAAAAAATGGAATTTGAAAACGGCGTTAAAGAATACTTTATTTCAATTTCAATAAGTTCTTATTACAGTGAACAGAGTGGATTTTTCAATAATTTGAAGAACAGAGTCAAAACTGCCTGGCACATTCTCAGGCATGGAACTTATACTCTTCATGAGATATGTTTAAATGAAAAAGAATTTAAATACTTAAAGGAAATTATACAAAATTACGAGTAACGATGTAACCCGTCCCATTTAAGTCCGAGCCGAATGTTCATACATTAAAATACATAAATTCTTCTAAATTAAATACACTGCTAACTAAAATCTTTTGTAACTCTAAAATTGATAGTGTCTTGTCAAGTGGTGAAAAATGATTTCTACTTTATCATTTTTCACCTTATTTATGTAATAAAGCTACCGGGGTCAATGTAAATTTATTTATTGTGTAATTTTTGACATTGATTCCAAACTAAAGTAACACCTTTATGGGAAGTCGTTGGTTTGGTGTGGGTCAATTTTTATTCGCATCCCCCTGTTCTTTCAGAAACATTATGAATTTCAACAATAAAAATTAGAAAGCCTGTAACTTTTGAAGTTACAGGCTTTTAATCTGGCAGGGGAGACAGGATTCGAACCCGCGGCCGTCGGTTTTGGAGACCGATGCTCTACCAGCTGAGCTACTCCCCTATGCATGACAAAATAAAGTATACAATAATTAATAGGGAAATGTCAATATTAAATTACTGAATAGGACCGGATTATGTACTTTCGGCGGTAAAAAAGCGCTATCCGCATATCTTCCTTTGAGTTTTTGCTCTATTAGCATTTTTTCAGTGATATCCCCTCCTTCAGAGTTTTAAAATATAATAACGTTCTGTAACTTTTAACAGCTTACCCAGATTTATCTCTGAATAAAAAAAGCTTTTTTAGGCAAACTTATGTATACGAACAAACAGGGGAGGAAAAAAAATGGGCTCAAAAATTCAGAAAGTCAAAAAAAATGAGGACGGCGACATTACAGCCGTCATGCTTGACGACGGAAATGTATATGCCATTGACGAAGCAATCAGGATGGCAAAAAACGGACAGATAGAGGGTGTAATTGTCGGACGCGCCAAGAACGGTCGCGAATATCTGAGAAGCCAGCCCAACGGCAATCCGAATGACAATCTGGACAATCTGCCCCTTATGTAACTTAAACTTTGAATGAGCTCCGGTAACCCCGGCTGCTTCCGGAAAGCCGGGGTATTATTGTGATAATTTTAAAGCTCCGCTTTCACAAAAGGTTAAGCCCTCTTTCATTTATATAAACACCTTCAAATACGGAGCCGGTATTCTCGAATTTTCACCTTAATTTTTTTCACCCAAATACGCTTTCAGAAGGGCTTTAAACAGAGGGCCATGGTTTGGCACTTTAAGATGCAGGAGTTCATGAACAATCACCTCTGCCCTGAAACCGGCAGGCTGACGCAATAATTCGGTATCAAACGTCAGCCTGCCCGTCTGTGAACAGCTGGCCCATTTACGCTTCATCGGACGGATATGTATCTCCTTAGGTTCCACCCCAATCCTTTCCGCCCACGCTTTCACCTCCGCCTTGAACACATCCGCAGGCACTGTCTCCTCCAACGGTACCCATTCCGTTTTGGTACTTTTTTTCAATTGGCTCTCCTCCCAAGCATTTTCATTATTTTTTCCGCAAATTCAGCCACATGTTCGGTACCTGCTTCAATTAATGCTTTGTAAACCGCAATCAGCAGACCTCTTTTTTGCTCTGCGCTGCGTTCCCAGTAAGGGAACTGTTTTATGGCATCCTGGACTTTACGGGCCGCTGTTTCGGCTTTTTCCATTCCTTCACGCTTTAGAAGCCAGAAAACTGCAAATCCTTCAGGCAATAAGTCCGACTCCGCTTCGGCATTCTTTCCTTCTATACCCTCCCGGATCAAAAATTCCAACTGTTTAAGAGTCTCTTTGGTTGTCAATTGTCTTTCTTCAAATGCCCTGGCTATTTGTTCAGCACGTTCCCCTATAGGTATCAGATATGGCGAGTGATGACTTTCCTGCCCGACAATACTCCTTATTGTTTTGAGCAGATTAAAGACCTTAACCGTATCAGGCCGGTTGTTATCAAGTATTTTTTCAAGAGTTTCCTCATTCAGGGTGTAAAATTCGGTCTGCTCATCATAAAAAACAGCACTTGTATGTTTCTGCACAAGTCTTGCGGTTTTTCTCAAAAATTCGCGGTCTATTGATATTCCGGCTTCGTAATTTCCTCTAAGCATTCCGTACATTTGAGCCAGATTTCCGTAATCGCTCATGAACGGCCTCAGGAAAGGATCCGGGGAAATAATCTCATATATGTCCTGAATTTCTTTGAAATATTGATAGAATTCATGTCTCTTTTCCTTATCCCGGAAAAACTCCAGTATGGCTTCCGCCGCCTTATCTGCCGTCTTTCCTTCCATTAAGGGAAGATATTCTTTCCGTCCTTGTTCCATCAGAACATCGAAACGCTTTTTTAATACATCAATCCCTTCGACAACGTTTTGCACATCTTCGGAATCAAAAGCAAGAGCCTTTTCAAGATTGTCGAATATCCCTACAAAATCCATTATAAACCCGTTGCGTTTACGACGTCCTTCATTATCTTCATAAGGGCGATTAACCCGTGCAATTGCCTGTAACAGCACATGATCGCGCAAAGGTTTATCCATATACATGCAGTATAGTATCGGGGCGTCATAACCCGTCAGAAGCTTTTCGGTAACTATAAGTATCTTTGGCACTGAGTCGGGGGTTCGAAACGCTTTTCTCACCTGTTCCTCTTTTTCATCCGTAAGGTGATATCTTACAAGCTCAGGAGGATCATTGTGGTTTTTGCTGATCACTACCGATGAATACTCCGCGGGCAGGTACTTATCCAGCGCCTCCTTGTAAAGGGCGCAGGCTTCGCGGTCAACCGCGACCAGAAAGGCTTTATAGCCCATAGGCTCAACCACCGTTTTGTAGTGATTGGCGACAAACTCGGCTATTTTATCTATGCGCTCACGATTTTTCAGCATGTTTTTTAAAGTTATCGCCTTTTCAAGAACACTGTCAAGTTCCTCAACATCACTTACACCTTCGGCTTCGACAAGGTTTAAAAACTCCTTCTCCAGCGTTGCACGGTCGACCAGAAACCGGTTCGGCGCCAGTGAATAATGCAGCGGTACGGTGGTGCCGTCTTCAATTGATTCGCGTATTGAGTATTTATCAAGATATCCTTTCGGGTCATCGGTGCCGAATACTTTGAACGTGCCTTTGCCATGGGAAGTTTTGTCAATAGGTGTACCTGTAAAACCTATGTATGTAGCGTTGGGAAGAGCGGCCATAAGATAGGTTCCCAGCTTGCCACCCGTGGTCCTGTGCGCTTCATCCACCAAAACATATATATTATCCCTCATGTTAACACTGGCAGGGATGTTGTCAAACTTATGTATCATTGAGACTATAAGCCCTCTGTAGTCATTGCTGAGAAGCTCGTATAAATGCCGTCTGCTGTCTGTAACCTGCACCCGTCCAAAGCCAACGGCCTCCAGGTTGTTGAAAAGCTGCTGTTCCAGCTCGTTCCGGTCTACAAGCATGAGTACGGTCGGATTGCTGAAAGCGGGATCTTCCAAGAGCCGCTTTGCCACTGTGATCATGGTATATGTTTTACCCGATCCCTGTGTATGCCATACCAAACCATGCTTTTTTTCCGGATCTTTTGCCCTTTTTATTATACGCTCCGTTGCCCTTATCTGGTGGGGACGCAGCACAACTTTAGAAAGTTCACCGTCTTTACGGGCAAATAATGTAAATTCGGTCAGCACCCTAAGTATACGCCTTGGTGCAAAAAAAGTCTTTACAAGTGTCTCAAAGTCTCCTGCCTGTTCATCACGCCAGTTATACAACCCTTTTCTTGAAGTATTCCATGTAGCCCCGTAATAAAATTTAAGAAGATGTGTAATGGCATAGAGCTGCAAAACAGCCATAAGTTCAGGCCCTTCCCGATGGTAACGGCGTATCTGGTCAAGGGCTTCGGCAATACCCTCAATACGTGTCGCCGATTTGGCTTCGGTAATAATCACGGGAATGCCGTTGATAAAGAAAACCAGATCGGCTCTGATGGGTTTTGCGCAGCCCGCAAAATAAAATTCATCGGTAACATGGAATAAATTTCGCTCAGGAAAGTTTAAATCCAGTAACTGCACGTTTCGTTCCCTGTTTTCTTCCTCAATGAAAACCGTTTTCAATCCGTTGAGATATTCCCAGACCTGGAAATTACCTTCGATATTCGGGTATACCGATATCAATCTGCGCACTATTTCTTCTGCCTTTAAATGATCCACAATGCCGTTATTAAGGCGTTGCAGTTGTTTTTCCAATATTTCATGCAAAACAATGCCTGACTCGCCACGCCGCATGCGAAGAACTTCATCAGGCGGAAGATAAGTCCATCCTGCTTCGACAGCATAGCGGATAATCGGGTTTTGGACAGTTTCGCGTTCGTTCAAAGCGGACATCATTTCAACTCCCTGATTTAAGTTATATTTATGTTCTTTACAGATATTCTCCCGGTCATGAGGTTGTAAAGGAGGGTTTTGAACAGTGTTTCCAGCGCCTGCTTTTTCAACTCTTCAGCCCGAAGTTTTTTGTCTACCGCACCAAGAATATCGGCAATCCGTTTTTGTTCTGAAAGCGGCGGACATATCAGGCGTTGCTGCCTCAATAAAGCATAGTGCCTGTTATAGCCCCTGTTTGGGATCTCCAGCCTTGTTAAAGCATAATATAAAAATGCCGGATCAAATTTGGAAGTATTCGGAATTAAAATTTTAGTACCGTCTGCCCCGCATACAAAACGGAAATTAATAAATTTGAACACCCTCGTATGATCCCCGAATATGATAACCGGCAAAGGGCCATTATAAACGTCTTCCGGTTTGTTCCAGTATCCTGCTATCAACTTTTGTCCCTGATCCACAACCGGAAAACGTCCTGAGTTCAGATATTCTTTCTGCTTTACTTTTCCGACATGAAAACGCATATTCAGTACAGCAGCGCCAAAATCCACTGTACTCCAGTGCTCCGGCACAGAGCCGGTTTCAATTTCCTTCAGCGGCACCCTTTCGGCCTTTTCCAAAGGCACCGGACCATAAGTGAAGAGATAACGCATCAGGCTTTTTTTCAGCTCATTGGTGGCCTGTATTACCCGTTCTGTGGTTTCCCTTGCCTGCTGCACGGTAAACAGGATACGTGAAATAGCCTTCTGCTCATTTACGGGCGGAATGGTGATCATTTCACTTCTTAAAAAATCATCCAGCTTGAAATTCCTTATTCCGGTGGTGCGTTTTTCATAAAGCCGCGTAGCGCCAAGGTTATACAAATGCCGCCAGTAATAGGCAAAATACTCGGGAAGAACATAATCAGAAGAAATTCTTATCCTCTTTGTGAAATTACTGTATAAAACCGGCATTTTATTCCTGTTTAACAGCTCATCGGCCACAAGCAGTATCCGGCCGGTTGGCTGATCTTCGCTTCCTCCTGATAACTCCACTATCAGATCGCCTGCTTTCAACTGGCGTCTCTGTACGGCGGCAGCCTTGACATACCGGACGGGAACCTTGCTTAAATTGCATTTTTCAGCTTCGGCAAAATCGGTACCGCGCAGTACCCGACAAGCCACCAGTCCTGGCGCGTTTTCGTCCTTTCCCCATTCTCCGGACATGATTTCCGAAACCATTTCTTCCAGCCGTTCTATTTTCCACTCTTTCGGTATAGGCCCAAGTTCAGTCATTTTAAAACCTTCAGGTAATTCATTCATCTCTTCACGGACAGCTTTCCGGTTTTCAGTCATGTGTTACTCCTCCCAAACCCAGCACCTTAAGGATTTCCTCCAGCTCACGATCCGCAACTGAGCGCTCTTCTTCCGCTTCCTGCAACTGTACCAATGCTTCTTCCAGCGGCAAAACTTCTTCACCGTCATTCTGAACCACATAGCGTCCGGGAGAAAGGTTGTAATCATTGTGCGCGGCTTCTTCGTTGGTGATAATGGCCGAAAGTCCTTCCTCTGCAGCCCATCTTTCATAGACGGATGATATGTGTTCAACATGCTCTTCGGTAAGATAGTTTTTAGGACGTCCTTTGCTGTAAAGCTTTGATGCATTTATAAGGAGAATTTCCCCCGGATGCCGCTTGACTTTATTAATTACCAGAATAATTCCCGGAGCATTGGTATTATAAAACAGATTTTCAGGCAGCTGAATAACGGCTTCAACCAGATCCTGCTCAACAAAAGCCTTGCGTATGTCCCTTTCGCGGTTAGAACCCTGGTTACCGCTGCCCCTTGAGACAGCACCGGTATCAAGAACCACTGCCATTTTGCCCCGTTCGTTCAATGAAGTATACATATGCTGAATCCAGCCCCAGTCAGCGCTTGAGCCGGGTGGTATTCCAAAAAACGTAAACCTTCCGAAGGGATCGTGTTCATAAACCTCCGTTGAGAATTTCTGATTCCACATCGGATTTGCGGTAACCAGGTGGAATTGCATCAGGCTGCCGTCATTCTGGGTAAAGGCAGGTCTCCGCATGGTGTCCCCTATGGCTATATCAGCCTCCATCTCATGAATAAAAACGTTCATCCTTGCCATGGCAAAAGTCGTTGGGTTTATTTCCTGCCCGTATAATTTTAAAGGGGCCACATGCGCCGGTAAACGGCGCTGGCCGTTCTGAATTTCACCGTGTGTTTCCAGAAGCCGCAGATGACACTTTATAAGCAGCCCTCCTGATCCGCAGCACGGATCATAGACCGTCATGCCCGGTTCGGGCTCCAGTATGCGGGCCATGAGTATTGCAACCTCTCGTGGCGTGTAAAATTCGCCGGCGCTCTGTCCCTGTCCCTCCGCGAACTTCCTAAGAAGATATTCATAAGCCCGCCCAAGTATATCCGACTCTACGTCCTTCAGCCCAAGACGATATTTGCTGAGTACCTGGATTAACTCAGCCAGCGGCGAGTCATCAATTATACGCTGCCCTGCCGCAGTGGCGTTAAAATCCACTCCGTCTATAACGCCGTGCAGTTTCGGATTTTCCCGGGCAACAGAACGCATTACGTCGGTAAGATACTCGCCGATACCGACGGTCTTTTGCCGTATCACATTCCACCGCGCTTCAGGCGGTAAGTAAAACCTCACTATGGACTGACCGTGATGATGTGCTTCTTCAACCAGTTTCCATGCTATTTCCGCACTTCCGAACTCTTCGGCCAGGTTATTCACTTCATCCTCAAAAACGTCAGAAAGACGTTTGAGAAAAATCAACGGCAGAATATAGTCCTTGAATTTAGGCGCATCCACCGGTCCACGTATCCTGCAAGCTGCATCCCATAACCAGTTTTCAAGGGTTGGAAGATCGAGTGTCTCTGCAGCCATAGCTGAACCTCCTCAAAATTAGCCAATAAAACTTTTGAAAATATCAAAATTCTGTAAAGGAACTCTATAATATTCAAAATTTAAACATCATTATTGTCGGCATTCACTGCAAAAATCACAGACAATTCCGTTCAAAAACACAAAAAAATTCTCGTTGCTGCCCGGCTTTCCAGGAATATATAAGACTTTACGGGAAACAAGCCAGACACCTTACATTATTCTACACCGACTTTTTTTTTCCGTCTACTTAAAACAGAATATGGAAAAGCAAAAATTCAGCCTTACCGTCGCACGCAGCCTGTAAACGAAATTTATGTCAATACTTAAAGTGAGTTAATTTAACGGCATAAATTATTATTACCCGTTTTAATAAACATGCCACAGCCCACAGCACGGAAATAGAATCAAAAAGCCTGCAAACACATCGGTTGCAGGCTTTTTTCATATTATAGTCTCTACTGATAAATAACTGTTTCTTTTTACAGGTTTATTATGATATAATTTTTTTCAGGAACATGGAGGCGATACCGTGGAAGATAAAATTTTTGACCTGTTGGAAAAAATTTATGCTGAATTTTCGGAATTCAGGAAAGAAACCAATTCCAGATTTGATACACTGGAAAACAGACTGGATAATTTGGAAAACAGACTGGATAAAGTGGAAAACCGATTGGACAAAGTGGAAAACAGACTTGGCAATGTGGAAAACAGGCTGAATACAGTCGAAGGTCATATAACCCGTATTGAAAATGAACACGGGCAAAAACTCAATGCTCTTTTTGACGGCTATAAGCAAGTATACGAAACAATCCATGAGTTTGATAAATCCCTTGCTCACATCGGTTCTAAGCTGGACAACCTTTCCATTACCGTAAGTACCCATGATTCCAAACTTGAGGTTCTTGAAGGCGGAAGGAAAAGATAACGCCGCATCTTTGTACCTTTCGCATGAAGAATCAATATCAGTGAAAATAATCGGCCCGTGAGGGCGAAAACGCTTAAAGTCTCTTTTTTATTGACTTTCCAGGGTTTATAGATATTTTTTATAATGAAATATTATAATATTTTGATAAATGTTGGTATGATATAATGGAATAAGCTTTTTTTTTATTTTTTAAAGGGAGGGAAAACTGTGTTAGAAGACAAAATTTCAAAATTTAAATCATTATTACATGATCACACCGAGTTAAGAGCACAGGTCAATACAAGAAGACGCGTTACGCTTCTTAACGGAAACCTTGTAGGCAATATTCGTTCCGACGAAAGCGGAGTTTCTGCCAGGGTTTATAAAGGCGGTGTATATGGTTTTGCATCAAGTTCGGAATATACCGATGAAAGAGTAAAAGCTGTACTGGCCGCGGCTGAAGAAAATGCAAAATTTATGGACATGCATGTTAAGAAAAACAAACCCGGGTTTCCGTCAGTAGGAACAGGAAAAAAGGAACTTCTGCACGCCGTCAGGGATGTGGAGCAGAAAGTATTCATTGATTTTGCAAAAGAAATTGACGCATATATCAGCAAAAAATACCCTGCTCTTGCAAGCCGTACCATATCGGTATTTACCGAAAGCATTGAAAAACTGCTTGTCGTAAGCGACGGAGTGGATTCCCATTCTCTGATGCCGCGCAGTTATATCTATATATTCCTGTCAACCTGGGCAAACGACGGCACTACGGTTGAACTGTTCAAACCGTTAGGCGGTTTCGGATATTTTGACGAAAACTTCACCAATCCCGCCGATTTATATGAAGCCATAGACAATGTATACAACGAACTGATGAAAAAAGCCGAAGGCGTATACTGCGAGGCAGGTTATAAGGATGTTGTAATGCATCCGAATCTTGCAGGAATTCTCGCCCATGAAGCGGTTGGACATACAGTTGAAGCGGACCTGGTTCTTGGTGGCTCAGTAGCGGCACATAACCTCGGCAGGCAAGTTGCAAGCGAACTGATTACAATGGTGGATTTTGCCCATACGGCACTTGGGAAACCTGTCCCTCTGCCTGTCTATGTTGATGATGAGGGGACACCTGCTGAAGATGCGGTTTTAATCAAGGACGGTATTTTAGTTGGTTATATGAACAGCAGAGAAACCGCTCAGCATTTTGGAATGAAACCTCAGGGCAATGCCCGTGCCTTCCTCTTTTCCGATGAACCTTTAATACGCATGAGAAACACGGCCATTCTTCCAGGCAAGGACAAGCTCGAGGACATGATTGCCGCAATTGACGACGGCTACTATTTAACCGAAACAAACAACGGTCAGGCCGACACGACGGGTGAGTTCATGTTTGGTGTTTGTATGGGTTATGAAATCAAGAATGGCAAACTCGGCAGAGCCATTCGTGATACAACCATTTCAGGCGTTGCCTTTGAAATGCTTAAAACAGTTGATATGCTGTCAGACGACATGGTTTGGCTAAGCTCTGGGTATTGCGGCAAAAAGCAGCCTATGCCAGTGGGTATGGGCGGTCCTGCAATTAAGTGCAAAGTCAATATCGGTGGAAGGTAAGGAGGTAAATCTTTATGAAGGAAATAAGAGAAATTGCAGAATATACCCTTAATGCCCTGAAAAAGGCCGGGGCCGATCACGCCCAGTGCATTGTATCCACCGGTAAAGTGGACGAATTCAATGTTGACGGCGGAGAATTCAGTTTATTCAGAACACTGTTTGAAAGTTCAATAACAATGAAGGCTTTAAAGGACGGCAAAAAGGGGGTTATATCGGCAAACCGGCTGGATAAGGAATCCATCGACAAAGCCGTACAGGATTGTATCGCCGCCGCCCAATCGTCGGTAAGCGACAATGCGGAGTCCATTGCTCCGAAAATAAAAAATGAAAATTTTGTCGCAGGGGTCCTTGAACCCGACAGGGATGGATTTTTCGAAAGAGTAAAGGAATTTGTGGCTGATGTGAAATCAGATTACCCTAAAATAATTCTTGAACAATTGGTAACCAAATACGCCTATAACGAAACGGTTTTTATGAACACCAACGGAGTTGAATTCACCTACACCTGCGGGAATTACGATTTAAGCACAATGTTTTCAGCCCATGAGGGTGAAAAATCCTCTTCATTCAATGGTTATTATGCAAAATTTGATTCCCTGGACCGGAAGCTTATTGACATTGGCATGCAGAGAACGCTTTTTGCCGAAAGTGAACGTCAAATAGACACCAAACCGTTTCCCGGGAAGATTGTAGGAAAAGTAATAATCACGCCTTCCTGTCTTATTGATTTGTTATCAATCGCCTTTGGAAATTTTATTTCTGATTCCACGATTATAGACAAAACAAGCCCGTGGATTTCAATGCTTGGCAAGCAGGTTGCGTCAGAAAAGCTGTCGGTTTATACCAAACCCCTGAACGAAAAAGTTGTCTGCGGGGAAAGGTTTACAAACGAAGGTTTTATGAGTGAAAACATGGAAATCATCAAAAACGGCGTCTTGAAAAACTTTATGCTCTCTAACTATGGATCAAGGAAAACAGGTTTTCCAAGGGCCCTTAATTTAAGCCAGAACATATTCGTGGAACCCGGTGATATAAGCCTGAATGAGCTTATTAAAAAGGTGGACCGCGGAATTATTATGAACAGATTTTCCGGTGGTCAGCCGGCGACAAACGGGGATTTTTCAGGTGTGGCAAAAAACAGTTTCATGATCGAAAACGGCGAAATAACTCATGCGTTGAGTGAAACAATGGTAAGCGGAAATCTCGCCGAGATGTTTAAAAACATAGCAGGCATATCATCCGAAACGGTATGTGACGGCATTACAGTCCTTCCCTATATCCTGTTTGACGGTATAACAATTTCGGGGAAATAAAGGTTTAATACTACGTTTACTCTTTAAAAAGCCCGGGAAAACGCAAATCCCGGGCTTTTGTATACTGCTATGCCGCCGCGGCACCACTGAAACCCAAACCATTATGGGGCTATTCGTCCTCAAGCTCGGAAAGCCACAACGCAGCGCTTGCGTCACTGGGCATTCTCCAGTCACCTCTCGGCGAAAGGCTTACCGTACCGACTTTAGGTCCGTCGGGAATGCACGATCTTTTGAATTGCTGACTGAAAAATCTTCTATAGAATACCTTCAGCCATTTTTTTATTGTCTTTTCATCATATTGATCTTTGAACGCAATTCGTGCAAGGTACAGTATTTTCCCGGGATCCGCCCTGTGGCGTATCATATAGTACAGGAAAAAGTCGTGAAGCTCATAAGGCCCGATTATATCCTCGGTCTTCTGTTCAATTTCACCGTTCTCATTTGGTGGCATAAGTTCGGGAGATATCGGGGTATCGGCTATGCTTTTAAGGATACTTACCGTTTTCCCGGTGGCTATGTTTTCGGAATACCATGTAACCAGGTATTTAACAAGGGTTTTCGGCACACCGCAGTTTACCGCGTACATTGACATATGGTCTCCGTTATACGTGCTCCATCCCAACGCCAGTTCCGACAAATCTCCGGTACCCACCACAAGTCCGCCTTCCCTGTTGGCTATATCCATCAATATCTGCGTACGTTCCCGCGCCTGTACGTTTTCATACGTGACATCATAAACATCAGGATCATGTCCGATATCATGGAAATGCTGCAGGCAAGCGGCTTTTATGTCTATTTCCCGAAGGTCTACATCCATGGATTTCATAAGATTTACCGCATTTTCATAAGTTCTACCCGTTGTTCCGAAACCGGGCATGGTAACCGCAATTATGTTTTTCCTGGGCAAATTCAGCATATCGGCAGTCTGGCACGCGACCAGCAGCGCAAGAGTGGAATCAAGTCCTCCGGATATGCCAACAACCATCTTTTTCAGCCCGGTATGCGTCAGCCGCTTGGCAAGCCCTGCTGTCTGTATGGAGAATATTTCACTGCACCGCTCATTGCATTCAGCGCTGTCCGCCGGGATGAAAGGATGTTTGTCTATTTTTCTTAAAAGCTCCTTAAGTTCGAAGGAAACAGGCTCCAACACCACTCTCCGGCCTGCTACGGTCGGATCTGGCTCTGAAAACGAAGATATGTTGGCCCTCTCATAGTAGAGTCTTTTAACATCAACATCCTGCATGATCAGCTGGGATTCCCTTGCAAAACGCCGGCTTTCAATCAATATGGTTCCGTTTTCGGCAATTAAAGCCTGCCCTCCGAATACAAGATCGGTGGTTGATTCCCCGACTCCTGAAGAAGTATAAACATACGCTGCTATGCATCTTCCCGACTGGCTCTTTACCAGCATCCTGCGGTATTCATTTTTACCTATTACTTCGTTACTTGCCGAAAGATTACACAGAATCACCGCACCGTTTTTTGCCTGAAAGCTTGACGGCGGTACAGGCATCCATAAATCCTCGCAGATTTCAACGCCAAAGCTAAGTTCCCCTGTCAGTTCGTCCTGGAAAATCAAATTATTCCCGCACGGAACATCATGTCCGAAAATATTCACATAATCGTCCGAAAGGTTTCTTCCTTCGCTGAACCACCGTTTTTCATAAAATTCGTTATAATTTGGCAAATACTGTTTTGGCACTATACCGCGAACTTTGCCGTTCTGAACTACTGCAGCGCAGTTGTAAAGCTGCTGGTTAATCATCAGCGGAAGCCCGACTATGAAAACATTTTTGCATCCCGATGACTTATCGGCTATTTTTTTCAGAGACTTCAAAGCCATGTCCAGAAGCAGTGGCTGCTGAAAAAGATCGCCGCAGGTATACCCCGTTATGCAAAGCTCAGGAAATACCGTCAAATACACGTCATTTTCTATGGCTTTATCCATTATTTCAATTATCTTCCGTGTATTAAATTCTGTATCGGCAACTTTCACCTCGGGCACTGCCGCGCCAACACGAACAAAACCGTACTTTATCAAAACAATCACCTGTTTTCTTCTTACCGTAAATTTATTTTTAACCTAATTAAACCGCGTATTTCTTATAAATACAACTTTATAATCAGAAATTATTATATCATATTCTCGTTTATTAAGCCTGAAAAATAATTCTCAGTTTAAAATCCTTTCAAGAATTTCATCCCGGCACTTTCTGATTTCTTCAAACCTCATGCTCGGAATATAGAATTTTTCAAGGTCGTCATGTTTTTCCCTTGCCTGCTTTATTGTGGCTATCGCCCTGTTTAAAAGCATTTCAAACCCGTCCTGGTTGAATTTTATTTCCTCGCCGTATTTTTGTACCACCGATGCATCCAGAAATCTGTTGAAATCTATTTTCAATGTCGCCTTAACATCGGCATGGTGCGCTTCATTTGACGTCGTTATCGATACGTCCAGTTCAGGAATAATAAGATGCTCAAGTTTTTCAGGGTTCAGCGCACAGTAAAAAGACTCGGTATAAAACCCCCGTTCCGCAGCTGTGGCCCTTACCCTTTCCAGAAGGCGCTCGGTACCCGTACCCGGTTTTCCCTCTAAAACAATTATCTCTTTGGTTGTAACAAGTGTTGACAAATAGTTTACCAATCCGTCAGGGGTAACGGCCGACGCGAAAAGATGCCTCTGTTCACCCTGTTTTTCAGAAACCCCGGTTCCGTTAAAAATTTTATCTGTAATTTCGGATATTGCCACATTGGCCTTTCCATGATCCATTGCTCTGCTGAATATTACCTCATTGTCCCTGTAAAGGCTGTATGCCGCCTGAAGATATCTGTAAGCCCTTTGGAAAAGCGAGCTTATTTCGGCATTTGTTTTTAAAATTCTTTCCCTGTTTCGGGCCAGTCGGTCACCATCCCAAAACATACCGAGATTTACTATTTCGTCCACGGCACCGGGATTTTTCGGATCCACTATGTGGGGAGCGGTGCCGTCTATTATTCCGATACCTTTTTCAGGAATAACAATCCCGTCAAGACTTGACGGATCACTTGAACAGTGAAAATATTCTATATCGTAACCTTCACTGCACAAAGCTTCCCCAATATCTTTCATAAAAGTGGATTTCCCTGTGCCGGGCCCGCCCTTAAGAATAAAAATCCTTTTTGCCCTGTTTTGCGGAAGGATATTGTCGAAATAACTGAAAAAACCTCTGGGTGTGTTTCCTCCGGCAAACATGCGTCTGCTTCCGCCTTTTGACTTTGACATACAAATACCTCCCGGTAACGCTTTTTGTTACGTATACCAATCTTTCACTGTATTAAACATCAATATATATGCCCCAATTCGTTCATTATATGATATAGCCAAACGAAATATAAGGTTACTTTCGTTACAGAGCTTTTACCTAAAATTCAGCTACTAAGACCTGTCCCGCGTAGTTTTTCATATTCCAGACTGACTGCTTTATGCTTTAACTTACCGGAACAGGAAAAGTTATATAACTTTTCTGCCCTGTGTTATCAAAAGTTTTCTTTCCGGATCATTGGGCTTATATTAAATGCATGGGCCACTTAAAGCGGCTAAAAACAGCCATCCGGTTGTCTGTCATGGTTTATGTGGTATAATTAGCATAGTTCCCGAATTTATTAACTGTGCCCTGGAGGTGGCTTGAATGAATTACTATTACGAAAATGAAATGTTTAAACTTGAAGGCATTTCAACGGAACATACCATTTCTGATATAGATATATATATCGGAAAAGGTATCCTGAAAAACACTTCATCCTATATTAAAAAAAGAAACATGGGCAAAAGGTGCCTGATTGTTGCGGATGGCAACACCTACCTTGCTGCAGGAAAAGCGCTCGCCGAAAATTTCGCACATGACGGTTTTGCAGCCGATGTCTGCCTGCTGCGTGACAGAGGAGAAGAAAGAATTGAAGCCGATGAACTTTCTGTCGGGCAGGTAATGATGTCCCTTGAACCTGAGCCCGATTTTCTTATAGCCTGCGGTTCGGGGGTAATCAACGATATAACACGGTTTGTTTCATATACCGCAAAAAAGCCTTTTGTAAGTGTTGGAACGGCAGCTTCAATGGATGGGTACACATCTGTGACGGCACCAATGATTTTTAACGGAAAAAAAGTCCACAGACACGGCAATGCTCCAAAAATCCTCGTTCTTGACACCGAAATACTGAAAAATGCTCCGAAAGAACTTACCATGGCCGGTTTTGGCGACGTTTACGGAAAATTTATAGCCAAGGCCGACTGGCTTTTGTCTAATATAACAACCGGTGAAGAAGTTGACGGGCAGGCATTAGGCCTTATCACCCAGGCATTGGAAAAGCTCACCCGCAATGTGGAAGAAATATGCAGTGCCACCGATGAAGGGCTTAAAGCGATTATTGAAGGACTGATCCTTGCCGGAATAACCATTTTTACCACCGGTCAGACCCGTGCGGTAGCTTCTGTGGAGCATAATCAGGGTCATATCTGGGAAACAAGAATGCTTGAAGCCCGAAAACCATATCCTTTGCATGGTACCGCCGTAGGGTGCTCTACAGGGTATTATCTCAGGATGTATGAATATTTCAAAAAAATAAATATAAAAAATCTTGACAAGGAAAAGGCAAAAAACAGAATACTGAACCGGGATTCCTTCAGAAATAAGGTTGTTCATTGTTTCGGTGAAGAATGGCTTTCGGTGCTTGAAAAATCAAATAAATGCCTTAACCTTAACGAAGAAGACTTTGAGCGTCATTATAATTCCATCGTCAATAACTGGGATAAGATTGTCAAAGCTCTTGATTTCCTCCCCACATGGGACGAATACAGAGAAATATACAAAAAATTCCGGCAGCCCATTCACGCCGAAGACATCGGCATACCGAATGACCTGCTGAAACATACGCTGCCATACTCCACTTTTTACAGAGACAGGTATGATTTTGTCTTTGTAATGAATATCCTTGGTATTATTGAAGAAATCACCGACATGACACTTAAGGATTATCAGAAGGAAAAACAGAAATGGTTTTGATGTCATTTCCATTTTTTCCTTCTGGTAAGCAAAGCAGTAATGTGATCAATTTCTTCAGGAGCCAGCTTTCTTTCAGGCTCCTTTTTAATTTTCCCCTGTTTGTCTGCTTCCGCCGCAGCGGCGCTGATTCCGGTATCAATATTTTCTGAGGATTCTGAAGAATCGCCGTTATTATTTGTTTTTAACACAGGTTTCATGTTTTTTGTACGTATTATTAAATTGCCGGCAACCTCCGCCGCAGCAGGGGCAATTTTCCGACCGTAAAATTCTCTTATCCTGCCCGGCGAAACATTAAGTTTTCTTGCCGCAATATCCAGAAGAAGTAGCAGCAGCGACATGATAAGAAAAGGATTGGTTATATTTTTGGTTCCGCCTGTATTCTGCACATTACCTTTGAAAACCTGTTCGGGAGCTGTTATAACCCTTCCGCCGCCCGCTTTTGCAATTTTCTCAAGAAAGTTTCCGGTATCCCGCAAAACCCTGTATTCATCCGAATAAGGCATTACAAAGCCGGCGCTTATGTTACCGCCGTCCTCGTCACCTGTAAATTTAAGGTTTATTATATATGCTCCGGGCGAAATCTTATCCGTCTCCCCTTCATAAACTCCCGGCTTTTTTATATGAAGCTTTATATCAGACGTAGTGCCGTCAGGGGATACAAGTATTCCTTCCAAAGTATCATTCTGTGGTATTTCGTTCTCAAAGGTTACGGTTATAATGCCTTTACCGTCTTTCACCGTCGTGTCAACCGAATATTCGGTATTCATATTCTTCTGTATCAGCCAGCTTATCAGGTTTCCCCAGAATACCGGCGCGTCATGCCATATCGACCATTGGGACGTCCAGGTTCCCTGAATGTCCGAAGTCCACGCAGCAGTCCTTCCAAGGCCGTACTGCCATACCGCCAGAACAGGGTCATCGGTATCGCTTTTAAATATCATACTTGCGGTGGACTTTATGCTTGTCGCCACATACCCGTCAAGGGGCGGAATTTCCTCAATCCCTTTCAAAATTCCCGATGAACTTACAAGTTCGGGATAAAAACTGCGGTTTTGCAGGTATTTCTGCCCTGCAAGAAAAGTTTCTTTCACCAAAATGCTTGGTATATCGGAAAATTCATCGGTCTTGTAAAACCTTCCGTTTCCGCCTCGGGCAAGGGCCTTCAGCAACATAGCGTCCGCTTCTTCACCTACAGCAACCGTCGACAGTGTGATTCCGTCCGAATTAATATTTCGGATAACCCTATCATAGCCATACTGTTCTGCATGACCGTCTGTTAAGAGAATTATATGCTTGAGTTTCGTGTCCTTTTCACGAAGGTTCTTCCATGCCTCGTTGAGGGGAGGAATTATTTGCGTTCCTCCTCCGGGTCTAATTGAGCCAATCAAATCAGTCGCCTTTTTCTTGTCTGTAAGCTGTTCTGTTTTTATAACCCATTGTACTGTTTCGTCAAAGGCAATCACGCCAAGCCAGTCGGTATCCTCAAGCACTTCGACGGTACGTATTGCCGCTTCCTTTGCCAGATCCAGCTTTGTTATGCCATATTCTCCGCCCGACATGCTTGATGATTTGTCTATCACAAGCACCAGACCAAGGTTTGGTTTTTCTTCCTTTTCGTTTATATCCATATTTACCGGCAGCACAGTTTCAAGTAATGTACCTTTATATCCTCCCGGAGCGTAACTGTTTTCTCCGCCGGTTACAAGAAGACCTTTGCCGTTGTGCTTTACAGCCTGTTCCAAAAGTACCACAAAATCTTCATTAAGCCATTCATAATTAATATCCGTCAGCACAAAAGCATCGTATTTGATTATTTCCTGCATTGTAACGGGTACTTCTTCAGGCTTTACCCTTGTTATTTGCGCATATCCGTCAATATAACGCACAAGGTTTTCACCGCTGTTACCCCTTTCCACAAGCAGTATTTTCGGTTTGTCCAGCACCTGGGTGAAACCCGAGAGCTGATTGTTCTGAATAACAGTGTCGCTGTCGGCGACAACCTCGGCGGTATACGTAATCATCCCGGTTTCTTCGGCTGTGTCGGTAAAAACAAAAAGGTTATCACCGTCATACAGTTCAACACTTTTTTCCTGAGCAAGAGTCCTGTTCTGATAAAGCCTTATGACCGCATTGGTATTTGCCGTACTCTTTATTTTCAGCGATATATCAAAGCGTTCCCCGGCATTCACCTGTTTAGGCACACTTAATTCTTCCATTTGAACTTCATCGCCGATACTTTCCTCAAAAGCTACCACGTCAACGGTATATCCAAGCCTGCTAAGCTTTTTTGCTTTTTCCTCCGCATTTCCCGATGTTTCTCTGCCGTCGGTTAAAAGTACCAGCCTTTTTGCGGCATTCTCAGGCATTACAGACTGTGCCAGTGTCAATGCCTTTTCAATATTTGTTCCGCCGGTTTTTATCTTTGTATTTAAAGACAAATTCCCATTGTTTGCTTTATCAGGCATTTTTACAACCGCCGCTTCATCAGCAAAAGATATAACGCCTGTGATGTCTCTGTCTGAGATATAACCCAGTGAGTCCTGAATAAATTCCTGTATTCTGCCCCTGCTTCTTCTAAGACTGTCAGAGACGTCTGCCACAAATATGGTAGCCGTCTGGTTTAAAGTGGATTTTATGTTAGGTGAAGAAAGGGCAATAACAAGGCACAACATCAGCATAATCCGTAATGCTGTTATCATTCGTTTTCTTATAACCGATTTAAATTTAAGATTTCGGCCTGTTAATATTATAAAGACAACAACCACAGGAATAAGCGCCAAAGCCCATGGATTGTCAAACGTAATTCCTGTTTGCATAATACCACCATTCAAATAAAAGTATCAAAATAACAAACGCAATGACCGGCAATGAAAATTTAACAGCCTGCTTCTGAAAGGCAATATCCGTTGCTTTATATTCAACCGCCGCATCAGAACGGTCATAAGACGCTTTTTCCATTACCCATTCGTCAGGGAGATTTACGTCAAAAAAGGTGCTTACGCTGCCGTTGCTGCTTACCTGTTCAAGAGTATAAATTCCCGGTTTGCCGGTATCGGTAAAGGGTTCCGATAGCACTGCGGGCTCAATTGCCAGGCGTCTTCCGTCAGGAGTATGAACATAGGCTTTAACGGTATCGGGCTTTAATCTGAACCGCACCGCGTCCCCGGCAAATATCCGGTCAACCACCGTACTCCGTAATGGCGCGTATTCATTAACTATATTTGAAATCAGAATGGGAAACTCGGCCCTTAACGGGAGATCGGTTTCAAACAGGTTAAATCCGAATATCAGAATTCTTTTATTGTCAAGGACACCTTCCATAATAATCGGGTTTCCGCTGTACTCCATTATCACTTCTGCCCATTCGGGTTTTCCGATAATCCGGGTCCTTCCTACTGCAAAGGATAATTTGTCAAGGTACCTGAATACAGGATGATCCGACGGGCTGACAAGCGGGTTATCCATCCAGTCACCGACAGAAAACAGGCTGTTGGGCGTCGGTGAAAAAATCACCATATTTCCGTCCTTTGGGAATTTACCGGGTATAAATCCGTCAAACACATACAAATCATAACCTTCGTAAACAGTTTCATCCGGTGACGTTCTTGCGACTTCCACCCCTTCAATCAGTGAAAGGGCTTTTTCAAGGAATATGTTTCCGTTGGTGACAAGCAGAATCTTTACATCCTTTTCGGTAACAACAACTTCATACCCGTTATTGTCATCGGGAAGTATATCCTCTGTTTCCACGCTGACCCTTAAAGTTCTTACATTATCTGGGATTTTATTCCACCATATGGTTTTTGTCTGGTTTCCGGGTATTGTTACCCATTTTGAGTCAATAAACTCGTCGTCACCATAAAGGCTAACGGTTATTTCGGCAGATTTTTCTCCCTGGTTCCGTATAATACTCATTGCCGTAATGCCATTGCCTGTTTTTGTATATGTAAGTCCTGTAACGGCAATATTATCGTTCTGTTTTTTGTATTCCGAAAATTTTACTTTTTCGTTGCCAAAACTGAAAAAAGTATCCGAGAACAGGACAATCCGGGCATCCTTCTCCTGATCTTTAAGGAACAGGACCAGTTCTCCGGCCATTTCCGCGTCCACATATCCCGATGACTGGCTTATTGACGCAATGCTTTTTCTGACTTCATTCTTTGATGTGGAAGCGTAAATCAGCACATCGGGTTCTCCTCCGATTGTGACAACCGTTACCCTGCTGTTCCCCGGCAAATTCTCCACATATTCAATCGCGTCCTGTTTCGCTGCAGCAAGCCGTGTCGGCTTTATATCCGTAGAAGCCATACTTAATGAGTTGTCAATTACAATAATCACCGACAAGGCCTCCCCGGTATTCAGTTTTAGTGAAAAACCGGCCAGTACAAGCACAATCAGGATTGCCGCAACAATCTGGAGAAACATCAGCAAATTTTTCCTGAGCTTCTGCCACGGTGTATTTACCTGCATGTCATCAATAACCTTGCTCCACAGAGCAAGGCTTGAGACAGTGACTTTTTCCCTTTTTTGCTTTAAAACATAAAGCAGTATTATTAACGGTACTGACAAAAGTCCAATTAAACCAAAGGGTGTTTCGAATGACAAAAACTCACTTCCTTTAACGTTTGGTTTTTGGCCGCACAAATGCCGTTGCCCTTATCCGTATTCCGGCGTGGTTCACATTCTAAAGGTTCCGTATGACGCTGTTTTTCAGCATTAAATCCACAGGCATATCCGCAGTCAGTACTGTATGCTGAATTCCCAGTTTTCTGCATTGCTCCCGGATTTTTGCCAGATGCCGTTTCATTGCCTCTTCATATTTTTTAATCAATACATCCGAAACGGTAATCTCCATCCTCTCTCCTGTTTCACTGTCAATCAGCTCGACAGCACCATTAACGGACGGCGACATCTCGTCCGGTGAAAGGATAAGACACAGAAAAACGTCCTGATTTTTATATTTCAGGTATTTCAGCCCCTCTTCAAGACCGCCCTGCAAAAGTCCGTCGGTAATTACAATACTTATTCCCCGTCCGGGTTTCCATTCCATGCTCCTGAGGGCATTATACAGATTGCTTTTTCCGCTGGCCTTTAAACCCGAAAGCAAGCTATCAACCTCAATATAGGCCGCCTGGTTCCTGAAAGGCCCGTATGTCCCCAATACTTTTTCATTCCATGGACATATATACACACTGTCATAAGATAACAGGCTTATATAAGAAATTGCGGCAGCAAGCCGCAATGCCGCTGCAAACTTGCTCGGACTGCCGTAATCCATTGACAGGCTTACGTCAGTAAAAATCCGAACAGGTGCCTCCCTTTCTTCCATATACAGCTTAACAAAAAGCCTGTTAAAACGGCCGTATGCATTCCAGTCAATTCTCCGGAAATCGTCGCCCGGTGTGTATTCCCTGTAATCTGAAAACTCTGCAGATATGCCTTTGTTTCTTGATTTTCTGTTTCCTGTCGCCTGTCCGGAAACGGGCAGGTTAATCTGCAGTGAAAGCGACTGGAGCTTTCTTAAATCCTCATTTGTCAGAATCTTCACTGATAAATCTTCACATCCCCTATTATTCCGTCTATTATCATATCAGGCGAAATTCCGTCAGAAACAGCGTCGAAATTCACAAATATCCTGTGCCGCAACGACGGGTATGCCACGTTTTTTATGTCTTCAAACGAAACATTATACCTTCCGCATAACAGGGCCCTTATCCGTGCAGTGCTGATAATTGCCTGGGCGCCACGCGGGCTTGAACCGTAACGTACATACTTTTTAACCATTTCGGGGGAACCCTCCCCGTCAGGCCGCGTTGCAATAACAAGCCTTATTGCGTAATCAAGGACGGGCTCTGCTATCGGTATTTCCCTTGCGGCTTTCTGAATCAGAATTATTTCCTCCGCATTCGTGACTGTTTCAACCTTATCTTCCCGATTTGTCGTGGTTAGTTTAATAATGTCCTTTAACTCGCCAAAGTCTGGCGAAGGTACGTTAAGTTTAAAAAGGAACCTGTCCATCTGCGCTTCAGGTAAAGGATATGTACCTTCCATTTCTATTGGGTTCTGTGTTGCAAGCACAAAAAACGGTTCAGGAAGTTTATACGTGGTGTTTGCCACAGTCACGGTTTTCTCCTGCATTGCCTGAAGCATCGCGCTTTGTGTTTTCGGTGTTGCACGGTTTATTTCATCTGCCAGCACTATATTGCTGAAAATAGGGCCGGGCTGAAACCGAAACATTTCCTCCACGCTTTCCCTGTCGATAATGTTTGTTCCAGTAACATCGGCAGGCATAAGGTCCGGTGTAAACTGAATGCGCGAGAACTTAAGCCCCATGACTTTTCCGAGTACATTGACAAGCCTTGTTTTTCCAAGACCGGGCATCCCTTCAAGGAGTACGTTTCCCCCTGCCAGCATACACATTAAAACCTGCCTGATAATTTCCTTCTGCCCTATTATATGCTTTGAAACTTCCGATTCAATTTTTGAAACCGTTTCCATCACCTTTTCAAATGTACCATTTTCGTTCTGCACTCTTAATCCTCCCTGACATGTAAATTTTATTCCAGTGAACTGAAATAAGACTTTACAAGTTCCTTCATTCCCGCAGGTATGTCAAGCCGGTCCATTGTCTGAACCGCTTTCTCCCTGTATCTTCCCAATACTTCCCGGTACGGTATCATTTGTCCATTTTTTACGGGACCGAATGAATCGGTATAAGTACTGCTTCCCGAATCAAGCTTCCGCCCGGAAACCGTAATCTCATTTCCGTCTCCGCCAAGCCGTTCAGGAACATAAATCATCTTATATTCTTCCACTTTTCCCGGCTCGGTTTTGTTTCCTGATGCCTGTTGCCCCGCCGCTGAATACCCTGCGTCCGAGCTTGATAAACCAGTACCGGCGCCTGCTCCTGATTCGCCGTCTCCCGAACCGTCTCCGCTTCCTCCCTGGTTTTTGTTTCTGTTTCCGTTACCGCTGCCCGCATTATTCCTTTCTCTGTTTTCTGCCGGGTTCCTGCCTTCGCTGCCGCTTTTGTCCCCTTTCACGCCTGCATCAGGATTACTGCCGCCGTTACCTGATATACCCCCATTTCGTGAGCCGTTTGCGTTTCCGTCTCCTGCCTGGCCCTGCGTACCTGTTGTATTGCCTGAAGCTATCCTGCTGTCAACCGCAGATATTGCTTTCCGGGCATCTTTCAAGATTCCGCCGATATTGTCAAGAGTGTTTTCAAAGCCTTCCTGTCCCAGCGCATTTTTTTCGGCCTGCCGGATGAGCTCCAGTAAACTTTCGATTAATTCACTTCCGTTTATATTTTGTGATTCTGCTTCCGACACAAGGTTCTGAAGCGATTCTGCAAGCATTGAATCATCATCCATATTCATCGCAGCCTGCCCCAATATCTCGCTCAATTCCTTTACAATCTCTTCATTCTCCAGTTCCTGCTTCAGCCTGTCAATTGCTTCCTTCAGCGCTTTTTCATCTTTATCTTTCAGCGCTTCCGCGAGATCCTTTGTAAGCGGCATATTACCAAGAAGGTTTTCCAGCGTATTCAAGTCTTTTAGAGGTTCCTGTTTCTTAAGTTTCTCCAGCTGATTCTCCATCTGTGTCAGTGCTTTAAGTGCATCCTCCTCAGACTTTGCTTTGCTGAATTCTTCGTCCAGCTTTTCTATGGCTTCCTCCAGTTGTTTCATCTGTTCATCGCTTATACTCGGGTTTTTTTGTTTCTGCTCCTCAATTTCATCCTCAATTGCCTTTTTTGCCTCATTCATCCGCTCGGTCAAAGCCTCTCTCACTCTTGTCTCATTAAATGTCTTTCCGGGAACGAATGTCAGCAAAAACGCTGCAGCTATAATACAAACAGGGGTTATATATAGTTTCCTGTCAATTTTTATTTTATAGGCGGAAGCAGGATTTACGTTTTCAAGCGCCCTTTTCGTGTCCTGTCTTTGAAGCTCGGCTATTTCCGAATCATCATCCAGGAGGTACCAAGCGGTGATAACCCTTTCTTCCAAACCGAGACTGTCAGCCGTCATTATGACCTGTTTTTTAGAAGGCATAAAAAACAAAGACGTTAAAACTGCCGCAAAAAAGCTTATTCCCAGTATTACAAGCATTTTATGCCTCACAAAGGGAATAACCGTAAAACGGGAAACAATAACCAGAAGCAATGATATGAACCCCGAGATTGTAAAAGCCGATAAAAATATTTTTGCGGCTTTGTAAAAATATATTTTTATTTTCAGCGGCCTTAACGCCGTCAGGATAAATTTCTCATCCATATAATCACCAATCCATGCCCGGGTTTGCAGAATTATTTTTTTCTCCTAACCGGATTTAATATCAGCGTACTTAAAATTATAAGAAGAACCGACACTATAATGCTGAAAAGCCCGTTTGCAATCCATGGTTTAAAAAATCTCAGTATTCCCGTTTCCTGGGCAAGATAACCGTCTATATACGCAGCCGCTTGTCCCCACAGATCAAACCCCCTGTAATCGACGCCGCCGAAATAGAATGAAGTATAACCAAACACCGGTGAGGGAAAAAGAATTGACAAAATCTCCGTATAAGTGGGAGCATAGCTGTATCCTGCGCTGTACTTTATCGACATATGCAGCAGGTACAGGAAAAACGGGCCGAAGGTCACCGTGCCCAAAAACAGGTATGTTGATATAATGGCGGTGATATTCCTTTTAAATAAAGTTGAAAAAAACACGCCGCTGCTTGCAACAAAAAACGCCGTTAAAACATAAAACAGGGTAAGCTTCGCTATATCCTCAATCCCAATTCCGCCGAAGAAAAATACCACACCCAGGACAGGCAATGACGCTATGAACAGGAGCATTGTATAAGCAATGGATATGACAATTTTGCCAATGACAATTTTTCTTGGCGGAGTTTTGGTTACAAGCATCAAAGGTTTGCCTTTCGCGCTCACCGCTTATGGACGTTGCCGTTATTGCAGGTACCGTGACAAAAAGCAACGCAAACTGAAATACCAACAGGATGTTATATGCATTTACCGCCATCCGCGGGCTGTAATTAACAATGCCATATGGGTAAAACATGTCATAGGCGGTAAAATACAGTAACATTATAATAGACAGCAGAATTATATAGCAGCTTATAAGAACGGGTGCCCTCCACCCACGCAGTTTTGTTTTCATATCTTTCTGCAAAACAGGATTAATTCTCATCTCCGTTACCCCTTTCGGTAAGTTTCATGAAAACCGATTCCAGGGAGCTTTCCTGCGGGTGGAATGAAATAACGGGTATTTCATTCATTACGAGTTTCTTTAAAATTCCCGCGTAAGCGTCTTTTTCACAGTTCACCTTTATTTCCAATTCATCTGCAAAAGAACTGATTTCCTTAACTTCAGGCATTTCCATAAGAATTTTTACCGCTTCTTCCTCCCTGTCCGCCACCCGGATTTTAATTACCCCCGCCTGTGACAGTTTTTCGGTTATTTCTTTCACCGATCCGCTTGCAACCAGGCGCCCGGAGTCTATTATTCCAATAGATGTACAAAGCTCGGCCAATTCGGGCAGAATGTGCGAGCTGATCAAAACCGTTTTGCCCATTGAACGAAGTTCTTTCAGTATTTCTTTCATTTCAACCCTTGCCCGTGGATCAAGCCCTGAAGCCGGTTCGTCAAGTATAAGGAATTCAGGGTTGTGAATAAGGCTCCTGGCAAGGCACAGTCTCTGCTTCATTCCCCTCGACAGCGTATCCACATAAGCTTCCTTTTTATCGGACAAACGGACAAGCTCCAACAGCGAATCGGTCAGTTCCCTGCATTTTGCGCCGTAGATTCCCTGCAAACCGGCATAGAAAGCCATATATTCCGTTACCTTAAGGTCATCATATACGCCGAAAAAGTCAGGCATATAGCCTATCCGTTCCTTAACCTTCAAAGGTTCCTTTGCAGTGTCAATGCCGTCAATTAAAACCCTTCCCGATGTGGGGGCAAGAAGCCCTGCAATTATACGCATGGTTGTGGTTTTTCCGGCACCGTTTGCGCCCACGAACCCGTAAATTTCGCCTCTCGGTATTTCCATGCACAATCTGTCCACTGCAACCGTGCTGTTGAATTTTTTCGTAAGGTTTTCAACCACCACCATCATCGGGATACCCCCTTTATATATATTTCGGGCATTGTGAGCTCCTCTTCATAATATGAATATACTCCTTCCTGTGGCCTGCCCAGTTCCGTTACACTGATTTTCATCCGTACTTCGTTACCCAAACCGATGTACCGTGATATATCATTAACGGTTATTGTTTTGCTGAAAATACTGTCATTATCGGTATCGGACTTTATTTCCTCCCATGTTTTTGACAACACATTGTACAGGTAAAACTCGTATTTATTGGTCAGAACCTGTATACGCGCCGTAGAATCCTGACTCATGCGGTATTTAATACTCAGTGGTATTTGCTTTTCAGTGTGAAGGCGCATTTCATTTACAGTTATATTCTCCGGAAGCACAAACTCAAATACCAGATCCCCAACGCCGTTTATAGTCACGCTGTTATTGCTTCCAACCCATGCAATGTTATTTTCCTGGTACATACTGGGAATTATTATTCCCGCAGGTATTTCTACTTCCTGCCCCGGCTCAAACTTCAACGAGGATTTAATTATAAACAGATTTTTATTATATTTCTGCGGCTCTCCGTTATTTACGGTCAGGCCATAATCAAATTCCTGTTCATTCATTGCCAGCAGCGTAAAATCAGGCCTTCCCACATTGCTATTATATACATAATAAACAAATTGCTCAAAAAGATTCCGTTTTTGGATAAGTTCGGCAAAATTTTCAGGATATTCTTTCGGAGTACTGTACCATGTATGCCCATACATCGCATCGAGATACTCTTCGGGCTGTTTGTATACGTTCTCCCCGTCAAGAGGTATGTCCAAAGTTACGGAATCCCCCGCAACAATGTCACCTACACGGACGAAATTGTTTCCTATGACAAGCACCGCATCAAGCAAATCGTATGGGGTGGAATTTGAAATAAGTCCTCTGAGTCTGCCGTCTTTTATCGTAATATCATTAAGGATATTCCCGTCAAACGGTATGGTTTTCTTCGCATAAAGAACCTTGGGCGTCCAAAGCGGAGCATCATACTGTTCCAGTTTAACATTTTCACCAATTGTAAACTTGGCGACAACCTGATTTGCGTTTCCTGCTGCATACAGATCATTATCCTGTTCGGTAAAAGGCTGCTGTATGCCGTTGTTTTCATTGTACTCAATTGTCAGCGTGCCCCTCCGGTTATTAAACACCCCTATTGCAGACAGCACACTGGCTTCACTTGAACCGGACTCTGCTTCAATCACCGATGCGGTATTCACAACGGCGGTATTATACCGGGTTTTATAACCGAACAGGTACATAAATGAAAGAAACAGAACCGACAGCAGCGGAATAAGCCCCCATGCCCAATCCCTTTTGTCCTTGACTTTAAGGATGATATACAGGACAGGACCTACGACGATAACATATACCCCCAGTATTATGAACATCAATTTGAAGGGAGGCACTTTATCAAACGGAACATTGGCCGTGAGTTCCCGCATATTAAAGCTCTGACTTGTATAATTACCGGTATAGCCATTACCGTATACCGACGTAAAACCCGCTCCTGTATACTTGAAAATATTTTCCATTAATGTGGTCTTGTAATGCCATGATGCGAAAGGCTCAACAGTGGGATCAAAGGTCAGAACAACAACTGTTCCCTTTCCCTTCGTGTATTTTACGGCAACGGGATTATTATCATCTCCCAAGATCACATAAGGATCCTTAACCTCTGTTTTACTGTTTTCAGAAATAAGTTTTCCCTTTGCCAGTTTAAGGTCTATTCCGTCTGCATCCCTTCCCGTAAACCTTTCAATAATATCAGAGGTCTGAACGTCTTCAATTCCTGTCACTGAAAAGGGCTTAAGGCTTTCAGGAAGGCCGTTGTATACCTTTTGCCATGAAATCCCCGTACCAATTACTAAAAGCCCGCCTGCCTCAACCCATTTTTCAAGGGCTGAAATTTGCAAATCATTTAAAAGGGAAGTGTCATATTTGCTTATTATAAAAATATTAAAACCATTCATTATCTTACTGCTGTCCGGAAAAGAACCGTAATCAAGGGAAACTACCACCGCTTCATGTTTCTGGTAATAGTCATCCTGCGTCAATGGCAACGACGAAACTGACGTTACTCCTGCCGGCATTGGCGGGTTTATTTTCTCCATTACGCCATTATCCACAGCAACCGGAACAGTGTCCCCGTTCAGCCAGTTAAAGGCATCGCCGTCCTCGGACAAAACCCCAATCTGCATAACGTTCGCCGAAAGAAGTCTTTTAAAACTGCAGGTTGTCTCTGCAAGCACCCTGTTCTTTTCAGTAAGCCTTATCTCAATATCTCTGTCTGCCGTAAACACAGGAACTTCAAAACTTACTTCCTGCTCAATGCCTGCAATAAGCTCAACCGGTTTTGAAAAAATTACTCTCCTTTGCCGGTAGGTATTTACCTCAACCTCAATTTCCCCCGATATATTTCTTTTAGCTGAGGAAACCCTGACAGTAACCGGAGACCATGCACCCAATTTCGCAATACCGCCAAATCCGCCCTCAGCTTCTATAACAATATCGTCCACCGCGGGTTTGGCATATACTCCGGTATAATTTGCCCATATTAATTCAAAAACACAAATTAAAACCACAAGTATCAAACAAAAGCGTCTTATCTTCTGCAAGAACAACAACCCCTTAAAAAGATTTTCTTTTGAATCCGTATTTTTACAACAAGACTTTTTATTTCAAATATAATTGACGTAATAAATAAAAAAAAGTTTCAAAAATAAAAAAGAATTACTGTAATGTTAGTAAATCAAATTTCAATGCTATACCTTCCACCCGGTTCGCGTCTGACAAGTCCTTTCATTTCAAGGCTCAGGAGAATACTGTACAGCAGAGGCATATCAACCGCCATTTTCCTTTGAATTTCGTCAATACCCAGGGTTTCAGCCGCGAGAAGCTCTAAAACATCCCTTTCGTCGTCAGTAAGTTCGTAATTGTGTTTCATATTTTTACCAAAATTCAAATCAAATATGTTTTTTACTTTAAAATGTTCATACCAGCGGAGCTCGTCAAGTATATCCCGGACAGAGGTCACAAGTTTTGCACCGTCCTGTATTAATTTATTCGTTCCTCTACTGTTCACACTGACTATATTACCTGGTAACGCATATACATCCCTGCCCTGTTCAAGGGCCAGTTGAGCGGTTATCAGCGAACCGCTTCTCTCACCTGCTTCAACCACCAGCACTCCAACAGACATTCCGCTCACAATTCTGTTTCTTACAGGAAAATGATGCGGTGCAGGTTCAACACCAGGCGGATATTCGGAAATTACCGCACCTGTTTCTATGATCTGATCCATTAATTTTTTATTTTCCGGAGGATAAACCACATCCAGACCGCATCCCAAAACAGCAACCGTCCTGCCGTTAGCCGCCAGCGCCCCAGTGTGCGCCGCCGTATCTATTCCCCTCGCCATACCGCTTATTATGCAGATACCGCACTGTGCAAGTTCACCGGATAATTTCTTTGCCTGGCTTATTCCGTATCCGGATGCTTTTCTTGAACCAACAACGGCAATCGCCAGTTCATCTGCACGCAGTTTTCCCTTAACATAAAGGCATATTGGCGGATCACAGATATTTTTCAGTATTTCGGGGTAATCTCCGCTGTCAAGTGTTACGACATTTATATGTTTCCTGTCTATCTCCTCTATGGTTCTATCCACCGTTTTTCTGTATTCTTCGGACAATATTGCTTCAATGTTATCACGGTTTAACAAGCCTGTCTTTGCAAGTTCAACGGCATCGGCGGCGTAAATTTCAGCCGGGCTTTCAAAAACTTTTAACAGTTCGGCTTTCTTTCTCGTGGTTATTCCTTTCAGATTTGCAAACCACACCCATTCTTTCAGTTCCGGATTCATACCGGCCTCCTACACATACAGATTTCTGTCCAGTATCCTGTACTGTATGGCTTCTGAAATATGAACGGTTCTGATATTTTCTGCCCCTTCCAAATCGGCTATTGTTCTTGCCACTTTCAGGATTTTGTCATGGGAACGGGCGGTAAGCCCCAGAGACGAAAAGGCTTGTCTCAACAGTTCCGATTCTTCCTTGCCCAGCCTGCAGTGTTTTCTCACCATCGCCGAAGTCATCTGGGCATTACAGTATATGCCTGTATTTGCAAAGCGTTTTCTCTGTATTTCCCTTGCGTTATTTACCCTTTTGCGTATCTCCTTTGAAGGCTCGGATTTAGTTTCATCAGCCAGATCACTGTATTTCACAGTCGGCACATCCACCTGAATGTCAATCCTGTCCAGTAACGGTCCCGAAAGTTTTCCCAAATAGCTTTTAACTTCCTGCGGCGTACAGGTGCATTCCCTTGTTTCGTCAAGGTAAAAACCGCACCTGCACGGGTTTGCCGCGGCAATCAGCGTTGTTTTGCATGGATATGTAATTGAAGCGTTTATCCTTGAAATATGAACAATCCCGTCTTCAAGAGGCTGCCTCAGAACTTCCAGAGTATTCTTCCCAAACTCGGGCAATTCATCAAGAAAAAGTACTCCCAAATGCGCCAGGCTTACTTCTCCCGGTCTTGGGATTCTCCCTCCCCCAACAAGCGAAACAGGGCTTATGGTATGATGAGGTGCCCTAAACGGCCTTTTTGTAATAAGAGATGAATCGGAAGGCAGTAAACCCGCCACACTGTAAATTTTGGTAATTTCAACGGCCTCTTCAAAAGTCAAATCCGGAAGAATTGACGGCATTCTTCGGGCAAGCATTGTTTTCCCCGAGCCGGGGCTTCCAATCATTAGAAGATTATGCCCGCCTGCTGCTGCAACTTCCAGCGCCCTTTTGACATGTTCCTGCCCCTTCACATCGGCAAAGTCTGGCTGGTTTTCGTCGTCATCACAGAGTAACAGGTCGTTCTGGCTTTCAACGGCAGGCAAATTAATTTCACCTTTTAAATGCAGCACCAGTTCGGAAAGTTTCTTTACCGGTATTACTTTTATACCCTTAACCACCGACGCTTCTTTCGCATTTTCATAAGGGGTGTATACAAATTCAAATCCCTTTTCCTTTGCTGTTATTGTTTTGGGCAGAACACCGTAAACCGGCCTTACCGTTCCGTCCAGAGAAAGTTCGCCCAGTAAAACACTATTTAAAAGAGAGGGTTCAGGTATAATTCCGGTTGCCGCAAGAATCCCTGCGGCCATCGGTAAGTCATACGACGTTCCTTCTTTTTTCAGATCAGCCGGCGCAAGATTAATGGTAATCCTGCGGGATGGAAATTCAAAACCCGAATTCTTTATTGCAGCCCTTACCCGTTCTTTTGCTTCCTTTACGGCCATGTCCCCAAGGCCGACTATCTCAAATGCCGGCAGTCCGTTGCTTATGTAAGTTTCCACCGAAACCATGTATCCGTCAATACCTAACAATCCGCATGTGTTAACCTTGCTAAGCATACTCAAAACCTTTTCGTTTTTCAAAATTTTTAAAAGCAGGAACACTCTTGAAAACATTTAACTGAATTACATAAAAATATATAAATAAACCAAATTCGCTAAATTTTATCAGTTAAACCTTTTATCAACTATTATATTGTTTTTCTCGGAATTATTCAACAGTTTAAGTCAAGTATCAAGAATACGTAAGTTTTTTGTTTTCAGCTTATAATAATTACGTAAAATTCACTAAAAATTCATGATGAAAAAAATTATTTATTTTTTAACTTTTCTATATTTCCCGCAATATAAAACTGTGTTGTAAGAATACTTATACTTGGGTATATTAAAATCAATAAAAAATGCATTGGCATTTTATGTAAAACTGATATAAGAGGTGCGTCAAATGTCCATTATACAGGAACAAGGCCCATTTAAAATAATTGTTTCGGGAGATTCAATATCCAAAGGAATTGTATATGACGAAACCAAAAATAAATACACGATACTTGAGGAAAACTATGTGGAGCTTCTTCGGGATAAACTGAACGCCATGGTTTACAACGCCTCCCGTTTCGGCAGCACACTCATCAAGGGTATCCAAAAACTTAAAAACAGTATTTTCAGTGAAAAACCCGACATAGTGCTTATTGAATACGGCGGGAATGACTGTGATTTCAACTGGGATGAAATTGCCAGAAATCCTGACGGCACACATTTGCCACGAACAGATTTTCAGACATTTGAAAATGTTCTTAGGGATGCAATAGATTTTGTGAGGAGAAATAAAAGTATTCCTGTATTAATGAATCTTCCGCCATTGAATGCAGACAAATATTTCAACTGGATCAGCAAGAGTAATCCCGTTGCCAAAGAGAATATCCTTAAATGGCTGGGCAGTGTTACAAAAATTTACTGGTGGCAGGAACGGTATAACTCAGTGATTCAGAAAATTGCGGACGAGACAAAAACGGTATGCATAGATATAAGGGAAGCGTTTCTTCGGTTTCCCGACTTTACAACACTGCTATGCATAGACGGAATTCATCCGAACAGAGACGGACACAAGGTAATAGCCAATAAAATAGTTGAGTTTTTAAACGGAAGGTATAATTTTCTTTTAAAAAATCATCTTTTACCTGCTTCGGATGCAAACACCGAACAGACCTCATGCTTACTACTTTCTAAGCCACAGAAGATATAAAGGGAATACAACACAGATAACGGCTAATATAAAAAGAGATATACCACCTTTTTTGTTTTCCCTGAAAGTCCATACACCATAGCTGACGGTGTATATTCCCGCCCATAAAAGCATGATTACGACAATAAGCACCGCAAAAGTATTCATCCGATTCCCCCTTTCAGATAATTCCCGGTATTTGCTTTACCATTATTCCCGAGCGTCTGATTTTAATCTCCACGTTAACATTAAACTGCGCTTTTTCATACTTTTCCGGCCAGTTGAATTTTATCCAGTCTTCCCAGTATAAAAAAGTCTTTTTCAAATATTTCCCCAAAAAACATATGTCGCTGTTAAGTTCATCCCGGGTTTTCTCAAGAAATAAAACAACTTTTTCCCTAATATATTCTGATGCATATTTTTCCAATTTTTTCAGCCCTTCGCCCGTTGAATAGTCGTTTCTTCCGGTTATCGCCAATATATCCCCTTCCAGCGAAACTTTTATATCCACCACCGGTATGTTCTCTTTAATTTTTACACTGATTTCAGGCTTTCTTGCCTGGCCAAGCCTTAAAGTGATATAATCCCTGTTTTCCGCTATATCAGTACTTTCATTGAAATCAGGCAGTGTAAAATACATTTCTCCAAGTTTGCCCGATACCACAAGATAATAGAATGTTTCCAGGCCGGTCAGCTCCCCCACCATTTTATCCCCTCTGAAAACAGCGGACCCCATCTGCCGGACCTTATTTTCATATACGACAGGTATCTCTCCGACAGTGTAATCCCCTTCCAGAATCCCATTCCGGTTTCTGCTTGAAATCATTTCAGCCAAATCTTTCGTTTCCTGAATCCGGGAAACGTCAAGTAAAAGCGCCACAGCCTCCTCATACGTGCTCTCCATTTTGGAATAAAATTCCTCAATTGTGCATCCGTTTGAAAAACCTGTGTAGGCAAAGGATTCCATAATCAGTTCAAAATGCTTGGAGGGATTAAATTCAAGAAGCGGCTTGCTTGATTTAAGGAATTCCTCGGCACTGCCCTTAGTTATACCCAAATAGGTATCGGGTCTGAATTCCCTGAAACGGATAAATGTGTTTATGATCTTTTCTATCCCCTGTTCAGCCAAGTCCTTTGATATTACAATCAGCTTAGCGTGGGCGAAATTGACGCGTTTGCTTATAAGTGAATTTATAACGTTAATTCCTCCAAGTATTGTAGGCGCCGCGACTGTTACAATATTAGTGGATTTTTCAATTTCTCCCGGTTCGGGGCCGACACCCACCGCTATAGGCACAGCAAGCAAAAGGGTAATTATCAGATTATCTTCAGGCCCCTTATCCAGCCCCATTGCCACGACGTAGGCCAAATCATCCGGCTCGGAGGCATCAAAGCAGCCGCTTATGAAAATCATTGGAATGATCATACACAGAATTAACAATTTCTTAATTCTCCATATCATTTTTCCCGACCTCTTTTCTTCTCATTAACCAGTCCCTCAATGATGCTACGGCAAGCAATATAACCGGAAAAATAAGGGAAATTACCCATGAGAAGCTGCGGTAAATTTCCATTTCCGCCTGAAGCGTGGAATATAAATTTTCGGGTACAAGACTTAAAGTGAAAACAAGAATCATGAAGGGCACTATAAGCGGTTTTCTGTATTTAAGATTAAAAGCCCTCTGAAAAATATAAGTAATAAAATACAGGCATGAACTTAAATACAGAAACGCACATGACGCCCATATCAATATAAACGCGGCTTCTATGCGGGTGAAAAACCTTCCTATCTTAATTGATCTCGCCATCTGGTATACGGGAAGAAAAAACTCTGTGGAAGTGGGATACTGGTATACCATAAGATAGCACAGTGTGGACAGCACAAGAAAAAGCCCGGCAAAAAATATTCCGTACCGCCCTACTTCCCCGTACCTTTCTTTCTTTTTCAGAAACGGCATTAAAAAAAATATGGCAACCACTTCGGAAAAGTAGGACAGGTTTATTATACCCTTCAGGGCTATTGCTTTAATTCCCAGCCCCAGCCATGGCGAAAGCCTGGTCACGTCATACCTGGGAATATTGAATAAAAGTATCAATATAAACGCCAGCGCCAAAAGCGGTATAGCCAAAACATGCAGCCTCCCTATCGCTTCAATGCCAAAATAGGCTCCAACCACCATTCCTACGGCAAATATCAGCAGAACAATACTGACGGGTGTGGTTGTAAGGCTGATGACTTTTATATCTTCGGCAAACTGTCTGAGAACAAGCGATGTTACATACATGAACTGGGCGAGATAAATAATGCCAAAAATAATCCTTCCCGGCTCACCCAAAGCCTTTTCGCTTATGTCCAGAAGGTCTTTCCCTGTAAATTTTTCATACAACCGGGTTATTAGCAAATAAATCAGGTATACTGCCACGGAATCCAGAAAAATCATAAGCCATGCCGCACTTCCTGCGTCCTCCGACGCAGTTCTCGGAAAGTCAAGTATAATTTTGGTAGAAAGCAAATTGAGTATAACACATGCTGCCTCAAAATTACCGATCGTTGTCCTCTTCTCCATCCACTTCCACCCCCTTCTCCGACTTTACCCACTTTCTACTTATAAAAGGCTGCTGCTTGACATCTTTCGGGTTAATAAAGTCCGGCCTGTCTTCTTCTTTCCAAAGCGGCGCCCTGAATATGGTATTGGTTCTTCTGCCTGTTGTTTTCGGTGCAAACGGGGCAAGGAACGGAACACCAAAAGATTTTGCGTTTATCAGCAGCAGAAAATGTATGAAAACGCCAAGGCTTATTCCCAAAAGGCCGGCAAAACCTGCAAGGAGGATATATATAAAACGCATCGCACGGAATGAATATCCCAGGGAAAAATCAGGAATGGCAAATGATCCGATTCCCGTAACGGCTACTATTATTATAAGGAACGGGCTTACAAGGTTCGCCGAAACAGCAGCCTGACCAAGAATTAAACCGCCTACAATGCTCAGTGTAGGACCTATCGGGCCGGGTATTCTTATACCCGCTTCGCGGATAAGCTCGAAGGCTATTTCCATGATAAAAAGGCTTACAATTGTCGGGAAAGGAACCTTTTCCCGTGATGACGCAATAGCGAGCAGCAAATCAGTAGGGAGCATTTCCTGATGGAAATTGGTTATTGCCAGGTATACCGCCGGAAGAAAGAGTGTAATCAATATCCCCATAATTCTTATAAGTCTCAGTAAAGTGGAATAAGGATACCTTAAATAATAATCCTCCGGTGAGTGAATAAGATTGAAAAAGGTTACCGGAATTACAATTACAAAAGGACTTCCGTGCACAATTATCGCAACGCGTCCTTCGCCCAGATAGGCTGCCACCCTGTCTGGTCGTTCGGTTAAAAGCATTTGCGGTGCCGGAAGATAAGTATCATCTTCAAGAAACTGTTCCAGTTCCCCTGCATCGCGCAAATATGCGATTTTTATGCTTTTGAGCCTTTTTCGTACCTCATCCACAAGCCTGCTGTTTGCCAGATTTTTTATATAGACAATACTGCACGGTGTTTTGCTTCTTTCACCCACCAAAACGTCTTCTACAATCAGGTTTTCATCTTTAAGTATTTTCCTGAGGAGGGCCGAATTGGCCCTGTGGGATTCTATGAAAGATTCCCTCGGTCCGCGTATGTTCAGTTCCGACGTTGGCTTTTCAACATTTCTGTGTTCCCATCCCTTAACATCCGCGCCAAAGGCCACATCAAGTCCGTCAATGAATATCCCTGCACCACCGAAATTAATTTCGTCAATAACTTCCTGGTATGTTTCACACACTTTAATCTGGTTCTGCGGAATCAAATGGTCATGAATAATGTCTTTAACCGGCCTGTCTTCGGTGTCCATGGGCATTACCGACAAAGTCATCAGCGGAACGAGAATATTGTTGTTGACCAGCGAATTGTCAACAAGACCGTCAAAAAAGCAGACGAAGGCCGGATATACCTTGTCTTTTACACGCACTTTAAACTCACGTATTTTAAAGTCTCCGTTTATATCGGCGCTGTACCTTTCTTTTATAACTTCAAGACATGTACTTAATGAACTGCTTATAGTGTCGTCCTTTTTATCTTTTTTCTTTTCCCTGTCATCCGCACTATTCCTGGCGGATAATGAAACGGGTTTCGTTATTCTTTTTTTCCTATCGGATTTTTTCTGTTCCCCTTCCTGTTTGCCCTTGCCGTCATCTTCGCTGTCTCCGGCCGCTACACCGTCATCACTGTTTTCGGTGTCCAGCGGCTGATTTTCAAAATCATCAAGGACGAAAGGATTTTTTTCCTTTTCGGGCTTAAACAGAAAAATTGATTTCAGATAGGAAGTTATACCTTTCAAAAAACACCCTCCCTGAAAGTAAGTCTTGAATTAGTTTTAGCACTGAATACAAATGTTATACTGGATTTAACCAAGCGTATAGGTATTTTTTCAAACTTTCAGAGGAAGGGAAATTACCTTTTCAAACGGGTTTTTATGAGAGGAATGATTGTGTTGACTGATAAAATAATTATAAAACTATTGATAATTTAAATATTTCCGTGTATAATTAATGACGCGGGACAGAGAAAGCAGTTGAAATAAAATTCTTAAACGGATTTTGAAGAAGGAAAAAAATACGGTCACTTAGCTCAGCTGGTTAGAGTACCACGTTGACATCGTGGGGGTCACTGGTTCGATTCCAGTAGTGACCATCAAAAAGGATTAGGGTTATGGCCTAATCCTTTTTTGTTGTGTGCAATAACTTACGGCAAAATAAAAGAACACGGGGTTAATCTTCTTGTCTCGTACAAAAATTAAAGGCTTCCGGATAAACCGAAAGCCTTTTGCTTTTTAATCTGATTCTTGCTAATCTGAGTTGGAATTGGTGCCGAAATTCATTTCTTCAATTATGTTCAGCGCTTTCATTGTGGCTTTGATTGCAGACGCAGTCTGGTCGGAATCAAGGCCCCGTGTTTTGAATTCACGCCCAAGGTACCATGTTATGGACGTTTCCACCAGCGCATTGGTTTTTCCGCCGGGAGGTATTGTTACAATATAGTCCACCAACTGAGGCATGGGTTTGTTAATCTTTTCATATATCTTTGTGACCGCCTTTACAAAAGCATCGTACTGTCCGTCGCCGGTTGAAGTCTCTTCATAAACCTCTCCGTTTATTTGCAGGCTCACAGTGGAAACAGGCTTCAGATTTCTTGCGTGGCATATGTAGTAATTCAGCAGTTTAATCTTTTCATCGTTGTGCTTGTTTCTCAAAACGTCCGAGATAATGTACGGCAGATCATCGGTGGTTATATTCTCTTTTTTATCTCCCAGTTCAACAATCCTGTCTGTTATTTTACGTATGGCTTCACTGTCAAGTTCAATACCCAGTTCCTCCAGGTTTTTCTGAATGCTTGCCTTGCCTGAAGACTTGCCCAGAGCATATTTCCTCTGTCTTCCGAAACGTTCGGGAATTAAATTATTACAGTAAAGATTGGCTTTGTTATCACCATCGGCATGGACACCGCTTGTCTGCGTAAAACAGTTTTCTCCTACTATCGGCTTGTTTGCAGGTATCCTTATACCCGAAAAGGCTTCGACAATTTTACTGATTTTTCCAAGCTTTTTCTCATCAACATTTAATTCAATTCCTTCACAGAAATCATTAAGTACACCTACAACACTTGACAAAGGAGCATTCCCCGTTCTTTCTCCCAAACCGTTCACTGTGGTGTGAACTCCAACAGCCCCTGCTTTAACAGCCATAAAAGTATTTGCAACCGCAAGATCATAATCGTTATGGGCATGAAAATCAAACCTTAAATCAGGATATCTGTCAACCATAAGCTTAACCAGCTGATAAGTCTGCTCAGGGTGCAGTATTCCCAGAGTATCGGGAAGCATAAATCTTTCAATCTCATAATCCTTTAAGGAATCGATAAGCTGAAATACGTACTCCGGCGACTGTACTATTCCTTCGGACCACACTTCAAGGTACACGTTTACCCGTAATCCTTTGGAATGGGCATAATTTATAACATTTTGGATATCTTTTATGTGTTCTTCCGGTGTTTTTTTCAACTGATACTTTACATGCCTTACCGAGCCTTTGCACAACAGATTCATGACCTTTGCGCCTGCTTCACAGATCCAGTCCACTGACGTAGTACCGTCCACAAACCCAAGAACTTCAATCCTGTCAAGATACCCTTTCTGGGCACCCCAGTTGGATATAAGTTTGACAGCTTCCATTTCGCCTTTGGAGACCCTGGCGGATGCAACTTCCACCCTGTCCACTTTCACTTCTTCAATGAGGATTCTTGCGATATTGTATTTCTCTGTGGAAGTGAAAGCAACCCCCGGTGTCTGTTCGCCGTCCCTCAACGTTGTATCCATTATCTCTATCTTTTTCATATAGTTCACCTTGCGCCACGTAAAAATTTTTTCATTATTTTACCCTAAAAGATTTATACAGTAAAGATGAATATAAAAAAAAAAGAACCTGATTGAATTAGGTTCCGAGATAAATTCAAATCAGGTTATGCTTCAATGCATAAACTGCTGCCTGAGTTCTGTCCGAAACTTTTAATTTTTTGAAGATATTAGAAATATGGTTTTTTACCGTTTTTTCACTGATATAAAGAGTCTGCGCTATTTCCTTGTTTAACAGCCCCTTCGCTACAAGCCTTAATACCTCGATTTCCCTCTCGCTCAGGATATTTTCCTTCTTTGAAGAGTTTTTCCCGTTATGCGCATATCTCTTAAATTCCATAACAAGTTCCTTTGCCATTGTGGGCTGAATGTACATTTCGCCTTCGTATACCTTTCTTATCGCCTCAATAAGCACATATCCATCCGCATCCTTAAGTACATAGCCGCTGGCGCCAAGCTGCAGCGCTTCAAACAAATATTCCCTGTCTGAATGGATGGTAAGCATAATAATTTTGGCATCAGGATCATTTTGCTTAATAAGTTCCAAAGCCTGCAACCCGTTCTTTTTAGGCATATTTATATCCATTAATACCACATCGGGTTTCTCAATCTGGTAATAATCGGCAGCCTGGGTACCATTGGCGGCTTCCGCCACTACTTTAATGTCGCTTTCCAGCTCTATTAACTGCTTAAGCCCCTGACGAACCATGGAATGATCTTCTACCAGCATTACCCGTATTTTATCCATCCATGTAACCCCTTTCATTTAAACATATGGAAGGACAACCCTGATGGTTGTTCCCTTACCCGGACAGGATTTTATTTCCATAGTCCCATCAAGCAGTTCAATTCGCTCTTTCATACTGAAAAGACCGAATCCTCCCATGTTGTCGTCCTTATCCACTTTTATCTCTTGTATATTAAAACCCTTTCCTTTGTCAGAAACGGTAATTACTATATCTATAGCCGTAAATTCCATGATTACCGATGCATGTTTCGCTCCCGAATGCTTATAGACATTATTCAGCGCTTCCTGCACCACTCTGAATATTGTCAGCGCCACGTTCTTATCATGTACTTCCTTTTCAATTCCCCTTTTTTGAAAATTGACAGTAATTCCCGTTTCATATGAAAATTTATCCATGTATTTTTTCAGCGTTGGTATAAGCCCTATATCTTCAAGTGACATCGGTCTTAAAGCATATATTATTCTTCTTACGTCAACCAGAGATTCGCGCACAATCTGCTTCAGATTTTTCAGCTCTTCTTTGGCCTTGTTTATATCAGTCTCAATCAGTTTTTCACATATTTCAGCTTTCAGAACCACATTGGATAATACCTGGGCCGGTCCGTCATGTATCTCCCTCGCGACCCTGCTCCTTTCCTCTTCCTGGGCCTGAATAACGCGAATGGCGAGGTATTTCCTTTTTTCCACGTCTTCAAGCTGCATGTTCAGATCTTTCAAATCTCCTGAAAGATACTCCATTACCGTGCCAACCTGGTTGATTAACTGCTCAGCCTTCCGAACTGTTTTAGAAGCTTCCCTCAGCCGCCTTTCCAGTTCATTTCTCCGGATAATCGCAAATTTTTCCCGCTCTCTGTTTACCGCAAGTTCAACCCTGATTTTGTCGGCCTGTTCGTACGCAATGCGTATATCATCCTGAGAATATTTGTCAAAGTTGCTGCTTACCATTGCGAGCCTCTCACGGCTTTTTTTCAGTGCAATTTCCAGTTCGTCGTTCTTTTTGATAATTCTCTCCACTTCAATTCTCAGCTCTTCAAGATCCCTTCTCAGTCTTTCGCATTCAATCCTTGCCCCTTCTGCAATATCGTATATGGCTTCCCGGCTTCTGTCAATCATTTTTATAGTATCCCTGATAATCTTATTAAGCCTGGATACATTAAACTCTTCCAAAGTTAGTTAACCCCCGCTATTTTTCATCTATGATTTTCTGGAGCTCTGCCATGAATGTATTAATATCCTTGAACTGGCGGTAAACAGAAGCAAAACGAACATAGGCAACTTCATCCAGTTTCCTTAATTCTTCCAAAACCAATTCTCCTATTGCGGTGCTCGTGATTTCTCTCTGAAGGGAGTTATGAATCTTGGCTTCCACATTATCAATAAGCTGTTCTATCTGATGTATTGAAATCGGCCGCTTTTCACATGCCCTTAATACGCCGTTTAGAAGTTTTTCCCTGTTATACGGTTGACGGGACTTGTCCTTCTTAATAACAATCAAAGGCATATATTCGACTTTTTCATATGTAGTAAAACGTTTTTGACATCTCAAACACTCTCTGCGTCTGCGGATCGTGGTACCTTCATCCGTAGGACGTGAATCTATTACTCTGTCCTCCATATGGGAACAGTACGGACACCTCATAGCCTACCTCCTTTTTGACTTTTATAGCCGGAAGATAAAATAATTTAAACAGAAACTTAATTTTAAACAATTTTTTATTATATATCAATTATCGAAAAAAAAACAGTTTTATTTTAGAAAAGTATTATATATTGTATTTATTTTTACATCACTGGAAAATATATAATACATTTTATCGTTCTTTCAGTTCCACCAGAATAATATCGTCACCAACTTTTCTAACATCCTTCCATGGTATAACCATTTCTTCTATTCTACCAAATAATCTGAAAATTGACCATCTTCCCGGCAGGATTAATGAAACGATTTTACCCGATTCAAGGTTAAATTCGGCGTCTTTTACAAAACCCAGTCTTTTCCCGTCTGCAATGTTTATTACTTCCTTCTGCCTTAAATCGGTAATTCTGCATATACCGCAATTGGGAAGCTGGATTCCTTCCCGTTCGAAACTTCTGTATTCACGCTGAAGCATTGCAACACCCTTTGGATTCTGATTCTAATAAAATGTATTCATAAAAAAAGGAAGTAAGAACCACCTTACTTCCTTTATACATCAGTAATCTGTATTGTTAAACATATTTTCGCATATGTCTTAACGCAGCTTTTTCAAGTCTTGACACCTGTGCCTGAGAAATTCCTATTTCCTCCGCAACCTCCATTTGCGTCCTTCCCCTGAAAAACCTGAGATCCACAATCATCCGTTCCCTTTCGGTAAGTTTCGAAATAGCTTCATTTATCGATATGTTTTCCAGCCATCGCTCATCGTTGTTTTTTTCGTCACTGACCTGATCCATCACGTAAATGGCATCACCACCGTCGTGGTAAACCGATTCAAAAAGGGATATTGGTTCCTGTATGGCATCAAGTGCCAATATTACATCTTCTCTTGGCACATTCATTTCCTCAGCTATTTCACTGACCGAAGGATCCCTTGACAGTTTATTTGTAAGTTTCTCTTTAGCCTGCAGGGCTTTATATGCTATATCCTTCAATGAACGGCTTACGCGGATGGAGTTGTTGTCTCTTAAATACCTTCTTATTTCTCCGATTATCATCGGCACCGCATAGGTAGAAAACTTCACATTCTGTGACAAATCAAAATTGTCAATGGCTTTTATCAGACCTATACAACCCACCTGGAAAAGATCGTCCACGTTTTCGCCCCTGTTATTAAATCTCTGAATCACGCTTAATACCAGCCTAAGATTCCCATGGATGAATTCTTCACGGGCTTTTTTATCTCCGTTCTTAATTCTTTTGAACAGTTCGTCTTTTTGTTTGTTTGTAAGTACAGGAAGTTTGGACGTGTTTACTCCGCATATTTCCACCTTGTTGATCAAGATGACACCTCCCCTTTTGATAAAGCCTAATATCATTTTTTCCGGGAAGGTGCCAAATATACTGTTCTAAATCCCTGAAAATATCGCAAAAACCCCTTGACAGACTTTTTAATGAAGAACAACGTTGCTTAACAGGGCATATAAAATTTTATATAAATTATTCTGCACGGAAATATTATTGTTATATTATTTCCATATTACAGCATCCTTGTTATTTCCTTCTTCAGCCGGCTTAAAATTCTTTTTTCAAGGCGCGAAATGTAGGATTGTGAAATTCCCAGCATATCAGCCACTTCCTTCTGCGTTTTTTCTTTTTGATTGTTTAAACCAAACCTCATTTCCATTATTTTTTTCTCCCGCCTGCTGAGTTTACTCATTGCCATTTTCAATAATTCCTTGTCTATTTCATCATCAAGGTTTTTTTGTATCAAATCCCCGTCAGTTCCGAGAATGTCGGACAAAAGCAGTTCATTCCCATCCCAGTCCACATTCAAAGGCTCGTCTATTGACACCTCGGTACGCACCCTGCTGTTTTTCCTTAAGTACATCAGTATTTCATTTTCAATGCACCTTGAAGCATACGTGGCCAGTTTTATATTGCGGGACGGGTTATATGTGTTTATTGCCTTGATTAAGCCAATGGTCCCTATTGACGTCAGATCTTCAATATCCATGCCGGTGTTTTCAAATTTCCTTGCTATATACACTACCAGCCTTAAATTTCGTTCAATCAGCGTTTTTTTAACCGGCATGTCATCCTTTTCAAGCAAATCCAGAAGTTCTGCTTCCTCTTCATTGGTCAAAGGCGGCGGAAGCGCTTCGCTGCCACCAAGATAAAACAGTTCCCCGGGTTTAAATATTCTGCTGATTCTATAAAAAAATTTCAGTAACTCTACCGTTAATACATTACCAAGTTTCATTCCTATCCCCCTCGTATGTAATGACATTTGTAAGAAATTTATATCAATTTTCCGGTTGATAACCGGAAGTGTAAGAATCCCATTAATGTCGGCCGTCGGGCGATGTAATTTATGCCGTAACCATTTCAGGGCTTATAATGGCCCTGTATTGCTCGGCGGATGAAAGCCTGCTCCGGCTTATGCATACAACAACCTGGGTACGCTCAAAACATAATTCTTCCTTTTCCACGCAAACACCGTCGGGCTTAAAACCCGGCAGCATCCCGTTCTGGGTTCCGATTGAGTTAAACGGAATTAATCTGATCCTTTTTATCCATTCCGCGTTTTCGTCATAACTTGGCGCGGCACTCATCTGAGTCCAGTTCTCAAACCATTTAACCATGCCGTCAGGCAGCAGCTCCCTTATGCTTTCCAGCTCGGCAATCATTACAGGCCACTGTGAAACCGGATCGGTCAGGGAATTGCCTGTATCGATCAGGGCATCAACACAAACTGTTTTGCCGTCAAGACTGATATAGGTCTTAACTATGTATGAATCCTTTTCTATGCGTTTCCTGAATATGTCGGTAAATGCACGAACCATCAAAAATCCGGTTGCAAGGGTTAATATCAGAAGCATTCCGTCGCTTTTCATCTGGGTGTAAAATTCACCGTTTTTAAAGTAAATTCCCTGGTTCAGAAAGCTCATTAAAGCAAAGCCCGCCCCTGCAAATATAAAGGAAGAAATATAGAACGACAGCAGCGCTTTAAACCAGTTTTTAAGCCGTTGACACGGGAATGCAATTGAAACCATCAGTATTGAAAGCATTATTTTTCCGCCGATTGTATATAGGGTTCCGATTCTTGGACACAGGAGCATGACAACCAGATACGCTGCACCGACGGTGGCAGATATTAACTTACGCAGCGCTGTTGAGTACCTGCCCGACAATTTCTGCGTCACTAATAAAATTCCGTAATTAACGATAATATTCTGAAGAAACAGGATATCTATGTAAACCGACATAACAACACCTCTGCCCGTCTGGTTGCGTATCCCCAACGTATTTTAAAAAGGGCATACTTTTCCCTTATCCACCTATATGCCCGTGCACTGAAATTTATGCCTGTAAGTTAACTCCTGAATAAAAACTATAAGTGTAAAAAATTATACAATTTGACTTCTGCAGGATTTGTCAAATAAAGGTATGGCCCTTAAATTTCCCGGATATTTAAAAAGACATAAATCTCTATGTGCTGAATCAGAAACAGCCGCATCTTAAGTAAATATTTTCAATTTTAAGAATTTTATTATATGTATGTCAATTTATTATAATATATTTTCTACTGATTTGCCGTAATATCATAATAGAGACTGCCGACTTTTTACCGTTATTGCAAACCTGGTTTTGTCACTGTATTGATTTGACAACGCTTTTGGATTATTATGTAATAAAGTAATAAAAAAAGGATTGTGATAGTTTGAAAAAAAAGGTTGATGTATGGTATCTATATCACAGCGGGTTTGCTGTAAAAATGAATAACAAACTGCTGATTTTCGATTATTTTGTAAATCAGGCGGCAAATAATGAAACGGTCCTTTATAACGGAAAATTCAGCCCCGAATGCTTTAAGGATACCGATGTGTACTTTTTCGTTTCCCACAGGCATTACGATCATTACAACCCCATTATATTCAGATGGGTGGAGCAAAACCCCAATATCCGGCTGATTATCTCATCGGATATAGCAGACTATACTCCCCATCCGAATATACACAGAGCGGAACCGGAAAATGAATATGTCATTGACGGTTTGTACATTGAAACATTTACTTCCACCGATGAAGGAACCGCTTTTCTGGTAAAAACAGACGGAGTGTGTCTTTTTCATGCCGGGGATTTGCATTGGTGGCACTGGGAGGGTGAACCTGACTCATTTAACCGGCAGATGGAAAAACAGTTTAAGGAACAGATAAGGAAGCTGGCAAGGCATAAAATAGACATTGCTTTTATTGTAGCCGATCCGAGGCAGGAGAATTTTTCACTGCTGGGGCTGGAATGGTTTGTAAATGAAGTGGATTGCGCCCATATTTTCCCGATGCATTTTTCAGATGATTACAGTATAATGGACAGAATAAGAAAATTCATGGAAACAAACCGGTTAAAAAGCGAAATACACCTTATAAACCGGCGGGGTCAGTGTTTCAATATTGAAATATAAAATAAAAAGAAATTATTAAAGTGAGGTCGGTTATGAAAAAATTTTTTAAGGTGTTTTTTTATTGCACGGGTTTCGCAGCCTTGTGCATTGTAATGCAGTTTATAGCAGCCATACCGGTTTCGGCGGCTTATATTTTCCTTAAATCCTTCCAATACGCCCTTTCCGGTAACCCTGAACTTGCGATGAATTTGGATCTTATGACGGTGGTAAACGACATATTAATGCCTTCCTATATTTTATCCGCCATACTTACTTTCTTTTCTGCGTGGATCATCCATGCCGTTTTCAGGAGAAAGTTTTTTGAAAGGCTTTCACTTAACAGAACATCCCCTGTCTATACTGCGGTCAGTTTTTTGGCAGGCTGCGCAATGCAAATGCCCCTCAGTTTCATTATCACGCTGGTTGAAAAGACGGGAATTGCGCCCGATCTGTTTGAAGAATATACACAACATGTTGAACAGTTGATGAGTAATCAGAATACTGTTCTTCAAATTCTGGCAGTGGGGATAATGGCCCCTTTGATTGAGGAAATTATTTTCAGGGGCCTGATTTTAAACCAGCTTAAACGCAATATACCGGCAACGGCGGCAATACTGATCCAGGCGATTTTATTCGGTTTTGTGCACCTTAATGTCGTTCAGGGAACATACGCGTTCGTTATGGCGGTTTTAATGGGGATGCTTACGGTATGGTTTGATTCGCTGTTTGTTTCCATTGCCTTTCATATGGGCATGAATCTGTCGGGCGTAATTCTTTCCGAATTCGGCGCCGGACTTTCGGACGCAGCGGGTGTAATCATGCTTGCAGTTTCTTTTATACTGATACCCTTATGCATAATGTTCCTTTATTTTAAATCAGCCAAAGGTAACTCGCATACGCCCAAGGTTAATCCAACGGAAGGGGCCGGTGTTTGAACGTGCGCCTGTGTTCGGCATAGTCGGCTACAATATGCCCTTTCCCAATCAGTTTGTATTTATAAATTGTAAGCCCGTCCAAACCCACAGGCCCCCGGGCATGGATCTTGCTGGTGCTAATTCCGACTTCAGCGCCGAAACCATACCTGAAACCATCACTGAAACGGGTTGAACAGTTCCAGAATACGTTGCCTGAATCGACGAGGTCCATGAATTTTTCCGCATGCCCCCTGTTGTCGGTGATTATGGCATCGGTATGCCCGGAACCGTAAGTATTGATATGCTCAATTGCCTCGTCGATGGAATCCACTATTTTAACCGAAAGTATATAATCAAGATACTCCGTTCTCCAGTCTTCTTCCGATGCGGGCTTTACTTCAATAATCCTTTGGGTTCTTTCACAGCCTCTAAGTTCCACATTGCTTTCATCCAGTTTTCTCTTCAGTTCGGGCAGAAAACGCGAGGCAATTGCGCTGTGCACAAGTAGAGTCTCGGTTGCATTGCATACCGCCACATATTGAGTTTTTGCATCATTAACTATGTCCACTGCCATTTTAATGTCAGCGTCACTGTCCACATAACAGTGGCATATTCCGTCGGCATGACCCAGAACGGGTATCCTCGAATTTTCCATGATGTATCTTACAAACTCATTGGAGCCGCGCGGAATTATCAGGTCTATATACTTATCAAGCTTAAGCATCTGGTTGACATCATCTCTTGACTCGAGGAGGCTAATCCAGCCTTGAGGTATATCGGCTTCAAGAGTTGCCTTCTGGATAAGTTCGGTTAAGATACGGTTTGTGCGAATTGCCTCTCTGCCGCCTTTCAACAGAACCGCATTCCCGCTTTTAAGGCACAGCGTGGAAATCTGAACAAGAGCATCCGGCCTGGATTCAAAAATTACGCCTATGACCCCAATCGGGCAACTGACTCTGTAAAGGGTAAGTCCTTCATCCAGTTCTGTAGCCAGTAACTTCTTCCCAACCGGATCGGGCAGGGAAATAAGGCTTTTTATCCCCTCCACCGTGTCAAGTATCTTTTTTCGGTCAAACTTTAAACGTTTTACAAGAGGTTCGGGCAAATTCTCTTCCATGCTTCTCCGTATGTCTTCCTCATTTTCTTTGACTATTTCGTCAATATGGTTCATCAGATAGTCCGCAATCAATTTCAAGGCAAGGTTCTTCCGCTCGGTGGCCGTTGAAGCAAGAATAATCGATGCTTTTTTTGCCTCTTTCGCAAGTTGAATCATCTCCATGAGCATCCCTCCGGGAACAAATATACCATCGTTTAAATTACAGCAATTATATCATATCTCTGACATAAAATTAAACAATTCAGCTTAATTGCCTGATATTTTTTCCAGATATTTATCAACCTGTTATCTTGACTTAGCAAAAATTTGCCTGTAACATGTAAGGGTATGAGTACGGAAATTTTCAGGCAGCGGTGTTTTGGCGAAAAATGTGGAAAATTCCGGCATTAACCTGAAGGGGGTAAAAAAATGTTTAAATGGAACGAAAATTACAGAACCGGCATTGAGGTTGTGGACGAACAGCATAAGAAACTGATAGACATCGGTGCCAAACTTGAGGACATGCTATATGCCGGAGATTCTCTTGATTATTACGATTATATAATGGAAACAATTAATGAACTGAAGGATTATGCCGATTACCATTTTACATTTGAGGAAAAACTGATGCGTGAGCATGATTACCCCGAACTTGAAGAACACCGCATGGAACATTTGTACTTTATTAAAAGAATAGACAGGCTGGCCATGGAGGACATTGACAGCCGGCAGGTAAGTGTAATATCCGAAACTTTGGATTTTCTGGCAAGGTGGCTTTTCAGTCATATACTTAACTCTGATATGAAATACGCAGACTTTTTGAAAAGAAAATCAGGCTAACCGGAAAGGAAGATTTGCATCTGATGGCAGACTTGAAAAAAGAACTTCATGAACAGGTTAAACGTCGCAGAACTTTCGCAATAATATCCCACCCCGATGCGGGAAAAACAACATTGACCGAAAAACTTTTACTGTACGGCGGTGCCATTAACCTTGCAGGATCGGTAAAAGCACGCAAAGCAAAAAAATACGCAGTTTCAGACTGGATGGAAATTGAAAAGCAGCGTGGTATATCGGTTACTTCCAGCGTAATGCAGTTTGAGTATAAAGGCTACTGCATCAATATTCTGGACACCCCCGGACACCAGGATTTCAGTGAAGACACCTACAGGACACTGGTTGCAGCCGACAGCGCAGTAATGCTCATCGATGGCGCCAAAGGCGTTGAGGCCCAGACAATTAAGCTTTTCCACGTATGTAAAATGCGCGGAATCCCTATTTTTACATTTATAAACAAGCTGGACAGGGCCATAAAAAACCCGTTTGATTTGATGCAGGAAATTGAAGACGTGCTGGGTATCCGCTCATATCCGATGAACTGGCCTATTGGCACCGACGGTGATTTCAAAGGGGTTTACAACAGGAAACTAAAACAGATTGAACTGTTTACAGGTGGTAATCACGGTCAGACCATTGTGGAATCAAAAGCAGGCTCAGTTGATGATCCGGTTTTTAGGGAATTACTGGGGGAACCGTATTATTCAAGACTGGTTGAGGATATCGAGCTTTTAAACATTGCAGGAGACGATTTCAATCTTAAGGAAGTGTTGGAAGGAAATCTCACTCCAATCTTTTTTGGCAGTGCGATGACAAACTTCGGTGTGGAGCCGTTTTTGGAAGAATTCCTTGAAATGGCGCCCCCGCCTGGCGAGCGTGTTTTCACCGACACAGTGATAGAACCTGAAATGGAAGAGTTTTACGGATTTATCTTTAAAATACAGGCAAACATGAATCCCAATCACCGTGACAGAGTTGCCTTTTTAAGAATTTGCTCCGGCAAGTTTACAAAGGGAATGGAAGTTTATCTGTCAAACGGCAACAAAAAAATCCGGCTTTCCCAGCCTCAGCAGATAATGGCACAGGAACGGGAAATAGTTGAGGAAGCATGGCCGGGAGACATTATCGGGCTTTACGATCCCGGAATTTTCAAAATCGGCGATACGCTAAGCACGGCAAAGCCGTCTGCTTTATTTACCGGTATGCCCATGTTCCCTGCGGAGCATTTTGCCAGGATTTCGCCCAAAGACACAATGAAAAGAAAACAGTTTCTGAAAGGAATTATGCAGCTTTCGGAAGAAGGAACAATACAGGTCTTCAGACAAGTGGACATCGGCGGCGAAGAGTTCATAGTGGGTGCAGTTGGCATGCTTCAGTTTGACGTTCTGGAACACAGGCTGCTGCATGAATATAATGTGGAATTGAAAGTGGTGATGCTCCCCCATAAGTTTGCGCGATGGCTGGTCACCACAGACAAGGATCCGCGGGATTTAAACCTTACGTCTTCAACCCTCATTGCACAGGACAAAAATGAGCAATACGTACTGATATTTGAAAACCAGTGGTCCATCGACTGGGCAAAGGAAAAAAATAAAGGCATTGAGTTGTCGGATGTGTCGGGATAAAAGCAAAAACCTTCATGTGCTGCTTCGCATGAAGGTTTTTTAAATTACGATCTTCTGGGTATTATAAACATCGCGATTATATAAAGAACTACTCCGCCCACAAAAGCCGTACCCACTGAAAGAGCGGCCCAAATAAGGCGTATTACTGTCGGATCAATTCCCAGATATTCGCCTATACCCCCGCAAACGCCACCGATAATTTTGTTTGTGTCGGAAAGATATAATTTCTTTTCCATACGGCTCACTCCCTAATCTTCCAATCTTTCCAGAACAGTAACGATATTTTCACACACAGGCGTTATCACTGCCGACAATAAATATATATTGCTTAACCTTAGAACTTATTATGGTTACATACCTCATCGGGCGACTTAATTTTAACATCCTCGCTCTTTAATATTTCGAGAGCACTTTCAGGATCCTCCACTCTGAAAATAACCATCGCTGTATTGGGTTTTGAATTTACAAAAGCATACATATACTCAATGCTGATACCCTTTTTGTCAAGAACGGCAAGAACTTCGGCAAGACCTCCCGGCCTGTCCTCTATCTCTATGGCTATAACGTCATTTACACTTACCGCAAAACCGTTGTCGGTGAGGATTTTCTTCGCCCTGTCAGGATCATTTACAATAAGCCGTAATACCCCGTAATCTGCTGTATCAGCCAATGACAATGCCCTGATATCAAGCCCGTTATCACCAAGTATGCGCGTAACTTCCGCAAGCCTTCCCTGTTTGTTTTCAAGAAAAATCGATATCTGCTTTATCGGCACGTTACCCACCTCTGGACAACACCTTTTATTAAGTAGATTATATCTTAATTTTCCTGTATCAGGCAAGAACATTTTGCTATTACTCAACCTGCCCTAAAATTAAGGGTTGCCCGAAAACCGGACAACCCGTTTTTTTCACTTTTGATTTCATCTTTGATCCGAGATGTTTGCGTTGTTGTTTTCCTGTGATAACCGTTCAATATCGTCATACGGCGGCTCTGTTGTTGTTCCCGGCAAAAGTACGATGTCAAACTCATTCGGCGGCGTCCCCCATGAATTCCCTACAAATGTGGTAAATGCACGATCCACGAGGAATCCGCCTTTTGTATTGTAAACAACGTTGTCTCTTATCTCACCCGTTGTGCCGGGATTGATATACATTCCCGTTCTGAGACTGAAGAAGGTATTGCGTTCCAGAAGAACATTCTGAGTATTCACCTGGGATACAACTGCCCTGTTAACAACCCAGTTGTCCATTGGCGGTGGTTGCTCGGGACCGAAAACGGTATTTTCAATAAGTTTTACATTAGGAGCCCCAATCTGGATAAATTCCCGTTCATACGGTATATCGCTCGTAATTGTCAAACCGCGGACCGTTACATCGCTGCCTGTAATCAGAATGGGAATAATCTCCGCCCTGAGAAGAATTTCCGCACCGGGTTCACCAAGCAGTGTTATTCCGGTTTTATTTACGTTAATCTGTGTCGTCACTTCGTAAATACCCGAACCTATGTGAACCGTTCCTCCGGGCGCCACTGCATTAATACCTTCGGTAATGCTTCCGAACGGGCGGGCAATACTTCCGTTTCCGTCGGTGCTGCCTGCACGTACACGGATGTTTTCGGTATCCACCACTTCATTTACCGCCGTGTCAAGTGCCGCCTGCAGGTCCGCTACCGTCAGATAGCCAAAATCAGGGCGTCCTGTAAGTAATTCCTCCAGAACTATCTCCTGGGCTGTTACGCTCAGTGAATTAAAAAGGGTTAAATCCAGTCCCAGCTGCGGATTGGTTATAGCAGCCCGCATTTCTGTGACATTCTGAGCATTGTTCACTTCATCAAGTATTGGATCGGGGGTTACGGCGCTTCCGATTTTGAAAAGCATAATCGACGCGCTTACTCCGGTTTGTGTTCCGCCGGCGGCATTGTCAAGGCTTACGGGACCTGCACTCGTATGGTTTCTCAAAGTCAGAACGTCGCCTGCAGCGGCATTAATGATAACAAAACCGGTGTAACTGCTGTTGCCTTCCCTTGTTCCATATGTGCTTCCGGGTACCGGATCATCGTTTTGGAATAAAGTGAACTGGTTGGCCTCAAGCCCCGTAACCGAGTACCACACCGCATAAACCCCTGCGGATTCAACAGTAATGGTATCGGTATTCACGGTATGGGTTATACCGCGCAGGGCGCCGTTATGGCTGAAAGGAATGGAACCTTCCACCGGAATTGTCTGATCTCCGTTGTTGTATACATACCCATATGGATTGTCAACAGGTGGAACCGGTGTATCAGAATAAGTAATTACAAGTCTTGGGAAATACGGTTCATAAACAATGTTATTTGTACCGAACTGGACGAGGGTGACACCGTCGGCGTTAGTCAATGCAATCCCGTGATTTTCAAACGTTCCGTCAAGCCATTGGTTCACAAGCTCGGTGACGTCAATATTTACAACGGTATACAAATCCGAAGTGCTGATGTCAATTTGTGTACCTGTGGCAACAAAACCCGGACGGGTGTTATATGTCACCGTCTGTGCATCAAAAGGATCGGTTACCCTGTTTACAACAATGGGGCTCGGATCGGTCCCTGTTTTTACAATAACCGATAACTGCAGTACCGCACTGTCTACACTTGTTACAGGCAAGACAGGTAATTCGATTTCCATCAGGGCAATACACTCCTGAAAAACCGGATCGTTCCCAACATACATCAGGGGGTAAAATGAAAAATTCTGCTCAGGCTGGGCAGAAGACAGAAAAGTGGTATCAGGAATACCAACAGTTACCGTAGGCATCTGGTCACTCCCTTTCTGGAATTTTTTGGATTGTTTAATTTTTACTTTTATTAACATCATATTCTCGTTCTGGCAGAAAGTTGCATTAAAAATCGTTTTTTTCTGCCAGTAATGGATTTGTAATCTGCTAAGTTATGTAAATGTAACATTACATAATCTGTCCGCATATTAATGTACCAAAGCTTGTTTTAGCTCCTTATTTCCTGACCGGATTTAAGGCAATTGTTTTTTGAAACCGAAAACTATTAACTCCACGGGAGGTTATGCCAGTGAAAAGAGCGTTGATTACAGGAATTACCGGACAGGATGGTTCATATCTTGCCGAATTTCTGCTTGAAAAAGGATATGAAGTGCATGGTCTTATAAGAAGAAGCAGTATTGACAATACAGAAAGGATAAACCACCTTCTGAACGGGCCACGTAAGGTGACTTTGCATTACGGAGATATGACCGATGCAGGAAGCCTGAGCAGATTACTATACAGTATTGAGCCTGACGAAGTCTATAACCTTGCGGCCCAGAGCCATGTGAAAATATCCTTCGACATGCCGAAATTTACGGCGGACGTTAATGCGATAGGTACTTTAACATTGTTGGAAAGCATCCGTGAAGTAAACCCGGACATTAAATTTTACCAGGCGTCGTCCAGCGAACTTTTCGGAAAGGTAAGAGAAATACCTCAGAACGAAAATACTCCGTTTTATCCAAGAAGCCCGTATGCGGTTAGTAAACTTTATGCCTACTGGATTACGGTAAATTACAGAGAAGCATATAACCTGTTTGCCTGCAACGGAATACTTTTTAATCACGAATCGCCGAGAAGAGGTAAAAACTTTGTAACCCGTAAGATTACAACCGGTATAGCAGACATACTGGCAGGAAAAACTGACTGTCTGTACCTTGGCAACCTGGACGCAAAACGCGACTGGGGTTATGCCGGGGACTATGTTGAGGCCATCTGGCTGATACTTCAGCAGGATAAACCTGACGACTACGTCGTTGCGACGGGAGAGACCCATACCGTAAGGGAATTCTGTGAACTTGCTTTCAGAAATGTCGGTATCAATCTCGCCTGGCAGGGAGAAGGACTGAATGAAATAGGTGTGGATAAAGATACCGGCAGGGTTTTGGTCAGGGTAAGCAGCGAGTTTTTTAGGCCTTCCGAAGTGGATTTGCTTCTTGGCGACCCTACAAAGGCCAAAACAAAGCTTGGCTGGCAGCCCAGAGTGTCCTTCGAGAAACTGGTTGAAATGATGGTAAGAAGCGATCTTCAGGCCGCGGGAATAAATTTGAGTTAAGGGGAGATTTTCATGGAAAAGGACAGCAGGATATACGTGGCAGGGCACACAGGAATGGTTGGTTCGGCAATTGTCAGATGCCTTGAGCGGAACGGATATCATAATATAATCAAAAGAACCCATAAAGAACTGGATTTGACCGACCAGGCAGAATGCGAAAAATTCTTTCGGCAGGAAAAACCTGAATATGTATTTTTGGCTGCGGCAAAAGTGGGTGGAATTCACGCCAACAACACCTATCCCGCCGACTTTATTACCGAAAATTTGCTTATTGAATGTAATGTAATCCAAAGCGCATTTAAAAACAATGTAAAAAAGCTGATGTTTCTCGGAAGCTCCTGTATCTATCCGAAACTTTGCCCTCAGCCTATTAAGGAGGAGTATCTGCTTACCGGGCCGCTGGAACCCACCAATGAGGCTTACGCCATTGCCAAAATAGCAGGCATTAAAATGTGCCAGTCATACAACAAACAATACGGGACTCGGTATATTTCTGTCATGCCGGCAAACCTTTACGGTATTAACGACAGATTTGACGAAAATAACTCCCATGTGATACCGGCAATGATAATAAAATTCCACAAAGCCAAGACCGAAAAATTGCCGTTTGTTGAACTGTGGGGCACGGGCAAACCGTTAAGGGAATTCTTATACGTGGATGACATGGCTGAAGCATGCATATATCTTATGCAGCATTATGACGGAAGTGACCCTGTAAATATCGGTTCAGGGCAGGAAATAAGCATAAGGGAACTGGCCGAGATCATCAGGGATGTGGTTGGCTACACCGGGGAAGTTGTATTTGACGCGACAAAACCTGACGGTACGCCGAGAAGAATACTTGATAATTCCAAAATCACGGCAATGGGCTGGAAACCGAAAACCGACATAAGAGAAGGGATAAAAATGGAATACGAATATTATCTTAATATGATACAGAAAAAATAATATCGGAGGGGGGACTTTTGCAAAACACTGTCCCCTCTCCTTTTTCGGGAAATTTTTATTCGGAAAACATTTGTTTCAGAACGTCCATCTGTGCCTGCAGCAAAGCCTCGGATTTTGTTTTGAAAGTGAACAACTCACTTTTAAGCTGCTCATATTTTGCCTGAATGTTTCGGGCCTCATTATTAGCGTCGTCAATAATTTTCTGTGCTTTCAGTTCTGCTTCCTCAATAATGTTTTTTGCCTTGTCACATGCGTTGGCCTTAATCTGCTCGGCAGTGTGCTGAGCAACCAGGATGGAGTGCTGCAGCGATTCTTCAAGCACTTTATAATGCTGTACCGTTTCATTCAGAGTGGATATCTGGCATTTCAGTTCATGGATGGTATTGTTCATTTCATTGTAGTCTTCCACTATCTTTGACAAAAGGCTGTCCACCTGTTTTTTGCTGTACCCGTCAAAGAGCACTCCCCTGAGCGTAAGGCGGCTTAAATCGGCAGCTGTGTAATTCACCCGACCATCTCCCAATACATGTTTCTTTAACAATATTCTATTCCGGACTCTTTCCGGATGTCACAAGTCATTTTCTTTGCGGTTTTACCCTGACGTTCTGGGATGTCGCGCCCAATGGTAAGATATCCCTGTCTTTTGCCGGAATTTGAAAACGTGAAAAATCTCTCGTTGCGATCATATCACAGATGTCCCTGTACCACATGAAATTGCTGATATAAGCGTAGAATCTGGCTCTGTCAAGGTACTCGGAAGTTATGGGATAATATTTGTTCACTCTCATCAGAAAATTCTCTCCGAGATGATCCATAAGCATCCCGAAATCATAAGCCGGGTCTCCGAACCCCGCATTGTCAAAACCAATTATACCGGTTATTCTCCTTGATGACTTATCAAACAGAATATGATTCGGCTTTAAGTCTCCGTGAATCAGCACCGGCTGAAATTCGAAAAACTCCTCATTTTCAACGGCGGGCTGGATAATCTGCCGCAGATATTCTTTAACATACTCGGTGCAGTACGGGGCTATTTTTCTCTGCATTGTTTCAAGCTCCAGAAGCCATTCCTCGCGGTTTTTATTCATTTGTGAGTCCCCGATGCCGGCATATTGCGCTTTCTTCACAGGAATGTTATGCAACTGATCCAGAAATGTCGCAATCTGCCTTGCGACAGCGTCCTGAGTATGATGATCGAGTTTCAGCAGAATATTCCGGTATAACGGAGAACCTTTGACAAACGAACGTTTGGATACGTTCGGGTAAACCATTTCCACCTTGGGCAAATCCATAGTGATAAAATCGCGGATGAAGCCAACCACTTCGGCTTCATTCCTTAAATATGCGGCACTCCAGTCATACCTTGCAAATTTGAATACCACTTCGTTATTGACTATTGCTATGTCACTGTGGGTTCCGTCGGTTTTGTTAAATTCAATCCTTGATAAATCCAGTTGTGGGAAACTGCTTTTGATTATTTCAATATATCTGAGCTCACTGGAATTCAACGTTCTCCCCTCCCGTTATTCTTTAAAGAGCTTCAAATCTCTAATATAACAGCTTTATATTCGTCTCAGGCCAGTCCTTCAATCTGAGCACCGTATTTGACAGGCTGGAATATCCGTTGCCGATGAAGAAATCGCACTGCGCAGCCAGGTATGTGTCTTTTATTACTTCAATCGTGTCTTTTATCAGTTCCACGCCTTTGTGCCTTTTGTTCGGATATTTCTGAAGGTATGTCGGTATCCGCTCCTTAAGGGGGCGTTTCTTACTGTCGGTATACAGAAGCATACCGTTAATGTCATAAAATTTTTTATACTGTTTAAGTATTTTTTTAGAATCGGTTATCAGGAAAATATGCCTTATGTTATAACGCTCGATATAATGCCATATATGTGGTTTGTAAAGTTCATTCAGATCATAAAGCTGTGCCACTTCATTTACAATGGCGTTTGAACGGCAGTGCACCCCAAGTATCGGTTTTTCATCCCTGAAGTTGGGATGGGTGTTAATATATTTTTTTATCTCCCGTTTCACAATTGGTTTCGGTATAAGATACTTGTCATAAAGTTGCCGGTAAACCTGATACGGGGTTTTTCCGAATGACCAGTGGGATCTGTTGGCAAATTGCAGTATTGAACTTAACGGATAGTAAATATCGCTGACTACAATATTTGCGTCACTTCTCATAAGACTTTTCAGATCCCGGCCTTCCATTTTAAACCTGTCGGTGTCCTCTGCAAGAATGTTTTTCGAATTCCATACCGGCGGGTAAAAAGTGGATTCCGGACGGACAATATCATGCACCGAAATGTTTGAAACCGGTTCAAAAAATAATTCAAAGGCATTAGTGGAAATGGACTCGCTGTAAAGGCTCTCCATACCCCAGTATACTACCGGAATTCGGTTGGTCAGTTCTGCCGCAAGAATCTGGCACATGACATGATCCACGTCAGCCCAGATGCTTTTACCCAGTGATTTTATCAGCAGATACCGGTTCGTCTGCATACGTATTCACACCTCCGTAAAACTCAGGATATTCCTTTCTGTGGCGGATTTCTTCCAGTTTTCTCCTTATTCTGTCTTCTTTGACCCGCTTTCTCGCCAGCTTCCGTTCATGTTTCAAATCCCTGTAAAAAAGTACAATATTCTCTTCAGGCCAGTCCCTCAACCGTTTTACCGTGTATGACACGTTGGAATACCCGTTACCTATGAAAAATTCACACATTGAAGCAAGATAGGTATCCTTGATTATTTCAATCCCCTTCCGCCTTTTCTCAGAATAACTTGTAAGGTGAGGCGCATTTTTCGTGTCGCTTAAATGTCCCCTTTTGGCATCTGTAAAAATAAGCATTTTGCCGTAACGCTTCTTGAATTCCTCAAGGATTTCCTCGCAGTCTGTCAGCAACAGTATTTTCCTTATATCATACCTTCTTACAAATTCGTCAATTGTCTTATAATATTTATTATTCAGATGAGACAAATTTTCCACTTCCTTAACCTTGTCACCGCCGCGCATGTGGACGCCGAGAAGAGGCTTTTCGTCTTTCATGAATTCATCGTAGAATTCCTGAATTTCCTGCTGTATATCGGGCTTTAGCCTGATATATTTGTCAAACAGGCAGCGGTATATCTGGTGGGCAGTCATCCCGTAAGCCCAGTGGGTTTTGGGAATAAAAGGTATCAGCGGCCTGACGAAATAATGGGTGTCACTTACCACCACATTGGCGTCACTCATCATCATGTCGCCGAGATTTCTGTATGCCCACGCCACTTTGTCCAAATCCTCCACTTTCAGATTTTTATCGTTCCATATCGGAGGATAATAGGTAAATCCCGGACGTGCCAAATCATCAAGTGTAAAATTTGATACCGGTTCAAAATACAATTCAAACGCATTTCCGGTAAAGGATTCAGAATACAGGCTGTTTGACCCCCAATAGACAACAGGTATCCGGTTTGTAAGTTCAGCCGCCAGAAGCTGTCCCATTACATGATCCACATCAGACCAGAAACCGCAGCCCCAGCTCTTTATAAGCAGGAATCTGTCACCTGTCACCTTCATCACCACCAAGATGCAGCTTTTTCAATATTCTGCGGTAAAGATTTTTTATATACTCCACAAAAGATTTGAATATTTTCTTTCTGTCAGACACAATCATTTTTACGTTTATGGGATACTTGCGTCTTTCCCTTCTGCGGAAAAGAAGTTTTATGTTTTCCTCGGGCCAGTCCTTTATCCGCGATATTGCCCGCGACAAGCTTGAAAAATCGTTACCGATGAAGAAATCGCATTTTGCTGCAAGGCAGGCATCCTTAATCACTTCTATGCCACGCCGTCTTTTCACTACGGGGTTTTCAATGAAATACGCCGGTTCGCTGGCCGACAGGCGCTTACAGTCGGTATAAACCACCATGTCACCGTATTTTTCGGTGTATTCCCTGATTACTTCCTCACTGTCGGTAAGCAGGAATATTTTCTTTATGGAATATCTGTTCATCAGCTTTTTTATTTCTGCATGATACTGGGAATTCGCGTTAAGAAGTTTTCCTCTTCCGAGAAAACGGTATTTTCTGTCCTTTTTTATCGGGAATTTCAGTCCGTATTTTCCGCTGTGTCTCTGCCAGTAATGCTCGTCGGCTATGTCCTTTCTGACGTCAATAATCATGTCATCCTCTTCCCTGCGTACATGAACGGCCAGAATGGGATGCCCGTCCTTCAGCCATGACTGGTAAAATCCCTGCACTTCCTGAAGGATGTCTTTCTTGATCCTTATATATTTCTTGAATAGATACCGGTATATTTCGGTGGCGGTCATTCCGTATGCTGCGTTTTCCTTTTTTATGAACGGAATTATTTCTGAAATCGAAAAATAAACGTCTCCGACAACCACATTGGCATCGCTGCTGATGAGATCTCCTATGCTTCTGTACATCCACGTTTCCTTCCCCGGGTCTTCTACAAGCAGATTGTCCGCATCCCAGATAGGAGGATAAAAGGTATATTCGTGTTTTGCCAGATCAAAAATACTGTAATCCGAAACGGGCTCAAAATACAGCTCAAATCCGTTTGTATGAATAAAACCGTTATGCAGGCAATGGGTTGGCCAGAAAACAACGGGGACACGATTTGTGATTTCGGCAATCAGAAGCTGGGCTAAAACATGCTCCACATCGGACCATAATCTGTAACTCCACGGTTTAATGAGAAGAAATCTGTCCCCCGCCATATAATATTTCACCTCACTGATTTCTGAAAAATTTCCTCAAGGTTATATTATGTATACTTGTCATTTTATGTGCAAAAATCCGGAAAAAAATGCCTGTGCATACCATCACACGGCTGACAGTGACTGAAACGTTATAAATCCTTTAATTCAGGCAATTGCACAGGCATTTATGATTTACTGGCTTAACCCGGCTGACACTTTATTCCATTCGATTGTCCTTCTTAAGCCTTCACTGAAAGGTTTAAACGGAGAAATGGGAAACTCGGACAAAACTTTTGTTATATCAAGTTTTACCACTTCAGGAGATACCTTTATGTCTTTCAGGCCTTCCCTTTCGGCAACTTCCTCAGACAGCGAGCTTCCGGTAATCCGGCATATCTCTTCAGCGAGGGTACGGATACTTATGCTGTCCTTTCCGCCGACGTTGTAAACAAAATCCTTCCCGTAAACCAGAATATAAAGAAGCATCAGCACACAGTCTGCGATGTAGCAGAATGTCCTTATTTTGCTTCCGTTATCAAGCATAACTATTCTGTTTTCATAAAGCGCCTGCCTTAAGAAATGCGCAAGCACCCTTTCGTCTTTAAGGCCGATCCCCGGCCCGTATGTCATCGAAATTCTTGCCACCTTTACATTAACGTTTTCAAAATTCCTGTATGCAAAACACAGGGTTTCCCCCATACGTTTTGATTCTGAATAAATTGCCCGTATGTCCACAGGCGAGCACAGCCCCGGATAATTCTCGTCGGTCGGGATGTGTTCCTTGTCGGGATTGCCGTAAATTTCCGATGAACTTAAAAACAGCATTGTGGCATTGTCTTGTTTGGCTTTTTTCAGTAATCTTTCGGTCACAGTCGTATTAAGATGTATGGTATCCATATAGTTCGTAAGAAACTTTTTCGGCTGGGCATATGTCGCACCATGGACGATATAGTCTGCTTTCGGCTCAAAACAGTCACAATTGGGGTTATTCAGGTCTGCGGCGTAAAAAGCGTATTTACTATTTTCAAATATATCCCTGAGGCTGCTGCCGAGAGGATTTTTGCTTACGGCAACGATGTCAGTTTCCGCGTTTTTAACCTTATTTGCAAGATGCAGCATGTAAATCAGGTAAGTGCCGATAAGCCCGTTGGCTCCGGTAATATAAACGGTTTTTCCCTTTAACGGGCTTAAGTCTATTTTTTCAATATATTCAAGGCAGTCCTGCTCTATAAATCTGTCCATATTCCTTCTCCTTTCAGTCTCTGACCAGTTTTGCGGCTTCCCTGAAAATATCCTCGTCTGAAGGATAATAAGCTTTTTCCAGCACGTCGCTGGTGGGCGTCGGCGTGTCCGGACAGCATACGCGTACAACAGGCTTTTTCAGATGATAAAAGGCCTTTTCGGCTGCAAACGCAGCTATTTCTGAAGCAACACTACCTGTTTTGGAGCCGGTGTCGGCAATTAACAGCCGTCCCGTTTTTGAAACTGATTCTATAATAATTTCCTCATCAAAAGGTTTCAGTGAGCGCAGATCCACCACTTCCGCCGATATACCCGCTTCCTTGAGCTTATCCGCCGCCTTGAGCGCCTCCACAAGCATATAAGATATCGCCACAATGGTTATATCATTCCCCTTCCGGCGGATAACTCCCTTGCCTATCGGTATTGAATAAAGGTTTTCGGGTACCGGACCCGTTGTTTTATGAAGCCATCTGTGTTCCACAAACAGAACAGGATTATTGTCGATAATCGCCGATATCATTAATCCCTTCGCATCATATGGAGTGGCAGGGGCTACGATTTTCAGCCCGGGGACATTCATCAGCATCCCCTGAATACACTGTGAGTGCTGTGCTCCCGAGCCCCAACCCCTTGCGCTGATAGTCCTTACAACCATCGGCACCTTTACCTGTCCTGCAAACATATATGACCATTTTGAGGCGTGATTCACCAATTGATCAAGCGACAGTAATATGAAATCCATTCGGGCATGAATTAATACAGGTCTTAACCCTGCCATTGCGGCACCCGCCGCTATACCGGTCAGTGAATTTTCGGCTATAGGGGTATCAAATACCCTGTTTTCACCGTACTTTTCTTTAAGTCCCTTTGTCGTTCCGAAAACTCCGGCTACATCATCCACACCTTCTCCCATGATAAAAACCCTGGGATCCCGAGCAAGGGACTGGTCCAGTGCTTCATGCAGTGCGTCTTTGTATGTGAGTATGCGATCACCTGCAGTGTCGTCCTTTATAAAAAAATTATCCAGTTTTTCCACCTGAACCGTTGTCCACGGCATACAGACATCCCTCCTTTCAGTCAACATAAACAAATTCGGTAAGTTCGACCGTTGAGGGTTTCGGGGAGCTTTTCGCAAAACTGAACGCATCTTCCACGGTGGTGTCTATTTCTTCGTCTATGGCTTTTTCAAGCTCGTCTGTCAAAATTTCTTTTATTCTCAGGAATTCGGCAAAACGTTTTATAGGGCATTTCGAAAGCCAGTAATCGTACTCTTCCTTTGGTCTGTAACCATCGCCAACGTCGTCCACGGTTCCGATATGTCCTTTCCATCTGTAGGTAATGCATTCAAGCAGAGTCGGCCCTTCGCCCTTTCGGCATCTTTCAATCGCCTGCCGGGCATATTCCGAAACTTCCAGCACGTCATTGCCGTCAATCCGGTAACCCGGCATACCGTAGCCACGCCCCCACTGATAAATGCCCTCGCCGGCCTGACGCGCCTTCTGATGCGAGTTAATGGCATAAAAATTATTTTCACAGACATACACTACCGGAAGCTTCCTTACCGCCGCGAAATTCAGGCTTTCATGGAAGGTTCCCTCATCAGCGGCACCGTCGCCGAAAAACACAACCGTTACCCTGTCGTTGTTCAAGAGTTTCGAAGCCAGCGCAGTGCCTGTTCCAAGCGGAATATTTCCTCCGACTATTGCAGTGGAGCCGAGTATACCTACATCGGTATCGACAAGGTGCATCGAGCCTCCTCTGCCCCGTGCGCATCCCGTCGTTCTGAGATACAGCTCTGCAATCATTTTTCTGATATTTCCGCCTTTGGCGATGTACTGGGCATGGTTCCTGTGAGTACTGAAAATATAATCGTCTTTTCTTAAATGTACGCAAACGCCTGCTGCAACCGCTTCCTGGCCTATCGACAGATGAATGGGCGTTTTTATTTCGTCATATTTGTATTCATCATTAATCCGCTGTTCAATCCTGCGGATAAGTTTCATTGTTCTATACATTTCAATAAGTTTGTCCCTTTCCATAACTCATCGCTCCTTCAGGTCAATATAAGAGTTTAATCCTGTCATTTCTCCAGTCTTTAAGCTCACAGATTCCAAACGACACGTTTGAATAGCCGTTTCCGATGAAATAATCACATTTTGCCGCAAGCCAGCTGTCCCTGATTATTTCAAACCCTTTTACCCTGTTATCGTGATATTCCTGGTAATGGACACCCGGCCCGTCCTTTGGTACCCTTCTGCAGTCGGTATAAACCAGCAGACTTCCGTACCTTTCTCTGTATTCTTCCAGAATGTCAATACAGTCGGTCATTAAAAATATCCGCATTCCCGGATTGGTTTCAAGCACTTTTTCTATTTCCCGGGGATAACGTTGGTTTAATTCATGGAGATGTTTCACTTCGGTTAATTTATCACTGCTTCTTATATGCACTGCCAAAAAACGCGCGCCTTTCATGTTTTCGGCGTAAAATGTCTCAATACTGTCCTGCAGATCTTTTTTAAGCCGGATATATTCGCATATGAGTCTGTGGCAAACTTTCCTTCTGTTTAACCCGAAAAGCCGGTGCTTTTTCGGTATTGAGGGAATTATTTTATCCACATCCGTGTATCTGTCGCAGACAACAACGTCTGCCTCACAATTTTTCAAGCACTCCGTAGTTATCGCCGGTTCATTTCTTGAAAAGTCAGGAACAGTGAGAAAATTCCCACTGTTCCACCGTTCGGGGTAAAATAAAAATTTATCCTGAGCCAGAGCATGGATATCCAAATCCGATACAGGCATGAAAAATTCCTCAAAAGCGTTTACATTTTCGTCCGGTGCGTAAAGACTACCCTTTCCCCAGTAAACAACAGGAATACGGCCCACAATTTCCGCAACAAGCAGCTGAGCTAAAACATGATGTAATTCGTTCCATAATCCCATGCCTATTTCCCTTATCAGTAAGAATTTTTTCCCTTCCATCTGGGAATTCCCCCGTATTTACGTGTTCACAGGAGATCCTCATGCCCCTGTTGCTTAAGTTTGTCGACAAGCATTTTTATTTTTTGGGATTTATCCCTGGGGCAAACCAGTACCTCATCCTTTGTACCAGCCACAATCATGTTGTCCAGATCTATCGTGCATATGGCGATATCCTTTCCAAATATAATGGAATTTGTGGTATTTATCCCGATATGCCTTCCCTGAACCCTGTTTCCGTCAGGATCGGCCTCAATGGTTTTCGCAAGAGCATCTATGCTTCCAATATCATCCCAGTCAAAATATGCTCTCACGACATATAGCGATTCTGCGCATTTTTCAAGAACGCCGTTGTCAAAGGAAATACTCTGAAGCTCTCCATAAGCCTTTTCAACAGCTTCGGAAACTCCTTTTTCTTCCTCTTCCAAAGCCTCCGAAAGTTTGTTGTAATGCTCAGGCAAGTATTTCTGTATGTTGCGTAAAATTGCCCCTGTTGTACCCACCACTATCCCGCAGTTCCAAAGATAATCGTCCGAAAGAATAAGTTGCTTTGCCCGTTCCAAAGAAGGCTTTTCAATAAAATCAAGTACTTTCGATATTCCCGAACCTGTATCAGTTTCAGGTCCGGCATGGATATAGCCATATCCGTCCGCAGGATAGGAAGGCTTAACACCGATAATGACAATCGCATCGTTTTTTTCAGCGGTATTAAAAGCCTGTTTCACCGCCTCCGCGTAACTGTCCTTGTCCCTTACGTATCCGTCGGCGGGTACAAAGCACAGTACTCCTTCTCCGTATCTTTTCTTAAGCACCAGTGTTGCATACGCAATGCATGCGGCAGTATTTTTTCTTTCGGGTTCGGTCAGTATATTTTCTTCAGGAATATATTTCCTGACTGTGTTTTTGGTAATATCAGTCAAGCGAAGGTTAGTTATGATAAAGCACCGTTCGGGTTCTACAACCCCGCTAAGCCTTATGACGGTCTGTACCAGCATAGGGTTTTCGCCTTCAACGGGTATGAACTGTTTTGGGCTTGCTTCCTTTGAAAGGGGCCACAGCCTTGTGCCCGATCCACCGGCCATAAGTATGGCAAATTTCTCCATTTATCCGCACCCCTTTACATGTTACCAAAGCCTGAAAAGTGGCTTCATCAACCACCCTAAGGCAATGATTCCTTTGTTGTTATATATTATGTAAATTTAATGGATAAGGTGCACGAAAAAAAGCAAAAACATAAAAAAATTACATTATTCGACCAGTTTAAAGACCACTATCATCCTGTTTCAGTTTTTACTCAGGAAATGTAAAAACAAAGCAGGGTACCGGCGTTATCGCCAAGACGTGAAAAACAAAAGGCTATTAAAAACTGTCTGATAAAGCGCACGAAACATCAGTGTCATGATATGAAAAAGCTGATAATTTCTCCGGAACTTTTAAGAATAGTTTAGGCATTTCACCGAAAAGGCAAAAAAATTTTGCGAAATAAAGTCATGAAGAATATTTAGGACATTTTTTCAGGGAAGGTACAGTTTCTGGCCCGCATAGATCGTTGAATCATCAAGCCCATTCAGTTTTTTTATCCGGTATATGTATTTCCGGATTTCTGTTTTACCCCTATATTTGTCCGCAATGTCCCAAAGGGTATCACCCTGTCTGACGGTAATAACTTTATATTCCCTGTTTACGTTCTCACCGGACGATTTGACCGAATCAATAATAAACACCGCAATTATGAATATTAAAAACATAATAATAAAAAATCCTTTTTCATTTCTGAGGCCATATATTCTCATGAATACAACCTCCTCTGAAACAAATAACCAAAAACCGCGGCGGATTCTGTATTATTATAAGAGAACGTTTGTTCTACACAAGCATTTTATCGAACATTTGTTCATTTGTCAATAATTTTCGAACATTTGTTTGACAATTTTTAAAAGTATGGTATAATTAGGATAACAAAACAAGACGGGGTATGGAGATGAAGCAGAAAAGTCTGGACAAGCAGCAACAAATTTTGGAATTTGTCAACAAGCAGGTTAAGGAAAAAGGATATCCTCCTTCGGTTCGCGAAATTTGCAAGGCCGTAGGGTTCAAATCCACCTCAACCGTGCATTCATACCTGCAGGCTCTTGAAGAACAGGGATTGATTGTGAAAGATCCTTCCAAAACAAGGGCTTTGAAAGTAATAGACAGTAAAAAGCAGGAACTGGAAGGGTATATTTCAGATCATGAAATTGAAAATGTTCCGATCATAGGCAGGGTTGCAGCCGGCCAGCCGATACTCGCGGTTGAAAACATAGAAGATACCTTCCCTGTGCCCGTTGAATACCTGGAAAACGGTCCTACATTCATTCTCAGGGTAAAAGGCGACAGTATGGTTAACAAAGGCATTCTGGACGGGGATTTGGTTATTGTAAAACAGCAAAATACGGCAGAAAACGGGGATATAGTGGTAGCGTTAATAGAAGACGAAACAACGGTAAAAACTTTTTACAGGGAGAAGGATTATATCCGTCTGCAACCTGAAAATGAAAATTACGAACCTATAATTGTTAAAGATAACGTTACCATTTTGGGTAAAGTCATAGCACTTTTCCGAAAATTTTAGAGCCTCCTTGGCTCTTATTTTTTTGTCCGTTAACTATAATCTTTTTAGGGAAAAACTTCTGAAGAAGTGGTACGGCTTAATCTATAAAGATTATTGTCAAAAGACTGTCATATATGAATTGTTTCTGAATATGAATCAATTATTTCAACTCTTCCGTCACTGTCAATAAAATTGATTACCGACTGCAAAATGCTTTCAGCATGAGACGCTTCATTGGTAACACAGCAAAACCCCAGTTCACATCTGTTCCATTCATCCTGCCTTCCTGTCTCGGCTGCTGATACGTTAAGTTTTGATCGCACTTTTGTAAGCAGGCTTTTCACCACACTCCGCTTATCCTTTAAACTTTTCATTCCGCCTATATATAATGTCAAATTCAGCGCGCCGACAACCATTCTTCCTTCCTCCGTCCCGCAAAACAACGACTTCAGCCGGATTTTTCAGGCATAAATTTAGATGCATAAGCCGGACCTATGCATCGTTATATTCAAGTTAAAAATTATTCCATTTCATTCAGTAATTTCATCTGGGATTGTAAAAGGCTTAAAGCTTTGCTTTTATATACCGCCATGTCCTTTTTGAGCCTCTCGGCTTCAAACTGAATTTTAACCACTTCGCGGTTCGCCTCATCAATAATCTCTTTCGCTTTATTCTGAGCTTCGGCTATTATATTCTCGGCTTTCTTCTCCGCATTGCTGATAATCTCGCTGCTGGACTGCTGAGCAAGTATCAGACTTTTCTTAAGGGTATCCTCCATTTTTTCATAATGAGCAAGCCTGTCCTTCAGCTCCATAACCTGTTCCTTTGCTTTCATCAGTTCACGTATGTAATCCGAATAATCCTCAATGATTTTCTGGATTACTTCATATACCTGATTCTCATCCACACCTCTGACTACCGATCTGCGGAACACTATATTCGATAAATCATTGGGAGTAAAGTTCATAATGCAATACCTCCGGCCAAAAGGACCTAAAGTCTGGCTATTATCATCAGGATTACATATTCAGCAAATCCCAGCAACAAATAAGCCAGAAGCGGAGAGAAATCGAACATCATGCTTTTTCCGAACGCAGATCTTGCAATCATATTCCTTATGGGAGACAGTATCGGTTCTGTAATTGCATGGATAAATATTACAAACCTGTTCTCTCTTCCCAAAGGAAACCACGAAAAAACAACACGTAACAGTATAAGTATTTCTACAATTCTGAAAAACAGGACCACCGCCGTGCTCAGTATATCCGCCATTTGCTTCCTCCGTCATTTCATCCACGTGAAAACGCCGTCTTCCTTCAGTTCTTCCTTTACATCTCCCAATATATCCACACTGTTGGGTGTAGCGATAAAAATACCTGAGGATACCTTTTGAATGTTTCCGTCAAGGGAATAAACCGCACCGCTGAGAAAATCCACAATGCGCTGCGCAGTCTGAATTTCCACGTCTTCCACATTCATCACTATTGAACGGTTGGCCCTTAAATGATCACAGATATCTTTTGCGTCGTTAATATTTTTGGGGAAGACAATAACCACTTTTGCGTTTGCGTTGCCGTTCAGATTAAGTACTTTTCCCTGGTTTTTCCTGCCAATAGAGACTTTACGGTTCTCTTTTTTATCCACTTCAACAACTTCTTCATCGTCATAGTATTCATCTTCAGTTTCTTCAGATTCCCAACCTACAAAATCAAGCATTTTGTTCAGAATATTTGCCATATGTAACTTCCTCCCATTCATCCTGTGTGGAAATATTAACTCATGCATTATTGTTCACGGGTACTGCCTTTCACCGAATATACTGGTACCAATACGGACGATATTGGCACCCTCCTCAATCGCCACTTCGAAATCATGGCTCATACCCATTGACAAATACTGCATATCAATATTATTAATATTTTCCCGTCTGATGTCAACAAAAATGTCTTTTAAACGCCTGAACACCCAGCGCACATTTTCAGGGTTATCGGTGTAAGGAGCGATAGTCATCAGGCCTTTGACTTTTATGTTCGGGTACGCAGACACCTTTTTTACAAAATTAAGCACTTCATCCGGGGAAATACCTGCTTTTGTCTCCTCTCCTGACACATTAACCTGTATAAGGGTATTTACCACTCGGTTGCAGGCCTGCGCTCTTTTCTGAATCTCATCCGCCAGCTCCAGACGATCCAGCGAGTGAATCAGAACCACTTTGTCAATAATATATTTTACTTTATTTGTCTGGAGTCGACCGATAAGATGCCAGTTACACCTTCCCTTTAATATATCGTATTTTTGTACAAGTTCCTGAACCCTGTTTTCACCAAAATTCAGTACTTTTTCTTTAATTGCCGTTTCAATCGCCTCAATTCCCACCGTCTTTGAAACGGCCAAAAGCATTATGTCGTCAGGGTTACGTCCGCACCTTTCGGCTGCCTTCCTAATTCTTTCACGTACATTATTAAGATTATTCCGAATCCTTAATTCATCTTCCTCGGTGAACATCAGTTAATCACCTGTCCTTCTTCAATATTCTGTGGATTAACCACATAAATGTCAAAGATTTTGATCGGGCTGGTATCGGTAGATTCGCTCAGTTTATCTATAATAGCAAAAGAATCCTGCTCAGCTATAATCTTAATTCTTTTTCTCACCGCCCTGTTAGCCCTGACCACGAAAACATCGGCGGTATTATCGTAAATGTTTCTGTTGATGAGGCTTCTTAGCGGAATTTTAAGTCCCTCAACATTTTCAATCACCAGGTCGGCCTTTACATGCCTCATTTGCACGACCTTCTCAATATAACGGTCGAAGGAAACAATGACCCTGCTTTTATTTTCAAAAGCATCCACAGCTTCAACCGTACATGGAATCAATTCTTTCACCCCGTCGACTCTTAGCGATATCTCATCCCCCGTTTTAAGCTTATCACTGTCTTTTTTGTTTATGGCACAGACATACCAACCTTTATCATTGTTCACAAGCCTTGCAAAAATCTGATCGGCGCTTACGTCGAAAAATTGTTCATACCTCATTTTCAATGTGCCTGCTTCGTCGTTTTCATTATTTGTTTCCAAATCTTCAATCTGCAAATTCTTCATATTGTCCGGACTGTATTTCTCCTCATCCGATGTACCGCCCCAGACCACTATTCCTGAATATTCGGATTTAACAGTAACTGCCGATTCGTTAAGTTTTTGCCGTAAAATTTCCAGTTCCCGTTTTTTGTCTTCTACGTACAACCTATCCCCGGTATTTTCAAAAATCTTCCTGTTTCGCTGGTAAAGCAGGTTTTCCAATGTAGCTCTTATTTCGTCAATCGCGGTAAAATTTCTGTTTACGGCAATATCGGTCAATTTGCTGACTTCGTTCTGGACCTGGTTTTTAAACTCGTCATCGGGTTCCAGTACTTCGGGATTATTTTCCGCAAACTGTCTTATAATGTTTTTTTCAAGGTTTTCAATTTCACTTAATATTCTTTTGCTGTCCCTGTCAACAATTATCGCGAAATCAAATTTATTAGGCACCCGCTCCCCCTGCTTGGCTTTTGGTATCACTATTCCGTCTTTCGGAGATTTAACGCAGGTTTCATCCCAGATAAAAACTCCTTCGGATTTAACAGCTATCTCAAGGGTATCACTGTGTAGAACATCTGTTTCGATATGTCCGTGAAATATCCATTTCCACATGGCAGGCAAATATACAAGTGCAAAAAATATCAGTACATACCGCACCGCTCTTCTTCTATTTCTTTTCTTTTTAGCTTTCCGCTTTTTCAGACTTGCTTCCGAACTCCTGTTTATTCTTTTATCTTTTGTGGTTCCCATATTCTCCTCCAGAATACCATGTTTTCCGCTCACTTAACCATGGTATTGCGCTTATCCCGCGCGAAGACCGTAAACAAAGAGAATATCCCAAAGCCACTGAGTTTATCCCAGCCTCAATAAACCTCTGTTAATCAATTCCTGCGCTGCGCACAAAACCCCCAGCTTCACGTGCTCGTAAACAAGTCCGCCCTGCAGATACGCTATATATGGTGGCCGTATTGGCGCATCCGCCGAAAGTTCAATGGACGATCCCTGCACAAATGCTCCGGCCGCCATTATTACCGGCGAATCATACCCCGGCATTTCGCTTGGTACAGGTGTAACAAACGAGTCTACCGGTGAACCTTTTTGTATCCCCTGACAGAAAGCGATAACAGCTTCCGGATTTCCGAATTTTATCGCCTGTATTATGTCGCTTCGCTCTTCATTGTATGCCGGACACGTTTCATACCCCAAACTTTCCATAAGCGCCGAGGCAAAAACAACACCTTTAAGACTTTCAGCCACAATATGCGGGGCAAGGAAAAAACCCTGAAACATGGATCTGTTCTGTCCAAGAGTGGCTCCAACCTTGCTCCCAAGACCGGGCACCGTCATACGGTAAGAAACCAGTTCAACCAAATCTTTCCTTCCGGCAATATACCCACCAGCAAGAGCAATTCCGCCACCGGGGTTTTTGATTAATGACCCGGCCATAATATCCGCGCCTGCATCGGTAGGTTCCTTGCATTCCACAAATTCACCGTAACAATTGTCCACCATAACGACCACGTCGGGCTTTATGCATTTGACGAATTTTACGGCCTGTCCAATGCGTTCCACGGTTATGGGACCTCTCCAGGAATATCCTCTGGATCTCTGGATAAATACCATTTTTGTTTTTGGATTAATGCTTTCCTTTATTTTTTCAAAATCAAAATCGCCGTTTTCCAGTAAATCAACCTGCCGGTAAGTAACCCCGTAATCTTTAAGAGAGCCGGTTCCGACTTCTCCGCGTATACCGATAACTTCGTCAAGGGTGTCATACGGCTTTCCTGTTATGGATAAAAGTTCATCATCCGGTCTTAAAATTCCGTAAAGGCAAAGGGCCAACGCGTGGGTTCCGCATGTTATCTGATGCCTTACCAGTGCATCCTCAGCGCCAAACGCCATGGCATATACATTCTCCAGTACCTCTCTGCCTCTGTCGTTGTAGCCATATCCCGTTGTACCTACAAAATGGGAATCACTTACCATGTATTCCTGCATGGCTCTTATTACTTTACTATGATTATACGCCGATATGTTTTTAATTCTCTCAAACACATCAGAGCATTTTTTCTCCACATCCTGCGCCAGCTTTACAAGATCAGAATCAATTTTAAATGCCTCATGATATATTTCGGTAATTTTCATATGCAAGTTTTCCTCTCTCCTGGTAAATTTTCTAATTTCCCTTTAGTTTTTCGTTCACACGGTCCAGTTCCTTCTGAACCTGTTCTCTGGTAATGGTATTATTAAAATTGAAAGTACACTTCAAAGCCTTTTCATACATTTCACGGGCTTTATCTAACTCTCCGGCGTCTTCCAGATACTTTCCGTAATCATAGTAGGCCTCCGGAAAATGCGGTTTCTTCTCCATAAGCTTCTCAAACATTTCCCCGGCCTTATCCATTTCACCCCTTAAATGGTACAAATGAGCCAGGTTATCAAGAATTATCGCATTATCCGAATTGTAATCATAAGCCTCAAGGTTTATTTTCAGAGCTTCATCCAGATCCCCTTTTTCTATAGCCAGATATCCAAGGCTTCCATATACCGCAGTTGTTTTATATTCGGCAATAACTTCCTTAAGCATGCCAAAAGCTTTATCAAGCTCACCCTTTTTCCAGATTACAAGGGCGAGATTTGATTTAACCCTGTTTTTTTCATCCTGATTTTTGCTTTTCTGCATTGCTTTCGAGAATGCTTCCTCGGCTTCTTTCAGTTTTCCCTCCTTGAAAAGAATAAAACCGTAATTTACCAGAACATCGGCATTCGCCTTTCCGGACTCTGCAGCTTTTTTAAACCATTTTTCGGCCATCTGAAGATTTCCCTTGCTGTATTCAGTTTGTCCCTTTATCTGATAGAAAAGGTTGATATTATAAACGAAAATCAAAACCAGATACGCCAGCATTCCCAGAATGCCCGCTGTTTTACTAATCCTGAACAGAATAAGAAGCACAATTAATGGTATAAGACCCCAAGTCAGAAATGACAGCGATGATTTCTGTTTCAACTTGTTCACCCTCTGTTTTTTAAATTAAGGGGAATTTATCCCCTATCATAACATTTCGCTTTTTTCATTTCAACAAGCAGGAAATAAGCTTGTCTACCGAACTCTGAGCATGGCATCCAGTGATCTGCGTGCACGCCTGATTATGTCTTCATCAAGTTTTATTTCATACCTGCCATGTTTCAGCGCATTATATACACTTTCCACAGTAGTTTTTTTCATGTTCGGGCAAACAAGCCCCTGGGTCAGAAGATAAAAGGTCTTGTCAGGGTTGTCCTTTCTCAGTTGATGTAAAATTCCCATTTCAGTCGCTATAAGAAATTTATCATGACTGCTTTTTTTGGCATATTCAATAATTTGAGCGGTACTCCCGACAAAATCGGCCAGCTCCAACACTTCCTGCCTGCATTCCGGATGCGCCAGAACCAAAGCATCGGGATGAATGCCCTTTGCCTTTTGCACATCGCTTGCGCTGACCCTGTGATGTGTTATGCAGTATCCGTCCCATAAATGTATTTTTTTGTCGGGTACCTGCTTTGCGACATAACTTCCCAGATTTTTATCCGGAACAAACAAAATCTCATCGTTCGGTATAGACCTGATAACATTCACTGCATTGGAGGATGTGCAGCATACATCACATTCTGCCTTAACAGCTGCAGATGTATTTATGTAACATACTACCGTGGCATTTGGGTATTTCTTTTTTTCCTCAATTAGTGCCTCCGGTGTTACCATATCGGCCATCGGGCACCCTGCATCAATTTCAGGGAGCAAAACCGTCTTTTCGGGAGAGAGAATCTTTGCGCTTTCTGCCATAAAATGCACTCCGCAGAAAACAACAACATCGGCGTCGGTAGAGGCACAGTACTGGCTTAACCTGAACGAATCCCCAACCACATCCGCCAGCTCCTGCACTTCATCCAACTGGTAGTTATGAGCTACGATAACTGCGTTTCTTTCCTTCTTCATTTTCTTTATTTCTTCCATCATTTCAGCAAAATTCTCAGTCATTTTCCGTCCTCCTCATGTAGGCAAATATAACAATGAACGACCTCTGAAAGACTCTCAGTCCAAGTTATCCTTTCTATTATAACACATGGCGTTCAAATATACCACCGGAAGGATATTTTATACAGAGCACTTATGCAATTTTTGTTTGTTTTTCACAAAAAATAAGTAAAAATATGTTTCAAATTCTTTTTGGATTCGGAATGTTTGTTGTTGTTTCCCGCCTCAGATTGTTGTAGAATATGTAATATGTTCGGTGAGACAACATTAGTCTGGTAATAACTCATTTTTTTCTTTATTAGCATAGTGCCTTTTGCTATTTCATACTGTACGGGCAGGTATGTACAGTATTTTTTAATTGTTGTTGAATTTAGTAAAAAAACGGGAGTTTTATTCTATGGAATCTTTAAAACAGCGTATATTGAAAGACGGCGTCATTATTGACGGAAATATATTGAAGGTGGATTCATTTTTGAACCACCAGATTGATCCCCGGTTAGCCTTTGATATCGGAAAAGAATTCTATAATCGTTTCAAAAATGCAAGGGTTGACAAAATATTAACGGTAGAGACATCAGGAATAGCCTTTGCGGTGTGTACAGGCTACAATTTTAACGTACCTGTTGTTTTTGCTAAAAAATATAACGGACTGAACATGTCACCTGAGGTATATCGAAGTAAAATCCGTTCATATACAAAGCAAACCGATTATATCATATCCGTCTCGAAAGAATACCTCTCTTCAAACGAAAACATTCTTATAATCGATGATTTTCTTGCAAACGGACAAGCTGTTTTAGGGCTTATCGACATAGCAAATCAGGCAAAATGCAATATCACGGGTGTTGGCATTGTAATTGAAAAAGGGTTTCAGCAAGGTGGCCAAATCCTCAGAAACCTTGGGATTCGCCTTGAATCCCTTGCTGTTATAGAGTCTTTTAATAATAACAAAATAATATTCAGGGAGGATTAGAAAAATGAAAAAGAAAAGCATTATCTGTTTATTCGCTGTGGTTTTATGTCTGGCAATGATTCTGACAGGCTGCGGTACAGCTCAGAACAATGCCGGGCAGAAAAAGCTGAAGGTTGGATTTGTCTACATCGGTACTGCTAATGAACCGGGGTATACGTATGCTCACGAACAGGGAAGACTTTATGCCCAGGAAAAGCTTGGCAACAAAGTCGAATTTGTTGTACAGGAAAATGTCAGTGACACTGACGATTCAATTGTCTCAGTAATCCAGTCAATGATTGAACAGGGCTGCAAAATGATTTTTGCCAACTCTTACGGCTATATGGATTATATGTATGATATGGCCGAAGAATACCCTGATGTTATTTTCCTGCACTGCTCAGGCAGCAAAAGCCGTGAAAACATGCTGAATTATTTCGGAAGGATGTATCAGGCCCGTTATCTTTCAGGAATAGTGGCAGGTATGAAAACAGAAACCAATAAAATAGGTTATGTTGCCGCTCATCCCATTCCGGAAGTAATAAGGGGAATTAACGCTTTCACCCTTGGTGTCCGTTCGGTTAATCCCGACGCCACGGTGGAAGTGGTGTGGACCTCCACATGGTATGATCCTTCTTTGGAAAAGGCCGCAGCAATATCCCTTCTGGATAAGGGTTGTGATGTTATAGCTCAGCATCAGGATACAACCGGCCCGCAGATTGCAGCCCAGGAACGCGGCAAATGGTGTATTGGTTACAACTGTGACACTTCCGACATCGTACCCGATGCATTCCTGACAGCACCGATATGGAACTGGGGTCCGTATTACACGGAACAGATTCAGAAGGTTCTTGACGGTACATGGAAGAGCGAAAACTATTGGGGCGGAATGGAAGACGGCGTAGTTGCCCTCGCTCCTCTGAAGAATGCACCTGAAGGCGCTCAGGAAAAAGTTGATGAAATGGCACAAAAAATTATAAGCGGTGAATTCAAAGTATTCCAGGGACCGATAAAGGATCAGAACGGAAATGTCCGTGTGCCCGAAGGAACGGTTATGACCGATGAAGAACTCCTGAGTTTTAACTGGTTTGTTGAGGGTGTTATCGGAACCATACCTGAAGACTAAATAAAATCACAATATAATATGAAAAAAGACAGGATTAAAGGTAAAACCTTTAATCCTGTCCTTTTTCAGACGATAAAAAACTGCTAAAATGTCTATATAAAGAACTTATCTTCGGATCAGAATAAAAAAATAACAGTGTAAAAAGGATGAAGCCATGAGTAATAAAACAGTTTTGGTTGAAATGAAAAACATCTGCAAAACCTTTGGCGTAATACGCGCAAATATCGACGTAAACTTTTCGGTGTACGAAGGGGAAATTCACGGTCTGCTGGGTGAAAACGGCGCCGGCAAAAGCACTCTGGTAAATATGCTTTCAGGTATTTATAAGCCCGACAGCGGCAGTATTTTTATTCACGGAAAAGAGGTTAACATCCATTCACCAAAACATGCCATTGAACTGGGAATAGGCATGATACACCAGCACTTTAAGCTGGTTGACGTCCTAACTGCGGCCGAAAACATCCTTTTAGGTTACAGCAAAGCGGGTTATACGTCAAAAAAGAATAAAATTAAATCAATTCAGGACGTAATGGCCAGTTACGGCATGGAAATCGATCTGAACAAGAAGATCAAGGACATGTCGGTAAGTGAAAAACAGACGGTGGAAATACTCAAAGTTCTATACCGCGGTTCAAGAATTCTTATTCTTGATGAACCGACGGCAGTATTAACCCCACAGGAAACTCAGAAGCTTTTTGCAATACTCAGAAACCTTGCCGGAACAGGGTGCGCGATCATAATCATCACTCACAAGCTGAATGAGATCATGGAAGTCACCGACAGGGTTACCGTTCTGAGACAGGGAAAAACCGTCGCGACACTGGAAACATCCAAAACAAACATACGGGAACTGACCGAGCTTATGGTGGGTAAACCCGTTAATCTCTCCATTGAACGGGTTAATGCAAAAAGAGGAAACCTGCTGTTATCCGTTAAAGGCCTGACCGCTTTGGGTGAACATAATGTTCCGGTGCTCGACGATGTAACCTTTGATCTGTACGAAGGTGAAATTTTAGGTGTGGCAGGTGTGGCCGGAAGCGGACAGAAAGAACTGTGCGAGGCAATCGCAGGCCTTTACCCCGTCGCAACGGGCGATATTTATTTTAAAGGTGAAAACATTGTGGGCTACAGTCCCCGTGAAATAATCAGGCGCGGCGTCAGCATGAGTTTCATTCCCGAAGATCGCCTTGGGATGGGGCTTGTTCCGTCAATGGACATGGTTGATAATATGCTTCTGAAGGATTATATCAATCAGCCCGGAATTACGATAAATCGAAAACCTGCAAGGGAAAAAGCCGAACGGGTTAAGAAACGCCTCGACATACAGGCTCCCAGTATTTTCACTCCAATCCGTAAGCTTTCGGGAGGAAACATCCAGAAGGTCCTGCTGGGAAGGGAAATTGACGCAAGCCCTCAGCTCCTTATCACCGCATACCCGGTCAGAGGCCTTGACATTGGTGCTTCATACACAATTTATGAGCTTTTGAAGGAACAGAAGCGAAAAGGCGTCGGCATTCTTTATATAGGCGAAGATCTAGATGTATTGATAGAACTTTGTGACAGAATAATGGTTTTATGTTACGGTAAGATTACCGGTATAGTAGATGCTCAGAATGTTACAAAGGAAGACCTTGGCCTTATGATGGCAGGTGTTTCTCCGGCAGAGAAGGAGGATTCCGTATGCAAATAGTGAAACGTGAAGGTACGTCAGTTAAACAGGTAATCATAATCCGTCTGATTGCCATCATGGCTGCGATTGTTGTTTCGGGTATCTTTATTGTTTTTCTGGGATATAATCCCGTTCAGGTATATTCCAATATAATTTCAGGAGCCCTTGGTTCAAAAATCCGCCTTAAAGCCACATTACTCGAAATGTGCCCGTTGGTAATCACCTCCCTCGGAATACTGGTGGCATTTAAGATGAAATTCTGGAATATCGGCGGTGAGGGACAAATTCTGATGGGGGCTTTCGCGGCAACTTATGTAGCACTTTTCGTTGACTGGCTTCCGAAACCACTTGTTCTTCCTGTTATGTTTATAGTAGGTTTTCTTACAGGCGGTTTATGGGGCGTGATACCTGCCTTTTTCAAGGCCAGGTTTGGAGCCAATGAGACAATTATGACTCTTATGCTTAACTATATTGCCACCCAGTGGGTCACATATCTCCAGTATGGCCCGTGGAGGGATCCCAGCTTAAAGGGGTTCGCCAAAATTGCAAATTTCCCTGACTATGCCTTGCTCCCTAAATTATTTGGAATTCATATAGGGTTTTATATTTCCCTTGCACTCGTTGCTATAATAACCTGGTTCCTCAGAAAAACAAAAAGGGGTTTCGAAATTGCAGTAGTCGGCGAAAGCGTAAGCACTGCCAGATACGCCGGAATGGACATTTCAAGGATAATAATAGCCACAATGCTTTTAAGCGGGGGCCTGTGCGGCATTACAGGAGTTATTCAGGCGGCAGGCGTAAATAAAACTCTTACGATGAACGTTTCAAGCGGTTATGGATTTACTGCCGTTATAACCACATATTTGTCAGGGCTGAGTGCTCCACGGGTTCTGGTTGTTTCATTCCTTTTCGCCATTCTTCTGCAGGGCGGCTCATACATACAGTCGGCGCTTCAGATTCCGCAAGCCGCCGCAGACGTGCTTCAGGGAATGATATTGTTCTGCGCCCTCGGCAGTGAATTCTTCGTACGGTACAAAATACGATTTAACAGAAAGAACTCAGTTTCATCGGAGGTTAAATAATATGATTCCATTTCTGAAAAACGCGATAATAGCAGGAACACCGCTTACTTTCGGAATATTGGGAGCTATGTACAATGAAAAGGCGGGAAACTTAAATCTTGGAATTGAGGGAATGATGCTTTTAGGAGCAGTGGCAGGCTTCCAGGTTGCGCTGCTTACAATGAACCCTGTTCTTGCCCTGCTTGCCGCAATGGTTTTCGGTGCCCTTGGTGCATTGATATATGCCTTTCTGACCGTGACTTTGCGGGCAAATCAGTCGGTAACCGGGCTTGCGCTTACAATATTCGGAACGGGTCTGTCCAGATTCTGGGGTAAGCGCCTGATGGGAACCGTTTTGCCCGAATCCTTCAGCCGTAATTTCCGCCCTCTTTCTTTGCCGTTCCTTTCCAAAATCCCTGTGCTGGGACCGATACTTTCGGTATTCCTTGAACAGGACCTGTTTGTTTATTTAAGCTACGTTATAGTAATCTTATCGGGTATATATTTGTACCATACGCGTTTCGGGCTGAATTTGAGGGCGGTAGGTGAAAATACCGCAGCGGCCGATGCTTCGGGAATTAACGTTACTCTTTACAAATATGTCCATATACTCATAGGCGGCGCATTATGCGGATTGGGCGGCGCATATCTCTCCCTTGTTTATGTTCCGTCATGGCAGGATAACATAACTTCGGGCCGCGGCTGGATAGCCATCGCCCTTGTTATATTTACTTCATGGAATCCCTACAGGGCTTTCTGGGGCGCTTTTCTCTTCGGAGGCCTTGATATTGTCGGCTTCCGCATACAGACACTGAACCTGCCCATAACAATAAACCAGCACTTTTTAAGAATGCTGCCGTATCTTGCCACAATGCTGGTCATTATCATCGGAGCGGTAAGAAAAAGCTCCAGTCATATGCCGCCAAAGGATTTGGGAAACCCGTATTTCAGGGAAGAACGGTAACTTGTCTCAGTCTCTGAGGAAATCAAGAAGTTTTATGAAATCTTCGGGAAGTTCGGCTTCAAATTCCATATATTCGCCGGTGGTTGGATGTTTCAGTCTCAAAAATCTTGCATGGAGCATCTGACCACCGGTGAGTTTTTTTGTGCTCCTTCCGTACAGCGGATCCCCATATACCGGATGGTTAATATAAGCCATATGCACCCGTATCTGGTGGGTTCTTCCGGTTTCGAGCCTTAATCTCACATAAGTGGCTCCTTTAAGGCGTTCCAGCACTTCAAAATGGGTTATCGCTTCTTTGCCTTTTCCGGGCACCACAGCCATCTTTTTTCTGTCGACGGGATGGCGGCCTATCGGTGCATCTATAACACCTCTGTCCTCCCGGATTATTCCCTCCACAATTGCATCATAAACCCGTTTCATACTGTGTTCCTTAAGCTGGAGGGCAAGAGACTGATGGGCCTTGTTGTTTTTAGCCACGGCAATAAGCCCCGTTGTATCCTTGTCAATACGGTGTACAATGCCCGGCCTTATAATGCCGTTTATGTCCGAAAGCGAATCCCCGCAGTGATAAAGAACGGCATTTACAAGCGTATTGTCCTCATTTCCGGGGGCAGGATGAACCACCATGTTTCTGGGTTTGTTAATTATCAGTATATCCGAATCCTCGTAAACAATATCCAGCGGAATATTCTCCGGTTTAACCCTGAGCGGTTCGGGTTGAGGAACATATACCGTTATTTTCATGCCGGGATATGTCCTGACTTTTGCCTTTGTGCTTTGTCCGTTTACAAGAACAAGGTTGTCTTCTATGAGTTTCTGAATATAATTTCTCGACACATCTGGAATTTTCCCGGACAGAAAAGCGTCCAGCCTCTGCCCCGCCTCGTTTTCGTCCACTGTTATTTCAATTTCCCTGTTTTCACTCATTCGTCATCCTCACCTGCACCAGCCATTAAGTCTTCTGCTGCCGCATTTTCTTTTTTTGGTTCCTTATAGATGAAAAGCACAAAAAACACAAGAAGAAACGTACCAATGTTTATGCAAATATCAGCAACATTAAAGACAGGATAATCATATCCGAAAATATAAAAATCAAAAAAATCGGTTACTTTTCCGCGGATAACACGATCAATCCAGTTTCCGGCTGCGCCTGCCAGAATAAAGGAAATCGCAAGTCTTAGCAATTTCTGTTTATTCTTTATCATCACATAAATCAGTATGCCACAGATTATAACAGTCAGTATTATAAAAAAGTACCTGCCGTTTTTGAGTATGCCGAAGGCAGCGCCGGTATTTTCCACATGGGTAAAATAAAAAAAGCCGGGGATCACTTCGTTTCTTACCCCCAAGGGGAGATTATCCCTCACGTACGCCTTTGTTACCTGATCCAATGCAAACAACACGGCTATTAAAATCGTCCAGAACATGTAATTTCCCCCTTTGTACCCATATCAGTATACCCGCTCGTTCACGGCAATGTCAACCCGGAATTGACATGCCGCCTTTTTAAAATACCTGTGTTTTCAAAAGAAATACCTGGACTGTCATTTGCCCGCGTTCAGAATAATAACCAGCATGTCATTTGAGGACGAAGGACGACTTTGAAGATGCTTATAATACAATAAAATATGAAAATTTCCGTAAGCTGATGGATATTTGTTTCGAACTGGCATCATATTTTTCTTTTTCAAAAGCTCCTTGATCCTTTGCATTCAAAACCGGTCTTGCCAAGGAATTAAAACCTTTCTTTGTAAAAAACATCAAATCAGGAAGCAGCCGAAAAATTCTTCAGCTCGGCAAATGGAAACATAAAGAAGATGATCCCTTTTTTATGGCGGATATATCAAGTGTTTTGTCATCCTGAACAAAAAAAGTAAAAAACAAACGGAGGCTTGCCTCCGTTTGTTTTTTACCAATACGTTCATTCAATCGTTACACCCTGGAAATAATGCTTCAGTATCTGGTCATAGGTATACCCCTGTCTTGCGAACCCTTTCGCTCCTTCCTGGCTCATACCGACACCATGCCCCCAGCCTCTGCCGCTGAAGGTATATACATCGGACGACATGCTTATCTTGCGTATATTGTTTCCACTGCCTATAACTGAGGCTGTAGCAAGGCCCGAAGAAGACAGCTTCGTCGCTCCCGATTTGGATACCACAGTTCTTCCGTCAAGAGCGATTGTCAGTAAAGAACCGTCGGCGGTTTTCACCACAACGTTTCCTGCCGATTCAATGGTGTATTTCTGACTGTTAAGGTTAAATATCAGCCTTGTATCCTGCTTGTAATACGTCACTGAGCCTTTGGTTCCCGTTATTCTCAGCACTGTTACGCGTCCGGATGATGAATACTCTTCCGCACTCACCGAAATAATATCTCCAATATCCACACCGCTTCGAAAAAGTATTTGCTTTATTTCCGCGGCTGTTAAGGTTTTTTCCCAGATATAATTGCGTGCAGTCTCGGACTCGTACGGATCAGGAACGCTCACCAGATATGGAATTTCCGAGCCCCATACTTCCGAAACATTAGCCGTCATACCTCCGCTTGAGGCAAAGTAGAAAACCTGGGCCAGCTTGCCGTTATACATTATTTTCTGACCTCTGGTTTCGTCCACCGCTCTGTTCGTGGCAGGTCTTTCAGCGTCGTATCCGTTATATACTTGGGATGAAACCGTATCCGTTAAATCAAATCCCCATTTTTCGTATTTTCCGATATTCTGGTATGTGTAAGTCCTCGCAGCCACCGCCTGCGCCTTAATGGCTTCAATCGGCGCATCCGCCTCTATTTCCGATGGGACAACCCCGTATAGATATTCTTCGATATTAAGTATGTTAATAAGGGTAAGGTCACTGTCGGTATACCTTCGTATTTCTATGTAATTTCTGTATCTTTTTCCGTTTACCGTCAGTATATAAGGATTGTTTTCAGGCTTAGGGTGCACCTGAAGATAACCGTTTTCACCACCGTAAAGCAAAATAACGTTAAAAGCAGAATCGTAAATAACAAGCCTTTTTGAAGTCTCAGGGAGTACTGAAATGTCTGCAACCCCCAGCCTTTCCCTGACAACCGGAATATCATTCTCGGCGGATTTCTTGTCGGGGTAAAATCCTGCCCAAACCTGCCACCCTCCGTCATAGGCCACGTATGTTATTATGCCTGATTTATTATAGGTTTCGGCAATACTTTTCGCTGTGTCATAGTCTGCGACTGTTCCGCCTATTTTCAGATGCCACGGACCCATTGCCTGTCCTGCCGAAGGAATTCCCTCTGTCGGTGAGTATTCCGCAATTCCATTTTCTGTTCTTATGAAATATCCGTCTTTTCTTATTATAACGGGCTTGTTGCTGTTGTGCTGATACAGCAGAGTAAAGGTGTTATTTCCGTAATAACCTATATTTAGGCCCTTCTCGGCATTAACCTGAACGCTTGACACCGCGTCGCTGCCGTAATTTAACCCCACTCTGACCGTATCGGGATACGAGGCTGCTAAAGAATTAAAATCAGAAACGCAGAACAAAATCAGCAAAATCAAAACAGCGGAAAAAAATTTTTTCTCCATCTCTGCCCCTCTTTATCCTTTGTATTTTTCTTTTATTATATCGGGTTAAAACGACAGTGTACATAGGTTCAGGATGGGATTTTACAAATTGTTACGAAAATTTAATTTTTTCCATGGATTTTCTCCATAAGTTTTTCATAAAAGAGATCGGGATCGACAGGTATCTCCACCCAGTCGTCCAGCCATGACGACAGATGCATCGCGTTCGATATCTGAAGCCCGTTAATGCCTTCAATTCCCGGGGCTAAAAGTTTTTCACCCTTCAGGATTGCATTTACAAAATTTTGTGTGATCTCCCTGTGCTGTCCTCCCTGCCCCGGCTCAACCGGAATTTCACATTTCCAGCATTCTGGTTTTGCGATCTTTCCGCCGTCATATTCACGATTGAATTGCCTTTCCGGAACCCTTAAACGGTAGAACGTAAGTTTTCCGTCTTCAATAACAATTTTCCCTCTGTCCCCAATTATTTCAAAACGGTTGGTTTCAGGTGTCATTGCGGTAGACGTGACAAATACGCCGGTTGCTCCGTTTTCGTATTCAACAAAGGCCGTTACGTCATCTTCCACTTCAATGTTATGATACTTTCCATAATAACAGAAAGCCCTTACCCTTTTCGGCATTCCGCAAATCCACTGCCACAAATCCAGCTGATGCAGATCCTGGTTTAGTAAAACGCCACCGCCTTCGCCGGACCAGGTAGCGCGCCATCCGCCGGAATCATAATAGCTTTGCGGCCTGTACCAGTCAATAATCCAGTTTGTTCTTTTGATCTCTCCAAGTTTCCCCGATTTAACCAAGTCCCTTGCTTTCTGGTACACCGGATTTGTCCTTTGATTATACATTATTCCGAACACTCTGTCGCTTTTACCGGCCACTTCGTTCATCTCCAGCACCTGCTTAGTATACACCCCCGCCGGCTTCTCTATCAACACGTGAAGCCCGTTTTTCAGAGCTTCAACTGCCATCGGCGGGTGTTCGTAATGGGGTGTCGCCACAAAGACCGCATCCACTTCACCGCTTGCGATCATCTTTCTGTAATCATCAAACAGTTTAACGTGTGGGTAAAGCTCCTTTGCCAATCTGAGCCTTTCGGGATTTATGTCGCAAATACATGACAAAACGGCTCCCGAAACCTCGCCGTTTCCCAAATACCTTGCATGGTTTGAGCCTATAACTCCAAAGCCAATAAGCCCCATTCTTACCAATTTCACAACAAAGACCTCCCGATTAAATATTTGTGGTTTTCAATTAATTAAAAAATCAGCTGCCTTAATCGAAACACTGTTCTTCAGCGGTTTATCCTGCTCAAAATGTCCCTGAGAGCCTTAACGGCGATTGCAAACTTGCCAGGTCCGCTTTCTTCCATGATGCTTAAGTCAAGCGATTTTTCCAATTCTGCAAGGCCTTCAAAGGAGCCAAGGTGTGGTTCAAGAGATAAAAACATTTCCCCGTAGGTGGAATTGTTTATGCCCTGCAAAATATCCTGAACCTTTCCGTCTCCGAAGCCCGACGGAACCACTTTCCCGTTTCCAAACAGCGCGTCTTTGATATGCATATAGCATATATAGGGTTTCAGAAGATTATAAGCTCCGGGATATGTTTCCACATGACATTGCACGAAATTGGCAGGATCAAAAACCGCCCTGACATAATCCACATTCATTGACTTAATAATATCCACGCATCTCTCCGGTGTATCCCCGTATATTCCTTTTTCATTTTCATGGGCAAGAATAAGACCTGTATTCTTAGCCGCTTCGACAAAACGATACCAGCGCTCCAGCACTTCATCGCGGTATTCTTCTGGTTTTCCTCCTTCAGGTATATAGAAACTGAACATACGGACATATTTCGTCTCCAGTATGCCGGCCAGCTCGATCGCATGCTTGAATTTGTCAAGATGCGGTTCAAACTCATCCTTTATACCTATTTTGCCTATCGGGGAACCTAAAGCCGAAACTCTGATTCCATTGTCATCCAGCATTTTTTTAATTTCACTGACTTCCTTTCCGGTATAGTCGGTAATTGTTTTGCCGTAAACTCCCCTGACTTCAATAAAATTAATATTAAGTTTTCTCAGTTCCCTAATCTGTATTTCCAAATCCCTGTCAATTTCGTCCGCAAAGCCGCTCAGCAGAAACCTTGCCATAATCCATCCTCCCCGATTGTTACCCTCACATGTCATAGAGGTAACGAAAATTGCTTTACGCCATACAACCTATATTATAGAATAAATTATAGCCATATATATGGCTTTCATTGTTTAAAACATTGCATATCAGGCTGTTTTAAAATTCCGGAAGGGAACGAAAATCAATGCTTGAAACTTTAAATAACGAGATCATATGCATAAAAAACCGGACACAGAATCCGATGGACAATTACAAAATGGATTTCCACCTTCATGACGACTATGAAATTTATCTGTTTTTATCGGGCGGAGTCCGTTATTTTATTGAGAAAAACTCGTATGATCTCTTACCGGGCGACATACTTCTCATGCGGCCAGATGAAATACACAAAGCCACTTTTAAATCGAATGAAACTTACGAAAGGATAATTCTTAATTTTCCCGAAAGTGTCCTTAAGTTTTTTTCCACAGAAGGTCACGACCTCGGGTACTGCTATTTTAACCGCCCTCATGGCGAAAAAAACAGGCTGAACACCACAGATGACGAGAAAAATGAACTTATTGCCCTTTTTGAAAAGCTGGTTATGGCTGATACATATAAAAAATTGTGGAGTATTCAGCTCAAACTTGCAATTTTCCTCGAAATCATGGTCAAAATCAACCGTATTTTTTCGGACGAAACCCGTACCGCACCGTCCACGCAGCGTCATCGAAACCTTATCCCCATACTTGAATTTATAGATCAAAACCTTGATAAGGATCTTTCTTTAAAAACCCTGCAGAAAGAATTCTATATTTCCGGATCACATCTGTGCCAGATTTTCAGACAAACCACAGGTTTCACGCTGCATGAATACATAATGTACAAAAGAATATGCAGGGCAAAACAGTGTCTTATTAACGGCGAAAGCTCGTACAACGCAGCTGTGAAATGCGGTTTTACCGATTATTCCAATTTCTACCGTGCTTTTAAAAAAGTTACCGGATATTCGCCAAGAGAGTATTTAAAACAGATTTCAAAATAAACATGTAAATAAATTTATAACATGTCAAAATTCAGCTTTATCTGGTGTTATTTTTCTGATATACTTATTACTATTGATAAAAGTAAGTATAATCTGAGGAGACTGTTTAGCCGATAAATACATTTGGATACATATTCCGTAAAATACACAATCTGTTACAGAAAGTCTCCTCACACAAAGGATAAAGGTAAAAGGAGAGTGTTTTCGCATCATGTACCGCTATAAGCGAATAACAAGCTTGATCGTCGCAGTTGTAACCGTGTTTTTGCTTTCGGTACCAGGGACCGTTACCGTGTCTTATGCCGAAGATGACATTGAATTGACCGCAAAGGCAGCAATTTTGGTGGAAATGGAGACGGGACAGGTTTTGTATGAGAAAAACGCCGACATGAGATGGTCACCTGCCAGTACAACGAAAATCATGACAGCACTTGTGGCCCTTGAAAATGCTGATATTAACACCAAAATGAAAGCGTCGGCGACCGCAATAAACTCCATCCCCCTTGATTACGGAATTGCAGGTATAAAGGTTGGCGAGGAGTTAACACTTAATGATCTTTTAAATTTTGTGCTGATTATATCGGCAAATGAAGCCGCAAACGTAATTGCTGAAAATATTTCTCCCACAGGGAGAATTGAAGATTTTGTGGATATGATGAATAGGGAAGCCGAAAGGCTTGGCCTTAAAAATACCCATTTTACCAACTCATACGGGCTTGATGAAGATAACCATTATTCATCAGCACGTGATCTTTCAATAATGGCACGGGAAGCCATGAAATATCCTGCTTTCAGGGAAATAGTGGCAAAAAAGGTTGTTCCTCTGCCCGATACAAATTTAAGAAAAAGCAGTGAATGGGAAAACTGGCACATTGAATCCACAAATAAGCTCTTAAACAGTACCTCACAGTATTATGACAGGGTTACAGGAATAAAAACGGGGTATACCGATAAAGCGGGAAGATGCCTGGTGTTCTCTGCGATAAACAGTGAAGGCCTTGAACTGGTCGGGGTAATTCTCGGCACCGACAGTTACGATACGTTGTTCAAAGAATCTCAGGCTTTACTGGAATATGGGTATAAGAATTACAAATTCCAGACTCTGGCATCCGACGGCGAATATTATGGCCGCTACGAAGTTGCTGACGCCGTGGACAATACCCCTGTTGATATACAAATACAGGGCGAAGTGACTCATCTTCTGCCTGTTTCGTCAGAAAAACTTCAGGCTTCCATAACGGTAAATGAAACGCTGAACACGCCGTTTTCCGCACCTATTGAAAAAGGTCAGGTTTTAGGCACAAAAACATGGTATTACAACGGTGAAGAAATAGGCACAGTTCAGCTGATCGCAATGAATGACGTTGAAAAAACAATGTCTGCAAAAATTCGCGACAAAATTATTGAGATTGTGAATAACAAAAAGTTAAGGATTATAACAATCATTCTTTTGGTAATAATTATAGTTTTCATAATACTCCGGGTTATTTTAAGGGGTATTTCAAGACGTAGAAAATACAGAAGCCGTTATTACAGGTATTAAAAAATTTTAGTTACAGAGCGAAGTTTTCGTCTGAAAAATCAAATTTTGCTGAACCTTTCCATTTTAACGTGAAATTAAGGCAAAAGGACGGTTAAATACCGTCCTTTTGCCGTTTAAAACAATTTTAAAGCCTATTACCTGACATTTGGATAAACATAATATTCCCCTTTATAGTTCCTCATTCTCACTTCATGATCGTTTATTTCTTCAACGTACTGCACATTAATGGGAATTTTTCCGCCGCCGTTTGGAGCATCAATCACATATGTGGGAACAGCAAACCCGGAAATATATCCTCTTAGTTTGCTCATTATTTCAAGCCCTTTTTCCACAGGTGTCCTGAAATGATTTATCCCCTGCGCCAGATCGCACTGATAAAGGTAATAAGGGCGGATCCTGTTCCTGACAAGTTTCAGGCACAGCTCTTTTATTGTTTCCGCACTGTCGTTTACGCCTTTAAGCAAAACCGTTTGATTGCCAAGGGGAATGCCTGCGTCCACAATTTTCTGGCATGCCTTTGCAGACGCTTCTGTTATTTCGTTGGGATGATTAAAATGTGTGTTAATCCAGATTGGCTGATATCTTTTCAGCATATCCAGAAGTTCATCGGTAATACGCATCGGAATCACCACAGGCGTACGTGTGCCAATCCTGATGATTTCCACATGGGATATCTGCCTTAACCGCCTGATAATGGATTCCAGGAATTTTTCACTCAAAACGAAAGGATCTCCCCCTGAAAGCAATACATCCCTTATCTCACGGTGATCGGTAATATATTCAAGAGCCATATCAACTTCCCTGTTGCTGATTGAAAAATCCTCATCCCCCGCAAGCCTTCTCCTTGTACAATGTCTGCAATACATTGCACATTTTCTGGTTATTATAAACAAAACCCTGTCCGGATACCTGTGAACAATCCCGGGAGCTTTTGTATCCCTCTCCTCCGCAAGGGGATCCAACATTTCAAAAGATGAAACTTCCATTTCATGAGGTGAAGGTATGCACTGTTGCCTGATAGGGCAGTTTCTGTCTTCAGGATTAATAAGGCATGCATAGTACGGAGTTATAGCCATTCTGAAATGATTAAGGCATTCTCTTAAAAATTTTTCCTCATCAGGAGAAAGGTCAATTATTTTTTTCAGCGTATCCACGTCCCTGATTCGGTTCTTAAACTGCCAGCGCCAGTCGTTCCATTGCTTTTCGGTAACATCACGCCATAAAGCGGTAGTTCGGTAGTCTATCATCAGAATCCCCCCATGCTATACTGCTGCCATTCCGTAACGTTTCAGACCGCTGTTGAGAATCGCCTTAACCAGCTCATCATAGCCCATTCCGTTGTATTCTGCCAGCATGGGGTAGTCACTGTAACCAGGCGCCAGACCAGGCAAAGGATTGATTTCAATAAAATAAATTTCGTTGCTTTCAGAAAGTATATAATCTATTCTCGCAAAATCTTTGCATTCCAGAATGTCATATATTTTTTCGGAACAGCTGATCATTTTTTCTTCGGTTTGCGGGTCCAGGTCCGCAGGGCACCTGTATCTTACATATTTCTGATAATTGGTTTTAACGTGGAAACTGTATATTCTGCTGCGATCGGGGTTGCCTTCGGGAGAAACAATTATTTCCATGGGCCTGAATACACGTTTCTCGTTTCCGTTGCCGAGAATCCCAACGGTAAATTCGCGTCCTGATACATATTCTTCTACAAGAAGAGCCTGATGATATCTGTCCCATTTTTCGCACAACAGATTGATCAATTCTTTTCGGTTTTTTGCAATTGAATTTCCTATAAGTCCCTTGCTTGAACCTTCGGCATTTGGTTTTACAATGACGGGAAAATGAAGATTTGACGGTATTTCAGTATCTTTATCCTTCCAAATGAAAAAATCCGGCGTTTTTATTCTGCACGACCGAACAATTCTTTTCGCAAGACCCTTGTCGAGAGCTACGCACAATGTTGTTTCATCGGAACCTGTGAATGGAATTGAGTAAAGATTGAGAATTGACGGTACCTGGGCTTCTCTGCCTCTTCCTCCCTTTCCCTCGGCTATGTTGAAAACTATATCCGGTTTGATATTCCGCAGCTTTTCAGGCAAATCGGTATCCGCTTCAAGTAAGATGGTTTCGCAGCCTGCTTTGCTGATTGCTTTTCCAATGGCTTCAATAGTGCTTAAACTGTCATATTCGGCCTGTTCATCCTCATACTCATCGTTTTGGTTTCGTTTAAGGTTAAAAGTAATTCCAACCCTGTACCCTGGACATTCGGGAACATCACTCATTTTGAACAACCTCGATTCTTTTTGTATTTAAAGAGCTCAAGCCCTTTACTGCTATAATAACAGAAACCGAATAAAAAGAAACAACGGGATTAAGCATAATTTAACCGTTTAATATCATAAAAAACCGTTTGTAAAAATATCTCTCCCCAATCGTATTCAATCACGATTTATCTTGATTTTTCATGTATTGATACCTGTATATACATTTATTACCATATATTTCTGTTTACATATAAAAAATTCATCAGTTAAGTCTGTAGAACCAAAGTTAACCCATAAATGCAAAGTAAGCAATATAACCCTGATTTTGAATTATACATATAGTTTCACATTATTTCTGCCATTAAATTTTTAATTCCTGCATCAAGCCCTGAGGTATATACACTTTCATACAAATCACCTTTTTCCTCAAGCCTTTGTATTATGTTTTTTAACGTAAAATCCTCAGGTACAATTCCTTTTTCCACCTCTTCCCATAAAACAGGAGCCGAGACATTCGCAGTTTTCGTAGCTCTCGGCGAATACGGGCAGATAATCGTTTTACCCTTCCACATCTGCAGGTAGTCAAAATATATTTTTTTGCCTCTGTCGTTTATTTTACGCTCTATTGTAAAAACATCAGGATATTTCTGTGCAAAATACCGTCCGAAAAACTCATTTACCTTTCTTGCGGTATCGTAATCAATCTCACCGGCCAACGGTACCGCTATTTGCAGCCCAGTCGCCCCTGAAGTCTTGCAGTAGCTTCTAATTCCCAGCTCTTCCAGGGTATTGTAAATTATCATTGCAGCGTCGGTTACCTGGGCAAAAGACTGACCTTCCGACGGATCCAAATCAAAAACAAGGGCATCGGGATGGTCCGGCCTGGTTATTGAATTAAACGGTATGTGAAATTACAAAGCAGCCATGTTTCCAAGCCAAAGGAGGGTTTCCGCCGAATCCATTATAATGTAATCAATATCTCCTATTAATTTATGGGAGACAAAATCGGGCGCATGGGAAGGAATGTTTTTCTGGTAATATGATTTTTCGCTCACACCGTCAGGATAATGTATTGTAGTCAACGCTCTGCCTTTTGTATATTTTAAAATATAGCCCGATAACTCATAAAGTTTTTCAATATATTCCAATTTGGTTATCCCCACATCGGGAAACAGCAGTTTATCCGGATTGGATATTTGTAACCTGCTCTTGTTCAAAACACCATCCCCCCTTGTTGTTTTGCCGCTAAACTGACGGTTTTCTACTCCGTCTTCTCATCGGTAAAACCCACCAAAACCGGATGTCTCAAGCTTCCGTTTTCTTCCCGCTCGATAAATGAGACAATAACTTTAAGAACCGGTTTTACCCAAATCACATCATCGCTTTTTACGTTTCCGTACAAACCTGCCGCATCTGCGGCAAGCTGTGGAAGAACATTGAAAAGGGTTATTTTGTCTTTATCGGATAAGCCCGACGATACGTTTCCGACAGGCACAAGTTTCCCGTCACGGTTTTCCGCAATAACAAGGGATTTAACCCTGTAATCCTTTACTTTGACCCCGCACACCGTTGCGGTCATTTGCTTTATTATTTTCGTTTTAAACCACATTTTATGTTTTTTCCCGCCGATATAAGGGCTGTCGGCTTTTTTTGATACAATGCCCTCCATGTCCTTTTCCTTCATTATTGAAAACAGAGCTTCTCCATCGGAATAATCGGAAACAGCCTGAACATTGCCATTGCTTTTTAACGTTTCATCAAGCATTCTTTTTCTTTCAAGCAGCGGAAGCACCCTTAAATCCTGACCTTCTTTACACAGTATGTCAAAAACCATATACCATACAGGATATTTTTCGATGTACTGTCTGAGCCTATCAATTCTACTAACTCTGTCCCTTGCCATAATATTATGAAATGAAGGTTTTCCGTACTCGTCCGGTACTATCAGTTCGCCGTCCAGTACCACCTGTTTGCAATTCAGATCTAAAATTTCCTTTGTTATTTCAGGGTACCACCGGGAACGTTCACGGCCTCGTTTGGTAAACAGCCTGACATTATTGCCGTCTTTATATGCCAGACATCTTATTCCGTCCCATTTTACCTGGTGAATCCATTGGTCTCCCTTCATTATAGTATTTGTAAGTATGGGCTCCATCGGCTCGAACCAATCCATATCCTACACCGCTTTTCCGGCGGTTTTCTTTCTGGCACCGCTCTTTGCGGGCTTTTTCTTGGCCGCCTCCTGTAAACTTGCCTTTAAAGCTTCCATAAGGTCGATTACATTTTGTTTAGGTGCTTCAGGCGCAACTTTTATTTCTTTGCCTTCCACCTTCTTTCGTATTAATTCGGTTAAAGCTGTTTTGTATTCATTCGTGTACTTTTCAGGCTCAAACTTTGTGGTAAGACTTTCTATAAGCTTTACGGCAATATCCAGTTCCTTTTCGTTTGTTTCGGTCACTTCGGGAAGCCCGGGTATTTGTTCTGCAGGACGTACTTCGTCGGCATAAAACAGAGTTTCCATCACCAGAGCGTTTTTATATACCCTGAGGGCCGCAAGGGTTTCCTTTGACCTGATTGTAACCCTGGCTATTGCTATTTTGCCGGTGTCGCTCATAGCCCTCCGTAAAAGGTTATATGCTTTTGCACCTGTTTCTTGCGGTGATAAATAATATGTCTTGTCAAAATAAACGGGATCTATTTCGGAAAGATTTACAAAATCCAGAATTTCAATATTTTTACCCCCGGATGAGCCCTTTGCCGCTTCAAAATCGGCATCGTTTAAAATAACAAAATGACCGGGTTCATACTCAAAACCTCGGACAATGTCATCCTCACTTACGTCGGTATTGCACGTAGGACAGAATTTTTTATAATTTATCGGTGTATTACATACTTTGTGCAGGTATCGGAACTTTATGTCCCTGTCTTCTGTTGCGGTGAACATCCTGACCGGTATATTCACAAGCCCAAAGCTAATCGCTCCCTTCCATACGGTATGCATTGACTTCCTCCTTTCGGCTGAACAGCCTTTTCGTATTTATCTGTTCAAACATCTTTAGTTTAAATAACCTGCAGCGGTTTTATACAGCATGAAATGTCCTGAAAGATAATTGTTTTCATTCACTTTAAACAAGCAAATAATTTTGTTTTGCATAACAGAAATAATTGTGATAAAGTAAAATTGTGGAAACATAACAGGGTTAAAACACATTTGAAACAGAGAGGATATCATGTTATGCCGTTTCATATGACACATCTGCACATAGCCAAAAATATATACAGAGCCTTGCCTGAAGCAATTGAGAATTTACCCCAGTTCTATCTTGGGAATATAGCCCCCGACGCAATACACAACAGAAAAGGTTACAAATCCGATTATAAGAGAATTTCCCATTTGTGTGTCGGGGATGCGCCATGGGGAATGGCTACAAATAACGATGAATGGATCGGAAATGTGCTCAAATTTCTTCAAAATAACAAAAACTCAGAAAACCGTGATTTCATACTCGGCTATTGCTGCCATGTTCTTTCGGATATATTCAACAACATTGCGGTATGGACACCGTTCAGACTGAAATATCCCGAAGAGTTTGCAAAAGGTTATGGAGGATTATATCATCAGGAATCTGAAAAGGTTGATATAGAATTGGGCTTAAGGGAAGAAAACAGGAATGATTTCTGGGTTCATCTTGAAAAAGCCGAACCGATAGACCTGGATAATATTGTGTCTGCCGAAGAAATAGGAAAACATAAAGAAAATATATTGCATAACTGGTATAAAAACAAAAAACACCAGGATTTGTCCGAAAATAAGCTGGTAACGGTTGAAAGCACAATGAAGTTCATAAAAGACGCGACTGATTTTATTATTGATAAAATACTCTACTTTGTCGGAGATACCTGTTAGCTTTTCCAAATGAACAAAAAACAGCCTTTGAAGCAGCAACCTCAGTAATTTTTTTCGGAAATAACAAAATAAAGCGCCGGCTTAAACAACACTCCGGCGCCGGGAAATTATGTAAATTACTTGTCTTCCAATTTTTCAGATATAAACTTCGTCCTCATTATAAGTTTCACTGTCGCATAAAAATTTCTTTCCTTAAGGTTTACCATCACCACAATAAAGGCCGGACGGAAAAACTGTTATATCAGTGGTATATTATAACAGCGCAAAACTATCGCTTTCGATAAGGGATTTCATCTCGCATAAACAAAACGGATGGCCGGCCGGGTCAAACATAACGGTCCATTCATCGGAGAATTGTTTTTCACTGACTTTCGCTCCGCACTGGATTGCGTGCTGAACTGCCTTTTCCAAATCATTTACCGCAAAGTCCAGATGAGCCATTTGCTGTTGGGCTCCCGGTTCTTCCGGCCATACAGGCGGCACAAATTCGGGATTCCGCTGAAACAGCAGACATGGGTATTGTCCTTGTTTTTTCCCCGGAGCAAGTACATATGCCCAATCCTCATTAATAACCTTAGCCTCCCAGTTCAGCAGAGCCGCATAAAATTTTGCCAGCGCATGCGGATCCTTGCAATCCAGCGTAAAGGAATACATTTTGATTTTAATTTCATCATTCATAATACTCAATACCTCCCAAAATAAATCTGCCGGTTGGAAGTTTTTGAAAATGCATCTTTCACAAAGCATTTCATCAATGATTACGGGGCTTGCTTAAACGCACATTTTGGGCCGGAATTGCTCTCTTAATTATTAACTGTGAGCGGTTATGTTAAGTATGTCTTCATGGTAAGTATATTTTTGGCTTAAGTCAAGTACCGGTTACAAATAATAACGATACTTATGATACAATACCAATGCATAAATCTACAGCATGACAAGTTTTTTTAAATACCTTTTCCATTGCCGGAATATGCCGGCAAACTAAAGGCAATAATATATTCATACCGGGGATATGCCATAACAGCGCCCCGTTTAAAATCAAAAATTTCCTGAATCCAGTTTTGTAAAACATATTTTAACTCTAAAACGGAGGAGATTATTTGATTGGCATTTTATTAGGCTTACTTGCAGGATTGTTAATGAGTGTCCAGGGTGTTTTCAACACCCGCCTGATGGATTCTTCAAATATGTGGACAACAAACAGCTGGGTACATTTAACGGCTTTTATAACCAGCATAGTCATCTGGTTTTTCTCGGGCCATGAAAATTTGCTTTCTATATTTCAGGTCAGCAATAAATTATACCTGTTAAGCGGCATCATAGGCGCCCTTATTACATTTACGGTCATAAAAAGCATATCCGATCTGGGACCTGCATATGCCACAATGCTGATTTTACTGGCGCAGCTTGTAACATCCTGCTTAATTGAAGTTTTAGGCCTTTTCGGCACCGAAAAAATGTGCTTTGAATGGAGCAAACTGATAGGGGTTGCGCTTATGATCGCCGGAATAATAGTCTTTCAGAAATAAAGAATTCCGGAAATTATATTCTTAAGCTAAAATTCTGACACAAAAGATAAATATCTCATCACAAAACACAACTGAAATGCCGGTAAGTGGCTTTCAGCCAAAACGCACCGGCATTTCAGCGAGAATAATCACTTTTATCGACGGCTTAACATAATTTCTTTTTAAGCTCAAAAACATACCATAACGTTAATACTGTTCCCTTAAAAATGCTGGAAATGCTGATAGCCCACCAGATCCCGTTCAGGCCGAGTCCTGTGGCTGACAAAAAGAGAGCACCAGGGACGCGTAAAATATTAAACACGATCCCTGTAATTGAAGGCGGCAATGTTTTTCCTATTCCGTAAAAAGCTCCTGCTGTAGTTATTTCAATGCACATAAACAACTGTGAAAATCCAAGTATTCTGAGATACTGAACTCCCAGCAATACCGCTTCTTCTTCCTTAATAAAGATTGAAAATAAAGGCCCTCCACAAAAGATCAGCAATACCGAAGCAAATATCCCTATACCGGACACAATCGCCATTCCCGCCATATATGCTTTTTTTACCCTTTCCCATTTGTTCGCTCCGTAATTTTGCCCGGTAAAAGCGCACATGGCACTTTCGAAGCCTCCTGCGGTCATCCATGATATTGCCTCTATCTGCGAGCCAATGTTTTGGACCGCTATTGGAGTTGCTCCCCACTGCGCAATAATTCTTGCCAGCACCATACCAATCACTGAAAAAAATCCGTTTTGTAAAGCCGTCGGCAGCCCAAGCCTGACAATCGTCTTGACAAGAGAGAAATCCGGTTTTTGAAAAAGAGCGATCTCCGAAAATATTAAAGGAGTTCTTTTGGCTTTTATAATAAAGATAAAAGTAGAAATCATCTGTGAAAATACCGTAGCCAACGCCGCACCGATCACTTCCAGCCTTGGGAACGGCCCAATTCCCAGAATTAAAAAAGGGTCAAGTATAATATTTGTTACAAGACCGACAGTATTAACAACAAATGGAGTTCTACTGTCTCCATACCCGTTGAATACAGCGGTAAATACCGGATTTAAAAAATAAAATACAAAACCGCATGAAACAATAACCAAATAATTAATTGCATCCCGAATTATCTTTTCTTCTTTCAGGTTAAAGAAACCGATCATTTCTTTGCGAAAAACAATCATAATAAACCCGTACAAAATGGCAAGGCATACAGCAATCTGAATGCTGTGCTTAATATATCTTTTAACCTCTTTTAATTCATTCTTGCCTGTGGATTGAGCAACTCCAACCTCTGCCCCTATTTTCGGTATTAGGACAATAGCACTGGCAAGCCATGTGAAAAAACCTGCCGTTCCCACTGACGCCACTGCTTCAGTACCCATTTTGCCAACCCAGAACATATCAACAAAACTGTAAGCGACTTCGGCGAAACTTGTGCCTATAATAGGAAGAGCCAGCCTGAATAAAGTTTTTGTAATAGATCCCTCTGTCAAATTATAAGTCTTTTCCATTCTGTATCAAACTCCCGGTTTACCTTGCAGTCTTCAATGAAAACATAATAGACATTATAGAATATTTTAAATAATAACGGAAGTACGAGGATAAACATATAAATAACTCTTCCTACCAATTCAACAGAAAGCCGTTGCGCAGATTAAGCTCAATTGACACTATAAAACGTACCAATACACTGACAAAAATGCAGTTTATGCACAAAAATATGCATTTTATGCAAATATGTTGACATTCTTCAAATTAGCAAATATTATATTAACAAATATTGTATATTCATCTTTAATTTCCATTTTTGTTTATTTTCGTTTTTAATATTGGCGTTCTGCTGCTGCAAACCTTATTTCAGGGAGTGAAAACGATGAAAACATTCGCAAAAAAAATTGCAAGGCTTATCATAATTTCTTTGGTTTTATCGGTCTTACCCATGCCCGAAAATCATTCCGGTATAGGATTTCCTGAAATCATGGCACCCGCCTTTGCGAACGCGGAAGAAACAATAAGCTTTTCAGACGTGCCCAAATCTGCGTGGTATTACGACGACCTACTATTCATCATGAAAGACAACAGAAAAATTTTCGAAGGGTACCCTGACGGTACCTTCAGGCCCCATGAACCCCTTACCGTCGACATGTTCATTAAACTGATTATCACAATAATGGGATATAACCTTCAGAACGGCGAAGAATACTGGGCTACGACGTATATCAAAAAGGCCATTGATGAAGGGCTTATCATCCCCTGGCAGGATTCTCATCTGACATTTGTTACAAAAGATGACCCATACGCGGGATACAAAAGGCCCATAAGCCGCGGGGACATGGCACTGATTGCAGGAAGGGCCATGGATAAAATCATTAAAAATCCCGATTACAGGGATCAAGTTGCAGTGGCAAGCCTGATAAAAGATTATAACCTTATACCGCCGGATATAAAATCCAGCGTTGTGAAGTTCTACGATTTGGGTATTTTAACAGGCTACCCTGACGGTGAATTCAAGCCAAATAATTATCTGACCCGTGATGAAGCGCTGGCAGTCATAAGAAGGATAATAGACCCGTCGGCAAGGAAAAGACCTGAACTGCCAGTTGCGGCAAACCCGACTCCGACACCCATACCTGTCAGTAAACTAAACCGCCCGCCCAAGAGAGATTTGGGGAACGGTGTAGTGGAAGTGGAAGGAATAAAATTTGATCCAAAAACAGATATAGTCAATAAGTCCAATGGTGCAATGGGAATACTTAAGGCTGAAGAATTCGTAGACGTATTCTTAAAATATCTGAAATTTTATGAGCATGAAGGCAAAGCCCGCGTTAGAGGATATATTCCTGAATTGCCTGATGGATATAAGTGGGTAATTGGAATATATTATTACATTGAGGGTACGGATGACAGAGGATTAAGCCCAGGAACCATTTCAACGCATAAAGACGCAGCCCCTGAAAAAAAACTTCCTGAACCAGGCAAATCATTTGATGTGCCGCTTTATACAAGTAAGGATAGAATAGAATCCATAGCTTTAGTATTTGAAATTCACACTGTGGATAAAGCAACCGGTGGCAGAATTTTTATATCTCTAACGCTAAACAGGTATAGCAGATATGATTCCGAAGGAGGGCATTCTTTGGTCACCGAATTTGATCCCAGGGGGTTTTTTGAATGGTAAAAAAACTATTTTTTTCAATACTGGTATTAGTATTTATTTTCCCCTTTTCCTGTACTCTTTCCTACTCGTCAAAAATTGAACCCTACTTTAGTGAAATACTTACCGGCTCCCCACCTGATAATATTGGTGAATATATTGCTGATAGAGGTGGCTGGATATTAATTGAGTTTTGGCATTATTCAAATAAATATTGGAAAGTGACGCTTGCTTCAGAAGATGACATCAAGGAAATAATTATATATGATAAAGAAGCGAAAAATATTTTATGGGCAGATATTAATTTTCTCAAAGAAAAAGTATATAAACATAATTTTATTCTTGAATTTAAAATACACCATCCTCAGGAGGTTTTAAATGCATTAGCACACGGAGCGAAAATAACTCCTGTCATGAACATTGATATCGAAACCCTTAAATATTCCGACAAATATACAATAATTAAAAACTATTTTAATTATGAAAAACTTCCGCCAGAAATGCCATCAAATTTACCCGAAAAACCTATATATGCAATGTACGATAACTATATAATTATAAAGGCCTTGCCGAATTTTTTCTGCGAAGCCGGAATAACAATACAAGACAAACTTTATTTCGGCTACCCACATCCTATCCCCATCGTTCAAACCGGTTTCGGCAGCCTCGGCTATGCGATGTTCTACAACAATAAAGCCGAAAAACCGGGCACCAAAGCGGGTGTCGCGTACTCTCCCGATCCTTTTTACGGGAGCAGATACACCATTCCGTTTCACATGATTGAGGACATATCCGGCAAATTAAAGGAAAATTTCTTAGTTACCGTAAAAGAGGATACAGAAAGAATAGATGAAAAAAGCGAAATACTTAACATAGGCCATGGGACCTTTGCCAACGCCGGTGCAATTTCAATCCGTTTCTGGTACCCGATAAGAATTGACTATTACGCACAATTCCCAACAACCGTTACCCCTACACCCACACCTTCGCCTACGCTGCCGCCTCCCCCGCCCGAACGTAACCGGGACATCACCGAAAACCTCACACCTGTAGTCAACTCTTCAATGGACGAAGAAGCGGCTGCCGTTATCGCGGCAGACGACAGAGGCAATGAAAAGTTCGATGTCGCCAAGGGAATTCCCGTACGTGAAAATTTGTACGTTAACATCAAAACCAGGGAATACCTTTACGACCTAACCTTTACCAAACACTCCTACACCGATACCGAAACTGTGTATGCCAGAAAAACATACCACCTTTCATGGAGGGAAGACCACGGCAGGTATGAAACCACCTACTGCGGTTCAGGCACGTTCTACCATATACGCGGTACATACTGTGAGGATTCCGACGGCGACGGAATAAATGACACCTGCCCGGGCCACAAGTACTCAGGGTGCGTTGATTCTGACGGCGACGGCGAAAAGGATTCATGCCCCGGCCACGATACATGGGTTTCGAACTGGGTGGATATGTCCGACACGGTGGTTGTATATTCAGAGCCGTACACTTTAACCCGCGGCTATTCCTACTGGACTGTTGACGCTTTTGAAGCGTTTATCCCTGAAAAAGTAACGGTGGAAAACGCCGCATTGCCTGGCGGGAAAGTGACGATACCCCAAAACGGAATACCCGTTCCCGAAATCACTTTGTCCCACAGCAACAGTATACCTGCCCATGTTTTGAACAATCCCATATCCGACGCAATAGAGTCAGGCACTCTCGTGTATGACCATACCGTCGGTTCATATGTCATAGACCTTGGAACCGAACACATAAACGGCAGCACCTCCAGGCCGTCGGTTCCGGACATAAAAAACCATGACAAAATCATCGAAAGGGCGATACCGCAATATCACACCAAAAACGACCTGTTAATATTCAACGGCATGACAATAATGGATGATACAGTCTCCACCAGCGGGAAAGCCCCTGAACCTTCGGCTGTTCCCGAAAGCGTTATATGCCATGAAAACGCCTTCTACGCAAAAGGCCTTACAATCCCGGACAATACTCTGAACGGCGTTCATGAAAGCAAAGGGACAATTACATACAGAAGGCTTGCCGAAACGGTAAACCCGAAACGGCCTGAAAAAATAGAAATACCCATCTCCCCTATAAACAGCGTCAGGGTGCACACGCCTGTGGTCTGCAGTTCGGGCGTGCTGGACGACGTAAAAAACGACCAGACGCTCAATCCCGACAGGAGCCGTTCGGCCCTCGTTCTGGGAAGGCCGTCCCGAATCAGGATTTTCACCGTCGGCAATCACCTGAATATCAAAGGCTACAGCGAAAACCGGCCTATGGACTGCAGAAAATACACCCGTGACAGGCAGGTGCGTTTCCCGTTCGATGTCTACATTGGTACCGACAAGCCCGACAACTCCCGCTTTGTCCCCGCAAACACCTGGTATTCAATACCCCTCGACGAGGCATATGACGAAATAAACATCTACATTCCCACATGGGTACCCGAAGGGGACTATGAAGTCGAGTTCAGGCAGATAGCGGTAAATGCCCCCGATTTAAACACAAAAGAATACCTTGCCAATCTCAATATAAACAACTATGTGGCGGTGCGGAACAGTCCCGTCCGGGTCATTGGCAGGATATACGGGTTCAGGGTTACCGGCATAGCCGACAAGCTTTGGGAAAATGTATTCCGGAAAAGCAAAGGCACCTCCGGGCATACGGGTAACTGCTATTACGTCGGAACCAGGGACGAAGAAGGAAAAGACCGCGGGATAAGCCCTTTGTTTACCCTTCCTATTCTTGAGGGAAGCCACGCCGTTTACAAAAACCGCGGCGCGTTAAAAACAGGTTATACTTTCAGGTTCGACCTTACCACAGTGGGTTGTTATTACGGCGACAATGACCATATAAGCATAATCCCCGAGTTCTATTACGTCAGAAAGGACGGGACCGGCCGGCAGAAAGTGGATTTATGGTATCATGAGGAATTCAGCGGCAAAATGAATTACTTTGTGAAAATAGAACCCACGGGCAGAAACAGGGATAATCCGAAGTTTATGAAGCTGGGCGATATTTACCGCGACGTTCCCGAAGAAGAAATAACAAACACCGCGCGGATACTTGGGCTAAACGCTGATATGTTCAGGAACAGGCTGTCGCCCATCGGCTGGCTCGACCGGATAGTGCTGTCGAAGTACCAAAGGACGCTTACGGGCAATACGGAAAACCTACCGCCGGGTGTGAATGCCGACAGGGTGCTGCAATCGGTTCAAAGATGGTATGGCGAATATTACATTCCCAATGATGTTTATGCGGCGCCTGCAGGATTCGACGTGGCCGAATACGGGAGGAAAAACAACGGGCTTACGGGCAGGGAAAGTTTCTGGCTAAAAGACGGGTACATAATTGTGAATTTCAGGATAGAAACAATAAAGAACGGAGACTTCGACAGCCCTGTGTTAAGCTACTGGGGTGCGCAGCATTGCAATATGTTTGAGCGGGAAGGCTTTTCGCATACAAAGACAGACTATTATGGAGCAACCTTTGAGCTGAAGGACGGGGATATTGTATTCTATGATACCGACAAGCGTTCAAGCGATGATTACAGAACAGGCGGAACACATTAAATTTTAAGGAAGAAATAGGTTGCATAATACGTCATTTGTTAAAAAATTAAGGAAGCAGAGGTCCCCTCTGCTTCCCTTTTCATTACTGGCCGTAATAAGCGTTTGCGCCGTGTTTTCTGAAGAAATGTTTATTCATAAGCACCGTGTCCATAGGCCCGATTTTTGGATTTAACATTATTGTATTAAATGCCATTTTGGCAACTTCCTCAAGAACAACTGCATTGTGCACCGCATCCAGCGCATCTTTGCCCCATGCAAAAGGCCCGTGCATGTTTACAAGCACCGCGGGTATGTCCATGGGATCTTTCCCTGAGAATGTCTCCACAATGACATTTCCGGTTTCTTTCTCATAATCGCCGTTAATTTCCGCAGGAGTCATTTTTCTTGTGCATGGTATCTCACCATGGAAATAATCGGCATGAGTTGTTCCAAAAGCCGGTATTCCCATCCCGGCCTGGGCAAAGGAGGTAGCCCACGGTGAATGGGTATGCACAATTCCGCCGATATTCCTGAACGCTCTGTAAAGTACGAGATGGGTGGGTGTATCGGACGAAGGTTTCAGGTTCCCTTCCACCTTGTTGCCGTCCAAATCCACCACAACAAGATGTTCTTTTTTCAGCTCGGAATATGGCACTCCGCTTGGTTTTATAACCACAAGGCCCGTTTCCCTGTCTATTCCGCTTACATTTCCCCATGTAAATGTCACAAGGCCATGTTCTGGCAACGCCAGGTTTGCCCGTAAAACCTGTTCTTTCAGTTCGTCAAGCATATTATCGCCCCTTACAGAATATTAAGTTTAGTTATGATTTTGAAACGCTCTTTTTTATTTCTTTCAAGCGCTTCATAACGTCATTCTGGCCCCTGCCGAAGTAATCATGGAGTATTTTGTATTCCTGATAAAGTTTCTCATAAACAGCCACGTTTTCCGGGATTGGTTTGTATACCTTATCCAACACCTTTGCCATAACTTTCGCAGCATCAACAATGCTGTCAAAACCACCCCTTGCAGAACCGGCAGCCACTGCCCCGAACATCGCTGATCCCAGTGCCGGAGTCTGAGGTGAAGCCGAAATTCTTATTTCCCTGTTCGTAACATCTGCATATATCTGCATCATCATTTCATCCTTCTGAGCAATACCGCCGGCGGCATACAGCTCGTATATCGGAACACCATGTTCCTCGAAATTGTCTATTATCATTCGTGTTCCATACGCCGTAGCTTCAATTAATGCTCTGTAAATTTCCTCGGGTTTTGTAAGCAGCGTACATCCCAGAAGCATACCTGTCAGATCCACATCAACAAGAACGGAACGGTTTCCGTTCCACCAGTCCAGAGCGAGAAGACCGCTCTCTCCGGGTTTTAACCTGCTTGCTTTTTCTCTCAGAACCTTATGTATGCTGACTCCGCGATCCCTTGCCTCTTTTTTGTATTCCTCGGGAACACAGTTTTCAATAAACCACTGGAAATGGTCGCCGACACAGGACTGACCGGCTTCGTAGCCCAAATACCCGGGTATTATTCCGTCTTCAACAACACCGCATATGCCGGGAACCATCTTTTCTTCAGTTCCGAGGAGCATATGGCATGTGGACGTGCCTATTATCATCAGCATTTTTCCCGGTTCGGTAATTCCCACCGCAGGTACGGCTACATGGGCATCAACGTTACCAACCGCCACGGCGGTTCCCGGCCTGAGTCCGGTTAATTTAGCAGCTTTTTCGGTAATTTCCCCCGCCTTTGTTCCTATCGGGTAAATATCCCTGCTTAACTTTTCGTCAACAAGGTTTTCCAGCCTTGGGTCCAGTGCTTTAAAAAATTCCTTCGAAGGATACCCCATCTTCTTATGCCATATTGCCTTGTATCCCGCCGTACAACTGTTCCTTTTTTCCACACCGGTCAGCTGGAGTACAATCCAGTCGGTTGCTTCAATAAACCTGTCAGCAGCTTCATATATTTCAGGAGCTTCATTTAATATCTGCCATATCTTCGGAATCAGCCATTCTGAAGAAATCTTCCCGCCGTAAAGCTGCAAAAATTTCTCACCGCGTTCCTGCGCAATCTGGTTCAGCCTGTTGGCTTCATCCTGTGCTGCATGGTGTTTCCACAGCTTTACATATGCGTGCGGTTGTGTTTTATATTTTTCATCAAAGCACAAAGGATTGCCTTCCTTATCAATCGGAAGCATCGTGCAGGCCGTAAAATCAATGCCTATTCCTATGACATCGTCGGGTGATACGCCTGACTCTTTTAAAACAGCCGGAATGGTTTCAGCCAATACATCGAGGTAATCCTGCGGATGCTGCAGAGCCCAGTCCGGTTCAAGCCTTACGTTGCCATAAGGAAGATATTCGTCCATAACGCCATGCGGGTATTCCTTTACAGCGGTTGCAATTTCATTGCCGGTATCGACCTCCACGAGAACTGCCCTTCCCGAAAGTGTTCCAAAATCAACACCTATGGCATATTTTTTTGCCATAAACAACCCTCCGTTTCATAAATTTTATATCAAGGCCCCTCATGCGGGTAACCCGTTCAGCCGTTTACCCGCCCCGTGCTGTTTCTTACAACAAGCTCGGGGGTCATTTTAACTTTAAAAATACCGTCTCCTTCTTTTATCATTTTCAGCATTAGATTTGCAGCCTCTATACCCAGCTTTTCCTTGGGATGGGCAACCGTTGTCATTTTCACCTCTGAAGCCACGGCCAGCTCCGAATCGTCAAAACTGACCAGCGACAACCGTTCCGGAATTGTTAATCCTTTTTCTCTGATAATATCAATGACTTTAATGCTTATCTGCTCGTTGTAACATACAAGTGAAGTTGAATCTTCCAGAAACTCAATAACCATATCACCCGACTGTTTGCCGAACTTATACAGCATGTCGTCGGTGCCGAACCACATAATTCTTTTATCGTTTATATCAATCCCCGACTCCCTGTGCGCCCTGCAGTAACCTTCGAATCTTGCATGACCCTGAATATCGTCAATTTTGAATATTCCGGCGATTTTCCTGTGACCAAGTTCTATCAGGTGCTTTGTGGCAATATATCCCGCCTCAACATCGTCTTCATATATTGAAGACGCGGAATAACCTTTGTAGCTGCCGTGCATGAACAAAACAGGTATATTTCTCTTTCTGAATTCATCATACAGTTCAATATTAGGATTGGGCAGAGCGCTTTTTGTTGTCTCGACAATAAGTCCTTTAATGTCCTGCTTCATGAAATTCTCAAGGCATTGCCTTTCCTTGTCAAACTGGTTGTTCGTACATCCAAGGGCAATACTGTATCCGTTCTCACTCAGAACCTGATCAATGCCTCGGATTATGGAAGGGAAAATATAGTCCCCTATGTACGTTGTAATAACCCCTATCAGGTTTTGCCTGCTTTTGGGCTCGTTGTTTACAAACGTACCTTTGCCCTGGCTTGTTATTAAAACGCCTTCATTGACTAGCTCACTTATTGCCCTTCTTACGGTATGCCTGCTTATATGGAATTTTTCCGCAAGTTCGTTTTCTGAAGGAATTTTGTTTCCCCGCGGCAGTTCATTGTTTTCAATAAGACCAATCAGATATTCCTTAAGCTGCAGGTACTTTGGCTTGTCCTGTTCCAAAAAGCTCACCACCAACAGACAATATCACTGTATATGTATATTATATCATGCACAACTTGTATGCACAACCAAAAAAAACAGTTTGAAACAAAACTATTTTCTTTTTCAGCATTTACTGTTATAATTTAATTGTAGCAAGAAAGACGTAAAGTTTTGCATTTATTTCAGGTTGTGCATACAATTAACCGGTACAGCATAAATATAATTACCGAATGTGGCTATAACAGGCCTGACAAATGAAAACCGGTTTTCGGTAAAATCAGTAAACCGGTTCAAAATAAAATTGACGCCGGCAAAATAATATATTTTTAAGGGGGAAGCATGATGATACAAAAAAACTATAACTTTTGGTTTGTAACCGGAAGCCAGCATTTGTACGGCGACGACACGCTGAAAGAGGTTAACAGGCATTCGGAAATAATTGCCTCGTGGCTTGACCAGAACACCCTGCCTCACTGCAACGTAGTATTTAAACCCGTCCTTACAACTCCCGAAGAAATTCTCAATCTCTGCGCCGAAGCCAATTTCGACAAGACCTGTGCGGGAATCATTACATGGATGCACACTTTCTCGCCTGCGAAGATGTGGATATCCGGATTAAATGAGCTTAAAAAACCTCTCCTTCACCTCCATACCCAGTTCAATTGCGAAATTCCCTGGGATACCATCGATATGGATTTCATGAACCTTAACCAGTCAGCCCACGGCGACAGGGAATATGGATTTATCGGCGCCAGAATGCGCATACCAAGGAAAGTTGTTGTAGGATATTATAAAGACCCAGAAGTGAGCCGCGAAATACAGGTTTGGATGAACGCAGCAATCGCTTTTGTTGAAGGTAAAAATATCAAGGTTGCGCGTTTCGGAGACAATATGCGCCAGGTGGCCGTTACCGAAGGTGACAAGGTTGAGGCTCAAATTAAATTTGGCTGGTCTGTGGACGGATACGGCGTAGGGGATCTGGTGGATTACGTTTCCAAAGTAACAAACGACGAAATTGAAAATGTATTGGAAACATACAAAAAACTGTACGAATTCCCGTCTGATCCCAATACCCATGACGCAATCAGGGAACAGGCAAAGATAGAAGCAGGCTTGAAAAAATTCCTCGATGATGGCGGATATACCGCATTTACCACAACCTTTGAAGACTTGCATGGATTAAAGCAACTTCCCGGCCTTGCCGTTCAGCATCTTATGCATGAAGGTTACGGATTTGGCGCCGAAGGAGACTGGAAAACGGCTGCTTTGGTTCGCACAATGAAAATTATGAATACCGGCTTGCCTGAAGGAACATCCTTTATGGAGGACTACACTTATCACCTCGAACAGAACAATGAAATGATTCTCGGCGCCCACATGCTTGAAGTCTGCCCTTCCGTGGCTGCTGAGAAACCGAGGATTGAAGTCCACCCGTTAAGCATCGGCGGAAAAGCCGATCCTGCACGTCTGGTTTTCAAAGGCAGAAGCGGCCCTGCCATCGCCGCGTCTCTGGTTGACTTGGGAGATCGTTTCCGCCTGATTGTAAACGAAGTTGAGGCCATTGAACCCACGAAGGATATGCCGAGGCTGCCGGTGGCAAGAGTTCTCTGGAAGCCAAAGCCTTCGCTCCGCGATGCCGCCAAAGCATGGATTCTTGCCGGTGGGGCGCACCATACGTCTTTCTCATATTCAGTTACAACCGAGCATATGATGGACTGGGCAGAAATGGCGGGAATCGAGTTTGTTCTGATTAATGAAAATACCACTGACTTGTACAGATTCAGAGAGCAGCTTAGAATAAATGACTATGTCTGGAGAGCCCGCTGATATCAAATTTTAGCCTGTAAAAAAGCCCCGGAATTTCTGTCCGGGGCTTTTTTCCGTTTACGTCAGCACGGTATTTCAATAATTACAGGCAAAATCATGGGTTTTCTCTTGGTTTTCTGGTAAAGATATGAACTCAGTTCATCCTTGACATTGTTTTTGATGTTCGCATAACTGCTTTTTCTCTTTCCAAGATTTTTCTGTATAATTTCAAGCGTCAGTTCTCTTATTTCGTCCATCAATTCTTCCGACTCTTTAACATATACAAAGCCTCTTGATATAACCTCTGGGGTTGTTAATATTTTGCCATCCGAATTAACCGTAACCACCACAACAATCAAGCCGTCTTCGGAAAGGTGCTTTCTGTCTCTAAGAACAATATTGCCCACGTCTCCAACCCCAAGGCCGTCAATAAGAATACTCCCCGCCTGCACCGTTCCGGCAATCTGAGCCTTTCTCTGGGACAATTCCAATACTTGTCCGTTTTCCATAATAAAAATATTCTCCTCCGGCATACCAAGGGACTGGGCAAGGTTCGCATGCTGTTTCAGATGCCTGTATTCACCATGAACAGGCATAAAAAATTTGGGACGAACCAGCCTGTGAATAAGTTTAAGCTCCTCCTGCCTGGCGTGTCCCGAAACATGAACCTCAACAAGGGCTTCATATATAACGTTTGCCCCCTGTTTGAACAAATCGTTTATGACACGGGAGATATATTTCTCGTTTCCAGGTATTGGGCTTGCCGATATAATAACCAGGTCGCCTTTTTCTATGCTTACCTTGCGGTGGCTGTTCGAAGCAATTCTCGAAAGCGCCGACATAGGCTCGCCCTGACTGCCGGTTGTAATCATCACTATCTGATTTCTCGGAAGTTTCTGTATCCTGTCTATATCAATCAAAACATCCGGAGGAATATTCAGATATCCCAGTTTCATTGCCGTTTTTACTACATTAATCATGCTTCGGCCGTTCAGCGCCACTTTCCGGTTAAACTTCATCGCAGAATTTACAATCTGCTGTATCCTGTGGATATTCGACGCAAAAGTGGCAACTATAATCCTGGATTTCGCATCCTTAAACACATTATCAAGGGTTTCTCCGACAGTTCTTTCACTCATTGTGTAACCGGGGCGTTCAACATTGGTGCTGTCCGCCATCAAAAGCAAAACGCCTTTTTTGCCCAGTTCAGCTATCCGTGCAAGGTCTATCGGCTCGCCTTCAATGGGAGTATGATCAATCTTAAAGTCGGAAGTATGAAGGACCACACCAACAGGCGTGTGGATTGCAAGTGCCACCGAATCTGCTATGCTGTGAGTTGATCTGATAAACTCCACTTTAAATGCTCCCAACTGAATGGTCTGACCCGCTCTTACCGCCCTAAGCTCAGCCCTGTTCAGCATCTGGTGCTCTACAAGTTTGTTTTCAATCAACGCCAGTGTAAGATCGGTTCCATAAACAGGCACCGGAATTCTGTTCAATACATACGGCAGAGCTCCTATATGATCTTCATGGCCATGGGTAACGATAATCCCTTTCACCTTCGACAGATTTTTCTCAAGATAGGTAACATCGGGAATCACCAGATCAATACCCAGCATCTCATCTTCAGGAAAAGCCACTCCGCAGTCCACAACAATGATACTTTCACCATACTCGAAAACCGTCATGTTTTTACCTATCTCTTCAAGACCGCCTAACGGAATTACTCTTAGCTTGTTTTTCTTTCTGTTTGCCACGATAACCTCCATATTCTTTTATATTTTATATATTTTAAACCCCAGCCCGGTCTCTGCATCCATACTCAACCATATGATTATATCACAGTAAAGCTTTAAATTGCAATTTAAATGACTTCAGGCCTCTTGGAGGCTTTTTTTATTATTTCCCGCATTTTTTTGTTATAATCTCCATAGCAGACATTCATTTATTAATAAAGCCAGAAAAATGTTATAATAGTTCCGTATAATTTGATAATAATCAGAACTTTCAGGAGGCTTTATGCATTTACCCGACGAAGTGATGACAATTATAAACACGCTTGAAAAACACGGGTATGAGGCGTATATCGTAGGCGGTTGCGTGCGTGACATGCTTCTCGGGCTTAAGCCAAAGGATTACGACATATGTACGTCGGCTTATCCCGAACAGGTTATGGAATTGTTTCCCAGAAGCATTCCGACAGGCATAAAACACGGAACTGTTACCGTTATTATAAACAATACTCCCTTTGAAGTTACAACTTTCCGGATTGAATCCGGTTATACCGACTTCAGGCATCCGGAGAAAGTAATATTTTCTGACTCCCTCACTGAAGATCTCAAAAGACGGGACTTCACTATTAATGCGATGGCTTATCACCCCGTTAAGGGCGTTATAGATCCTTTCAACGGCATTAACGACCTCAGGAAAATGGTGATAAGGACTGTTGGCAATCCGAGGGAAAGATTTGGCGAAGACGCGCTAAGGATGCTCAGGGCCATTCGTTTTCAGGCTGCTTACGGTTTTTCAATCGATCCGGATACCTTTTCGGCAATAAAGGAGCTTTCCGGAAACATCAGTGCAATCAGCCGCGAAAGAATACTGGAGGAACTGAACAAAACTTTGCTCTCATCGCATACTGAAGCTTTCGGGAGTTTGTTTGAAACAGGACTGTTAAAATTCATCTTTCCCGTTTTCTTTTCCGAAAAAGGGGATTTCTCGCTTTTAAAAAAACTTCCTGAGGAAATTTCAACAAGATGGGCAGGTTTTCTGTGGCTTGCTGAAATTCGTGATCCGGGAAATATAAAAGAAATCTGTTCGTGCCTTAGAATGAGCAACAAACTGAAAAATGACATTCTGAAAATTTCAGTGACGCTCAAAACCGGACTGCCGAAAAATCAGTTCGTAATGCGTCTTACTCTGGCGGACACCGGTTGTGAACCTTTTGCCCGTGCCCTGAATATTATGAAAGCTTTTGGCTTGTACCAAACCAATATATCAGACGCGGAAATATCCTTTGAGCGAATAATCGCTGAAAAGCACTGTTTAAGCCTTTCTGAATTGGCCGTTAACGGCAGCGACCTTATAGCAATGGGCGTTAAACCGGGAAAAAACCTTGGGGTTATATTAAATACTTTATTTCTTTGCGTGCTGCAAAATCCCGATCTGAACCGTAAAGACATTCTCATTCATTTCGCCGGTATTATAAACAACAAGTTCGGCAACAGAGAGGCTTTGGACTTTTGAACCTGATATAAAAAGCCGGTAAATGAATTTTACCGGCTTTTTATAATAAGAAATTTACTTTTTGTCCCTCCATCTGGCAAAGGAATATTCACCACGGTAATTTGAGAAATTATAGCGCGGGTATTTATCAGGCACATATTCCCTGTCGGCAATTTCACAGGGTCTGTCCTGAGTATATATGTACATTTTGTTCTCATCCCACAGTATTATTTCATCCCTTGCATCCCCCATGATATCAATAACTTCGGCACATAAATCCGGATGTCCGTCGTCAGGGAATGACACAACCACATCACCTTCGCCGTCAATCATTCCGCCGTATTTGACATTCCCGTTAAGCAGTATCAGTTCAGTCCCGTCACCGCACCAGTTAACAGGCGCAATAATATTTCCGTTGCTCGATGGTTCCATATGCCAGATTTCATTTCCCTTGCAGTCGTACAGGTATATAATCCCCTGGTTTCCCCAGTACGTCGTGGTACAAATCTGAAGCCCCGGTATGTCTGAGCGGAATTTACCTGCGCTGATACGCTGTCCGTGACCGTTAATATCCCGCACAAGAATGTTTCCGTTCTTGTCCACAATCATAAAGCCTTCCCAGCCTGCCACAAGGGCTATTAATTCATCCCGATCGGGATCAAATTTACCATAAATGATTTCGTCCACATGATCGGTTTCAATGGGCAGCTTCCATATCAGTTTTCCGTCACTGGAAACAAGATTGTAGCAGCTTATAATCTCGTCCTTTCCGTCCCCGTTAATATCGCAGGAATACGGAAAATGCCCGGTATTGTTGTGAGTGAACTTCCATAATAAATTCAAGTCGCTGTCATACACCCAAAGACGGCTGTATCTGTCTTTTATCAGAATATCTGTCGGCCTTTCCTTGCCTGAAACATTAACAATTCGTATTGCGTCAACGTTTACCCTGTCGAAGGCATGTTTTTTAAATTCAATGCCGCAAAGCTTATCTGCCGGGTCTTCATTAAACGGCGTCGGAACGCTTTTTTTCACCTTTCCTGTTTTCCCGTCAAGAATCATCAGTTTAAAATTTCTGGACATTATGACTTCGTCAGCGCCGTCGCCGTCAATATCGTATACCTGGAAAGGCAGATCCGCGGTAAGATACGCATTGTCTTTTAATCTGCTCGGCTCACCTATCTGCCACAGGACTTCTCCGGTTTCAATGCTCACTGCCGTAAGGCAGCTTATAACGGCATACCTGTCCTTATATACGCGTTTCTGATGCTGCGCCATTACAAAAAACCATTCATCGGTTCCGGTAAGGTGCCCGAAACGTATCTGCCTTCCTGCTCCGAAATCCTTGAGATCTATAATTTTAACAAGTTTCGGTTGCGGGTATTTAAGGCGCTTATCGGCGACGCGTTTTTCTTTTACCTGTTTCTTCCTGATATAATTCTGATATTCATCAGAATCGCAGCAAACTTTTACGTCGGTAAACTGAGTGGGCATATAAGCCGCAATCGCAATAGAACCATATGAATAACGGTCGTTTACCGCTTCTATCAGCAGCTTATTGTCGACATAACATTTCATTAAATGGCCTTTTACGTCCACCTTCAGCTCATAAAACGTGTCGCAGTTGAAGTCAAAATTTGCCTCGCCAAGAAGTTCCCTCTTTTCCTTCTCTACGAGGTATAAGCAGGCCTTCTGATCACACAGCATGAAAGCATAATGCATAAGGCTTGTCTGATACCTGAAAAGCAGGCCGGCGGGCTCTTTTGTATACAAAGGCCGCATTCTGACCGAAACGGTATAATCTTCCCAGTCCTTGTCGCCTGCTACAAGTGTAGGACATGATATATGCTTTCCGGGGGTAAGTACGCGCATCTGCTCCATGAATTTTTTGCCGTCTTCTTCGGTAACAATCCACGAAGGTCCGCGGTAGTTGGAATCGGTTATCGGATCATACCACTGCCCCGTATACCCTTTTACAGGGTAATAGTGATATTCCCCCATTGCGGAATGTTCCGGATCATATGGAAAAGGTCCGATGGGAAAATCAGTAAAATCGTTGCTGAAAAGCAAAATTTTTTTATCGTCCATTCAATTCACCCCTGAAATAATATAACTGATGCCTGTGCCCCCCCTTTTCACAGACATCATTCAGTATGCAAACACGGTTATTTGTTATATGAATTATTATACCATTCAGTATAAAGTTCTACCCAGCGTTCCCCTCCATATTTATACCAGCCTGCAACATAATCATCCCATGTAGCGTCTATGTCTTTTTTACCCATAATCACTTCGTCACGGTATGACGCTACATATGTGTCAAAGTCATAATCACTGAGTTCACTGAATTCCGGGGCTGATACATAAATCGGGTCATTTGTTCCATACTGTTCGGAAAGCTTAAGATGCTCCATTGCAAGTTCTCCCCATGACTGGGTAAGGATTGGAAGCAGCTGGCTGTCTACTTTGCTCTTCTGATGTCCAAGGGTAATAAAGCGCCATGCCCAGTTAATTCCGGCCCTGTCTTCACGGATTACTATTTCACCGTTAACTTTGTCGTAATCCCAGCCTTCAATTCCTGCATGAACATATACCGAACCTTCATCTGTTTCAGACCAGTCAAATATCTGAAGTACTTTTTCAGGATACTTGCACGCTGTTGTAATTCCTATCCAATGTCTTATAGGTGTTGCGTATACATATTTTGACTCTCCTCCTCCGTTAACTTTCTGCGGAGGTCTGAGAGGATACAGATTTTCTCTCATTGAACTTAAGGTTGAAAGCGACCAGAATAAGTTCAGAACTCCAAATTTTCCATTCATAAACTCTTCTTCGGTCTGTTTCTGCGTCTTTGTTATGTAGTCAGGAACTATGATACCGTCAGCATAAAGCTTTGCAAGGAACTTCAGATAATCTTTGTATCCATCGGTAATATAATTGGGAATCACTTTTCCATCCACTACCTGGAACTGAGCTGCATCAAAAGCATCTATGAAAAGCATTCCCATATAACGTTCCGCAACACTGTTCATGGCCGTGCCGCCACTGCAGCCGCTTAAGCCATATGTATCATTAAGACCGTTGCGATCGGGATCATTGTACGTAAAAGCATATAACATATTGTAATAGTCGTCTACAGTTTTTAAAGTTGAAGGATCAATGCCCAGGTTCTCAAGCCAGTCTTTCCTTGCATATGAAAGATACGGGGTAGTATCATACCTTACAAAAGGTATTCCATAAATACTTCCGTCTATTTTTGAGTAATTCCAGTACTTTTCGTCAACGCCGGCCATCAGATTGGGATAATCGGTTTCATTGAGCAAATCATCAAGTTTTATCAGCGCACCGTCATAAGCGTATTTAAAATATAGTGATTTTGAAAGCTGCACATAATCCGGGTAATCCCCTGATGCCATAACGGTATTAACCTTATTTTCATAGTTTGAACTTTCACTGATAATTTCAATATCAATATTCAGTGTATCACGCAGATAGTTGATATACGGGTTGTCGTTTACGTCATACCCTTCGGTGTCTACATTAATCTGGCAAAGGAAAGTCAGTTTCACCCGTTTATCAGTATTTGTGCCTGACTGCTGGGCAGAGCCCGTTTCAGATTTTCCACCTGAATCCGCTGCAGTCGTTCCGGTATCTGTCTTGCCACAAGCGGCGATGGACACGACTAACACCAAACACAAAATCACCGCTAAGGCCTTCCTCATAAGATATACCTCCTTTTAAATTCACAATTTATCCTTTCACAGAACCGACCATAATGCCCTTCACAAAATATTTTTGCAGGAAGGGATATACCATTAAGATCGGCAGTGTGGAAGCAAAAATAGTGGCAGTTTTAAGTGAAAGCGTTGGCATCCAGCGCGCTGAAGCATCGCCAAAAAGGTCATCGGTCTGACCTGCTGCGACGATGTCGTTTAGGTATACCTGAAGAGGTTTTTTAGAAGGAGTATTTATATAAAGGATACCATCCATCAATGAATTCCAGTGATATACTGAAATGAAAAGTGTAATGGTCGCAATCGCCGGCATAGCCACCGGGATCATCAGCTTATAGAATATTATCAGGTCGTTTGCCCCGTCTATTTTAGCTGACTCTTCAATTTCATCGGGAATACCTTTGAAAAAGTTTACCAGAACTATTACGTTGAATGTATTTATCATATTAGGAATTATCAATGCCCAAATTGAATCAATCAAACCTGTATACCGCACAACAAGATATGTCGGAATTATTCCGCCGTTAAATAACATCGTAAAAACGATAAACACCATGAAAAACTTTCTTCCTCTGAGATACTTCCTTGACACCGCATATGCAAGCGAACTTGAAAGGGTAACTCCCAGTGCCGTACCAATTAAAGTCCGTATTACCGATATCCTGAAGGATGAATAAAAACGTGCGTGATTGAAGGTAACTTTATACGCCTGAAGTGAAAAACCTTTAGGCCACAGAATTATCTGACCCTCACGGACAAATTGGGGAGCACTTATTGAAACGACAAAAATATAGTAAAATGGGAACAGACACATAAGACCAAACAATGTCATTACAATATAACTGATTATCTTAATTACATCGGTTTCTTCCCTGATTTGCTCCCTGTTTTTACCCACAGAAATCATCCCTCACCATAAGCTTTTTTCAAAGCATCTTTTACTTATAGCATTACAGATTAAAAGAAGTATAAAGCCTATTACCGACTGAAAAAGACCAATAGCGGTGGTAAGACTGAAGCGTCCGTTTCCAATACCCACTCTGTAAACATATGTGCTTATGACATCGCCTGTACTGTATACTGTAGGATTAGCCAGAACATAAATCTGTTCAAAACTTACGTTCATAATTCTTCCAATGTCCAGAAGCAACATAACGATTATGGTTTCTGAAATACAGGGTATGGTAATATACCGTATGAGCTGCAGTTTGTTTGCCGAATCGATTTTAGCTGCTTCATACAACTGAGGATCAATATTTGTAATTGCAGCCAAATATATAATAGTTCCCCAGCCGGCTTCTTTCCATATATCAGAAGCAACCACAATCCATCGGAAATATTTGGGCTCTGACATAAAGAAAATTGGTTCCTTCCCCATTAATTTTATTACCTGGTTTACAATGCCATCAGTTGGACTTAGGAACGTAATAATGATACTTCCGAATACAACCCATGATACAAAATGGGGAAGATATATCAGTGTCTGAAGAGTTCTTTTGTATTTAACATTCATAATCTCGTTTAACATAATTGCAAAAATTATCGGAGCCGGAAAATAAAATATTAGTTTCAAAACATTGATTGCAAGGGTATTTTCAACCAGTTGCCAGAAATTGCGATGTTCAAAGAAAATATATTTAAAATATTTTAAACCCACAAACTCGCTGCCTTTAATACCCTTAACAACATTGAAATCGCAAAAGGCTATATAAAGCCCTAACATTGGGAGGTACCTGTAAATTAAAAACCATATTACTCCCGGTACAAGCATCAAATATAACCACCGATTTTTCACAATATCTCTGACAAGCTGATGAAAATATCCGGGACATTTTTTTACAAATTTTTTGTTCGCCACCGAGTCCATAGAACACTCCTGCTAACTTCTGAGATTTTTATGTACTAATTTTATCATGGTTTTATAAATTTTCGAATATAACAAAACTGAGTTTCACCATTAAAAAACTGACTTTTTGCACAAAAAACAACATCAATAAAATATTTTTTTATGCTATTATATATACGGACATGACTTTAGCATCACAATATGACGGAGATGGTGCGGTGTTCGACAAAATTAGCTCAATACTAAAACCCAACACACTTAAAGGCAAACTTTTATCCATGCTTATGATAGCAATTTCCATTATCTGCGTTTTTTCGATCCTGATAACTATAGTCCTTTGGCATATAAGCAATAAAATGCTGCAACATTCCATGACCGAAGCCATGAGTTATGCAGCCGAACGTCTTGAAAGCGTATTCGATGCGACTTCAGGGATTGCGGTACTTATGGCGGAAGATCCCGTGTTACTGAATTACGTAAAGGAGCCCGTTACCAACAATAAGCCTGAATTTGCCAGAACAGGAGAAATAACCAAGGCTTTGGCAAACTACTGCAATAATAATCCTTATATTTCTTATATATATTTATGGCAAAACGGAAAGTACCGTGATGAAGACGGTTCGATTATACGGTATTCAAGATACTACCCTGTGGCGTCGATGATTAAGGAAGATTCGCGCCGTAAACTGAATGAAGTTGCCGTGGAAAAGAACGGAAAAGTTGAATACTGTTTTCTTGACGAGGACAAGGAAGGCATTTTCCTGACCCGTGTTATACATACAATCGATGACTATACTTTCATAAACCACGGTGTACTTGCCATACGCCTTAATGTTCAGCGGCTTTTAAAAGATCTTTCAAAAGCGAATAATACATCAGAACAGACCATCCTCCTTCTTGCAAATGATGAAGAGGTTCTTTTTTCTTCCCAGAAACTGCCCGAAGCAATCTGCAAAAAAATTCTAAGTATGAACAGGGAGTATAAAGTGCTTAAAATAAACGGAAAAAATTATTTTGTCATGGAACGCCATTTTAAACTGCTCGGATTAAGGTATTTTTATATGGCTTATTACGAAAATTACCACCTTTTACGTTCTATTTACATCATAACGACAGTTGTAATCATTTTAGTCGCGTCAATACTTTTTTTTACAAGCAAGCACATTCTCGATTCAATTACAATACATTTTGACAATTTAATAAAAAAGATGGTAATATACAGCAACGGTAATTTTGAGTCAATTGACGTAGGCTATGACTATTCAAAACGGAATGATGAAATAGGTATGGTTCATCAACAGTTTGACAAAATGGCTGATCAGATACGAACACTGATTAACGACAATTATGTAAAACAACTTCTGCTTAAAGAAGCGCAATTTAAACAGCTTGAACAGCAAATTAATCCCCATTTCCTGTATAATACTCTTGAAACAATCAACTGGTACAGCGAGGCAGCAGGCGAGCACAAGATTGCTCAGCTTGTCCGCGCTCTTGGAAGTACCCTGAGGAGTACACTCGAGCGCAGCGATATAGTCACCATAAAAAGCGAACTTGAACTGGTAAATAATTACATGACAATTCAGAAAATCCGTTACGAGAATCGGCTGGAATATTACATTGACGCCGATGAAACTTTGCTAAACTGCCGAATCCCGAAAATAACCATACAACCCATTGTTGAAAATGCAATTAAATACGGTCTGGAAGAAAATATGGATACCTGCTATATTTATATTTACGTAAAACAGTGTGGAAATGACATATGTATTACCGTTAAAAACACCGGTTCAGAATTCGAGGAAAACATTATAGACAAAATCAAGGAACAACATGTTGTGCCACAGGGATTTGGAATTGGACTTCGTAACATACACGACAGACTGCAGCTTGCGTATGGCCAAAATTACGGTTTAACCGTATCCAATGAAGACAATATGGCCGTTGTAAGAATTAAACTGCCAAAAATAGAGAGTGAATTAAAGGAGGAGGAACATGTACAAACTTATAATAATTGACGATGAAAAAATAATCCGCGAAACAATCGGTTCAATGATAGACTGGAAAAGTATAGATGTAGAACTTGTCGGGTTATGTTCAAACGGTATGGAAGGCCTTGATATGATAATAGACGAAGACCCCGATATAGTTATGACAGACATTCGTATGCCAGTGTTTTCGGGACTGGAACTAATAAAAAGAATAAGGCAGCTTAATAAGGACATAGAGTTTATCATTCTTTCGGGATACAGTGAGTTTGAATACGCCCGCACGGCTATGGCCTTAAATGTAAAATATTATATTCTAAAGCCTTGCAGCAAGGAAACAATTATCAATACCGTAAAGCAGGCAATAGAAGACTGCTGCAGTAAGAAAAAAACCGTGCCGAGTTATATTTTTAAAATAGCAAGAAAACTGAGTCAGGATTTTATTGAAAAGATAAAGCAACCTGAAGAAATCATAAATGATATGTTTAACTTGTTGTCGGACAACAATGACTGTGATTACGTAAAAGCTGTGGTATTGAGCTTTCTGACAAATATTTGGTACTCTTATGTTAACTTAATCGATTCCTCAATATATTATAATGAACTGGAAAACTCAAAAACAAAAGAAGAAATCATGGAATTTCTGAATGGCCATCTGAAACTGCTAAGCCAAAAAATAATCAGAAATTCAAAACCGTTGGACAGTTCAAAGGAATTTATAAAAAAATGCATTGAGTATGCTAAAGAAAATTTTTCCAATCCCTCCCTCACGCTAAAATATATTGCCGAAAATTATCTTTACATGAATGTTGACTATGTCAGCAGACAGTTCTGCAAAATAACAGGCGAAAAATTCTCTACTTTTCTCGGCAGGTTAAGAGTAGAGAATGCAAAAGATATTTTACGCAAAAACCCGGATGAAAAAATATATACTGTGGCAGAAATGGTTGGCTGCGGAAACAATCCGCAGTACCTGACTCAGCTTTTCAAAAAGTATGAAGGTATTACACCAAGCGCATTTGTTAACTTACTGAAAGGGAATGCCTAATTTCATGAATTTCAAATAAATCTACTTGAAAAATATATTCACATTGTTTCTGTTTATCTCATATATACCTGTATCTTCCTTTTCTTTTATAGTTTTACCGTTGCATAATTCATTAAGCCTTCTGACACAGAGTTCACCCCATAACCTTGGCCTCTGGGCAAGCACAGTGGTATAGCCGTCCCTTACGGGTTTTTCCGAGTACTCGGTTTTGTCAAATACCACACAGACAGGCGTTATGCCCAGCTCTTCCCTGATTTTTCCCGCTATGTAACTTCCAGAAGCATCCATACATATAAAGCAGTCAAAATTTCTTATTTTCTGAATAAAGGCCTTAACGGCCTGCCATCTCCGTTCTCCGTCTTTTTCATCGGTTTCACATATTTCAACCAGCTCAATGTCAGGGTATTTTTTTATTGTTTCGATAAACCCGGCCATGCGCTCTTTCTGGTTTAAAGTCTGTTTTTTGGCCTGTGTTCCGATAACACGGCCTTTATAATTAAGTTTTTTCGCAACCAGTTCGCCGAAAGTTATTCCCGCTTTGTAGTTGTCGGTTCCTATAAATGCATCCCTTCCGATATCTGGTATATCGGTGTCAAAACAAATTACCTTGATTCCCATATTCATGGCCTTTTTCAGGCTTTCCCTCACTTCAGGCCCGTCAATTGGGCCTATCCCTATTCCCGAAACACCCATTGCTACAACTTCGTCTATCAATTCGGCCTGGAGTCTGGAATCATATTTCTCGGGAGCACGCCATATTAAATCCACCCCCAGTTTTGCCGCCGCATCTTCTGCCCCTTCCCTTGTCTCGGAGAAAAATTCTATATCGACGCATGGAATTATTGCAAAAGAACGTTTTCTGGCTTCAACTTTGGTATAGTTAAACTTGTTTAAAGCATCATCAAGATTCTTAATGAGGGTATCAAAACTTTCAGAAAGCTGAACAAGTATTTCCGAAGAATTGGTCTGGGAAAACATAAGAGTGGCAATCTCCTGGGTTGAAGCAACTGTTTTTTCAGCGACGGAAGAAATATTGGCTATGGAATTATAAAGCTTTTGTTTAACCTTGTCCAGAATTCCGATTCCGGTTTTGACTTCAATCAGCTGATTATATAAATCATTTATCGCCTTTGAGATTTCGTTGAACGCATCTCGCGTTTTATACACCGATTGGGTCTGAAGCCTTATTGTATCGGAAGTAGCCAATATTGTTTCGGTGGTTACATTTATTTGATTCTGTATACCGAGTACAATCTTTTTAATTTCTTCACTCGAAACCGCACTTTGCTGGGCCAGCCTTTTTATCTGCTCGGCAACCACTCCGAAGCCTTTACCGGCTTCTCCGGCCCGTGCGGCTTCTATTGATGCATTCAGAGCCAGAAGATTTGTCTGGCCTGCAATCTGCGCCATGGCTGTGGTTATCCTGTCTATATTCTCGGCCATCTTATTCAGTTCGTTAATTTTACTGTTTATTTCCCCCATATTGATTTCGGTCAGCTTGCTTTTATCAAGCAGCTCATTAATGTTTGCCTTCCCGAACTCGGACACGGCTTTTGTATTTTCAGCCTTTCGTGTCATAATTTCTGCGGATTTTGCAACCTCTTCAAACATGGTCAAAAGCTCAGAGGTTATTTTAGTACTCTCCTCTGCGTCATTCGCCTGTTCTATTGCCCCTTTTGATACCAGTTCGGCTGATGCGGCTATTTGGTTTGCCACTTCGGACGCTTCTTTTGACGTGGCTTTAACGGTATTTACAAGATGTTTAACTTCTTCCGCTGAATGTCCCACTTTCGAAAATACATCGTCAAGATATTTAATGAATTTTTCAAATTCCGTCAAAATACCTTTTGCCCCTTTATTTTTATTCCGTTGCATCGCTGCAAGCAAATCACCGTTACTGGCATTTAACAGGGTTTCTGCCAGAAATTTGTATTCTGCATTCATTCGTATTGAGATCAGAATCAGCGGTATGTTTCCCGCCAGCGCAAGAAATAATGAAATGTAAATTATTAATTTTAAAATTTCGGGTTTGTAAAAGAAAGATAATGTTATCAAAACAATTGGAAAAACTGACGTGAGAATATGTGAAATAAAAACCACAACCGGCTTTTCGTTTTTTCTCATATTCATTTCCCCTTAAAAAAATAACTCTATTATTTATATCGGTTATTTCTGATTGTTTTATAATATTAATGCTATTTTTATTTTTAATTCCCATTAAAACCTTAACATATGCAATATTGCAACATATTTCCTTACAGCTGAATACCCGCTGAAAGCCCGTGGCTTATCATCATGCACTTTACCGACTTTGTGCCCTTATTGACTTTGAATTCCTTTGTTAGTATAATCTATCCTAACAGGAGTGATAGATTAAATGGACGATTCGCCGTTACCTGAGCGAAACATTACTATAAATATAAATATATTAAATATATTAAATATATCGAAAATGAATATCGTTATGTATCTGTTAATATAAGCACACACGGGGGAAGGGCGCTTAGCTGCTTTCCTTGTGTGTGCTTTTATTTTTTAAATGGTAGTAAATGTATAATAAAATACTATTATGCTTATAATTCATTAAGGAGGTTTTTTATTTGTCAGACAATTCTGTAATTGGTAATCTATTGCTGCAATTTTTTCTGATTATTGTTAATGCTTTATTTGCAAGCGCCGAGATTGCCGTGATATCAATGAGCGACAGCAAAATGGAGAAGCTGGCAAACGAAGAAGGCAATAAACGGGCATTAAGGCTTCTGAAACTTACTGAACAGCCTGCGCGCTTTCTTGCAACAATACAGGTTGGAATTACACTGGCAGGGTTTCTGGGAAGCGCTTTTGCGGCAGACAATTTTTCCGACCGCATAGTGGACAGTCTTATAAATATGGGAGTAAAAATTCCGGCGGCTACATTGAATACAATATCGGTTATTGTAATTACGCTAATCCTGTCCTATTTTACCCTTGTGCTGGGGGAACTTGTTCCTAAAAGAATTGCTATGAGATATACCGAAAAAATAGCCCTGGGAATATCAGGACTGGTATATGTGATATCGAAGATTTTTGCTCCCGTCGTTTCATTCCTCACATTGTCCACAAACGGCGTGCTCAGGCTGTTAGGCATTGATCCAACGGCAGCCGACGAACAGATTACCGAAGAAGAAATACGCATGATGGTTGATGAGGGAAGCAAAAAGGGCGCCATTAACCACTCAGAAAAGGAAATGATTCAGAATGTTTTTGAGTTTGACGACAAGACCGCGGAAGAAGTGATGACTCACAGAACGGAGGTCTCGATACTGTGGCTTGATGAAAGCGACGAACAGTGGGAAAAAACAATAATAGAGAGCAGACATACTTATTACCCCATATGCGATGAAGATACGGATGACATAGTCGGAGTACTTAATACCAAGGACTATTTCAGGCTTAAAGACAAGTCAAGGGAAAATGTAATGAAATATGCGGTAAAACCCCCGTATTTTGTACCCGAAACGGTACGTACCGACGTTTTGTTCCGCAACATGAAACAAAGCCGCAACCACTTTGCAATCGTCCTGGATGAATACGGCGGTATGAGCGGTATTATAACTATAAAAGATTTGCTTGAACAAATAGTCGGAGATTTTGACGATGACGAAACATCGCAGGAAGAACCCAAGCCTTTGATAGAAAGGGTTGATTCCCGTACATGGAAAATTAACGGCCTCACTTCGCTGAAAGCCGTTTCCGAAGCGCTGGACATTAATTTGCCCTATGATGAATATGAAACCTTCGGCGGCTTCGTTTTCGGAATATTGGGTTACATACCGGAAGACGGAAATACCCCTGAAGTTGAAGGCTACGGTCTTAATATAAAAGTGTTGCAAATCAGAGATCACCAACTGGAAAAGGCCATTGTGTATATACAGGAGAATAAAGATAAAACCGACGATAACTCGGAAAATAATGAATGAGATTTTAAAAGCCATACCCAACAGGTATGGCTTTTAAAATTTTGTATAATAATTACCTTCTGCCGCGGCAATTGCCTATTGCATGTTCAATTGCCTCTTTAAGTTCCTGGTTATTATCGGGAACATGTTCAAGCAACCACTGAAGCTGGGCAACTTCATGATCCTTACCTGTAACCGCAAGGGCTTTTACAGCCTCCATCTGGACTTTCGGATCAGGATCCCGGAGAAGAGTGGAAAGTAAGCTGTTAACACCAGGATCATTTGCCTTTGCGCATTCCCTGGCCAATATTATTTTGGTATCGGAATCAGCATTCAAATATTTTTTGCTAAGGACTTCCCACTTTCCTTTTTTGATGAGACTGGCAATTTTGCCTTCCTTGCTACCAAACAGCATGTCAAACACTCCCTACCGTAAATTTATGTTAATTTATTTTTGTTCCTGATATACATGATATTGTTTCATGGCGCCGCACATCGTTTCATTCAGCCTCATGAGGCTGTTTTTTATATTTTCCAGTTCTTCGATGGTCAAATCCTTTGTGAGCTTGTCAAACGCTTCCCTGAGCTTTTCCCGCGTACTGTTTAAAACTTCCTCGCCTTTGGGAGTAAGAACGATATTTCTGTTTCTTCTGTCCGAAGGGTTTTCACATTTCTTTACATACCCTTCTTCTTCAAGTCTGTTAACAGTCAGACTCATTGCACCTTTTGACAGATTAAGCTCTTTACATAGGGAAGTCAAATTTACATCCGTTTTTGCACCTATTATTTTCATAACGTAAACCTGGTGGAAAGTAAGGGCGGAATCTTCAAGCACTTTTGAAAGAATATAGCTTAGTACCATGCTGATTTGTTTCAACAGATCCTGAAGCTGTTCACAAATATGTTCCCTGTCGGATGTCAAAGATAATTCCCCCTTTCCCTCACCAAGTATATATCAAAACAGTTTGAGCCACCTGAAATAGGTGGCGGGTTACATAAAATTAGTTTATCAGTATAACTGTTTTATTATAAAATGGTTAGGCAATCAATGTCAAGGAAAGAAAAGACAAATTTCATTTTACAGCCTTTTGATTTGGTGTGGAAACAAAAGATTTGTCAATTGTTACGACTACAAAAAGAGTTTTGTCAATTTCACTTATTTTTTCAATTATCCTTTCCTCTATTTCCTTTTCACTTAGTTTGCAGTAATAAGGCATAAGTACGTCAAATATAAGATTATTATGAGTAGAACCTTTAATGATTCTGAAATCATGAACCGAAAGCGAAGCGTCGATTTCTTTAACGATACGTTCGGTTTTTTCTCTTAATTCATTTACATACGGATCGTCAGTAACTATCGGGTCAAGGTGGATAACCAGATGTATTCCGTGATCAATGGATATATCCCTTTCAATATGGTCGATCAAATCATGGCTTTTTAATAAATCCTCATTTGCATCCACTTCGACATGAGCGGAGGCAAAACAGTGCAACGGCCCGTAGTCATGGACTACAAGATCATGAATGCCCAAGACCCCGTCATACTTAAGAATATAGTTCTCAATAAGGCTTATAATCTCTTTTGACGGAGCCCGCCCTATTATGCTGTCCATCATTTCCTTTAATATCTTTATCCCAGAAAGCATTATAACCCCCGATACGATAACTCCCATGTACCCGTCAATGCCGATCCCGGTAAATTGCTCTGTTGCAACTGACACGAGCACCGCTGACGTTGCAAACACATCGGACAGGTTATCGGCGGCAGTGGCATGCATAAGGTAAGAATTAATATACTTTCCTATTCTTTTATTCAAAAAATAAAGCCACAACTTCAAAACAATGGATAAACCCAGAATAATAACAGTTAACGTGCTCAAAACAACTGTCCCGGGATTAATGATTTTCCCAATGGAATTTTTTAAAAGCTCAATACCTATAAAAAGAATAATTACGGCAACCAGTGAAGAAGATATATACTCTATTCTTGCATGTCCGAAGGGATGTTCCCTGTCAGCGGGTTTGCTTGAAATTTTAAAACTGATAAACGAAATAACCGAAGAAGCGGCATCCGACAAATTGTTAAAAGCGTCACTGACAACGGCTATGCTTCCCGACAGTATACCTGCAATAAACTTAAAAATAAATAGCAGTAAATTCACTGCAATACCTGCCATACCGGCAAAAGTCCCGTACTGTTTTCGAACATTTCGGTTAGTTACGCCATCGTGATTTTTTATAAAAAGCCTTGTAATAAAGCACAAAAATCCCTTTTCGGGAATTTTTCCGTCCATCCCGTCCTCCTCTTAAATATCACGACCACTATGGTTAAACAATATGCATGATTTATATTATTATACCACCTGCATTTCCGCTTTAAAATGAAAAAGTTATGCTGAGGCATCAAAGTTCATAAACCAAATCACATTTCTGTGGTATTTTAAGTTCACAGAAATATCTGTTCTCCAAAGGTATCCATTCGTTAATAAAGCGCTCAAACATTTCAGGTCCGTTTCTTTCAAAAATCCGCGCTTTTTGCTTCTCCTCATCAATATGCAGGAATATTTTCAAGTCATATTCGTCTATTAAATATGGATGCAGGCTGTAACTGCCTTCAACTATATTCAGCCTTTTTCGGAAAACCCTGACCGGTGCTTCAAATTCACATGTTGAACAGTTGTATCTGCGGTATGAAAACACCTCTTTTTTTCTGATATTGTCCAAAATCTCATGCCTGAAACGGACATAATCAACGTTTCCCCCGGGCTCCTTAAGCCGTTCTTCGGTTCTGAGCTCCGGCGTAAGAAAAAAATCATCCATATGGAATATATTGCAGTCATATATCCCGCCAAGCAACTCTGCCAGAAAGCTTTTCCCGGCACCGCTGTTTCCGTCTATTGCAACGATTACAATTTCCTTTTCTTTTAGCAAAAGGTCGATTTTTAAAAACACATCAAAAAAAGTTCCGTATTCCGCCCGTATTACCCGATAGTGAGGATTATATGCCTTTCTGTATTCCTCACTGTGGCTTACAGGAGGATACCCCTTTTCCTTAAGAGCTTCAACAAATACCTCCACTTCATCCTTTTTAAAAGGTAACAATCCGTCTTCACAACATTTCTTCATTATATTCACTTTTCTTTCAAAACTTTCAGCGTTTCCCCGAATTGAATTGGATGTGTTCATAAAAAAACGGTTTATTGTAGCAATACTTATTTTAAATTCGGATATTCTGTGCAGATACAGACGCACAAGACCGTTCCCTATGTCTTCAAAAAGGGGGCTTTCACTGCCCAACCGGCTGCTGATAATTTCGTCTATTTCAGCCTGTAAACGCTTTCGGCATTCCGGTTCGCTGTCAATGAAATGCCCCCCGGCAAATTCATTCTGATATATAAGCTTAACCATGTCCTGTATCTGCATTTTCGGATATGTATTATAATGTCTCAGCAAAATTTCCTTTATATCACTCATTGTATATCAGGTTTCCCCTTTTTAATGCAATAACAACGGCAGGTATTAATACTATTTGCAGAATAATCCCCGGTATGGCGTTGCCAACAGCCCCTGCAAAAAACACCTGCCAAGTAAACGGAGAATTGCTGAATCCTAAACCATACAGTGCCAGGCTCACAATTCCCCATACAATTCTCCCACAAATCATGGAAATAATCAATGTAACATAAATAAATATATTTTTCTTTTCAAAAACCTTATACAAAATTCCGGTTACAAAACCGTATGCGGCAAGTTCAAAAGCCATTGCCACAGCAGAAAGCATCGGCGGCATGCCAAACAAAATGCTTCTTAGCAACGGCGTAATAAAACCCACAGCCCATAAGGCCAGCCCAATACATACCCGCAGAGCAAAACAGGAATATGCATAGGCAAAAGCATTCTTCCGATTTCAGGTATATGTCCTGTGACAGAGGGCAACACAATTCCAAGTGCGATAAAAAACCCTGCCAGCACGACGTTTGTTGGTGAATTTCGTCTCATCTGTCATCTCCTCCGTACATTTTTGTTTTTAATATGAAATAAAATAAAAAACCACGAAAATATTCGCTTTCTTCTGAAAGCAAATACCTTCGTGGTATTTTCATTCTTTCGTAGCGGCCCGGGTAACTTTTTAAAACGACTGTTCCGCTTCTGCGGAATTTTTTATAGATTATAACACATCACCGGGCATATTATCAACAATCATCCGCTGACCAATCAGCAACGCAATTTTAATCATTTTTAAAATAACAGCCAGCAAATAAACAGTGGTTTTTATTTTTACCTGAAGCTGACTCAAAGAATTTAGTTTTTATGGAACCATAGCCCTTGTACTCCGTCGCGATCAATCAGGGTATTGCAAATTGATAAAACTCTTTGCTGAAACGCTCTGCCTCAATTACATCAAATTTCTCCCGGGCTTTATCCCCAGAATTTAAAAATCTGTTGACATTGGCAGAAATTTCGCTTCAGGCGTCTATTTCTTCGAAAATCACCGAACCGTAAACCCCGGAAGCTTCAGTTATATCTTTTTTACCTTTCACCGTCCAAGGTATACACAGCGGTTTAAACACACACCGGCATAAAAAGTATCCAAAGGAATCATCCCTGTACCGATATGCAATGAAATCGGGTCGTGAAAAAACGTTTACAAAAAGGTTTCTCATCATAAACGCCTTAATTGGCGAAAGATCGCTGTTTTCAGTTGTAAAACGCATGGAAAGCTGCCCGCGGATAACTTCAGGCCTGTTTTTTCTGAACCACCTGACCACAAAGGGATCAAAGGATTCTATGCAGATAAATCCATTATACTTTTTTATTATGTCGCTTACTGCAACGCACAGTTCCTCTATTGGCCCCTTATTATCGGATTTTATTTCACATATCACCGGAACGCCGTTCAAAACTTCAAGCGCCTCGGTAAGCAACGGTATTTTTTCATCCGAGCCTGCTATATTACAGCTTTGCAGTGCATCATATGTAAGCTCGCCAACCTTTATATCCCTTCCACACAGTAGTTTTAATGAATCATCATGAAACACAACAACCTTTTTGTCAAGAGTGAAACGTACATCCAGTTCTACGCCAAAATTTCTTTCACTTGCCATTCTGAAAGCCTTCAGCGTATTTTCAGGAATGCCTTTCCCATGGAGCCCTCTGTGGGCAAAAAGTCGTACAGGCAATGCTTCAATCCTTTTTTGGTTGGGTTTTATCAGATACAAAACAATCAAAAACATAATAGTTAAAATACCTATAATGCATCCGATTATCATACTGTTAATCACCTATATCCAACATTTCAAGTTTTTCCTCGGGCGGCAAGGGTTTAGAGTCGCCATGGCGGACAGTCAGCATTGTGCAGAACGCCATAATCATAAATACCGCAGCATATGGAAAAAGGGTTCTGTATCCCACGTGTTCCAGCAAAGCCCCTGAAAGAACCGGCGTAAGGATTTGCGCCGACATTGAAAAAGTATAATAATACCCGGTGTATTTTCCCACGTCAGACCCTTTTGCCATCTCCACAACCATTGGATAGGAGTTGACATTGATCGCCGCCCAGCCTGAGCCAACCAGAGCCAGAAATACCGTTATAAGCGGATGATATGATGTAAAAAACGACGCCGCGGCAAAAGAAACAAACATCATTGTTATGCCTATAAGAATTGTCTTTTTGCGCCCTATTTTTGAAGCTATTAAACCCACAGGGATATACGATACAACCGCAGCAGCGGTGGCCACAAGCAGGCTTGACGCGAAACCTCCACCTTTAATCCCCAAGACCGTCTGGGCATATTTGGAAAATGCCGTTGTAACGGCATTATATGCCATAAACCAGAAAAATATGGATAACAGTATAAAAATAAGGCTTCGCCTGACATCCTTAGGTAAAGCGTTGCCCGTTACCGAAGCCGTTTCTTCAACATTTGCTCCGTGACCGTTTGTTTCCTGCATCTCGGCAACCAGTTTGTTCTCATTTATAATCAGAAAGAGGACAACTACAGAAACAATCATTAACCCTGAAACTATTAAAAACAGCGGGGAATAATCTGGCTTGGCGACGTCCGGAACCAATAACGAGATAATAACCAATGTAAATGCCCCACCCAGCGCTCCCATCAGATTGATTATTGCGTTTGCCTTGGAACGAAGGGGTTTAGGGGTTACGTCAGGCATTAACGCAACAGCCGGGGAACGATAGGTACTCATGGCCAAAAGAGTTATTAAAAGCGCAACAACAAATAATACAAAATTCAATGTATTGTCTCCATACGGAAGAAAATTCATGGCTGCAACAGCTAATGCCGTACCTCCGATAATATAAGGCATTCTTTTTCCTATTTTTGTTGAAGTCCTGTCGGATAAAGCTCCAAAAAACGGAAGCATAAAAAGCGCAAGGATGTTATCCATCGCCATGATACCTCCGGCAACCGTGTCGCCGATATCAAACGTATTTTTCAAAATCAGCGGAACTATGCTGTCGTAGAGCTGCCAGAAAGCACAGATGGAAAAGAATGCAAGACCTATGATTACCGTACGCGTGTAATTAAGTTTCACAAAAAAACCCCCCTTCTCATTCAAACATATCATTTAAAACAGGGGGGTGTCAATTTAAATTTACCATACGCTTCTACACACATGTTTTGCTTCATCGAGAAGCCCCAGATCCCATAGCAGCCTGCTGCCTATATACTTATCGCGGATATCCTTTGTAGCAAGGAAGGCTCCCTGCACCTCGCCGTCCGAAAAGCCCAGCTCTTTCGGCATTGTCGGCATGCCAAGTTTTTTCATATATTTTTCCACCTGCTCGGCCGGAGGCAATTCTTCAGAAATGATCTTCACAATTTCATCCCAGTTGTTTACAATAATATCCAGTCTCTTCGCATGTGACTCCGGATTGTATTTCCTTTCTTTTCTTTCAAGTTCAATCAATCCCTCGGCGCTCCTGCCAAGAAAACCGGCAAGAAATCTGTTCCACTCTTTCAGTGAAAATGAATTTACAAAATCACAAGCCTTTTTCCTGTCGGGGACAAGCCGGGCAATAAATTCATATACCCTGAGGCACAGAACTGTAGCAACACCGCACTGTATCCCGTGAAGGGCTGAGGGTGTATTAAATTCAATTGCCCTCATGTCCCAGAGGTGTGAAAAATAATGCTCCATTCCTGAGGCAGGCCGCGAAAGCCCTGCAAAACTCATCGCAATACCTGATATTATAAGTCCCTCAATAACGGGTTTTATATCATCAGGTTCGGTAAACTCCAGGCTTTCAATTTGCATACAATTCTTCAGGGCATTCCGCACCATCGATGCAATTTCTTCGCAGTAGTATTCCCCGGTTATCAGGTGCGACAGACGCCATTCGCATATACTGATATATTTTGCGAGCATATCCCCTATTCCCGCCTGCAAAAGTATCTTCGGCGCGTTACATAAAACTTCTGTATCGGCCACAATCACACAGGGGCAAACAGTGCCCAGACTGACCTTTATTCCGTCCCTGATCATTGACGATGTGGCAGATGCATATCCGTCCATCGACGGAGCCGTCGCCACAATCATGTACGGTTTGCCCGTAATGCATGCAACCATTTTACCGATGTCGTTGATTGTACCCGAGCCTATTCCGACAATAAAATCACATTTACCGTCATAATGCATTATTGCTTTTCCGACAGCCAACTCGTCCGGTTCAATGCGTTCAGAATCAAATACATACAAAGAATACGGAAGATTGTAACGTTCGATATTTTTGCATACTGTTTCCCCTGCCGCCGCATATGTATTTCTGTCAGCTATGACATAAACATTTGAACCGCCGTGCTTTTTTATAATATCGGGTATTTTCGCCAAAGCCCCCCGCTCTATAATAATCTCCTTTATTTGGTTTTTGTGCATTTTTCCGCAACGGCATTTAATTTCGGCCCCAGAAATACCGTCCACGGAGAGGTTTTCCATAATTTCAGTCATATACAAATTCCTCTTTTTCTTTATTGTGCCTCCGCTTTATACATCCTGGCACGCTCAAATTCTTCCAGAATTTCCTCCAATGGTTTTTCGGATATTAATGAAACAACCACTATAACTATACATGAAATTATAAACGCAGGCAACAGCTCATAGATGTCAAAAGCTCCGCCAAGAGGCCTGATGAGAAGTTTCCATATAAACACCGTCGAACCGCCCGCAACCATACCAGCTATCGCACCGCTTCTTGTCGTCCTTTTCCAGAAAAGCGAGAACAGCATAACAGGTCCGAATGTTGCACCGAAGCCCGCCCATGCAAAGGCGACAACATTGAATATCACGCTGTCTTCGTCAAGAGCAATGAGCATTCCGGCTACTGCTATTAACAAGAGCACTATTCTTGAAACAATCATAACTTCCCGGTCGGATGCTTTTTTTCTGACAATACCCTGGTATATGTTTTTCGATACCGCAGAAGTAGCTATTAAAAGGTACGAATCCGACGAACTTATTGTTGCTGCAAGAATTCCAGACATAACAATTCCGGCAGCCAATGGCGGCAACAGATTCGAACTCATAAGCACAAATATGTTTTCCGCATCGCTTTGGGTGAGAAAAATGTTCGGATATAAAATCCTTCCCACAAGTCCTATTGAAACCGCCGAAACAAGTGAAATAACACACCATGTGGTACCTATCACTCTTGACTTGTAAAGTTCATCCGGGTCGCGTATTGCCATAAATCTTAACAATACATGGGGCATTCCGAAATACCCCAGCCCCCATGACAATGTGGATATGACGGATAAGAAACCATATGAGCCTGCTTCCCCGAAAAGAGGCTGTCCTGTCTCCGACAGCTTTTGCACACCGTTTTCCACCAAAGGTCTGGCTATGCCAAAGAACTCAAGAAAGCCGGGAATATTGCGAATATTGCTTATTATATTCGATACTCCTCCTGCCGTAACAGTACCGATACCAAGGACTGTAACAAGGGCAAAAATCATTACCACTGCCTGCATAAAATCCGAAGCGCTTTCGGCAAGAAATCCGCCGATTATTACATAAGAAAGCACAAAAAGCGCTCCGATGACCATCATAAACTGATAACTTAACCCAAAAATCGTACTGAACAGCTTTCCGACGGTAACAAAACAGCTTGCTGCATAAACAGTGAAAAAAATCAGAATAAAAAGAGCCGAAACAGTCATTATTACCTTTTTCTTTTCCTTAAATCTGTTGCTTAAAAAGTCGGGTATTGTTATAGCGTCGCCGGAAATGGCGGAATAACTGCGAAGTCGTTTTGCCACCACCAGCCAGTTTATATATGTACCCAAAGCAAGTCCAATCGCAGTCCATATTGCATCGCTCAGCCCAACCCAGTAAGCAACGCCGGGAAGTCCCATTAAAAGCCAACCGCTCATGTCAGAAGCTTCCGCACTCAGTGCAGTCATCCAAGGTCCTATGGTCCTTCCTCCCAGAAAAAAATGTTTACTGCTTTCATTTGCACGCCTGGCATAATATAACCCTATAAGTATAACGAGGATCATATATGCAGACATTGCAATGAGCATTTGAAACCTGTCTCCGGTCATGAACCTTTCCTCCTCATAAATAATACTGTATAATTATACTAATAGGTTAATATAATTTCAACAACTTCTGCCAATCGGCGGAACATAATGAATAATTATACACATGAATTAAAAATCATATATATTTCGCAATAACAACCCTGATACGTCCTTTTCCTGTTTTTCCGCCGACCTGCTGCAAAACTGCCTTTCCCATTCCCCTGACGGTAATAAAATCACCCTCATTTACCTGTTTGTCGGTTTTATTGCATTCAAGATAATTTAAAAAAACCCTGCCTGCCTTTATCGCTTCCGCAGCTTTTTCACGGCTGACCGAAAAGGCCGATGAAACTACGCTGTCAAGCCTGAGCGAAGCCACCGTATCGTTAATAATTTTAAATTTTGCCTCAGGTATGCGAATTTCACTAAGCGGTATAACCGATATTTCAAGTTTGGTTTTACCTGCCGAACTGAAATTGCTTTCAAGGTAAGGCACTACTTCCTTCATCACAATAATGTCGCTGCTATTACCATTAACCAGAATATCGCCTATAACTTCCCTCTTTAACCCGGTACCCAGGATGGCGCCAAGAATATCCCTGTGAGTAACGGAATTTACTGATGAATATTTCGCACGAATACAAGAAAGAGGATTTATATCATCATCGGTTATTTCTTCCGGTCGGATATAATCAGGCAGAAAAATCAGGACCGCCCTCTGCGCACCTTCATATCCTCCGTAAAAGACATGATCGGGATTTCCAAAATCTTTTATAAGCTTTCCAGCAACAGCCCGCTGGTGCTCGTTTAAAAAACCAGTCATGGTAAGTATATTTTTTTGCCGTGTCTTTTCCATTTTATCAAGAATCTGAGCCAGAACAAGTTTTACTTCCGGATCAGTTGTGTATTTGCCGGCTATTTCACTTTTGTTCATGTCAGCTCCCTCTCATTCGTATTCTTTGGGCTTAAAAATATATTTATCAAAGAGTTTAACATAATTATTCTTCCACCGGAAGTATATAAAAAAGCTTTTACCGGATTTCCGGTAAAAGCTTTTTCATGTGTAACTTTATTACACATAAAACTTCTGTCCCATTTCTTCGGCCAAATCGCCAAGCACTCCCAGATCCCATGCCAGTTGCAGAACCGTATACCTGTTTCTTATTTCTTTTGCGTACACCAGGCCGTTAAGAACAGTCTCCCTGTCCACGCCGAGCTCCTTTAGCGTTACAGGCGCGCCAATCTTCCGCAAAATATCCCTTATTTCATTATATGACGGTACTTCAGCCAAAATCTCAACAATTTCATTCCATCTGTCAATAATCCTTTTTACCCTCTTCATCCTTTTGTCATATGAATTTATTCCTTCCCTCTCATTAAGATCTATAACCTCCGCCGCAGAAACACGGAACAGCCTTTTTACGTCTTCAAGCCATTTGTTTTTGTCAAATTCCGACGCTTTTTTCGTTACTTCACTGAAATCAGGATTTAATTCAGATATTTTTTCCCTTATGTAATTCACCGCAATGGTATTAAATCCTACTTTAATCCCGTGAGGCGGGGATTCCTTACCGTCAAACATATAAACCATTTCGATGAAATGAGAAAGGTGATGTTCCGAACCTGAAGCAGGCCTTGAATTTCCGGTGTAGCTCATGGCAATTCCGGTTAACAGCAAACACTCCATCAGATTCCGAATGGCACTGTCATCCCTTTTTTGAAGTCTGTCCGCCGTCTCCACACATTTTTTTACCGAATACATTACCATATCTGAGACAAATTCGCAGTAATATTCATCATTTATGAGCCTTCCAAGTTTCCAGTCATTTATTGCCGAGTATTTTCCAATCACATCCCCAAATCCGGCCCTGATCATATCCATCGGCGCATTTTTCAAAATGTCAATATCGCCGATAATAGCTTTTGGCACCGTTGCCGATAATGTTGTCTTTAAACCGTTGATTGTCAGAGGAGCCGCAGTTGATGCATACCCGTCCATTGACGGAGCTGTGGCGACCATTATATACGGTATTTTCAGTTTGTAGCTCATGAATTTGCAAAGGTCGCTTATTACTCCCGAACCGACTGCGAGGATTACATCGGTGGTTTCAGGTAGATTTATTATAAACTCCCCCATGGCTTTCTCATCCGGTACAAGATTTCCTTCTCTGATATAAACAAGTTTGTAAAGTTCAAAATCTCCGTTCCTTAAAATTTTTTCAATGCCGGCACCTGCCACATTATAGGTATTTTCGTCCGCAACCATAAATATTTTCTTGAAATTAAAAAAAATGAGTATCTCAGGAATTTTAGCAATGGCACCGTTTTCGATAACAACCTTTTCAATATCAACGGAGTGTTCCCTGCCGCAGTTGCACAAAAAACCTCTTCCCAAATAATCCTGAATTTTGTATTTGCTTATATTTTCCCTCGCAAGTATCATATGAATCACCCATGTACAATTATACAGCATTTTATAAAGATATGAAATAATTTTATTTTGTATGAAATTTAATATAAATCGCAAACATTAAACACCGTGCAAATATAGAAAGCCAATCGTTTAGCAAAAAAGCCTAACATTTATTTTTATACAGCACTTTTTTGGCTGACCTATAACCGAACAGGTACTAATTAATCCCATCTTTCTGGTTTTTTGCTTTACTTACTTGCTATATCCACTTTTCAGTTTAAATCTCGTTAAAGTCTCAATCAGTGGCGTAAATTTCATGGAGGCTTACTTACAAAATAACCTCGATATAATTTCTGCTCTATTATGAAAAAACCCAAAACTTTTAAATCTGAGGATGTCATACTGTGGCTGCAAATAATAAAATGACACTTTTAGAACAACTTTGCAAGTATGTCCTTCCCCGGCTTTCCGAAACCGGTGGAAATGTTAAAGCTCTGGTGAAAATTATCCAGAAGGCTTATGTTCAAGGAGTATGTACCAGAAAACATAATTGTGAAATATGACAAATCATTTGTTTTTAAGGAAACTTAATGGTAAAATTTTATTTGTAACAAATTATCCAATAGTAGTGTCATGTCTGCATATCCGTTGGAATTGGAGGGTAATATGAAACCTAAATTCACCAATTCTGCAAGATATAAATGTCTTGAATATCTTAAAAAACATTCGGTCGATTTATATCTCTGTTATTGCGGAATGGAAGAATGTGAACCGGGGCATTATTATGGTCCCGCTACTCGCTCTGAATACTTGATTCATTACATATTAAGCGGAAAAGGTATTTTTCAGGCAGACGGAAAAACATATCACCTTGGAGAATATAATGCATTTGTAATATATCCTGATGAAATTACTTTCTACCAGGCAGATACGGAAGATCCATGGACTTATATCTGGGTGGGGTTTGGAGGAGCTAAGGCCGAAACCTGCTTAAACTATGCTTCACTTAACAAGGAAAACCGGATTGGTGTATTTAAATGTAAAGAGGAATTGGTGAATTGTGTTAAAGGAATGCTAAATGCCAGCAAACTGACATATGCAAACGATCTCAAAAGGGAAGGCTTTTTATTCATGTTTCTTTCGGCATTGATTAATGAAAATAATGCAAACGAACAGCATAATATCTATGACTATCCTTACCAGATCTATGTTGAACACGCCCTTGAGTTTATCGATCATAATTATGACAAAGACATAAAAGTAAATGACATTGCAAATTATATCGGTATTGACAGAAGTTATTTTGCAAACATTTTTAAAAAAATAATGCATGTATCTCCTCAGCAGTATCTGATAAATTATCGCTTGGAAAAAGCCCGTAATCTTCTAAAAAAATCAAACTTATCAATAAGTGAAATTTCAGAGCGGATAGGTTATTCCGATCCGCTTTATTTCTCTAAACTGTTTAAAAAGTACTATAATATAAGTCCAACCGAATACAGAACACAAATCGAAGAATTGGTCAGCGCAAGTAAAAAAGGCGAATGATATTTTATTCTTGCATAAGCTTAACAAATATGTATCATTCGCCTTTTTCCCATTCCGTATTTAGATACTTTTCAAATAAAAGATAATGGACGAAAAGTCATTTCCGTTTGCACATAATTCTTCATCCTTTAATACAATACCGACATTCATAAGTTCATCACCGTAATAATACCTTTCATTGTCGTTGTCAATAATATATTTCTTATCTCTGTCAAGCCCTACAAGTTTAAGCCTTTTCCAGCCTTTGTTAGCATAATTCAGAGTCTTGTAATACGCTGCAATAGCTTCTGATTTATCTTCTGATACAACTATCCAGGACGTTTCATTTCCGTCAAACGGGCTTAATATACGGTAAAATGTTCCTTTAAGAAAAAGTTCTCTGTGGAATTTATAAAAAGTAATCTGTTTTTTTATCTTTTCTTTTTCTTCTTCTGTTAATAAAGTCAAATCAAGTTCATAACCAAACACTCCGAAATAAGCTACATTGGCTCTTGTTTCAATAGGCGTAATTCTTCCTACTTGCTGATTGGGAACTTCTGAAACATGAGCTCCCATAGTACTTATTGGATAGAGCAGAGAAGTACCATACTGAATCTTCAGTCTCTCAATTGCATCAGTATTATCGCTTGTCCATACTTGCGGAGCATAATACAGTATTCCGGGATCAAACCGTGCCCCACCGCTTGAGCATGCTTCAAAAAGTATATATGGAAACCTCTCTGTCAATCTTGAAAATAAATTATATACTCCCAGAATATACCGGTGAAAAACCGTTCCTTGGCTGCCGGCTTCCGCCCCCAAAGAATAACACTCAGTTATATACCTGTTCATATCCCATTTTACATAGGATATTTTTGCACTGCTCAGAACTTTTTCCATTACGGAATAAATATAATCAACCACTTCTTTTCTCGAGAAATCCAAAACGTACTGGTTACGTGAAGCTGATGTCCTTCTTCCCGGGGTCGCAATTATCCAATCAGGGTGTTTTCTGTATAAGTTGCTGTCCTTATTTACTGATTCCGGCTCAAACCAAAGCCCGAATTTCATGCCCATTGATTCAATTTTGTCAGCCAGGCCTTCAATACCATCGGGAAGTTTTTTCCTGTTAACAATATTCCAATCTCCCAGCCCTGCTTTATCGTTGTCTCGGTTTCCAAACCATCCGTCATCAAGCACAAACAGTTCGATTCCAAGTTCCTTTGCTATTTCTGCCATTCTTAAAAGCTTTTCCTCAGTAAAATTTGCGCCAGTAGCTTCCCAACTGTTTATAAGAACCGGTCTGGGTTTGTCACGCCATTGTCTGCTTATAAGATGTTTGCTGAACAGCTTATGGAATGTCTGACTCATCTTATTGAGCCCCTCGTCTGAATAAACAATTATTGCTTCAGGTGTCTGAAAAAATTCTCCTTTTTCCAACGGCCACTCAAAAGTATCCGGATGAATACCCAGCATAACTCTTGTCATGTTGTGGGTATCTACCTCAACCTGTTCAAGATGGTTGCCGCTGTATATTAAGCTGAAACCATATACTTCGCCGCTGTTTTCATCCGTATTTGGTCTTTTTAGGGCAATAAACGGATTATGTTCCGCACTGCTAATACCGCGCATACTGTAAACCCCCTGTATGCCCTGCTGAAGTTTTCTCGTTTTAATATGCCGTTCCCGTGACCATGCGCCGGAAAGCTGGATCATCTCAAAATCGCTGTCAATAAAATCAATGCTTGCGCTCATTGCCCTTTCCAGCACAATCGTTTCTTCTCCTTTGTTTATGAACCTTGCGCTTCTGGCTATCGCAGAATAATTGTTGAATATTGTATAGCTCAAAACCAGTTCTGTTTTAATAAGTTCATCATACAGCGTTATTTCAAGGGTATCTGCATCGGCTGGTTCTTCCACATAAGTCGCCGGAAGGCCTTCTAAGCCATTCTTGCCTGCAAAAATTTCATGTTTTTTATATTCAAAACAGGATATTCTGCTCCCATTTTTCTGCTTTATCTCAAAAGCAGGGCTTCTAAAATCAGTAGTCCCATATGACGGATATTCTTGCATGGTATGCTGAAGTGAAAAAGCCGGATCATCTTCAAAAACATAAGCCGATAAGGGTCTGGCTTTTTTCTGGAATAAATGTGAAAATGACTTTCTGTCTTTTATAACTTTGCCGAAATAAAGGTTTCCAAGCTGTTTATTAGGCAATATTTTAATTATATAGCTGATGCTTTTATTATAAAGATGAAATTCACCAGATTCTTCATGAAAAATAATTGGCATTGTCATCCCCCTGTACAATTAATTTCCCTGATGAACGTCACATAGTCAGTCCTGATGTGGTTACACTTTGCATGAATTGCCTCTGGAATATGAAATAAATAAGTATCATTGGCCAGATGGCAAGAACAGAAGCCGCCATCAGAATGTTATACTTAACGGAATATGCACTTTGAATTTTGGCCAAAGCAGATGCCAATGTCGCATAGTCCGGGCTGGAGTTTACTATAAGAGGCCACATAAGGTCTTTAAACGCAAACAATGCAGTAAATATACTCAGCGCCACCATTCCTGACCTGACCAAAGGCAGCATTATTAAAACAAATGTCTGGCCTATGTTGCACCCATCAATTCTTGCCGCCTGTTCCAACTCAACCGGAATACTTTTGAAAAACTGGCGCAGTAAAAAGGTCCCGAATGCACTTACCAGTCCGGGAAAAACCAATGCAAAAATCGTATTCCTTGCCCCAAGTTTATCTACCATAAGGTACTGGGGGATAATGAAAACCTGTGTAGGGATCATCATCTGAAACAGTACAATTCCAAAACAGAAATCCCTCCCGGGAAAATTAAGCCTTGCAAATGCATATCCGGCCATCGAACTGAAAGCGACGGCACAGACCACACGCCAGAAGATCATTGAAAAAGTATTATAATACAGTCTTAAGAAATTATTCTGCTTAATCACATCAAGATAGTTTTCGATTCTCCATTTAGTAGGGAAAAATACAAAAGGATTCATTTGAGTGGCCTCAGTAACGGATTTAAACGATGTCAAGACCATCCAGACAAATGGCATAATCATAATAAATGATCCTATTATAAGAAATATATGTATGATAACCCTGTAAACTTTGTTTCTGACTGTCATTAAAATCCCCCTAGCCCATATAATTAACCCATCTTTTCTGCAGCTTAACTTGTATTACCGTAATAACTGAAATTATCAGAAGCAACACCATCACAATGGCTGAACCATAACCCTTGTTCAAATACTTGAATGAATTATTGTAAAAGAGGTAAACCAAAGATACGGTACTGTCATATGACGGTCTTGTCACATCAATCATCATGTAAACCACATCAAATACCTGCATGCATTGTATTACCGAAGTGGTAATAACAAAGAACAATGTCGGCGAAACCAGAGGTATTGTGATTTTAAAAAACTGAGTTATTGCGTTTGCACCATCTATGTTTGAAGCTTCATAATAAACTGTAGGAATATCCTGAAGTCCGGCAAGAATAAGTACCATATTATAACCCGTTGTACTCCATATACTGATAATTGCTATTGATATCAGGGCTACCTTGGGATCGTCTATCCAATTAACAGGGTTTAATCCTAATTGTTTCAAAACATAGTTAATAAGCCCGTAATGGTAATTATAAAGCCATCTCCAAACCATTGTAACTGCCGCAGGAGTTGCAATGACAGGCATGTAATAAATACTGCGGTATATGCCTCTTCCTTTTATATTTTTATTGAGCAACACCGCTATAACAGCAGCTAAAAAAACACTTACCGGAACAACAAATAAAGTATACAGCAGAGTATTTCTCACTGCATACCATACCTGTGAGTCATTTATCAGTTTCTTGTAATTTTCTAATCCTATAAATATATTACCCCGACCGAAATCGCCGCTTTTAAAAAAACTTAAATAAAATGTCTGTATTGCCGGTATAATGTTAAGAATTATAAGTCCAATTACAGCCGGAGCTACCAGGAACCAACCCCATAACCATTCATTTATCTTTGATTTGCTCTTTCCATCAATCATTTTTTCAGCCCTTCCCGAAGCCATTTTGAATAACTGGTACGGCAACTTTGTTCAAGTTGCCGCACCAATGATATATAACTCCGTTTATTCAAAACTTATCTTTCTTGCGCAAGGCTTTCGTTCATAACTGCTGCGGCATCCCTGCAGGCTTGTTCGACAGTTTTTTCGCCAGTGAAAGCACCTCTTAATTCTTCATAAACTTTATCTTCCCAAACAGCCGTTGTATTGGAGTACGGTCTTATTACCGCATAATCCAGCATATCAATAAAGCATTTGATATTGAAGGTTTTGTTGGATTCAACCCAAGCGTCTGCTGTTCCCTTATAAGCTGAAATTGCGATTCCAAGTTCCGCCTGTCTGAGCTGGCCTTCTTCAGAAGCAAGATATTCTACCCATTTCCATGCTGCGTCCAATTTCTTGGTATTCGGTGCTATGGCATATCCGAGACCGTTATAGATAGAGGCTCTTCCTCCATTTGGTGCTGCGGGGAGCACTGTTACATCAAAGTTTTTAGCCATATACTCGTTAGCGGCAAAACCTGAAAGATTCCATGAACCGAAGAAACCCATTGCGCAAAGTCCGTTCTGCATTGCCTCCGCCCGTTCTGCGTCACCGAATATTAGAGGGGATAATCCTTCTTTCACAAACCTTATATAAAATTCCATCGCTTCAATGGTCTTGGGGTCATCATATCCGGATTTTTTATCAGGAGTGATCACTGTTCCACCGTTCTGATAAATAAAGTTGTAGAAACCTTCCTGGTTATGCAGCGGAGCAAGAAAACCATACTGGGATTTATCGGGTTTCGTCAGTTTCTTGGCTGCTTCATAAAGATCATCCCATGTCCAGTTCTCATCAGGATATTCCAGACCTGCTTCGTCAAACATTGTTTTGTTGTACCATAATCCAATGGTATCAAAATCCTTTGGTATACAATATTGCTTACCGTTATAATTATAGAGGGAAACCAAGCCTTCAGGATAATTCTTCAGGTCTATCTTGTCACTGGAAGCAATCAAATCGTCCAGACTCTTTAACATTTCATTTGAAGCATACCGGTAAAAATTGTTGGAATGCATCCAGAAGGTATCAGGCAGGGTACCTGCTGAAGCTGCCGCATCCAATGCTGTCCAGTAATCTGACCATCCGTTCAGCTGGATTTCAATCTTGATATTGGGATTTTTCTCGGTAAACTCATCTGCCATTTTCTCAAAACCTAATGCCTGGTTGCTGTCCCATAATGCATATGTAACAGTAACAGGTTCAGCAGTCGATGTTGTCTTTTCACCTGAAATATTTTTCTGTGTTTTTGCAGGCTCTGTTGACTGCGACTTATCCACCGAAGTATTTCCGCAGCCTGCCAACATAGTCAATACAAAAATTAGTGACAGCATGGCAGAAAAAACCCTTCTTTTCATAACCCTCAAATCCTCCTTATTACGGTTTTTAAACCATTCTCAGTCGTATGTTATAATAAATTTTTTACATGTAGAATGGAATTGTGTGTTTCCTGTATGGAAATATGTGATTTTACAATATTGGCATAAACAGTTCCATTATGGTTAAATTCAAAGTATGTACGTTCAGTAATTTACCCTACCCTGCAGAGAATTTACGTTATAGTCTTAAATACGTAGAAAAATGTGTAACAAATGTCAACGCTGGAATATTTTTACCCAAAGGGGGTGCGGACAAAAACCTGGACTTAAAATAGAGCAGGAGCCCCCATGTGTATTCATATGAGGACAGAATGAAAGCAGTAGAGTTGTACAAACGAGACTGCAGCTGCCGTTGCTGGGCAATAGGAACCAGCCCGGATGCAGAGATAGTCAATACGATGTTGGATGGAGCCATAAGCAGTCTTTCAGATACAGAGCATCCAATCGTACACTCTGAGGGTAGCCACTACAGATGGCCTGGTTGGATTTCCAGGATGGAAGATGCAGGATTTATCAGGTCAATGTCCAAAAAAGGGTGTACTGCAGATAATTCCGCTTGTGAAGGGTTCTTTGGGAGGCTTAAAAACGAAATGTTTTACTACCACTCATGGGAAGATTCAAAGTTAATTAGAATTTTTAAGCTTAATCCCACCAAAGAATTTACACTCCAATATGGTTAGATTCAAAGATGTAACCCGGCTGCCTTAATAGCTTCTTCAGCTTATTTACATTCCAATATGGTTAGATTCAAAGTAAGGCCCGAGACCCACTCCCAAGGCCCATTAAGATTTACATTCCAATATGGTTAGATTCAAAGCCGGCGATGAAGAGGAAAAAATAAAGAATGATAATATTTACATTCCAATATGGTTAGATTCAAAGCTCGTAGGGAGCTTTTCAGATAAAGGCGGTACAGGATTTACATTCCAATATGGTTAGATTCAAAGGAAATACCGCGCGATACTCTTCCCTAAAATGCAATTATTTACATTCCAATATGGTTAGATTCAAAGCCTATTCCCATGAAGCTGTTTTTTCACTTCTTCCGATTTACATTCCAATATGGTTAGATTCAAAGAGTTTCCCCCCCCTACCCCTTTCAAAATACTAAAAAATTTACATTCCAATATGGTTAGATTCAAAGTTACTCTATTATTCCTTACATAATTAATATTATGTAGTGAATGTATGCTATACCATTTACATTCCAATATGGTTAGATTCAAAGCTGAATTGCCGCATCTGCAATATGAGCTGACTTAAATTTACATTCCAATATGGTTAGATTCAAAGTTTTTTAAGTCTGAAATTAAACTCCTGGGAGATGTAATTTACATTCCAATATGGTTAGATTCAAAGGTGGAACGGTTCTGGCCGATTTTTACAAAGATACTAAATTTACATTCCAATATGGTTAGATTCAAAGTATAGTATTCATCTCCATGCTCATACTTTAAATCAATTTACATTCCAATATGGTTAGATTCAAAGCCAACCTGTTTGGATGTTATAAAATCTATCACCTACATTTACATTCCAATATGGTTAGATTCAAAGTCGTCAACCCATATCTCCATCCTCGTGCTGTCCAGATTTACATTCCAATATGGTTAGATTCAAAGAGGAATTGAGGTTGAAGAAAAGAAAAAAAGAAGGAATTTACATTCCAATATGGTTAGATTCAAAGTATGCCTTTATACCGTGATCCGGGAAGACAATGAGTATTTACATTCCAATATGGTTAGATTCAAAGAACGCAGGCCCCTTTGATTCATTCTGACCAGTTGAGCTCATTTACATTCCAATATGGTTAGATTCAAAGGCTTTTCCAGCCTTGCTGACACCCTCTATTATATATTTACATTCCAATATGGTTAGATTCAAAGTTGTAGGGTGCATCTCAGATAAAGGCGGTACAGGATTTACATTCCAATATGGTTAGATTCAAAGGAAGAACGCAAAATGGTGTTTCGTTACGTACCCTAAATTTACATTCCAATATGGTTAGATTCAAAGTATTGCTATTCTATCCCCTAAATTAGCCACAAGAATATTTACATTCCAATATGGTTAGATTCAAAGGGTATCTTCCCAAACACAGCGTCAATTACCTCGGTAATTTACATTCCAATATGGTTAGATTCAAAGGACTGATGCAGGTAATATCCCTATGGATTTACCATATTTACATTCCAATATGGTTAGATTCAAAGATTATAAGGGTATATGGGAAAGATGGGTCAAAGATAATTTACATTCCAATATGGTTAGATTCAAAGTGATCAGGTCTTTTTCTACCCTGAACAAAAATCTTGATTTACATTCCAATATGGTTAGATTCAAAGTATAAGTAAAGAAAACACATAATCATAATTAAAACATTTACATTCCAATATGGTTAGATTCAAAGGTTCCAGCCGAAATGGGCCTTAACATAGACGGTTAATTTACATTCCAATATGGTTAGATTCAAAGTCTTTTATGCCCTGCTTTTTATTTTTGCTGGAGTACAATTTACATTCCAATATGGTTAGATTCAAAGGGTAAGAACCTACAATGAATACGACGAGGCCAGCGAAATTTACATTCCAATATGGTTAGATTCAAAGGCTGTTTTTGAGGAACGGGTTCTGAATCCTATTCCTGAATTTACATTCCAATATGGTTAGATTCAAAGTGAATCAAACGCCTTTGCATGGGGCGTTGCAGCTGTATTTACATTCCAATATGGTTAGATTCAAAGGACTGGTGCTTTGTTACGTACCCTACACCCCTTCAATTTACATTCCAATATGGTTAGATTCAAAGGCTACTTCGAGGCGCAGGCGGAGGCCGAGCGCCAGGATTTACATTCCAATATGGTTAGATTCAAAGGTAGAAGGTGGCTTTGTTCATCAGCCATTTGGCGATTTACATTCCAATATGGTTAGATTCAAAGTGTGCTTGAGGCTTGCATCGAAAAGTACCAAAACAATTTACATTCCAATATGGTTAGATTCAAAGCTTGTCGGGTTCATATCGGCGTCAGCACTTTATATCATTTACATTCCAATATGGTTAGATTCAAAGGGATGACAGCGGTTTTCAATTTACCCGCATAAAAACAAGATTTACATTCCAATATGGTTAGATTCAAAGCCACTTGCCGTTTCCTCGCCATCGAAAAGAATCGAATTTACATTCCAATATGGTTAGATTCAAAGGCAGCTCTTTCTAACATAAAATGAGTTGCATTGTAATTTACATTCCAATATGGTTAGATTCAAAGGATTTGGTTGCATTCGTAACCATTTCATCAAAAAAAATTTACATTCCAATATGGTTAGATTCAAAGCAAGCGTTCGTATCATGACGAAATATGTTTCTATCATATTTACATTCCAATATGGTTAGATTCAAAGGGAGCAGGAGGCTCAAGACATCGACTGGCTGAGTGAATTTACATTCCAATATGGTTAGATTCAAAGCATTATGAACGATGCTGACTGGAATACTCACATTGTATTTACATTCCAATATGGTTAGATTCAAAGCCTGCGCTTGTTCGCCCGGTTTACTATCTGCAAAAATTTACATTCCAATATGGTTAGATTCAAAGTACTTTTTCTGCCTTTACCCATCTTACATAATCTACATTTACATTCCAATATGGTTAGATTCAAAGGCAACCCTGCACTGCAGCTTGTGATAGCTAAAGCTGAATTTACATTCCAATATGGTTAGATTCAAAGGCTTCAACTTTTTCTTGTTTTTTCTTTGCAACTTTTATTTACATTCCAATATGGTTAGATTCAAAGATGGAAAGCCTTAGCCGTACCGCGTAAGGAGTTTAATTTACATTCCAATATGGTTAGATTCAAAGCACCCAAACACACATCCGAGGTCAAATTTTTGAAAATTTACATTCCAATATGGTTAGATTCAAAGGTGAGCTGATATGCATTACAACCTTGCCGGTTTTATATTTACATTCCAATATGGTTAGATTCAAAGGAAGGAGGAAGGCATGACATGACCAAACAGGAAGCATATTTACATTCCAATATGGTTAGATTCAAAGGCCGAGTTTCGCCACGAGTGCCTCATATTCGGCATATTTACATTCCAATATGGTTAGATTCAAAGAATAGCTCCAAACATAGATGTAATGTTTCATGATAGATTTACATTCCAATATGGTTAGATTCAAAGCAGTGCTGAGCGCTATACATACGACAAACGAGGGCCATTTACATTCCAATATGGTTAGATTCAAAGGTTATCACCTTTTGAGGAACCGGTGGACTATGTAAAAATTTACATTCCAATATGGTTAGATTCAAAGTGTTTCCGGTGTCATGTATGCGCCGTGTTTTCTGAATTTACATTCCAATATGGTTAGATTCAAAGGCACCCGGTGGAACATTCCCGACTGGAAACATTTACATTTACATTCCAATATGGTTAGATTCAAAGTCATGGCTGGATGAAGAGGCACAGAAGGTCTGGAAGAATTTACATTCCAATATGGTTAGATTCAAAGTCTAACCCTTATCGGTATTATATGGTCTACTTCTGATTTACATTCCAATATGGTTAGATTCAAAGGTTGTATTACGTTTTCCAAAAACTCTTTTAGAGAAAGATTTACATTCCAATATGGTTAGATTCAAAGTGGTCAAAATACTTTTGTCCTGTCACTTTCGCAATATTTACATTCCAATATGGTTAGATTCAAAGATTTTCGCGTGAATGCGTTTCCCAATAATTTTCTGAATTTACATTCCAATATGGTTAGATTCAAAGGCGATTAATTATAATACTTGAATTTCATATCTTTTAAGTACAGTTTCTGTCTATGATATAAGGTTAAAAAAATATGTATTACATACAGCTATATAAATTTTTTAAAATTATTCATTTTTCAAAGTCCGATACGTCTGTCGATCCCCTATATATTTTATGCTACTCATGATCGACAGATCAAGTCTGAAATTATTTCTTCGTCAAACTCAGAACTACGGTGGTATCCTCACGAGTTTTGCTGTAGATGCCATTAAGACTTCTCATTTTCTCACGAGAAAAAACAAAAGTCATAAGAAATTTGAAGTTGCATTATCTTCTTTTCCCCAAAACTCTTTATCCAGCCATTTCTCGTTCCTGGTTTTGAATACAATTAATGAATCTTTGTCTTTTCTCAAAAGTTTTTTTAAAGACATTTCCAATTTAAAAAGCTGAGATTCCGATAATTCACCCTCAAATACTGAATTTTGAACATGTACAAGGTATTTTTTACATTCTTTGAAAACTTTTCTTAAAACAGACGGACCTGTTTCATCAAGAACAATGTCATATACAAGTATAATATACATTTTTATCACCACCAAATTTTAAACGGTTCGTATACTTTTTCTTCCAACAAATGTTTAATGAGTTTATATACTTCAAGACGAATAAGTCGTAGGTACGATACCGAACGTTTCAGTTCCCTGTGCTCTATTGTCTGTTTTAACCGGATATCAAGTTCTGCAACAATTGTCTTTATAGCTGATTCTTTAAGTTGAAGTAATTCAGTTTCCTTATAAAAACTATCCTCATTTATTTGATTCTTATTAAGAAGTGAGAAAATTAGTCTATCTACGATAAGTGGTTTAAATATCTCTGATATATCGAGACTTAAAGAAAATCTTCCGGTACCTGGTTCATGTAAGTAGCTTATAGTAGGATTTAGCTGGGTATTGTAAATTTCACTAAGTGTTTTAGTATATAACATGGAATTTAGAAAAGAAATAAGAGTGTTAATCATATTATCAGGTGGCCTCTTTACACGCTTTTCAAACTCAACATCCTGATTAATGATTTCATTCCAAGAAGTATAGTACACTTTTCTTATATTTCCCTCTATTCCCATAAGAGATTCAACATTATCACTTACATTTATTTGATTTCTGTAATAATCTATCTCATCAATTATATTCGACAAATCTTTACCTCTGTTTTTATAGTACCTTAAATTACGGTAAATATTAGCTGAAGCGCCGTCAACAAATGCTTTGGCCAATACAATCCGTTTTTCAGGATTTATATAATGTTCAACTTGTTTAACTAATAACTTTCCTGATACAAGATATTCCCGTGGGTAAAATGTTCCTGAATAATAGCCGTAATAATTAAACCAATGAACGGCAATATGACATGACGCCAAAAAATTCATCAACGCTGAGTTAACATTTATCTGACCAAAGAAATAAAGATCTCTAACCTGTTCAATGGGAATGGTTTTTCTTCCACCGTCTTCAAGATAAAATTCCAACGTGTTATCTTTTCGTTTAAGTTCTCCATTATTGAATATGTAATAGGATTGTTTCAATAGTAATTCCTCCCCCAATTACAAAACTAATTATAGTTACACAAAGCACAATTCATAATAAGCGCAATTTTTACATATCTTCATTCTGTTTACAGAAGGAGGTGAAGGATTAGTAACGATTTCGACAATATCGCGAATTATTTTTTCTATTTTTTCTTCATCATTTTCTTCCAGCTTTACAACTAAATTTTTACGTAAAAGTGGGTAATCGATAATACCTGTGACTTCTTCTATTCCAAGTCTTTTTAAATAGTATAAATAATATTTCACCTGCCAGATTGCCGCCTCTTCTATGCTCTTTGATTTTTTAACTTCATGAATTTGTTTATATTTTTTAATAAAATCAATGTTTATAGTTCCGTCGATTAAAATATTTCTCTTTTCCTGTATATAAGAGTTTTCATCTATCATTCTACCTATCAAAACATTTTCGTTTTCATTTTCCATTTGAATTTGGTTAGCAAAATACCACAATTTTTTCTTGCAAACAAAATAATATTCCATCATAACACCTGTAACTTTTACCATTTTCTCCCTCATTATTTCACAATATTGAATTCATTGTTTGCATCTTATTCTTTTCCTCACGACTTATTTTCCTTAAAAGGCCTAACCCTTTTTCCTCTTTCTCATTAAAGTCATAAGGGCAATCACAAATTTTAATCCCTGCATCCGCGAACGCTCGTTTACCAGCTTCTTTTAGTAAAACGTTATTTATATTGGATAATAATTCTCTATCATAAAAATGGGAAACCTGAATAGTATGCTTCAGTATCTCGTCCAGGATTTGTCTTTTTTTGATTGAATCCGCCCTTTGAAATTGCTCTTCCATCTGCTGTAAAATTCCAGTATTGTCAAGCTCAATATATATAGATTTGGGAATAATTAAGTCGCTTATAATATCACGGAACTTCGTTTCATATTTCTCCAATTGATACGGTCTATTCTGAATACTTTGTAAATACCCGATATAATCTAATATTTCTCTATAATACTTCGACTCCAATATTTGGGGATTTAAATCAGGATCATAAACATTCTGAATTATATTCTGTTTGTCTTCTTCTGTTAAAATTTGCTGACCGGAAGGCCCCAAAAATTTTCTTAAAGCTTTTAATGAAAATTCATATATTTCTTTGTTGATCACATGCCCTAATCCCGATACATTTTCGGTATATATATGAATATTAGGAGTATGTTCCGACAAAAAACGATCCCTTCCTCTTAAAATTCTTCCCATTCTCTGGAAAAGACTGTCAACAGTACACATTTCAGTATGCAAAATGTCAAAATCAATATCAAGACTTGCTTCAACTATCTGAGTGGTTACCCAAACTCCTTTTGCATTCTCATCCTTTGAAAAATTAAGAATTTTATTTTCCAGAACGCTTCGGTGTTCTCTTGTAAATAAACTGTGTAATAACCATTTATTTTCAACATTAAGCCTTTGATATATCTCCTGCGCTTTCGTCACAGTATTTACAATTACCAAAATCTTATGATTCAAACTGTCCTTTTCAATTTGTTCAATATCCAATTCATGTTCATGTAATTTTACGAAGTGTTTGCTCTTATCACTTCTGTTACTTTCCCTTAAAAAGGGCTGAGGTAGCTCGAATGCTTCCGACACCTTCATATTCAGTTTTTCTTCAAGAATTTTTATAAAAATTTTCGGCATGGTGGCAGTCATGATCAAAAATTTACCGCCCAACCTGCTTATTTCCCGTAATCCATATAGAATACAGGCTATTATTGTCGGAGAATACATCTGAATTTCATCTATAACTACTTTTGAATACATTAATGTGGCCGGTATCATTTCATAACCGTGATAGCGGAAAACAAAGCGAAATAGCTGGTCAACTGTAGTAATAGTCAATGGAGCGGTAAACAGTCTGGCTTCGCTTTCCATATAAATTGATGATTCATATGAATCATTTTCTTTCAGATATTCATTGAAAGAATCCGAATGGAGTATAGCAACAGGAGAATAATTTAATGAGTTTTTTTCAGAACTGCCCTTTATTCTTTTATAAATCGCATTAATTGTAACTCTTAACGGTAACGTATAGAATCCTTTTTGCGGACCAATCCACAACAGCGCTCCTTCAGTTTTGCCTATTCCGGTTGAAGCTATTAAAATGATGTTTTTATCCCTGTTTTTATATAAATACCACTGTACATCTGCTAAAGAATTACCGTTAGCCGTATACTTTTTCAGTACCTTCTGATCTACCGATTCATTATAACTGTCAAACGGACTTTTCTCAATTTCAGTAATGCCTGCACTTGCTGAGTAATCAATACGATTGAGTAACCCCTTTATTTTTACGTATGTATTATATAAATTTTTATTTTTAACTAAATATTCCAAATTAACTTTTGTATTTGCGTGCTCAAAATCGGGCTCATCGGAAATTAACCCAATTCTGAATTCTCTTTTGAATTCTGAAATATATGGCCTGACATTCTCCTCCAGTGTTTTTTTCAATTGATTGTCATCATAATTAACTTTTCTGTAGTGGTGATAGTATATGGACATGGCAAGAAGCAAGATTTCCTCCGGTAAAAAGCCATACTCCTTTTGAATTCTTTCATAATCAATCATGCATGTGCTAAGATAGCCATGTGGTATCTCAAACACACCATCGAATGTGTCCGGCAATGAGATATTCTCCTTTAATCTCACATAAATTTTATTCTGAAATGTAGCGTTTATCTTTCCGATATCGTGGTGAATTATTGCGAGCCTTAACACTTCCCATTCTTTTTGGGTCAGTATATCAGGAAACGCGCTTTTTAACTCTTCAAAAAGTTTCAACATCTCAACGGTGTGCTGATATATAGTTACATGATTAAAATCCGATTTAGCCAAAAACAGATTGCCCATATACTACCACCTTTCCTTTTTCTATGGCATTTTCTATGCCAGGAATACTGCATCACCTTTGGAATCTTTTGAATATATCGCACCTTTGACAATTTTTGACTGAGGTGATGCATAAATAACATCTATCTGCTCAACCCACTGTCTGAGTTCCGTTTTAGGATTGATGGTATACCTTTTATTAATTTTGTAACGGGTACCGGTAATCTTGTAATTGAACTCATTCCCCTTGTAAAATTCAACAGGAATATATGCATTTCTATTCAACGTAAATGTGGCATTGTTAATAATATTTTCATATATTTCGCACTTTTCCACCAAATCAATTCTTAATAGATCCTCCCAGCGTCCAAGCGACGGATAATATGATGGGTTTAACATTCCCTGATATATAGCATCCACCATCGATTCATCATCGGGGCATACATGGATTAGCAGACGTACGTCAGTCAGAAGTTCATGATACCCGGTCCCCCTGTTTAAACGGTGATGCGTATTGTCTTTTGAATAATAACCAATATTGTAGCGTTCTACATAGTCTTTTGATTCCGTTTTCCCCTTAGGAACCGGATTGAACTCATAATGGGTATATATATCGTTTACAGTTGAGCAATATTCGCCTTGCACACTTATTCTCATACTGTGATACCCGGTAAAACCGCACGCTTTATGAACCATTCCAATTACCGTGCTGTAAGGTGGCAATGGATATGTTTCACGCAACCTGAAACTTGATGCTTTCCGATAGCAAGGCATGTTTTGATACGCCTCTATCCGGACAGCTTTCATCGGTAAACCTCCTCAACTTTGCGTTTCAAATTTTCAAAAAACTCTCTGATTGTAACAGGTTTTAACTGTTCAATAACATCTTTGTCATTTCGGAAAGTTCCTGCAAGATAGCCTATTTCGGTATTTTCCTTTATAGAATCGTCGGAATCCAGAACTTGCTTGATTATTTCAATTTTTAAACTGCCCTTAAACAACTGCAGCCTGTTTTCAAAGAATGGATTCTTTCTCTCATATACTCCCCCGATAACAAATACCGGTGACAAGTTCTCCCTTCGCCCTTTTATATCTCTGTATAGAAACATAATGGTATCAAGGAGGTTCTGCACACGTTTAACTTTCTCGCTATTCTCAATAGCAATAATTTTTCCTTTAACTTCATCAATACCAACTCTGTCCAAATCTATAGCTACGGTATATGCATAGAAAGACTGATGTATTTCGCTCTGAGCAATTGAATTATCCGCATCTTTTTTTCTGGCTGCAAGTCCCATATTTGTTAAATAATCAGTGTCACCGGCATATGGTTCGAGAGATATTGCATTGCTTAAACGGACAACTGCGCTTCTTGTGGTTGCTTTTTCGCCTGAATCAGTTTTCATGTACCCAAATAAATCAATCTCCGGATATGTAACAATATCCGCATCTGAATGGAACTGCAGTACTTTTTTGGAGCTTACAACTTCAACAGGGGTATTGTCGCAGCCCATCTGCTGAATTATGTTATATCTTAATGCTTGTCTTGAAATGTAAGTATAAACCTCTCCGCTGCCTCTGGTAAGTTTTTTCAACGGAGAAATATTTCCGAAACCTTCACCGTAATTTGCACTTCCACATTCAATAATAAGGGACATGGTCAATCCATTTTTCTTCATAATTATTCACCCTCCTCATTTACAATATTTTCAGCATTTTCTGAATTCAAGCTTTCGCCTTGAAGCCCGGCTATAAATGTATAACCCAGCATCTGGAATTTTTCATCACTTTGCTGCATTTCAATCAGTATTTTAGGAATTGATTCATTTCTGCCTACATAAAAACGGAACATAGTATCATTGAACTTTGCCTTGTCTTTTGTTTTCAGTGCAAGTAACAACGGATAAACAAAAGAACGCAGACTTTCATTAATTTTCATGTTTTTGTCATTGTCACCTTTCACGTTTGTGACTGTATTCGCATACTCCCGGCGAATTCTTAAGCCTTCATTGTATGCTGCATCAAATTCTTTCCGGCTGATATACATAGCCTCACTTCCTCCCTCCTCCGAATAGAATTTTCTCATCCTACGTCTTTGAATTTGCAGAATATCCCTTACATACGGAGCTCTAAGGTTTTCAGTAAAAACTTTTTGCAGAATGGCATGTACCAATGCATACTGATTTCTGCCTGAAAAGAAATTATTTGCAACTTCCTGGTACACATTAACATAAGTGTCTTTGTCTTTCTTAAACGTCCAATTTATCAGGTTTTTAAAATTACTTTTGCAGGCCTTAAGTATTTCTAACAACGGTTTCGAAAGGGTATTGAAGACATATTTTCCTGTATCGGTATCAACAGAAACTCTTCTGATGATTTGAATGTTTTGAATTTCTCTTGTTTGTTCCTGGGCTGCATCATCTATAAAAGAATATAGTACCTTATAATAAAGCTGATTTAAAGTAGTGTATTTTTCACCGCCCCGTTCAAAAATATCCTTTTCCGCCACCAGCGTGTGAATGCTTTCATTGTTGTTTATAAAAATTGCTTCTCCGCCGACTACTGTAAAACCCAGTGGTACGCATGAATATACCAATGCACAGACAGGACAGATATAAGTATCAGGATTGAAATTCCAAAAATGAGACCTCTTACGTTCCATGTCAATACCTACATCATTCAGCCATGACATTCCCATTCCCAAACTGGCATTGATCGGATTGCCGCATTGAATGCATTGCAACGCTCCTTTATTTTTTCTGTTTAAATATTCCAACGCAGGCTTAACAAAATAATTATAGTAACATTCTTTAATATCCTTCCTAATATTTGATCTTTCAAAAAATGCAACGTTTCTCCAGAACATAATTATTTTGGTGTAGATAATATCTTTCATGCAAAGGGTTTCTCGATGCTTTTTCATGTACTGAATTAATTCATAGCAGATGCTTACTGACTTTTGAATGTCTTTTTCGGTTTTCAGCATTTTTACACGGGAAAGAACATCAAAATCATCGCCTTTTTCTGCAATTATTTGATATCCTGATTTATAACTTGCACTTGTTAGCTTATTACATAATTTTTCAATAAAACTTTTATATTCTTCTTTGGGTATATCTTCCGGCTTTATACCGGCAAAATGCTCAAATTGGTTAATAAGGCTTTGATATAATGTTTCGTTCTGAAAAGTATTCAGCAATGCTTTTATGTAGTTTTCATGAAAATTTTCAAGTAATGATACCGGAACATGAATTGTATTACCTATATCCTGATCTTCAAGATTAAAGCCTTCCTGCCGTAAAACCTTTATAAATCCGACCACACCGGCGTTAAACAAGAAATCTTTCAAGGTAATAGTTATGTATCCGGAACTCAACAGCAATTCACCTCCTTTTCACAGTGCTATCATTCCGAAGCCACAACTACGTTTTGAACCTATTCCCTGTTTATAAAAATAATCCAGTAAAACTGGATCTCCTTCCAGCATAAATGTCCCAAGCGTAACTTCAATATACTGTCCGTAAAACTGCACTACTGTTTTTTGAGGTTTAACAGGAGTCATACGAAAATCTTCCAACAGATATGACGGTATGTCTTTCAAAATTTCAAGTTGATAACGCAATACTTTCATCAGTTCATTATTAAATTCAGGATGAACAACACTGTAATAAAAATCTTTATTTCCATTATTGTGAGAACGGACGACTAACGGCGAAATAAACTGAATGAGTATTTTTCTCTCTGTAATTATTTTTTCAGGTACAAGATCGATCTCTTTAAGCAAAATCGTATTATTGAACGGAATGTTAAACTCTTTCAGTCTCATCTTCAGAAATGAATTATACATGTGTATGCCAAGAATGGTATCACCGGTCGAAAACTGGACCTCCATTCGGTTGGATTCTAATTGTATAGCATCTGAATTAAAAATGGGCTTGTCCAGCCAAACAGAAAATGTATATTTTTTAGGTATCACGCCGTTTTCATAAAGATTTCTGTACAGGACTTGATCATACTGAGATATGGAGTATTTAAGGAAGGACAATATAAAAGGCCTGTAATCACATGGAATTATATTTTTTCTTAATTCAAAACTTAATTTTAATCGCATTTCTTCACCTCCTTATCCTCCCATAATAATTTTTTATTATATATTCGGCTAAATTATACACAATATTACATTTAATATCAATATTTGTTATACAAATACCCATATGTATTTGCTCTCCATGCTGGATAGATTCAATATTTTTAATATAAAAATATAAAAAATTATTATTTTTACATTCCAAAATGGTTAGATTTATCTTTTTTATTTACCCTGACGGTTCAGAACTGTACCCTCCGGTTATGTTTAAAACTTTAAATCCGTTCTGGCTTAAGATTCTGTCGGCTATGTAACCGCGATATCCCACACGGCAGTATACCACAATTGTTTTGCTTTTATCAAGTTCATCAAGCCTTTCCCTCAGTTCATCAACGGGTATGTTAACCGCCCCTTCAATATGACCTTTGCTATATTCTGCCTCGGTTCTCACATCAACAAGTATATAATCATTCTTGTTAAGCTGCTCGAGCTCGCTCCACGTAATTAAATGGGACAAGCCCGTCAGCCGGTTTTGAGCAACATATCCGGCAATGTTGACAGGATCTTTTGCCGATGAATACGGAGGGGCATATGAAAGCTCCAGTTCCGCAAGATCATTTACCGTACCGTTCAGGCGAATAACAGCCGCAATAACGTCGATCCGCTTATCCACTCCTTCATAACCTACTGCCTGCGCCCCTAAAACTTTTCCGTCATCATTGAACAAAAGCTTCAAAGTCATTTGGGAAGCTCCGGGATAATAAGAAGCATGAGACATTGGATGGACATATATTACCTCATAAGGTATATCTGCCAGCTTCAAATCCTTTTCGTTATTGCCCGTACACGCTGCGGTAAGGTTGAAAACCTTGGTTATGGAAGTTCCCTGAGTTCCCCTGTACACCGAGTTTATCCCCGCGATGTTATCCGCCGCTATCCTGCCCTGTTTATTTGCCGGACCCGCCAATGGTTTTGCCGTCTTTCTGCCGTTAACAAAATCGGCCACCTCCACGGCATCACCCACTGCATATATTTCTTTGATATTTGTCTGCATCCTCTCGTTTACAATTATATGCCCTCTTGGGCCAAGCTCGATTCCACTGCCTCTGAGGAAATCGGTATCGGGAACTATACCCGTGGCAAGAATTACAAAGTCTGCAGTAAGTTTTTCCCCGTTTGACAAAGTTATTTCGATTTTTTCTCCATTTTCTTCAACTGAATTAACCATGGTGTTTAAAACAAGATTTACGCCATTTTTCTCCAGTTCCCTTTCAATCAGAACGGCAATATCTTCATCGAACTGGGAAAGGATATGCGGGAACATCTCGACGACTGATACTTCTATTCCCCGTTTCCGAAGATTTTCGGCCATTTCTATACCAATAAACCCGCCGCCGATTATCACCACGCTTCTTACAGCTTCACTGCATGCTAAAGATTTAACGGCATCGGCGTCATGAAGATTTCTTACCGTGTAAATTTTATCATTGTTAATTCCGGGAATATTAGGCCTGAAAGGCTTTGCTCCGGGTGCCAGAATGAGATAGTCGTAACTTTCACTATAAATCCCCCTGGCTTTGCTTTTTACGGTAATATTTTTTTCCTGCGGATTTACGCTTATAACTTCGCTTTCGGTCCTTACATCGATATTAAATCTGGCCTTCATAGCTTCAGGAGTTTGAACAAAAAGATTGTCCCTGTCTTTTATTACATCACCTATGTAATATGGCAGTCCGCATGTCGCGTAGGAAATATGTTCGCCCTTTTCAAACATTATAATCTCGGCGTGTTCATCAAGCCTTCTGAGTCGTGCGGCTGCCGACGCACCGCCTGCCACACCGCCGACTATTAAAACTTTCATTCCATGACCCCCTGTCTTTTGTTTTCAGTAAACGGGATATCGTCTTATTCCATAATTGCGACACCTTTCAACGTTTTCAGCTGTACAATAAGATCACTTTTTGACAAACCTTTCGGGAGCTTTAGAGAGAAGCGGACAAACATAAAATCTTCCTCATCTTCGTCAATATCCACATTATTTATGTTGGCGCCCATTCGGCCCATGAAGGATGCCACTTCACCGAGTTTTCCCGGCCTGTTTTCAATTTTCAGACAAATCTCAATGCTGGCATCCTCTTTACTCATAAGAACATTTTCAAATTTGCTGAGTAATTTCAGCGTTATAAACACTATAGCCGCGGCAATAACCGCTGCCGTATAAAATCCAGAACCGGCTGCAAGCCCTATGCATGCTACCGCCCACAAACTTGCAGCGGTGGTCAGTCCCCTGACACTAATTCCCTGTTTTATTATAGTCCCCGCACCAAGAAAACCTATTCCGCTTATCACCTGAGCGCCCAGTCTTGCAGGATCCACATTTGTTAAACCGCGATATTTATTGAACAAATATTCGGACAATACCATTACCAGAGACGACCCCAAGCAAACAAGGACATGTGTCCTGAGTCCCGCCGCACGTTTTTTGTTCTCCCTTTCAAGCCCAACAATACCGCCAAGTAATGCTGCCGTTAAAAGACGTAATAAAATAACCCCGAGATGCAAATTTATTTTACCTCCTTTCCGGCTAAGGAAGAAAAAATTAAAAGAGCGTTCCGCAGAAGCCGTAAATAATAAAAATTTTGTAATTCTTCCTCTAAAGAAAATCAGATCAATTACTATAAGCGCTAAAAACAACAATATCAGAATCGCATCGGATGTATTTTCACTTTCTTCGCCGTAATCATCCACTGTATACCCATACTCCGGCGGCTTATATTTAATATCATATTCTTTGTATATCTGCTGTATAACCGCCATAAAACCATTTGCGATTCCCTGTCCATAGTCTCCGTCCCTGAAATGGGGAATCATGTAATTGTCCTGTATCCTGCCCGTCAAACCATCGGGCAGGGCGCCTTCAAGCCCATACCCAACCTCAATTCTGGACATTCTGTCGCCTACTGATACAAGAATCAGAACACCGTTATTCTCTTTTTTTGAGCCTATCCCCCATTTTCTGAACAGGGCATTGGAATATTCCTCAATAGCTTCGCCGTTAAGGCTGTTTATTGTTACAACCACAACCTGAGCGCCGGTTTTCATACAGCGAAACCGCTTCATTCTGTATCAGACGTTCATAATCGGAATTTATGACACCAGCAAAATCGTTTACAAAAAAATCATCGGTCGGTTCAGGCAGAGATACAGAAGTGGCCACCGCATGTGGCGCCGTTATAGTTGTAAATAAAATAACGAGTGTTAAAATTATAAACAGACTTTTCTGTATATTTCTTTTCATCTGAACCTTCCTTTTACATATTTTTCGGCCAAAATGCTATGCGCAGCCACTTCGGTAAAATTCAGTTTTCAGAATTTCACTTCCGGAGCCTGTTTTACATTTTCACTTGCTTCAAAGTATTCATATCTTTCAAAGCCGAAAATTTTTGCGACCAAAACCATCGGAAACCTTCTTATTGCCGTATTGTAGTTTCGCGCCGCATTATTGTAATCCATTCTGGCCAATGCTATTCTGTTTTCCGTTCCGGCCAGTTCATCAGAAAGCTGTTTAAAATTCTCATTGGCTTTAAGTTCCGGATAACTCTCAGCTAAAGCAATAAGTCTGTTCAGAGCGCCGGACAGCTGTTCACTGGCTTCCGCTCTTCCTCCATTGAACCTGCGCCTATAAGCCTGGACCGGGCATCGGCTATGCTTGTAAAGATTTCCTCCTCATGAGCAGCATATCCTTTAACTGTTTCGACAAGATTAGGAATAAGATCATTCCTCCTTTGAAGCTGATTGTCAATCTGACTTAGCGCAGTCTCAACTTCCTCACTTAGTTCCACAAGGCTGTTATAAGTTTTAATGACAGGCAAAACAATAACGACTAACAATGCTATGATGACTATAATTGCAACTGTTCCTTTTCTCATTTTTCATTCTCCTTCTTGCAATATTTCATTATAAGTGCATATATAACACGACATTAAATAATGCCGATATATATTACGGTCTTACAGTACTAAAAGTCTTATTTATATTGTAATATATACCCAAAATACAATAATTGCGATCCTGGAATTTAGAAATTCGAATGGTTTACCGATAAAAAAAATGTAAATATACCGCAAAAGGAGATTAGCATCATGAAGAAAAGCCATATTGCGATACTGACGATAGTGGGACTTTTATTTTTGAGCCTGACCATCTCGAATCTGTATTTTATCAAAAAAGTTTTCGAGCTCAATGAACAACTGACAAGGGTTTTTGAGCTTGAAGACACAATAAGGGAACTAAAAGCCGAACATCAGAAGGAAATCGAAGCAATAAAAGCCGATTATGAAAAACAGATTGAGCAGATTAACAGTGAATATTCCGAAAAATTTGATACCGTCACAAAACAACTCAATGCCTTTGAATATGAAATTGAAGAATTTTACAAAAACAAGTTTATTATGAAACAAGATTATCTTGAGAACATAAAAAAGATCAACGACATAAGAGCAAAACTTGAGGAAAGCAATAAAGAGGAAAATAAGGAGGATAGTAATAATTAAACACTATCCTTCCGTATTTTCCTCCGAAATCATTGAATACTCCACCGACACCACTTCTCCGTTTTCAATAATAAAGGAAAGAACACAATTGCCATCGCTGTAGGAATATTTGCTGAAAGATTGTTCGTAATCACTTCCGTATGTCGCTATCACATCATCCAAAGTGGCGTTCAGCGTAATACCTTCCCTGGTGGTTACGGTGTCGTCAAGAAAAACAAGGGATGCAATGTAGTCCTTGCCATCTTTCGTATAAGTGGTAAACTCAAACCCGCTGTAGGAATAAATTTTATCCATTCCCTCAAAAGCGCAGCTCGGCGCTTCGAAATAGTTCATCGGTTCGCCAAGCGCCTCAATTATCGGAGCTGCTTCATCATTAATGCCTATTTCCACACCTTTGTATTCAAAGTAATATCCTTTTCTTTCCCCAATATTGCCGTTATTTTGCCCAGTTTCACCCGTATCTTTAACATCTCCGTTTTCATCAGCGTTGCTGCTCACATTCTTATCGCCGATATTCTCATTGCCGTTTCCCTGGTTAATGAAAACTAAAACCGCAATTCCCACAGCTATTAATACCGCTGCCGCAATTATAAACGGTGTTTTGTTTTTCTTCATTATTTAATCCTCCTCTTTTACTCTTAATTTTCCAGTTGTCTAATTGTCATCTCTTCCGGCGCTGAAGGCCTTAAGATATCCAAATTCCTCCAACTCTGCATATTGTTCTTCCATTTCCCGGTTGTAGCGTTCGCATTTCGCTTCCCAAACCTCACTCAGCTCTTCATCATTTCGACGGTCGGGAAGGTCAAATTGTTCCTGTAAAATTTTTCCAAAATACCTGGACAGTTTTTCGGCCCCCGACAGATTCAGGTGCAATCCCGCGTCATAGGTATCAGTTTGGTAATCAATTCCTATTTCATCAACATGTTTTAAAAAGTTAATATACAAAAGATCATTTTTCCGGGCATATTCCTCAATCTGCTGATCCCATTCATCGTACCAGTGAGGGTAAAGAGTCGGGGCCTTAATCAAAACAAGTTCTATACCGTTTTCCTTGCACAGTTTTGTCATTTTATCAAGATATTCATAGCAGGTGTCACTGAATCTGTAATTTGCAAGCTTTTTGGGCTGTGGTATCGAAGTAACTGGCTTTACATCAACCCGCATAAGATATCCGTTATGGGTCACATTGTCTTTTCTGAACAGATATTTGAAATCTTCAGTCGAAAGTTCGCTCCACCTTGAATGGTACCTCAAAATGGGAAACAGGTAGGTAATAAACTGCTCATCTTCCATCATCGAAGCCTTTATTGCTTTAAGTTTTGACAGCGACAGCGGCATACCGTCCAGCGCCATGCGGTTATAAGCTTCCTTCTGAGGCTTGTCATACTTCATCGACAGCACATTAAAAACCACAACTTTGGGTTTCTCGTACGCAAGGGTTTCTTCAAGGAGGTAATAAGAGTGCCATATAAGCTGTTGTGCACTGCCCCGTATAAAGCTGGTTATACCGTATTCCTGCCAGAGAGTCACAGGCGAAAAATTTTCATACACTTCACAGTCACCGATAAAAATTACGTCGTGCTCCTTGTTTTTTTCGCGATAGTATTCGGAAATTAAGGCTCCTTCCAATATTTTTGTCATGTATTTGGGCATTAAAAGATTCTGAAGCAGTCCCAGCAATACTATTGTAACTAACGCAGACACAACCCACTTTGCGATTTTCTTACCCGTTCTCATACCTCATCCACTTTCCGTTAAAACTGATTGTAAATAAACTGATTGCTGTCATATCCAATACCATAAGCCCCAAAAACTATTATTGAGATAAACAGTCCGACATAGGCAACATAACGGACAATGTACGGCCTTGCCGCCAATTTTTCCCTGATGCTTCCGCTTCTTTGGACAAGGCTTACGGTAATCATAATAATTATACCAAATATCAGAACGTAATAATCAGTCTTCTCAAGCCCGAGTTCCAGCAGCGCGCCGTTAAACAGCTCATTAACATTCCATTTGGTTAAAAGTGAACGGTACATCCGGAAAGTTACAGGAACATTTCTGTAACAGTCGAGTATTCTTATCGCCGACATCAGAATGAAAGTCCTGCCAACCTGAAACAATTTAAACAGAAACTTTTCACGGACATTGAATCTGCTGTGGAACCAGGCGTAAAAAGGTTCCAATTCCTGCGATACAATTATTACAAGACAATTCAGGAGCCCCCAGACTATGAAATTCCAGCTTGCACCATGCCAAATTCCCGTTGCGAACCACACAATAATGGTTGACAGATATACAGGAACCTTTTTCCCGATCTTTTCGCCGAGTTTTTCCCTTGAGAACTTTGAAACCTTCATCATAAACCCGCTTATGGACACAGGATAAAACACATAATCCCTGAACCATGTTCCCATTGTTATATGCCATCTTCTCCAGTACTCCGCAGTGGATTTTGAGAAAAACGGACGTTCAAAATTCTCTTTTACTTTAATCCCCAAAACCTCAGCAATACCAATCGTAATATCAATACCTCCGGTAAAATCGGCATAAAGCTGCACAGCGTAAAACACCATTCCAAGAAGAACATAGATTCCCTGGTAAGTGTCCGGGTTTTGGGTTATCGTCCTGACCGCGGGCAAAATCCGATCCGCTATAACAAGTTTCTTGAAAAATCCCCACAGTATTCTCTGAATACCAAACGAAACATTTTTTGCATCAAAAACGTGCCCGCCGTAAAGCTGCCTTCCCAGATCATCAAACCGGCTTATGGGTCCCTGTACAAGTTGCGGGAAAAAGGATACGAAAAGGGCAAATTTCCCTAAATTTTTTTCAGGAGGGTACTTGCCGCGGTATACATCAACCAGATATCCCACCGCCTGGAATGTATAAAATGAAATCCCCATCGGTAGGGCTATGTCCAAAAATGATATTTCGCCGGCTTTAAACACCCTCAGAACTGAATTGATATTGGATATAACAAAATTAGTGTATTTCAGTACCGCCAAAATTCCCAAATCCAGCAAAAGACAAGCAATCAAATATTTCTTTTGCTTTGACTTCACCTGTTCCCTATATGCCTTTTTCTCCTCTCTCGAAAGCTTGTCCCTGTTCTCCTTAAGGAAAGCTTCCTGCTGACTGTGAAGCTGTCCGATTTTCGTCGCACCTATATATGTAACAATGATTGTTACAGTGATGTACGCAACATTATCCCAGCCTGAAAAGCTGTAAAAGGTGAAGCTTGCAATCAGCAAAAGAACCCACTGGTATTTTATGGGTATTGCATAATAAAGTATAAATAATACCAGTAAAAAAAGAATAAACCCATATGATGTAAACAGCATATTACCTAACCCTCATCCTGCAGCCTTTGAATAAGTTTATACAATGCTTCCGCCGAATTAAAGTTTTCGGGTACTATTTCGTCCACAGGTATTCTTACGCCGAATTCTTCATTTATTTCGGTAATTAATGTAATGATATCAAAAGAATCCAATATTTTATTATCTATAAGCGCCTTTTCGGTTTTAAAATCCACTTCGGGATGTAATTCTTCCAGAATTTTCAGTAATGTTTCCATAATTAACCCTTCTTTCCGTCCATATATTTTTCCTTCAGCAAAAGCCTGTTTATTTTTCCGTTTGCAGTAAGAGGCATCACGTCAAGTTTTTCAACAATATGGGGAAGCATATATCTCGGAAGCTTTTCCTTTGCGAAATTGATAACATCGGCTCTGGAAGGCACGCCGGTATAATAAAGCACAATTTTCTTATTTACGTCATCGAAAATACAGCAGGCATTTACTATTCCATCCATCCTTCCGACAGCAGCCTCAATCTCCCCCAGCTCAATTCTGTGTCCCATATGCTTTATCTGATAATCCTTTCTTGAAACAAAAACCAGTTCTCCTCTTTCGTTGTATTTCCCAATGTCCCCGGTACGGTATATGAGTTCGGGATAGAGGTCATTTAGCGGATTTTGAACAAAAACTTCATTTGTTCTTTCAAAATCCCTGTAATATCCCAAAGTCAACGATGTACCGCGTATGCAGATTTCCCCCGGTTCGTTTGGAGCCGTTACAGGCTTGTTCTCGTCGTTCAAAAGAATGATATCGGTGTTTTTAAACGGTTTTCCTATCGGTATCACGTCGTTTTCGGTAAATTCACGATCCACTATATAATAACACGACATCCCCGTAGCTTCAGTAGGACCGTAAAGGTTTATAAATTTCGCATCCGGCAGGGCTTTTCTCCACATAAGGAACTGCTTCATCGGGAAAACTTCGCTTCCAAAGGCAATGGTATGAAGGTATTTTGGTTTTATTTTTTCAAACACCCCGAGCCCCGATATCATTGTTAAGGCCGGAACAACCCAGCATATTGTGTTTATTTTCTTTTCATTCAGAAACTCCACCAGTTTTATCGGAAACATAAACAGTTCCTTGGGGATTATGTATGCCGTTGCGCCGAATTTCAGCGTAGGATAGATTTCTTTCAGCGACGCGTCCACGTAAAGCGGAGTCTGGTTTCCGAAAACGGTGTCGGAGCTAACCCCCAAAACTTCCGAGAAACTTTCAATATAATCGATAACCGAACGATGACATGCCACAACGCCCTTCGGCACACCCGTCGAACCCGATGTAAACACCACATATATGGGATCGGTGTCTATGGTTTTGTCAAAAATCTCCTGCAAGGCTTTGTCATCGGGATTTGTCTTAACTATGTCGTCATACAGATAAACTTTTTTATCATAATTAAACTTTTTAACCAAATCCGCCGTGGTTTTGTCACATATAACAGCTTCGGGCAACAAGTTGGCAAATATTAATTCAATACGGTGAACAGGCATTTCCTCATCAATAGGCACATAATAATTTCCCGAATAAACAACCCCGAGAAAGGCTATAATCTCCTTCGGATGTTTCTTCATAAAAACAACCACAGGTTTTCTGTAGTGTCCCTGATGATGGAGAAAAGTTCCAACAGCTCTTGCACTGTTATATACCTGCCTGAACGTATAACCTTCTGACTCGTTTGCGTAGCAGATTTTGTCGGGATATATTTTAACAATATTTTCCAGATATTCAAGTATGTTTATTTGCCTTCCCATTTCAAGCACCTCGCGTATAATTATACACTGTATGTTTTTATAAATCTACGGTAAAAACAATGCATTTGGATTAAAAGTGGTAGCGTGTCCTTTTCAGGTTATAAGCTTCCGATACTCATTTTTTATTTTTCCGCCACAAAACAGAACAGATTTCTGAGCCAATACCTCCATTGCATCCAAACAACCCGGCCCTATATCATAGTCCCGGTGTATGACAGACAACTCGGTACACCCCAGCACTATAACTTCAGCTTTTGCCTCCAAAAGCTCATTCTTAACGGCGTAAAACTCGTCCATCACAATTGGCATATTGGCTTTTACACCATTGTATATCATATTCATTACAAGCTTCTGCCCTGAAGCTGAAGGCTGAACCACTTCCAATCCATATTTTTCGAGACCTTTTCTGAGGAAACCTCCCGTAACGGTGCCGTCCGTCGCCATTATACCAACCCTGCTGACACCGCTGTTTTTCAGGTAAATGGCCGTTTCACCGATCATGTCGATAATCGGCACATTAATCTCCCTGCAAAGACGTTCGTAGAAAAAATATGCGGTTACGCACGGAACGGCTATAAAGTCTGCTCCAAGTTCTTCGAGTATTTTCCCGATTTCCACCATATCAGTGCACGGATCAGCACTGCTTTTGCCCAAAATAAAATCCGTTCTGTCGGGTATCGAAGGTTTGCTGTATACTATCATAGGTATATGTTCCCTGTCGGTTCGGGCATCCGTCATTTTAACCACCATTTCCATAAAGCAGGCGGTGGCTAACGGCCCCAGTCCACCGATTACCCCTAACTTTTTCGTAAGCATTTCCTCCCCTGCATAATTAGAGTCTACTTTAATTTGCCCGCCCCCTAAAATGCAATAGCGCGGTCGGCTTTACTTCTCAGGCGTTGCGGGATATTTGGATTTATCATATCTGTAATAATAACTGTCCTTGTAAGTTCTCGAATAAGCCTCCAATTCCTCATCAGTCACCATAAATGCCACAAACCTGCGTATTTGCGGGGTGGCATCAAAATGATACCATCCGTCACCCAAATTCACCATATGCCAATAATGCCGCGCTTCTCCGGGTTTTGTAAGCCTTTCAACACTGAGCGTTTGCGCCCCTATTCTGTTAAGCAGCAGTTGTGATACCGAATAATACGTAAAACAATCTCCGTAACCTTTAACAATACCTTTGTATGCTTCTTTCATCCAGTCAGATTTATCTGAACTTCCGGTGTAAGCTATATGAGTATTTACATATTTCCAGATTGCCCATGCTTTCTCTCTCAGTGTCATATCTTCAGTAGTTATCCGGGCAAGTACCTCATCTGCAAGTTTTTCCAGTTCCTCCATAGTAACCGATGGCTGCCGCACCGATATGGTGACTTCTTTCGTGGCAGTATTCCCGGACGAATCCGTGGCAGTGAATATTGCGGTATATTCGCCCTCAACCTTTAAATTCACCTGGCTGGCATCCACGGAAACAGGCACTTCCCCGTCCCTGTTGTCCTCAGCATAAACGAGCTTTTTGTAAGAAAAAGGCACACCTATAAAAGCTGTTGCTTTATCATCTCCGTAAATTTCCGGCGGTTCGGTGTCTTTTACGGTGGTGAGCCTGGTCTGCAAAACCGTCTCATTTCCTCCCTCATCGGTTAAAACAAGGCTTACCTCCTGTTCGCCTTCCATGTTGAAATCGGGTTCTTCCTTATACCTGACGGTGACCGATGTGGCATCGTTAATTTCCTTAATGAACTTTTCAGGTTCAACTGCGTCGCCCACCCATGCAGTTACCGGTTCCGCCACTCCCTGCGGAGGTATTGTGTCGGTTACTTCAACGGCTGATTCGTATATTTTACCGTCAATATTTATGAAAACAGGGTATTTGCCGACTTTGTCAAGGGAATCAGGGCCACTGACAAGGGTTATTTCCCGGGCATTTACGTTGGGTTTTAAAAATATATCCAAATCCAGCGACTCCTGACCTGCTTCAACCTGCACAACTTCTTTAAGTTTCGAAATTCTGAGCGTGGCCTCATATTCAGACATATTCCCCGACGTATCGGTTAAAACCAGTTTCACGGTCTGGGAGTTTATTTTGTTAAAATCAGGCTCTTCTTTAAAAGACACCGTAACTTCGGTAGCATCGATTATGCTTTCAAAAAACGCTTCGGGTGTAACGGTTTCTCCTTCGTACAAATCCACAGTTTTTACCACGCCTTTGGGAGCAGTGGTATCCACAACATTCACTTTTGATTTGTAAACCCTGCCGTCAACATTTATTTTAATATCGTACATTCCCGGAACATTCAGCGGTATTGTTGAAATATCGGTAGCATATGTTACATTCTTCGCCCTGCCGCTGTAAAAAATGCCCGCATCGGGCATTTGCGATCCTGCTTCGACCGTTACTACCTCTGCAACATTGCTTGCCCTAACATAATTTATAATAAATATCGAACCGACGCCAATTATACAAATTGCAATGGAAATTGTTAAAATAATTAATTTTTTTCTTTTTAAGTCCATTCTGATTTTCCCCTTCCGGTTACCGAACAAATAAACGTTAATTCAAATTCCGCGCTGTTCTATGGTCCCTTTGAAATCAATATCTGATTTGACGTTGTTATAATAGCACAATTATTTCAATTGTTCCATAATCAAAAAATATTATTATTTCCAAAAATACGTTTGTTCCCGGTTTTGACCAAACAGCAACTGCCCCCCGGACGTTAATCATTCCGAATTAAATCTTAACGTTGCTGTAATCAAATCCGTAGCAACTTCTGCGTTCGGAAAAATACATCTCACCTGCGGAATATATTTCCCCGGCTCGGTCAAAGACGGGCTGTAATGAGTCAGCCACAGGCGCTGAACATTTGCTTTTTTTGCAATTTCGGCAGCTTCGGGAAAAGTCATGTGTTTTTTCTGCGCGGCTTTTTCAAAATCCTCGTTACTGCCGTACATTCCCTCACATATCAGCAAATCTGCATCCCGGACAAATTCAACCAGGGATTCCGTCGGCCTTGTGTCGGTACAATAACAGACCTTTATTCCCTTTCTTTCCGGGCCAAGCACCATCTCGGGTTTTATCACCCGATCACCTATTTTTACCTCGCAGCCGTTTTGAAGAAGCTTATAGTACCGAACGGGTATGCTGAGCTTTTCGGCTTTCTCCACATCAAATTTCCCCTGCCTTTTAAGAAAAACGCAGTAGCTAAGGCATGTAATGGTGTGATCGGCGGGAATGCTTCTGATTACCAAACCATTCAGACGGTTCTCGGATATTTTATCCTCCGGAAGCTCAACAATCTGAAGGGCATAGGGAAGTTCCGGAGCTATTACCGTCAGCCCTTCGACCACTTTTTTCAAACCGGGGGGACCCATTAAAATCAAAGGCTCGGTCCGGCCTGAATTTCCTATTGTAAGGAGCAACCCCGGCAAACCGGCCACATGATCACCGTGATAATGGGTAAGTAACACAGCATCTATTGCCTTGAAGCCCCATCCCGCCATCTTTACTGGTACCTGTGTTCCTTCTCCGCAATCCAGCAATATCATTCTTCCGTTGTATCTTATTAACACACTCGACAGCCATCTTTCGGGAAGCGGCATAACTCCGCCCGTTCCCAGCAGGCATACATCAATCATATAAATCATCCCTAAAAAAGTTTAAAATCATATCGGTGAATACTTTTCCATTACTTTTTCCGCCACTCTTATTCCGTCAACGGCAGACGACATAATTCCCCCTGCATATCCCGCCCCTTCGCCTACGGGGTAAACGCCGTCTATATTTGCCGTAAAATTTTCGTTCCTGAGTATCCGTACCGGCGATGAACTTCTGGTCTCAACGCCGGTCAAAACACCGTCCGGCAGGGCAAAACCTTTCAGCTTCCTGTCAAAGTACAGAATTGCCTCCTTCATTGTTTCAACGACATAAGCGGGAAGGCAATTTTTAAGTTCGGCAGGTACCACACCCGGCCTGTAAGTAGGTACTACGCTGCCGAAACCGGTACTTTTGCGGTCGTTCAGAAAGTCCCCGACAAGCTGCGCAGGAGCCATGTAACTTTCTCCGCCCAGCTTAAATGCAAGCCTTTCCCACTTTCTTTGGAACTCGACTCCCGCAAGGGGATCATCACTCATAAAATCCCCGGGGGTAACGCCAACAAGCAGTGCGGCATTTGCATTTCTCCCATCCCGTTTGTATTCGCTCATGCCGTTCGTCACAACACCGTTATGTTCAGACGCTGCGGCAACCACATATCCTCCGGGACACATGCAGAAGGTATATGCCGACCTTCCGTTTTTCGAGTGATATGCCAGTTTATAGTCTGCCGCGCCGAGCATCGGATGTTCCGCTGCGTCACCATACTGGGCGAAGTTAATCAGCTTTTGCGGGTGTTCTATGCGCACACCTATTGAGAAGGGTTTGGGAATTATATTTACACCACGTCTTTTCAGCATTTCAAAAGTATCCCTTGCACTGTGTCCCAGTGCCAGCAAAACAACGCCGCACCGCAGGGTTTCATTGTCGTTAAGCCTTACCGCATGAATTTTTCCGTCCTTAATTATCAGATCCGTAACCTTTGTTCTGAACCTCACTTCCCCGCCGTTGGCTATAATCTCATTTCTTATGTTTTTGACTACGCTTCTCAATAAATCAGTTCCTATATGTGGTTTGTAATGATAGATAATTTCTTTCGGCGCGCCTGCTTTAACAAATTCCTCCAATACTGCGGCGCACCGTTTGTCATTTATCAGCGTAGTCAGTTTTCCGTCCGAAAAAGTACCCGCGCCCCCTTCTCCGAACTGAACATTGCTTTCGGGATCAAGGATACCTTTATCCCAGAATTTCTCTATTTTTTCAACCCTTGAATCGACGTCTTCACCCCTGTCGACCAAAATTGGCCTGTAACCATGCCTTGAAAGCATAAGTCCGGCAAAAAGCCCCGCAGGGCCCATTCCGACTATGACGGGACGCTCTTCCAACCTTTCGCTGCCATGCACTATTATTTCGTTTTCCTTATCGGGGGTATATGTCACATCTTTAACATCAGCCCTGCGAAAAAGCAATTCTTCGTTTTTTACATCCGCATCCACCGAATATACCAGGCAAATGTCATCCTTTTTCCTGGCATCCACCGATTTTTTCGCTATTCTGAAATGTTTCAAAGCCTTTTCGGGAATTTTTAATTTTATCAGCAGTTTTTGTTTCAAAACATGCAGTTCATCTTTAGGATCATCAATTTCAGCAAGCCTTATTTTTATATTTGAAACCCTAATCATGATATTCCCCTTAACGCCGCATTTTTTCCTGCAACAAACCCCGACGACCATGCCCATTGGAGGTTGAAGCCCCCGCACTGGCCGTCTATGTCCATTATTTCGCCCGCAAAAAACAGGCCCCTGACCAGTTTGGATTCCATTGTGTTTTCGTCAATATCTCCCGTATCGATGCCTCCGGCCGTCACCTGGGCACTGGGCCAGCTTTTCGTGCCGCGAATTTTCATTCTCCAGTCGGTCAGAATTTTTATTATACTTTCCTTTTCGATTTCAGTCAAAGCCGCGACAGGCTTTTTAATATTATCTATTCCCGCTTTGGCCAATATAACAGGAATAAGCCTTTTGTTCACAAATCCTATGAAACTTACATCCAAAGGTTTGTCGCGCAAATCTTCAAAACGTCTTTTTAAAATATTTCTAAGTCTTTCTTCAGGCATATCCATAATGGTTATTTTAACATAAGCTTCCTTGCCTGCATTAAGAAGCTCTCCCGCTTTCCTGCTTATCTGAAGTATCGGTGGTCCTGATACGCCGTAGTTCGCGAAAAGAATGTCCCCTCTGTCCTTAGCCACTGACTTGTTGTTGTGTATTACCTCGGCAGTGCCTTCAATTTTTACGCCCTCGATCCGTTTGAAAAACGCCCCCTCAAGCATAATCTGCACCAGAGCGGGAAATACATCTGTTATCCTGTGTCCCAGCTTTTTTGCAAGTTCATACCCGTTCCCGTCCGAACCTGAGGCCGGCATCGCCTTGCCGCCCGTTGCCACTATAACACTGTGGGCGGTAAATGAATCGCCCTTTTCGGTATCAATCAGAAATATATCCCCTTTTTTGGTAATATTCGTTACCTTACAGTCACAAACCACATTTATTTTTTTGTCATCAAGCTCATATAAAAATACGTCAAGGATACTTGATGCCTGATCAGACATCGGGAAAACCTTTCCGTTTTCCTCCACCTTATGCTCTATTCCCAGCTTTTCAAAAAAACGGATTGTATCTTTGACCGTAAAAGCCGATAACGCACCGCTTACAAACCCGGGATTTTTCCCGTTATAATGTTTCACATCCGCGTATATATTTGTAAAATTGCAGCGTCCGTTGCCGGTGGCAAGAATTTTCTTCCCCACCCTGGGATTCCTTTCAAGTATTGTGACATCGGCTCCCGTCCTTCTTGCCGAAACTGCAGCCATAAGTCCCGCTGCTCCGCCGCCAACCACTATTACCTTATTCCGCGCCATAATAATCCTCCGTTACGGTATTTCCCATAACTCAAAATATCAGCTTCATTGTTTTATCCTTTACAATGTTATTTTATCAGAAAAACCGCCCAACAGTTTTAGAAAATAAAAACTTAGACTGTTATCCTACAATAACAGCCTAAGTCCGTTAAATTCGTATCAATTCATATTAAAAAACGAGGCTCCTTTAGTCCGATTCGGACTTAGGGGGGGGAGAAGAAAGGTAAGAGCCTCGTTCTTGATAGCTACAGTTGTGTTTGGGTTGCTACTATTTGCGTAGCTCCATACTTTGCTCTAAGCAGTGGCTTTTCAATTTTGCCCGTAGGATTTCTCGGGACCTTGTCAAAAATTATCTTCCTTGGCCGTTTATAACGCGGTAAGTCCCGGCAATATTCAATTATATCCTTTTCGGTTAAATTTATACCTGGTTTTGTTTCTATAATTGCCGCGACTATTTCTCCCTGTCTTCGATCAGGAAGGCCTATGACTGCGGCATCTTTAATTCCGTTGTGGGCACGAAGGAAATCTTCAACCTGAACAGGATATATATTTTCGCCACCGCTTATAATAACATCTTTTTTCCTGTCAACCAGGTAAATGAAACCGTCTTCATCCATGCGCGCCATGTCACCGGTCAGAAGCCATCCGTCCTTCAAGACCTCTTCTGTGGCTTTCGGATCCTTGTAGTAGCATTTCATAACCCCCGGGCCTTTAACAGCCAGCTCGCCTATTTCACCCTGAGGTACCGGGTTTCCGTCCTCATCAACTATTTTGGCTTCCCAGTTATATCCCGGTTTCCCTATTGCGCCAACTTTATGTATATTCTCAACACCCAAATGCACACATCCAGGTCCGGTTGATTCACTAAGCCCATAGTTTGTGTCATAAAGGTGGTTTGGAAAATACTTTTTCCACCTGCAGATTAAACTGGGCGGAACAGGCTGCGCCCCGATATGCATAAGCCGCCATGACGACAAATCATAATCATGGAGGTTTATGTCACCTCGCTCAATTGCGTCAAGTATATCCTGGGCCCAGGGTACCAGAAGCCAAACTATTGTAATTTTCTCTTCTGATACGGTCTTCAGAATCCATTCGGGTTTCACACCCCGAAGCAAAACCGCCCTGCTTCCCGATATGAGACTTCCAAACCAGTGCATTTTAGCGCCTGTATGATAAAGCGGAGGTATGCACAGAAAATTATCTTCCCGCGTCTGCCCATGATGTTTCTGCTCTGTGTAACAAGCCGATACAAGGCTTCTGTGCGCATGCAAAATTGCTTTTGGAAAACCTGTTGTACCCGACGAATAGTAGATTGCAGCATCGTCATCGTCGGATATGTCTACCTTTGGCGCTTCCGCCGGGCAGACAGCCGTAAGCCTTTCATAGCTCTCCGCAAATGACGGTGTCTTTTCCCCTACATAAATGAACATTTTTACAGCAGGAATATCCTGATAAATCAACTCGATACGTTCTGTAAACTCAGGTCCGAAAATAAGTGCAACCGCATCCGACAAATTTAGACAATACCTTATTTCTTCTGCCGTATATCTGAAATTCAACGGTACCGCCACCGCGCCTGCTTTAAGTATTCCGAAGTATATAGGAAGCCACTCAATACAGTTCATTAAAAGGATGGCTACCTTATCCCCCTTCTTTATCCCACGTTTTAACAACAAATTCGCAAGCCGGTTTGCTTTCTCGTCAAATTCTCTCCACGTCATCTCCCTCCGGTATGAACCTGAGGGACTGTTTTCTATAAGTTCATATTCAAGCCAGGTTACATTCTTTTTTCCCTGAACCTCCATGTTTATTTCGGTAAGACATTTTTCGTCGCCATATAACCTGGCATTTCGCTCCAGAAATTCGGTAATGGGCATCTTCTGCCATCCTCCCGTCCTACGCCCGCGCCTCTGATAAAGCATCAACCGTGCTACAGTACTACGTTTAATAACATTATAGGACAAATATCTTGGTTAATCAATAGTATTTATGCCTCTTATACAGGTCTTTAGTCCTATATTTTTACCTTTTTCGAAATTTCCATGGGTATTTTTATGTCAAATATTGTCAAATGTTGTTATATATTATCAATTTATATCCAAATATGACTTTATATAACCATTCACCGTCGCAGAAACCTTAAGTTATCTGTTGATTTTATTCGTATATTCATTAATCAAACTAAAATCATCAAAATAGTTTATCTTCATTGCCTTCTTAACTTCCGCAAGCGTACGGGCCGCAACTTCTCTCGCCGCCTCGGTACCCTTGCGCAGGATTTCATATACATAAGGTATATCTCTCTCAAATTCCTTCCTTCTTCTGCGAATTGGCTCCAATTCTTCCTGAAGGACGGCGTTCAGAAATTTCTTAACTTTAACGTCACCAAGGCCTCCCCTTGTATAATGCGCTTTCATTTCATCCAGATTCTTATATTCGGGCAGATATCTTTCGAAATGCTCGTCTCTGCAAAAAGCATCGAGATAGGTGAATACCGGATTTCCCTCAACCCTTCCCGGATCTGTCACCCTTATATGGTTCGGATCGGTAAACATGCCCATTACTTTCTGTCTTACTTCCTCTTCGGAATCAGCCAGATAAATGGCGTTGTTCAAAGACTTGCTCATTTTCGCCTTTCCGTCCGTTCCCGGAAGCCTGAGGCATGCTTTATTATCCGGAAGCAGTATTTCAGGCTCTACGAGTGTTTCACCGTATATCGAATTAAACTTCCTCACAATTTCCCTTGTCTGCTCCAGCATCGGCTGCTGATCTTCGCCAACGGGAACGGTTGTGGCTTTAAACGCCGTTATGTCAGCCGCCTGACTGACCGGATATGCCAAAAATCCAACAGGTATACTTGCTTCAAAATTCCTCATCTGAATTTCGGCTTTAACGGTTGGGTTTCGCTGAAGTCTTGAAACCGTGACCAGATTCATGTAATACGCGGTTAATTCAAAAAGCTCGGGAATCTGGGACTGGATGAGAATAGTGGACTTTTCGGGATCAATACCGCAGGACAGATAATCCAATGCCACCTCCACAATATTCTGGCGTACCTTCTCCGGATTTTCGGCATTGTCGGTAAGTGCCTGTGCATCGGCTATCATAATATAAATTTCATCAAATTCGCCCGAATTCTGTAACTGAATCCTTTGTCTGAGCGATCCTACATAATGGCCGATATGCAGCCTTCCTGTGGGTCTGTCACCTGTTAAAATCACCTTTTTCATTACTTTCATTCCTCCATAACCACCAATCGGCATTATCATAGTTTCATACGGGTTTATATAGTTGTCTGGCTGACTAAAAATTGCAAATGTTTTATGTAATTATATAACACCGTTCCGGCACATTTCAAGGTTTATGCATCCTTTCAGCACATATGAAAGCATGCAAATTCAGCTGAATGAATACTTCATTTCCCGCGCGGCTTTTTGGAAATAAAGCGACAAAACCAGAGTCATGCATACAGAAACCTTTTTTACCATAAAATAATATTTGAAAGAACATTTGTTCGGAGTTAAAATAGGTTCGGTGAACACAATATGAACAGAATTATAATGCATATTGATGTAAATAACGCTTATTTAAGCTGGGAAGCAGTATACCGTCTTCAAATGGGTGAAAAAACAGACCTGAGGGAAATACCGTCGGTTGTCGGCGGGGATGAGCAGAGCCGCCACGGCATTGTTCTTGCCAAAAGCAATCCTGCAAAGAAATATTCAATTCAAACCGGAGAGGCGCTGTACACCGCCAGAAAAAAATGCCCGAATCTTGTTGTGGTTCCGGTGCGGTACGAGCTTTACATGATGTGCCACAATGCGATGACAAACATCCTGCACGATTTTTCGCCCAATGTACAGGTATACAGTATTGACGAGGCTTTCCTTGATTACACCGGTATGGAAAACATCCACGGCGACCCTGTGGAAGCGGCTTATAAGCTTAAAAACAGAATAAAAACCGAACTTGGTTTTACCGTTAATGTAGGTATTTCCAGCAACAAGCTGCTTGCCAAAATGGCCAGTGAACTGAAAAAGCCCGATATGGTCAATACCCTTTTCCCTGACGAGATAAAAGAAAAAATGTGGCCGTTGCCAGTACGGGAGCTTTTCATGGTGGGTCCTGCCACCGCACCGAAGCTATACCGGCTCAATATATTTACAATCGGGGATTTGGCGCAGGCCAATCCTGAATTATTGCAATACCATCTCAAAAGCTGGGGAAAGTTAATCCGGGACTACGCCAACGGAATAGAAAACAGCCCTGTTTCAGCGGACGCCCGTCCGCCGATCAAAGGCATTGGAAACTCAACCACAATTCCGTTTGATGTGGATTCGGCGGATGAAGCCAGAAAAGTACTGCTGTCCTTGTGCGAAATGGTGGGCATGAGGCTTCGTCAGGCGGGTTACTGTGCAAAACTGGTCTCGGTATATTTAAGAAACACAAATTTAACCGGAAAATCCCACCAACGAAAGTTCGCCACAGCCACCGATGACACATATCAGATTTTTAACCGTGCGTCGCAGCTTATGGAAGAAATGTGGACGGGAGAAGCATTGCGCGGAATGGGTGTTCACGTTTCGGATCTGGTTCCGAACGACTTATTTCAGATTTCAATGTTTGAGCCGCTGAATGAACGCAGAAGGCGTTTGGACAAATCCATTGACCAAATACGTATGAAATACGGCCCAAAATCGGTGATCAGATCTGTTTTTGTCAACTCAGGACTTGCTCCGATTACCGGAGGAGTTATTGAAGATTTTAAAATGATGTCATCCATTCTTTGAGCCAAAGGTCAAAAACCCACCTTTCGGTGGGCCTTTGACCTTTAGTAAAAGCAGAAATTTATATTTAAAGTAAAAGCAGAAATATTCCTGTATAAAGCTTATATGTTACGCCGCGTGCACCATACACAGGTACACTTTGTTAAAATATTAACACTCTATCACCTATTATATTATCACATTGTTAAATTATTATCAATATTATTAACTTGGTTTTTTTAACAAAATTTATTCAATTTTTTTAGTAAAATTTACTTTGTCCTCAACATATTAAACGGATATTCGTCGGGAATTTTCTCAATCTTCGGATTGTTAAACAGGCACTTCTTCAGTTCGTTAACGTGGTCAATTGCTTTTCGTATGTCCCTGTCCAGACTTTTATTTCCGGAATAACCCGCATGGGCTATTGTGTTCCTTATTCCGTTAATAATCTTATATTCCAGGCTTATTTTGCAGTACTCCGGATTTTCTTTCAGATACTTTGTTATCAGGTACTTTATTTTCTTTCTGTCATTCTCATCCCAATTGACTGTTTCGCCTCTGTCCTGATAAAGTTCAAGAAGCCTTGTTCTTATTGATTCGGCCAGACAGATGTATCCCTGGGCATACCGTTTGTTTTCAAAATACCATTCAGCCAGAGCAAACTGAAGTTCTCCGTTGGTTTTTATTCCTTTAAACCGTTTTGCGAAATCGGACAAATACGGGAACATATGCCTTATCACCGGCTCGGCATGTGGACTATTCTCCAGCAGCCGGTTTAAAGCCTTGATATTTTCTCTGAAATCGTCAATATAATTAATATTGACAATTTCCGATATTTTCCTTATATTCTCCGATAAATCCCTGTTATGAATCAAATCAGCCAGCAGGTATCCGTTCCCGAAATTTATAAAATTATATGCAGCCCTTGCCCACAAAGTCATGTTAAAATACGGGCTTAAATCGACAATCGGGGCATATTCCAGTTCTCCTTTTATGTCCAGCATCCCGTAATACAATCCCGACAGTTTAAACGCTTTCTTAAATTTCAGTATGCCAATTAAATCCAGCGTTATATAGTTAAACAAAGCGATGGACCTGAAAGCATGGGTTATGTCGAGATAAACCTCATCATCCTCTTCCAGCATATCACTGATTCGCAGCAAGGTATTGAAGTTGTTCCAGAGTTCTGTTTCGTTCAGGCCGTATTCTATGACGAAACATTTTGAACCGCCGGTTGCGGACTTTCTTATGCTCTTCAGGTAAAAATCAATTGTCAGATTAAGCTTTCCCAAATCTTCCTCGTTTATCCTGTCTTTATTGCCCTCTGCGTCTTTGACGTTAAAACTTTTAGCCTTGTCCGCCAGTAAATTTTTATATTTTCTGTCTTCCTGCAGGTTTGCAGCTTCTGTGTAATAGCGGTAAACTTCCTCCCACATCGATTTTGGCGTACCCACCAGATAAAGCCTGTCCACTTTTAAATGTTCACATAATGCCGCAGCAACAAATGAAGTTTTATATTCCTTGCCCGTACCGGAAAACCTGTAAACCGCAGGCATGTATTTTCTTTCATTTTCCTCCTGCCGGCTTATTCCCGTTCCCAACGCCGAAATCAGAATTTTGGCCATGAAAAACACTCCCTCTCCTGACTGAAACAAAGTAATGCAAAAATAACAGGTACAGAAGATGAAATAAAACCGGAAACAGCAGTTTTATTTATCCCTCTTATCGGTTTCGGCCTTCAGTCTGTTATGTTATTTAAACATATTCGGGATTAAAAAGATTTCGTTTTTATGGCGTATTCTGTAAACATGCTTAATGCCTTATCCCAAGGCTTTTCAACCAGGTCTTTACAAGTTATGTTTTGAGCGTTTTTCGGAGGATGAACAGCAAAATCCCCTGAAAGTTTTCCGCTTGCCGGAAACCGACGAAAATTTAAAGAGAATTATGAAATATAAAAGCCTATTCATATTGGGCAAACCAGTTTAATACCATCGGGATATTTCAATTCCTTCAAGGTATGTTTATATCCCCGTGTTTAACCTTTCCTTTCACAACTAAGTAACTATTCCGCCAGTTTCACACAGCCAAACCCCTGGCTGTTTTTGCCGCCCAGTCCCGCGTCCACAGCCATCTGGAGAAGTTCGCGAGGCCCTTCAACACTCAGCCTGCATGTATACCCCTTTACAATGTAGCCCTTGTATTTTACTATATGCAGCCTTGGCTGGGTTATCGGACTGAACCATACCTTTTCTTCAGGCGGTTGCATTCCTGTGTACGCCCTGTATTTTTTCCGAAGATTTTCTTCAACGATCCTGTTAAAATCTTCTTCACCGGGCTGAAAAAAGCATGTATACTTTCTCTGATCGGGCCTTAACAAAGTACTGTATGCCGTTATCGGAGACAGCGTTTTCAGCACTATTTTGTTATCAAGTACGTCCTGCCGGCTTATTTCAATGCTTTCAATCTCAAGAAGGTTTTTGCCCAGCTTCGCTTCCTTTTTTAAAACCGTGTTCGCAAAAGATTCACAGAAATATTCGTCGGGCGACGATACTTCAAGTTTTATCGGGGGTTTGAATGTAATAGTGCCGTTCGCACTGTCTATATTTGACTTTCCCAAAATATTCGAAAAACAGAATAATTTAAACTTCCTTCCTTCACCATAGCCTTTGCTGTGCAAAAATTCCGCCAGTTCCCTGTCTATCATGTTATAAATAAAGCCCTGCACAATATGGTTGTAATGAACGGGCAAAACAATGTCATTTGCCGCATTCAGCCGTATACATATATGCATGTGTCTTCTCCCCACGCTCTCATTTACTTTCGGTTGCATCTGCATATTTTCTGGCAAACAGACAAGAATTACGGTTCAAAATTTTCAAATACATTCATATTAATTTCGTTACTTGCCGTATTGTCATCAACCCATTCTGCTTCCTTCTCTTTTATTTTTCTAAAAAAACGCACTGCAAACGGAATTGCGGTGAGCATGCTTAACGTATCCGAAATACTTTGCGTAATTTGTATTCCAAACAGCCCCAAAAGGGATGACAGAATAAAAATTAACGGGATAAAATACAGGCCCTGCCTTGTCAGTGCAAGAAACGTCGCTTCTTTATTCTGTGCAAGGGACTGAAGAAGCATGTTCGTACTTACCGTCACAGACATTAACGGAAGAACGGCCGCCTGAACCCTCAGAAGAAATGAGCCAATATTTATTACATCAGGATCATCGGGACGGAAAACCGCCAAAATGTTCGGCGCAAAAATAAAGCAAATAACCGCAGCCACACTCATCATTGCGCAGCCGATTAGAAGCGTTACCTTATAAGCAGAGCGTACACGTCTGTAATTCCGGGCACCGTAATTGTATCCTGCGACAGGCTGAAATCCCTGACCTACGCCGAGCATTATCGCCATTATTATGAATGACACTTTTCCGACAATGGAAAAAGCTGCAACTGCAGCATCTCCGTAAATTTTCACCCTGTTGTTAAGCAGCGACGAAGAAATGCTTGCCAGACCCTGACGGAAAAAAGACGGCGCGCCTATACGGATAATAACGGAATAAACGCCAAATCCCCCGGATATTTTCGCAAGGCTTATTTTCAGAACGCTGTGCCTGCTCTGAACAAATACCAGCAGTAATATCAGGCTTACAGTCTGACTGAGAATTGTAGCTATCGCAGCTCCCGCTATTCCCATATTGAAAGTAAAAATAAATACCGGATCAAGAAAAATATTCAATATTCCGCCTGTTGAGATGCCAATCATCGAAAAAGCCGTCTTCCCCTGGCAACGCAGCAAATGATTGAATACAAAAGACGCACACATTATCGGAAAGCCAAGAAGTATATAGTTTGCGTAAACTTCCGCATACGGAAGGATTGTTTCGGTAGCTCCGACAAAACTCAGTATCGGTGCCAGAAAAAGTTTGCATAAAACCCCCAGGACAATACCGCCCAAAACCGACGCAAAAACCGCCGAAGACGCTACTTTGTCCGCTTCTTCGGTATTACCTTCCCCAAGATATATTGAAATTCTGCTGCCGGCACCGCTTCCAATCATAAAACCTACCGCCTGAAGAATTGCGGTAAGGGGAAATACCACTCCGACCGCACCGCTTGCACTTGTTCCCAGCTGAGACACAAAAAAAGTATCCGCAGTATTGTAAATTGAAGATACCAGCATGCTGACAATGGTCGGCGACGACATCCTCAATATAAGTTTTGTCATCGGAGTTTTCGTCATCAAATCATGCTGCTTCTGATTTCTTACCGTATTCATTTTATCCTTTCCAACAAATCCTTTCCAAATGCCGTTTTATCTATATTAAACAACAATCTTACGTATCGGTCAATACCATAATCTGGATACAGTTAGTTTTTATGTATACCACCCTTTTGACACTTGGGCAAAATCACCGTAAAGGTTGTTCCGGCCCCCAGCTTGCTGTCGACGGTAATTTCCCCCCTGCAGAGCTCCACTATACGCTTCACTATTGAAAGACCAAGGCCGTTACCATGGGTTGATCTGGATTTGTCAGCCTGATAAAACTTGTCGAAAATGTGTTTTATTGTATATTCATCCATACCCTTTCCGTTGTCACTTATGCGGAAAACTATGTTATCGCCGGTTTCATACAGGGTTATGGATATTCTTCCGTTGTCGTCGGTATATTTTACGGCATTGTCTATTAAATTAATCCACAAATGGGACAGCAATTCTTCATCGCTGAAAATTTTAACGTTTGAAAGGTTCAGGTTCATTTCAAGGTTTTTTTTGCTCCACTGTTTTTCCAGAAGGATTATGCAGTTCCTTATCTGCTCATCCAGATCATACTCGGCCTGATTTGTAATGAACTGCTGGTTTTCGATTTTTGTCAGCAAAAGCACGTTGGATGACATTTTTGTAAGCCTTTCTGCCTCTGAGATTATAATTTCGGTATACTCTTTTCTTTTTTCCTCCGAAAGGTTTTCATTCTGAAGTTGTTTCGCAAACCCTCTTATTGAAACTATCGGGGTTTTAAACTCGTGAGAAAAATTATTTATAAAATCATTTCTGAACATTTCAATACTGCCCAGTTCTTCAGCCATTTGATTAAAATTCCTGAGCAGTACGGCAATTTCGGAATCGCTGTTAATTTCAGGCACGCGGACGCTGAAATCCCCCTTTGCTATAATTTTTGTGGCGTCAATTAACTGATGCAGGGGCTTTAAAAATTTTTCGCTGACCATTGCCGACAGTGACGTGCCTATAATGCTGCTTACAAGAAGTGCAATAAACGGGGAAAGAATAGGCGTAAGGAATGGAAAAGGAAAAAAGTCCAAAGCGTAGAAAAACAGGAAACATACCGATGTTAACAGCCCTGAGGATACCATTATAAAAAATATAAAAATTACCATCATAATATTAAGAGATTTTATTCTTTTCATTCCTTACCACCGCCTTGTATCCAAGCCCCCTTACCGTAACTATCTCAAAATCCGGATTATCCTTGAACCTTTCCCGCAAACGGTTGATATGGACATCCACCGTGCGCTCGTCGGTATCTGAATTCATATCCCACAGCTCATCCATAAGACTGCGCCGGGTAAAAATCTTGTTCTGGTAAGCCAATAATTTATACAACAGCAAAAATTCCTTATTGGGCAGCTCCTGAACATTATCCCCGCGTCTTACGGTAAACGAATCATAATCCAAAACAGTTTCACCTATTACAAGTTTCCGCTCATTGACTATCTGCGCCCGCCTGAGCAATGCCGCAATCCTGAGAAGCATTTCCTCTTCGTCCACGGGTTTTACCATGTAATCGTCGGTTCCGACTATAAATCCTCTCTTTTTATCTTCCTGGGCCTCTTTTGCGGTTACCATAAGAATTGGGATATTGTTATTGCTCTCCCTTAGCGTTTTTGTAAATTCATAACCGTCCATCCGGGGCAACATAAGGTCAAGAACAATCAAATCCACATGGTGGCTGTCCATCTTTTCCAGCGCGTCTATTCCGTCGGTTGCAAGAATAACGTCATATCCATTCTGGGTTAATACCGCTTCCATAAGTTTTCTTGTGTTATAATCATCTTCCACTACCATTATGCTGAACACAGGCGTTCCTCCCATGTGAAATCATTTTTATCCTTGATGAGAATATTTTATCAGCAAAATATTAATTGATTATTAACAAATAAAGCGATTTTGTTTAAATTCAGTTTATATTTTCTTTTTATAATATCACCGGCAGGTAATCAGCCACAATAATTTATCTGCCGAAACCAAATTCAGAATTCCCGTGTAATTAATTCAGACTTTTGTGATATAATTACACATTAGTGTCCAATATGGCTGACCAGGGAGAGATGACAATGGGAGCCTTCAGGGAAAAGCTAATAAAGTTCATGTACGGCAGGTACGGGATAGATCACTTGTACTATGCTCTGGCTTTGTTATGCTTTATTCTGCTTATCATTAACTCATTTGTGCATTCACCGGTACTTACAATTATAATGTGGTTTGTATTCATAGTGATGATTTCCAGAACATTTTCGAAAAATATATATAAGAGACGTCTGGAAAATGAGCGTTTTTTGAATGCGTGGTACCGGGTAAAAAAGGAATGGCTTTTTACAATCCGCAGAATTAAAGAAATCCGTACACACCGGTATCATAGATGCCCTCACTGCAAGGCAATGCTGAGGCTGCCGTATAAGAGGGGAAAACATACCGTGCAGTGTCCCAGGTGCAATAATGAGTTCAAAATGCGGGTAATCATTTAAATTCTTATATAGATTCAGAAACTCTTCATAAAAGGAGCTGAGACTGTTGAGGATTGTGGTTGACGCAATGGGCGGGGATAATGCCCCGAAAGAAATAGTAAAAGGATGCGTGGAAGCAATAAAAGCCCAGGACGGGTTTGAAATAGAGTTACTGGGGGATCCGAGGAAAATTGAGGAATGCCTTGAAAATGAGACCTTTGACAGAAGCAGGCTTTTTATTACCGAAACATTTGACGAGATAACAAATTCCGACAAACCAACCGAAGCCATTAAAAAGAAACAGAATTCCTCACTTATAGTCGGTATGAAAAAGATACAGTCCAAAGCCGCCAATGTATTTATTTCAGCGGGCAGTACCGGAGTATTGCTGGCGGGTTCGCTGCTGATTGCTGGAAGGATCAAGGGAGTGGTACGGCCCGCGCTGGCACCCGTGGTTCCCTCCATCAGGGGGCAGACGATGATAATAGACGCCGGAATGAATACCCAGATAAAGCCCATTAATTATTTACAGTTTGCCATAATGGGCAGCGAATACATGAAATATGTGTACAATATTGAAAACCCGAAAGTAGGCCTGATTAATGTGGGCACAGAGGAAAACAAAGGGAACGAGGTAGTGAAAAGCGCCTATGAGATTTTGAAAAAGGCGGATATAAACTTCGTAGGAAACATTGAAGGAAGGGACATTCCGGAAGGCAAAGTGGACGTTGTGGTCTGCGACGGCTTTGTCGGCAATACAATGCTTAAGGTTATGGAAGGCACCGGAAGCTATATCATACAGCAGCTGAAAAAAATGTATTCTTCCAGCATACTGGGGAAAATCAGCTACATGATGATAAGGCACGAACTCAAGAAGCTGATGAAACAGCTTGATCCCGAAGAAATAGGCGGAACACCGATACTCGGAGTAAACGGTATAATCTATAAATGCCACGGAAATTCAAAGGCAAAAGCGATTAAAAATACAATACTTAAAGCATGCAGTTCGGCGTGCATGAATTTTATGGAACGCCTGACGGTTACATTTTCACAGATGGAAACCGGTAAAGTTTAAAACTTTACCGGTTTTTTTACAATGTTTATCGTTTTTTGTTCTTATATTTGCGCTCTCAATTCGTTAAGAAGTTTTTCAATTTTTCCTGCCAGGTCCTTAAGCGCACCGTCCTCAAACGGAGATACAAGTCCCGCCTCCTTAATCAAATCGGTGAACAAAGCCTCACCACCCTGAGAAGCAAAACGTACATACTTTCTGAAGGCTTCGTTGTAATCTTTCAGCGACTCAAGCAGGAACTCAAAAGCCACAACCTGGGCAAGGCAATAATCTATATAGTAGAACGGGCTCTCATAAATGTGCATCTGATACTGCCACCGTGTTCCTTTTTCCAAATACGGTATCCCTTCACTGCTCAGGTAAGGCCGGAATTCAGCCTCCAGCTTTCTCCATGTTTCGTTCCTTTCTTCAGGTGTCATGTCAGGGTTTGCATAAACAATATGCTGAAAATAGTCCACGATGGTGCCGTAAGGGATAAACGAAAATGCGTCAAAAACGTGCATAAACCTGTATTTTGCCGCATCTTTCCCGAAAAACTTATCCATATATTTTTCGGCAAAAAATTCCATGCTCATGGAGTGCGTTTCCGCTGTTTCCATTCCTCCGACGTTAAGTTCCACTGCAAATCTGTTATTCCTTGTCAGGTATGCCGCAAAGGCATGGCCTGCCTCATGTGTAACAACGTCAATATCGGCGGATGTACCGTTGAAGTTTGCCAGGATAAACGGCTGCTTGTATTTGAAGAAATACGTACAGTACCCTCCACCCCATTTGTTCCTTCGCGATTCTACGTCAAATGCCTCGGTTTCCAGCATCATGTCAAAGAATTTTCCCGTTTCCTCGCTCATATCGTGGTACATTTCCTGCGCAGCCTTGAAAATTCCGTCCTTGTCAAGAATTGGTTTTGGATCGCCGCCTGGCAGATAAACATCATTGTCATACAATTTAAAATCATCTATTCCCATACGCTTTGCATTTTCAAGTTTAAGCCTTGAAACAACAGGCACAATATCCTTCAGAACGTTTTTACGGAATTTTTCAACCATCTTTTCGTCAAAACTGATGCGGCCAAGCCTGTAATAAGCCAGCTCAATGAAATTTTTGTAACCCATCTTTTTGGCCATTCTGTCGCGTACCTTTACCAGCCTGTCATAAAGAGTATCCAGTTCGCCGGAATGCTTCTCAAGGCCCCTGCCCAGTACTTCGTATGCTTCCTTTCTTGTGTTCCTGTCGTCATCCTTCATATATTTGCGAAGTATTGACAACGGTATTGATTCGCCTCTGAAATCAAACGTCATTTCGGACATTAGTTTGGAATACTCGGTTACAAGGCGGTTTTCCTCCACCATCTCTTCAATTATTTCAGGGGACATGGATTTGGCTGTGACTTCATAATATTTAAAAAGTACGGGCGACAGTGCCTTTTCAAGTTCTGCCCTGAACGGGCTTTGAATCATAGCCACTGCATATTGATGAAAGTAATTGTTGAACTTCGGCTCGGTTTCGTTATAATATTCCATTTCCTTTAAATAAAATTCATCCACGGTATTTAAAGTATAGCGCATATGGGCAATACTCTTTGCAGTGGTAAACTCCTCCACTGTTTTCAGTATTTTTTCCCGTGCTTTCAGCACTTCATCAACCGAACCGGCGTTTTTTATCTTCGCCAGATTTTCTTCCAGTTCGTCCTTTACAGCCTCCAAAGATACTCTTTCATACTTCAGTTCAGATACCTTCATAATATAACCCCATTTCCGTCATAATTTTTCCATAGAGTCATGCCGTTTACCGGTAAAGTTTGATACCTAATTATAACACACGACCGCGCAAAAAAACAGGACACCCGTCGGTTTGAAACCCGGACGGGCGCGGTTTTAACGCTTCTTGCGTCAGCTGCATTATTTAGGAAATTCCGGCAATGCAGGCCGCTTCATTCAAAAATATATCCGGCAAACATCGATCAGTCGATTTTTGTAAGCTTATAAAGTACAGCTCCGTGAGGGTTTACATTTGCACTCACGTAATCTGAGACAACACCCGTATCCTCATGCTTCCAGAGGTTTCTGACCTTATATGTCCCTCTGAGCCCAAGCCTTGAAAGACTTATGGAAGGATTCGTGAACGCGAATGAAATATTGAAAAACGCCACATATTTGCTTCCGTCAATGCCATTACTTGTCCAGACAATCGTATCACCGGTGCGCATAATCTGCCTTGCACCATAGGAATGTTTCAGAAGGCCCAGAACCTCATGGTTTGTAAGCAAGTTAAAAGTCCACTCGTCGTTATCGCGCAGTTCCCCTCCTATCATTAACGGGGAGCGGAAAATACACCATAACGTCATCATTGTTATTTGCTCGTCTTTCGTCAGGCGGCAGTACCTTGCATTCTGATCATACCCGGGCGTGTTTATGCAAATACGCCCTAAAGGCAGCATGTCACAGTCAGGCCAGCATCCTTCCCTTACATACGGGCTCCACTGATTGCATTTTTCAAACATCTCATAAATTTGTTCCCAGTTATCCCATACATCTTTCGAAATTCTCCACATATTGGCGTGTTTTGAAAGATGCTCAGCCTCTTCAATTACTGCAGGCCCGGGGGACAGGCTCAAAACCATTGGTCTTCCGCAGTTATCAATGGCACGGCGGATCATCTCAATCTCACGCTTCGCCGAATACGGGTTTGAGGGACTGAATTCGGTGTTGCATATGTCATCCACCTTGACGAAATCCACACCCCAGGCGGCATACAGTTCAAAAAGGGAATTATAGTATTCCTGCGCCCCTTCGGCATCCGGGTTCACACCATACATATCGGTATTCCACGGGCAAATGGAATAACTGTGGGCAATGTCTCTTGCTGTAACATTGGTGCCTTTAATTGGTGTTCCTGCGTGTACCGCCTGTCTCGGAACACCGCGCATGATATGTATACCGAATTTAAGACCAAGGCTGTGGATGTAATCGGCAATGGGTTTAAATCCCGCGCCATTTCTGGATGACGGGAAACGGTTTACGGCGGGTATCAGACGGGAATACTCATCCATTTCAAGGGGATAAAAATGATTGTACTCCGTGGATTTCGCCTTCGGTTCATACCACTGAATATCGCATACGATATACTCCCAGCCGTATCGTTTCAAATATTTGGCCATGTATTCGGCGTTCCCTATAAGCTGTTCTTCAGTAACCGATGCGCCATAGCAGTCCCAGCTGTTCCATCCCATCGGCGGCGTTAAGGCAACCTTGTTTTTGTCCATATAATTCCCCTTCCTTTTTATTTGAAATCAAAAAAGGAAGCACGGGAAGCTTTCTGCCGCTTTCCCGTGCCAGCCCTCTTTTAAACCCTGAACATGGACACGACATTCAGGAGTTTCTCGGTACTCTCCTTCACTTTTTTCGCCTGCTCCATTACTTCACTGGCTTTTGTGGCCACAATACCGGCTTCATTCGCCATGTCAGTCGTTTCGGCGGAACTTTCCGTAGCGGCTTCCGCCACATCATTAATTGCTTTCATTATACTATGTACCGATGAATACAGTTCCTCGGAAGTAGCACTGAAATCGGCCACCATCTCGTCTATCATGCGCGCATCGTTGTTATATTTTTCACCCGTCTCTACAAGCATATCATAGTCCTTTACCACTTTGTTCTCCAGAAAATCCAGAACCTTTTCAGAGCACTCAGAAAGGTTATATACCGATTCGACAACCTGTTTTGTTACCTGCTGTATTTCTGAAACAGTCTTCCTTGAATTTTCGGCAAGATTCCTTATTTCCCCGGCAACTACGGCAAAGCCTCTCCCCGCATCGCCGGCCTGAGCGGCTTCAATTGAAGCATTCAGAGCCAAAAGATTTGTACGCTGGGCAATTTCAAGAATTGCATCGGACAGAATGCCTATCCTTTCCACCGCTCTTGCTTTTTCAATGGCTTCCCTAAGCTTTGTGGCATTGTTCGTAAATAACTCCAGGGCACTTTTCTGGGAATTCATCGCGTTATCCATCAGCTCATTGGCCCGCCTGCTTACTTCATTTGCCGACATCGCACCTTCCTGTGCCTTGTTTGCAATCGAATCAATGGCTTTTTCTATTTCGGTCGCAGTGGCATTCATCTCTTCGGCCATTGCGGATGTTTCCTCCATTTTCGCAGACAATTCCTGAGTTATGGATGACATCACGTTAATCTGATCGGTCAGTTCGGACATGCTGTCACTTGCGGTAATAATAGCGTTATCCACGTTGTTGGCTTCCGAGATAACGTTTTTAATAATCTTCGACACGTCTTCGGTTATTTTCCTGAAGCCTCTTGCAAGATCCCCTATTTCATCACGCCTTTTGGCATATTTTTCTTTAACGCTTACGGTGAAATCGCCTTTTGACATTGTAATACAGCAATTTGTCAATTCAGTTATCGGTTTTGATATGCTTTTTCCAATCAGAAATGCCGTAACGGCCCCTGCGGCAAGAATAATAACCGATATGACAATGAAAGTGGTTCTGAGGTTGTCCACTTCTGCCATCATTTCGCTTTTGTCCACGGCCACTCCCACCGACCAGCCATATTCGGATATCGGTGCAAAACCTACCACTTTCGCAACGCCTTTATATTTATATTCCTCAAAACCCGTTTCTCCGTTCATCATTTTCCTTTGAACCTCATTGAAATTGTCAAACCCTAAATTATTGCCGCCGTCAGCGTTTTCCGGAGTTGCAGAAGTGACAGAGTCGACATTTTGCTCCGATGTTCCGGAGCCATTTCCTGCAGTTAAAAGACCTTTTCTCGCCGGCAGAAGAACCGAGGCTGTTGTCGAAGCATCAACCGTTCTTGTATCAATGATTTCCTTAAGCAGTTCGGTATCGGCATGGGCAATGGTCCTTCCCTGTTTATTTATAATAAACGCTTCGCCAGTATCACCGAACTTAATCTTTTGGGCAAACTCGCTAAGCTCCATCCCGTCCCTGACCGCCATAAGTACGCCTGAAACTTCACCGTCAATTACCACCGGTACTGCATAAGCCATGACTATTTTAGTCCGATCTTCATTAAACATGGGATCAGATACGGTACTTTCACCTGCCATTGCCGCTTTAAACAACTGGTGTTCCTTCATGTCCAGAATCTTACCCTCGTCAGTTACAGCGATGCCGTTTTTGTTAATCAGCAGCATACTTTCATGCCCTAATCTCTGCTTTTCCTTTGAAAGCATCGCCACTGCCTTAGAGTAATCGCCATTCGGATCCTGCAGCACCCTCATTTCTTCCGATGAAGCCATATAACTCAGTATATTCAGATGATTCTGTATACTGTCCCTTATTGTTAATGAAGCTTCCATCGCATATTTGGGCATTGTATCGCCGAGGACCCTGATTAAGGATTTTGAAGAGGCAAAATATGAAACAGTTCCAAAAGCCACACATACAATCAGAAGCAAAAGGCCAAAGGAAAAAATAATTCTTGAACCTATACTTTTCATTTACCCCACCCAAACCCTTTCTTTCGTATTTAAGCAACAAACTTAAGCCATATTATATTTACTCTTTTTTGCTTTACTATAAACATGCTTTCGGGACATACAAAATTACAGTACATTCACTATATCTTTTTCGGCGGATTTTAATTAAAGTTTTAAATAACTGACAAAAATCCAAACTAAAAGACTTTTTTTTGCAGAACATCAACAAAAAGGGGTGCCATAGCACCCCTCATATATTTTATTTCATTACCGCAATCAACTTTTGCTAATCCAGTATTCCGCTCCTTTTTACAGCTTCAATTGCCTTTTTAATATCCTCTATATCCTGAACCAGTGCAATGCGTACATGCCCCTCTCCCGAAGGCCCGAAAGCACTTCCCGGGGTTACCATTACGCCAGCACGGTTGAGCATGTCCATTGCAAAATCAATGGATTTTTCATATTTCGGAGGAATTGGCGCCCAAACAAACATTGTTGCTTCGGGTTTTTTCATATGCCAGCCTATGCTGTTAAAACCGTCACAAAGGATATTTCTTCTTATTTCATAAGCCTCCCTGGTTCTCGACACACAGCTTTGATCGCCCGTAATGGCCGCAATGGCAGCCTTTTGAATTGGTATGAACATACCGTAATCAAGATTTGATTTTAACATTTTAAGGCGTGAAACAACCTCTTTGTTACCTACACAGAATCCGATTCTCGCACCGGCTATTCCATAGGTTTTCGACAGTGAGTTAAACTCAACGCCTACATCCTTCGCGCCGGGGTAGGCAAGGAAACTTCCCCCTCTTTTATTGTCAAAAACCAAATCACTGTAGGCATTGTCATGAAGCACAATTATATCATATTCCTTTGCAAAAGCTATAAGCTCATGGTAAAACTCATCAGGAGCAACTGCCGTGGTAGGATTGTTAGGGTATGATACTATCATAAGTTTTGCCAGCCTGGCAATATCCTCAGGAATATCCTTAAGATTTACAATATAACCGTTCTCCCGCTTCTGAGGCATATAATACAGTTTTGCTCCTGCCATACGCGGTCCGTCGGCAAATATCGGATAGCACGGATCTGGTATAAGGACCAAATCCCCCTCATCCACAACCGTCATTGATATAAGAGGAAATCCCTCCTGAGATCCCATGAGGGAACAGATTTCGGTTTTCGGATCCAAATCCACGCCATACCTGTTCTTATACCATTTACTCACAGCTTCAAGCAATTCCGGCAAATCGCTTATCGCATAGGTATAATTTCTTTCATCCGCAGCGGCGGCACATAAAGCATCCAATATATGCCTTGCGGGGGCAATATTCGGAGAACCTACGCTTAAATCTATAACCTGTTCTCCCCTTGCCAACTTTTCCCTTTTTATTTCCAGCAGTTTGGCAAATATACCCTCATTCAACTGATCGATACGTTTTGAAAATTTCATATAAACCACCCCGATAAATTTAAAACAAATCTCCTGCGAACCATCAACCTGCTGCATATATAGAATAAATTTTAATATAACTGTCCATACTTGGCAACTTAAACCTCTGGCCTTACGCTGTCATCCCGCAGCCCGAAAGAAAACATATTTTAGTGACAAAACAAATGCCGCAAAATTTATGACATTACAGTACCTTTGACAAAAATTCTCTTGTCCTGGGATGCTTCGGATTTGTAAAAATCTCTTCAGGAGTGCCTTCTTCAAGGATTTTTCCTTCGTCCATAAACAAAACCCTTGTAGCAACTTCTCTTGCAAATCCCATTTCATGGGTGACAATAACCATTGTCATTCCCTCTTCCGCCACCTGCCTTATAAGTTCCAGTACCTCTTTTACCATTTCCGGGTCGAGAGCCGATGTAGGTTCATCAAACAGCATCACTTTAGGATTCATAGCAAGGGCACGGATTATCGCTATTCTTTGCTTCTGACCTCCCGAAAGAGTGGACGGATAAACATTGGCTTTGTCCTCAAGTCCAATTCTTTTCAGAAGCCGCATCGCATTATCCCTTGCTTCGGCTTTAATTTTTGCCGGCGTCGTGTTTATTTCGTAAAGCGGTTTTTTGTTCTTTGCAAACAGATTGCCTATTTTAATAAAAAAATTTCTAACCTTTTTCTTCCGAAGCTCAGAAATGCCTATATGCACCGGCGCAAGCATAATATTTTCAAGCACTGTTTTGTTATTGAACAGATTAAACTGCTGAAAAACCATTCCCATGTGCCTGCGGTGGATATTTATGTCAACCCTCATATCGGCAATATCCACGCCTTCAAAGATTATAGAACCGCTTGTAGGATCCTCCAAACAGTTGAGACAGCGCAGAAAGGTGCTTTTTCCGCTACCCGAAGGTCCGATTATGGCTATTTTTTCGCCTTTCTTAATTGAAACAGTTATTCCCTTCAATACTTCCACTTTACCGTAACTTTTATGTAAGTCAATTACGTCTATCACTTTTCCTGAGGCTCCTTTCCATGATCCTTACAAACAGCGCTATAATCATGACCATAACAATATAAATCAACGCCATGACAAGATACGGGACCATAAATTCATAGCTGTTGGTTCCTATGAAATTGAAAGCGACATATAAATCCGCAGCCCCTACAAAACTTACAACCGACGTTTCCTTAATCAGCGCTATAAATTCATTTCCCAGCGTCGGCAATATGTTTTTTACCGCCTGCGGTACCACAATTTTCACCATCGTTGTTCCATAACTTAACCCCAGGGCGCGACCTGCTTCCATCTGGCCTGGATCAACCGACATTATACCGCTTCTCATGATTTCAGACACATACGCCCCGCTGTTAAGTCCAAAAACAATAACACAGACATTAAGCGGAGGTATATTTATCTTTACCAACGGCAGAACCACATAGTATGCCACCAGCAACTGCACCACAATGGGAGAACCCCTGAACAGTCCCACATAAAACCTGCATATTGTATCAAGTATTCTCGGAAGTTTCTTGTATTTCGGAAATACCTCTATAATGGCTATAATTGTTCCGATGATAATTCCAATAGCCAGTCCCGCAACCGCTATATACAACGTATTTTTCAGGCCGGTCAGTACTTTTGTGTAACCGCCATTTTCATAAAAAATTTCCCAGAATTTTTCAAGCTTTCTTCCAAAGTTTCCCATACCATATCCCTTATCAGTAATAATTTACATCATTATAACAGCCACAACAGCGGTTTATCAATGCATTTTTTATATATAAAATCAAATATTTTGCCTTCACCCGGGTGCAAAAACCGGTAACCGACAAATATTAAAAACGGTCTGTATTTCCTTCCAATTCCGTATAAACGCATAAAGGGTCAGTTGGAAAAACATCCAGCCTGACCCTGCCACCAGGCAAAAGTTATCTTTTTCAGTTTAGCTCATTAATTGCTTTCACTATAAATTCCGCAGGTGCTTCATCAATTATTACGAAATCCACATTTCCGTTAAGCATGTCCTGAACGGCCAAGGCTCCCGAACTGTAACCCACACATGTAACGTTAAAACCGCTGAAACCCCATTCTTCATCGCCTTCAACATAGAATTGCGCGGTAGTACCGTTCTGCACTCCAACTTTAGTATCTTTTCCCATGCCTGAAAGAATTGCCTCAACATCTTCGGCGGTTTTACAGTTATCAAATGTCGTATCATTCTCTTTCACTATAATCTTTTGCGACGCGTTATAATATTTGTCCGAAAAGTTTACATACTCTTTCCGGTCTTCTTTAATCGTGAGCCCTGCCATTGCAATATCGGCCTTTCCCTGCCCTACCGCCAGACAAACGGCATCAAAATCCATATTGCTGATTACAAGCTCTTTTCCGAGACGCTCTGCCAGAAGTCTGGCAATTTCCATATCGATACCGTAATATTTGTTGCCCTTCATGTATTCAAAGGGCTCAAAGGCTGCATTTGTAGCAACCACAAGCTGATCTTTCGACGGATTCAGCTCTGCCGATTCCACCGGCTCAGGTTCACCGTCACCGAAATATTTATTTAATATCTCATCAAATGTGCCGTCGGACATTATATCAGCTATAAGCTTGTTTACTTCCTCAAGAAGTTTGGGATCACTTTTATTCACCCCGAATGCATATTCTTCCTGAGTTAACGGAATATCAATAACCTTCACCTTTTGGCTTTTGCTTTCCGAACTACAGCCCGAAAACACTGCAGCAACCGTCGCCACAATCATTATAACCGTCAAAAGTTTTATAATTTTTTTCATTCATTTACTCCCCCTGTAATTGAATATTTATGTATAATTATAAATTGTTTTTGTATATTTATAAATTTACAGTATAAATATGCATTTGTCAATAGTTTTATAAAAATTTTTCATAAGTTTTGAACTTCTATTTACCGGTGAAATCCCGGGTTGAAATATTTAATAACGCTTTTGGATTGTAAGCTTATAATTTAATGGTATAAATATACATATGATATAAAAGCAATACAATTGACAAGCCATTATTTTAAATGATATTATTATTATGCCAACAATTGCTCCCCGGAAATGATCATGTCAAAAATATGCCTTGCCGTTTCATATGTGCCGGCTAATCTTTCGTGCAGGAGGATTAGAAATGATAGGCATGGTAATAGCTGACGACGAACTTATTATAAGACAGGGGCTTACGTCAATTGACTGGAACAGGTATGGGATTATGGTTCTTGGTACAGCGGAAAACGGCAACGAAGCGCTTTCGATAATAATTTCCAAGCACCCGCAGATTTTAATAACCGATATCCGAATGCCCGGTATGGACGGTCTGAAGCTAATAGAAGCCGCAAAAGAACAGGTCCCTGAAATTCAGTCAATCCTCCTGACAGGATATGAAGATTTCAACTATGCAAAAACTGCCATCAGCCTGGGAGCGATAGATTACATCCTCAAACCTTCTGATCCCGATGAAATAATAGAAGCGGTTTTAAAAGCGAAAAGCAAAATCGACGAAATCATTCAGCTGCGAAATCTTGGAAACCAGTGTAAACAGCGGAAAATCAACAACAGAATTGTACGGGAAGTACTGGATTATATCGAAAATCATTATTCCGAAGACATCAGCCTTTTTACCGCAGCCGAACATGTGCATATGAATCACGTCTATTTAAGCCGTCTTTTCAAAAAAGAACTGGGAGAAACATTTCTTGAAAACCTTACGAAATACAGATTACAAAAGGCCTGTGAGCTGCTTTCCAATTCTGATTATAAAATTTATGAAATATCGTCCATGGTGGGCATTTTTGATCCGGGTTATTTCAGCCAGGTTTTTAAAAAATATTACGGACTCACCCCTTCAGAATACAGGGATAAGCTTTCTGCCTCAAAAGGAGTATGAAACAAATTGACTAAGCTGTATGCCATCCGCAAACATTTTCGCGATCTTCCGATTTATAAAAAGCTGGTTTTTTCATTCGTCTTCCTTGCAATCTTCCCCGCGCTTTTTATCGGAATTCTTTCCTACTGCCGATCCAGTGAACTTATAAAACACAAAACCGAGCAATATACCAATGATATACTGATGGAAATGGGCAATAATATAGAAAACAAACTGCGTGAAGCCGAACGTGTCACCTTCCAGGTGCTTTCAAATTCAATAATCCAGAACAGTTTAAAAAAAAGCAACAGGGGTTTTGCCAATGAACAGGAAAAAATTACTGCCGAGAAAAACATACATTCGCAGCTCAGTGGGCTTATTTCTTCAGTTTCGGATATAGCCGCAATACAGATAATTTCAAATAACGGAACGATATATTATGTAAATCCTGCGTCAATCTCCCTAAATGACAACGAAGAGGAAAGGAAAATTGTGGAGAAAGGTTTGGGAAGACCGTACTGGTTTAATACCGATCCATCCACACAAACCTTAATGGTGGGAAGGGTTATAAACAGCCTCGACGCTCAGAAGAAAATCGGCTATGTGTTCGTATACCTGCGTGAAAGCAGTATCATAAACACATTTAAGGAAACCGAACTTTTCAATAACGGTAAGCTGTATATTATAGACCAACAAGGTTATATTGTTCTGGCAAGGGACAGAAATCTTCTTGGAAAAAGAAATGAATTCACGTCAAAGGCAATAAACGGTTTTATGGATAATAACACCTTTACAACGGCCAAAATAGCAGGTAAAAATTATTATGTCTCATACAGGGATATAAAGGGTACGTCATGGAAAATGGTCTGTTTCATACCTTCACTGGAATATGAATGGGAAGTAATATTGCTCAGAAACTGGATATTTTTAACTATTTTGTTATGTTGCCTTTTGTCATTTGTTCTGTCCGTAGTGATTTCAAAAGACATTTCAAAACCTGTTCAGGATCTTTCAAAGAAAATGCAGGAAGTCGGTAAGGGAAATTTCAGTGTATATATTGATTATGACGCAAAGGATGAAATTGGCGTATTAAGCAGGCGTTTCAATGAAATGGTAAGCCAGGTGAACCTTCTTATTAAAAAAGTTTATCAGGAGGAACTGCTTAAGCAGAAAGCCGAACTGAAATCTTTAAGAATGCAGATTAATCCCCATTTCCTCTATAATACACTGGAATCCATCAACTGGATGGCAAGAATGCACGGAGTTCCTGAAATCGGCAGAATGGTCAAAGCCCTCGGTGACCTTATGCGTGCGAGCATTAACGGCGAAGACTTCATTTCCGTCAGGGAGGAAATCAGAAATATTGAAAACTATCTGACCATTCAGAAATTCAGATACGGCGACAAAATAAGCGCAGAAATGGATATAAATCCCGGGATACTGGATGTAAAAATACCAAAGCTGATTCTTCAGCCAATAGTTGAAAATGCAGTAATACATGGAATAGAAAATAAAATCGGCAATGGAAAAATATCAATAGAAGGCTTCAGCGAGAACGGGACAGTCATTTTACGGGTGAAAGACGACGGAATAGGAATGGACGAGGAACTGTGCTCAAAAATACTTTCGGAAAACCACGACTCCGGCAAAACCGACAGACATACCCATATAGGACTGAAAAACGTGGATAAAAGGATAAAAATGTATTATGGCGAAAAATACGGGATTAAAATTCAAAGCCGCAAGGGATGCGGCACTTGCGTAAGCATATCCATCCCCTCAAATCATACGGTCAATTCATCGGATTCATAACAAAAAGTTTATTTTTTCAAATATTTAGTTTATTTAATCAAATCTATTAAAACAGGAAAACCTCTATAATAAAAACGTGGCATTTCTGTAAGCCGCAAAAACAAAATAACAGGGGGAAAAACAAAATGAGAAGGATTCCGTCTCTGTTTTTGTGCCTTGTTCTTTTAATTTCTTCTCTGTTAACAGGCTGCAGCACTTCAAATGTCGACACCGGTACAGGCGGACAAAAAACCAAACTGAGAATTGAGGCCTGGGGAATAGAAACAGACCCGAATTCAAAAATCATTAAAGAAGCGGTAGATTTATACAACAAAAGAAGTGAAACAGCAGAAATAGAAATTGCGTTTACCGAATCGGAACAGTACAAGACAAAAATAGCAACACTGATGGCGGCCAATGAAGCTCCGGATTTGTTTAATACATGGGCTGCAGGGTTTTTGAAGACTTTTGTCAATTCAGGAAAAGTATACAGTATCAGCGAAGACCTCGAAAATGATCCCGAATGGAAAAACAGTTATGTAAACGGCATTTTCGATGCACTCACCTTTGACGGCAAAATTTATGCGGCCCCAACCACTCAAACCGTTGTATGCCTGTTCTATAACAAAGAGATTTTCGACAGGCTGAATCTGAAAGTTCCCGAAACATACTCCGAACTAAAAGAAGTGATCAGGGTGCTCAATGAGAACGGCATTATTCCGTTTGCACTCGGAAACAAAGCCCCCTGGGTGGGTGCAATGTACAGCGAAATTATCGCCAACCGTATAGGCGGGGGTGAACCGTTTAAGAAAGTATACGAAGGTACCGGGACATGGCTTGATCCGTCTTTCATCCGTGCAGGCGAAATAATGTATGAGCTGGCGCAGATGAATGCTTTCCCGGAAGGCTTTAATGCACTGGATAACGATCCTGCCCAGGAACTGTTCAAGGAAGAAAAAGCGGCAATGCTGGTTATGGGCAGCTGGGCAATCCAGCAGCTGACCAATGATGAATCGCCGGTTAAGGATAAAGTTGATGTTGCAAAATTCCCCATAATAGAAAACGGTAAAGGAAGCATTAACAGCTGGCTGGGTCAGCCCGACCAGAGTTTTGCCATAAGCGCGAACTGCAAAGACAAAAAAGCCGCCGTCGAATTCCTGAAGACCATAGCGTCACAGGAAATCCAGGAAAAATTTGCAGAAGCGGGAAACCTTGTAGTGACAAAAATCTCGCTTCCTGCTGAAAAGGCAAATCCTATTGCAATAAAGGTCACGGAACTTCAGAAGGACATGGAAGAGTTTTTCCTGTTCTATGACGTCGCACTGGGAAATACAATAGGCGATGAATATAACAATACAATCCAGGCGATTACCGCAGGAAAAAATCCGGAAGAAGCGTTTCGTGCGTTGCAGGAATTTACCGAACAAAACAGGGAGTAAATTCAGTTAAAAAGAATACCATCCTGTCAGCGGCGGGTATCTCCCGCCGACCTGACAGGATTACAAAAGATATGGAGTCTGTTCATAAAATAATCATATCATACCGGTCAAGGTGAAATTACAATGGAATTCATGCTGCGAAACAAAAAAACAATTCTTTCTTTTATTCTACCGGCACTGATAATATATACAATAATTGTAATAGTGCCTATCTTCAGCTCTGTATATTACAGTTTTTTCAGATGGAATATTCTTGACACCATCAAATTTACAGGGATAAACAATTATATCAGTCTTTTTACGAAAGATGACGTTTTTGTCATAAGCGCAAAAAACACTTTCCTGCTGATGTTTTGGACAATTGTAATACAAACACCTCTTGCAATTGCCCTTGCCATAGCCATCAGCGGCAGTATAAAAGGAAAAAGATATTTTAAAACGGTTTACTTTCTTCCAAATATCCTTTCAAGCGTTGCAATAGGCCTGCTGTGGTCATTTATATACAATCCCGACTTTGGAATTGTCAACCGTCTCCTTACGTCCGTAGGACTTGAGAATTTAACCCGGTTATGGCTGGCCGACGAAAAAACCGTAATGGGTTCGGTTGTGGTAGTTGTATGCTGGCAGTTTGTGGGATATCACATGATTATTTATCTTGCAGCGATAGAAAACATTCCTTCGGAATTAAAAGAGGCTGCACTCATTGACGGCGTAAATCAGGGTAAAATGATCCGATACATTACTCTGCCCCTGATAAAACCCATAATAAGAATTGATACGATTTTAATGGCTACAGGCTCGCTGCGGTTTTTTGATCTTATCTATGTTATGACCTACGGAGGCCCAAACCATGCCAGCGAAGTGATAGCCTCGTACATGTACTATAAGGCTTTCAGAACTTATCAGTACGGATACGGCAGCGCAATTTCGGTGGTTTTGCTGCTGCTCTGCCTTATTGTCACCGTTATCCTGAAAAAAATGTTCAGCTCTGAAGAAATACAATATTAGCAGTCAGTTACAGGGAGTGCGAAATTAAATGATGGTTATTGCACGAAAACGTAAAAAAATAAAATTAGGAACTGTTATATTATACACAGTACTCATTGTTTCTTCCATAACATGCCTTTACCCTTTGATTTGGCTGATTCTTAATTCCTTCAAAACCAATTCGCAGCTTTTTAACGATCCATGGGGAATCACCTTTTCACCTGTGTTTGGGAATTATATCACCGCATGGACTTCAGGCAAAATAGGCACCAGCTTTCTTAACTCCGTGTTTGTGTCAGCAAGTTCGATGCTAATTACAATAATCATCGCGAGTATGGCTGCTTTTGCAATAACCCGCCTGAAATGGAAGCTGTCGGGTGCGGTTCTGGATTTCTTCCTCCTGGGGGTAATGATACCAATTCATTCCACATTGATACCCCTTTTTCTGATGTTTAACAAAATAAAACTGACAAACAACTATCTTTCCCTCATCCTTCCCTATGTGGCTTTTGCCCTTCCGACCTCCATTTTCATACTTACAGGTTTCATGAGCACTATCCCGAGGGAAGTGGAAGAGGCCTTTATAATCGACGGCGGCAGCATGGCCGGGGTATTTTGGAAAATCATTTTTCCGCTGTCCAAATCACCTATTGCCACAATATCCATTTTCAATTTCGTATCCATGTGGAATGAACTTATGTTCGCATTAATATTCATGTCCGATCAGAATAAAATGACCCTTCCGGTATGCCTGACCCGTTTCAAGGGGCAGTATTCCACCAACTGGACGGTGCAACTGGCTGCAGTGGTTATTATGGTAATTCCAAGCATTGCAGTGTATCTTCTTCTGAGCGACAGGATTATTGAAAGCATGACAGTGGGAGCGGTAAAAGGATAATTTTCCAAAGCCTTTTACCGCTTTTGTTTATATCTGCATTTCCTTATACAGTGACGCGTAGACCCCGCCTTTATTAATAAGCTCATCATGGGTTCCCTCTTCTTCAATACCATTGGATGTCAGAACCACAATTCTGTCGGCATTTTTTACGGTGGAAAGGCGGTGAGCTATTATCAGCGTGGTCCTTCCCTTTGCAAGTACATCCAGCGCCTGCTGAACCAGTCTCTCGCTTTCATTGTCCAGCGCGGAAGTCGCTTCATCAAGTATCAGGATGGGGGGATTTTTCAGAAAAGCCCTTGCTATTGATATTCTCTGTTTCTGACCTCCCGACAGTTTTACTCCTCTTTCACCTACAAACGTGTCATACCCGTTTTCCAGTTCCATTATAAAATCATGGGCGTTGGCAAGCTTTGCGGCCTGTATTACTTCCTCATCGGTCGCATCAGGTTTTCCGTATAAAATGTTCTCCTTTACCGTTCCTGAAAACAGGTATACATCCTGCTGGACCATTCCTATATTTCTGCGTAGTGATTCCAAGGTAACCTTCCGTATATCCTTTCCGTCAATGGTTATTGAGCCTTCATCGACCTCATAGAACCTGGGTATCAGATTGCAGAAGGTGGTTTTTCCGCTCCCCGACGGGCCCACCAGCGCAACTGTTTTTCCTTTCGGTATTGTCAGATTAATGTTTTTTAAAACTTCCTTCTTGCCGTTATAACTGAAAGACACGTTATTAAACCTTATTTCCCCCTCCACATTGGTCAGCTCTTCGGCATCTTCGCTATCCTCTATTTCTGGTTTTGTATTCAGAATTTCAAGGAACCGCTCAAATCCTGCCATTCCCTTCTGATACTGCTCTGTAAAATTCACCAGCTTGTCAATGGGATTTAAAAATACGTTTATAAAAAGAATATACGCTACAAGCTCGGACGAAGATATACTGCCGTGGCTCAGGAATATGCCTCCAATCACCAGTACCGTCAGGTACAGCACACCCTGAAGAAACTGGTTACCCGAAAAGAATTTCCCCATTATTGTATAATTGGACTCTTTTGAGTTCAGAAACTCATGATTGCTCCTGTCAAACTTCTGCTGCTCAATTTTTTCATTGGAAAAAGACTTAACTACTCTTATTCCCTCCAGCGTATCCTGCGTCTGGGCGTTTACCAATGCTATTTTTCTGCGGTTGTCGGCAAATACGGCCCTCATTTTAAGGTTGTAATTGGCTGTGAATACAATTATGAATGAAATAAGCAACAAAAGGATGATCGTCAATTTAACATTCATTGTAAGCATAATAACCACAGCCCCGGCAATCTTTATTACTGAAATGAACAGATCCTCAGGGCCATGGTGCGCAAGCTCCGAAATGTCAAAAAGATCGTTTGTCATGCGGGACATCAGTGTTCCGGTATTTGCATTGTCATAAAAGGAAAAGGAAAGTTTCTGCAGATGGCTGAACAGATCCCTGCGCATATCCGCTTCCATGCGTGCCCCCATTATATGTCCCTGCGCGGTTATATAGCGCTGGCAGAAATACCTGATAATATAAAGCGCCAAAAGCCCCAAACCCGCAAGAAGTATGATTTTAATCATATCAGGCGGGCGCTTGCCGTATACTTCATCCAGCAGATACTGAACAAGCTTCGGGAAAAAAAGATCAATGGCTGAAAGTACCAAGGCACAAAACATGTCCATAAAAAACATACCCTTGTAAGGGCGATAATAAGCTATAAAATTTTTAATTTTTTCCATCCGCATCTACCCTGTTCTCTCAATGATTTTTTAAAAGAATTTGTCGAATTGCATTATTCATTATAAAAGAATTGAACAAAATTACAAGCAGGAATTTGCAATATGAAATGTTTTGGGTATCAATTCAAATGCTTTTTTTTCGCTATATACATATTCACGACAAGGGCTGCAAGAATGATAATCCCGCAGTAGCCTATAAGGGGGTATAGAAACTTAACCAGATTTGAAAAACCCAAACGGCTTGACAATAAAGCCACAACGGTTGAAGCCGCCACTATGTACCTTCCCTTTACGGGTTTTTTCTCCATATCGATAACCCTTGAGGTAAATCCGTAAAGGGAACTGACTGCAGTTGTGTAAATTTCGGCAATCAGAACAATTGCATACACAACCTGCAAAAGCGGCGAAATACCTCCCGCAATATGGAGCATCGGAACTTCAAATTTATCTATAACTGCCATATATCCTGACAGCGCAAGGTAAATCATACCGGCTCCAGCACCAAGACCCAGACCACCGAGTATTGCCCCGTTCCTTATTGTTTTTTCATCCTTCGCCTCATTTCCCAATGGTCCGAGTATCGCAACCGATGTAACGGTATTATACGACACATATAAAACAGAGGCGGCAAGCCAGTGATTTACCAGTCCGTCCTGGCTTATTACCGGAAATACCGGTTTTACAGGATTCTGAGCAAATGAAAACACACTGACCGCCATAACCACCGTCAATAAAAAGGGCACTACAAAGCTTATCGAATTTATAACCCCATTAATCCCCGTGAGCACCGTAAGGGCAGTAAGAACGGCCATAACCGTATTCCCCGCTATTGCAGGAAGCCTTAACTGCTGTTCAAACAGTGCGCCGTTCCCGGCTATCATTACCGAAAAGGTGCCAAACAGAAAAAAGGTTATTATTGTGTCAATTACCGTTCCAAGAAACTTTCCCCCTGAGAAGCGGATAATCTCCAAATGGGATCTGGCATGCAGCTTATTTCCCAAATCCATGATTATAAAACCGAAAAAAATAAACAAGCCCGTTGCAACCAACAGTCCGCCCGCGCCGTATATCCCAAACCTTGCGAAAAACTGCATGATTTCCTGTCCGGTGGCGAATCCCGCACCTACAACGGTACCTATATATGTTGCAGCCACTTTAAAAGCAGAAATCCTTTTTCTTTTCACACTTCATGTCCCTGAAAAGTGTCCGTAAAATTGTATGACTGCAAATATCATTTTATGCCATTGCAAACTTCAGCTTATATATTTGAATTTGAAAAAGAACCCTTTTTGAAAAAGGGTTCTTTTTCAATTAATCTTCTTCATCAATTTTTATAGCTCCAACGGGACACTGCTCTGCGGCTTCTCTTGCTGCATCCTCCGTATCCTCGGAAATTTCTTCATCTATTGCAGTGGCTGTTCCGTCATCGTCCATGCTGAACACTTCGGGGCACAAATCGGTGCAAAGCCCACACCCTATGCATACGTCCTTATCAACAAAAGCTTTCATAAATACACCTCCCATCCCCTTATGATGAAATTTGCTGACAGTATTTCCATTTTAAAAAATTTTCAGCAAACTTCAATACCCTTTTTATAACAAAACCTATTATACTACATAATTAATTGTATTTCCGTATCCTGCGCAACAAAATTTATTTTTCTGAAAAAATCATCTTGCTGTTAAAATATATCACATAACCGGGCAGATTATGTTTTTTACAGTATGTTTTTTCATGTGCGGACTTTGGGTTAAAACGTCTTGTTTTTACGGAAATCAACGGCCGTAACGAAAATAATTGTCTTTTCCGATAAATAACACGGCAGTCCTTGTCCTTATTGTTAACAGGAGGATCATATTATATAATGTTGATATACGCTTAAATACTGCCGGGAATCATTATAAAACATCCTGAACGTCACAAAAGGTTTAAAATAAAAAAAGGTGGTTTAGGCATGAGGAAAGATCTCCGTACCGTTGTTCTTGTTCCGTGTATACTGACCTGCATACTTGCAGTTCTTGTGATATTTGACATAAAGGGTATCTCGCTGGTTCCGGCAAAATCCAAGGGCTCTAAAAAAGTGGCAGTTACCGTTACTCCCACACCGGCAGCCCAACCAACCCTGGCCCATGATACCGTTGAAGCACCGGCACACGAACCTGAGCCGACAGACTGGGAGTCCGAAATTCCCTCGGTTTCCATCACCCCTACTAACGCGCCCACACCTGAACCCACTCCGGCTTTGACCCCGGCGCCCACCGAGGCTGCGGCAAACAATCCTGAGCATGCGCCGTCTGGTACACCGGCGGATGAACAAAAAATAAACTTTAATGCCGTTTACAGGGCAGACGGAAAAAATTATTCTTTAATAGCCGATAAAAATACAATGACTTACCTGATTTTGAACAAAAAAGACAATTCGGTAAGAAAAACCGGTTTTCCGTTTCATTCCGTATATGCAGAGTTCCCCGGAGAACAACTTGGGCCGATTATAGGTCATAAGGATGATCGTTTTGTGTTTATGTCAAACAATAAAGTTGTCGCATCGGACGGAATACAGGAGGAAGTTCTGCTTGAGCTGGATGAAATTCCGAACATTAATGCGATAACGAAAAGTGAAAACAGGGTTTTGGCTGCCTTCTCAACTTCCGCAGGACAAACGGTGTGCATTGCCGACCTGAGGAATTTTTACGCGGAAATATACTATGAAAAATCCGCTATCAATTATTCATATATGGTACTAACCGATGAGAATTTCAGTTACAGCAAAAAACGCAGAATTCCGGCAGGGCCGTATTATGAGTTTCTCTATACCGCAAGGGACGGAAAGGTCAAATTGCTGGCAATGGTAAATGAAATAACCGATTACACCCTGGATACCGGAAATAATACTGTCACCATCAAGACTGTCGGAAATGACAGCTTCAAGATTGATTTAAAAACCGACAAACTGACGACAAGCAAATCCATAAGTAAGGAACGTACACTTTATTTGCCTGCATATGGCGACGGTATTATTGAAAACCTTACCGATATCCGCTTTATAAACAGGAACGATCCCGACGAACCGGTGGTTCTGAAAGTATTGCCCACTTCATACAAGGCCGATGTCTATTATAATTCATATTATGATACTTTTTATTTCAACTTTTATCTGCCCGGGAAAGAAAATCTCCTGCCTTCATCCGGCGTTGCGGGCTCGTTTACGGTGATAGATTATTCGGTTATTTCACTCGTTGAGAATAAATTTTTCAGAGGATCGACTGTAAAAAATCTTCTGTTTTCAGGTCAGACCGGCATTGGCAATGCTGAAATATATCTTATGGAACAATACGTGTCTTATAACAATGAGTATGTGCCTTTTGAAATGGTTTACGCATGGATACCCATTAAAAACAGCACAAAAGCATATCAGATATACATGTATGTTCCGTATGGCGAAAGCCATGAGCCGTATCTTGATTTTATAAAGCAGCTCATATCATAAAAATGCCCGAGGCAGAGCTTCGGCCCTGCCTCAAAATGTTTAATACCCTCTTTTTCTGTAATCACTATAAAGGTTTTCTATGGATCGGTCATAGGTTTTTTCTCCGTCCTTTGAGAAAAAACATCCCGGCACTTCGCCGTTTCTGCGGTGGTACGCCACGCATTCGCAGCATTTGCCGCGCCGGGAGCAGGGATATGTACAGGTACAGCTGATCTTATTATATTCACAAGCCATTTTAAACCCTCCGGAACAGTTTTATTACCATTTAATTATAGAAATTACTTTTATACTTTTCAATAAATTGGGGCTGGTATATTTTAACGGAAAGGCATTTCACGCCCGTCAGAAAATATCCCAGGGCAATTCAGAAACTCACTCCACGCGAAAGGATTGGCTAAAGAAAATCCGGCCTTAAATCAGCTTACCGCAAAAATGCCTTTCGTACATATTGATGGCCTCCCTTATTATGTTTTTTGCCTCCTCAGGGCCAAGAACTTCGGTTGCTGCCGATACTTTGTTTTCAAGACTTTTATAAACTTCAAAAAAGTGCTTTATCTCGCTGGATATGTGCGGAGGAACGGCATTAATATCCTTATAGAAATTCCATGTAGGATCTTTCACAGGTATTGCAATTATTTTATCATCCACTTCGTCACAGTCAACCATCCGTACAACACCTATAGGATAACATTTTACCATTATCATCGGATCCAACGATTCACTTGACAAAACCAGCACATCAAGTGGATCCCTGTCATTCGCGTAAGTTCTGGGTATAAAACCATAATTGGCGGGATAATGGGTGGATGTATAGAGAATTCTGTCCAGTACCAGCAATCCCGTCCGTTTGTCAAGTTCATATTTCTTTTTGCTACCCGCGGGTATTTCAATCACAGCAGTAAACTCATGAGGTTTTATTTCTTCCGGATCTATATCATGCCAAATGTTCATGTAATACCACCCTCCGTTCTTTACCTTCGGTAAATCATGCAAGTAACAAATTATGCTAACATTTCAACGGTTACATATCAAGACAATTTATTTTTTGCTTTTTTTATTATAAATTGCAATATTAAATGCCGTGAAAAATTTGGTAAATCCATTGCTTACTGGAATAAATTCTATACATCATACCGCCATTTCTATGGCTGACCTATAACCAAACATTCTTCTTGGATATTCATTAATCCATCTCTCTATACTTTTTATTTTTGCTTTACTTACTTTTGATATATCTGTTCCTTTTGGTATAAATCTTCTTATCAGTTTATTAATATTTTCGTTCGTTCCTCTTTCCCAAGAACTATAAGGATGAGGGGTGTTAAAATAAAATTGTGTCTGGTGTATAATAAAATCACAAAGGAGGCTGGTAATTATGGATAAAAATACCTATTATGAAACAGTCAAAAATATGGCGGTTGAAAAAGTATTAAACCAGTATTGCTCTGATTCAGATCCATCACGCCCTGCCCTCAAAAAGTTGCTGGAGGATTTGCTCGACTGGTTTATGTTGTCTGAACGCCAAATCTATCTCTTGAAAAACGAGAACGACAAAGGCAACGGCTTTTATGATAGAAAACTTGGTACACCTATGGGTAACCTGGACATCTCTGTCCCAAGAACTCGCACTGGCGATTTCAGACCCCACATCCTACCTGAACCGTATAAAAGGGTGGATGAATCCTATACAGACCTTCTTATGTCCCTTGTTGTCAACGGTTATTCAGAATCTTCTCTCTTAAATACCCTCAAAAGCCTCAACCTTCCTTACTCTGATGATGAACTCAACAAAATCAAAGATGACCTAAAAAGTGAATTAGACCTTTTCAAACAACGGGAATTACCCGAATCGGTGTTTGCTTTATTAATCGATGCTTATCATTGTGAGATAAAAGACGGCTCAAAAGTGAAGAAAGCCGCATGCTACATAATCCTTGGCGTTGATATGGAAGGTAAGAAAGACATCTTTGGCCTTTACACCTTCTTCGGCAAAGAAAACAGAGCCGATTGGAACAAGGTCTTTGAAGACTTGATAAACCGCGGTCTTAAACGAGTTTTAGTGGTTGTAAGTGATGATTTCCCAGGTATTATCGAGACCGTCAAAGCTGTATATCCATATGCTGATCATCAGCTCTGTTTTGTACACCTTCAGAGAAATATCCGCAAATACATGACCAAAGCTGATGCCGCAGAATTCAATAAAGAACTCGATAAAATAAAATTTGCTTCTTCCTTTGATGAAGCTGTTCAAAAGTTTTATGACCTTTGCAGTAAATTTAAGAGTAAATATAGCCGATATATGAACATTCTCATGGAGAAAGCAGAACATTATATGGCTTTCATTAAATACCCCGAATCCTTGAGGAAGCATGTTTATACTACCAACAGTGTAGAGAGTATCAACAGTCTAGTTGAAAAAATTCGGATAAGATCGGGTGGTTACTTTAACTCTGTCGAAGTATTGGAAATTAACATATATTTACAGAGGGAGAACTTGAGGCGGACAAAATGGAAAAAAGCGGTACCAATGATAAATGCTCACATTTATGAAATACAACAAATTTTCCAGTTACGTTACTTTAATCAGACACAAAATTCTTGACAACTCTCGTTTTTTCTTGTTTCTGTGTTATTATTCATATATAACTCATGGTACTCCTTTGCTAATGTTTTTCTTTGGTTATTAAACATTTTACAATGGATTACCATGAGTTTTCTATATATTACGGCATTTTATTTTACAACTTCCCTTTTGCTTTTTTTATCACTGTTAATAAATTGTTTAAAATTTTCACAGCTAATTGTCGAAAAAATAATAAGCTCTATATTTAACTTTCTAAAAAGGAAGGCAGGTACGTCTCAATTATGCAAGTAAAACAAATTTTTTCCAGGCTACCTGAAATATTCAGTTTTAAAACCATCCGTTCAAAACTTCTGACCGCTTTTCTTATTAACATTATTCCAGTCATAGTGTTGGGAAGTGTTTCATATCATATTTCAAAAAAGATCGGTCAAGGAAATGGCACAGTCAACCATAAACGATGCACTTACCCAATCAAGGAATTACCTTGAACAGGTATTCAGAAACATAGACGCATTATCCAGACAAGTGTTAAGTGACGCATATATACAGGAGTATTTAATCCTAAGCAATGACAACAAGATGAAATACATTAACCTTCAAAGCGAAGTAAACAAAAAATTGAGCAATATAAGCTTCAATTATGATTTCGTGGCGTCGGTAAGCATTATTGCCGACAATAAAAAATCCATATCCACGGCTGATTACAGTTTGTCCAATATTGATTATTCAGAATTTCTTGAGGACGAATTGACCAAAATGGCTACCGAAAAGGACGGTCAGCTGTATTTTGCCAGCAAGCATGAATTTTTGGATAAATACAAAAGGACAAATGTCAAGGCCAATGCATATGCTTTTACCGCGGTACGCGCATTAAAAAATATTTCCCGAGGGGCGGTCACAGGCTACGTTTTTATTGACGTTAAAGAATCAAGCATTCAAAACATGCTTAATGAACTTGAGAATGGTATTGAAGGGGAATACTACCTCATCTCCCCTGACGGACGAGTGCTGTCTTCAAAATCCAATTCCAATGAGACAGAAGAAAACAGCGAAAATATTAATGAACAGCATTTTATACGGGAAATTCGCCAGAGCTGTCTGGAAGAAGGAACAATGTTCGTAACTTTCAAAAAGCAGCCGTATATGTTGGCATATACCCATATCGGCAATTCAAACTTTTTACTTCTTTCCCTTGTTCCTGAAAAAGTTTTGTTTAAAGCATCCCGCAGTATATTAAAATCGACGTTAATTCTTGTAATTCTGGGTTCGGCTTTCGCAGTGGGAATAGGCCTGTATATGTCCATGAATATGGGCAGGAGCATTAACAGTATCATTAACACAGCAATACAGGCAGCTTCAGGTGATCTGTCGGTAAAATTCACATCAAACAGAAAAGACGAACTCGGTCTTCTCGCAAAATCTATTGACACAATGATTACGAATACAAGAAATCTCATTGCAAATACCATTGAAATTTCGAACAAAGTGGCAGATTCAGCCACAACCGTTGCATCGACAACCCATTATGTATCGGAAATTTCAAAAGATATAACAGTCGCAATTCAGGAAATTGCCAAAGGTGCTTCCGATCAGGCAAGCAACGCCGAGGAGAGCGTAAACCTGATGGACCAGCTTGCAATGAGAATAAACAAAGTGTCCGAAACGACAAACGAAATAGAAAAACTTTCAAAGGAAGCCATTGAGATAACTGGCCAGGGTCTTTCAACGGTTGGAGAACTTGAAAGGAAAACCGTTGAGACAACCGACAATACCAATGCCATTACAAAAGATATACAGGCTCTTGACACCCATTCCAAATCCATTGGAAAAATTGTGAATGTTATAAGAGCAATAGCAGATCAGACCAATCTTTTAGCCCTGAATGCAGCCATTGAGGCTGCAAGAGCCGGTGAAGCCGGACGCGGGTTTGCAGTGGTTGCGGATGAAGTCCGGAAACTTGCGGAACAATCCATGGAAGCCACAAAAGAAATTTCAACTATAATAAATAATGCCCTTAAGCAGACAGAACTGACCGTACAACGCTCAGTGGAAATGGAAAAGTCATTAAGGTCCCAGAATGAAGCCGTTAATAACACAATTGAATTCTTCAGGCGTATAAATGCTGCAATGCAGTCTCTCGCCGAATGAATAGAGGAAATAAGAAAAGAAACTGCTGAGATGAATTCCTGCAAGACTGATACCATTGAATCCATTCAGAATATATCGGCCGTTTCACAGGAAACCGCTGCATCATCCGAAGAAGCCAATGCTTCAACCGAAGAGCAGCTTGCAAATATTGAACATCTTGCCTCTTTGGCAAAAGAACTGGGTGAAGTGGCTCAGAAAATGAAAGAGTCAATCGGAGTATTTAAAATATAAATCAGTTGAGCGGGCTTAGCACTGAAATCATAAACATGAACAAACCGGGAAATGACGCATTTCCCGGTTTGTTTTTCGCATTAATTCATTGGGCTCTATGGTATATTCTGTAAAGCAATGCGGCGGCTTCGGCTTTTGTGGTCATGCGTCCCGGACTAAGGTTCTTTCCGTCACCTTTTATCAGGCCGTTTTTAACCAGCGTTGCCACATACGGGACGGCATAACCTGATACTTCCGAAGCATCACCGAAACCCGCAATATCGTCTTCCGACCCTTTCGCCAGATTTATACCTGCCGCTTCCAGCGCTTTTGCGGTAAGCACCATCAAATCCTGCCTTGTTATTGTGTCATTCGGATTATATCTGTTATTGCCCGTTCCTTCCGCTATTCCTAATTTTCTGGCAATCCCCAGTTCGTGATAATATATGTCTTCCCTGGTTACATCGTCAAAGTTCCCGTCATATTTTGCAGTAAGGTCAAGGGTTCTAATCAGCCACATAATGTATTCCCCGCGGGTTATACCGGCATGGGGCTTAAATCCGGTATCGGGCATACCGTCAATAACTCCTTTCGACGCCAGAACCTCTATCGGCTTAACCGCCCATGGCACCGCCGAAATATCGTTAAATGTTACCTTAATCAGTTCAACCATGAAACTGCCGGTGCGGATTGTTCTGAATTTTAGCATCCCTGTTTCGGCGTTGTACCTTCCCCCGGGTATGGGACTTGTCGTTCCGTCGTCATTGATATACCTTACTGAAATATATTCAGTTTCTTCTGCCTCATCCTCCGCCGGTTCATACCGAACTGAAATCAGCACCGGAAAATCAGGGTTTTCCCATTTGATATCTTTTCCATTGACAGACAAGGTAAATGATATCACAGGTCTATTCCCTGATACCCCGCCCGTTCGGTCAAATACACCGAAACTCAGCTGCACATAATATGCATTTTTAATTTCCTCTTCAGTGAATATACATGCCGGCAAAACCAATGTCCCAAGTTTTGTATCAACCTCAATATTGACACGTGGATTATTCAGAGTTAATGCCATTTTTGGCAGAACAAGGGTATAAATTTTTGCGTTGTCAGCTTCAGGAACGTTAATAACAACGGTTTTTGCCCCGTCAGGTCCCGTCAGCGCGGAATCCATGGCACACTTAAATTCACTTTCGGTTATATAAGAGGCCTTAACCTCTCCCGCAGCAGTGTCGTATTTAGCTATTTTTACGCTGATGCTTCCGTCCTTAACCGTGTTTACAGGTGTTTGAGATGAATCCGTCCCGTCCGCTTTTGGAGCCCGTCCACTGCGGCTTTCCGGTGCCGGCGTGGTGGTTGGTACGGGTACCTGAGTTGGCACCGGAGTAGGTTCAGGTTCAGGCGCCGGTTCTGGAAAAGGTGCAGGTGTTGGTACAGGTTCAGTTTCAGGTTCAGGTTCGGGTTCTGCTTCAACCGGTCCGGAATATCCGAGAGTAACTGCATCTATACAAGCCCAGTCTCCGGCATTTGCATCCTGATAGAAGCCAATTGTAATCTCACCGCTTGTTACCTCGAAATCAAGGCTTACCTTTCTCCATCCGCCGGCGGGCGGGAAACTTTCCCTAACCTCTTTGCCGGTACCGTCCTTTGCATATATGTATGCGTTTTTGGTTATACCATGGTATATATACGCGGAAAACGTATATAAACCGTTCTCAAGTCCGGTTATTGTCTGACAGACATCAGATACAAACGGTTCTTCCGACCATGTAGACAGCGAATAATATCCGTCCGGCGCATCGTTGCCGAAAAATCTCCTGTCCTGCCTGTACGTTGCGCCCTTGGTTCCGGTGAATGTCCATCCGGGTATAGGTTCATCGCCCGTTGGTTCCTCTTCAAAACTCCAGTTTTTAACCGGAATTTTATTCTGAAGTATAATGATAACATTCAAAGTCGTTTTGTTTAATAAAACCTCTATATCTTCGACCTTGCCTTCAAAATAGCCGTCTTTGCCCGCAGTTATGGTATATTTCCTGCCCGCTTCCACTTCATTCAGCACAAAACGGCCTTTATCATCGGTGATTGTGGTATACCGTTCATTGCCTGAAACGGCCGTTACCTTAGCGCCGGCAACCGCTTTTCTGCCACTGTCAAGTACTATTCCTTCTATCGCGCCAATGTTATATATGACGGTAATGTCAATATTCTGTGTCGTTTCACCCACTTTTACCGTCACATTTTCCCGGATCCCGTCCAGGTATTTTTCCTTGCTTGCTCTTACGGTGTATCCTTCCCCCGCCGTTACATGTTCTATTCTGTATTCTCCTGACGCATCGGTCACATCCGAAAGAACCGTATTATCAACTTCAACACTTACCGTTGCGCCTTCAACAGGATTACCAAACAAATCGGTAACTTTTCCGCTAATGGCTCCAGAATTCAGTATCAAAGTCAGATTCACGTTCTGAACCCTGTCTCCCGTTACAATCCTACCGCTGTTTGCCTGATCCGGAAGATACCCTGTTTTTCCCGCGGTAACTTTATATCCGGTATATGATTCGGGCAAATCCCCTATTATGTAGTTGCCGTCACTGTCGGTTACGGTTTCAAACAATTCTTCACCCGTGTCTATTCTCACCCATGCATCTTTAACAGGGTTTCCCCTTTCGTCCGTGACTTTTCCCGAAACGGCACCTCCGGTAAGAATAATATCCTCCGTATAAGTTATTCTTCCTCTAACGACAGTTACTGAAGACACACGGCCACCTTTATAACCCGATTTTTCTGCGGCAATGTCTCCGTCCGAATTGGGTTCAACGCCGAAAAACATGTAATTTCCGTATTTGTCGGTTCTGGCTGTGTAATTTTTCCCTCCGATAGAAAGGGTTACCACGGCATCCGATATACGCCTGCCGTACTCGCCTTTTACAGTACCTGAAACAATCCCCGTCTCCGTCCCCTGTGTATTGAATTTGTAAGCCTGGAATACCGGAAGGGCTCTGCCATCAAAGTCGAAAAGAGTGGTGTTTGAAACAACGTTTACATCGGCCTTGTCATCCCATTCTCTGAATGCCCATCCTACTCCGGGAACTTCTATCATAACGGGATCCCAGTAAAGATCCCCGATTATTCTTCCGTCTTTTCCGCTTTTCAGGCCGTTTAACAGTTCATACATAAAATCCCTCTGGCCTTCGGGACTGCTTGGATAGATATTTTCATAAGGGCCGTTGTGTGTCAGCTGCCCCGGAGTTCCGTCGGGAAGAACGGGATTCCATTTATAGCCTGTTTCCATAATAAGTATGTCCTTGTTGTATCTTGTTATCAGATTATTGCAGAACGCAACTACGGTTTTTACATCCCTTCCCGTCCAGAATGGGTAATAGGACGGCCCTATTATGTCATACTCAACACCATATTTTTCACAGTTGTCAAAAAAACTGTAGTATTTGCTGTAATTCCCGGCATCATCCAGGTGTATTATCACTTTTGTTGACGGTGATACTTCCTTGACTGCGTTGTACCCTGCCTTCAGGAACCTTGCAAGATTTGGCCACGTTGCCGACGCCGCCTTTCCATACGGGTATAGCATGCCTTCCTGTATCTCATTTCCAAGAGATACAAATTCAGGAGTTGTACCCTGTTTCGCCATAGCTTCCATTATTTCCTTCGTATAATCGTATACAAGTTCCTCGAGTTTATCCACCTTTCCTTCGTCGTCGGGTATGCCTGCTATAATTTTCTGCCAGTCGTGAGGAATAATCTGTGTTGCGCCGTTTGTCCAGTAATCACTGTAATGAAATGTCAATACTATCTTAAAACCTGCACTTTTTGCCCGTCTTGCAAGCCTCAGTATGTCGTCCTTGTTCATGAAATTCTCGGCAAGATAGTACGATCCGTCGCCCCGTCCCTTGCCCGGGTTATTGTATATCCTTAATCTCACAACATTATGACCGTTTTCCTTTAAAATTTGAAATACATCCTTTTCATTGCCGTCGGTATCATAGAATTTTCCGCCCATCGCCTCAACGTAACTTACCTGGGACACGTCACCCCCTATAAGAAAATCAAAAGACCTGTCATCCTTCACAAGCTCCATTTTGTCCACCTTCACCCAGCTTCCCTCCTTTCCTTCGCAGTAAAGCCCTATCCTCAAAGTACCGTCGGTTACATGAATGCCTCTTATAAATACCTGGGTCCAGCCTTCGGATTTTGGAACGCCAGTCCTTGATTCGGACACCCACGCCGGTTCCGCATACAGATAGCATGCATCATGAGAACCACCGCTGTATGTCCATGCTGTTAAAGTATAATACCCGTTTTCAAGCCCGGTAATGATCTGATACGTATCCACCGTATAATCGTCATCATACCAGTACCCAAGGCATTTTTGGCCTTCATACGGCGAATTGTAATCAATAAAGGCAGCTCCTGCATCACCCTTTACTACCCAATTATCAAAATCCTTTTCAAAGTCACCGTTGGGTACACTAATTTTTTCAGACTGCTTTTCTCCTTCCAGTTCGCCTTTTTTTATCAGCGTTATATGATCAACCGCCGCCCACGCTTTTGCATTGCCTTTATAGTAAAATCCGACGGTAAGCTTGTTGTCAGCAACTATTACATCGACGGTATTCTGTCTCCATTGTCCGTTTTTTACGCCGATTTTCACGCTTGAAAAGCCATGGTCCTGAACATACATGGTATATTCGATTCTGCCGTCATCATCACAAGTCCAGGCCGATACGGTATATAATCCATTTTCCAGCCCCGTTATGGTCTGGCGTATATCCACTTCAAAAGCTTCCTCACTCCAAAAGTTCAGCTTTTTTCCCGTTCCAATCCCTTCTCCGTTCCAGTCCCATCCGCTGTCGACGTTATATGCGTCACTGTAGACATAATCTGCCACAGTTATCTCCCACGACTCCGTATCATTTTCAAAATCTCCGTTGGGTACAGGAATTTCGACAGGCAATTCAAGCAACTCAATTTCTTTCTCCCTTACAAGTGTCACCGTATCCGCATTGTACCACGCATTTGCCTCTCCGTCATCGTAAAATCCTATTGTCATCTGTCCGTTTGTAACTCCTACTCTGAGGCTTATTTCAACCCAACGGTTTGAAGTATCCTTAATGTCAACCCTTTCAACTGATTCTCCATCACAAAAGTCCTTAACGTACATATAACTCTCCCTGTGTGTTTCCCCGCACATTACGTAGGCCTTCAGCGTATAAATTCCGTTTTTAAGCCCTTTTATTGTCTGCTCGGCCGTTGCGGTGTAAGGCTCACTGTGCCAGAACGCCAGTCTTTTTCCTTCTGTTCCGCTGTTGTAGTCATAATCCCAGTATGGCTTAATCTCAACACCGTCCCCTTTCAGAACCCACGCTGTATTGACTTCGTCCTCGAAGTTGCCGTTCGGAACCGGTATTTCTTCTTCAGCGCTGACCACTGCAGGAGGCAAAACAATCACATGAACCAACAGGAAAAATACCAGTAGACCGGCCAGTCCTTTTAATTTCGGATCTCTGTTTCTCATGTAATCACCCCGGACTTTTTATGTTAATTTTTCCGTTTAAATTGGATTTAAGGCAGGATGAAATTTATACAAATATATTTTATCAGCGGATACTGAGTAAAAAGTTAAGCAGAATCAGTAATATTTTCTGTATCTTTTATGGCTTTCAAATGTGGGTATTTTCCACGACTTCGTTAATTTTTTGTTAATTTTTTTCGATAAATATATAGCAATATACATAAACAAAAATCATAATAAAGAAGGCAGGTTTTGTCATGGACGTAAAGAATACCTTGAACAGAGCAGCGGAAATATTCAGGTTTAGGACCATCCGATCAAGGCTGCTGACCGCGTTTATTTTTACAATTATCCCGGTTATATTGCTGGGTTATGAATCTTACAAAATTGCAAACGACGCCCTTATGGACAAGGCAAAAACGGCCGTAATTGACACGTTTAAACAGACAAATAATTATTTTGAACTGATGTTTGATAATGTGGAGGCTATTTCCACACAGCTGCTGTCCAATAAGGATCTGCAAAAATATATTAAAGGAAGTGTAAGCAGCAAAGTGGACAACATTGAGCTGAAAAACAATTTATCCAGCAGCATAAGCAATATCACATTCACATATGATTTCATAAATGATATTGTCATTATTGCCGATAACGGTAAGTCTCTGTCCACCGTCACCTATTATTTGGGAAATCTTGACTATCAGGATTTTCTACAGGACGAATTGACTAAAAAGCTTACCGAAAAACGCGGTCAGATACTATATCTTGGATGGCATGAATATTTGGACAAATTTCAGTCAAACCATTTCGAAAAAGTTAACTATGCAATTTCGGTCGCAAGGCTCTTGAAGGATATGAATACTTCCCAGAGCTTGGGTTACCTTTTTATTGATATTAAACTGTCAAGCATTCAGAAACTGCTGAATCAGCTTGCGGAGGGAAGTTATGCTGAATATCACCTGATAAGCCCCGAGGGAAGGGTTATCTCTTCTTCCAATGCCAATACAAATGATTCGGGAGATACATCCCAGTCGGAACAGCTTTATCAGCAGGATTTTATTCAAAAAATTTATGAAAGTGATGCAGTAAGCGGTTCCGAAATTGTCCATTACAATAAAGAGAAATATTTACTTACATATACTTATGTGGGCGATACGGGGTTCGTACTGGTATCCCTCACACCGATGAAAATCCTTATGTCGGCATCGCGCAATATCATGTTCTGGACAATACTTATGGTTCTCGCCGGAGTAACATTCGCCGTTATTTTAGGGCTTTTCATATCCATAAGCACGGGCAAAAGCATCAACAAAATCATAACCGCTGCAAAACAGGCAGCTTCAGGTGATTTATCAGTCCTGTTCTCATTTAAGCGGGACGACGAACTTGGTCTGCTTTCCAAAGCAATTGACACAATGGTTTCCAACACCAGGAATCTTATTGCAAACGCAATTGAGCTTTCAAACAAGGTGGCCGACTCGGCGATAACAGTTGCTGAAACTACTGAATACGTATCTGAAATATCAAGGGATATTACACATGCAGTGCAGGAAATAGCAAAAGGTGCGTCGGAACAGGCAAGCAATGCCGAGGAAAGCGTAAATCTTATGGACCAGCTGGCAATGAGAATAAACAGCGTATCCGAAACGACGAACGAGATAGAAAAACTTTCAAACGAAGCCATGGAAATTACAGGGCATGGGCTTACCACAGTTAAAGAGCTTGAAAGAAAAACCATTGAAACAACCGACAACACCAACGCCATCACAAAAGAAATACAGACTCTTGACGCCCAGTCAAAATCCATCGGCAAAATTGTGGATGTAATAAGATCGATAGCTGATCAGACCAATCTGCTGGCGTTAAATGCAGCTATAGAAGCTGCACGAGCCGGTGAATCAGGACGGGGATTTGCGGTAGTCGCCGATGAGGTTCGAAAGCTTGCAGAACAATCGATGGAAGCTACGAAGGAGATTTCAAATATAGTAAACAATACGCTTAAACAGACACAAATAACCGTAAACCGTTCGATTGAAATGGAAGAAGCGCTGAAATCCCAGAATGAAGCAGTCAACAATACGATAGAGTTCTTCAATAGAATAAATACCGCTATGCAGGCCCTTGCGGAAAAAATAGAAGAAATAAGGGTACAAACCAATGAAATGAATTTATGTAAAGCGGATACCCTTGCTTCAATCCAGAATATTTCGGCCGTATCCCAGGAAACAGCCGCTTCATCCCAGGAAGCCAACGCTTCCACCGAAGAGCAGCTGGCAAGCATCGAGCATCTTGCCACATTGGCCAAAGAACTGGGCGAAGTAGCAGCAAAGATGAAAGAAGCCATCAGTGTCTTCAAAATCTGACAAGATTAATAAAGGTCGGAGAGGATTTCCCTCTCCGACCTATAATTTTTTATAATGCTTGAAAAGTTTACTCATTCTGACTAATCTGACTTGGGTGTTTCTTAAAGAAATCCACCCGTGGTTCAAGGAATTTCAGTTTGTGTTCTTCGGGATTTTCCATAAATTCATAAATGGGATCAAATATCCTGTCCCAACTCCACAGTTCTTCTCCTACCCTGAGATATTCCCTAATCATCTCGGTTCCTTTCGGAGCAATCGGATGCATCAGAACGGCAGCTGTCCTGACCATATGGAAGGTATCTGCAAGCACCTGCAAACGCAGTTCCTCATTATTGGTCGTGTCTGCTTCCCTGATCATTTTCGACCAGTATTTGTTCATGTTGCGGATATACGTATCCATAAGGTTCATAACCTGGTGGAACTCAAACCTGGCCATTAACCTTTCATATTCAAGTATGGTCTCGTTGGACTCTTTAATTACTTCTTCGCTTATTTTCCTTACAGGAATTTTACCGTCGGTATATTTCTGCGCCGTATAGAAACACGACCTGACAGCGCGGTTGAAAACATTGGTGAGTAAATTGCCTTCTTTCAGCACCGGATCGCTGTCTTTTTCGGATGCTGACGGATTAAAGGGTTTTGGCTGGAAACTCACGCTTCTGATGCCAAGGCCCAGACCCAGAAAATGAGCCCTTAACTGCTCAGGGGTATAATATTCCAGCAAATCCCGCGCAGAAGGCGGTTTTATACTTCCGCTGCTGCTTGCTTTTTGATTCATGAACAGAATATGGTTATTAACAATCAGTTTCGGCAGCTGCAACTGACCTTCGGGCGGATCAACGGTGGGATTTTTCCCCTGCTGAGCCATGAACATTGCCATTTCGGCAGGTCCGTAGAAATAAACATTATCCTCGCCAAGGAACTGATAGACCTGTGAATCCTTTGAACACCACCATTCCTTCCATTCATTCTTGTCCCTGTTATTCATCTCAAGGTATGTCATTGTAAAGGATATGGGTGCCCACAGTGATTCAGGCCATACCCAAACGGTAAGACCATCAAGGCCTTCAATGCACGGAGCGGGTACGCCCCATTCCACATTTCCTGTAATTCTGAAAGGAACAAGGGTTTTACCTGTGCGGAAACGCACTCCGTTTTCGGCAAGTATCAAAGAGGCTTTTTCCCGTTTTTCCAGCTTGTCAAAAGACATCACAGCAGAGGACTTGCCCTCGTCAATTAACGTAAAGTCAGGAAGCTTATCCTTTATTTTCTCAACCACGTCAAGAAATTCTCTCTTAACATAAATAACCGGTGGTTCAAGGAATTCTTTTATACTCTTTATCATAAACTTCCTTGCGCTTTCGTCACTTTCAAGCCTTTCAACCCACTGAACCAAAAGGTCGCGGAAACCGTCGAGCCTGAAGTACCAGTTTGTAACATCCCTCATTTCAGGCCTTTTTCCGGTAAGGGTACTTCTGGGATCAATAAGATCCTGCGGCATATACTGATGCCCCAACGAGCATTCATCCGCATAGGCTCTTTCGGATTTACATCCCTCAATAGGGCATTTTCCCACCACCTGGCGGCCGTTAAGGAACATGCCAACCTCTGGATCATAGAACTGGGACGTGGTCATTTTGATCAGGTGCCCGTTCTCATAAAGCCTGGTTATAAACTCTTCCGAAAATTTTCGGTGATTTTCCGCGGCCGGCCCGAAACTTGAAGCCGCAAAAAGATTTATATCAATGTAATATTTGTCAAGTATCTCTTTCTGAAGTTTATGGTTCTGTTGTACAAACTCGTCGATTGTGCCCTTAAATTCACCGTTCTCAACCAACTGCCGGTAGTTTTCCAGAATCGGAGAGCCGTAACAGTCGGTGCCGGAAACAAATATTACATTTTCTTTTCCTATACGATCGCGCAAAAAACGCGCGAAAGTATCTGCATGGACAAAAACACCGCCTATATGGCCCAAATGCAGTTCTTTATTGCCATACGGCATCCCGGCTGTAACTACCGCCCTTTTGGGGAACTTAGGTCTGTCTGAATCCACTGTCATTCTTAAACCACCACTATTCCTTTCTGCCCCATTTTAATCATCCTCTCCTCCGATTAATATTTTTTGATTGCGCCAAACATAAAATACCAAACATGCAACAATAGCTCTGAAAAAATCAGAGTTTTTTAAGGACGATAAAATTATCGGACATTTCAACTTAACATTATAACTCAGTAAATTACATTTTTCAAAATCTGGCCGACTTTACTCAATATATTATTGCACAGCTTGACTTCCAAATCAACAAAATAAATTAACCGCCGGCCTGTACCCCTTTTGGAACGTTGTCAGACGAAATGCAGGCTTATGTACGCCTTTTGAGCACAACAGCATATACTGAAAACAGAAAATAAAACGTTATTGTTTCAATTATGCGAAATCATTTGCTTTTTAAAAAATATCTGCTATAATATCAAAAAAATACAAACAAATGTGATGACGAGGACGAGTAAATTTTGCCCAGTTTACAGAGAGGAAGTGCCGGAAGGCTGAGAGCACTTCTAAACATGGAAAATTGAAAACCCCCTCTGAGCAGTGCACCGAAACTTAAAGTAAGTGCAACCGGTGATTCCGTTATAATCACAATGAGTGACAGCCGTTTTATATGGCTGTAATTTGGGTGGAACCGTGAGAACTGCTCTCATCCCATTGCGGGATGGGAGTTTTTTATTATACCCGGAAGGTGGTGCTGAACTGTGAGAAAAATACTGTTTGTTACCGCCTGCTTATCTTACGACGGCAGTACGATATTTTTCGCAGACAGTTCGGGAACTATAACCCGCAGCTCATTTATCGCTTAAGTCATCGTCTGCGGAAACTGGGCAAAAAACGTTAAAAGATCGGTCTCATGCCTTTAAAAAAATATTATAAGGAGTGTTTTGTCATGGCTGAAATAAATGAAAGACTGCACAAAGTAAAAACACAATGGTTCTTGTTCTTGCGTGCGCCGTCGGTGAAATTTTCGGTTCGGCAAAGCTGGGTACAGGCACAGTTTCAGAGAATGAATTCTTTTATGATTTTGAGCTTCCGAGGCCCTTGGTCCCGGAAGATTTGGAACTGATAGAAAATAAAATCGTTGAACTGATAAATAAAGGATACCAGATAACAAAAGAATCCGTTGATTTTGACAAGGCAAGGAATATTTTCAGCGGGCAGCCGTATAAACTTGAATTGCTGGGCGAAATTTGCAAAAACTCTGAAAACCCTCAAATACCGGTCTGCAAAATCGGTGAATTTTACGATTTGTGCGGCGGTCCGGTACTGTCGTCATTGAAAGAACTGAATCTGCATGCTTTCAAACTGTTAAGTTTTTCAGGAGCATACTGGAAAGGAGACGCCGGCAGACCCATGCTGCAGCGGATATACGGCACGGCATGGGAAAGTAAAGAAGAACTTAAAACGTATATCAGTAAAATTGAAGAAGCAAGTAAACGGGATCATAGAATCCTGGGCAAACAGCTTGACTTTTTCAGTTTCTCCCAGGACGTCGGTCAGGGGCTTGTTTTATGGCATCCCAAAGGCGCTATGGTCAGATACCTTCTGGAAAAATTCAGTCAGACGGCACACGTGCTGAACGGTTATGAGTGGGTATATACACCGCATATAGGAAGGGCGGAATTATGGAAAACTTCGGGTCATCTTCAGTTCTATAAGGATTCCATGTACAACCCCATTGAAATAGACAACGAGAAATACTATCTGAAACCCATGAGCTGTCCTTTTCATGTCATGATTTATAACAGTTCGGTGCGTTCATACCGGGATTTGCCCATTCGCTATGCCGAATACGCCGCGGTATACAGGTACGAGCTTTCGGGAACATTACACGGACTTACAAGGGTAAGAGGGTTTACTCAGGATGACGCTCATATTATCTGCACTCCTGAGCAGGCAAATGATGAGATTTTCAATGTTCTTAAATTTTCACTTTACATTCTTCAGTCATTCGGTCTTAATGACTTTAAGGCTTATATTGCAACAAGGCCTGAGAACAAGTCCATAGGCAGTACAGATGACTGGAACAGGGCGACAGAAATATTGAAGTCCGCCGTAATCAGGGCAGGTCTGGAATATCAGATTGATGAGGGCGGCGGAGCCTTTTACGGTCCGAAAATAGATCTGAAACTGCGCGATGCCTTAGGAAGAGAGTGGCAGTGCAGTACAATCCAGTTTGACTTCAATCTTCCTGAAAGATTCAATATGAAATATGTAGGCGCTGACGGTCTGAAACATACGCCGTTGATGGTGCACAGGGCATTATTCGGCAGCATGGAAAGATTTTTTGCAATGCTCATTGAACACTACAACGGAAAATTCCCGTTGTGGCTTGCACCCGTCCAGATAGGCATTGTGCCTGTAAGCAGCCGGAATAACGATTACTGCAAAGATTTATCGGTAAAATTAAAAAAATCAGGGTTACGCGTAAGTCTTGATTCAGGCGACGATAAAATGAATGCGAAAATCAGAAAAATGGAGATGAAAAAAACACCAATCATATTTGTTGTCGGAGACAGGGAAATTGAAAGGAAAGGTTTTTCGGTGCGCTCAGAAAAGAAGGAAATCTTGGGTTCATGACTTTCGAAAGTTTCATGGAAAAAATCAAACCTGAACTGGATATGGGAGTTCCCAGATACATTATGAATTAACCAATAAAGGCGGGTTATAAAAATAATTCCCGCCTTTTTTACAATGTAAAGTGAGACATGCCATCCGCGATATAACTTTCCGGCAAGCCAGTAAAATTTTACGCTTCTGCTGCCGCCCGATACGGCCTTATCCGGCAAACGGTCAGGGAACCTGCGGGCGGCCCGATTTTAACAGTAACGCCATTCATCAGACAAACACTTTTTGAAATTTTCCAAATATTATGATAATATGCAACAACAAAAAAGGGTGGGTTAATATTGCTGCCAAATAATGAATTCATAAGGCTTTCCCTGGAAATAAACCTTTTCTTTCAAAGACTTATGAAGGAGCATCTGTTCTTTATTGAAACGGCTTTAGCACCGGTTAACGCCGACTACATAGCCGAAGCCAAAAACCTGAAAGAAGAATTTGAACGCCTTCTGGCCGAAACGGTGAGTTATTCCGACCGGGCAATCTCAGTAAACGTTATCAGTTCAAATGAACTTGTTACCCCATTTACACTGACGGCTGAAGAATTGACATCGGCTTTAACAGGCGCGGAACTCAACACCGAAATAACAAAAGCCGAATACCGGTTAACAGGGCTCACTTCAATACCGGCTGATTATTACCGGGAATCGTCGGAAAATATAGTGGGTGATCTCAATCAAAGAACCATTAATCTTCTGGAAGAAGTAATTGCATTTCAAAAAAGAATATCCACCCTTTCGGGAGAATGCAGGATATTTATAACTCTTTATAACGAGTTGCTGGAGCATGTCACCCACGAAGCTGATTATTACGCCGGACTTTTAAAATCGCTGCAGAAAAAGGAGCTTCCGCGGAAAACCCTTTGCGAGGAGCTTAATTTCTGGAATCATCTGATGGGAGAACATGCATTGTTTATTGACGGAATGATGGATCCGTCCGAAAGAAAACTCAAGGAAACAGCGCGGAACTTTGCCGAAGGTTTTGAAAAACTGGCAAGGGACTGCGTAAGGACTGCAGAATATCAAATAAAACGGGACAGCTTAAGCCTTACCGAAGCAATAAGGAATTTCAAAAGGGCGGGAACCGACGGAATACTAAGATGCAGAATAAAATCCATAATTCCTCCCCTTCTGGCCGATCACGTATTGCGTGAAGCGAACCATTATTTAAGACTGCTTGAAATGATTAACGGATAATTATAAAAAGCACCGTAAAAAAGCTGGGTTTTCAGCCCGAAAACCCAGCTTCGGAATCTCTTCGTCAGTAAATTGAAAACTTGACCGGCAAATGCTCCTGGCTAACCGCTTTTACAATGTGTAACTGGACGCATTGATTATTTTTGAATCGCTCAAATCTCCCAAATTGGGTATAATTGCGCTGAGTATTCCCTTTATTCCCCTGCCCGAATCGTTAATATTAACCACATCTTCCGATACTTCCTCAACGGCGCTTCGCTGCCCGGGGAAACAGTTTATGTTAACACAATCTTTGAATTCAACGCGCTCAAGTATCAGTTCTGGCGGCACATCCTCGTCTATGCTTACATTCACGCAGTCAATAACCGTGATTCCGTCCCCGTTCTGATCCAGCATACGCCTGTCGATTTTAAGGCTTACCTTATCGATTATGCATTTTCCGCGCACAAACATTAAATTTCCATAGTGGGCATCAATTTTACAAAATGACTCTTCAAGGGATTTAGGTATTCTTACAGTCCCGGTTACATGGAGATATTCAATCTTTTCAAGTAAATCGGCGGCTTTCAAATCAATCATTAAATCGCCGTTAATAAAAAGTTTCGGGCCATATTTTATCAAAAGTGCCCGGCTGAGCTCGGAACTTCCGTTTACAAAACTGCAGCCGTCGGGAACGGTGACTATTCCGGTTGTATCGTCGAACAGCTGCAAAGCCGCATCAACGAGGGACTCTGCAATTACTGCGTTTTTTGTGAGAAATCTCACGCCTCTGTTCACCATCTCTGCAATATCCAATGAATTATCAAGTATAACCACACGCTTTCTGGCAAAATATCTGGCATTCTTACACCTTTTAATAAACGTCCTGTCCACAACGAAAGTATTTTTAAGCAAAATGGCGTCATCAGGATAGGTTTCTATACTGCCGTTCACTTTAAGCGAGCCCAGATATGAAGACAAACTTTCGGGGTAAATTACCATCCCGTTAACATAAATCCCCACAAACCGTTCGAGTGCCTTTTCGGCCCCCGGTTCTATTTCCAGAGCTCCGTTAACCATCAGATACACTTTTTTGCCACCGGGATCCGATGCCGATATAACAAAACGCCCGTTCTGAATCATAATATCCACATCGGAATCCTTGTCCAATTCCACGACATCGGAACAGTTAAGGGCCACACCGTAACTGTGAAGAAGGTTCTTGGACTCGGGTGTAATAAGAATCACAGCCGAATTAATTGTAATATTCTCATAATTGGCAAGGGTTTCTTCCTTTACGTTTCTTGCGTCGCAAATGGCAGCATTGATAATAAGTTTGTTTTTTGGCATAATAATACCTCCGGATATTAATTTTCATTAAAATATTTTTTTAATCTCGCCCGTGCGGAAGCGAGTCTGGCTCTTACCGTAGAAGGCGGTATGCCGAACATCTCTCCAAGTTCGGTGGAGTTATACCCATGCAAATACCTAAGCAGAAACAGTGTACGTTCGTTTTCGGGAAGGTGACAGCACATCATTTGTACCATGACTTTTGAATAATCATCCTCACTTGCCGGTTCCTGAGCAGGCTCAATGCTCTTTGCCAGTCTTCTTACATGATCAATAAATATGTTCTTTGCGGTACGGTATAGCCACACTCTGCACTTTGCTTCAGGCAGTTCACTGAGTATGTCGGCATTTGCCAGAGCGCGAAGGTAAGTTTCCTGGACAATGTCCTCAGCAAACGCCACGTCATGGGAAAGTGAGACACAAAAGCGCAATAATTCATTATAGAACCTGGAATAAAGCAATTTAATCATAATGTCTCTTCCTTCACCCTGTGCCCGTTATCCGTCATGTGCATGTAACACATTTTCACATAACTTCTGTGCCACGGCGATGAATTTTGCATACAAATTCATCTTGGGAATATTTTCGATAATATAACGAATAAAAAGGAAAAAGTGTTGATATGAAAAAAATTTTTTAAATATTAATTATAAATTCTATGAGCCGGTGGATTTATAACGGTGCATTCCGATTTTCCATAAAATGTAGCATGGTATTATAAACAAAGAACCCACGGCAGGTAAAAGCATATATAATCCGTTATCGCTTCTACCGGTAAGATATAGCAGTGGATAATACTGAAATAACGCCATCGGAACCACATATGTAAAAAATTTCAGGATTCCTTCACCGTATATTGACAAAGGATAACAGCCGAATTCCCTGCCTCCGTCGGTAAAAATGTTCATAAACTCAAGCCCTTCGGTTGTGAAAAAACAGAGTGCGGCATAAACAAGAAAAAGTCCTGAAAATATAACCACTCCGCCTGTAATCATCAGAATTAGAGTTAAGATTTTATCCAGACTCCACACAATCCCGCCGGCAGGGATTGTATACGCAAAAACTATGACAGCCTGAAGGAATCTGCCTGCTCGCGTCAGCTCAATCCTGGATGCCAAAACCTGAAATATTTCATTCCTTGGACGCACCAAAATTCTGTCAAATTCCCCGTTTCCAAGCATGGATTGGAAAGTATCAAACCCCCGCGCAAAACATTCGACAATGGAAAATGACATCAGAACGACGGCAAAACATAAAAGGACTTCATTGTACGAAAAATCTTTCACACTGTGAAAGCGTGACATTAAAAAATAAATTCCTAAGAACACGCCAAATGAAGTCAGAAACTGTCCTGCCACAGTCATGAAAAAAGATGTTCTATACTGCATCTGGCTTTTTACATGCATTGACAGATACTTTAAATACAACCTCATATTACCCACCCTGTAGGACCACTTTTTTCAAAGCCTTGGTCATCCAAAGCCTTCCGACTGCTATTAAGACAATAATCCAGAAGACCTGCAGCATTATTCCGGAAAGCACATCCTTACCTGAAATGTTACCGCCGTATATTCTTAACGGCAGGTTCTGCATTGATGCAAAAGGGGTCAGAGATATAATTTTCAGAATTTTTTCGGGGAAAAAAGGCAAAGGAATTATCGCTCCGGCTAAAAACTCGGTTAACGCCGAAAACACAATACGGACCCCTATTGGTGACACAGTATAAAACGCCGAAATATATACCAGCATATTTAATGCCGTCAGACAAAACACTGCAAGGAGCATGGATATTATAAACATGAAAAAAGCAAACAGGCTTACGGGAGGGGAGATGCCGTAGGGTTCAGGCAGAAATACTGCAACCAGAAGAATCGGTAAACAGCGTAAAGCAGCCCTTGAGAAGCGCACTGCAAGATTTTTTGTGAACCAAATATTATACAGATCCATTGGCCGGGTCAGTTCATAAGCTACATTTCCGCTCGTTATGGACATAAAAATATCATTATCGTAAAACCACGTCATGAACAACGCGAGCAAAGCCTGTTGCAGCCATATATAAGATGTCAGCTGTGAAAACTCCATCGGAAAACTCTGCGGATTCTCCGCATAAAACGCCCTGAACATCAATATTTTCTCATGGACCCCCAGGCAAATTGTGTCATAATCCCTGCATACGCGGCGGATCTGTATTGCAGGCCGTTAATAAACCTTATTCTGAAAAAACTTATATATTTTTTCATATCCCCAGTTCCTCATACAGAGATACAACTATTTCGTCTATGCTTGCTTCTGTTACCGATAAATCTTTTATATCGGCACTTTTGGAAAGCAGCTCAATCGCCTCTCGAACCGAAATCACGGAAGTATCAATTTCAAACACCGCATGACCGTCAACCTGATTAATCAGGGAAATACCGTTTGTCGAACTAAACCGGCCCTTGCCATAATGCAGTGTTATTTTTTTCTTTTTTGAACTTTTTGACTTCATATCGGAAAGAGAACCGTCAAACAAAATCTGCCCCCTGCCGATAAGCAGTATTCTTTCAGTTAAAGCCTCAATATCCTGCATGTCATGTGTTGTAAGAATTACTGTGGTTTTCTTTTCTTGGTTCATCTTTTTAATAAAACTCCGTACGGCTATTTTGGATACGGCATCAAGCCCTATCGTAGGTTCATCAAGAAATAATATTTTGGGGTTATGAAGAAAGGATGCCGCTATTTCACAACGCATTCTTTGCCCAAGGCTAAGCTGACGGGCGGGGGTTTTTATGATGTCTTTCAGGCCAAGCAGTTCCACAAGTTCTTCCAGGTTATTTTTAAATACACGTTTGTCCACGTCATAGATATCCTTTAAAAGCTCAAAGGAATCAATTACCGGGACATCCCACCAAAGCTGCGAACGCTGCCCGAAAACAACGCCGATGTTTCTTACATGCTCGCGGCGGTTTTTATATGGAATCAAACCGTTTATAACACATTCCCCACTGTCAGGATAAAGAATCCCGCTCATAATTTTTACCGTGGTACTTTTTCCTGCTCCGTTCGGGCCAATGTACCCTACCATTTCACCGTCATTTATTTTGAAGGAAATGTCGTGAAGGGCCTGAATATATGTACAGTTACAGGTGAATAGGGAACGGAACGCTTCTTTTAAGCCGGCATTTCGCCGTGAAACCTTAAAGGTTTTGTTAATATTGATTAATTCAATCATAATAAATCCTCTGCAGAGAAAATGAAAAAAGTGGAAAATACTAATATTTTATCACAATGGTTATGTTTATTTCTACCATTCTCTTTTGACAATTATGTTACAATTTTATAAATTCGATTCCGGGATAAACGCCTCTGTCAAAAACTCTGTGGTAACATTGTTTAAATTGATATAAAATCATTTATGGAAATATTAAACCATTAATTGAAAGACATTCTGGTTTCAGAGGGGATGTACAATGAACCGAAAAATACTGGAAGAATATCTGAATTCGCTTGAACAGCGCGGAATTCCCGGCTGTGACTGTGCGGTGATATATAAGCACGAACAGGTTTTCAGGCATACCGTTGGGTATGCCGATGCCCAAAGAAAAAAACCGTTAACCGCGAATACCACATACTGGCTTTATTCGGCCACAAAGCTGTTCACCTGCACCGCAGTAATGCAGCTTATAGAAAAAGGGCTGATTGGCCTGGATTCTCCCGTTTCCGATTACTTGCCCGAGTATAAAAATTTAACGGTTAAAACCGACAGAGGCATAGTTCCGGCAAAGAATCCGATGACCATAAGGCACCTCCTTTCGATGCAGAGCGGCTTGAATTACAATCTCGACGCCCCTTCCATTCTCAAAATCAAAAAGGAGACTAACAATCAGGCAACCACAAGACAGGTAATAGCAGCCCTTGCAAATGAACCGCTGGACTTTGAACCCGGAACTCATTTTCAGTACAGTTTAAGCCATGACGTTCTTGGCGCAGTAATCGAGGTGGTTTCAGGGCAAAGGCTTGGAGAATACTTTAAGAAAAATATTTTTGAACCTTTGGGCATGAAAAATACTGGTTTTGAACTGACACCCGAACGCAAGGCCAACATGAGTGATCTGTTTTCGTTCGACATGAATACAATGACCTCCACACCGGTACCAAACCATAACCGTTATGTGCTTACAAGAAACTATGAAAGCGGAGGAGCAGGCCTCATCTCAACGGTGGACGACTATTTGCTGTTCTTAGACGCGATGTGCCACGGCGGGACAAGTAAAGACGGTTACAGGCTGCTTTCAAAAGAATCCATTGACCTTATGCGCCGTGATCAGTTGAATGAAGTTTCCAAAAAAGACTTTGATTTATTTGGAAGGCACGGCTACAGCTACGGTCTTGGGGTGCGTACCCTAATTGAAAAGGAAAAATCAGGTGTCAAAAGCCCTTTGGGCGAGTTTGGCTGGGACGGTGCCGCGGGAGCTTACGCCCTTATTGACGTTACAAACAACCTGGCAATATTCTACATACAGCACGTATTGCAATGCGGGTATGTTTACAATGTAATACATCCAAAAGTCCGGGATCTTACCTATGAAATGCTCGGGCTTTAATAAACAGTCTTAAAAAAACTGTCAGACAGATTTCCCAGTCTGTCTGACAGTTTTATATCAGTTGTACAGCATAACTACCGCTATGAACTCCAACGGTTCATCACCGTTATTTTCTATTGAATGAGTTCCTCCGTCGCCTGTGAGTATTACATCTCCTGCCTGCACTTCGGTGGTTTGTCCGTTGTCAGTTACAATTCCTTTGCCTTTCAGAATATAGTAAGCCTCTTCCTCATCCACGTGCTCGTGCAGCCCTATCGAACAACCAGGATTTAACACTATTCTTGCAAAAAGGCGGACCTTTCCTTTCATTTCCTCCCTGTTAAGAATGTGGATAAGCTCAACACTTCCTTTTCCGCCTCTCATTTGTTCCCTCAGCTCGGTTTTCATCTCCGACGCCCGTTTGACCATTGATTATCCCCTCTTTACTTTAATTTATCAGTACTGAAAAAATTATACACTTTGTCAGCACAATATTGCAACCGGGCGGTTTAATTGCCCGGAAGGATAAACAGTACGGGAACACGTTGCTACGGGCGTTCAAGCTGGTTAAGATCAATCAGACAAACCTGGGTTGTGCCGTTTTCAAACGGACGGTTGAACAAAATCATATCTCCCCTCCTGTTAAAAGAGGGATGCATGTGATCGGCACCCGTTTTTGGCGTGTCAGTGCTGGCCAAGGTAATATACTTGCCCGTTTCACCATTTATAAGATAAATCAGATTAGGGCTTTCAACTCCGAGATATCCGATACGATCGGCGCAGAACCACTTGGAATCTCGGGAAACACCGGGATGGAGGATTTGTTCTATTTCGGCGACAACCCGGAAATTATGCCCGTCTTTCGACCCCATCATCAGATATCTCGGCAGTTTCATAAATACAACATGTTCACCGTCACATGTCCATACTTCGTGGGTGATCCAGTCGCCCTCAACTTCAACATAGTACGGCCTTGCGGTACGAGTTTTCAAATCAAAAAGCCATGTTCTCTGCAGCGCATCACCGCCCGTCTCATGTATAAACAGAATTGTATTGGGATCGGTGGGGCAAACCTGCACATGTCCGAGATTGCAGTCGCTTTGGTAAACAACTTCGCTTTTTCCTGTCTTCGGATCAAATACTACCAATGCATAAATACAGTTCCACTGTTTATAGCCGCAAACAATCGTGCCGTCTTTACTGATGGTAAGATGGCCTGTAATACTTCCTCCTTCAGGAAGGGCCCCCAGTTCGGTTATCTGATCGGTGTCACAGTCATAGCGGCATATTATATTATTGCCTTTCACCATAACACCGTAATTTTCATACCAGTGCATTGCAAACCCATGGTATTCGCTGCCTGCCACCACTTTCATTTCGCCTGTTTCAACTTCAACCTTCAAAAGCTCGCCCTTTCCTCTGTAGACTTCGTTTGCGCCCTCTGGGATTTGTCTGTTACAGAAAAAATAGCGATCGTCCACGGTGAAATTTTCTGTTGTAAAGTACAACTTTGTATACCTTTCAGGTCCATGTGTGTACTGGCGTATTTCATAACCCGTTACCGGATCTGTGTAAGTAGTGAATTTTTTCATAAAAAACCCCCCAAGTCATACATTTTTTGTAATCCTGCTGTTTTTTATCATTAACAATCCCGTTAGCATTAATACGGGAAAAATCATAGCAGTCAAAAGCCCGGCACTTAACATTCCGCCTTTTGCATTAGCCACAAGCCCGACAAGAGTGGGGCCTGCCGAGCAGCCAAAATCACCTGCAAGCGCCATAATTGCATACATTGCGGTACCTCCGGCTGGCAGCTTTTTGGCAGCAATACTGAACGTGCCGGGCCAAAAAATACCTACAGAAAAGCCGCACAGAGCACATCCGACAAACCCCAGAACCGCATTACCCGACAGGGCGGCCACGGAATAACTGACTATGCACAATCCTGCGCTTAACATCATCATATTTCTTAATGGAATGTAATCGCTGAATTTGCCGTAAATGGCCCGCGCAATCCCCATTAATACCGCAAAAGTCATCGGGCCGGCCAAATCACCTGCCGTTTTAGACACTTTAAGCCCTGCTTCCGCGAATGCTGAAGACCACTGGCTCATTGCCTGTTCGGATGCCCCGGCACATACCATTAAAAGCAAAAACAGCCAGAACACTTTCCTGCTGAAAAGTTCCCTTACCGAAAGCCCTTCATCTCCTTCAACTATTGGATACAACGGTACCTGAGTAAAATAAAAAAGATTTGCAAAAGGTATAACAGCCCAAATACACGCAAGGATTTTCCAATTGTCGATACCTGCGAACGCAAAAAAGGCGGTGGATACCAAAACCACACCAACCTGCCCCCAACAGTAAAAGGAATGGAGAAGGCTCATTGCCGCCTCTTTCTTTTCAGTGGGGCATGCCTCAACAATCGGGCTTATGATAACCTCAATCAAACCTCCGCCAATAGCGTACAGCACAACAGAGGCAATCAACCCCATATATGCATTCCGGCTGAGATCTGGCAAGAACGCCATACCAAACAAACCAAGGCCTGCAAAAAGATGGGCACATACAGCAGATACCCTGTATCCGATTTTGTCCACCAGCTTAGTTGATATCAGATCCACCAGCAACTGTACAGAAAAATTCACCGTGGTTATAAGCGTAATCCTGTCAATTGTAAGATTATATGAATTCTGAAATGTCAAAAACAGCAACGGTGCGTAATTATTGATTATCGCCTGGGTTATGAAGCCGATATAGCAGGCATAAATCGTGTGTTCATAGCTTGTACTTATATTTTTCGTCCTCATCCTTTAATACCTTTTTCCGTTTCCCCCGGATTTTAACCGAAAAATTTCTCCGGAAATTACATTTCCGGAGAGAATACAATCAATTTTATAACAGTTTTTTATGTAAATATCAAGTATTTTAGCTTTTACTTAATTATACAGCACTGCATAATTTGGCTTTACCTCTTTGCAGTCCCGTTTAAAATACTTTGCCATATATCAAGTTTGATGTTTTTTCCGCCTGTATTTTCATAATCGGGTATAATCCCAAGCCTCCACAGGGATATTCGGTTAACACCGAACATTTTCGCAAGCCTAATCTTGTCGCTGACACTTTCTGAGTTCTCATACCATATGACAGTACGCACCTGTCCGGTCTCATCGGTATATTCCATGTATGGGTTGCCGTTGATTGGATAATAATATACGTCCGCGCCGGAGGAAAGCTTTTGATAAATCCTGTCATATCCCAGCTTTAGCGGTTCATCATTTAAAACTTCACCGTTTCTGACATTCCACTGTACAGAATCAAACGAGATCTGAAGCAATATTTTATCCGGATCGCTCACTCCGTTTTCCCTGTCCGTAATGGCTTTTAACGCATAATACAGTTCATCTTCCGGAGTAAGAGGAGTTAAAACATATCCTGCTTTCATCTCGGCCTCTGTAAGTTTTTTTGCGTAATAGTCATGCGCCATTAGTATCACTCTGTCAGCTATTTGTCCGATGGTTTTGTAATCATACGCATCATAATATTCCCGTCCGGGTATCCTTTTGGGATGAACAGCCACATAAAGCTTTTTTCCGCTGACATCCAGTTCCTGTTTAAGTTCACGAAGAAAATCATTAAACGCGTTTTTAAGTCTTTCCCCCTTCATACTTTCAAAATCAATGACAGCTCCGTCAAAGGATATCGAAATGCCTTCCTTTACCGTATTGTTAACATGTCCTGCGATTAATGAAACGGCCTGTTTTCTCAATTCCGGCCGTGTCAGTATGTATTCCAGCAACGGTATTTCCTCGCCGTCCGGGCATACAATGGAGTTATTGTCCGCATAGACCATCAGTTGCGCCGAAACATTGCTTTCCCTGGCCAGATTGAAAGGCTCCGTAAATCCCTCCGGAATGTAAAAGTCATTCCCGCCCGACGAAGCGGTATTAAGAACCACCCGCCCCTCGTCGCAATCAAACTCCATTCTGCTCCAGCCGAAACTGACCGAATTCATGTAAGGGATATAATTAATCTGGGGATAAGAGCGAATCGCATAAAAAGCGTGGAGTTCCTTTACAGGTGTGCTGATTTTCTCATACATTCTCATCATCATAACAGCCGCTTCTTCCCGCCTGGCCGTATCGTAAGGTTTGAACTTATTATCTCCCACTCCTTTTATAATTCCAAAATCTTTAGCAATCGTTATGTACCCTTCATTTTCGCTGACATCGTCAAAATCGCTTCCAAAGGAATTAAGACTCTGCGCGAGCCCGCCATATCCGAGGGCGTTTACAAGCATTATCGCCATTTCTTCACGGGTAATCGGATCTTCGGGACGGAATTTATCTACTCCTTCGGGTATTACGCCGTTCCTGTATGCCGTCTCAACGTAAGGATAATACCATTTTGAAGGATCGACATTATCAGTGAAACTGCCTTTTTCAGGTGTTACCGTTTCCCATTTCATAAGCCTTACAAGATATGTAACAAACTCGCTTCTTTTTATCTCAAGTCCCAAACCAAACCTATTATTTCCAATGCCGTCGGTTATCCCAAGGGTGCGCAGTTCATTCACCGCAGCATATGCCCAATGGTCTTCGGGCACGTCGTCAAACCGCACAACACTGTTTTCATTCGCAAAAGAAGGTATTACAACCATCAACAACGCTAAAGCAATACTAACGCTTATCCCTCGCAGACTGCTCATCGAACAGGCCCCTTTCAACTTTTATAGATGAACCCCCGCCTTGCACTTATTCCTCCCTGAGCCTTTTTATACTTTCAGTGAAAGGCGGGTAAAGTATACCTTTTTCGGTTATTATTGCGGTAATATAGCGGTTAGGCGTTACATCAAACGCAGGGTTTTTAACGTCCACCCCTTCAGGAGCAAGCCGGATATTCCCAATATGAGTGACCTCCCTGTGGTCCCTTTCCTCAATGACTATTTCATCACCGGTGGCTATGTCAAAATCGATGGTTGAAGTCGGCGCGGCCACATAAAACGGGATATTGTGCTCTTTTGCCAGCACCGCAATTGTATAGGTTCCTATTTTATTGGCGGTATCCCCGTTTGCCGCTATCCTGTCAGCCCCAACAATACAGCAGTCTATCTCGCCTTTCTGCATGAAATATCCTGCCATATTGTCACAAATCAGAGTTACCGGAATTCCGTCCTGCATCAGCTCATAAGCGGTAAGCCTTGCTCCCTGGAGGTACGGCCTTGTTTCATCGGCATACACACGGACTTTTTTCCCCGCCTCATGGGCGGCGCGAATAACCCCCAAAGCCGTGCCGTAATCGCATGTTGCCAGGCTTCCGGCGTTACAGTGGGTCAGAATTGTGTTCCCGGATTTTATAAGCCGGTTTCCGAACTCACCAATCCTGCGGTTGTTTTCCACATCCTCCCGATCCATCCGCCGGGCTTCTTCAAGTATTGTACTTTTTATTTCTTCAATGCTTCTGTTTCTGTTTTCATAAGCCGTTTTCACTATCCTGTCCACGGCCCAGAAAAGGTTAACGGCGGTAGGCCGGGTATTTTTCATAACTTCAGCCATCTGTTTTATTTGGGCAAAAAACTCGTTTTTGTCTTTGGTTTCAACGGCATTAGCACCTAAAACCATTCCATACGCAGCGGTAACCCCGATAGCCGGAGCACCTCTTACAATCATATTCCTTATGGCTTCCGCCACCTGCTCACATGTTCTGTATTCATGCCAGACCGTCTCGGCAGGAAGTTTTGTCTGGTCCAGCAATTTTAAAACTCCGTCTTCATAATACAGCGGTCTCACGGAATCTTGCCTCCATTTGTCAGATATTCGCTTTAATTATTAATTATATACTATCACATGATAAAGCGGAAAGTAAGCTGAAGCGCCGATATTAACCGCAATATGAAAATTCCACCGAACATTCGACAAAATACCCGGCGTATTCACTACACCGGGTATTTTTTCCAGGAACGTTTTCTTAATTTTAGTAGTTTTCCTTTCTCACTTCAAAAAAGCTCCGGGAATGTTTGCATACAGGGCATACTTCAGGAGCTTTTTTACCAATTACCAGATGCCCGCATACACGGCATTCCCATATGGTTTCTTCGCTTTTTTCAAATACCTGCTGCATTTCCACGTTTTTCAGCAGTTTGCGGAAACGTTCCTCATGAGCTTTTTCTATAGCGGCCACCTTGCGGAATTTTTCCGCCAGTTCAGGAAATCCTTCCTCTTCGGCATCCTTTGCAAAACGTTCATACATATCCGTCCATTCGTAATTTTCGCCTTCCGCCGCATGTAAAAGATTCTCAGCCGTGTTTCCTATCTTTGCAAGCTCTTCAAGCCAGATTCTCGCATGTTCCTGTTCGTTCCTTGCAGTTTTCAGAAATATCTCCGCCAGTTGTTCATATCCCTCTCTTTGCGCCACTTCAGCAAAATATGTATATTTATTTCTCGCCTGGCTTTCTCCTGCAAAAGCCTCCATAAGATTTTTCTCGGTTTTCGTTCCGGCATACCTGTTGTTCTTCTCGTTCTTCTCCTCCAGTTTAACAAAATAAGAAGCAGGTCTGCCGCATCTGGGGCATTTAAAATCCTCTGTCAGTTCCCCTTCAAAAATGTAACCGCATACAGAACAACGATATTTTGCCATTTTTTCTCCTCCTCTTTTTCGGAATCCTATTCCGTTCCCACCAGCACTTTAAACAACAACGTAAACCAAAATCTACGCGTTAAACAACAGCTGATGAAAACATGCTATTGTAGCCGATTATACATCAAATCGGTCTGAAAATAAACATTAAAATGATACTGTTCATTACACGAGTTTTGGAATATCTCCGTAAACAAAAAAAACTCACTTTTAACGTCATTTAGTTACTTCAAATACCAGTATTTTCAGATCGCCTTCAGAATTATTCACCAGACCGTGGCTGTCAAAGGGCTGATTGACGATTACATCTCCCGGTTTTACTTCGATTTCATCATCATTGACTTTCATAATTCCGTTCCCATCCAGAATAACATAAATCTCCTCGTTATCACCGTGCTTATGAAATCCGATGGACGAACCTGAAGGCAAAACCATATATCTGAAAAACCTCAGATTTGTCTGAAAATCATTTTCGTTAAACAGAACCACATCCCTGACAATTCCTTTTCCACTGTGGCTGGTGGTAAACTTGGGTTCTTTTTCATAAAAATTTGCAGTTTTCATGTTCATTCCTCCGCTTGCCGGCACCGTAAAGACAGCTTTTATTTATAAAGCCATTTATAAATGAAATATGCATTTCTGACTTTTGTGACATATTCCTGTGTTTCGGAAAATGAAATAGCAGTCGGAAAATCTTCCTCAGAAGTCATTAAACCGCTTTCAAGCCACTTTTTCACATTTCCGGGGCCGCCGTTATATGCCGCCAGTGCCTTGTCAATGTCCCCGTTGAACATATTCATCATTGAATTAATGTAAAATGCGCCAAGCATTATGTTTATTTCAGGCTTAAACAAATCATTGTCCGTAATGCTCAGACCCATGCGCGATGCAATATCTTTGCCCGTTGCCGGCATAATCTGCATCAGCCCGATGGCTCCGGCTTTTGATACGGCATCATACCTGAAATGGCTTTCCTCCCTTATAACCGCCCAGATTAACGCGGGATCCAGCTTGTACTCTTCCGCTTCTTTAATGACATACTTTTCAAAAAGCTGAGGATATGCAAGCTCGTAGCCTCTTCTTGTAGGCTGTTCGCTCAACGATCTGATACCCCATAAGATGGCGTTGTAATATTGTCCCCGTTTAAGGTACCAGTCACCCAGCGCCAATTTTTCTTCAAGGGTTGTGGTTTTTGAGCCAATTGCAACTTCTATCGCGGCAGCATCCAAAAATCCTTCGGCCTCATAAATTTCGGCCTGCTTCAGATACTCTGGTACATGATAGTTTAATTCCGTCAACTCCGGCATCACCGGTTTCTCCCCTATTCTGTCCATCCATGCAGGATGAAAGGACAGAACGTCGAGAAACTTATCCACATCATCATTCCCGAGCCTTTTAGACAAAATATACGCCCTGTACGCGGCATCATCCTGATACATACTTGCAATTGATGCTATACGTGTATACGTTTCCAGGGCTTTTTCAATCATTCCCGCGTTATCCCATATACGCGCGGCATGCCATAACGAAACGGCCTCGTTGCTGCCTGCAAAGGCATCGGCAGCCTCCAGTGCCTTTCCTTGCTTCTGTAAAATAAGCCCCAGTCGGTACGCCCCTTTTTCACCCATGACTGAATACAGTTTTACCGCCGCGGATGTCTGACCCACAGCTTCCATACATCGTGCATAAAGCCAGGCAATACTCTGATCCGAATTATCCAGTCCGTAAAGTTTTTTATAAAAAGGCAGGGCACTTTTATAATCGCCCTGTTCAAACAAAGCCTGGGCATAATATTTCATCAGCGTAATATTGTCATTTTCCGCGGGATTATTTTCAAAGACCATTGTTAAAAATTTCCTTAAAGCCTCCCATTCTTTCTGCGAGGCATATGCTTCGCATATTTTTTCCGGAGCGGTTTTCATTGCCATTAAAACATCGAGCGCCTTTTCATTCGGGAGAAGCAAAAGATACTCTTTTTCAGCTTCACTTAGCTTTCCGTTTTTCAGCAGATGTTCAGCCAGCTTGAAATGAATTTCCTCCGTATAATAAAGCTCAAGGGCAGTACGGTAATATTCAGAAGCATCCTTTCCTTCCTTTTCGGAACGGTTCGCAAGTATCAGGTTTGAATAATAACCCAAAGCGTTTTCTTCTTTTGCAAGTATTTGAAGAACTTCATCCTTAGCAGTTTTTATTCCTGTTTCAAGTTCCGCCAGCAATTCAGAAATCCCGGGGAATTCGGTATAAGCAGGCATAACCGTGACGGGAACCGAAGCGATTCCCTCCAGACTTTCCCATTCATAATATTCATAATTCCCGCCGTCCACAGGTTTGTTCTGTATTCCTGTTGTGTGCATCAGAACCAGAACCAAAACGGGAATTAAAAACAATAATCCTGTTGTAATTTTTCTTCTCAAACTTATAAACCCCTTTGAGATTTTCTTAGAAATTTTTGCTGACAATAAATCAGTTGTTTTTATTTTACCATAAATTTATTTCTGTTTTAAATAGTTTTATTATAATTCCTTGTTATTGTTTTTAATTCCCTCGTGTAAAACCGCCTGAAAGGTATTTGGCAAGCCGGCGCAAGATTTTTTTATTTAACATATCCATCAAGAAATTCTCTAAAATCATTATTTATTTCATATCTCGAAATAAAGCCTATGTTTCTGTAATACGGCGAATCATAATACAAACCATTTTTGTTATAAATCCTTATAGTTACCGGATTTGCCAGTGCATCATCGGAATATCCTCTTAACGGCTGCACCGTTCCTGAGCCTGCAGCAGCCGTACCTGAAAATGCGGAAGACGACAAGGGTGTATCTGCAGATATACCTCCGGTATCACCGTTACCAGTTAAAGGCAGATCTTCTGCGGTGGTTGTATCATCCGGTGCTGTACCGGGCCTGATACCGGTTTGACTGCCGGTTTTATCAGGAATATCGGTTTCCGGTACGGTATAATCCGATTCAATGCCACTGTTGCCGGTATTATTATAATTGAAAAGAATCTCAAAATATCTGTTGCTGGAATTCTTTAAGACCGAATAATAATTATAGAACAGTTCGATTTCGTCCCTGTCGGTCATTTCAGCAATTATATCGGTATATCCGTTTTGCTTGCTCTGTTCAGAATGACGTATAAACTGAATTTTTGATATATCGTCGGCCTTATATATGCCAAAAAGTTTCAGATATTCAGCCGAATCTTCATCCTGATTGTTATTATAGCTATCAAATACAAAAAATCTGAAAAGCTGATACTCATTACCTTTTTTTACCGCAACAACAGCTTCGCAGCCTGCCGGAATATAATGGTACACTTCGCCGCCTAAAAGGCTTAAATCCGGGCTGGTTTCAATAATGCCAATCTTATCACCTAAATCGTTTTCGTTAATCACCGAAGGCAGTCCGAATTCCTCCCTTAAATCATCTGAAAGCAGTATATAATGCCTGTCGGAAAGGCAGAACTGGTTCACGATCGGGGCCACTGCATCTTCTCTTCCCGTGTCTGAATAATCAGTCCCTCTATGATCGCGGAATAAATTTTTACCATGGTTACCCGACAGATTATAAGTTAAAAGCCCTGCTACAATCACAACCACCGTGGCCATGGCAGGAATTGTTTTTCTGAAATTAAACGGCATATACATTCCCTCTTTTCCGCGTTGTTTTAAAATATTGTCAAGCATCCTCTTTTTTGCGGCTTCATCGGGTCTAATTTGCCCAAAAGCCGTCTTCAGGTCTTCTTTTTTCATTTTTCATCACCTTCCAGTTCAATTTTAAGAATTTTCCTGCCATTGTGCAGATAACCTCTTATTGTGGACGGATTTTTCCTCAGTATTTCAGCTATCTCCACCGTTGAATATCCTTCATAGTAATACAGATATATCGCCATTTTATATTTGGGGGGAAGTTCCATAACCTTTTTTAAAATACTGTCAGATGCAAAAGACTGCTCAATCTCGGTTTCCGGAACCTGATTTATGCCTATTGTCTTTGACCACCAGTGCCTGAAATGATCCTTGCACAGATTGGTCGCCGTTCTTATAAGCCAGGCTTTTTCATGCTCTTCACTCCGAAAAACCGTCCTGTCCTTTATAAGCCTTAAAAAAGTGTTTTGAACCATATCCTCAGCGTCATGCCTGTTTTTCATAAACAAAAAACAAATCCGGTAAACAGTGTCCACATGCCTGTTGTAAATTTGTATAAGTTCCTCACTCGTACGACATGAACCCTTCAATACGACTTCCCCCTTTCACCTGAAATACGATCGGGGACGCAAAAACGTTTGGAGAATAAAAAAATAATTTTATATATTTTTTCTGAACGGACATCAGAATAAACACTCAACTGAAAGGCAAATTGCATTAAAAAAACGGAAAAACTCAGGACATGCTTTTAAGACGTGCCGGATAAGACAAAAAGACTGTAACCGGCATCGCGCCGTTGTATCACAAAAACCGGCAACCGGCCGAAAAGTATATCACAGTCTTATTGCGATAATCCTGACCACCTGGCTGGCAATGTACAGAATACATGCTATCCGGACGGCAACCGAAAAACTTATTCTTTCAGCTTCAACAGGTTCATTCATCATTTCATTCATAATTTGCCATGTCCGGTTTTTAAGTTCTGTTACCGATTCCTTCGGAGAAAGCTCACTGTTCGGGTACTGGGGTTCTCCTATGAAAAGATGCATACGCCTTCCTCCGGCTATGCGCCATATCCCCTGAGGATGAATGTTTACAAGCACCATCGGTATAACCGGGCAACCGGTGTGTACTGCCGTATAAAAAGCGCCGGGCTGAAATTCCCGCAATCCCTCATAATTACGAATCAGCATCCCCTCGGGATAAAAATGCACCAAATCGCCGTTTTGAATCCCATGTTTAATATGTTTCATAAATCCGACCAGTTTTCCCTTGCCGTTTGGAACAGGAAGCGCGCCGCAAAATCTTATAAGCCATCCCACCAAAGGAAGCTCAAGGTTATTAACAAGGCTCGTAAAATATATTGGCCGTGGAAATACCGCCAGTTTAACCATTGTACAGTCCATCGGGTGTATATGATTCATAACGGTAACCGCCCCGCCCCTGACCTTTTTCAGCTTATCCTTTCCTTCTATCACCAGCCCGAAAAATACAGTATCAATAAAATAAATTATAATTGCAATTAAATTGGTGAAAACGTAAAACAAAGCCTGTCTGGCGGGTGTGCGCTTAGAATAGGCCACATTTACGGCATCGGTATCCGGGTGGAGCAGCTTTCTCAGGCGGGATTTTTCGGGCTGTTTGTAACCGTTCTTATGATAATCCGAAATAACGTCTTTATACAGTCTTTCCATTTCGGCCACACATTTGCTTACCCTTATGGTTTCGGCCTTTTCCGCATATATCCTGCTCATTTTGCTCCGTTCCTCGGGATGTTCAATCCAATAATCGATTTTTTCCGCCAAAGACCTCGCATCACCCGCTTTGAACAGACAATTGGGGTGCAAAGCGAAGGATTTTGTTGCTGAAAGGTGTGAATCCGAAATTACAGGCACCGCTCCGCACGCCATCGCCTCAATGCACGAAATTCCTTCTATTTCCGCATCTGAGGTATGTATATAAAGATCGCATATATTATACATCTGTAGCAGTTCTTCCTGCGTAAAGAATCTGAATATGGGCTTATTCTTGAGATTCCTGCTCAGCTTTCGGTATTTTTTCTCCTTCGGGCCCATCCCTGCAAACACAAGCTGGATTTTATCCCGGTATTTGCTATATTGAACAGCTTCTATAAGAAGATCCTGCCGTTTTTCTCCCGAAAGTCTTCCGACCATAAGCAGTACAATTTTCCCTTTAAGGTATTCAGGGCGTCTAACCTCGGCAGGTCTGAAAAGGTCATTTACACCGTTGGATATTACGCGGCATTCGGCATCATAACCATGCTGCATAAGCTGTTCGGCAATCATTTCACTGGGGCAGTGTATGAAACGGAAACGGTTATAGAAACATTTATAAAAATAGCGGTAAATCACATCATTGGCCCTCTTGCTCTTTCCCAAGCCTATACTGTAAGTTACGTTCTCAGGCTGCAGATGGAACGCAGAAACCGTAGGAATTCTCATCTGCCGCGCTATAAATTCCCCCCTCCGGCAGAACCATGTGGGAAGGAAAAAATGTATTATATCCGCATTTCTGAATGCACGGTAATAGGCCTCATCATTAGGACGCGCAAAACAAAAACCCTGTTTTTCAATCAGCGGCTGAAAGAACGGAATTCTTAACTTTCTAATCCCTGTTTTATTCCCGTCGGCTGAACCTGCTGCAAGAATGGTTACTTCATGTCCGCGTTTCCGCAGCTCTTCGGCATACCTGCGGGCAGTTGCCGCCGTGCCGTTGTTCAGGTTAAAACTGTCAATTACAAACACAATACGCATACCCATACTCACAGCTCCCTTTGCATTTTGTCCTGAACCCTGCCGCCGGCCTGAAATCCCGAATTAACCGGCAAACAAAACCAAAGGTTTGTTGCATGAGATTATGAAAACCTGTCATTTGACCCATGATTATATGTAAAGCTGCCAATCATATTGGTTCAGAGCAAAAACAGTCAGTATTTTTTATTGAAATCAACCCGGTTAAGAAGAGGCCTCCCTTCGACATACCTTGAAAGGTTTTCGCGAATCAATTCCGCATGCCTGTTCCAGTTCTGCGGCGAAAAACCTGATGTGTGCGACGTTATGATAACATTCGGCATCTTCCATAAAGGGCTGTCTGCAGGCAACGGTTCTGGATCGGTAACATCCAGGCCGGCTCCTGCAATCCTGCCTTCCTGTAACGCACGGATAAGTGCTTCCTGGCAAATTGCAGTTCCTCTGCCCACGTTAACGATAAAAACCTCCGGCTTTAATTTTTTAATTCTCTCCTCAGACAGAATTCCCCTCGTTTCGGGAGTGTTTGGAAGGGCTAATACCAAATAATCGGCTTTTGGTAATACTTTGTCAATTTCATCGGTTAGATACAGCTCGTCCACATACGGCGGGCATTCCCCTACTGTACGCTTAACTGCAATAACTCTGGCACCCAAAGCCTTTCCGCGTATTGCAACTTCTTTTCCTATATCACCAAAGCCGATCACGCACAACGTTGAACCGTAAAAATCCCGCATTGGCAATACGGGAGACCATTTGCCGTTCTGCCTGTTCCTCTCGTACTGCATCAGATTCCTGTTAAATGCAAGAATCATAGCAAAAACATGTTCGGCAATGGGTTTTCCATAAACTCCGCTGGCATTCGTAAGAATAATGTCATTGTTTGCATAAAGACTTGCATCGGCTACATGATCTGCTCCTACGCTGGTAAGCTGAACCCATTTCAGTTTCTTAGCCTTCTTAAGATATTTCGGATTGGGTTGCCCGATAATAACCTCAGCATCCAGATAGTCTTCCTGAACAGCTTCCCTGGTGTGTTTTACATCACATCTGAAACCATAACCATGAATCAAGCGTTCAATAAATCCCTTATCGGGTGTAAAAGCGATGTTATATAATACAAGTATTTTCCTGTCGGTTTCAGTCATTGTTCCGCTCCCTGCCAAAACTCAATAAGCCTGAGTCCGGATTTATGATTCGAGCTTCCGTAAAACGCCGCCATTCCCAGGCAACGCAGAAATGTATCCATATATTATATATATCACATTGTTCAAGCTCATAACAAGGTTTTTTAACATGCCGGTTCCCGCGTCTCTGTTTGGTTAAAACCACCAAAGTCCGCTCTTTTATACGTTTTTTTCCCGGCAAAATAGTTATTGTTTTTTTAAACACTCCTATTAGAATTCATATCTGTGCCCATATTGACACCAGTGAGAAGAAAAGAGGTACTTATGAAAAACCACATATATACTGACGGTTATAAAATGACAATTCCAGCTCTTGCCGGACAGGAAGAAGAAACATCCGGTTTTTTCCACAAATTATTCTGCTTTATAAAAAAACAGCCAATGCTTTCAATAGCCGTTTTATGCATGCTTGTCACATGTATCTTTGTTCCGGTGGACAAGACATATGTTAATTATTTCAACTGGCCCACACTGGCGACGTTATACTGTACGCTCGCCGTGGTTGCAGCTCTGTCTCACATTCATGTGTTTGAAATTGTCAGCAGAGGCATTGTCCTGAGGCTGCACAACCTCCGCAATGTAACCATAGCCATTGTATTTATCACGTTCATAGGCTCAATGTTTCTCGCCAACGATATGGCATTGCTGACATTTCTTCCGCTGGGTTACTATGTATTAAGCAGCACCGGAAACAAAAAAGCCATGGCGTTTATGTTTATAATGCAGAACATTGCCGCCAATCTCGGCGGAATGGTTACTCCCTTCGGTAACCCTCAGAACCTGTATTTATACGCTTTTTATAATATTGATACCGTCGAATTTACAAAAATAATGCTGCCTTCATTTCTAACGTCAATTACAATTATTTTCGTCATGTGCCTGTTTGTAAAACCCGTACCTTTGACGCTGAAAAAAGACGAACAGTACACCCTTGACAGAAAACTGACGGTTATTTACTCTGTCTTATTCATAATCAGCATATTGCAGGTTTTCCGCATTATCCCTCATTCGGTCGGAACAATATTAGTGACAGTTTCATTGCTCATCCTCGACCGGAAGGCGATTAAGGAAGTTAATTACCCTTTGCTCGGCACCTTCTGTGCTTTCTTTGTTTTCAGCGGCAATATGGCAAGAATTCCTGCCGTAAATGAATTTTTCTCTAACGTGCTTCCTTTAAATACACTCCTTTTCGGTATTCTTTCCTGCCAGTTTATGAGTAATGTGCCAAGCGCCGTACTGTTATCCCATTTCACAAACGATTACAAATCCCTTCTTCCTGCCGTCAACATCGGCGGTTGCGGAACGCTTATTGCTTCACTGGCAAGCCTTATTACGTTTACCGAGTATAAAAAACACAATCCTGAAAGCATTAAATCCTACCTGACCAAGTTTACCGTTATAAATTTTTCGTTTGTGATTGTCCTTTACTTTGTTCAGACATACGTAAGCAAATTCCTACCGTAACATATTATCCTTTCCCGCCGAATATTATATTCTGTAATTTATTTGCGGGAAGGATAATATATGGGTTATTATGTCAATGTAAGCAAGGATGTCAATATATACGTGGAAGATTTGAATCCCGAAGGCCAGAAGGCAATTCTCTTTCTGCACGGCTGGCCCGGCAGTCACAAACTTTTTGAATACCAGTTCAACAAACTTCCTCAGCTGGGTTTCAGGTGCATTGGAATAGACACAAGAGGATTCGGCGACTCCAGCAAACCATTCTTCGGATATGATTATAATACCCTTGCGGATGACGTAAGATGCGTGGTTGAAGCCCTGGGGCTGCGTGACTTTACTTTAGCCGGTCATTCCACCGGCGGAGCAATAGCCGTAAAGTATATGGGACGCCACCGCGGGTACGGTGTGTCAAGGCTGGTTCTTATCGCAGCAGCAGCCCCGAGTTTAATCCGCCGTCCCAATTTTCCATACGGCATTGACAAGGAAAAAGTATTGCAGATGATTGAGGATACTTACAACGACCGCCCCATGATGCTTCGCAATTTTGGAGACAATTTCTTTTACAGGCATATATCTCAGCCATTCTCAGACTGGTTTTTCCAGTTAGGTCTTCAGGCGGCGGGCTGGGCAACCGCATCAATAGCAAAAACGTGGATTAACGAAGTGTTGTTTTCCGAGACTGAATCCATTCATGTGCCCACTCTGATTATGCACGGCATTCATGACAGAATAGTTCCCTTTAATATAGCAGAAGTTCAGCACAGGCTGATTGCCAATTCGGTTCTGGTGCCGTTTGAATTTTCGGGACATGGGGTTTTTTACGATCAGAAGGATGAATTTAATGAAGTCCTGGCGAAATTTGTTGCAAACAAACTTTAACGATATTTTATACTGTTTCTTCCTGCGAAAAACATTTTTATTCCAATAATAAAACCCCGTAATACTGCATGAATATTTCCTCATCCTTTTCATCCGCCACAGCAGTATTAATAAAATCAGTTTATACCGGATAACCGGCGCCGGCCAAATTAAACTAAGCCATGCACGCAATAATAAACGCCCTGCCTTTGCAGGCAGGGCCGGATATGCAGGTAAACCGGATTCGGTAGTCTTAGTCCGAAAGTCAGTCCGGATTCATTTCCACGCTTTTGGCATGACATCACGCTTTTATATCGCCGATCGTCCGCCTGAACATATCGGAGAACCTCTCCTCAGTATCAATCACAACCCTGTCCATCTCCGCTTTCATTGACAGCGAATTTTCGGTTTTGTATTTCCGGCTGTTGTAGATTATCTCCTTAAGGCTACTTCTATACTTCCGTCACGAAGATTTGCACCAGCCATCTTCTCTCTCTGCTTCGGGAAGCATATACTGCTCCTCATCATCGCCATTTTACACTTATTCGTTTTTATATATATTATTTTACAAGACCAAAAAAGTCAACAATTTCTTACTGCGTCTTTTATTCCCAGTCAGTCTCCGAAACAACGCTTATGAAACAGCCTTTTCCATCTTCTCAAGGGCTTTTTCCTCGCATTCGCAGGAATCTTTCAAAAGTCCTATAATCCTTTCCCTAACGTTCCTGTCGTTTACGTCCTCATGCCTCTTTATATTGAAAGCCTTTATCCAGTTATCATGAACCCTTTTATACAAACCGGCCAGTTCAGCGGAGCCAGCTTTTTCAAAATACCTTGAGGCATATGATTTCAGTGCTCCGTACGTACCCAAACAGTATTCCATATTCCATGACAAATCCTGTGAGAATTTGTCATCAAAGAAGGATATTAAGGCAGGATAAGCTTCAAGGCCCGATTTGTTGCCGCCGCACCATTCATTTCCTTTCAGATGGGAAATGGCAATTTTCAGAGTATCATGATATATCCGTTCATGAGATTTATCGGATTTGCCAGCCAACGTTAGTACCGACAAAATAGGTACTTCTCTTTTTCCCAGCACATCATAAGGCATATTCAGGTAGTCGCCCTGAACCGAAAGAACTTCAAAAGAATTTTCATCGTCGTTATAGCCGATAACCAGTCCCCATTCAGGTATGCCTATATCCCATGAAACCGCCGGAATTCCTCTGTTTATGGATTCCCTGATAATTTCTATGGCTTTTTCCCTGCGTTCTTTTTCAATATCATCCTGGTCCCAGTATCTTCCTATGTAGTTGCATATGAGCCCGCAATTTTCCACCCATTTCTTCTGCGACTCAAAGTCCCAGATACTTGTCGCACTTGGGCATAATTTCTCCGGATCCACCCACATTCTGAAAGCAAATCCGCTTGTAGCGACAACATCTTCGTACAGCTCGGAATACGGACTGTTTTTCACTGCAGCAGCCAGTGATTTTGCGAACGAGAACAGAAATCCCGTAGAATCTTCTATTCCGCTCCAGTCAATATTCAGCCGCTTCATTAACACCACCTCCGGAACCTGCAGGGCGAACTCCATTGTTCCCGACGCCCTCTGAACAGGCATATTACTTTAGTCCCCCGTTTTAATTTAGATTAAAATCAGTATACGATAAAATTCCTTTAATGTAAATTAATATAATTCAAATTTAAAATAAACCGATAACCAGAAAGTTCACTGAATTTTTATGTAACCGTCATGGACAATAATGGCATCCAGCTTGTACCCTGCTTTACACATAGGACACTCTGAAGGACTGAAAATTTGATAATCCGGAATATTCACATTGGTAAAGAGAGAATGAATTTTATGCTTATGCCTTTCCGGGAATGCGTTGAATAAAGCCGATATGCCGACTATTCTGCCGCCGTAATAAGAAAGACAGTCCAAGGCGCCGTAGAGAGTAATGCCGCTTGATATTGATGACACCAGCAGAATTATATTGCGATTTACAATCAGTTCCTGTGTATTGCTGTGAAATATAAGCTTTCTGTGCACATTGCTGGCCGGCGTCACTACGTATATATCCTTTACCTGGTTGATGTACGCTATCCCCTTTTTCATAAGTTCCTGCGCCAAATATGCCCCCACTACTTCGGTTCCTTCCATGCATACAATTGTATCCGCCGGCGTGTCTGTAAGATAAGGTGCCGCCAGTTCAACTGCCACACTTCTGGCGATGGTTGCGCTGCTTTTCAGATTGTCAAGATCAAGATAACTGTTGGTATGAAAGTGGTTTGTGGTAAAATGTCCCGGAACCACCTTAAGGTTTATTGCCGGATTTTTGGGATATGAAACAGTAAAAGACTGATTGAACATACTTTTACCCCCTTATATAAAGACTTTTTATTTTTAACACTGATAAGTAAAGGCCTGCGTATCTTCCCGTCTCATAAAAAGACTAAATTTTCCCTTCAGACCTGAACCGAACAATAACCTGCGTTAAAATTCCGCTGCTTTTCAAATTATAAGAAACGGCACTCAGAGTTATTCCTGTAAAAATGAAATTTGCCTTGCAATATGAACAAATCAGCAAAGGATGTGTTACACCGATTTAAGCAGCCATGCTTTTTTTGGGGGTTATAAAAACAAAAACAAACAAAAAACACACGTATGCGGCAGCTTTGCCATTGGGATTTCTCACGGAAAACAGACACTGTTTCGGTTTTTCAGCCAGATTTCCTTTTTTTACACCGGACTGTCCTCCGTTACCGATACATCTGAAAGGGACGAGGCTTCCTGTTTATTTCGGTAAAATACCGCAGTCGCCAGCGCACCTAAAGCCAATAAGGCAATGCTCAATACAAACGGTAATTCTTTAGAAATATCGCTCAATACGCCGCAGATGTAGCCAAAAGGTATGCTTACCAGCATAACGATTGTCTGAAGAATGGCCAAAACAACAGAACGTTCCTCAGGATCGGCGTAAATAGCGGCAAGAGATTCCCTAACAGTATTCAAAACCGCCATTCCGAGCGCCTCGAAAAACAAGGAAACAAATAATACGGCGTATTCAAGAATTCCGGTATTCTTAACCGAAATAAGCAGCAAATAACCGGCCGTTGCACTGACGAATCCGCCATACAGCGGCTTTTTAAGTCTGTATTGATCTATTTTCGATATTACCGTGAAAAATAATATAATCGCCATTACGCTTTTGACCATGGGAAAAACAGGCAATAAAGTGTCGGGAACGCCAATGCGCCTGGAGGCAATAATCTGCCAGAAAGTTGTTCCAATCATCGACACAATTTCCACCAAAATGCTTATGATTATGGCAAATTTGGTGCCTTTGGAATGCGATATCCTATGTACCGCGTTTTTGTATCCTCCCAGCATTTTATGCAGGGGTATGTCCTGCGATTCCCTGCATCTTATTCTACCAACACAGGTCTCGGTTGAGAATTTATATAAAATTAAAATCTTCGCGGTCATTATGACAAAAGCATTGATATAGAGAATTCGCATGGCCGGCACCAATGTCAGCCTGGCAACAAGATATGAGGATATTGGGGCAAAAAGCGCCGAAAGGTTGCCGCAAATTAAAACCCACGAATACAACTGGGTTATTTTATCCTTTGGCGCATCCTCCACCATTAAACAGTCCCATGATACAGTCGTTATTTTCATCATGCCGTTAAACAGCGCCGCTATTACAAAAAACCAGAAATCGCGGCTGAACGCCCATATGAGACATGGAATGCTCCATGCCAGAAAATCAAATATAGCGGTACTTTTTCTTCTGCCCAGTTTATCAATAACCGCCCCCGATATAAATGCAAAGATTGTCTGGGAAAACATATATACCGATGTTACAATGCCAACCTGTACATCGTTTAATCCCAGCGCTATCATATAAACGCTTGCATACGGAAGGCAAAGATTCATCGACAGCCCCCACATGGGTTCGGTGTATATGCACGCCCGCGGATTACCACGCAGTTCCAGAAGAGTGTGTAACAACCTGTTTTTCTTTAATAATTTCTTCATATCGCCACCGGTCTTGGTTCCTTTCTGTCGTTTATTCAGCAGTCTGCAGGTTTAGATTATATAATATGTCAGCAGCATAATGCAAACGGGATTTCGCAAATAAAAAGCAGGTACCTGACATACCTGCTAAATCCCTTCTTATTACAGGTTCATACCTGCAAAAATCATACAACTGAATATTCCTCAACTCTCTAATGTTCATTACTCCTGAACATGTTTTTTAACAAAATCGATAAATGAATCAGCCTGTGATTTAAGGAATGAATAACTTTCATCGGACAAAGCCAGTTTCCCCTGGCTATCCGTATAATTCATTGCATACGGTATTGCCACCCTTGGCACATTCATTACATCCATGTTAAGGAAACTGATTAACGTAACCAGATGATCCTGTGCCACGGTTGTTCCGGACATTCCAAGGGAAACACCGCTTATTGTTGCAGGTTTGCCGTCAAGTACGTGGGTTTTCCCCCGGCTTTCAGGACGGGACAGCCAGTCAATCAGGTTTTTGAGAACCCCTGAAAAGAAATGGTTATATTCGGGAGTGAAAAACCAGATGCCGTCTGCGGCTTTTACCGCCTCACGGACACGTCTGACCGGTTCAGGCGCCGGAAATTCAATGTCCTCATTCATAAACGGCACGTCACTGTATTCCAGAATTTCAAAATCAGCCCTGTCGCCTATGATGGCTTTTGCCTCGAGAGCAAGCTGGCGGTTCAGCGAGCCTTTTCTCAGCGAACCTATGACAGCCAGGATTTTTATTTTTTTCAATTTAATCATCTCCCTGCAATTATTTGGCCATATCCCGGTACTTTTATTATAACACAGTATCAGATCTCTTTCACATTCATTGTTCCAAAAATTTCTGCAACCGGTATCACCCGTTCATTGCAGTTGCAAAAACTTTATGTTTCAGGTTTACACCCTGACAATGCTTATGGTATTATATAATAAAGTAACCGCGACATTCTGCAACATTCCGGAGGGACCGTGAAAAAGCTCTTTACTTTCATAAACGGCTACAGAAAAGAGGCGGTTCTGGCACCTCTTTTCAAAATGTTTGAGGCTTTGCTGGAGCTTTTTGTGCCTGTCATAGTAAAAAAAATAATAGACGTGGGAATTGCCGCGTCGGATACAACGTACATTTTTAAAATGTGTGCGTTACTTTTTTTATTGGCGCTGGTAGGGTTTATGTTTTCAATAACTGCACAGTATTTTTCGTCGAAAGCCGCCGTAGGCGCTTCTACCAGGCTCAGGCACGCATTGTTTGAACATATAGGCACTCTGTCCTATCCCGATATAGACAGGCTTGGCACATCAGGGCTTATTACCCGGATGACAAGCGATGTAAACCAGGTTCAGAACGGTATAAATCTTACCTTAAGGCTTCTGTTGCGCTCGCCTTTTGTGGTTTTAGGCGCAATGGTCATGGCTTTTACCGTTGACAGCGTTTCTGCGTTGACATTTGTCGTTACAATACCTGCTTTGTCTGTTGTAGTATTTGCAATAATGCTGGCTTCAATGCCGTTGTACAGGCTTGTGCAGAAACGCCTTGACGAAGTCCTTATGTCCACGCGCAGCGCCCTAAATGGTGTAAGGGTTATACGCGCCTTCGGCAGAGAACAGGATCATATTAAGGAATTTAAAAATATCAATTCCGAACTTAATCTTGCTTCGCGTAAAGCGGGCCGCATATCGGCGCTGTTAAACCCGCTGACGTATGTCCTTGTAAATATTGCCATTATAGTTCTTATTTATGTCGGGGCCATCCGGGTTGACGTCGGATTTATCACAAAAGGGTCGGTAGTTGCGCTGTACAACTATATGTCGCAAATACTGGCAGAACTTATAAAGCTTGCCAACCTTATAATCAGCATATCAAGGGCCGTGGCGTCCGCAAAGCGAATAGAAGCCGTATTTGGCACAAAACCTGAGATTACCTATCCCGAAACGGGCGCAGAACCCGATTTGGCATCTGAAACAGCTGTGTCTTTCCGAAACGTCAGTTTTACTTACCCGTCTTCATTGGCTCCGGCCATTACCGGTATCAGTTTCAGTGCCAGAAAAGGTGAACGGATAGGAATTATCGGCGCAACAGGTTCAGGTAAAACGGCATTGATCAATCTTATTCCGCGTTTTTATGATCCCGATTCCGGTGAAGTCATTCTTTTCGGAAGGAACGTAAAAGAATATTCCGCCGATACGCTTAACAGACTGGTTGCCGTTGTACCGCAGAAAGCGGTAATCTTCAACGGCACCATACGCGACAATCTTTTATGGGGTAACGGCAACGCCACCGATGAGGAACTGTATGAAGCCCTTGAGACAGCACAGGGTCTTGATATAATTGCCTCAAAGGCAAACGGCCTTGACGAATTAATCACAGAAAGCGGAAAAAACCTTTCAGGAGGTCAGAAACAGAGGCTTACGATTGCGAGAGCCCTTGTAAAAAAAGCTCCAATCCTTATTCTGGATGATTCCTCCTCGGCGCTGGATATGGTAACCGACAGGAATTTAAGAAAGGCTATTTCAAAGCTGCCTTATTCTCCGACTGTATTTATCGTTTCCCAGCGCATTTCCTCGGTTATCGACTGTGATAAAATCATAGTTCTGGATGACAGCTGTATAGCAGGAATCGGGACAAATGAGGAATTGCTTTCTTTTTGCGAAACTTACAGGGAAATATACCATACGCAGACAAAGGGTGGTATCGGAAGTGTCGGCTAAAAAGGTTCCCAAAGGCACAATTAAAAAAGTACTGTCTTATGTTTCCAAATACAGATTATTCATCGTACTGTCATTATTCCTGACCTTTATAAATGTCCTTTTAACTCTGTACATTCCTCTGCTTTTCGGAAATATTATAGATTTAATCATCGGCACGGGTCAGGTGAAGTTCGGCGGCATAAGGCACGGCCTGCTGAAAGCGGGTATTCTTTCAGTTGTGTGCGCCGGCGCTCAGCTTATTGCAAATATGATTAATAACCGTATCACATTCAACACCGCCAGGGATATCAGGAATGATATTTTCAGTAAAATCAACGTGCTTCCCCTCGAATACATTGACAGGCATCCCGTCGGCGAGACCGTAAGCCGCATGGTATCCGATGTTGAGCAGTTTTCTGACGGTCTTCTTATGGGATTTACACAGCTTTTTTCAGGCGTGCTTACAATAATCGGAACGCTTGTTTTTATGCTCAGGATTAACTGGAAAATCGCCCTCGTTGTGGTATTTCTTACTCCGCTTTCAATGTTTGTGGCAAGATTTATAGCAAACCACACCTATAAGTTTTTCAGCGAACAGTCCCAAATAAGGGCCGAACTGACCGGAATAATAAATGAAGTCACCGGGAATCTTAAAACCGTTAAGGCTTTCAACAGGGAGAAAGCCGAACTGCAACGTTTTGATGAAACAAACAAACGGCTTGAAAAGGTTTCGCTAAAGGCGATATTTTATTCTTCAATTACAAACCCTGCCACCCGCTTTGTGAACGCAATTGTCTATGCCGCCGTTGCATTCGTCGGGGCAATGGACGTCATTTCCCCCGATACAGTTCTGACCGTCGGCATGCTTACAAGTGTTCTGAGTTACGCAAACCAGTACACAAAACCTTTTAATGAAATTTCGGGCGTTATAGCCGAATTCCAGAATGCTCTTGCATGTGCCGCGAGGATATTTGAAATTTTGGAGCAGCCTCCTGAAATTCCTGACGCACCTGATGCTAAAATTCTGGAAAACCCCGAAGGGAACATAGATATTAATTCGGTTAGCTTTTCCTACGACAAAAACAGAGAGTTTATAAAGGATTTGAACGTAAGCGTAAAGAAGGGACAGAAGATTGCCATCGTCGGCCCAACTGGCTGTGGCAAAACCACGCTGATAAACCTTCTGATGCGTTTTTATGACGTTGACAAAGGAAGTATTTGCGTCGACGGAACCGATATACGGAACGTTACAAGGCATTCCCTCCGTTCATGCTTCGGCATGGTGCTTCAGGATACATGGCTCAAACCGGGTACAGTACGTGAAAATATCGCTTTCGGCAAACCCGATGCCACCGACGACGAAATAATAGCCGCCGCGAAACAGGCTTATTCATATTCATTTATAAAACGTCTTCCCGACGGTCTTGACACGTTTATAGGCGAAGACGGGGGTTCCCTTTCCGAAGGACAGAAACAGCTTCTGTGTATTACCCGCGTAATGCTTGCGCTGCCACCAATGCTGATACTTGACGAAGCGACGTCGTCTATTGACGTGAACACCGAAATGCGCATTAACAAAGCCTTCGATAAACTAATGCAGGGAAGAACAAGCTTCATTGTTGCTCATCGTCTGTCAACGGTGCTTGACGCCGATAAAATACTTGTAATGAACAACGGCAGAATTGTTGAAACCGGGACTCACGAAGAATTGTTAAAAAAAGGCGGATTCTATGCAAAACTGTTCAACAGCAGTTTCTGCTGAAACTGTTTCCAATAAATATTCACAATAAATGCCTTTTTCCCCCTGCCTATATAATAGGCAGGGGCTGGGGGGATTATACTACAGGCCAGATCGGTAAAACCCGATTTGGCTTCAATTGGGAAGATTATGTTAACTTTTGTTAATTATTTAACAATAAAATTATACTACAAAAATAAATATTTATCAAGTAAAATATGGGAAATAAAGATTAAACCTTACAATGGTTTATTAAATCTTTAACGGAATAGACTCATTTTATATTATTTTCCTTAAAAATTTTCGGTCGTAAAATAATTAGCATGTCCGATTTGATCGCCCATAAAATATCCCGTTCCTTCCCTTTCCAAAAACGCATTCCGCGTTGTAACTTACATGTCCTGCCCCTCAAGTCTTGCAAGGTAATCCGAAATCTTTCCGCCAGAAGGTTGTACGCTTCTTCTCCGTCACGGGCTTCAATAAAGTCAGCAAACCGTTCCAATCGTTCAATTGCAAACGGAACTGCACACGTTCTCATCAGGTAAATTAACCAAAATCTTTTTCAGTTCAGAATTATTTTTTATTTGTTTTTTTGCCATATCAGCGTGTATAATGGAGATGTGGGATTCCCGTAAAATATACCTTTTCAGGAATTATCACTATTCAACAGCTTCAAAAGCTACAATCCCATTATCTGATTTAAGCCTTCCTATAAGGATTTAAAAACTTTTACATCTAATTTTCCCGGCTTTAACTCGTCTTTTAAGGGTAAGGCCGCCGTAAACGGCGGATCCTTTAAATGTATTTTTATCAAATCAATTCCTGCAATTTTATTTTTTCTGCAATTATGTGTATAATGTAATATAAAGTGGTAGATATTTTTTCGGATTTAAACTGGTTGGCTGAGGTGTTGTATGTCAAAACTCACTTTCACAATGGAAAATTACCTTGAAGCAATATATGAGCTTTCCAGCGAAAATACAGGCGTCAGGATTTCTGACATCTCTGAGCGGCTCGGCGTTTCAAAGGCGAGCGTAAACAGCGCAATGGCAACACTTGCAGAAAAAGGTCTTGTGATTAACGAAAAATACAAGGAAGTCTATTTAACGCCCGCCGGCCTTGAAAAGGCCAAACAAACCTCTCTGAAGCATCAGACAATCCAGAAATTCCTGATTGAGGTTTTAAATGTGGACAGGGAAATCGCCGACAGGGATGCGTGTCATATAGAACACGTAATAAGCAATGAGTCGATTGAGGCAATGAAAAAGTTTATGGCATCCTATAATGTTTCTTCAAAAGCTGAAGAAAACCGTAAAAAATAAAATTCATTTTATCGGAAATAAATAATAAAATAACTTGTCAAACTATAAAGGGCATGGATTTCCGCCATGCCCTTTCTTATCGGACTAAATATGAAACCGCATACACGTCTCCGGCGATGTATGCAGCTATAATCGGCTGAAATCCATATCGTTCTTACAGACATACCTATCCGGCAAAAAAATTATGCATTTCAGCTCAATCCAGAAAAATAAATACACATAAAACTGACTTCAGCTTTTCAACGTACAGCATCGACGGACGTTTTTCCATAAATTTTTTTATACCACACATTGTTTATTCTCTGACAATAAATTTTGAAAATTCTATTGACATTAAAGTTAGATAATGCTAACTTTATAAGTGTTAGATTATTCTAACTTTTTTTAATCAACAGTAAGTCCAATGATTAACTATAAAGGAATTTACGGGGGAATGAAACATGATGCCGTTAACAATGGCAAAGACCGGTGAAAAAAATCACATAAAAAAAATAGGCGGCAAGGAAGAAGTCAAAAAATTCCTTGAGCACTTGGGGTTCGTGGTAGGCGGTGACGTTACCGTCATCAGCGAAATGGCAGGAAACCTGATTGTAAACGTAAAAGACTCAAGAATTGCCATCAGTCGTGAAATGGCAAGCAAAATAATCGTGTAACAAATTCCGAAAGGGGTATTTTCAATATGCAGACACTCAGAGAAGCTAAATGCGGTCAGACCGTCACGGTGGTTAAAATAACCGGTGAAGGCGCGACCAAACGCAGAATAATGGACATGGGCATAACAAAAGGAACTCAGATTTACATACGAAAAGTTGCACCTCTCGGCGATCCTGTGGAAGTTACCGTACGCGGGTATGAACTGTCAATTCGGAAAGCCGACGCTGAAATAATTCTGGTTGAGTAGTTCCCCGGTTATAATCGTTTAGGGCTGACAATAAAGGAGGATTAAAACATGCCTATCAAAATTGCTCTCGCTGGCAATCCCAACAGCGGTAAGACAACCCTTTTCAACACTCTTACCGGATCAAACCAGTTTGTTGGCAACTGGCCAGGTGTTACGGTTGAGAAAAAAGAAGGAAAACTGAAAAATAACAAGGATGTAACCATTGTTGACCTGCCGGGAACTTATTCCCTTTCTCCCTATACCCTTGAGGAAGTAATTGCGAGGAACTTTCTCATCAATGAACGTCCGGATGTAATTCTCAACATTGTCGACGGCTCAAACCTGGAACGCAATCTGTACCTCACCACACAGCTCGCCGAACTGGGAATTCCTATGGTTGTTGCAATAAATATGATGGACGTGGTGGAGAAAAACGGTGACAAAATTTACGCCGACAAACTCTCAGGCGAATTGGGCTGTCCCGTTGTCCAAATTTCTGCCCTTAAAGGCAAAGGCGTATTTGAAGCGGCTGAGAAAGCCGTTAATCTCGCCAGGAAAAATACGCCAATGGTAGCCAGACACAGTTTCTCTGACAATGTGGAAAGGGCCGTCAGCCTTATCATGGATTTAATTCAGGACAAAGTACCCGAAAACCAGCTGCGCTGGTTTGCTGTGAAGGTTTTTGAACGTGATTCGAAAGTTATGGAGCAACTAAGCCTGGATGATGAAACAAAGCAAAAAATTGAAAGCCAAATCCAGCGCTGTGAAAACCAGTTTGACGATGACTCCGAAAGCATAATCGTAAATGAGCGTTATGTTTATATTTCATCCATCATAAAAAACTGCTACAGAAAGAATGCCGAAAGAAAACTTACCACTTCAGATAAAATAGACATGGTTGTAACAAACAGGTGGCTGGCGCTTCCCATCTTTGCGCTCGTAATGTTTGCTGTTTACTATGTATCAGTAACCACTGTAGGTACATGGATCACCGACTGGACAAACGACGTGCTTTTCGGAGAAATCATTCCCCAGGCGGTTGAAAATTTACTTGTTTCCATTGGAACGGCTGAATGGTTGCAGAACCTGATTCTGGACGGAATTGTAGCCGGTGTCGGCGCGGTACTCGGGTTTGTTCCCCAGATGTTTGTGCTGTTTGCCTTTTTGGCCTTTCTTGAAGGCTGCGGTTATATGGCGCGTGTTGCTTTCATCATGGACAGAATATTCAGGAAATTTGGTCTTTCAGGTAAATCTTTCATTCCGATGCTCGTAGGAAGCGGATGCGGCGTTCCGGGCATTATGGCTTCCCGTACCATTGAAAATGACCGCGACCGTAAAATGACGATTATTACAACCACTTTCATTCCTTGCGGAGCAAAACTCCCAATCATTGCACTGATTGCCGGAGCCATGTTCGGCGGTGCATGGTGGGTAGCTCCGAGCGCTTATTTCGTAGGTATAGCCGCAATTATCTGCTCCGGCATCATACTGAAGAAAACCAAACTTTTCGCCGGGGATCCCGCTCCTTTCGTTATGGAACTTCCACCTTATCACCTCCCCACCGTTGGCAACGTTTTACGCAGTATGTGGGAACGCGGCTGGTCGTTTATTAAGAAAGCGGGAACTGTTATTTTGCTGTCCACGATTATAGTATGGTTCGGTTCAAGCTTCGGTATTGTTGACGGCAGGTTCGGAATGGTGGAAGATTTAAGCGATGGTTTCCTTTCCGCCATCGGCGGAGTGCTGGCTCCCTTATTCACACCCCTTGGCTGGGGCAACTGGCAGGCTGCCGTTGCATCACTGACCGGCCTGATAGCAAAAGAAAACGTGGTTGGTACCCTTGGAATACTGTACGGTTTTGCCGAAGTATCGGAAGACGGCGCAGAAATTTGGGGCACATTCGCTACCAGCTTTACAACATTGTCAGCCTATTCCTTCCTCGTGTTCAACCTTCTCTGCGCGCCGTGTTTTGCAGCCATTGGTGCCATTAAACGCGAAATGAACAATCCGAAATGGACATTGTTTGCAATAGGTTATCAGACACTTTTTGCCTATGCTGTCTCACTGTGCATCTACCAGTTCGGCAGTCTCATAAAACATGGCAGCTTTACAATAGGCTCCGTAGCAGCAATTATTGTACTGTGTGCATTCCTGTACTTGTTGTTACGCCCTAACAGCGAAAGAAAAAGCGATGTCAAGGTTCTCAGATCGGCAAGAGCATAAATTTAAACAGAAGGGGGCGACGCTTTAATGAACTGGATAGCCGACAATCTCGGCACAATATTGGTTGGCGCAGTACTTCTGGCAATAGTTATATCCATCTGTGTTCATCTTATAAAGAAAAAGAAAAAAACCGGAAGCACTTGCGGATGCGGTTGCAGCGAGTGTTCAATCTCCTCGATATGTCACAAAAATTAAAAAATCCGGGGACCCATTATCGGGTCCCCGGATTTTTTCAAGCACAATCCACTCAATCCACGTTCAGTGTCCAACCTTCGTCTCCCGTATATATCATAAGTTTGGTCATTCCTCCGTCAACGGTAATATTCTCACCATTGACAAAAGTATTCTCAGGATCGCAAAGATAGAAAACTGCGCGGACTATGTCCATCGGTGTCCCAATTCTTCCGGAGGGATGCTGTATAAGGTCCGCTTTTGAATATTCAGGAACATAATTAACGTCATGGTATTTACCGGTGTCAATCCATCCGGGGGATACGGAATTCACGCGTACACGGCCTGACAGGCTGACGGCCATTGCATGGGTAAGGGCTATAATACCTCCCTTTGCGGCTGTATAGCTTTCGGTATTGCGTTGGGACATGAATGCACGGGTGGATGCTATATTGACAACCGATGCCATATCCGTGAAATGAGGCAGAAACAGCAGAGTGAGATAATACGGCGCGGTAACCCCCACCCGTAAGACATAGTTGAAATCCTCATAGCCGCATGGCTCAAGAATGCCTTTTCTGCTTACGCATGCGTTGTTTATGAGAAAATCAACCTTTCCGAACCTTTTTACAACCTCATCGGCAAATTCCTTCAGCACTTTTTCCTCAGCTATATCGCCATAAAAGAAATAGGCTTTTCCGCCCATCCCGTTAATAATCTCCACGTTTTCTTCCCCAGCCCGCTTATTCATGTCAACAAAGGCCACCCTGGCTCCTTCTTTGGCGAATTCCTGCGTAAGACATCTTCCGATTCCCAGCGCCCCGCCCGTTACAACCGCAACTTTACCGCTGAACCTTCCTGACATAATTAATCACCCCATATGACTATTTTATCTTAATAATAGTTTTTGAATCCTGCAGAGTGCAGCTTTCGTCGCCAAAACAAACCGGTATTACCATGCCGCACCGAAAGGTTAATTCTATTGTAACACAAGTCCCGTTTATCGTTTCAATTTAAAGCATCAACTAAAAGCCATGCCTGCTGTTATTCCCAGCCTTTGCATACATTCACCCATTCCCTGGAACATGAACAGGTTTCCAGTTCCTCAATTGTCAGCTCAATTGCGCTGTTGCCGCTTCCACAGGCGGGGAATACCGTTTCAAAACGTCTCAGGGATATATCCAGATAAGTCCTTACGCCTTCATTTACGGCAAACGGGCAAATTCCCCCGACCGGATGTCCCACCATTGCCAATGCCTCGTCAGGGGAAAGCATTCTCGGCTTTATACCGAATTTCGCCTTGAATTTCTGATTATCTATTTTTGCGTCTCCCGCAGCGACAATTAAAATTACACCTTCATCAGCCGCTTTAAGCGCAAGGGTCTTTGCAATTCTGGCAGGCTCACAGTTCAGAGCCTTTGCTGCGAGTTCCACCGTTGCACTGGACACGTCGAATTCCATAATTCTGTTCTCCATATTCCACTTTTTAAAATATTCCCTCACTTTTTCTATTGACATATTAACCTCCCGGAACCTTGAAAATTCAGTCTTTTAAATTTAGTCTTTTCCGGCATAACAAAGTTAAGGATTATTATGCCAACAGTTTGGAGTCAGTTTGTAATTTCAACGTTATATCATTGATCGGAACTTTTCCGGAATTGCTTAATGCTTCACAAGCCGTTTTACCACACTTTCTTCCCGAAACGACACAGACTTTTTTAACCGGCATATAACTATCGCGATAAGGAAACCGCACACTGACGGAACAATCCAGCCAAAACCATACTCAAATCCGGGCAGGAACTTTACAGCGAATTGAATTAGCCTGCTTATCACCGTCACTTCTTTGAGCCGTGCCGGGAGTGCGTTGCAAAAATCAAAAAACGCCGCAATGACAGTCAGAATAACCGTCCACCTGTATATCTCCCTGCTTTTGTTAATAACCGGTGTCAGAATTGACAGTAATATCAGCGTAATGGCCATGGGATAAAGAAACATAAGCACCGGGAGCGACAGCATGATAATATTGTTCAGTCCGAAATTGGCTATTATAAAGGAAAAAACAGTAAAAACCACTGCATATTTATTATACGATAAAGATTTCGGGAACATCTCGCTGAACATTTGCGAACATGAGGTAATTAACCCTATTGCCGTTTTAAGGCACGCAACCGTCACTATGGCAGCCAGCAGTATTTTCCCCGTCATTCCGAAATAATGCTCGCTTACCATTGACATAATTTTTCCGCCGTTATCAGCCCTGCTTACACTGCCCAGGCTTGTAGCGCCCATATAGGCCAATGAGGCATAAATGACACTCATTCCCGCAACACATACCAAACCCGATTTGAAAATTTCAACTGCTTTTCTCTTCGGATCTTTTACACCAAGCCTTTCGATGTTTGAAATAATTACAATTGCAAAAGCAAGTGACGCCAATGCATCCATTGTGTTGTAACCGTCTGTCATGCCGGTGAACAACGGCCTGTCGGAATAATTCCCTTGCGCCGTAAATGAACCTATCCGACCCATCGGTTTAACATACGTTGCAACCAATAATACCGACAGAAGTATTAAAAAAACGGGGGTAAGATATTTGCCAACCCAGTCCAGGATCCTTCCCGGCTTTAGGGAAAAATACAGCGTTACAGCAAAGAAAATGAGCGAGAAAACGAATAATCCTGCTTTAAGACGCTCTTCTTCGATAAAAGGATGCAGCCCCACCTCGAAAGCAACCGTTGCGGTGCGGGGAATGGCAAACAAAGGCCCAATTGTGAGATACAGCATGCATGTAAATATAACTGAATAGGTTTTGCTTACGGGCTTTACCATGTCAAACAGGTTTTCACTTCTGGAAATGGCCGCGGCTATAACCCCCAACAGAGGCAAACCTACTCCCGTGATCAAAAATCCGATTGTCGCCTTCAATGTATTTTCCCCGGCCAGTTGCCCCATTTGAACCGGAAATATCAGGTTTCCCGCGCCGAAGAAAAGTCCGAACATTAAAGCTCCTACCAAAATGCTTGATTTAAAACCCAGCTTCTCCTTCATAGTCAAAACTCCTGTGAAATATTAAGTTTAGAAAACATATTCGCTATTATACATTAAATCGAAAAAAACATAAAGTGAGTTTATTTTGTCGACAATGCCTTAACAGGGGCTATACAAAAAAATACCTGCGTTTAACGCAGGCGTTTTACCGAAGTTATAAATCTTATACGAGATATATACGGACCTTCTGTGCACAGGATTTTTCAGGCAATTTCGTTTTATCCCGTTATCTTGCTTTAAGCCATTCAAGAACAGGCTCAAGGTTTTCCTCCCTTACGCCGTCAAATCCGTTTTCTATAATCGCAATTGATTCTGCCGTTTTTTCGTCCTTATCCTTCCTAAGCTTAAGAATTCCGACAAACATGCCCAGAAGTATCCTGTCCATTCCCTTTATGTCTTTTAAAGGCAAACATCCACCGCGAAGATAGAAAAAAGGAATACCTTTAATTTTATTTCTTTTCAGGACGGTTTCAACATCGGGTTCAGCGGTTCGGGCTGTGCCCGAACCGCAAACGGCCACGACTTTATATTCTCGGACTTTGTTAAGCCCCTGTATTTTCCCTACTTTCATCCAGCCCAGGAAAATGACTTCCTCGTCGGGATTAACCTTTGAAATCTCACTCACATGGAAAACCTTCAACCCGGTTTTTGCAGCAAGCATTTCTGCATATCTTCTGGTAAAGCCCGTTTTCGATTCATACACAATGACCATTTTCAATCACCTTCGGTATATTAATAAGATTTTTTTAAAAGTATCATAATCCTGTACACATGGATATTAAACATTAAAGTTTGAATTTCCCGATCATTTCCCTCAGGCTGTTCGCAAGAACTTTGTTTTCATCGGACATATCATGGGTTTTGCTTGTCAGGGTTACAATGTCCGTATTTTTCTCGGCTACGTCATTAACGCCTTTTGAAGCTTCCGCGATCATTTTGTTGATATCCGATATTGATTCCGCAATGCCAAGTACATTTGCATTCAGCTGGTCAATCTGCTTCTTTATGTGTTCCATCGTCCTGCTCATTGTCCTTGCGTCCTCATTATACTGCAGACTGCTGTTGAGGAAAGTGTCGTAATCCGACAGCACATTACCACCCAGGAAAGCTAATATCTGCTCCATACTTTTTGACATACTTTCGACTGCCTGATAAACCTCTTCCACAATTTTCGTTATATAAGATACTGTTTCTGCGGTCTGACTGGCCAGTCCCCTGATTTCATTCGCAACCACGGTAAAGCCTTTTCCCGCTTCACCTGCATGTGCAGCCTCGATTGAAGCGTTTAACGCAAGCAGGTTGGTCTGGCTTGCAATTTCCTTAATGGTTTTGGTAAGGGTTCCAATCTTTTCCACGGCTCTTGAACGCTCAATTGCAGCGTCTGAGCTTGCCTTTACATCCTCATAAATTTTCCTGATCTTCTGCGTTGCATCCTCTGCCACATCCTTCAAAGCCGCAGCCCGGCTTATTATATCTTCGGCAAGTTTTGTTCCGACCGTAACCTGCATTGCAATGGCTTCAGAATTGCTTTTAATCATTTCCACCGATTCGTGAATTTGCTGTGTGGTTGCCGCAGTTTCCTCCATACTTGCCGACAATTCTTCCGCCGTTGCTGAGTTATCGCAAGCGTTCCTGTTCACAGAATTTGAAACTGAATACAGATTTTCGGCCGATTCGTTTATCTTCGCTGAAACATTGGTGATATGCGAAATCATGTCTTTCAGTGTGTTGCGCATTACTTCAATGGCCCGGCTCATTTCTCCTATTTCGTCATTTTGAAGTGACAACCCGGCAAACGTATCATCTTCGGTGAAATCAAGCCGGGCGGTCTTGTCAATTAATTTCGTTATCTTCTTAATTGAACGGGTAATTCTCCGGGTAACCAGATATGCCAGTATACTGGCAGCCACGACAAGAATAACTGTTGTGAGCAAAGTGTTTGAAGTCAATGCGTTTAATGATTTCAAAACCTCAGCCTGTCCGGCTCCCACAATAACAATCCACCGGTTTTCCTCGTTAACCTTGAAGCATGCATATTCTTTCACATTGTTATAGGTATATGTAATTATTCCCGATTCAGGCAATGTTCCGTTTTTTATTCCTTCAAGCAGATTATCAATTTCTTCTATATCAATTTTGGTACCTATTAATGAAGCGTCGGTGTGATATACGGTATTGCCGTCAGAGTCCAGAATATATGCAAAACCGGTTTCATAGTTAAATATCTTATTGGTTGATATAATTCTGTCAAAAGCGGACAGCTTAACTGAAACTACGATTGCACCGATAAAATTTTCCGCAGGTTTTTCCCGGTTATCGGCATTGTTTGATACCATAACTTCGGGCAGGTTCATGGAATCAGGAATTATCCCGGGTGTTGGAACTGCATCCATACTTCCTCCCGGCTGAATTGATTCCGAAATATAATTCATTGGCCTTGCCATTTCTATAACCATATCGGTGCGTAAGGGAATTGCGAAAGGAATGCAGAGTTCTCCCGAAATTTCAGAAGTGTATAAAGTTCCCTGCGTGCTTTGACCCGATTTAATCATATTAATGAAATATTCTTCCCCCGACATATCCTTTCCAATCAGGTTACTGTCCGAGCTGTATAAAACTTTGCCGCTTGCACTGACCAGACTTATACTGTCGTAAAATGACTGAGAACGGAGAAACATCGCCGCAAGTTCCGAGATTTCGTCAGAATACTCCGTTCCGTCCGATTCCACAAAGGCCTTGATTTCCGGAAAAGTCATAAGGATATTGGCCGATCTTGATATTTGGCTTATTGTACCGGAAAGATTCTGGGAATAAGTATTCGCGATGTCCTTAAGCGTAATTTCGGTACTCTCGGTGATAATTTTTACGCTTTCGCGTGACATATTGAAAAAGGTAACAAACACCGATAGCAGAATGGCGCCGATACATAACAGGGCAATTTTTGTTTTAATTGAAAAAGATCTTCTTTTGTGTTTCTCATTCTTTAAGTCCTTCATATATATAGCCTCCCCCTCTGTTGCAGCTTAGTAATCTTACAGTCTATATATAATTAACTCCTTTCTCCATTTTTAATTTCAGTTATGGGGCCCGAACCAGGGCCCCTTGAATTATTTAGCCGTAAATTCACCGGTATTTGAACCAATCGTAATTTTATAGGTTTCTCCTTTTACAATGTCGGGGCTGCTGAGAATTACAACGGCAAAATCCAATTCAGGCGTAAAGGAAGGAATTATCGTGTTTCCGTTCGAATCCACAAGAATAATCGTAGTTCCGGCTGGCTGGTTTCCTACCCTGACGGAAATAACTCCCTGCTCGGAATCACTGAAAGTCTGCGCCATGTTTGCCGAACCTGTGCCAATGAATGTTCCGCCGGTGATGGTCCCGCTGATATCAAAGTCAAGAGTCGCCGTATCACCAACCGTAGGACCGCATACTACGGTATAACCGCCTGTGATCGTCAGCGTTCCGTTTGCATCAATACCGTCACCTCTGGCGTTTACATATATATTTCCGCCTGAAATGACAATGCTTCCGTCTGACGAAAAACTGCCGGGTCCCGGCCTGCCAAACCTGTCATTCCCGCGAATACCGCCAAATCCGCTTTGATCTTTACCTCCTGCAGCGTTGATACCGTCATCGTCGGCATATATTGTTATGTCACCGCCAGCAACCGTAACATGAAGGGCTTCCAGTCCTTCATAAGATTTCGAAATATTAACGGTACCCGAATTTATGGTAAGGCTTTCATCGGCGTGAAAACCGTCATCGCCTGTTGAAATCTCAAAAGTGCCGCCGTTAATGTCTATTGAGGCGTTGGAATGTACCGCATCATCAGCGGAGTCAATTGTAAATCTTCCGCCATTAACGGTAAGATAACCCGCAGCTTTAATGCCCTTACCGCTGACAGTGGCATTCCCGGCGTCTGTGCCTGTATTGGCATTTCCTGAATCACCTTCCGCGGGACCTAATCCCGGTCTTTCCCTTCTCATGAAGCCCCCCATGAAGTCGTTGGTCTTCATCTGCGCATTTGAGCTTCCACCCCCTGAAACTATATTAAACGTACCGTCATCAATCTGCATATAGGCTGAGGCTGAGATACCATCCCCCTCAGATGTAATGTTAAAAGTACCGCTTTGTATATATATAAAGCCAAGGCTGGTATCGTCGGTATTTTCAGAATGGATTCCGTCCTTTCCGGCAGTAATGTCAATCTCGGCGTTGGCTATACATATATTGTCTTTGCCTTCAATTCCGTGGGAAGCGGCGGTAATCCGGAAAATACCGCTGGTCAGCCTCAATTCGTCCTTCGATACAATTCCGTGCCCTGCCGGCGAGTAAATTGTCAGCGTTCCCGAACCGTTTAAAGTCAGATCTTCTTTAGAAAAAATGACCCCATCAATGTTGTTTCCATCTAATGCATTAAACGTCCCGCCATTGGAAAGGGTATTGCTTGAATCTCTTGCAAGAGTTATAAAAACCTTATCGGCATTCAGAATATAAACAGGGGCCGATGTTTCACTGTGAATTGAAACATTGTTAAACACAAGCTGAATCTTATCTGTTTTATCCGCGTTTACTATAATCATTCCGTCATTAAGATTTCCGGAAAGTATAAACGTCCCTTCATCGGTAATTGTCACCGTTCTCCCGGAAACTGTTGCAGCATTGGAATTACTGGTTATTGTGTCACCTTCAAGAAGAATCACGGCACTTGCATTCTCGTCATATCCCACTTCGAAATCCCGGGATGAAAACAGTTTGGATGTGTTACCGGTGGAACTGCCGACGGATGCGCTGCCGCCGGCATTGCCGGAATTTCCGGTCTGATTTCCCGCGCCGGTTTCGGACTGCTTTCCACCGGTATTCCGGCTGCATCCCGACAACATAACGATAAATACAAGAAGCATTACGGGAATTAATTTTTTCATTAAAATGCCTCCTTTGTTACAGTTCTGCCGTATCATTTTCCTGCTTTGATACGGTAATTTCAAGATTACCGTTTCTGCAACGGAGCATGTCGATCATTTCCTTTTCATTTGTCCCGTCCCTGAGTATCATGTTATAGGTAAGCCTGAACATACTGCCCATATTGGTGGTTTTAACTTTTACCAGTTCATAGGATTTGGCATATTTATCAAGTATTTCCTCAAATACTCCTGTGTAATCCAAATCTTCAGGTATTGTTATGTTAAGTGTTTTATAAGCTGCCTCATTCTTTCTTACCCCAAAATCAACCTTGTTGTAAATTACTATAATCAGACACATAACAATAGTAAAAAGCAGCGCAAAAGTCAAATAGCCCATACCTGTTATAAGACCTGCACTCATCGCAAGAAACAGCATCGTGATTTCCTTGGCATTACCCGGAACCGAACGGAAACGTACAAGACTGAAAGCACCCGCCACCGCAACTCCCGTTCCGACATTTCCGTTTACCATCATAATAACCACGCAAACGACAGCGGGCAGTATGGCAAGGGTAATAATAAAACTTTTGGTATACCTGCTCCGGTACATGTATGCAAACGCCATAATCAGGCCAATTAACAGTGAACAGCCTATACAGAGCAGAAAATCCTTAACATTGATAATACTTGTCATGTCGGTATCAAACAAGCCTCGGAAAGCGGAAACCGAATTACTAAGCATAAATTCTTGCCTCCTTCGACTGCTGTAATTGCGGATAAATTATATTCTTATAAGCCGTTCCGTATTTAGAAAAGGATGTTTTAAAAATCCGCTCTTTGGAAAGAAATCTGACCATCCACAACGGAATACCGCCCGCACATTTAAGCTCCATAAGAACTTTACCGGCGGGCAAAATGGGTATGCCCCATACATCAGCTTGCAGCGAAAGTACTTCCTGCCGGCAAAGGATGTTTTCATCAAAAGTAACACGGAAATTTTCATCCTCGCGGCCATAGAAGGCTTCCCTTTCATAGGAAAGGAACAGGACAGGATGAATTGTCCGGTAATAATTCATAAAATATTCAATTTCTTTTGCAATCTGTGTTTTTTCTTTTAATTTCACGTCACCCGCCAACCATTTCATTGCCTGGGTTTCAGGCATAGGCAGGCGGCGCTTGTAAACAACCGACTTATATTTTTTCTTAAGTTCCACAAACACGGTACTGCCGGGCTCAGCCTTTGCATAGCTTCTTACCCGAAGCTTTTCCTTATAGGGCGGGCTTTCAATGGAATGCCTTACAAGGCGGTAACTGTCAGTGTCATAATAAATATTGCGTATAATGGTGCGTCCATACTTGTCGGGTTTCATATAGGGCTCCATAACTTTCATGATTTTTTCCTTCTGCTCATGATCAATAAGGTATTTAAGTTCGTACCGCATGAAAACCGTCTTGTATGCCATAGCGTTTCCTCCTTCACAGCAAATAGTTTATATGCCAAACCCTAACTGTACTTTAAAATCACAAAAAGTTAACAATTTGATCACAAACATGTGTTTACAATAAATATGCAAGAAAAAATTTATAATTTTTAATTCCGCTTAATGTTATTGAGTTATGATATTAATTAAATTAAAGAAAGAAGGTGCAGCATGAAGATACTGCTTGCCGAAGACGAGCGCTCACTGGTCCGCGCCCTTGTAAAAATTCTGGAGAAAAACAATTATACTGCCGAAGCCGTATATAACGGTGAAGATGCCCTGGCCTATCTTGAAACCGGGGATTATGACGCCGCAATTTTGGATATAATGATGCCGAAAATGGATGGTATTACGGTCTTAAAAAAGGTTCGTGAAAAAGGCATCACCACGCCTATTCTTATGCTTACCGCGAAATCCGAAGTGGATGACATAGTAACCGGGCTTGACAGCGGCGCCAATGACTACCTCACCAAGCCCTTTGATACGAAGGAACTCCTGGCGAGAATCAGGGCAATGACAAGGGGGAACCATGCAACTGACAACAAGCTGACTTTCGGAAACATTACACTGGATCGTGCCACATTTGAGCTTTCTTCCCCCACAGGCAGTTTCAGGCTGGCAAACAAAGAGTTTCAGATGATGGAAATACTGATGTCCAATCCGCAAAATCTGATCTCTACGGAAAAATTTCTGGAAAAAATCTGGGGACTTGATTCTGACGCAGAAATTAATGTGGTCTGGGTGTATATATCCTACCTGCGCAAAAAATTAAGCGCCCTCAACGCAAATATCCAAATCCGCGCAGCACGAAATGCAGGGTATTCCCTGGAGGTTGTATCATGATAAAAAAGCTGCAGCGGAAATTTATTATTGTCTCGATGGCGGTTTTTATCGCCGTGCTTACCATTATCATTACCGGAATAAATGTTGCGAATTATATGAAGGTGGTACACGAGGCAGACGAGCTTCTGGAAATACTTTCGAAAAACAAAGGAGTTTTCCCCATAGGCCCCGGCGGCCGTGGGCAGCTGCCTCCGCGCATGTCCCCTGAGGTTCCGTACGAAACCAGGTTTTTTTCCGTGGTTATAAATCAGGAAACAAACAGAATTGTCCAGGTTGAAACCGGGAAGATTGTCTCGGTGAATCGTGATGACGCCATCACCTTTGCGCGGCAGATCTTAAAAAACAATCGGGAAAAAGGCTTTATAAAAGCCTTTCGCTTTCGCTTGCAAAAAGAAGGTTCAAATGTCAGGGTCATTTTCCTGGACTGCGGAAGGCGGCTTGATGCATTCAGAAGCTTTCTTTTTGCGAGCATTGCCATATGCTTTATAAGCTTAATCCTTGTTTTTGCTCTTATTGTGTTTTTTTCCAACAAAGTAATCAGACCTATTTCCGAAAGCTATGAAAAACAGAAACGGTTTATTACCGATGCCGGGCATGAACTTAAAACACCTTTGACGGTTATAAACGCCGATCTGGACGTACTGGAAATGGAACTCGGCGAAAATGAATGGCTGGATGATATTAAGAAACATGTAAAACGCCTGGCCGAACTTACAAATGATCTTATATTCCTGGCGCGTATGGAAGAATCCGAAAACAAACTGCAGATGGTGGAGTTTCCCTTTTCTGATGTGGTAAGTGAAACAGCCTCCTCGTTCCAGGCACTTGCGCAAGCGCAGAACAAAGAGTTCGAATGCAAGATCCAGCCGATGGTCAGCCTTAAAGGAAATGAAAAATCCATCCGCCATCTTGTGGAAATTCTGTTGGATAACGCCTTGAAATATTCTCCGGAAAAGGGCAGAATTTCGCTGAATGTCCACAAACATCCTGGAGCCGTTGTTTTGTCGGTATATAATACAACTGAAAATTTAATTCCAAAGGAAAGCCTTTCCAGGATCTTTGAACGCTTTTACCGTCTGGATCCTTCCCGAAATTCCCAAACCGGCGGGCACGGAATAGGCCTTTCAATTGCCCAGGCAATTGTTTCGGCACATAACGGAAGAATCCACTGCACCACCGATGACGGGCATTCGCTTCTGGTGACGGTAACTTTACCGGCATAATCTGCTTAAGGCAGATAAATGTATCCGGCGGCGGTCATCGGCCTTCCAAGTTTATTGGTGGGGAATAACAAAAAAGGAAGGACATATGAATATGTCCTTCCCTTTTTCACTTAATACTTGTCAAAATCATTCCGGTTGAGCGCGTCAGCCTCTTTTTCCCTTTCCAATGTATCATTTTGCCCGACCGTTGTATTGCCCTTACCGTTGCGTTTTGCCTCATTCAGACTTTCGGGTAACTCATTTTTGTTTGTCTTTTTCATTATCATTTCTTCAATTGCATGTATAATTTCAGGATCCAGGCTGTCCAAATTACGTGAATCCAATTGCTTTAAATCCTTGAGCTTAAATTTGCCTACCATATGGCGCAATGTTTCAGCCTGCCCGGACAATTCCTGACTTGCAGCCGCACTTTCTTCCGCCGTTGCGGAGTTGGCCTGTATAACTTCAGATACCTGTTCAATAGCCTGATTTATCTGTGATACGGCGACGGACTGTTCGCCGGATGCGGAAGAAATCTGACTAACCAGTTCGGCCGCCATGCTGATGCTGTCGACAATTTCATTCAGAGCCCGGGCCGTATCATTTGCAATCTTAGTACCTACGCGAGTTTTTTCAATTGAATTTTCTATCAGTGCCGTGGTTTCTCTCGCGGCGCTTGCGCTTCTTTGTGCAAGATTTCTTACCTCATCGGCCACTACGGCAAAGCCTTTGCCGTATTGTCCAGCCCGGGCCGCTTCAACCGCCGCATTCAACGCCAGAATGTTTGTCTGGAAAGCTATATCATCTATTACTTTAATAATTTTTGAAATTTCCGCAGAAGATTCATTAATATCGTTCATTGCCTTCAACATTTCCTTCATAAGCTCGTTACCCTTAACGGCATTGTCTTTCGCCACCATGCTTAGATTATTCGCCTGCACGGCATTATCTGCATTCTGTTTCACCTGTGCGGCAATTTCTGTTATCGAAGACGTTATTTCTTCAATAGAGCTTGCCTGTTCCTCAGAAGCCTGGGATAAATTCTGGCTTGCAGCCGCAATATGTTCCGCGCCGGCAGCCACTTCATCGGCTGCGATGTTTATTTCTCTCATCGTCACGTTCAACGAATCAATTATTGTGTTTAAGGAATCAGAAATTAACCTGAAGTCTCCGTTATATTCCTTAACTTTTTCAATATTCAGATCATTCTCCGAAATCCTGAGCAGTATATCGCTTATCTCATTAATCACGTTCTTCAGCCTGGTAGACGTTATATTAACCGAATCGGCAAGAATCTTATAATCACCTTTGTAATTTCCTTTAACGGTTACTCCCATAATTCCGTCCGCCAGCAGAACCATTACGTCTTTAATTTCCTTTACAGGTGTTGCTGCTGCATTGATAATATCATTTATGCCGTTTATTATTGTAACGAATTCTCCCCGGAACTTGCCGGCATCCCCTCTGACATTCAAGTTACCGTTCGCTGCCTCATTTGAAAGTATTTTTATCTCATCTATCAAATTTTGTATTGTTTCCATCATACTTATTAATGCAGGTATAAGATTGTCATTTTCAGATCTTTTGCCTATTTTACGCAGGTTATTAAGCTCACTGATGTCCCCCCGGGAAATCTTTACCGCAACATTTTGGACATTCAGCAATCTCTTCTGAACATCATTAATGGAGTTGGCCAACACAGCAAAATCTCCCTTATATTTATTGCTCATTTGCACAGTAAAGTCGTTTAATGCCATAACCCCCAATACCTGAACCGCTTCGCTGCACGGTTCAACAATAGCGTCAAGTATATTGTTTATACCGTCAGCGACTTGTTTATACCCGCCTCTGAATTTGTTTGAATCAGCTCTTGCATTTTTAAAATTACCGTTCAGACATTCATTTGTAATAATATTCACTTCATCTATCAGATCACGAATGGCCTGCATCATGCCAACCGCAGCAGGAACAAGGTTGTCATTTTCGCTGCGTTTTCCGACTTTAATCAATTCCTCAAGTCGGCTTGTATCACCATTTGATACGCTTACAAATACATCTTCTATGCTGAGCAGCCTGTCACGGACGGCATTTACTGAGTCTGATAATTCTGACAATTCTCCTTCGTATTTACCTTCCATTTTGCATGAAAAATCATTATTGGCCATTCTTCCGAGCACAATTTCCGTTTCTTTAAGCGGAGCATACACTGTGTCTAATATCTTATTAACTCCTTCAATAATCTTAACAAAATCACCGTTATGTTTCGATATGTCCGCTCTGGTGTCAAGTTTTCCTTCAATCGCCGCATTTAAAAGTTTTTTGGTATCCGCAACAAGCATATTCAGATTGTCTTTTGTTTTCAATATTGCTCCCGCCAACTGGCCTATTTCTGAATCGTTTAAAGGTACGTCAACATTTTGCGTCAGATCGCCTTCTGCCATCGCCAGCATCACATTTTTAAGCCGTATAACCGGCTTGATAATTTTTATGTAAAGAAGTGCAATATTAATTGAGGAAAATGCGAAAATCAAAATAATAAATATCATAAGCCAGTTTATATATCTATTCAGTTTATTGTTTATTTCAGCGGCTTCATTTTCAAGCCTGCCATTCATCTTTTCGCAGAAATGAGTTTATTGCGTTTTTTACGCTTTGTGCCTTTTCCTCATACTCGTCATTAAAAACCAGTTCACGGGCTTTGTCGTAATCTTTATTGGTCATTGCCTCCATTGCTTTTTTTTCTATCTCCGTCAACGCCTCGGAACTTCTTACCGCCTGCTTGGCATATTCAAGTTCGTCTTCCGGCACACCGAGTTCTTTCAGCTTGTTAATGATATTCTCCATTGTCTTTACCTCATTCACTTCTTTTAAGTAATTATCATAATTTGTCCTGTCACCGGTTTGAACATATTCTCTTATTTCATTTGTCAGAAATTCAGAAGCATCAGCCAAATCATTTCCGAGCCGAATCAGTTCCAACTGTCTTTCACGGGTAAAAGCCGCCTTATTATAATACTTTACCACCTTTAATGAAAAAACTGTAAGCATAACGGACAAAAACAATATTATTCCGCCTGAAGCAAAAGCAATTGTAGATTGCTTAAGAGTTTTTTTGTTGTGCATATATTCAAATCCCCCTAACAGTTGATTCAATATTCCACATTTTTATTTATGCAATGCAATATCCGCCGTCTGAACTATCCCTACATGTCATCTTCATTTATAAGCTTTTCACAGTCGAGAATCAGCCTTACATCGCTTCCCGCTTTTCCTATTGCTTTTATGTATCCGTTTTCAACGCTTTTGTTTATTTCAGGCGGCGGAACAACATTTTCCTCTGAAATAGTCAGGACTTCGGACACGTTATCCACAATTAAGCCTATTGTCATGCGATCAATATCTATAACTATAATGCACGTTCTGTCGTTATACTCCACGGGAGGTTTTTTAAATCTCAGTCTGACATCCATTACAGGAATTATCCTTCCCCGGAGATTTATAATACCTTTTATATATGACGGCAGTTCCGGAACCTGAGTAATCGGCTGAATCCCTATTATTTCAGTAACATATTTAATCTCTATCGCATATGTTTCTTCACCGAGCAGAAAAGTAAGATATTTGTCTTTTTGCGTATTTTCCGTTTTCACTGCCTTACTCATTTCAGTCATGTATTCTCACCTCCATTCCTGCTTTGATAATAAAAATATGCCAAAATTTGTCGTTGAATGACAAATTTCCCTATTTTCCCTGCGGTCCGTGCCTTCGTTTATCGCATGTGCATTTGGTATGGAATCGGCTTATATATAATTTTCAGCGGGAAAAATGTTATATAAAGTTATTATATAATCGGGGTGTGAATTTTATCGAAATTCGTCGATATTGTCCGGTACAAGTCTCTGACAATTCCCTGATACAGTTTTACATTTCGCAAATATGGATAAATTATAACCTGATATGGTTCCTATTTACTTTGTGAGGTGTGACGGCATATGGATGTATACCTGACATTTGGAGAATGTCTTGCTGCCATATTAAAAGCACTGGATTTAAAAAGCAATAAACTTGCCAAGGAGATCAATGTTGATCCCTCTTTGATATATAAGTGGATCAGAGAAGAAAGAGTACCTTCATATGACACCCCCTATATAGAGTTAATAAGTAATTCTGTTGCAAATAAGATAAGCAACAGCTTTCAGAAAGAAGCGGTAATTAACCTTCTCCACAGCCACGGTATAGAAATAAAAGAAACCGTAACCACTGAAGAGCTGAAAAACAAGATCAAGTTATGGCTGACGGAGGCCCAGGGTTATTCGATAAAACTTTATAAACAGGCAAAGATCAAAAGAGCAAATACTTTATTTACCGCATCCGGCATTCACGGGGCCGTAAGATACAATGACAATAATTCCAGAAAATATGCCGGCAGACTGAACATGACAAACATAAGCCTTGACGAAAGCGGTCATTTTGGCGTTACCACTGATTATATACAGGTTATTAACGGCGAAACCGAAGTTATAAACTCAGCGCTGAGATTGCTGAAACAGGCCCGCCGGAAACCTAATTCGGATGATAAAATATTAATTACGTTAAACAGCGAAATGAATATACTGCTAAACAATACCGACTTAAAAAACAAATGGTTACATATTCTTAACGATATATTGGGTTATGGGTGGACCGTTATTTTCCTAATTGGTCTTAATGACAACTGCCAAAGAACAATTAAAATTGTAGAGTATTTACAGGCTTTACTGTCATGCGGAAACCTTTATGTTTTTTATCATAAGGTTAACGATAACATCCTTTTTCTGAATGAATTATGCATCGTTCCGCACATAGGTGCATTACTGTGCTTTTCGTCGAAAATCGGTCAACAGGTGGACAGGGCATTCTGGTATCATGAAAAGGAAAGTATAGAGATATTGACTTCCTATTTTTTCCAGCAGTTGACTTTTTCAAAACCGCTTATGAAAACATATCCGTCGCAGAAAACAATAGAATTCCAGCAGGTGCTTGTTGAGGAAGAAGAATTTCCCGGTGACAGATATGTTTTTAAAAACGGCCTCAGTACTATTACCATACCACTGGATTTATATAAAAAATATCTGAAATTTGGCAACAGAACAAGCCAGGAAATATCATACAGAGAGTTTTTACATAAAAGAAGGCTTGAATCTTTTGAAGCACAGGTCAGGTACTATGAATATAAGGACATATGTTTTGTGGAATCACTGGAAAAGCTGGTAAGATATAAAAAATATGCACCTGACGAATATTACATGCTGGAAAACAGAATCCCGGGCAATGGCGACATTGTGTATCATTTGGAGAATTTAATCAACATGCTGAGGAAACATGAAAATTACGAAATCGCCTTTGTAAACAAACATGATTTTAATAATCTCTCCAATATCTGCTGGCTTGTAAAGGGTAATTCCAGTGTTTTTATAGAAACCTTAAATAAAAACGGAGGGGTATTTGAAAACAACCCGGAAAAAATAAATAATATAATAACGGAAAAAAGCATTGTTAACGGCTTTCGTGACTGCTTTTTAAAAATATGGAACCATATTCCTGATGAGAACAAAAATAAAAGAAACACAATCAATTTTCTTCAGTCCTTGATTGAAAAATGCAACACCGACGATAATGTTGAATAATTAATTTGTCCCGGACAAATAGTTTCGGCCATTTCACTTTATCCATACACTGTAATTATTCCAATATATACCATTATCAGTTTTTATTTATGCCCTGTTTCCTATGTCAATAGTCTGAGAGAATGTCACCTAAAGGAGGGCAATTTTATTCAGTGAAAATGTCACTATTGGTTTAAAAAATAAAATATTATGGCTCTATAATTTTTGGTGTTGGTGATTAAAACCAGCACCATTTTATTTACAAAAAAAGATGAGACAACTGACAAACTCTGGTAAAATATAATCGACCAAAACCATATTTTAAAGGAGTGTTGTCAAATTGTCTCTTAATGATTGTATAATAAATTTATTAAATTTAAAAGATGAAAATATAAAATTTGATGATAACTTTTATTCTGAAGAAACCATTGATCATGTTGAATCGAAGATGTTTCACGGTATCTTAAGCTATACCCCTGATGCTTGCTATAATTGTGGACATGTTATGGATAATAATATTATTAAACATGGCTTTAAAACATCTACTATCAAGATTCCTAAGGTATCTGGTTTTAATGCTTATTTAAAATTAAAGAAACAACGTTATTACTGTAAACATTGTAATTCTACCTTTACCCTTAAGACCAATATTGTTAATAAAAATTGCTATATCTCTAATAATACTAAAGTTTCTATAGCTCTTAGCGCTAAGGATAAACTATCTGAAAAGGATATTGCCAAGAATCATAATGTTTCTCACTCAACTGTAAATAGGGTGATTGATAGCTTCTATCAGCACTATAAACCTAAGTTTAACTATCTACCTAAACATTTATGCTTTGATGAATTTAAATCAGTTAAATCAGCTGATGGGGCAATGTCCTTCATATTTTGTGATGCAGACACTGGTCAAATTGTTGATATCGTTGAAGATAGAAGATTACATGTACTTAATAATTATTTTATGAAGTACTCTAAGGCAGCTAGAAATGCTGTAAGAACTGTAGTTATTGATATGTACAGTCCCTATATCTCATTAATTAAGTCTATATTCCCAAAAGCTAAAATTATTATTGATAAGTTTCATATAATTCAATTATTTAGCAGAGCTTTAAATAAAACAAGAATAAAAATTATGAACAAGGATAAGAAGAACTACAATAAATTTAAAAAGTATTGGAAGCTTCTCTTAAAAGATACATCATCAATTAACTATACTACGTACAATTATCATAGATCCTTTAAGAAGCCAATGAGAGAAATAGATATCATTAACTATTTAATTGACCTAGATCCAGAGCTTAAAGCAACTTATGAGTTATATCACGATATTAGATATTGTATTAAACACAAGGATTTCTCATTATTAAATAGAACTTTATCTAATGTAAATAACCTAATTTCCGACTATATGAAGACATCAGTTAAGACCCTACAGAAGTACATAGGTTACATAGAAAATTCATTTATATATGACTATACAAATGGTATCTTAGAAGGCATAAACAACAAAATTAAAGTTATTAAGCGAATAGCATTTGGTTATAGAAGCTTTTATCATTTTAGAAATAGGATACTCATTACACAAAACTTAGCAACATTAAAGGCTTAGGAGTCATAAATAATGATCCTAAGCCCTAGATTGTATTTTACTTAAGTTTATTCAGTTGTAAAACTAATTAATATTTTCTTCACCAACACCAGTTGACAAAGAACCAAATATTTAAGCACATAGGTATACCCACCAAAACACATTTTTTTATTTGGCAGGTATAATTTTTAATCTCCCATAGAGTTTTAAAAAGAACGGAATGCAAATTATCTACTGATTTCCGTTTTTTTATATCAAATATATCATTGATCATTCTTGCTTTGTTCTTCTAATAAATATTTTTTTCACCAATCAGAACTAACATAGTTCTCATGTTATGTTCTCCTTTAAAGGTTATGCTTTTATTATTCTATAATGAATCGTAAAGCAATATTATTGAGGCCTTAGGCAAAATATGAAATGATATCTTCGAAGTTTAATCTTTCTCCATATCAAACACACCAAAACTAAAAAAATCCTGTATAGGTGATATGATTTGTTTGATAATTTCAACATCATGGTCTGTTAAATCATATATATATATTTCAGCTCCGTAATGAGCACTACAAAAATTATCTTTGATATTGATTGTAAAGAAATCAGTCCATTTATCATAGTTATCTGGTTTGGGTTCAGCAAGAATATCTTGTATCATTTTTTCCGACAAGATTCCATTGATTGATATTTCATTTTTACTTTTTTCAGCCTCATTAAGTTTTCCATATTTCAAAGCTTTTTCTATTACCTCTTTTTCATTTTTCCAGCATCGAATCTCAAAATTATGACCAGGTTTTAAAAATACAGACATAATCTGTTTCCACCAATTTACATTAATATTATTAATTTCATAGTCAATTACATTAAGACTTATTCTTTTCATAATCTTTCACCTTACTTATTATTTTAAATGAGTGGTAGTAATTGCCTTTTATAAAGCACAATTACTACCACTATAGAATTACTATTGAAGAACTAGATTATCATTTGAAAATGGAATGACAGGAATAGGATCCATAGGTAAAACTAGGTCAATTATAATTACTACGGCCGTTGCCCAAAGCGCCGCTTTAACTATCCAATTTCCCTCGGAGGATACTTTTGCAGCTGCTTTAGAAGCTGCACTAACAACATCTTTTACAGTGTCTTTCCAGTTACTGTCACATCTATCAATAAGAGTGCTTCTTGAAACACTATCGTAAACATAGAGGCAATCTTTTCCGTTAGATGTATATTTTGCAATATGATAGTTAGCTACATTTTTAACTATTTTACCACTATTATTAACTTTATCAACATGAAAATTTATATGCTCTACAGGATATGAAAATTTTCCGAACTTATGAGCATGAGGTCCAATAATCTTTAATTGGATATCACCTACTGTAACTGGGCCCCAATATAAATTTCCATTGCTGCTAAGCGTTATTCGCGAAGAATCTTGTGATGAATGATTCAGAAAATTGTTTAATTCCTTTTCTATTTCTGCAATTTCTTTATTGTTTAATTCTGGAAACAATTCTTGAACTAATCCAGTAGTATTAACAGATAAAGAATCTCGCGGACCGCTTGTAGCAAAGGCTGTAGCCGTCATAGACATTACCATTGAAACTACTAATGTGAAACTTAATAGCTTTTTAATTAGCTTCTTCATGTTAGATACTCCTTTCATGATTACAATGCATATAATGGCATTACAGTTGCTTGTAATGCCATTATATGCATTGTAATCTAATTTGTCGTTGCCAGCTCTCTTCTTATCGGCGCAATAGCAGGCGTGCTTGTTGTTTTCTCGGTCCTGTTTTTTGACCGCGTAAAAGTTGACGACCCGGTTGGCGCTACGTCGGTCCATTTGGTTTGTGGCGTTTTCGGTACGCTTTGCGTCGGACTTTTCGCTCAGGAAGGAGTTACAAGCCTTTCAACCGTTAACGGCTTGTTCTTCGGCGGAGGCCTGAAACTGTTCGGAATTGAACTTCTTGGCATAATAGCTGTCGGGGCATTCGTGTTTGTCTCCACATCCCTTGTTTGGCTTATCCTCAAGGAAACCGTTGGCATCCGGGTAAGCCTTGAGGAGGAGATTCAGGGGCTTGACATAGGCGAACACGGGAATACCGCCTATCCCGATTTTGCCATAGTGGCACCCATCATGGCTTCGGTGAACGGAACTTCCTATGATGAACAGATTGCGGGTATTCAGGCCGCTGTGTCAAAACCTGCTTCAGATGTTGTATCGCCGGACGTTGCGATACCTGTGGTTGACAAATCTCGTCCCGGTGCGAAGATTACCAGAATTACCGTAATTACCAATCAGGAAAAATTCCCGAAACTGCAATCCGATTTGGACAAAATCGGCATCACCGGGCTTACCGTTACGAATGTCCTTGGTTACGGCATGCAGAAAGGGTACACCGAGTATTACCGCGGGGTACCGGTAAAGACACGGCTTCTTCCGAAAGTTAAGGTGGACATTGTGGTTTGCAAAATACCTACAGAAACCGTGATAAACACAATTAAAAAATCACTTTACACCGGCAATGTGGGCGACGGAAAAATATTTGTTTATGATGTTGAAAATGTCATAAAAATAAGAACGGGCGAAGAAGGATACGACGCACTTCAGGACGAGGATAAAGAATAAGAAATATTAAAGTACGCACGATCAGGGGGGGCAATCAATCATATATGCTCCCTGTAATTTTATTCCAATGTAAACAGTATAAAATCCTTTTAGTGAACGGATAAGGCAAATATAATCAAAACAGCGGACAATAATCAAAACTCCTTCTGTGCCGAAATGCTTAAAACACAGAAGGAGTTTGATATTTTTTACAGTCAATGGGTGCTGCTGCCGCCTTGTGATACTTACAGTCGGTATATTCTTATATCCCGCAGGGTTACCTTACCATCTCCATTATTGATGCCGCTATCCGCTCCAGAGAAAGTTGCCTGGTCACGGCACCAATGTTATATGCCACTTTAGGCATGCCATAAACCACCGAAGAATGCTCGTCCTGGCCGATTGTATACGCTCCTTTTCTTTTCATCGCAAGCAGGCCCTTTGCTCCGTCATAACCCATTCCGGTGAGGATAACCCCAATGGCGTCCTTTCCGGCTTCTTTTGCAACAGATTCAAACAATACATCAACCGACGGACAGTGTCCGTTGACCTTTTCACCATTAAAACATTCCACCTTGTACCTGTTCGCCACTTTCTTTATTCTCATATGCTTATCCCCGGGAGCTATCAGCACTTTTCCCTGTTCCACATAGTCACCGGTTTCTGCCTCTTTCACACGGAGTTGTGTGGATGAATTCAGCCGTTCAGCAAAAAGCCTTGAAAATACAGGGGGTATATGCTGAACTATAACAATTCCGGGAATTGTCGGAGGCATGCCTTTCAGTATTTTCGCTATTGCCTCGGTTCCTCCGGTAGAAGCCCCTATAGCGATTATTTTTCGTGAATCAAAGGCTTCCGACGTCCCTTCGGGCTGCATGGAACTTTTCACCGTATTCTGTACTATTTTTGCATTTGACGCAACTTTTATCTTTTCAATGAGGCTGTAAATAAACTGTTTTACATTTGTCACATCTCCCATATTCGGTTTTTCAACAAAATCAACCGCACCGGCATTCAATGCATCGAAAACCACGCCGCTTACCGAACTTACCACAATAACAGGTACCGGATATTGAGGAATAAGTCTCCGTATAAATTCTATTCCGTTCATTTTTGGCATTTCCACGTCACATGTTATAACATCAGGCTTATATATCAGTATTTTATCTCTTGCTTCAAAAGGATCCTTCGCTGTAGCCACAACCTTTATTTCAGGCTCCGATGAGATACCCAGCGTTAATAATTCGCGAAATACAATACTGTCGTCAACCACAAGAACTTTTATGGTTCTGCCGTTTCCCACCGAATCTCCTCCCAACTCCACATATGTCACACCTTTCTGTAGATACCCGGCAGAATATACTGAAAGCCCGTTTCGTTACGGGGTATGGACTCAGTATGCCCGATAAAAAGGTATCCGCCGTATTCCATGATGTCATAGAATTTGTTAATGAGCTCCATTTTCGTGCTATGCCTGAAATATATCATAACATTGCGGCAAAAAATAACGTGAAATTTTTTCTTAAACGGAAAAACCTTTTCCATAAGGTTAAACCTTCTGAAAATAACTTCCTTTTTAATTTTGTTATTTATCATGTAATTTCCGTTGTCCAATTTTTCGAAATAATTCAGCCTCCACATTGACGGAAGGCTTTCAACCTCATCCTTGCCGTAAATTCCGTTTATAGCTTCGTAAAGCACTTTGTTTGATATATCTGTGGCAAGTATTTTTGTGTCCCATAGTGCTTTTTCGTTTTTAAAGAAGTCATCAATTATAATTGCAAGGGTATAAGGCTCCTGTCCGGTTGAGCACCCGGCGCTCCATATTCTTAAATCTTTGTTCTTTACCGTTTTTGCAAGATAGGGAAGCACGTTTTCCCTGAAATAATTGAAATGATCTGCTTCCCTCATAAAAAACGTATGGTTTGTGGTTATTTTATTCACCAGTTCTATCAATGCTTTACCTGATTTGTCAGAGCGGATAAATTCAAAATACTGTGTAAAATTTTCACAATTATTGTTAACAAGTTCATTATATAACCTGCTGCTTAAAATCAATTTTTTTTCTTTTTTTATATGAATTCCATAGTTTTGTTCAATATATTCCGCCAGCTGTTTAAATTCCTGCTCCGTTATTGTAATCACAATACATTTATCACCCGCTTGCTTCCGCTTTTATGTTTTCAATTTCAAATTCACTGTCACTTAACATAACTGTCCTTTCACAGTTCTCCCCACATCTGTCCGCCATAAGATGCCCCCACAGAAGCATGCAGGGGCATAAACAATAAATCATAAAACTTCATTTAAACTTTCAACATCTTCATCTGTCAGCAATTTCTCGCAGTCAAGAAGAAGCCTGACTTCATCGCTTATTTTTCCTATTTTCTTAACGTAGTGATTCTGATATCCCTGCCTGATATACGGCAGTTCAGAAATGTCAGCTTCATTTATAGTGACCACCTCAGACACGCTGTCAACAATAAGTCCCACCGACATCCCCATTATATCCACAACGATAATACAGGTCCTGTCGCTGTATTCTCTTGGTTCCTTTTTGAACCTCAGCCGCACGTCCATTACAGGAATAATTTTTCCCCTTAAATTAATGATACCCTTTACATAATCAGGCAGTTCAGGTACCCCGGTTATTGTCTGAATCCCGATGATTTCGGTTACATACCGGATTTCTATACCGTAGCTTTCATCATCTATTGAAAATATCAGGTACCTTCCTTCCTGGGTATCTTTGTCTTCCGTCACGATACTGGTCTGAATATCCGCCATTAAAACGCCCCCTTAAAAAAATAAAAAATGTTATTTGTTATGAACAAGATTGGCAATATCCAGTATAAGGCTTATACTTCCGTCCCCCAGCAAGGTACAGCCGGATATGCCGCTAATTTTCTTAAATCTTTTTATATATTCAGGCAAGGATTTCACCACTACCTGTTGCTGGCCCAGCAGTCTGTCGGCAAAAACACATATGTTCCTTTCATCCTGCGAAATCATAATAATTATACCGTCCGAAATATTCGTTACTTCGGTCTCTATCCCGAAAAACTTGTGGAGTCTCAATACAGGGTAGCATTCCCCCCGTACCATAATCATCTCGTTACCGTCGGGATCCACAATCACTTTTTCATCCCTGGGTCTGAACGATTCCTGTATTGAAATGGTAGGTATCGTAAAAGTGGATTTTCCCACCTGTATATTCATTCCGTCAATAATCGCCAGAGTAAGCGGTATGGCAAGGGTTATCTGTGTTCCCTTGTTTTTTTCGCTTTCTATGGAAATACTTCCGCCAATTGCCTCAATGTTTTTCGCTACAACGTCCATTCCAACGCCGCGGCCTGAAAATTCAGTCACTTTATCACTTGTTGAAAAACCGGGCAGGAGTATAAGTCTGTATATCTCCGAATCCGACAAGCTGTCTTCATCGGTTGTAAGCAGATTATTTTCCCTGGCCTTCTTAAGTATCTTCTCCTTGTTCAGGCCCCTTCCGTCGTCTTTAACGATAATATGTACGTCACTGCCCACATTTTTGGCTTCGATGGTTATTTTCCCTACCCTGCCTTTACCCATTGCTTCTCTTTCCTCAGCAGTTTCTATTCCATGGTCTACGGCGTTTCTTACAAGGTGCATCAGGGGATCTGTTATCCGTTCAATAATGTTTTTGTCCACCTCTGTTTCTTCCCCTATTATTTCGAGCTGAACCTCCTTGTTAAGCTTTCTGCACATATCCCTTACAATTCGGTTCATTCTCTGGAAAGTGGCCGCCAGCGGCACCATTCTTACCGACATTACGATATCCTGAATTTCACTGGTTATTTTACTCAGCTGGGTTGCCGCCTTATGGAAGTTCGCAAGCTCTAATCCCTGCAAATCGGGATTTTGTATTACCATCGCCTCGGCTATAACCATTTCGCCTACAAGATCCATCAGTCTGTCCAGTTTTGCCACGCTGACGCTTATATAACTCTGCGCTGATGACGTGCTGTGATGATCGCCGACATTCTGTTTTTGCTCGGTCTCTGTATGGCTTTTTTCAACCTGTGCAGTTTTCCCTCCGTCTTCAGTTTCAGCCGTGGCATTTTCCTCCTGTTTTTTTACAGAATTTTCAGACAGAACTAATTCACCGTTTTCCCGATCCTGAAGGCTTTCAGCAAACGCTTTTTCATCAACAACCGGCAGTTGCAGTTTCCTTAAAAATACGGTCTGCACCAGCTGCTCCTGTATTTCTTCCTTCGACCTGTCGGTTTTAATAAATATTTGGAACCCTTCGCGACGGATCGTTTCAACGCTTTTTTCATTCTCAATAATGTCAGCCGGATAATAAACAAGCTTATATGCGATTTTTTCAAGGTTGTGAACAACCGCGAATGCTCTTATGTTTTCCATTTCACAGCCGTCTTCAAAATAAAGGACGGCTTTGAAATAATTAATTACTTCCTCATTCTTTTCCTCAGGAACGTTAAATCCTCTCTCTTTCAACTGCGCAAGAAAACTTTTGATCTTTTCCACAAGTTCGGAAGGGTCTCCGTCAACATTATCCTTGTTTCTTATTTTTTCCAGCTCAATTTTAATGAAGTCTATACAAGTAAGAATTAAATCATTCAAATCCGAGGAAAAATATTTTTCGGGCTTTTCCTTGCGTATATAGGAAAACAGATCCTCAATGGCGTGGGACAGCGCCGCTATTCCGTTGAACATCATCATTGAAGAGGATCCTTTTATGGTATGCATTATTCTGAAAATTTCATTTATGTCCTCTTCGGAATAATGCTGCCTTGTTTCACATGACAAAACAACCTGCTCAAGCTGTTCCAGCAACTGAGAAGCTTCAAAAAGGAACATTTCCAGCATGGCATCATTTGAAAAAAGATCCGCCATTTTCTTCACCGTCCAAAGTATTTTAAACATTAATATGATACTAATATCGACATATTTCGACTTGCCATTAAGAGCTAATAAATATACAACATAAATCACATAAATAAAATATTTCCTGGGTCTGATGAAGGATATCAGGTAATTCAGCTCAAATTCGTACCGGCCGGCTATTAGGCTTCCGCTTAATGCAGCCAGAATTGACGCTGTGAAATCCAGAGCATTAAAAATCCCAGGCATTTTTCAAAAGAATCCTCGGAACCATCTGAGAAAAGCGAATCATAAAGCAAAGCGTTCTCTGCTCCACTTCCGGCTGCGCGTCCCACCCCTGCCAGAAATACCACCAGCGAAAAGTGAATGAACTCTCTCGCGTATATCAGTATCAGAAATTCACAACATCCCAGGAATGCGCTTACTATTATCAGCTTTTTTCTGCCCCATTTATCGGCAATAATACCGGACGGAACCTCCAACAGGACAACCGTAAACGCATATATGATTTCAGTGTAAACCACCATTGGGACTGTCATGCCCCGTTGTTCCCAGAACAGCCTTTCTATTACATAAGCCGGAATCAGGTTGTGAAAAAAACGGATGGCATACCGTTTACGGACATTCATCATACAGTTCATGTTCAGGCTCCTCTTCATTTTGTTTTGTTGTTATTAACAACAAAACAAAGGAGGTGCTCGTGAACTGAAAACAGAACAATTTTTACTAATGCAATACTGCGCACATCTACTATGTCCCGTTACATCTCCGATACTTAAAGTTTCTTTTTCCGTTATTTTGCAAATATAAAAAAAGAACAGCTTACTGAAGCCGTTAAAGAAGAGAATATTTCTCAAGCCAGTAATTTACCTGTATCATATAAGCTAAAAGCTGCGGAGCCGCCATTAACTGTCCGAACCACGGTTTTCCGTATTCAGACGGAGATTTCAGAAATATCATGGCTTTGTTCTTATCTACCAGCGAAACAATCGGAGAATTCGGATCATTTAAAATATCGGTAAACATTTGTGAAAGCAATCTTTCATAATTTGGATGATATGTCTTTGGATACGGGCTTTTTTTACGGTACAGAAGCTTACGGGGCAACAGATCCTTGCACGACTCACGTAAAAGGGACTTTTCCACCCCGTCTTTAAGCTTCATGTCCCACGGAACGTTAAATACATATTCAATTATTCTGTGGTCTGCAAACGGCACTCTCGCCTCAAGCCCCGAGTACATGCTTGCCCTGTCCATCCTGTCAAGCAGTGTTTGCATGAACCACTTTATGTTCAGATAAGTAATTTCCCTGCGCCTTTTATCCGCCGGGCTTTCGCCTTCCAGAAAGGGAACCGATTTTAATGAATCCGAATATCTTTCGGAAACATATTCATGAAGATTAAGTTCTTTTACAAAATCATCCGTCAATAGCAATGTTCTGGCCGATATATCCCTTGACCACGGAAAACCGTCAGTCCATAAAAGTTCATTTCTGTAAAACCACGGATAGCCGCCGAAAATTTCATCAGCGCACTCACCGGTTAACGCAACTTTATTATGGGCTTTCACCAGCCTGCAGAAATACAAAAGCGACGCATCGATATCGGCCATACCCGGCAGATCCTTTGCATCAACCACGTCGAAAAGCAAATCGGCCAGAAGGCATTCGTCACATTCAAGATATGTATGGTTAAGATTATATTCCGATAACATAATATCCACATAAGGTCTGTCACGTTCGGGCTGAAAGGAATTGGACTTAAAGTAGATACCGTTGTCTTTGAAGTCAAAGGAAAAAGTATTCAGTTTCAAGCCAAATCCGGACAAGTAGCCCGAAGCTACTGCAGTTACAATACTTGAGTCTATACCACCTGAAAGAAAACTGCAAACCGGAACATCCGAAACCATCTGTCTTTTAACCGCATCCCTGACGAGAAATGAAACCTTATCCACCGTTTCTTCATAGCTGTCTGTATGCGGACGGCTTTCAAGCTCCCAATACCTTTTGACATTAAAACCTTCTTTTGAAAAAACAGCGTAATGCCCGGGTTTTATCTCATTTATACCCTTAAAGACACCATTTCCAGGCGTTCTTGCAGGGCCGACACCGAAAATTTCCCTCAGACCTTCAATGTCTATTTCAGGTTTTACTGCCGGGAAGCAGAAAAGGGCCTTTATTTCGGATCCGAAGACCAGCGTATCATCCTTTATAGTATAGAATAACGGTTTTACGCCAAGCCGGTCACGATACAATACCAGTCTTTCACAAGCCTCGTCCCAGATTGCAAAGGCGAAGATACCGTTAAGCCTGCTTACGAAATCAATGCCGTGATGAATATAAGCATATAGAATTACTTCGGTGTCGGTTGTGGTTTCAAAAACAAATCCCTCTCTTTTCAGCTCAGGCGTTAATTCGTCGGTATTGTAGATTTCTCCGTTATAAACAATTACGTATTCTTTCCCGCTGATGTTTCTGACAATAGGCTGCGCCCCGAAACATAAATCCCTTATTGCCAGGCGGGTATGGCCAAGCCCGACATTTCTTCTCAGATATTCACCGGTATTGTCACATCCGCGGTGTGAAACAGACTTTCTCATATCAACAAGAATTTGATGCCAGTATTCACTGTTACGGGTATAATCGGTGTTTAAATTACAAAAACCTGCAATTCCGCACATACCTGAACCTCCGAAAACATAAAAGGCGCTATCCGGAAAGCAATACCGGATGAACGCCTTTGTTCACATACTACAGTATATGCGACAAAATAAAAAATGTACGCAAATCCCCTGCTCTATGTTTTATTTTTTCCCTTTCCGGAACTCCAGAGCGGCTTCCACAAGGCCCACAAACAGCGGATGGGGTTTGTTCGGGCGGCTCTTGAATTCGGGATGGTATTGAACACCAATGAAAAAATTATTTCCGGGAAGTTCAATTGCTTCCACAAGATTTTCATCAGGTGATGTCCCGCATATTTTCATTCCGTTCTCGGTAATGATTTTTCTGTAAGCATTGTTGAATTCATACCTGTGGCGGTGCCTTTCACTGATTAATTCTTTCCGGTATAACTGCCTGATTTTTGTTCCTTCCCTTGTTTTGCACGGATAAGCCCCCAGCCTCATTGTACCGCCCTTTTGCGTAATTCCAATCTGCTGTTCCATAAGATCAATAACAGGATGCGGGGTGTTTAGATCAAATTCAGTGGAATGGGCGCCCTTAAGCCCGCAAACGTTCCGCGCGAATTCGATAACTGCTATTTGCATTCCAAGGCATATCCCGAGGTAAGGTATGTTGTTTTCCCTTGCATATCTGCAGGCCGCTATCTTGCCTTCTATTCCCCTGTCTCCGAATCCGCCGGGTATAATAATACCGCTTACATCATTCAATTTCTCATCCACATTCTGTTCGGTTACCGTTTCGCTTTCTATCCATTTAATATTAACTTTTGTGCCTGTATCAAATCCGGCATGGTTAAGGCTTTCTATGATTGACAGGTATGCATCATGGAATTTCACATACTTGCCCACAATAGCAATCGTGACCTCTTTATCCCGGCTGTTAATCTTATTTATCAGATCCCTCCATTCCGTCAAATCGGGTTTATCAGTTTTAAGCCCGAGCTCCCTGCATACCACCTCGTCCAGGCCGTTTTCATGCAATACCAGCGGTGCCTCATATATGCACGGAAGGGTAAGGTTCTCAATCACGCAGTCGGGCTTGACATTGCAAAATAAAGAAATCTTTGCTTTTATGCTTTCATCAAAAGGTTCATCGGTTCGTGCAACAATGATATTCGGCGAAATTCCCATGGACCGCAGTTCTTTCACCGAATGCTGCGTGGGTTTTGATTTATGCTCATTTGAACCTTTCAAATACGGAACAAGCGTAACATGAATAAAAAGGCAGTTCTCATGCCCCTTTTCAAGATAGATCTGTCTTGCTGCTTCAAGAAAAGGCTGGCTTTCAATATCCCCTGTCGTACCGCCGATTTCGGTAATCAATACATCAGCCCCGCTCTTTTCCGCTCCGCTGTATATGAAATTGATGATTTCCCCTGTAATATGCGGGATAACCTGAACGGTTTGCCCCAGATAACCACCTGTACGCTCACGGTTCAGTACATTCCAGTAAACCTTTCCGGCAGTAAGATTTGAAAACTTGGTCAAATCTTCATCAATAAACCTCTCGTAATGTCCCAAATCCAAATCGGTTTCAGCGCCGTCATCGGTCACGAACACTTCACCATGCTGAAAGGGGTTCATTGTTCCGGGATCTACATTTATATACGGATCCAGTTTCTGTGCCGCAACCTTTAAACCTCTTTGTTTCAGAAGCCTTCCCAGACTTGCGGCAGTAATCCCTTTTCCAAGCCCTGACACAACTCCGCCTGTTACGAATATAAATTTAGTCATTTTATCCTCCTTGTTACCCGTTGCAAATCAAACTACTTTTGCAATTCACACAGATTAGGGGCTTAACGCCCCACATCCGTTTTATGTAGTTCTGCAACACCTTATTTTAATTTTCATAAACTCTCAGTATCTTTTCCGCGACTTTCCTTCTTGTTATCCGCATATCCATTGCCTGTTTTTCTATAAATCTGTGCGCTTCTGGCTCGGTCATTGAAAAACGCGAAATCAGAATACATTTTGCCCTGTCTATAACACGCAGGTCTTCTATTTTTTGAATGAGTTTCTTATTTTCATTATGTATTGCTTTAAGCTTTTTATGAGTTGCAGAAGCAAGTTTCAGTGCATTCCAGAACAGTGCCCTGCTCAGAGGCCGTCCCAATGTAATGACGCCATAATCCTCCACTCTGTCTGAAACTTCATCCATCAGTTCAGCCTTTACTATTAGAATAACTACGCTTATTTCCTTTGTTGCGATGCTTAATGCAAGACTCTCTCCAAATTCATCGGGCAACGGCGTATTTATAATATATAGATCAAAATCCCTTTCTATCAGCATCCTCCTTGCTTCTCCGCCGTTCGACACGGTGGTGACTTCCGTCACAGACGCCTGTGCCAGCATCTCCGCCAGAGACATGGCAATTTTATCTGAACCTGATATTATAAGCGCACTATCCATAAAGTCTCACCTTTATTTACAGAAGCTCAACCGACTAAATCACCCTGAAATAATTTTCAATAAAATGCCCATACTTATCCTCAGCCCGGTCGTATTCCTTCAGTTCTTTTGTCTTTAGCTCTACAAATCTTTCAATCACCCGTTCGTTTAATATACTTCTTACAAGGTCGGATTTTTCGGCAAGTCTCAAAGCTTCTTCCAGGTTCTCCGGCAACCTCGGAAGTTTACCTGTAATACTCTCATCCGCCGAATAAAGATCCACGTTTATGCTTTCCGGCAATTCCAGATTGTTCTCAATCCCATACATTCCCGCTCCTATTACAAGCGCAAAGGCAAGATACGGATTTGTGGCAGGATCGGGAGACCTCAGCTCCATACGCCTCCTGTCCTTTTGAGCGGCAGGAATGCGCACGAGCTGTGACCGGTTGCCATAAGACCATGAAACATATTTCGGTGCTTCAAAATAACCCAAACGTTCGTAAGAGTTGGGTATGGGATTTAAAAATGCGGTGATTTCGGTTATCTTCTGAAGGACGCCTGCGACAAAAGATTCGGGTATTTTGGAATCTTCTTTTTCACCCAGCCTGAATATATTCTGTCCGTTTTTCATCAGTGAAATATTTATATGAAGACCGCTGCCGCTTTTACCGGGCAGTGGTTTCGGAGCAAACGAAGCAAACAGTCCGTTCCTTGCCGCTATACTCCTTACCACCTGTTTGAAAGTAATAAGATTGTCCGCACTGTTTACGGCGTCTGAAAATTTGAAATCTATCTCATTCTGACCGGGTCCCTGCTCATGATGTGATGTTTCAGGCCTAATCCCCATTTCTTCAAGGCACAGGCAAATCTCGCGCCTTACATTTTCACCTTTATCAAGGGGTGAAACATCAAGATAACCACCGTTGTCAAAGGGTTTTGTAGTAGGTTCTCCGTTTTCGTCGGTCTTAAACAGATAAAATTCGCATTCGGCACCTATCATGCATGTGTACCCTTTTTGTGAAAATTTATTTACCACCGACTTGAGAATCTCCCTGGTATCACCCCAGAAAACACTGCCGTCAGGGTTCTTTATGCTGCAGTAAAACCGGTTCTTTCCAGAGTTAGTTGAGCAATCGCATTTTTTCAAGCCGGAGAGTTTTGGTTCTTAATGTTTCAAAACTGCATCGCCCATACATAACTCGTTTTATTACCTTCAGTTTATTAATACTCCCTTCTACAAGCCCATTGCTATATTCATATTTTATCGCATTCCTCACGGCATCCAAATCCCGTTCAAGTCCACATATAAAACTGTCTATTTCCGGTATACCTAGCTTTTTTGCTTTCTCCATCCATTTATCGAGTGCGTCAACATTTTTACCAGTGAGAAGTCCTTTAAATTCCCATATTATACTATGTATCTTTTCAAAACAAGGATATTCATTGCATATCCTTTCAAATTGTTCCCGGCTGATTGACTTCACATTCTCTATTGGGTGGTATAATAGCTTAAAAATATTTTTTCTTTCAATTGTTTCCGTTTTTCTTCCACCTTCTCTACTTCTATCGTAATATAATTTTCTACACCTTTTCCAATCTGTTATGTACTGCCGCACAGTTGATGATGAACCATCATATCCCATCCCACGTATCTTTTTTTCAATCTCAGAACCCATAATCCCTTTCTCAAGACATTCATCAATTTCTTTTATGTATGGTGTTAGTTTCCCGTTTTTCTTTTTGCCATAGGAAGCATGGACTGGATTAAAGTTTTCATCAAGATATCTCCGAATTGTTGATCTATTAAGTCCAGTACGTCTGGATATCTCATGATTGCTACAACCTATTTTCTTTAACTCACGCACTTCATTCACACGTTCCATTTTTTGTTTCACTTTCTCTTCGTGCACGGTCATCATCTTTGTTTGAAATGAAGATTCTCTTTCTTCGGGCGTCATTGACATCAGCCTATCATAAGCCCGTATATCCATATTTATGCTTTGGCAGATTGCTGTTTTGCACTTTCCTGCTGCTAGAAGTTGTTCTATCCGCTCATATTTCTCTTTTAATGTAAGTTTTCTATTTTCATCTGCCTGTTTAATTGTTCCTGTTCCTTCATTGGAAGTTTCCTGACTAACCGCTTGTATTAAGATTTGTGGCTTTAGCTTCTTTTTTAGATACTCCTTCCCATATGAGGTCAGATTCTTCAGTAAGTGAAAACGATCACTTATTTGTAAAGCCCCCGGATGTGCATCTGCAATTGCATTATTATAGGTGACAGACCCGTCTCTCGATACCACATGAAGATTTGGGTATGTTTTTAGCCACTTGCAGACAGTTTCATAATCTCTTGAGTTAATCATATCAATTATTTGACGTTTGGAGATATCCACCATAATTGTTCCATAGCTTTCACGTTTCCTAATGGCGAAATCATCAATGCAGACAGCTATTACATTCTCCTTATCAACAACAGGTATTTCTTTTTTTTAAGAGGTTGCAGATAGTACTTTTACCAACATCCGCAACATTCTCCCTCAGAGTTTTAGACGCCGCAACAGAACTGCAATTTAATGACAGGCGTACAATTTCATCCTCAAGGCGTTGTGTTTTCTTCGCCTTATCGGAAATGAAATCAAATCTTTCTGCAAAAGTAGTATGATTACAGTCAGGATTATTACAAAACATCTTTCTATTACGCATAATAATAAATACCTTATTACCTTGTATTGGAAGATCCTGAAAGGTTCTGCTATATGTGGAATGTGTTTTGGATGATGGCCAACCGCAGAATGGACATATTACTTCTTTACGGTTGGAAGCTACTGTTATATAGCATCTGCCATTAATTATTTCATGACAAATGTAGTCTAGATTTTGATCTAACTGCTTAATAAACTCATCCATAAAATTACCTCTTTTCTTTTGTTTAATACTTTTTCATTATACCATACTTTTATATTAAATCAACTAACTCTGGAAAGAACCGTAAAACCGAACCACCCTTCCCTGCTGGGGCCGCCACGGCAAAACCGACAATGTGGTTGGATCGGGGACTAACAGCAGATCTGACTTTGTTATGTCGTTAAAACCGCTTATTGCATGGGCATCAAACGGAATGCCATGTTCAAATGCCCGCGGCAGTTCATCAGGCATAACGGATATGTTTTTCTGTCTCCCCAGCAAATCACAGAAAGAAAGGCGAATAAACTTTACATCATTATCTTTTATAAAATCCAGAACCTCATCAACGGTGGTGAGCATTTCTAACCCTCCAGTTATCTTATCCTTCCTTTAATTCCATTATATCAGCATGAGCTATTAATTGGCAATTCAAACATTTAAAGGTTTCACCCACTAATTTTCGGTATAAAGTTTTTTAAACGGATTTTTTCCATTCGGCACCAGGTGATAAAAGGGTTTACTGAAAATCTCATCGGTTGAAACACCGAATGTCCCGCCAAACTCCAGCAGATCATCTCTTATTTTCTCCAAATCCTCTTCATCCGCTATATCAAAACTCACCTGTGGCGGAAGATTTAAAGGAACCTTGCTGCTTCTTATGAACATTTCGCCGCCGTGCATTCCGACGCCTGTAAAATCTCCGGCAGGCCAGCCGTCGGTATTAAGCCCCAGAACTATAATAACACCCCCGGCAAGATATTCGCCCAGAAAACTTCCGGTACATCCTCCGATTATTATCACAGGCTTTTTGTCCATGTATTCCTTCATATGAATGCCCGTACGGTATCCCGAGTCTCCCTTTACAAATATCTTTCCCCCACGCATGGCATAACCGAGGGCATCACCGGCATTCCCGTGTATTATTATTTTCCCGTCGTTCATTGTATCACCGACTGCGTCCTGTGCGTTTCCGTTTACTATTATCGTTGCACCGTCAAGGTACATGCCAAGGGCATTGCCGGGCGTTCCGTTTACAATAATGGTCTGTGAATCGGCACCCGCACCGATAAACCGCTCGCCAAAACAATTATTTATTACTACCTTTCCTTTTGCGGCACGCATTTTATCATTTAATACCCTAAAACCCAGTTCATAAGCAGACAAAGTCATCAATAAGCACCTCCCGCAGTTTATCTGAAAAAACTCGCACCACTTAAATTTCGCTTCTAAGAAAACCCGTCATTCTCCGGCGTGTTTAATCGCCAATATTTCAAGCTCCTTTTCACTGAGGCCGACGCCCCGGAGCATAAGGCGGTTGCCTTTCAGACTTTCTATTGAATTTATGCCCATACCGCCCATCATTTCCTTTATTTCGTGCTGCCATGCGGTTAACAGGTTAACAAGCCTTTTATAGGCAATGTCAGGATTCAGTCTCTTTACAAGATCCTCCCTCTGAGTCGCGATTCCCCAGTTGCATTTACCGGTATGGCAACTCCTGCACATATGGCACCCCATTGCAATAAGTGCGGCGGTGCCTATGTAAACACAGTCAGCCCCCAGCGCTATCGCCTTTACCACATCGGCGCTGGAACGTATTCCTCCGCTTATGACAATGGATACCTTGTCACGAATCCCTTCATCACGAAGGCGTCTGTCGACACTTGCCAAAGCCAGTTCAATTGGAATTCCCACATGGTCGCGGATACGCGTCGGCGCAGCACCGGTTCCGCCCCGGAAACCGTCAATCGCGATAATGTCAGCGCCACTTCTTGCAATGCCGCTCGCTATTGCAGCCACATTATGAACGGCCGCAATCTTTACAATAACAGGCTTACTATAGGCAGTGGCTTCCTTTATCGAATAAACAAGCTGTTTTAGATCCTCTATAGAATATATATCATGGTGAGGGGCCGGAGAGATGGCATCAGAGCCCTCGGGAATCATGCGTGTTTTTGAAATATCTCCCACAATTTTCGTGCCGGGGAGATGTCCGCCTATCCCGGGCTTTGCACCCTGACCAATCTTGATTTCAACAGCCGCGCAACTGTTAAGGTATGCTTTGTGAACGCCAAAACGTCCCGACGCCACCTGGACAATTGTATTTTTCCCGTATTTGTAAAGATTCTCGTGAAGACCGCCCTCACCGGTGTTGTAATAAATCCCCAGCTCCTCAGCCGCCCTTGCAAGGCTTTCATGTGCATTATAACTGAGGGCGCCGTAGCTCATTGCCGCAAACATAACCGGCATTGAGAGGGTAAGATGCGGAGGGATGTTGCTGATTATCCTCCCGGCACTGTCCCGTTCTATCCTGTCCGGCTTAGGCCCAAGGAAAACTTTGGTTTCCATCGGTTCCCTCAGAGGATCTATCGAGGGATTTGTAACCTGGGACGCGTTGAGGAGCATTCTGTCAAAATAAACAGGATATTCTTCCGGATTACCCATGCTGGACAGCAATACCCCGCCGCTTTCGGCCTGTTTGTATATTTCCCTTATGGTTTTTGAATTCCAGTAAAAATTTTCCTTGAATGTATTGTCGGTTTTAACAATTTTTAACGCCATGGTCGGGCACACGGCAACACACCGCTGGCAGTTTACGCATTTCGTATCATCGCAAACCATTTTTTTCTCTTCACTTAAATATTTGTGTACTTCATTTGCGCACTGGCGTTCGCATATACGGCAGTTTATACAACGATCATAGTTTCTGATTACTTCATATTCGGGATAAAGGAAATTTACACGCATTGCAGCATTCCTTCCTCTATTGTTCTGATTTTTTCCATTGTTTTAACTTTCTCAATTGTTTTAATAACGGGTTCTCCTCCACCGGGCGACCATACCCTGTCCAAATCATTTTGCACTATGCGTATCGCGGCCTCTTCACTGGCTATGTATACCATGTCATCCTTTTCACCGATCACCATGCTCCTGAGCTTCAACCTGTCATTCAGCGCCATAATTCCGCCTTCAAAACCTACAATAATGGAAAACGGCCCGTTAATCAGAAATGATTCAAAAGCATTTCTAAGAAATTCAACTTGTTCCCTTTCCTGTTCCGGCATGTTTTCCATACTTGACCAGAACGGTGCGGCAAATACCGTGCCAACCTCATTAAGGGTAAGCTTCTTCTTTCTATGGAGATAATCAATCATATAAGCAATTACTTCAGTATCTGTTTTTAACATACATTTATATCCATACATTTCAATGGTACGACGATTGGTATCATACGACGATATTTCACCGTTATGTACCACGGAATAATCAAGCAGCGCAAAGGGATGTGCCCCTCCCCACCAGCCGGGAGTATTTGTAGGGTACCGTCCATGGGCGGTGAAACAGTACCCTTCATACTCCTCAAGGCGGTAAAATCGTCCTACATCTTCGGGATATCCCACGGCTTTGAAAACACCCATGTTTTTTCCGCTGGAAAAGACATAGGCGCCGTCTATCGTACTGTTAATCCTGAATACACACCTTACCACATATTCACGCTCATCCAGATTGTTTTCGGCAAGCTTTACGGGCGACGGTGCCATGAAATATCTCCAGATGAGCGGAGCATCGGTTATTTGTGGGATTTTTCTTGTGGGAATTTTTGAAAGTGATATAATTTCAAAATGTCTGTCAAGGAATTTTTCGCATTCCTCTTTTGCAGCCTCACTGTCATAGAATATGTGGAAAGCATAATAGTCTTTGTACTCCGGATATATACCGTAAGCTGCAAAACCACCGCCAAGCCCGTTGGATCGCTCACGCATAGTGGCTATCGAATCCATTATGAGCTTGCCCGAAAATCGCCTGCCGGATTTTGAAAAGATCCCTGAAATCGCACATCCTGATATATTTCTGAACGTTCCTTCCCTCACAATCAACCCTCCGTTTACACATTAAAAGGACACTGAAAATTTTTTTATCCCGTCTGGCGGGAACAAGCCCCGCATTTTAAATCTTTTCGTATCTTTTATTCCGTACACCCGCAATATAAGCTAAAAATTAAGGCGTCCATTACATAGTACCCGACAAGGAAACAATTCCCAGTATGCTTTACAGCATGGGTACTATCTAATGAACGCCTTTGTTCATTAAACACCCTTTAAATATTTCTACTTCATTATACTATGGGATAAGAACCGATGTCAACCAAATGATGAAGTTTTTAAATAATAATATTGCATAATGTCTAATATAATTAAAACTTATGACCTAAAAATCATTGTTATTTGCAATTTTCAAATTGCTTTAATTCATTTTATCCGTGTTTTTGTAAAAAAAAGGGTTGACAATTAACTTTCCCTGTGTTACACTAAACCCGTAATACAGCAACGGCGCTGTGGATTTTAAAATCCGCAGCGCCTTTTCTGTTTTTCATTTTCACCGAAACAGCCGAAGAAATGGCTTAGAGACCTGCATGTTTTCAGGCAGCCGAATTCCTAAGATATTTCTACGGTTGTTTATTATGAAAGGAGTGTTAACCATTAGTAAACTCATTATTCCAAAAGGGTACAAACCTGTTCTTAATCTTTATGAAACGCAAAATGCAATAGGAACGATAAAAAGAATTTTTGAGGAAAAACTGTCAAAGGCATTGAATCTGATAAGGGTTTCCGCTCCGCTGTTCGTTCCCGCCAATACAGGAATAAACGACGACCTGAACGGCGTTGAACGTCCTGTGGAGTTTGACATAAGAGAAACAAACACTTACGGTCAGGTTGTCCACTCCCTTGCGAAATGGAAACGTTTGGCACTGCACAAATACGGATTTCCTGTCGGTCAGGGGTTATATACCGATATGAATGCCATACGCCGGGATGAAGAGATGGATAACCTTCACTCCATATACGTTGATCAGTGGGACTGGGAAAAAGTGATAGATCGTTCCACAAGAAACGTGGATACATTAAAGAGCACGGTAATAAAAATTGTCGGTGTCATCTGCGACACGCTGGACGAAATTAAAAAACTGTACCCGCAGATTACGGTTAAGCTCTCGCGGGAAGTTTCCTTCATAACCACTCAGGAATTGGAAGATTTATATCCCGCTCTTTCGCCACGGGAGCGCGAAAACGAATACTTAAGGGAACATAAAACCGCCTTCATCATGCAGATTGGCGATGTACTGAAATCGGGAATTAGGCATGATGGCAGGGCGCCTGACTATGACGACTGGAAACTTAACGGTGACATCATGTTCTGGAATGATGTCCTGGAATGTGCTTTTGAAGTGTCGTCGATGGGCATCCGCGTTGACGAAAAATCCCTGGACGAACAGCTTACGAAAGCAGGCTGCGATGATCGCCGCAATTTGCTTTTCCACAAAATGCTGCTTAACGGTGAGCTGCCTCTTACAATAGGCGGCGGTATAGGCCAGTCGAGGGTGTGCATGCTGTTACTGCAGAAAGCGCATATCGGCGAAGTTCAGGTTTCCATTTGGGACGAAGAAACAATTTCAGGTTGCAAAAAAGCCGGAATAGAATTGCTTTAAAAGGGGGAATTTAACATGTACAACAATAATATAAGCGAAAATTTCGGCAGCATGGTATTTAACGAAGCAGTCATGCGTGAACGGCTGCCAAAAGATATATATAAATCCCTGAAAAAATCAATTGCCGAAGGCACTCCGCTTGAGCTTGACGTTGCAAACGTAGTTGCCAGCGTTATGAAAGACTGGGCAATAGAAAAAGGTGCCACTCATTTTACCCACTGGTTCCAGCCCATGACGGGTATTACCGCAGAAAAACATGACAGCTTTCTGGCACCTGACGGAACAGGAAGGGCAATTACCGAGTTCTCCGGAAAATCGCTGGTAAAAGGCGAACCCGATGCATCAAGCTTTCCATCAGGCGGTCTTCGCAGCACTTTCGAAGCAAGAGGATATACCGCATGGGATCCAACTTCTTATGCTTTCATAAAAGACAATACACTGTACATCCCTACCGCATTCTGCTCGTACAGCGGAGAAGCCCTTGACAAAAAGACCCCGCTTTTACGCTCAATGCATGCATTAAACGAACAGGCTTTAAGGATACTCCGCCTTTTCGGGCTGAACGACGTAAAACGTGTTGTGGCAATGGCAGGCCCGGAACAGGAATACTTTTTAATCGACATGAATATGTATTTAAAAAGACCGGATCTGATGCACTGCGGAAGAACTTTGTTCGGTGCCCGTCCGCCAAAAGGCCAGGAGCTGGAAGATCATTATTTCAGGCCGATAAAGCAGCGTGTCCTGAAATTTATGAGAGAACTGGATGAAGAGTTATGGAAACTTGGCGTTTATGCAAAAACCGAACATAACGAGGTGGCTCCTTCACAGCATGAAATAGCACCAATTTATGCCGAAGCCAATGTGGCGACCGACCAGAACCAACTGACAATGGAACTTATGAAAACCATAGGGGCCAAACATGGTCTGGCATGCCTTTTACATGAAAAACCCTTTGCAGGGATAAACGGCAGCGGAAAACACGTCAACTGGTCTTTGGCCACAGACACGGGAATAAACCTTCTTGATCCCGGTGACACGCCCTTTGAAAATGCGCTCTTCCTTTTATTCCTTGTTGCGGTAATAAAAGCAGTGGACGACTATCAGGACCTTCTCCGTGTTTCGGTAGCAAGTGCGGGTAACGATCATAGGCTGGGAGCAAACGAAGCTCCTCCTGCAATAGTTTCAATATTCCTCGGTGACGAACTTACTGGAATTTTGAATGCCATCGAAAACGACGCTTTGTATGAATGCAAGGGTAAGGCACTGATGGAAATAGGCGCACCGGTACTGCCCCGCTTCCCTAAAGACTCTACTGACCGGAACCGCACATCCCCCTTTGCGTTTACAGGCAACAAGTTTGAGCTGCGTATGCTTGGCTCAGCCTTTTCGATCGCAGGCCCGCTCATTGTCCTGAATACAATTGTGGCGGAATCGTTACGGCAATTTGCCGACGAACTTGAAAACAGCAGTGATTTTAAGGCCAATCTGAACAAACTTATTAAAAGGGTTATCAGAGAGCACAAGCGCATTATCTTCAACGGTAATGGCTATGACGGCTCATGGGTTAAAGAGGCGGAAGCAAGAGGGCTGTCAAATCTGAAAACCACGCCCGATGCGCTGCCGGCCTTTGTCAGCCCGAAAAGCATTGAATTGTTCACCCGTCACCGCGTATTTACCGAGCATGAAATCCGTTCACGCTATGAAATTTTGCTTGAAAATTATTCAAAAACAATTAACATCGAGGCCCTGACAATGATTGACATGGTTAACAAGATGGTAATTCCTGCCGTTTTTGATTACCAGAACGAACTTGCCGAGCTGGCAATCCGTAAAAAGAGCATTAGCCCTGAGCTTTCAACTCTTCCGGAAGAAAAGCTTATGGAAAGGCTGTCAAAACTTTCAGAATACCTGACGGAAAAGCTGGAACGCCTTACAGAACAGACAATAGCCGTAAAGGAAATCAAGGACAATCTGGAAATGGCAAAGGCATACCGTGAAAAAGTATGTGCCGCAATGAGCGAACTTCGCATGATTGTTGATGAGCTTGAGCTGATTGTAAGCAGCAAACACTGGAGAATTCCGTCCTATTCCGAGATTTTAAACAGTGTTTATGAATAACCCCCCTCTCCCACGCACGAAGGTTTCACACCTTTGTGCGTGATTAAGAATTCAGAAAGAGGGTAAAGTATAAATGCATTCTTATTTTTCAGGTTATATAGGCTGGATCTTTAAAATGCTCCGGTTTTCATGGCTGTTTGCCCGCGCAAAAAAAACGGGTTAGTACATAAGATTAAGGGGGATTTTTTTATGCTTACAGCAGTTGTCGGAATAAACTGGGGAGACGAAGGAAAAGGCCGCATGGTGGATTTGCTTTCCAAAGAATATGACATAATATGCCGGTACCAGGGCGGCAACAATGCCGGGCATACCGTAGTGAATGAGAAAGGGAAATTTATATTGAATCTTCTTCCGTCCGGCATATTACGGGAGAATACTGTTAATGTCATGGGAAACGGCATGGTTATTGACATAGAGCATTTATGCGGTGAAATTGAAAGGCTCAGAGAAAAAGGCGTCAGAATAACTCCTGACAATTTAAAGATAAGTGACAAAGCCTTTATTTGCATGCCTTATCACAAACAGCAGGATATTCTTGAAGAGGAACGCCTGGCAGAGAAAAAATACGGATCAACCCGAAGAGGCATTGCGCCTGTATATGGCGACAAATACATGAAAAAAGGCATTCGGATGGGTGATTTGCTCTGCCTTGATACTCTTGAAGGCAAAATCGCCGATATACTCGAGTGGAAAAATCTTACACTCAGGGGGTATGGGCAGAAGTTTTCGCTGAAAGATATAATGCAATGGATTAATGAATTCGGCAAACCACTTATTCCTTTCATCACTGATACAACCAAATTCCTTACCGATGCCGTTAACGGTAATAAAAATATTTTGTTTGAAGCCCAGCTGGGTGCATTGCGCGACATTGATTTCGGAATTTATCCGTTCACCACGTCGTCCCAGACCCTTGCCGCATACGCTCCCATTGGCGCTGGAATACCGGGTGTAAAACTTGACCATGTAATCGGTATCATGAAGGCCTATTCGAGCTGTGTTGGGGAAGGTCCTTTTACCGCCGAATTCTTCGGTGAAGAGGCGGAAAAACTCCGTGAAGCCGGAGGCGAGTACGGTGCCGCAACGGGAAGGCCGCGAAGGGTGGGCGCATTCGACATTCCTGCAAGCAGATACGGGGTTAAAATGCAGGGCGCGGACGAAATTGCTTTAACAAAACTTGACGTGCTGTCCTATATGGACAAAATTCCCGTATGTGTGGCATATGAAATCGACGGCGTGCGGTGTGACAGCTTCCCCACAGGCGACAGACTTCTGAAAGCAAAACCTGTTTTTGAATATCTTGACGGATTTAAGACCGACATATCAAAATGCAGAACCCCAGGAGATTTACCAGAAGCAGCCCTGAAATATATCCGCTTTATTGAAGAAGCAGTAGGCTGCCCGATTAAATATGTTTCTGTGGGTCCGGGAAGGGACGATTATATAGAAATGTAAGCTGTTTATTATTGGGCACCCTGATTCTCATCCGCTCACCTTTCTATTTTTATTCCTCATGGGTGCTCAATTTCTTTTCGTAATAATTAAAGCCCAAATAACAGAACGCCGCGCGGTTTAAGACCATGGATCACCGCATATCACGCGTGGTTGTTATATGCGGCTTATCTTTTTCATTTGAAATAAAAGGCAATTCAGATATATGACATTATTTCACGAAAAATACCCGACAAAGGCACCTGAACATCAGCCAGCCCTGCCTCATAAACGGCCTTTGGCATGCCATACACAATACATGATTCTTCAGCCTCAACAATCACCTTTCCGTTGTATTTTTTCACCGCTTCACATCCTAAAAGACCGTCGTTTCCCATTCCCGTAAGAATTACAGACAATAACCTTTCTTTAAACACCTGCGCCGCCGAATAAAGGGTTATGTCAATAGACGGTTTGTAAACAGTGTCAACAGACAGGTTGTCTTCTATTCTTAAAACTGTTGCTCCGTCCGTTTTCTTATCAATGAATGTTTGGTAACCTGCCGGCGCTATATAAATGTTACCGGCTTTGAGAATATCCCCGTTTTCAGCTTCTTTTACCCGTAATTTGCAGATGGTGTCAAAACGTTCAGCCAACGGTTTTGTAAAACCCGGAGGCATATGCTGCAAAACAACGACTGGCACATGCATGTCTTCCGGAAAACGGGGCAGTATGGCCTGTAACGCCGAGGGACCTCCGGTTGAACATCCTATTATTATAAGATCCGCCAGTCCTGTTTTTGTTTCGGTCACCTTTTCGGGTTTATTCAAAATGCTTTCGAGAATTTCAGTCACCTCAGAAATGGTTTTATTTCGCTCTTTATTTACAGTCCTTTTCGCGTTTTCGGCTATGGTTTTTAATTTTTCAAGAAACTCCTTTATTATCTCAGGTTTTACATCATCCCCCAACAATACGTTTTTTAAAAAGAAGTCTGCAGCCCCCGACTCCAAAGCTTGAAAAGCAGCTTCCGGATATTTGCCGGTTTTGTTGCACAGCACAACAACAGGAACAGGACAAGACTTCTTAATTTCTTTCAAAGCTGTAATACCGTCCATTTCAGGCATCTCAATATCCATTGTCACAATGTCGGGCCTTAGCCTCCGTACTTTCTCTATCGCTTCAACGCCATTTCTTGCGATTCCTATGACAAAAAGCTGAGGATCCCTCTCTATAAGCATGCTTATACATTTGCGCATAAAGGACGAATCGTCCACTACCAATACCCCATACTGCTTCACGTACACTTTTCCCCTTTCCGGTAATAAAATGCAGAAGGTGTGTATATAGTCTCAAATCCGGTATTCATACCGGTTATGGTTTCAGCATGACCTAAGAACAGGTATCCGCCGTCGTTTAACACATCATACAGGGAATTAATAACTTTGTTTATAGCTTCCTTATTAAAATAAATCAGTACATTCCTGCAAAAAATTATATCCACTTTCCCTATTCTTTCCGCTATATCCTTGTCCATGAGATTTATACAGCGAAAATCAACCATTGCCCTGACCGAATCCCTGATCACATATTCCTCTTCAGCCGAAACAAAATATTTTTCAAGCATCTCTTTGGGCATTGTACGGAAAGAAAATGACTTTTTGTTATATGATCCACTTATGGCCTTTTCCAGAACCTTTTTATTTATATCAGATGCAATGATTTCAACGGCGCCGGTTTGAAAAAGTCCTGTTTCTTCGGCTATTATCGCCAATGTATAAGGCTCCTCCCCGCTGGAACAGGCTGAACACCATATACGCAAAGGATTTTCGGGAGTACGGTCCTTATATTGTGGCAGTACAGTCTTTTGAAATTCTGCCAAAAGGTTTTCTTCACGGAAAAAATAAGTTTCATTCACCGTAATAAGTTCAATAAGCATATCCCATTCTTTCGGTTCAACCCTTAAATAACCTCCGTATTCCCAGCAGGAAAGCCCAAGTTCGTTAAGCCTTTCCGATATTTTGGCTTCAAGTGAGGAAAGACTTTTGGAAAAATCAATTCCGCAGTATTCATATATAAGCTCTGCCAGTTGAATAAGCCCGAACGTATCCATACCGACTGTTCCATCCTCCACAGCGTTTTATCTCATGAGAACGTAAGTATTTTCCGGTTTGAACGATTCTTTTTTCCCAATTGACCGATCTAAAACACGCAGATCACGAAGAACTTTTATCAGTTAACCCGATCATATACGCTAAAGGAATCTGTTTCTGCACTGAAATACCCGTATCATATGTATGTGGAGGCAGGGTCCCCGCCTCCACCACAACGTTACTGCTTAATCACACCGAAATCAGGTTATTGTTTCAGGCGGATGGGATTTTACAATGAAACGCCTTGTTTTTTAGTCATTGAATTAATTCAAGAAGCACATTCATAATCTCTTCCGAGTATTTAGACAATTCATTCGTTACTGTAACAGTTCGTTCAACATCCTTGATATTAAGGTTGATAACACGGTTTATTTCCGAAGTATATTTAGCCAACTGTTCCACATCATTCGCCTGAATTTTTGTCGCGTCAGCCACTCCACCTGCCTGAAGGGTTACATGCTCTACGTTATTAATAACCTTATCCGCACTTGCCGACTGCTCTTTCATAGCCGCCGTAATCTGTTTTACCTGTTCTCTTGCATTTGCCACGCCTCTTACTATATTCTCAACTCCATGAGCCTGTTCTTTTGTAATATTGGTAATCTGTGCCGCCTGACTGGTAATATTCTCAACGCCGGAAACTATGTTTTGCCCCTGTCTGGCCTGTTCTTTTACTGCAGTTGTAACCTGGAGCATTTGTTCTCTTGCATTCTCAATGCTTTTCACTATATCGTTAATACCTTGAGCCTGTTCTTTAACCGCGTTTGTCACAAAAGCCGCCTGTTCGGTAATGTTCTGAACCGACTTTGTAATATCCTGGCCATGTTTTGCCTGTTCTTTCACTGCAACGGTAATCTGTCGTACCTGTTCCCGCGCATTGGCAACACCCCTGATGATTTCATCAACACCTGCCGCCTGTTCCTGTACCGTCTGGGAAACCTGGGAGGCTTGGTTTGTAACGTTTTCAGCGGCTTTAACGATGATTTGTCCCTGAGACGCCTGTTCTTTTACTGCTTCGCTTATTTGATTTATCTGTTCCCTCGCATTCAGAACACTTTTAATGATTTCTTCCACGCCCTGGGCCTGTTCAATGGTGGCCTGTGTCACCTGGGCTGCCTGTTTTGTTACATTTTCCACTGCCGCTATAATATTCTGTCCCTGTTTTGCCTGTTCCTTTACCGCATCTGAAATCTGCCTTACCTGTTCTCTTGCGTTGACTACACCCTTAATGATTTCTTCAACTCCCTGAGCCTGTTCAATGGTGGCCTGTGTCACCTGGGCTGCCTGTTTTGTCACGTTTTCCACTGCAATTACAATATTCTGCCCCTGTTTCGCCTGTTCCTTCACCGCTTCGCTGACTTGCCTTATCTGTTCCCTGGAATTCTCTATGCCCTTTATAATATTTTCAAGCTCTTTGGCCTGTTCCTTGGTTATATCGCTCACCTGTGCCGCCTGCCTGGTCACATTCTCAACCGCCGCAACAATGCTCTGCCCCTGCTTGGCCTGTTCTCGCACTGCAAGTGTAACCTGACGCATTTGTTCCCTTGCGTTATCAATATCTTTAATTATATTTTCAACACCTTTAGCCTGTTCGATGGTGGCCTGAGTTACCTGTGCGGCCTGTTTGGTAACGTTTTCAGCGGCAGCCACTATATTCTGGCTTTGTTTTGCCTGCTCTTTCACCGCTATGGTAATCTGCCTTAGCTGTTCGCGGGCATTGGCTATGCCCTTTATTATTTCCTCAACCCCGGCGGCCTGTTCTTTCACCGCGGCAGATACCTGGGCTGTTTGCAAGGTAACGTTTTCAACGGCCTGTACGATGTTTTGCCCCTGCTTTGCCTGTTCTTTCACCGCAACGGTAACCTGACGCATCTGTTCCCTTGCATTGGCTACCCCCTTGATAATTTCTTCCACGCCTCTGGCCTGTTCCGTTGTAGCCTGAGTAACTTGCGCGGCCTGATTTGTTACGTTTTCCACGGCGATTACAATATTCTGTCCCTGTTTTGCCTGTTCCTTCACCGCAACAGTAACCTGTCTCACCTGTTCTCTTGCATTTGCAATACCTTTGACTATATTTTCCACTCCTGCAGCCTGTTCTTTCGTCGCCTGGGTAACCATCGCCGCCTGGTTAGCTACCGTATTCACCGCTTCAATGATTTTTGCGCTGCCTTTATTCTGTTCTTCAGTCGCAGTGGTTATCTGGCGGATCTCCGCATTCACATTTTCTATTCCTTCAACTATTTTTTCAATGGCCTTTCCTGCCTCATCACTTAACCTTGAACCATGCTCAACCTTTTGAGTGCCGATTTCTATCGCCTTGATGGCCTGGCTTGTTTCTCCCTGTATTCCTTTAATGAGATCCGATATTTCCTTTGTTGCTGTGGCCGTGCGTTCCGCCAGTTTTCTTACTTCATCGGCGACAACCGCAAATCCCTTGCCATGCTCTCCCGCTCTTGCCGCTTCAATTGCAGCGTTCAGCGCAAGGAGATTGGTCTGTTCCGCGATATCGTCAATGACTTCAATTATACTGCCTATTTTTTCCGAACTTTTCCCAAGTCCGTTTATAACATTTTCAGCACGATGAATAACCTCGGATATATCCTTTATAGCCAGCAATGTATCGGCAACGGCTTTCTGACCGTCTTTCGCGTCATTCATCACATTTTCACTCAATTTATTTACATTTTGCGCGCTTTGCGCGACCTGGCTGATCGAAGCCGCCATGTTTTCAACGACGTTAAATGTTTCATTTGCGGATTTCTGGAGCAACTCGGCACTTTTCGCAACACCCTGAATTGATTTGCTCATCTGTTCTATAGAAGCAGATATCTCTTCAACCGATTTGGCCGTACTTTCCGCATTTCCGGCTACCTGCTGGATTGACGCCACTATTTCCTGCACCGCTGCCGTTGCCTCTTCTGCTGATCCTTTAAGGCTTTCGGCGTTTCCGGCAACACCTTTTATCGATTTGCTCATTTGTTCGATGGATGATGAAATTTGTTCCACGGAACTTGCGGTACTTTCCGCATTACCCGATACCTGCTGTATTGATACCACCATTTCCTGTATTGCAGCAGAGGATTCATCTGCCGATGCTTTCAGGCTTTCACTGTTCCCTGCCACTCCTTTTATCGACTTACCAATTTGTTCTATGGACGAAGCGATTTGTTCTACTGAGCTTGCCGTACTTTCCGAATTTCCGGCCACCTGCTGGATGGATGTTACTATTTCCTGTATTGCCGCAGCAGTCTCGTCCGCAGATGTTTTTAAACTTTCGGCATTTCCCGCAACTCCTTGTATGGACTTACCCATTTGTTCTATAGATGAAGCTATTTCTTCGACTGATTTTGACGTGCTTTCCGCGTTCCCGGCCACCTGCTGGATGGATGCCACAATCTCCTGTATTGCCGCCGACGCTTCTTCCGCGGAACCTGTCAGGCTTTCGGCATTGCCCGCTACACTCCTGATAGACTTTCCTATCTGTTCAATGGATGAAGAAATTTGTTCCACCGAGTTGGCGGTACTCTCGGCATTACCGGATACCTGCTGTATGGACGATATAATTTCCTGCACCGCCGCTGTAGCCTCTTCGGCAGATTCTTTCAGGCTTTCGGCGTTTCCGGCAACGCCTTTTATAGACTTACCCATCTGCTCTATTGAAGAAGATATCTGTTCTATGGATATCGATGTGCTTTCACTGTTTCCGGCAACCTGCTGAATGGACGCCACAATCTCCTGTACCGCTTCCGATGTTTCCTGGGCGGATTCTGTCATGCTTTCGGCATTTCCGGCAACACTTTTAACCGATTTGCCCATTTGCTCGACGGATAAAGATATCCTTTCTATGGAATTCGCAGTATTTTCAGCATTGCCGGCCACCTGCCGGATTGATGCAACCATTGAATGAATGGCTTTTGTCGCTTCTTCGGCAGAACTTGACAGACTTTCCGCGTTATCCGCCACTCCTTTGATAGATTTGCCCATTCGTTCAATGGCAGCAGAGATTTGTTCCACCGAGGCAGCTGTGCTTTCAGCATTACCAGCTACCTGCTGAATAGACGCAGCAACTTCCTGAACCACCGCAGTAGCCTCTTTTGCAGAGCCGGTAAGATTTTCGGCATTTCCGGCAACGCCTTTTATCGATTTACTCATCTGTTCTATCGAAACAGAAATCTGCTCTACAGACCCAGCAGTACTTTCAGCATTTCCGGCCACCTGCTGGATAGACGCAACTATCTCCTGTATGGCTTTTGAGATCTTTGAGATCTCTTCGGCTGAAGCTGCCATACTTTCAGCGTTACCTGCCACACTTTTTATTGATTTTCCCATTTGCTCAATCGAAGCCGATATCTCCTCCACCGACTTCGACGTGCTTTCACTGTTCCCGACAACCTGTTTTATCGTAAAAACCATTTCTTCAAGAAACTTTTGGGACTGTTCGGCAAGTTCCATCAGTCTTTCGGCGTTCCTTACAACACCTTTAATTGACTTTGAAAGCTCGTCCGTCATTGAATTTGTGGAAACTACAGCAGCGGATTGTTCCACGGTACCTTTTTTTACCTGTTCGGCAATACCGGATAAAACCTTTAGTTTTTCATCCAGTTTTTTTGCTGAATCTGCGGCAATATTAACACTGTAAGTAATTCCCGATTTCTTCATAAATTTTAAAGCCATATTTCTTTTGAATCCCATATATAATTGCCCCCTACCAAAATATTCATGTTTATTGAAAATTAATTTTCAGTCTGTTTATTATGGATTTTTGCAGCCCTTTTCTTGCTTATCATGTCCAGAATTCCCGCCACGTCAAGTATGCAGGCTACACTTCTGTCACCCAGAATCGTAGCTCCGGATATACCTTCAACTTTTCCTATGTAAGATCCCAGGTTTGTAACAACAATTTCCTGGTTCCCTATAAGTCCATCCACTACAAGGCCGAAATGCCTTTCAGCTATTCCGAGTAATACTACAAGAACATTCCTTTTCTCCTCTCCTCGCGGAATCCCGAAATAATCATGCAGCCATACCAAAGGAATTGCTTTGTCCCTTATAACCGTAATGGCCTGTCCGTTAACCGACTCTATTTCGTTATTTGTTTTCCTTACAATTTCAATCACGTTATTCATAGGAATCGCGTATGTTTCATCCCCGATTTTTACCAGAAGTCCTTTCAATATTGCGAGCGTGAACGGAAGCTTGATTATAAACCTTGTACCGGCCCCAGCGCATGTTTCAACATCAATGATTCCATTTAATTTCTCAACATGCGACTTTACAATATCCAGTCCGACTCCACGCCCGGAAATATCACTTACAGTTTGCGAAGTTGAAAAACCCGAATGAAAAATTAAGTTTATCAGCTGCTGTTCGGTCATACTGTCTGCTTCCTGCGCTGTTACAAGCCGTTTTTTTACCGCAGCTTCTTTTATTTTCTGTATATCAATCCCCGCCCCGTCATCTTCAACAGTTATTATTACATTGCTGTCATGATGAAATGCAGTTATCCGCAAAGTACCCTTTTCAGGCTTTCCCAATCTTCTGCGTACCTCCGGCTCTTCAATCCCGTGATCTATGGCATTCCGTATAAGGTGGATCAAAGGATCACTCATTTCTTCCATTATTGTCCTGTCTATCTCGGTTTCTTCACCCTCAAGCACAAGATTTACCTCTTTATTCAACGATCGGGACAAATCCCGCACCATTCGGGGAAATCGGCTGAACAATTGCTGTATCGGAATCATGCGTGTTTTTATGATTTTTTCGCGAAGCTCGTTTATCAACACCGATATATTGTTTGAAATAACAACCAGATCATCGACAGTTTCATCAGACCGATACCGGTTGTATAAGCTGTTTGCAACCTGTGCAATTCTTATCTGTTCTATCACCAGTTCTCCTACCAGCTCCATCATTCTTTCCAGCCGATCCACATCAATCCTAACGGTATGTACAATCTTTTTTTCATCCCCCGGTGTTTTTGCACACGAGGCATTGTCCATGTCCCGTGTCTCAGTCTCATATGCTTTTATTACATGTTCAGCGGTATCGACGCTATAAGGAAAAACTTTGACATCACTTACATCCATCAGGTCATTCCGCGCTTTATGCTCCAACGCAGCAGCGCTCATCTGTGTGATAACTAAAAAGGCCACGTTGCAGATATCAGAATCTACCGGCACCTCCAAGACATTTGGAACCATGCTTACGACAGTGCCCCATTCATTAAGAAAGTTCATAATAAGACAGGCTCTGGTTGATTTCATCTGGCTGTCTTCAGAAATACTAATTTCGCATACAAGAACATTCTGCCCGATTTCCAAGGCATGGTTTATCTGCTCCCGCTGTTTTGTGTCAAGAGCGAATATTACTGATTTACTATGTTCAACCTCCGCATTCCCGGCTTTATCCGGATTATCTTCTTGCTTATTCTCAGACGCCGTTATTGCTTTCAGTTTGTTTATAACAGGATTTATATCGGTCTTAATGTTGTTCGCGTCCGATACGTAATCATCTTTCAGCATTCTTAAACAGTCCAGGCAATCAAAAAGGACATCTGTAACCGGTCCGGATATTTTCAGAAAACCGTTCCGGATACTGTCCAAAACATTCTCCAGTTCATGGGCAAGGTTTTTCATTTTCTCAAAACCCATGGTGGCCGAACAGCCCTTTAAGGTATGGGCAATGCGGAATAATTCATGCACATGTTCTTCCGTCTCCCCGTTTTGTTCCAAACTTATAATGCTGTTTTCAAGCATTTGTAACTGTTCTTCCACTTCGGCAATAAAAGCTCCAATCATCTCAGGACTTTCAAATATACTGGCCATGCTTTCCCCCTTCTTATTCATAGAGTACCTTGTCAATGTTCAAAATGCTTATAACGCCTTCGTCGGTAATACCTACGCCCTCAAAATAGCTGCCGTCAATACCGGCTACCATCTCCGGAGGTGGCTGAATATCGGAAAATCTTATAACCTGGTTTACTTTATCAACCACAATCCCAATCATTTCATTCCTGCTTTTTACAACTATTATCCTGGTTTTCTTCGTAGAGGTGTAATCAGGAAGACCGAATTTTCTATGAAGATTGGCTACAGGTATGATCCTGCCCCTGAGATTAATAATTCCCTCAAGAAAAGCTTTACTGTTATGTATTGGTGTAATATTCTGCATTTTTATAATTTCATATACATCGCTGATTTTTAACGCATATTTCTCACCGGCCAATTCATAAACCACATATTGGCTGTTTAAAAGCTCGTCCATCATTGTTCCCCCCCCCGTTTGAAAATTGTTACAGTTTATTTAATGTCTGAATTACGTAATCCTCCTTAAACGGCTTTACTATAAACCCTTTTGCTCCAGACAGGACTGCCTCCCTCACATAAGCTTCCTGCCCGAGGGCCGAAATCATTATAACTTTGGAATTGGCATCAAATTTTCTTATTTCCTTCAGTGCCTGGATACCATCCATGACCGGCATTGTTATATCCATCGTTACAATATCCGGTCTGAGCTCTTTATATTTTTTTACTGCCACTGAACCGTTTTCTGCCTCGTCCACTACCTGAAAGCCATTCTTTTCAAGCATGGCTTTTAAAGACATTCTCATAAAAGCGGTGTCATCAACGATAAGAACTCTCTTCATTAGCATTTCACCCTCTCAAGTCATGTAAAAATACAAAACAAAATAATCAGCCATTCCGGCCTTCAATTGCGTTCCTTTGGCCCAAACCCCGGTACTCCGTGTGCCTCCCGGGTTTGTTTTCTAAAATTACAAACACAATACATGTTTTATATTTCTTTTCTTTTTTCTAAAGTAACAATATGTCCATTTTGTTACATTATTTAGAAATAAAAAGCCTTATATACCGCATGTCTGACGTTAATAACTTTTTAAACATCAATTTTTAGCAAAAAAACTCATGAATCTTTTTAATTATATTTCTGATAAATTGTTGCATTAGCCGGCAGCTTAGTTACGATATATTATTTGTGCATACCCGGATGATACAGGCATATAAAACCGCTTTAAAACTTTAAAGGGAGGATAGATTCATGACTGTGGAACCAATTCGCAGCAAGGAAAAAATTAAAAAAATGTACTATTACTTGAACGGAAAGGATCCCAAATACGGACTGTTGTTTAAATTTGGTCTGAACACGGGATTAAGGATAAGCGATATTTTGCCTTTAAAAGTTAAAGATGTCTATACACCGGATAACCGGTTTCGTGAATACCTTATTCTGAAAGAGAAAAAAACGGATAAGGAGAAAAAAATAAAAATAAACCATTCTTTAAAGAGAGAGATAGATAACTACGTAAAAACGCAAAATTTAAAATATGAGGATTGGCTTTTCGCGAGCAGAAAAGGAGGGCATATTGGCAGAGTACAAAGCTACCGAGTATTGCGTGAAGCAGCCGAAGCCGTAGGCGTGGAGAACTTTGGCACCCATAGTTTGCGTAAAACCTGGGGATACTGGACCTATAAAATGTCCCGGTATAATATAGGGCTTATTATGGATACATTCAATCACAGCTCACAAAGTATAACGCTGCGTTATATAGGTGTAAACCAGGATCAAAAAGATGAGCTTTACTCTTTAGTCCAATTTTGAGTATAATAAAATTCCCAAATAAATTATTTGGGAATTTTATTTTTGGACGTATTTAAATACGTTGAATAATTAACAATCTTGCCGATATATAATTTAAAGTAACAAAATGGACATATTGTTACATTGCATATAGGAAAACTCTGCCCTCTAATTGAATAATATTTTTCGCATTATTATTTACCACATTTAAATGACAAATAAACATTTTTGTTTCTAAAGCAACTGCCAGATCCTACAATTACTGAAAAGCTGCACCGTTTTCCTAACAACTAATATCCAGCTATCCATAGTTCTTTCAATCATTCCGCCTACACACCGTGCGACATTTTTCATCCACTTGAATTACCCCTGTGCACATGAAGGTTTCTGTCCACGGATTTCATATGCCCTCACATCGGCTATAGGATTTTAAAACGGTTTTTTACAATAATTACGTGAACCCAATACAGTATAAAACGATTTTTTGGCATGCAGCGCCTTATTCAGTTTTATTTGTTTTGTTTTTTAAATAGAAATCAACAAAACTTTCGATTGTGAACTCTTTCAATTCTGATATATCATTATTAATCAGTCTGAAAAAACAGCTCGGAATTTCCCCGTCTTTAAGATTTTTACGCACGCAGGGATCACATCCTTTGGAATGGTTATTAGGATGCAATTTGCAGCTTAAATCGGTGCATGTGCAAAAATGTTTTTTATTTTCCATATCTACTTATTGCTCCCTTCCGCATTATGCATGGAGCATATTATATCACGCGGCTTTTTTATTGTAAAGAAATGCAAAATTTTTACATGAAAAAATATTTTCCTAAAAACATGAAAGTTTTAATGGAATTTCAATTCTTCAAAGGTTAATTATTATGTTTTGGCTAAAAACAGATACCATGTCATTTTTTTATTTTGGTTTAAAAACCGGTACCAAAGACATTCCCGACTATACGCCTGACAAAACAAAACCCCCGATACCGTAACAATACCGGGGGCTGCCAAATTTATCTTACACTACGACAGACGTCCTTTGAAGTCTTCATATCCAAACTTTTTGATTATTCTTAATCCGTCTTTATCGTTATATACCGCTATTGCAGGAAGGTTTACGCCGTTAAATGTATTGTTTTTGACCATCGTATAAATTGCCATATCGGTAAAAAGAAGAACGTCGCCTTCCTGCAACGGTTCTTTGAAGGAATAATCCCCTATAACGTCGCCTGCAAGGCATGTAAGCCCGCCAAGCCTGTAAGTATAGGGATACATTCCTGCGTCGCCTGCCCCTACTATTTTGGGCCTGTAAGGCATTTCAATAACATCGGGCATGTGGCATGCCGCGGAAGTATCCAGTATTGCTATGTCAACTTTATTTTTCACAAAATCCAGAACCCTGGCAGCCAGATACCCCGCATTCAAAGCTATCGCCTCGCCGGGTTCGAGATAAACCTCCACACCGTATTTATTTTTCATATACATAATGCATTCACTCAGTGTTTCCATATCATATCCGGGCCTGGTAATGTGATGTCCTCCGCCAAAGTTTATCCATTTCATCCTGCTTATATATTTTCCAAACTTCCTGTCCACCACTTCAATAGTTCGCTTTAACACATCAGAGTTCTGTTCACACATGGTATGAAAATGCAGGCCGTCTATGCCTTCCAAATCATCCTCCCTGAAATTCTCCAGCGTTATACCAAGCCTGGAACCCTCGGAACACGGATTATAAATCTGAGTTTCAATTTCCGAATACTCCGGGTTTATCCTCAGCCCGCATTCTATTTTCCTGCCTGAAGATTTAACCCTGGCTTTGTATTTGTTCCACTGGGAAAAGGAATTAAAAATTATATGGTCGCATATTTTCATTATCTCATCAAATTCTTCTTCCCTGTACGCCGGAGCGTATATATGCACTTCTTTCCCCTTCATCTCCTCAAAACCCAGCCTTGCCTCAAAAAGCGAACTGGCTGCCGTACCGCTGAGGTATTTGCCGATAAGCGGATACAGCGAGTACATCGAAAAAGCTTTCTGGGCGAGGAGAATTTTGCAGCCTGTCCTGTCCATTACGTTTTTAAGTATCCTGAGATTTTTCTCCACAAGCCTCTCATCTACAATGTATATCGGTGTTGGAAGCCCGGATATATCAATATCCAAATCAACGGCTTTGAAACTTTGGACACTTTTATTCATCCGCACTCACCTAATCCAAAATATCGGGTGTAAAACTTTCCTTCCACGGCAGGCCGTTTTTGTTCAGCGCATCCATAAACGGATCGGGATCAAGTTCTTCTACATTGAATACGCCCGGCTTTTTCCATTTGCCGGTCAGTACCATCATTGCACCTATCATTGCCGGAACACCGGCGGTATATGAAACTGCCTGAGACCCAACTTCCCTGTAGCATTCCTGATGGTCACAGACGTTATAGACATAATAATCCCTGGGCTTGCCGTCTTTAACTCCCCGGAATATGCACCCGATATTTGTCTTGCCTTTTGTTTTGGGCCCCAGCGTTGCCGGATCGGGCAGAACGGCCTTCAAGAATTTCAGTGGCTGTATGAGCTTACCCTCAAATTCTATCGGTTCTATCGACGTCATGCCGACATTCTGGAGAACCTGAAGGTGGGTAAGATATTTCTGGGAAAACGTCATCCAGAATCTAATTCTCTTTACACCCTTTATGTTCTTTGCCAGCGATTCTATTTCCTCATGATGCAGCAAATAAATATCCATGTTGCCTATCTCCGGAAAATTGTAAGTTCTTTTGATTTCCAGCGGTTTTGTTTCAATCCATTCCCCGTTTTCCCAGTAAAGTCCCGGTGCCGTTATTTCACGTATATTGATTTCCGGGTTGAAGTTAGTGGCAAACGGATAGCCATGATCCCCGGCGTTACAGTCCAGTATGTCTATGTAGTGAATTTCATCAAAATAATGTTTCTGGGCATAGGCAGTGAATACTCCTGTAACACCGGGATCAAAACCACAACCCAAAATAGCGGTAATTCCTGCCTTTTCATATCTTTCTTTGTATGCCCACTGCCACTTGTACTCAAATTTCGGGATCTCGGGTGGCTCATAATTGGCAGTATCCAGGTAATCGGTTCCTGTGGCAAGGCACGCATCCATTATGGTCAGATCCTGATACGGCAGTGCAACATTGATGACTATGCCGGGTTTGAAGTCATTGATTAAACTTATGAGCTCTTCCGTATTGTCGGCATCAACTTTTGCAGTATGTACTTTGGTTTTTCCCCCGTCCAGTTCTTTTTTGAGCTGATCGCATTTTTCTTTTGTCCTGCTCGCAATTAAAATTTCTTCAAATACATCGGGATTTTGCGCACATTTATGGGCAACAACCCTGCCCACTCCTCCTGCACCGATAATCAGAGCTTTTCCCATCTCTAAACCTCCGTTCAGTTAATATTTAAAATATATTAAAAAACAAATATTTTAAACCGTTGCCATAATTAAAACACAACACGCTGTTTCATGTTATTTGTACACATATAAAAGAACCTCTCTCAAAAGCTTGCATGCAAGCACCGTTGACGCTCCGCTCGGGTCAAGCGGCGGAGAAAGTTCCGTCATGTCAAGAGCAACTATATCGAGGCACGATACTTTTCCAACCGCGTCAAGGAGCTCGGAGAACGTCACACCGCCTGCCTCAGGAGTCCCCGTACCTGGGAATACCGATGTATCAAGTACATCCAAATCAATTGTCAAATAAACCGGTTTTCCTTTTAATGCCTCCACCACTCCATCCAGACGGCTGAAATCAAAGAAACTGGTGTAAACATGGTCTTTTCCCCAGTAAATTTCCTCCCTGGAACCGCTTCTGATACCGAACTGAAAAATTCTGCGGTCACCCACCAGTTCCCAGCAACGCCGCATCACCGTCGCATGGGACAAGCTTTCACCCAAATACTCGTCCCTTAAATCCGAATGAGCATCAAAATGAATAATATGAAGGTCTTTGTATTTTTTCACCGCGGCGCGTACGGCACCTAAACTGACCAGATGCTCCCCGCCTATCATAAACGGGATTTTACCGTCGTTTAAAATTCTGTACGCATATTCTTCAATTATTTCAAGTACCTTAACCGTATTACCCAAAGGAAGTTCCAGATCTCCGGCATCAAATACGCGGATATCTTCAAGATCCCTGTCCTGATAAGGGCTGTATGTTTCTATCGAGTAACTTTCACTGCGTACCGCAGAACTTCCAAACCTTGCACCCGGTCTATACGAAACCGTTCCGTCAAAAGGCGCGCCGAATACTACTATTCTGCTTTCTTCATAACTGTTATCACAGCCTATAATTTTGCTTGCATTGTTATCATGCATTCTCCAGCAGCTCCTTTACATAATTTGGCAGTGCAAAACAACCCCTGTGCAGTTCGGTGTTGTAATACCTCGTTTTTAAACCAAGGGAATTCCAGTTTTCTTTAAGGTCAGCAACCGGATGAAACCCTTTTGACGCAAATCCAAAAAGCCAGTGTCCCGACGGATAGGTCGGTATATGGGCCTGATAAACCTCGGCCACAGGGAAAATCGATTTTATTCGTTTATGGGCCCGTTGCATCGACAGAGCGTCATTAGGGTAATAAGGACTTTCATGCTGGTTTACCATAATACCCCATTGTTTTAATGCTTTGTAGCAATTTCCGTAAAACTCTCTTGTAAACAAGTCCTCTCCCGGTCCGAAGGGATCGGTTGAATCCACTATTATCAAATCATATTCATTATTTTTTCTTCTCACAAATTTAAGCCCGTCCTCAAAATATATGTTCACACGGGAATCATCAAGCCTGCACGAGGTTTGGGGCAAATATTCCCTGCAGATATCCACAACAAGCTTGTCTATCTCAACCATATCAATTCGTTTTACAGAATCATATTTTGTAAGCTCTCTGACCACTCCCCCGTCTCCTGCTCCAATAACAAGCACATCCTGGATTTCAGGGTTTACCGCCATAGGTATATGCGTAATCATTTCATGGTATATAAACTCGTCTTTTTCTGTAAGCATAAGGCAGCCGTCCAAGACCAGAACCCTGCCAAATTCATAGGAATCAAACACGTCTATGCGCTGGAATTCACTCTCCAGGCTTATAACCGGCTTGTCAACCTTAATGGAAAAACGGGCGTAATTCGAGTGATATTCGGTAAACCATAAATCCATATTTATCCCTCCACAACCAGAATATTCTCCAGTTTCATATCCTGGGTGCCCATCAGCAGACTGCCCTTGTCCTTCGCATAAAATATATAATCTATTATTTCTTCAGTTATTCTTTCACCGGGAGCCAGGATTGGAATACCGGGAGGGTATGCCATTACGAATTCCCCACTGACTTCTCCTTTGCTGCATTTTAACGGCATCATTTTCTTACTGCTGTAAAATGCTTTCTGCGGAGTATAAACCACATGGGGATTTATGTAATTATAGTCGAGCATGCCGGCAGGCTCCCTTGAATAAAGTCTTTTTATTTCGTACAGGGCTGAAATAAGGCGTTCAATTTCCATGGCCCTGTCGCCTGCGGACACAATGGCTAAAATATTGCACAGATCTCCAAATTCGACCTGAATTCCGTATTCATCCCGCAAAATATCGTAAACCTCTATTCCGGTAAGACCTGTATCCCTTGTATTAACAGAGAGTTTTGTTACATCGAAATCATATATATTGTCATTGTTCACCAGTTCCCTGGAAAACGCATAATATCCCCCAAGGCTGTTAATTTCCTTTCTTGCGTATTCTGCAAGTTCAACGGTTCTATTGATAATCTCCTTTCCGTTTAAACTGAGGTTCTTCCTTGCCAGGTCCAGAGACGTCAGCAGAAGATACGAAGCGCTTGTTGTCTGTGTAAGACCTATAATCTGCCTTACATAATTGCTGTTAACATTCTCGCCGCATAACAAAAGTGAACTTTGGGTCAGTGACCCGCCTGTTTTGTGCATACTCACTGAAGCCATGTCCGCGCCTGCCCGCATTGCGGAAACGGGCATGTTCTCCCCGAAGTAAAAATGGGTACCGTGCGCTTCATCAACAAGAACAAGCATGTTGTGGTTGTGAGCCAGTTGGACTATTTCCTTTAAATTAGAACAGATTCCATAGTAAGTCGGATTATTTACCAGAATTGCCTTGGCATCCGGGTTTTCCTCAATTCCCCTTTTTACATCGTCGACTGACATTCCCAGTGCTATGCCAAGCCTTTTATCTATGCCGGGATCTATGTACACCGGCACAGCTCCGCTCAGGATAAGAGCATTTATAGCACTTATATGTACGTTTCGGGGCATAAGTATCTTTTCCCCTGCTTTGCAGGCTGACATTACCATCGCCTGAACTGCCGCGGTCGTGCCATTGACAATAAAAAAGCAGCTATGGGCACCGAAAGCTTCCGCTGCCAACAGCTGTGCGTCTTTTATTACCGATACCGGATGATTCAGGTTATCCAAAGGCTTCATTGAGTTAACGTCTGCTTTAAGGCACTTTTCCCCAAGAAACTCGGTAAGTTCCTTATTGCCCCGTCCGCCTTTGTGTCCTGGCACGTCGAAATGTACTATACGCTCCGCTCTGAGCCTTTCCAAAGCTTCATATATGGGGGCGCTTCTTTGGTCCAATTCTTTACCTCCTGTCAAGAGTCATATAATAGCGGACAAAATAAAATTTTTTGTGCAATTTGTTTGCCTTAATTCTCTTCCGGAGGCATCTGTATACATCTTATTTAAGAAATATAAATTAAGAAAGATTATTACATACATTTTTTATAAATGCAATATAAAAATGTGATATGTTTTTCACTTTTTGGGTTTTATCATTTGTTTATTCATATGAATTTTTACAAAAAACTAAAACCCGTGATATACCAGGATTTTCCTGAACATTCACGGGTTTAATACTCTTAGTGTCAACTTGTTTTAATTACACAATATGGCAAAAATATTCATTTCCTCTAACTGATTATAGGCATTCAGAATTTCTTCCAAACTGAAATACGGCTTTAATTCACGTACACTGTCCGATATTTCATACCTGTTTATTTCCCACCTGTTTTGAAGATAATTTTTATACAAATAAATTATTGTTGTTCTGAGCTCAAGATCTCTTGCGGTCATATCACCAAATAATTCTATAATTTCGTTTATCCGTTCCTCATTTTGTGATATAAAATCCTCAGATTTCTTGATATACTCATCCGTTTTCTTTGATGGTTTAATACAATAACCACCTGTCCCCAAATCAACAGAATATATTTTCACACCGTCAATAGCCTCAGTGTAATCCAAATCCGCCAAAACATCACTGCAATAAGGGCCATATGTATACAGTGAAAACTCATAGCCCAACTGTATATTAAATACTTCCTGAAGTATGTATATATATTTCATTAACGCTGTTTTGCCAAATTGAGTCTTTTTATCAAATCTTTTTGCCAAATAAGAAATCATTCCTACCCTTTCCATAAACTGCTTTTTATATTCATTCTATCTCTTCCTTTCTAAATATTCTTCAATTTTTTCTCTGATTATCTTTTCACCACCGTTTTTTACATAAAGCCTCTTTTGCTTAATCGGTTGCATACTCCTCACAATTGATGATCTCAGGGACAATGGCTCCAGTTTTTCGCATTTTTCGCCGGGATTGCAAAGTATAAATATATCTTCTTTTCCTGTTTTATACCATGATTTTTCAGATGAATCCTCAAAACTGATATCATTCCTAAAAGTATTATATATAATCTTCAAATCTGTCAAGCTCATCTTCATCAGGAACTTCACTTGTCTGAAATACACATTTATCCTGTTTTCTTTCCAGTATTATTTTTCCATGCTCGCCACCAAGCCCTTCCTTCAGTAAACCATACATTGCCCAATCATCATATTCCAAATATTTTTTTAAATTTTCTTCTCCGTCAGGCGGCGGAAAAAAACCGCTTCTATCTCCATGTTTTAAAAGTATTTCCTTTAAAGCATTTTCTATATGATGATCAAACGCCCGCCTGGTTTTGTGAAAGTAGACTTGAGTAAACATATGATACCTTGCAATAACCAAGCTTTCTGCAACATGCCACCCACCTTCTTCAACTGCCAGATTAGTACTATAAGTTTCGGGATCTGTTGCTATGCTCATAGTATTTACCAGTCTTTCCTTATCATATATACCATAACTTATTCCCAAATGTAACGAGTCTCTTAAAAGATAATCCGCTCTGTCCGCATCCAACTGACTTGATATTATATTCTTCCACACATGACTTCTTTTGGGTTTAACCGTTTCATCGCCCAAAAGAGCCGTAACATCCTCAACTTTTATATCATAGTTATCGTTATCTTTGTAATTTTCTATTATGTCCTTAAAAAAGGTTTTAATAACCGCTATACTATAGTCCTCATGCGAAAATCTCTTATCCTCACCCTTCTTGTACTTAGGATGATCTTCAGGAATATAAGGCATCAGTTCTTCATCGGCGTGTGAAAAAGGCGAATGACCGATATCATGGAGTAAAGCAGCAAACCTGATAATCTTTCGATCTCTTTCAAGCCCTGCTTCATTAAAATTCAATATCTCTTTTAAAAATTGCTTTCGTTTATTTAATATGCTGTCGAAAAAAAAGAGTTGAAAGATGCATAACTCCCAAAGAATGTTCAAATCTGGTATGATTGGCGCCAGGATATACCATATCAGTGAGGGAAAGCTGCTTAATCCTTCTTAATCGCTGAAATACAGGATGATTAATTATTTCCCGTTCCCAATCATCATATGTAATAAAACCATATATTATGTCCCTTGTTTCATACAATTTCATAGTATCTTTGACCCCACTGAAATATTGTACAGAACATTTGTTCTTTTGTAAAGATACATCATTAAACTAATTTACATTATTTTATCATATTATATATCCTGTTACAAAACCGCATTTTACTGAGCACAATACTTATAATTATCTACTTACGTGTTTTACCTTTGTCCTCAAACAAATCAAATAAAAAGGAAACCGCAAATACAATGTTACATATTAATTTTCCCAATAAACCAAAGTAAAATATTGGGTGCCTATATTATTAATCAATTTATTGGTTTGATATGGTTGAAGTCTGTGATTCTGTGTATATCCTTTGACAAACAAATCATTATCACCTGAAGTAAACAGAGCAGGCATGTTTGTTAATTCATCCATGATTCTTGCAATTGTTAATGTGGCCTCTCTTCTACTTTTCTTAAGTAAAATTCTGCAATGTCTTTTCCAAGTTCAATAGCTGTTACCTCGCACCCTGTTTCCAGAAACGGCACAGTTGCCTGACCGGTATCAATTCCAACTTCCATCGTTTTTTATTCTCATTTAGTTCTGAATAATGAATAATATCATTAAATAATTATTTACAGTATCTCGGTCTCCATTTATCATAATTTTTCACATCTTCATTAAATGTGAAACGTCTGTCCATTTTGCCCCCCGCTACGGTCATTTTGAATTATATCCGCTTTGTTGAATTTCTGTAAATATATCCAAATGTCTTTGTTTTACAACATAAGACCTATAAAAACACAATTGCTTTCCATCATTTTCTTTGTATCTTTACACTCCTTTCAACCCTTTTACTTGTAAGAAACAAACCCCGCAGCAAATGAAGATTTCTCCTGCATCTGCTGCGGGATTTTTGGAACATATGCTTTTACAAAACCAGTCAGTTTTACATAAGTAAAATTTCCGGTGTATTTTCAAATACCTTTGTCTAGGATACTGAAAGTTAACTATAACTATCAAGATTTAAACTTTCATTCTCCATTCTTTTTTTACTGAACTATATCGTCGGAAATTACACTCCAAAACAGATTATCATCCATCTTAAGTCTTACTTTATGTTTTTTTATGCTGCCGTCTGACAATCTTACAGTTATATCGCACTCAACTGTAGAATTATCAATAACTTTTTCACTTGTTCTAATATAATCATAAAAAGTATCGTGATATTTTTGACCAAAATATTCATATAATTTTTCTGCCGGATATGTATCAATCCATTCCTGGGTCAGATTATCGCCAGGATATATTTCGTCCAGCAAAATCTTTAATTCTTCAGCAGAAAAGGCATTAAGGCCATTTTTCCTTTTCTCAAAAACAGATGCCGGGTTGGGTATTTGTTTTTCTTCATATAATGTGTTACCTAAATCTTCAGGCAACTGAGGAATTCTTCTTTGGTCTTTTTCGAGAAATCTCATAAGGATTGCAGACGCTTCAGCCCTTGTAGCATTTTTATTAAACCCAATAGTTCCGTCTGCAAATCCTGTTATGATTCCTGAAACGAATATTTTTAACGCTATATCCTGCGAGGCAGTATCAAGGGTTGAATAATCAGTAATTATGGGTGCATACTCTGTGTAATTTTCAGGAATTTCCAAATTTATTCCTTTTTCATCGGCAACTGTTCCTGTACCTGCTCTGACAATCATCCTTGCTATTTCGCCACGGGTAATATTTCGGGTATAACTTGAAAATTCTCCGTCCTGAATAATGCCTAATTCCTTAGCCTTATTAATATACCCTTCTGCCCAATAACCATTTCTCGAAGATATAACGCTTTCATCAATAGCAGAAACCAATATTTTTACAAATTCATCCACTTTGATATTGGAGTTTGGCCTGAAAGTTTTGTCAGGATAGCCTGAAATTAATCCTCTTTTTGTTAACTCCATTACATTGTTATAGAACCAATCCGTTGTCTTTACATCCTCAAATGTTACTGCGCTTGTTGCAAATACCTTTGTCTGGGTTATATAAACTCCTGTAGTCAAAATCATACTTAACGCCATAACAAATGATAAAATTTTAGATATATTTTTTTGTTTCTTAATCACAAGTAGTCCTCCTTATAAGCTTATAAAAAGATACAGTGTAATTAAAACTCTTTGAAGGTTACACTCAAGACTTTTATATTTTAAAAACCTTCAAAATTATTTATTTTAAATGTTCTGTTCTTAAACAAAAGTTTATTTACATTTTGTTAACTCGTGTTACTGTCTGTCATGTGTCCTCACTTCCTTCTTTCATAAATCCATATTTACTAATTTTACAGGTTATTATGAAAAATGTTCTGAAGAGGCGAATCTCCAAAACATTCAAAAAATCTTTATAACCAAAAACATTTTGGTAAGGTGTTAGCGCTAACATGCATATATGTATGTTATATCGTATTTTTTTCTCCTGATTTTAATATCTGCCTATGAATATTCTCATAACATACTTTAAGTGCCTGAAGTACACCTATCATCAGCCCTATTTACCACTTCTTTTTCAGATGACAAACCCGGTCTTAAAATTCTGTTTTTTAATTCCATTTAATAACATTTCTTTCCTAATTCTTGTAGTAATTTCTTAAATAAAGCCGGTTCCAATCAGGATAAGGTGAAAGGAAAAATAGTTAATTACTCCTTCCTAAAAAACATAATCCCGCAGCCATCAGGATTGCTCCTGCATCTCTGCGGGATTTTGGAACGAACTTTATTTTTATGAAATCAACTTTATTATTACGGAGTGAACTTTATCTGAATTATCTGAAAGGAACAACTTTATTTACCTTTACTTTATGTTCAATCCAAACAGTTTTTATCGGTTTATACCTAAAAAACACTCTTGACTTTAACTTTTACTATTTAATAACCCTAATATTTGTTTCTTTAATAACAATTATATCTTCAGGGTTAAACCCTTTATCCCATATACTGGAGGCTTCTATAAGAATAGATTTCTCCTTTTTGGTTACATATCCGGCCAGCATATATTTTTTGCCGTCCTTTATATATGGCGTATAAAATAACATCCTTTTATCCAAACTAAAGTCTTTTTCCTTTTCATCAACGTGAAACAGGATTTTTTGTTTTATTTCATCAAAGTCCAATCCAAATTCTTCTAAATTCTTGAAAAAACTGTCCGAAAAAGATATGACTTTTTTTCTTTCCATAACCTTCATCCTTTCAATATGAAAAACCATTTATATCCACAGATCTCTCGCATATGAATACATGGGGGCACCTCCTGCTCTATTTTAAGTCCAGGCTTTCGTCAGCACTTCCTATAGGTCAATTATATCCCGGCGGTGACATTACCTTTATTAGAATTGTATTTAAAAATTTGATTATGTAAACTTTTAGACTTTAGAATATATTTTTAGCACTAACATAGAAGGAAAAAACTGTTTACACAAAAATATTTACACTGTCTGAAAAAAAGAAAAATACAAGCAGTTAAATAAACCCACAGTAAAATGTTGCGAGACCTCCTCCTTATTATAATCTATATAGCTTGCTTTTATCAAGTTTCTTCATAACACTGTCTGAATTGATCTCAATATCATTACCAAGTTTTTTCTTTGCTGCCACTTCAAAATCTCCTTTATGATCAACTAACCAATCAAGATAAAATAGCCCCTGATTAATGATATATTATCGTTTTCGGTCTTTTTGTATTCAATAATAGTAGGGTTACCTTCAGTATCAATTCCTAAAGTATCAATTCTTCCTCTATGCCTTTCGCCTGTAGGAAATTCAGAAGCAATAAAACGTATGCTCAATAGCTCTTCACAGTTTTCTTCAACCAACTTTTGCAGGTCTTTTGGGTGTTAAAATAAAATTGTGTCTGGTGTATAATAAAATCACAAAGGAGGCTGGTAATTATGGATAAAAATACCTATTATGAAACAGTCAAAAATATGGCGGTTGAAAAAGTATTAAACCAGTATTGCTCTGATTCAGATCCATCACGCCCTGCCCTCAAAAAGTTGCTGGTGTATATTTAAAATAAACTCCGCTCCAAACGACTTTCCCTCAAACCCTTATCCCTTCTCGCCTTAACCCTATTCTCCTAATCTCTTCCAGATAATAAAGTCGGTTCAAAAATTCCATATTTTCATTCCATTTAATAACATTTATTCCTTAATTCTTGTAGTAATTTTTAAAATAAAGTCGGTTCCAAATAGGGATATGTTGAAAGGAAAATAGGAATAAGTTTCATGGGTTAAGGGTTAAGGTTTTATTTCACCCTTTCAGTTGCTATATCAATATTATCTTCAATACAGTAGTCAATACTTCTCTCAATCCCTTTAAAATCAATAGTTTTAAGGCTGTAACCAACAAATAATTCTAATCAAAATTCTAATGAAAAATCTAATAACTTAGTCCTTATACCTTAGCCCTTTCCCCTGTAAAAAAAGCAAACCCCGCAGCAAAACAGGGGTTATCCTGCATTTACTACGGGATTATGGAATGAACTTTATTTTTATGGAGCGAACTTTATTTTAATGGAGTCAACTTTATTTAAATTATACAGCTGGAGGATTTGCTCGACTGGTTTATGTTGTCTGAACGCCAAATCTATCTCTTGAAAAACGAGAACGACAAAGGCAACGGCTTTTATGATAGAAAACTTGGTACACCTATGGGTAACCTGGACATCTCTGTCCCAAGAACTCGCACTGGCGATTTCAGACCCCACATCCTACCTGAACCGTATAAAAGGGTGGATGAATCCTATACAGACCTTCTTATGTCCCTTGTTGTCAACGGTTATTCAGAATCTTCTCTCTTAAATACCCTCAAAAGCCTCAACCTTCCTTACTCTGATGATGAACTCAACAAAATCAAAGATGACCTAAAAAGTGAATTAGACCTTTTCAAACAACGGGAATTACCCGAATCGGTGTTTGCTTTATTAATCGATGCTTATCATTGTGAGATAAAAGACGGCTCAAAAGTGAAGAAAGCCGCATGCTACATAATCCTTGGCGTTGATATGGAAGGTAAGAAAGACATCTTTGGCCTTTACACCTTCTTCGGCAAAGAAAACAGAGCCGATTGGAACAAGGTCTTTGAAAGACTTGATAAACCGCGGTCTTAAACGAGTTTTAGTGGTTGTAAGTGATGATTTCCCAGGTATTATCGAGACCGTCAAAGCTGTATATCCATATGCTGATCATCAGCTCTGTTTTGTACACCTTCAGAGAAATATCCGCAAATACATGACCAAAGCTGATGCCGCAGAATTCAATAAAGAACTCGATAAAATAAAATTTGCTTCTTCCTTTGATGAAGCTGTTCAAAAGTTTTATGACCTTTGCAGTAAATTTAAGAGTAAATATAGCCGATATATGAACATTCTCATGGAGAAAGCAGAACATTATATGGCTTTCATTAAATACCCCGAATCCTTGAGGAAGCATGTTTATACTACCAACAGTGTAGAGAGTATCAACAGTCTAGTTGAAAAAATTCGGATAAGATCGGGTGGTTACTTTAACTCTGTCGAAGTATTGGAAATTAACATATATTTACAGAGGGAGAACTTAAGGCGGACAAAATGGAAAAAAGCGGTACCAATGATAAATGCTCACATTTATGAAATACAACAAATTTTCCAGTTACGTTACTTTAATCAGACACAAAATTCTTGACAACTCTCGGTCTTTTTCTTTTAGAAGCTTTTAAGGCTTAACTTCTTTGCCTTACCATTTGATATTTTAAAAAGTGGCATATCTCCAATTCCTCCTTAAATTTCTACATCCACGGTTTTATAAGGTGTTCTACTCTTTCCTCATCATTAAGAACAGTACTCACATTTTCCCAATCTACTTTTGCAACATGCTGGCGATATTTTATGTCAAATGGATGTTCTTCTTTTTCATCGATATCCTCAATTATATCTTTTATTCTCTCATCCCCCAACAGAGGTGAAACTGGGCCTATTATTTCTTCGGTATGTTTTATGCGTTTTTTCAGCTTATTATGGACGTGCTCTTCTATCGAACCTCGATAAAACAAGTTATATACATATACCTCCTTATAGAGCTGGCCCGCACGACGTATACGACCTATTCTCTGTTCCAATCTTATTGGATTCCACGGCAAATCAATATTAATTACCGTCCCAAGGGCTTGCAAATTCAAACCTTCCCCTGCCGCATCAGTCCCTACCAAAACCTTTAACCTGCCATCAAGTACCAGCCCTTTTATCTCATCACGAGGCATTACATGAAGCTTGCCTTTCTTGTAAATTCCCGAACTGTTGCCAATTCCTGCATAAAGCCCAATCCCTACATCTGGAATATCCTCAGAAAGCCTCTGGGCCGTCCACTGAGCAGTATCAAAATACTCTGAGAATATCACACATCCACGTTCTATCCATTTCATCTTTAATAGAATTTCTTTAATTTTGTTATATTTTAGGTCCTCTTCTCGGTTATTGTCCAGTATATCGATAATTTCGGATAAATATTCTAACTCCTTCGCATTACTAAGGTCGAGAGTTAACAAATCATCATCTTCCATATCCTCTAATTCGTCTTCGGTTAAAATTGATTCATCTATGGCTTTCTTTGCAAATATAGCGCGAGCTGTTTTTAAGCCCGCATGTATTGAGCTGCATACCCTTCTCAAAAGCAACGTCTTGTAAAAACCTTTAGCTCCCCTTTCTTTCAATAAACTTGTGAAATCCAGTGCAAGGTCATATGCCCTTTGTATCCTCCACGGCATACTTAGCCCTCTGTCCTGCCCCTCTCCAAATTTAATTTCTATTTTCTCCAGGTATGGCTTGCCTGTTTCAGGGTCTATAAGTTTCTCAAGCGTTTCGCGTCGTCTCCTGACCATAAACCTTATAAATGGATTGTAATTCTTAAAAAAGTCTTCTCTTGCTATTAAGTCTACTATGTCCCTAACATGCGGGTCTAATTCACTATAATTAAACCTTGCTTTTGTTTCATCTTTTCTTAAACCTAAAAACTTTCTAAGGTCTCCAAACAAAAAGCTCATATTATCCTCGTCTTCACTAGGTAATGGATCTTTTATCCATTGCCACGCGTCACTTCCCAGAGGCATTTCTTTCTGACCGCATATATATGCTATTCCATCTAAATGATGTCGCTTCCATTGACTTATTTCTGAACCAAGTATTCGTTCACTCCCTTGAGCTAAAATGTACAACAAATCCCACCCTTCAACAGGATGGAGCTGAATGGGTGTTGCTGTTGCCAGTATCATTGTCTTCGTTCTGAGCGATAGCTTCACTAGAAAGTTCATCAAATTATTAGACTCTGGTTCTTCTGCAGGTTTATTTAAATTTTTCCTGCGAGCCTTATGTGCTTCGTCAACTAATACGCATTCGTATTCAAGCTCCAGCAAAGGTTCAATTGCTCGTGAAGCCCGTTTTATTAACCCATGAGAAATTATCGCTATTTTCCTCGGACATTGAAGAATTGCTGGTCTGCCATTGCTGGGTTTAACTTCTCGTCCATTTTCAATCACCCACTTATTTCCATCAAATACAGCTGATGGAATTCCAAACATACTCTTTAGCTCATCCTGCCACTGGAAAAGAAGTGTTTTAGGGACCAGTATAAGTACGGGCTTATCACTGTATAGCGCTGTCAGCTCAGCTATCAAAGCCAGCTGGGCGGTTTTACCTAAACCCACTTCATCAGCAAGGATATAGCGTGCTCCACCTTTGTTTACATGCTCCTCAAATACCATTTTTATAAAATATTTCTGATGATTCCAAAGCTCCAAACCATCTTTATACATGGGAGATTCTATGACAACGGAAGCGGGTTCTGGATTTTTCCGCCACTCATCTAATGAAACCACGCGTCTTTGAGCTATCCTGCCTATATCTTCTATAATAGCATCACAAAGTTCAAGCGCATATGGATTATTCCAGAAGAAGTCAAACTCCTCTTGTACCCATTTAACACTTTTTTCTGAATCGTCAGACCACAACATCTCATAGTTTTCTGTCCATGCAGCACGTGTCTCGTTAACACTGCCTATATATGCTATTTTACTGCCATCATGCCTTGTTATTACCCCTGCCTTCGCATGAACTAGACCATATACATCATCAGGCATTACCTTTACTTGCATCTTCCCACTTTTCAAAAGGTCATAGAGTTTTTTGAACCTTTCCTGGCACAAAATTGCCTTTTCTTCTGGCCTTGAATATTTCCATTCTTTTACCAATTTGCGCTTTACCATCTTCGCAACCTCTACATCTTCTTTTTTCACATTTGAGTTGCATACCACTCTAATTGGCCCATCTACACTTTCTATTGCCTCACCAGCCACTTCAAGAACAGATGAGCAAAAGTAACCTGCAAGTCTATCGTAACCCTGGGCATTTTTGAGAGATGGGTTCAAGAACTCGTCTAATAGATTGTTTCGGCGTGAAGAGTAGTGATTCAACATAATCAGGCGGGGACAACCCAAAAGCTGAGGTGTCCCCTTTCGCCCCCTTTCCAGCGAGGTTACATTCTATCATTTACAACCCTTTCCAACAGGTGGCGTGCTATTCTTGAATCTTCTACCCATTGAGGTAATATGCTGAGATTTGAGATATATCTCAATAGTATCTCCACCTTTAGTTTTTTATGCCAGTATTCACTGCCAAGCTTGTTTTTCAGCCACTCGTGGCCAATGCTAATCGCTGTAGTCTCATCGCCTATTTCCCTTATTTTTTCCTGCGTCACGTTGATTGCAGCAAGTATATATCTCAGCATCGTATTACTAAACCCATGTTGAGTTTCTAAAATTGTCATTCCAAACTCCGTTGCCGTTTTTACTCTTGCCCTATTTACCCTATTTTCTCCCAGCAAATCATCATAATCCAGTATGCCCAGCCCTCTGGCAGCATCCTGGTATAACTTTATTTTCCTTTCCCCTTCCTTCTCAAACTCAAGGCCGCGAATGTAATATTTCTCGTAGTTATTCAAGCTGGCCCACACTTCCCTAATGCTTTCAATATCGTAACCCAATCCCTTAAATCCCTCAGGCAGGATAATGCTGCTTGCATACGAGCGCATATCTTCCAGGAATTCTGTCATTTTTTCCTCTGATTCGCTAATATCATATGCAGTCAATACCCTCAATGCCGCATAATACCCTGCAAGCTCTAGATCAGCTGATGTAAAGATTTTATTGCCTTTAAGCCCATTTTCAACCTCCATCATATAATGGATCTGCTTCTCCACTTCATTTTTTACAATACCACGAAGCTGTCTTAAGAAAGCTTTTTGCCTCTTATAAGCCGAATCCTTTTTGAGAATTATCGCCACTGTTGACTGAACGTAGTTACCTTCATCAATTCCTACCGATTCTGTTTCGGTAGCGACAGACCACGCATTCATAATCCTTAAGCCCGCTGAGAGCAGAATTTGAACAAGGCTTGCAAATACCTTTGCGCTTTGATGCGTGAACATTATTATAACATAACCGCCTTCAAGTGTATGTTCGGCTATATTCTTGAAGGCTTCCGTCATGGCAAGCTTAAATTGGTCATCCGACCCTTTTATAGCCAATGCCCTTTTGCTGTCCGTATACCACTCAGGGAAAACTTCTTTTAAAAACTTCTTGTCCCATGCTAAAAAGAACTCCGAAAGCTCGTGGTAGTTAACTGCATCGGCATAGGGGGGATCAGTAAGCCAGACCATGCAATAGTTTTGTAGTATTCTGGCATCTAAAAGATTAGTATATAAAACTTTGTGTTCAATATTAAATAACCTATTTAATTTAAAAAACCAAGATTCATCTAGAGCTTTTAATCCTCTTACACCGTAATTAAATAAAGTATTTAAGGCTTGGTTATAAAAAGTTTGAGCTGTATGTCCTATCCCACCAGATTTTGTAGGATCCCATATACATAACTTAGAATTCCAATTACAGCACCTATTCACCCCCAGCAGTCCCACAATTCTCTCTTCTCTTGTCTTTGCTTCTTTGTCAATCAGCTCCATCAAAAGCCCGTGTAAAAGGAGCTGGCGGGGGTTGAAAAGCTGATGCCAGTATGCCCAGCCTCTCTCTCTTATTGGCTGAGATGTATTATAGCCTTCTTCAATCACATCGCTTGGAATATACCCTTTTTGTTGCCACTCGCTGAACCTTTCTCCTAAAAGCTCAATTACCTTCTTTTCCCTTTCCAAATCCTCCTCATCTGGTGCTTTGTAATACCTTTCTGTCCTTATTCTTCCATTTTCATCTTTGTACTCCTTTTCATACCTTATACAGTAAAGCCTCTCCTGGAATACGTCATCTTCCCTTGGCACAAATTCATGCTTTTCCCAACGCCTTAAGCCCCAAATGGTATTGCCTTTTTCGTCCTTTTTGTCTCCCCTTATCTTCGATATAGGCACGCTGTTTTTACAGTGCGGGCATTTGAGTTCACTCCTCATCACGGTACCTTTCTTGGCTATTTCCATCTCTTCATCGCTTGCATTCATTTTTATCTCTATATCAAAGCTTTTACTCTCAGCGTTTTCTTTTAAAATAGCAACGGTTCTCGTATTCTTTCCAATTATCCACGAGGGAGCTAGTGGTACCCTCCACCCACAATCAGGGCAAACCGCTTCTGTGCAGTAAAGATAAGCGTTTGCTCTATGCCCTTGCGAGTTGTGCTCTATGCCCCATTCTGTTATCTGCTTATCAGCAAGTTTAAATATCCTCTCTTGAAATGCTTTCAGCTTTTTTATTTTATCTTCTGGCAGCCCTAAAAGGTTCAGGGCAGACCATGTCAAGAGCATTGCAACTGGGTTTAGATCAGAAGCATACACATTAAAACCCAATCTTGCTGCTTCAAAGGGTATGTTACCCCCTCCACAAAAAGGATCGCCAACTGTTGGAACGTGTCCAAAACGCCTCTCTCCCAATTGCTTTACTATTTCCTGATATGAATATGCATTTGTTCCCAAATAATTATTAATATCTTCCCATGTCTCTCTCGATAGATTATCAACCTTATCCAAACCTTCGCAGTATTTTAATTTCAAATCATAAGGTAATCGCTTGAAAATTTCCAATTCATACTGGTTACACTTTAATCCAAGATGTACTTTAAAATACTGCTTCTTTTCTTCCTCAGTAGCATATTTAAAAGCTATTTCAGCAGGTAACGTATCAAGGCTGTAGTTCTCATCTTTTATTCTCTTTACTACCTCTTTCTTGAAAGTATGGAGCACTGAGCCATTGGTTTTATACTCAATGACCGCACCGCAATCTGCTTTTTCCTCATCAGTCATATACTCATATACGACAATAGGCTCTAACTTTTTATTTTTTCGCTTTAATAGCTCACGTTCTGATAAACCCAATAATTTCATATAGATTTCTGTATCCCTTTTAATGTCATCTGAAGCAGGAAGCAGAATGCCTAATAACAGCGCACGAGCATACACAAGAGGTTTTCTGCCCCACCACTTGCCAAGGCCTGTCAGTATTTGCCCCGCTCCTGATTTTCGTTCTTTATACGTCTCATATGACATAAGTTTAGGGAAAAAAACCTTTTCTATTATGCTTTCGCTCACAAATTACTGCCTCCTTCGTAGTCCCAAATACTCAACTGCCTTGTTTTTTCTTCATCAACTGGGTTTTCTAACAGACCATATTTTATTCCCTTTCGCCAACCCATGTTTTTTTCGTTGGCACTACCCGTTGCCGCATTGGCAAGTCCATACAAAAACCATCTTTCCTCTGGCCTGAGCCCCTGCCAATTGATTATTGCTTTCGGCAGAATGTCAACATCCTCAACATCTTCCACTGCCCACAACAGAAGTACTAACTCTTTCCCCATAAGCCTGTTAACAGGATTGTTCCCTGTTTTCCATTTATAAATCTTATATCCTTCTTTTCTAAGTCTGGAGTTAAATTCCTGGGAGAGGTATGAGGATAATCTTTCCCAGATATTGTAAGCAACTACCACTTTTAATTTGTTCTCTGTCGTCCTGCTTTCATCTATACCTTTTAAATCCTCTTCTCCACGCCATACAAAACGCTCGTATACTTTTACCTTTTCTTTTTTACTCTTAGGGATAATCACCATAAAATGGTGGTGAGTCTCTTCTGGATTAAAACCATAACCATATGTTAGCGTCTTGATTTGTGTTTTGCCCATATATCTCAAGCTCCTTATACTTTTACGGTTGTTCTACTTCTCCACTGCAATCTTCTATCTTCTTGTTCTGTAACTTCAACCATTCCAAAAAGTCCTTCCCTGTTTCAAAACGCATGGTTTCAAATCTACCGCTAACCTGCGCTTGACTGTCTCTAATAATCTCCGTTGACAGGTTCTCAACCAAATTCTGGAGTAAATCAATATCTATTCCTTCTCCTTCAGAAAGTATCACTGTCATTTCACGTTTAGAATCCTGGTTGCCTCTTATGTCAAGGTAAATCTTCACGGGTTTAGCATTGCTGGACTTCAACTTTTGTATCTCATAATAATAAGCCACTTTATCGCTGAAACGCACAAAGTTATTGCTGCGTGGCTGATATTTAACAGGTTTTGCTGGGTTAATAACAAGCCCCATTTTGGTGTTAATTTCAAGTACATTCGAATACCCCTTATCGTTTTGAGCAACTATTAGAAGAAGTTGAACTTGTGCAGGATCAACAATTATCTCATCTCCTTCTAATAAAACTCTTGTATCGCTAGTAACAGGCGAAGAGCCGTCTGTTGTGTAATAGATATCTGCTTCTGGCAAGCTTTTCACTTTTATATGCTTTAGTCCTTGCATATCTGTAGCCTCTTCAGCCTTTCTTAGTTTTATAGGGCAAGTAAATACATATGGATCACCATCAATATTTGCGCCAGAGGAATCCATTGCAACAAATGTAAACTTATCGTTCCTGCCAGGCTTCAATCTGAATTCGTCCCAATTATCCACATTTTTGGCGGTAACTAAATCTATTGTGGTGCCTGGATTATAATAGACTGTATCTGCATTCTTAACATTTAACTTCAAAACAATCTCATCATTTTCAAAATCATATTCAACATCGCTGTCTACCGTTACAGCTGCTTTATGCTGCGGTTTGAGTATTATTTCATAGCCATCTTCGAGCCATTTCCCAGTTCTTATTTTCCAATCTTTATACCTATCCAGTAAATCTGGTACATGCCATACCCATTTTGGCCTGTCAGCTGCACGTTGCCTTATCTCATCCCATGTGATAGAGGTCCGCTGGGATGTAGCAATATCTAACAAAGAAGCTTGGACGTCTTCGTCAAGCTCGGCCATTTCTTTTGGATCGTTGATATCAATTTCAATATACTTTCCCTCGTTTTTAAGCGACTGTTTAATTACTTCTTCCCCGTCACGGTTGTTACCAAGCAGTTGGTCTACCACAGATTTAGCAGAAAAAACACTATTCCTACTTTGCCTTGTCTTCACTGGCTCCGCCTCAGATTTCTTAGTTATAGTACTGTAATCTATCTCTATTTGATGTAGGTAATCCTTTGTAATATCGTTATTTGGGTAATATAATTTCTGGAAGGTCGATTTGATTCGTTCCAAAACCCTCAAGGCACTGTTACCCAATTCACTTTCAGCTCGCTTATACTCTGGATCTATTGAACTAACCCCTATCCCGTTTAATGCATTCATAACTTCGTCCCACGCCAAATAGTCCTTCATGCTTTCTATCAGTTCTTTGTAGTATCTGTTTGAACCTGTTAAAAACAACAACCTGTTTTTGTTATGTTCAAGTTCCGTCCACCACTCAACAAGTAAAGGATTTAGCTCACCAGCGGCATTTACAGGCTTAGAGATTACCAATGTAATTTCTTCTCGTTTAGGCAGCAAGCTGCTCAAATCCTTAGGCAGCGCCACTATGTTTTGATATACAGCCTGGTAGCAATCCTTATCACGTGGTTCAAAGTATGTCATTAGCGTTCTTTGTAGTGTATCTTCTGCCGTACTATCAGTAATCGTTTCTCTATATCTTACCATTTGCGCTATGACATTCTCATTGTAACCGAAATACTTTTTACCTCGCTGATTCTCTTTTGAATATGATGTACGACGCCAATACTCTTCAAACACGCTTTTGGCCTTGTTTACATCATCATTCGGTTCGAGAGTATAGGCATATATTTCTTCCTCAGTTAAACCTATTGCTTCTGTATCAGTTGAGGGCAACGATGCAAATAAAATGGCCTTGGCAAACTTACTCGCAAGACTAGTATTATGCTTTTTATCTATCTGTTGAGCCGCAGACCCACCGCTTAAAGAATGCACATCCCTATTTATAGCATTGTCCAAATCAGGATTTATTGACACTAGCAAATCTCTCATATCGTTGCCGTTTTCCTGACTTAAATCGTAGTCGCTTACAGTTATAAAATACTTATGGGGTAATTTGTCTCGATTGAGATACAGGTACCGAACATATCGTCTGAATAATCTTAGCAATCCCCGTGTCTGTTGAAACTTTAAGTTGTTTCTGAAGTTAGCTATCAATTCAACAATCCCTGGATGAAAAGGATAGCATTCTTTAAACCTTAACTTGATCTTGTCTGCTGCATCGGCTATTAGCCCTGATTTTTCAAGGCTGGATAAAAAATCAAAATAAGCATCAGCAATAGCATTAACATTAGGATCCGCCTGGGGTATTGCAGGATACTGTTCAAAAAGTTTCTTCCGAAGGATTTCGTAAATTTCTGGACTGCTAATATCAATGGGTTTTAATATTTCTGCAGTTCGTTCTGCCTCATCCTTGAGTGAAAGCGCCGTTTTATTAATAACATATTCGCTTCCCCTCTCATATTTCGCTTCAAGGTCGGATATCACCACCACTACTCTTGACAGGTCAGGATAATTTAAAGCATTAAACAAATTAGCCAAACCACTACTTACAAAAACTGCCTTAGTAGAGTCACCTTTAGGTATTGTCTCTGCAGTTTCAAAATAAAATGGCAGCTCGTCCAAAAGCAACAGGAGAGGACCTCCTCCCAAAAGTTCACGCCAATCACTATCACTTGGTGGTTCTAATCCTTCTCTCACACTCGGTACGAGTAAATTGAGTCTGTTTAACCTGCGTGCAATTTCTATCCATGGCAGTTCTGTAGTATTTCGCCCTGTAAAACCTACAATCTCTATTTTACCCTCATATAAATATGGAAAGTCAGCCCCTAATATTTGCTTTCTCATGCTTGGATACTGTGCTAACAGACCAAGCGCAATCATGTTGTGAGTCTTGCCGCCACCCATTGACTGCTTTAATACAATCAGACCTGAACCATCACTTTGCCCGATAAACCTGGCAAAAGCTTTCCTAAAAAGTAAAGTCATATTTTTAGTAACATAGGTTTTCGAAAAAAAATCATTCGGGTCTATTTTCTTGTCTAAAAACAGATTTAATTCCTGAGCATCCTCTATGCTTCCACCTTTCAATGTTTCCTCTCGGGGCTTACAAAGCTCAAAAATTGTCTTTAGCATTTAAATACTTTACCTCCCTCTAAATTTGTCTTTATATTTTAACTTCGCCTAGTCTAACTTTTAAACTGCATACATATACAAAATTCCCTTTAAACTCAATAATTCTTTTTATGTTTATATCCTGCAACACACCACCATTGCTTTGCGCTATTTATACTACATCCAGTCATATCAACTTTTGTATATCTAACGCTTGAAAACAAATTAAATTCTCTTGCTGAACCTTGTTTCCCTTTTTAAGCATGGCAAAATACGTATAAACTATATTCCTTAACGACCGACTAATGGTCACATTATGCTTTACTACTAAATCATAGATATAAGATAGTTCGGCATTTGGCACATTAATATGGTTCTTTCCAGAGTTAGTTGATTTAATATAAAAGTATGGTATAATGAAAAAGTATTAAACAAAAGAAAAGAGGTAATTTTATGGATGAGTTTATTAAGCAGTTAGATCAAAATCTAGACTACATTTGTCATGAAATAATTAATGGCAGATGCTATATAACAGTAGCTTCCAACCGTAAAGAAGTAATATGTCCATTCTGCGGTTGGCCATCATCCAAAACACATTCCACATATAGCAGAACCTTTCAGGATCTTCCAATACAAGGTAATAAGGTATTTATTATTATGCGTAATAGAAAGATGTTTTGTAATAATCCTGACTGTAATCATACTACTTTTGCAGAAAGATTTGATTTCATTTCCGATAAGGCGAAGAAAACACAACGCCTTGAGGATGAAATTGTACGCCTGTCATTAAATTGCAGTTCTGTTGCGGCGTCTAAAACTCTGAGGGAGAATGTTGCGGATGTTGGTAAAAGTACTATCTGCAACCTCTTAAAAAAAAGAAATACCTGTTGTTGATAAGGAGAATGTAATAGCTGTCTGCATTGATGATTTCGCCATTAGGAAACGTGAAAGCTATGGAACAATTATGGTGGATATCTCCAAACGTCAAATAATTGATATGATTAACTCAAGAGATTATGAAACTGTCTGCAAGTGGCTAAAAACATACCCAAATCTTCATGTGGTATCGAGAGACGGGTCTGTCACCTATAATAATGCAATTGCAGATGCACATCCGGGGGCTTTACAAATAAGTGATCGTTTTCACTTACTGAAGAATCTGACCTCATATGGGAAGGAGTATCTAAAAAAGAAGCTAAAGCCACAAATCTTAATACAAGCGGTTAGTCAGGAAACTTCCAATGAAGGAACAGGAACAATTAAACAGGCAGATGAAAATAGAAAACTTACATTAAAAGAGAAATATGAGCGGATAGAACAACTTCTAGCAGCAGGAAAGTGCAAAACAGCAATCTGCCAAAGCATAAATATGGATATACGGGCTTATGATAGGCTGATGTCAATGACGCCCGAAGAAAGAGAATCTTCATTTCAAACAAAGATGATGACCGTGCACGAAGAGAAAGTGAAACAAAAAATGGAACGTGTGAATGAAGTGCGTGAGTTAAAGAAAATAGGTTGTAGCAATCATGAGATATCCAGACGTACTGGACTTAATAGATCAACAATTCGGAGATATCTTGATGAAAACTTTAATCCAGTCCATGCTTCCTATGGCAAAAAGAAAAACGGGAAACTAACACCATACATAAAAGAAATTGATGAATGTCTTGAGAAAGGGATTATGGGTTCTGAGATTGAAAAAAAGATACGTGGGATGGGATATGATGGTTCATCATCAACTGTGCGGCAGTACATAACAGATTGGAAAAGGTGTAGAAAATTATATTACGATAGAAGTAGAGAAGGTGGAAGAAAAACGGAAACAATTGAAAGAAAAAATATTTTTAAGCTATTATACCACCCAATAGAGAATGTGAAGTCAATCAGCCGGGAACAATTTGAAAGGATATGCAATGAATATCCTTGTTTTGAAAAGATACATAGTATAATATGGGAATTTAAAGGACTTCTCACTGGTAAAAATGTTGACGCACTCGATAAATGGATGGAGAAAGCAAAAAAGCTAGGTATACCGGAAATAGACAGTTTTATATGTGGACTTGAACGGGATTTGGATGCCGTGAGGAATGCGATAAAATATGAATATAGCAATGGGCTTGTAGAAGGGAGTATTAATAAACTGAAGGTAATAAAACGAGTTATGTATGGGCGATGCAGTTTTGAAACATTAAGAACCAAAACTCTCCGGCTTGAAAAAATGCGATTGCTCAACTAACTCTGGAAAGAACCATTAATATTAACCATCTTACCCGTACGTGACTCAAAAATATAATATTCAAACAGTTTTTATGGATGAAAATGGTATAAAATATACATAACCACCTTTGCACGAACAGAAGCGAGCTGATTTTGTCGGGCGTACTCTGTACGTAATGCATGCATTCTTGGCGAAATAACAGTCCAAATCTTTTTTTTCTTTCTTTACTCTATCTACGCTCCCTGTGAATTCATTCAGTATAATATAGTAAATTGTGGGACAAAATTTATCAAGCTTTTTAATTATTTTTTATTCTGAGTTTTGTTCACCTGTATATTTAAAATAAACTCCGCTCCAAACGATTTTACATCAAACCCTTATTCCTTCTCGCCTTAACCCTATTCTCCCGATCTCTTCCATATAATAAAGTTCAGTTCTAAAATTCCATATTTGATTCCATTTAATAATAACATTTATTCCTTAATTCTTGTAGTAATTTTTGAAATAAAGTCGGTTCCAAATTGGTATAAGGTGAAAGGAAAAAGGTATAAGGTTGCATCTTCTCATGTGTTTCTTCTATTCTTTTTTCACTTCCGGCATCAATATATAATACTCTTAATCCCTTTAAAAGCAATACTTTCAATCTTATACCTTATACCTTAACCCTTTTAACCTATTAAAAAGTAATCCCGCAGCAAATGAAGATTTCTCCTGCATCTGCTACGGGATTTTGGAACGAACTTTATTTTTATAGAGCGAACTTTATTTTCATGGAGTGAACTTTATTTGAATTATACAACTGTATATTTAAAATAAACTCCGCTCCAAACGACTTTCCCTCAAACCCTTATCCCTTCTCGCCTTAACCCTATTCTCCTAATCTCTTCCAGATAATAAAGTCGGTTCAAAAATTCCATATTTTCATTCCATTTAATAACATTTATTCCTTAATTCTTGTAGTAATTTTTAAAATAAAGTCGGTTCCAAATAGGGATATGTTGAAAGGAAAATAGGAATAAGTTTCATGGGTTAAGGGTTAAGGTTTTATTTCACCCTTTCAGTTGCTATATCAATATTATCTTCAATACAGTAGTCAATACTTCTCTCAATCCCTTTAAAATCAATAGTTTTAAGGCTGTAACCAACAAATAATTCTAATCAAAATTCTAATGAAAAATCTAATAACTTAGTCCTTATACCTTAGCCCTTTCCCCTGTAAAAAAAGCAAACCCCGCAGCAAAACAGGGGTTATCCTGCATTTACTACGGGATTATGGAATGAACTTTATTTTTATGGAGCGAACTTTATTTTAATGGAGTCAACTTTATTTAAATTATACAACTGTAGTTATAGTCTCAAGTAGTGGTGTAAATTTCGTGGAGGCTAATTGACAAAAGTAACCACGATATGATTTCTACTTTATTAGGGAAACAAAACAAAACAAATAAAGTAGAGGAGGTCATACCGTGGCTACTAATAATAGAATGGCACTTTTAGAACAACTTAGCAAGTATGTTGTTGAAAAAGATAAAGATTTTTTAAAAGAAGCATTAACATTACTCATTAATGCCCTAATGGATGCGGAAGTTACATCAATAATAGGTGCTGAAAAGTATGAAAGGAATAATAATAGAAACAACTATCGCAATGGATATCGTCTAAGAGAATGGGATACTCGAGTAGGAACATTACAGTTAAGCATTCCCAAGTTACGTCACGGAAGTTATTTTCCAAGTCTTTTAGAACCGAGGAAAATGTCAGAGAAAGCATTATTGAATGTAGTTCAGGAAGCCTATGTTCATGGAGTAAGTACCAGGAAGGTGGATGAACTTGTAGAAGCTCTTGGAATGAAAGGGATTGATAAAAGCGAAGTATCAAGAATCAGTAAGCAACTGGATGAATTTGTAGAAGAATTTAAAAACCGTAGACTGGAAGGAGAATATCCTTACCTTTGGCTTGATGCCACTTTCCCCAAGGTTCGGGAAGGAGGCAGGGTATGCAGTATGGCACTAGTTATAGCAGTAGGAGTTAATCAACAAGGTGAACGGGAAATATTAGGTTTTGATGTAGGGATGAGTGAAGACGGGGCTTTTTGGGAGGAGTTTTTAAGAAGGCTGGTAGCAAGGGGTCTAAAAGGTGTAAGGCTTGTAATCAGTGATGCACATGAAGGGCTGAAGGCTGCAATAAAGAAGATTTTAACGGGAAGTGCATGGCAAAGATGCCGTGTACATTTTATGAGAAACGTATTAAGCCAGGTACCAAAGCATTATCAGGGAATGGTATCATCGATAATACGGACAATATTTGCCCAGAATGATCAGGAATCTGCGAGGGAACAGTTAAGGCATGTAGTAGATGAGCTTAAAAATCGTTTTCCAAAAGCAATGAAAATTCTTGAAGAAGCAGAAGAAGAAATCCTGGCATATATGGCTTTTCCCCGTGAGCATTGGGCACAGATACACTCCACCAATCCTCTTGAGAGACTTAACCGGGAAATTCGCCGTCGAACGGATGTTGTTTGCATATTTCCAAATCGTGAGGCGGTAATCCGATTGGTAGGAGCAATGCTCATGGAACAAAATGATGAATGGAAAGTAGGGCGGCGCTATTTCAGTCTGGAATCAATGTCAAAGATTACATCGATAAATGAATTTACATTGACACCAGTAGCTTTATTACATAAATGAGGTGAAAAAATGATAAAGTAGAAATCATTTTACACCACTTGACAAGACACTATCCAACTGTATATTTAAAATAAACTCCGCTCCAAACGACTTTCCCTCAAACCCTTATGCCTTCTAGTCTTAACCCTATTCTCCTAATCTCTTCCAGATAATAAAGTCCGCTCTAAAATTCAATATTTTCATCCCATTTATTAACACTTTTACCTTATTTCTTGTAACATTTTTTAAAATAAAGTCGGTTCTAAATAGGGGTAAGGTGCAAGATGAACAGGGTAAAGTTTCAAGGGTTAAGGGATAAGAGTTCATTTCACTTTTCCATTGCTTTATCAATATTATCTTCAATATAGTCTTCAATCCCTTTAAAATCAATACTTCTAACCTTATCTAATACTTCTTAACCATAATAACCTTATTCCTTACACCTTAACCCTTTCACCTGTTAAAATGCAAACCCCGCAGCAAATGAAGATTTCTCCTGCATCTGCTACGGGATTTTGGAACGAACTTTATTTTTATAGAGCGAACTTTATTTTAATGGAGTCAACTTTATTTGAATTATACAACAACAACAACACATTTAAAGTTTATTTATTCAACAGTTACACTCTTGGCGAGATTGCGCGGTTTGTCAATATCCAGTCCCTTGTTGGCTGCGACATAATAGCTGAACAGCTGCAGGATAATAACCGACAGAGACGGAGAGAACAGTTCATTAATCACAGGGATATTTACAATTTCAAGTTTTTCGCCGGGTAACGCCTTTATGCAGTTACCTATAAACAACACTTTTGCACCTCTGCTGATAACCTGCTCCACATTGCTGTAAATCTTTTCATACAATCTTTCACAGCAGGAAATGGCTACAACCAGGGTATTGTCCTCAATCAGCGAAATTGTTCCGTGCTTTAGCTCGCCACCCGCATAAGCTTCTGAATGAATATATGAAATTTCCTTAAGCTTAAGGGATCCTTCGAGAGCAATCGCATAATCTATATTTCTGCCTATGAAGAAAATGCTTTTATATCCGACGCAGGTTGTGGCATATTTCTGTATTGTATCGACATTCTTCAGCATTTCAGAAACTTTATCCGGCAGAGAGGCAATTTCACTAAAAAGCTTTCTTTCTTCTTCATCTGATAATTTGCCTAATTTTCTGGCGAAAGTCACAGCCAGCAGATAAAGCATTACCAACTGAGCAGAAAAAGCTTTTGTAGTAGCTACAGCTATTTCCGGGCCGGCCATTGTGTATAATGTATAATCGGTTTCCTTAGCAATGGTGCTGCCCATAACATTTACAATGGACAATGTAACGGCTCCCCTTCGCTTTGCCTCTCTCATGGCTGCAATGGTATCTGCAGTTTCTCCCGACTGACTTATCAGGATGACCAGGGTATTATTATCGATTATCGGATCCTTATAGCGGAACTCACTGGCAAGTTCCACTTCCACCGGTACGCGGCATAGCTTTTCAAATACGTACTTTGCAACCACGCCCGCATTATATGCCGAACCGCAGCCTGTAATTACAAACTTGCTGAACCTGGTGACATCAAGACTTTCAATAACCTTTCCGTTATCTCCGTTTGCCAGAACCGACTGAATTGTATCCCTTATAGCCCTCGGCTGTTCCATTATTTCCTTCAGCATGAAATGCTCGTATCCGCCTTTTTCGGCGCTGTCAACACTCCAGGTTATAATCTCCGGTTCTTTGTATATCGGCTCTCTGTCCATGTTATAGAATTCCACACCCGATTTGGTCAATACGGCAATTTCCTTGTCATTGAGATAATAAACTCTGTTTGTGTGTTTAAGAATGGCCGGTACGTCAGACGCAATAAAATTTCCGTGTTCTGCAACGCCTATTATAAGCGGATTGTCCTTCTTTATTGCAATTAACTTATTCGGTTCGTCAAGGCACATAATTCCCAAAGCATATGAACCTTCCAGTGCATTTGCCGTTTTTATAACCGTCTCAACTATATCACCGTTATAATAATATTCGGCGAGCTGAGCAATAACCTCACTGTCGGTCTGGGAAACAAATTTTATTCCCTTCTGCTCAAGCCTTTCTTTTATCTGCTTGTAATTTTCAATTATGCCGTTATGTACAATGGCAATTTTGTTTTTACTTCCCACATGGGGATGCGAATTGATATCCGACGGTTCTCCATGAGTAGCCCACCGGGTATGACCGATTCCTATATATCCTTTAATCGGACGTTGTTTGATTAATTCTTCCAGAGCCGTCAAACGTCCTTTCTGTTTAGCAACTTCAAAACCCTTCTCGTTCATAATTGCTATACCAGCCGAGTCATATCCCCGGTATTCCAACCTCTTCAAACCGTCCAAAATAATCGGTACCGCATTTTCTTTTCCTATATATCCAATAATTCCACACATAGGTTTTTACCCCCTTATAAGATATAACTGCCCATGAGTTTTTATGATGTTTCCCCAGTTTATAACAACTTGGCCCGAAAAACCTTGATATAATCCACGACTCAGTACGTTTAACCTAAAAATCACATTTCCATCATAAAACACGGCAGTATTCCTTTGTTTTCATATATTCGCATCAAATCCAAATAAAAAAGACGTTCATTTCACATAATTTCGGGCAGCCATAACAACCATATGACACGGCATACTCCTGATATCACATTATCTAATGAACGCCTTTGTTCAAATAGTATTATTATATGTTTCTTACAATTAATTGTCAATTACTATTTCATGTTATCATTTGATATTTATATTAGTTTATTTGTGTTTATATTAACTTACACCAATAATAAACAATAATTATAGCTTATTGGGCACGGTAATCCATCCCTATGTATCTGTTACCGCCCCGCAGCTCCTCAATCATTTGATTTATCCACTTTCCATCGTCTCAGGCCTTTTTGCTTTTAATCCACCCCAGATAGTCATTTTGCTGGTATGGCGGTCTTCTTCCGTAGGCTTCCATCAGATTTTCGTATACAAGCCGTTCCTCCACATCCGGAGGCATTGGATTTATCCTCCGTTTCAGTCGGGAGGTATCCATTTGTTCACTTAAACTCCTTTTCCAACCCATAATCTGCTTCGCGCAAAGCTCAACAAACTGGTGACCCGTGCATCATAATTGAACAACACGTCCTAAAGAAAATAAAAGCCTCTTAGATATATAATACTATATTTTTCCTGTTTTTTCAATTTTAAATCTAATTTTTAAAATCAATATTATAGCGATCATCACATCATTGTAAAGTTTATTGAAACATAGGATTGGTACTATCGAAATTTGCAGGTATATAAAACAAACATGGAAATGAAAACATGAATAAAGCTTTGGAAAGGCTATAAGCCGCAGACTTATATGCCAATCCAAAGCTTTTTCAACCAAGGCCGGTTAAGGTTCGACACTTACTGGCCCGACAACTTTATTCTCCTTCCATTTCCCCGAGATATAGAAAATGAAAAGGATAATTCCCGACGCGAAAGTGGCGACCGGCGCCGCAAGCCCAAGCCCCCACAGTCCTTTTTGCATTACCACCCCAAAAATTATCCCTATCGGGATACGGAAACCGATTGATGAAAGAATACCGCAGACCGACGATATAACCGTATGCCCTGAACCAGTAATAAGCCCGTTCAGACAAAATGTAAGCGGTACAAGCAGGTAATCAAAGGAAAATGTTCTGATATACTCAACCCCTGCAGCAATTGTTTCTGGGTTACTGTCAAACAGCGAAAGAATTTTCTCCGGAAACATCTGTGTTAAGGCAAATACTACAAATGTAATTGAAAACGAAAGCGCCAAGCCTGTGTGGAATGTTTTTCTGGCGCGTTCGGTTTCCCCGGCTCCCATATTCTGCGCTACCATCGCAGATACCGAAGAGCTTACGGCTATGGCAGGCAATATTGCGAATCCGTTATATTTTCCAACAATTCCGACAGCGGCGGACGCACTTACTCCCATGCTGTTTGCAATAGTGGTAAGCACGAGGAAAGAAAAGTTCACAATTACATTCTGTATTGAAATCGGTATACCTATCTTAATAATCATGTTAAAACGCTCTTTATAAAATTTAAAGGAACTAAGCTTGAAGTCAAATTCAAAATCACTTCTTTTAAGGTAAATAATGCATAAAATCATGCTTAATGCCTGAGAAATAACCGTCGCGATAGCCGCTCCCTTTGCTGCCATTCTATAAACTCCCACTAACAAAAGATCAAGAAAAACATTCGTTACACATGCTATGGTTACAAAATACAACGGCCTTTTACTGTCGCCGAGGCCTCGCAAAATTGCCGCAAATGCATTATAGCCAAAGATAAATATCGTCCCCAGAAGAGTAACGTCCAGATAATTCCTTGCCTCCTGATATGATTCGGCAGGTGTCTGCAGAAGGCGCAGAATTCCGTCCGACAAAATTAACATAATAATCGTTAAGCCAATACCGGCAACAAGGAGGAAGGTAAGAAGGGTACTTATGGTTTCCCTCATTCCCTTTCTGTCGCGGGAGCCAAGGTATTGACCAATAATTACGGTTCCACCGGTTGTAAGCCCTATAATAATGTTTGTCATTATAAATGTGACCTGACCGCCAATATTAACTCCTGAGATGCCGGCGGTTCCTGAGTAGATACCTACTATAAGCATATCGGCAACATTATAGAGGCTTTGTATCATATTAGAAAGCAAAAACGGCAGTGCAAAAAGTATAAGCTGTTTGACGACATTCCCTTCAGTCAGGTTTTTCTCAATTGATGCCTTCTTCATAGTTCTGTCCCCTATCTCCCCTTCTACAGTCAAAATTTATGGCAGAATAACAAAAAATAATGCAATCAGTTCAGACTGCATTTTAAAAAAGGTTAGCTTATCTATTATAACATAAAATATCCGGAGTACAATTTATATTTTTTTCAAACTAACATAATATAAATTGCAATATTAAATGCCGTGAAAAATTTGGTAAATCCATTGCTTACTGGAATAAATTCTATACATCATACCGCCATTTCTATGGCTGACCTATAACCAAACATTCTTCTTGGATATTCATTAATCCATCTCTCTATACTTTTTATTTTTGCTTTACTTACTTTTGATATATCTGTTCCTTTTGGTATAAATCTTCTTATCAGTTTATTAATATTTTCGTTCGTTCCTCTTTCCCAAGAACTATAAGGATGGGGTGTTAAAATAAAATTGTGTCTGGTGTATAATAAAATCACAAAGGAGGCTGGTAATTATGGATAAAAATACCTATTATGAAACAGTCAAAAATATGGCGGTTGAAAAAGTATTAAACCAGTATTGCTCTGATTCAGATCCATCACGCCCTGCCCTCAAAAAGTTGCTGGAGGATTTGCTCGACTGGTTTATGTTGTCTGAACGCCAAATCTATCTCTTGAAAAACGAGAACGACAAAGGCAACGGCTTTTATGATAGAAAACTTGGTACACCTATGGGTAACCTGGACATCTCTGTCCCAAGAACTCGCACTGGCGATTTCAGACCCCACATCCTACCTGAACCGTATAAAAGGGTGGATGAATCCTATACAGACCTTCTTATGTCCCTTATTGTCAACGGTTATTCAGAATCTTCTCTCTTAAATACCCTCAAAAGCCTCAACCTTCCTTACTCTGATGATGAACTCAACAAAATCAAAGATGACCTAAAAAGTGAATTAGACCTTTTCAAACAACGGGAATTACCCGAATCGGTGTTTGCTTTATTAATCGATGCTTATCATTGTGAGATAAAAGACGGCTCAAAAGTGAAGAAAGCCGCATGCTACATAATCCTTGGCGTTGATATGGAAGGTAAGAAAGACATCTTTGGCCTTTACACCTTCTTCGGCAAAGAAAACAGAGCCGATTGGAACAAGGTCTTTGAAGACTTGATAAACCGCGGTCTTAAACGAGTTTTAGTGGTTGTAAGTGATGATTTCCCAGGTATTATCGAGACCGTCAAAGCTGTATATCCATATGCTGATCATCAGCTCTGTTTTGTACACCTTCAGAGAAATATCCGCAAATACATGACCAAAGCTGATGCCGCAGAATTCAATAAAGAACTCGATAAAATAAAATTTGCTTCTTCCTTTGATGAAGCTGTTCAAAAGTTTTATGACCTTTGCAGTAAATTTAAGAGTAAATATAGCCGATATATGAACATTCTCATGGAGAAAGCAGAACATTATATGGCTTTCATTAAATACCCCGAATCCTTGAGGAAGCATGTTTATACTACCAACAGTGTAGAGAGTATCAACAGTCTAGTTGAAAAAATTCGGATAAGATCGGGTGGTTACTTTAACTCTGTCGAAGTATTGGAAATTAACATATATTTACAGAGGGAGAACTTAAGGCGGACAAAATGGAAAAAAAGCGGTACCAATGATAAATGCTCACATTTATGAAATACAACAAATTTTCCAGTTACGTTACTTTAATCAGACACAAAATTCTTGACAACTCTCCTATGGCGTATCTTTCTCTTTCATTTAGGTGTTTGTTTTTTCTTGTTTCTGTGTTATTATTCATATAACTCATGGTACTCCTTTGCTAATGTTTTTCTTTGGTTATTAAACATTTTACAATGGATTACCATGAGTTTTCTATATATTACGGCATTTTATTTTACAACTTCCCTTCAAACTAACATAATATCCGTATTACAGAAATTTATGGGGTTATTACAATGAAAATTTCATTTCATCCGGCTTAAAAAAAACTTTCATGAATTATAAAATTTAATTACTTTATTGTATTCCTTCATAATATACTGCAGTATGTCCACATGTTCGAAATCGCTGTGATACAGAATATTAATCTCACGTATCATACTGAGGTTTTCAATGGGGAGTACCGAAATTTTTCCCTTTTTCATTTCGTCCAGGCATGCACTCTTGGCAAGAATGGATACACCGATATCCCTCCGCACAAGATCCTTAATTGTGGCAATATTATCAACTTCCAGTATAACATTAAAATCATCAAGGGACATATTCCTGCTTTCCAAATGGGCCATAAACAGGTTCCTTGTGCCTGATTTCGGACTGCGCAGAATTAACGGCTGCTTTTTTAGCTCATTTATTGTTACAATACTTTTTTTGGCTAACGGGTTATTGTTGGAAACTACCAGCATTAAGGAATCTGTATCAAGCAAAATTGAATTAATACTGGGATCCTGTACTTTTCCTTCTACAACAGCTAAATCTATTTCATAATTCTTAAGCATACTATAAAGATTATTTATGGAATCAGAAACTATTCTTATAGTCGTACCGCGATTCTGAGAACTGTACCTTCCCAGCACTTCTGCCACGGCATTACTTTCTGCGGTATGAGTAATCCCTACGGTAAGACGTCTGACATGGCGCCGTTCATCCTGAATATTCTGTTTCATTCTTTCATATAGAGCAATTATCCTTCGTGCATACTGAATGACAATATTACCTTCATTTGTCGGTTTTATTTCATTTCCCACACGGTTAAAAATTTTTATATTCAGTTCCTTTTCCAACTGCTTTATATGCTGAGTTACCGCCGGCTGTGTTAATGACAGGTATTCTGCTGCCCGTGTATAACTCTTATATTCAACTACCGCCAATAATGTATAGAGCTTAACGTCAATCACTCTATTCATCCCCGATTATAAAGTTTATTTATCATATTCAAATAAAATATAAATTTACTTTATAAAATTTTTGATTATAATCATAGCATATATCCGGAATAGAAGCAAGATTAAGGACAAATTTGATTGATTGGAGGAATTTCGGTAAATGTCTAATCTTTTGTATAACTTTAATTACACAACTGTTACTCTTTTATCTTTAGCATTAATTTTAGCAGCAGGCTTTTTGCTAACGCGCATTACAAAAATAGCAAAACTGCCAAATGTAACCGGTTATATAATTGCCGGCATTCTGATAGGTCCATATGTTCTGAACTTCATTCCGCATGAAATGGTTGAAAACATGAGTTTTATCAGCGATATAGCCTTAGCTTTTATAGCCTTCGGTATTGGTCAATTTTTTACGAAGGAAGCATTTAAAGAAACAGGTTTTGGCGTTTTTGTGATTATTATAACGGAATCCTTAGTGCCGGGAATTATGGTAACTCTTTTCACACATTTTGTATTTTGTTTGAATTGGAGTTTTTGTATGATTTTAGGTGCTATTGCCACAGCAACTGCACCTGCCAGCACAATGGTTACGATTCGGCAATACCATGCTCGTGGGAATTTCGTTAATACATTACTTCAGGTGGTTGCCTTTGACGACGCTGTATGCCTTATATCCTTCAGCCTGGCGTCTGCATTTGTTAGTTCAAGCATTGGGGAAAATGTCTCAGTTTCCCAAATTATTATACCGGTTGTTTACAATATTGGTGCTCTCGCAATGGGTTTTATCGGTGGAATTATATTAAGCAAGCTAATCACACCCAACCGAAGCCAGGACAATCGACTGATACTAACCATATCACTTCTGCTCGGAATTGCAGGCCTGTGCGCTGCCGCGGATATTTCACCTTTACTTTCATGTATGGTGCTTGGTACAACATATATTAATATAACCAAAGACAGGGAATTGTTCAAACAGGTTGAAAATTTTACGCCTCCTGTTTTGTCGGTATTTTTTGTAGTATCAGGAATGAGATTGGATATAAGTTCTTTCCGTTCATTAGGGATAATTGGAGTATTCTATTTTGTAACACGAATTGTCGGAAAATATATCGGCGCCTATATTGGTTGCTTAATAGCAAAAAGCACAAAGGAAGTAAGAGATTATCTGGGATTGGCTTTAATTCCTCAAGCGGGCGTTGCAATTGGGCTTGCTTTCCTTGGGGAAAGAATTTTACCCGGCGGCATGGGAAATATGTTGCTTACAATAATATTATCATCTTCAGTATTGTATGAATTAATTGGACCGGCTTGCGCTAAAATCGCGCTGATACGTTCGGGTTCAATAAAAAATCAAAAAGAAAAAACTGAATTAACCTCCGGGGAAATAAAAACTGAACACAAAAACTTATATTGCAACGGCAAAGTGTAAATCTTCTGCAAAATGCCCGTTTTGTTGCCTGCTTTAACGTTACTGTCCTGCGCTGAGGTTTTCGGCTTTCACTCAAAATAACAGAATAGCTTTTTAGCTGATTTGAATATTTAAAACCAATTCTGGGCTTAAGGATAAAATACGACAATATGTTACTTGTATCGACAAAAATAATATGATAGTATATATATCTTAGCTAATTCTTCCATACACCAGCAAATTCAATTATTAAAATCCATGATTAAAGCCTGGGTTTCTTAAAAACGTCCGGGCGTAAATGTGTGGAGAAATAGCTTTTTGCTGTATTTTTTGGACAAGCTCATAAATTTTCAGAAAAAGCGAGGAGTTGATATGGTTAAAAGTCTGAAGACAAAAATTGCGCTTTTTTATCTTCCGTTATTTACCGCTGCCTGCCTTGGAATCAGCTACTTAATTTACCGTGTGTCGGCCTTAACAATTGAATCAGAAGCCAAAAATTCCATTGCAAACATAGCCTACCAGGGTGCAAAAACAGTAAAAAGCCGCATTGACGACGAATTAAATACCCTTGAAACCCTGGCTTCATTACCCCTGATATATGACACCGATATACCTGTTGAAGAAAAATTGGCATTACTCAGCAAAGAAGTTGAACACAGAGGCCATATCAGAATGGGTATTGTCAACACAGCAGGTAAAATGATTGCTACAGACGGTACAATTACCGACATCAGTGACAGAGTACATTTCATAAAACCAATGTCGGGAGAAAGAGTTGTATCCGATCCGATAATCAGTAAAAATAACGGATCAATAATTCTGGCTTTCGGTGTACCAATAAAAGAAAACGGCAAGATTGTCGGAGTACTTGTAGCAGTAAGAAGCGGCGAGACACTCAGTAATGTCGTTGATGATATTACCTTTGGGCAGTCAGGCAGGGCATTTATGATTAATGATAAAGGTACGGTAATAGCTCATAATAACAAAGACCTGGTTTTAAACATGTATAACGCTGTTGAGGAATCAAAAAGCGACCCGTCTCTTGCATCTTTGGTGCAATTAGTGGAACGAATGCTTGCAGGTGAGCGCGGGAGCATGAGTTATACCTATGAGGGGGAAAAAAATATAGCGGGTTTTGCCCCTGTAGAAGGAACAAACTGGTATCTGGCGGTAGTTGCCCCAGAGAATGAAGTACTGGCAGGATTATCCAGAATACAGTCTTATACGCCTTTTGTATTGGTAATTTATCTCCTGGTAGGCATTGTACTGACATATGTTATAGCATCGGGCATAACAAAACCCATTGTTCGTGCTTCGAAACTTCTTAGCATAACAGCATCGGGTGATTTCACGCAGCAAATACCCGATAAGGATTTAAACAGGAAAGACGAAATAGGTCTTTTGAACAAATCTATTGATAAAATGCAGAATTCCATAAGAGAGCTCGTAAACGGAGTCATCAACGAAGCTGTAAATGTTTCCGAAACCGTTGCGGCTACAACAAGGAACATGGAAGAACTGAACTCTGATATAGAAGAAGTGTCCGCAACAACCGAAGAACTGTTTGCAGGTATGGAGGAAACGGCAGCATCCACCCAGGAAATTAACGCAACAACTTCCGAAATTGAATCAGCCATTGATTCACTGGCATCAAAAGCTCAGGACGGAGCCATAACCGCCGGAGAAATCAGCAAGAGAGCAAATAAAATTAAGGCGAATACCATAGAATCGCATAAAACTGCAACGGAAATTTATACAAATACCAACAACAGGCTGAAAAACGCAATTGAACAGTCAAAGGCCGTGGAACAAATCAGTGTTCTGACCGACGCAATTCTGGAAATAACATCCCGTACAAATCTTTTGGCGCTGAACGCATCCATAGAAGCGGCAAGGGCCGGTGAGGCAGGTAAAGGTTTTGCCGTTGTTGCCGATGAAATCAGAACACTGGCAGAAAATTCAAAAAAGGCGGTTAACGAAATCCAAAAAGTCACCCAGAACGTGATTTTATCGGTTGAAAATCTTATACAAAGCTCACAGGAAGTTCTGGACTTTATAGACAAAACGGTTATCAGCGACTACGAAGAAATGTTAAAAATAAGCGAACAGTACGACAACGACGCTGAGCTTGTAAACAATATTGTGACCGAAATCAGCGCTACTGCGGAACAATTGGCGGCATCCATTCAGAACATGTCCAAAGCGGTGGAAAAGATAACCATGGCGACCAATGATGGCGCAACCGGAACATCTAATATTGCCCAAAAGACATCGAAGATTGTCGAAAAAGCCAACGAAGTAATAAACAATTGTTTGAGTTCCAAAAACAGCGCTCAAAAATTAACAGAACTTGTTTCTCAGTTCAAGGTATACTGCACAAGGTAGTTGAGAACTTTTAAAAAGCTGCGCCGGAAAATACCGGCGCAGTTCTTTTTGCTTCCGTGTCATGTTGGTCAGGAAGAACAAAAAAACAGAAATGTTCTCATACCTCGGCGTACTCAATCCTGTTACGTCCGGAAATCTTGGCTTTATACATCAATTTATCCGCAATGGCCACAATCTCGGCAGGCGTCCTTTCAGGCGAATACCTGACTGTAGCCACACCGAAGCTTGCAGTAACATATTCGGAAACAGAAGATTTTTTATGTTCTATTTTCAACTCATGAATATATTGTTTAATTCTCTCGGCTATTTTAACCGCGTAATTAATGTCGGTATCAGGTAAAATACACGCAAATTCTTCCCCTCCATACCTGGCAGCCAAATCAGCTGAACACCTTATACAGTATTTCAGTACTCCTCCGATTTTACGCAGACATTCATCTCCCATGACATGACCGTAGTAATCGTTATATTCTTTAAAAAAGTCAATATCAATCATTATAATGGACAAAACGCCGTTTGATTGTTTCAGATTCGAATATTCCTGTTCCAGCGTAGCATCAAAACACCTTCTGTTGGCTATTCCGGTAAGGCTGTCCTTATTGCTAAGTTCGGCTAATTCGCGATTTTTTTCTTCCAACTGCATCTCCGCTTTTTTCTTTCATTGATGTTGGTTAGCACCGAAAAGGAACCCTCAAAATTTCCGTAATCATCGAAAATTGCTTTCGCGGAAATTAAAAACCAGTTTTTTTCTCCGTCTTTTTTCATAAGGCAGCACTCATAAACCGAATCTTCGCCCTTTTTACTTAGAGATACCTGATAATTATATACATCCGTGTGGCTTTCGGGAATAAAAGAAACATATGTTCTTCCAATCATTTCTTCAACGGTATACCCAAGCATTGAAGCCATGTTCTTATTTGCAAAAGTAATATTGTAATTTTCGTCAAAAATTAGAATACCTTCTATGGCTGTTTCCACAATATTTTGAAATCTTATTTCACTCTTTTTCAAATTCTTCTGCATTTCCTGAACCAGCATATCGCTTTTTTCTTTCGCAAGCATCAGCATAATAAATCCGCTTATCAAAAATATACAGAAACTTGCTATGGGAATTATATTAAAAACAGCGCTTTTTCTAAGACTCAAAGCATTTTCCGGAAAAAACAGACATACAACCGAACTTGTAAGAAATACCGCTCCGGTTGAAAAATAACTTATACCCAAGATCAGACGCAATGAAAATTTTCCATAAGATTTACCAAGCAGAAACAGTCCCGGCAGAAAATATAAAATACTCTGGAGGAGAAAAATATACCCGTTCCGGAACGGGTATTCCATAAATATTGAAACCAAAGAGGCTAATATAATGGCAACCGCTGTTGAAATATGGGAGCCGGGGTTTACCGAATGCCCCATCAAGATTCGAACAGCCCATATTTCATATGCACAGCCGGCGAGTATTAAAATATCTGCCAGTATTGTCAGGAGAGCAACAGAATCTGCCTCGTAATAAAGCAGTAAAGAACCGACAGCCTGCAAAATTTTTGCTGCAATCCAGTACGGTATTTCCTCAGGCCTGTTATTATTAAACTTGAATATTGACAACAGCAGTCCGAAAAGAAAAGATCCGACTGCCAGCATCAGCATTACGGTTCCTAAATCCATTTTAACTCCTGAATGATAAAATTTAGTAGACATAAAATTCCCGTTAATATAAATATATCATATTTTATGGATGCCAAAACAAAAAAACTCTTGAAACACAGTAAAAACAGAGTTATATTTTATATGGAGATAATGTTCGGGCAATTAACTCAGCTGGGAGAGTGCTACCATCACAAGGTAGAAGTCGAGGGTTCGAGTCCCCCATTGCCCATTGGTGATTCAACGTAAAACCCTTGGATTCCAAGGGTTTTAATTTTTTATTTGTATAATTGCCCTCAGCTTAAATTTTCCTTATATTGCAACAAATCTATTACAGGCCCTATGAATTGTTTTTGTTTTTATACGGCACCCTCGCCGACGGTACAAGTTTCGAAGCCGGATTCACATGGGCCGGCTGATCATCGAAAAAAATGTGTGCACCAAAAGCTTTAAGGACTTTACTTTTTTCCAATCCTCCGAGAAAGAATGCTTCATCAATACGTACATCCCATTCCCTCAGCGTCCGTATGACTCTTTCATGGGCAGGCGCATTCCGTGCTGTGACCAAAGCCGTTCTAATCGGTACTTTATCGGCCGGAAATTCATTTTGAAGAAAAGATAAGGTTTTCAGCAACTTTGCAAAAGGTCCCTCAGGCAACGGCTTATGCGCATTAATTTTCTCGTGCTTTAAAAAGGCTTCCAACCCCTGTTCCTGATATATTCTTTCCGATTCGTCAGAAAACAAAACCGCATCCCCGTCAAAGGCAATTCTTATCTGTTCAATTTCTTTATACGGGTCAATGGAAAATCCCGGATGAGTACAAATAATACCGGCGGCAATTCCCGCATTGATTGCTTCCTGAACATCGCTTTCGTTTGCCGAAAGAAACAAATCGGTATTAAAGGGTAATGTCAAGGCCATAATGTTCAATTGAGTTAAATATCCTGAGACTTGTATCTGCACTGTTTCTGGACATGATAATAACTTCAATCTTTCTTCCGGAAGACACAAGGGAATTAATTCTCAAAAGGGCCTTTACCAGTTGGAAACCTGCCCCCGGCTTTAATATTTCATTCTCATGTTCAATCTGATATCTGCAGTATTCCTGTAAACCTTTTTCCTCATAAATTTTGTTTTCTTTCTCAAGATCGAACAGCGCCCTTGAAGAAATTCCAACAACCAGATAATCTTTCAAATCAGGCTGCATCAGATTTTATACCCCCAATATTCCACAGTTCAAACCAGACCCTTTTCTTTTATATACTTCTCATACTCATCCGCATTTAAGATTCTGTCGTATTTACTTTTGACCTTTCCAATCTTAATATCTTCAATAACATTATCGATGAAATCACTGAAATCCGGATTTTCTTCTGCAAGCCGGTCAATTGTTTCCCAATCCAGAGTGTTATTGGTTCTCGCCGAGAACAAAATTTCACTCTCTTCAATATTTTTCGCATCTAACCTTATTACGCCGATTCCAAACGCACTGTTAAGCCTACGAATTTCATCTATCAAAGAAGGCTCGTCTTCAATCTTCAAAGCTACCAGATAACCCTCATTTGCCCATGATGAATTAGACACCGCCTGAAAATATGACTGCCGTAAATTTGATAAGTTCAGTTCAATTTTTATCTCAAATGAAAATAATTTATACGAATTCTCCTTGAAAGTATCCAACAGTTTCAGCACATTATTCTGATATTTGTCAAACGGGAAATAAACCCCTACCATATCAGGGTGTAACCATTTGTTGTAGCCCTTTGCAGCTTTTTTCGAATTTTCGTGCAGGATTGTTCTTGTATAGCAATTAAAATGCGGATTTGAATATACAAAAGCTGTAAGGAGAACATGTAAATCCTTTTCACAATATTCCGGTTTTGCGTTAACCTTACTCTCCAAGTATACTTTCTTTTCTTCATTTTTTTGATAATCTTCAGAATTGCCATACAGCTCTTTTAAATAAAACATTGCAGGCCTTTTGCTTACCTGGACGAATTTGGTATTCGGATTCTCCTTCAAATCAACATAAATCCTCGCTCCCAAGGTCTGCCACGGAGTTTTTCCTGACGTGCCGAGTTTTTGCGCTAAGCCCAAATTTATGCCGTGTTCCCAAATCTCATATATGGTAAGAGGTTTTCTGACTGTCATTAATACATCCACAGCGAGATCATAAAAAGTATATGACATTTTTCCACCTCATTTATTCTTAATTAATCATCAATAATACCATAGGCCGCGAAACATAGCGGTGATTAGTTCTGAGGTATTGACCGGTATGCTCTACCATTCGGATATATTTTACCATTAAAGTGATAAAACTAATAGTTAAGATAACTGATAAGTATATAAATAAATCAACTCCGTCACTTGACCTTTTGGGGTTGTTAATTCTCAATAAATATAAAATCGCTTGCTTTTTTCAATATGAACAGTTGCAAACAGGGCTTTTCGGATAAATACCACACCCCGAAAGCCCTGTACTTATTTCTTAAAAAACTTACCGCCTACAAGTATTCCTATTTTTAATAACATTTTACGATAGCTTTATCCGAATAATTAATCTCAGAATTTAATTATTCTTGGCTGTTCAGTAAACGAATAGAATACAGCAGTAGCTTCATCAAAATAAAGAACCTCTGTGTTGTCATCCTCCGGAGAATACATGGACTGAAGTTCAGGGTAGTTGTCAAGTAAATGCTTTTTGGCCTCCACTCTGTCATCCCTAACAAGCTTTCCCGTCAGTCTCAGCCATTTTCCGTCAGCATATGCACAGATTTCAACCTTCGGATTTGCCTGAATCTGTTTTGACACCGCCTTTGATTTTCCTGTCTGGATATAAAGTTTACCTTCAAAGATATCAACAGTGCCAAAAGGCCTTACTCTCGGCTGGTCTCCCTCTACCGTAGCCAAATAATACGTTCCGCATTTTTTTAAAAATTCATATACTTCTTCCATTTGTCCAAACCTCCTGAATTAATTAAATATTTTCAGACATCTAATTAGACATAACTTCGCCACTCATTTAACAATTATAAATAAACCGCTTTGGCAATTCAACTTTGTATGCATATATAAAGGAAAATTTATTGCTGTTTAGAAATTATTTCATATTATAACACATTTTATATTGCAGGCAAATAATACAAATTTTTATGCATTTGGCTGTAAAAATTTTGTATGGTGTTTTTGTTACATTCATGTTAAAATTAATTTATTACTATATCGCTTTATCATACTAAAGTAATAAAAAGTTTTGCTGATTTTTTATTGCACGGTTTTTGATTAAGTCGCACAGTTTCAATGAAAGGAAGCAGTTTTAATGATCGCAATCGTGGATTACGGGGTTGGAAACCTTTTTTCCTTAATTTCAAGCCTTCATTATCTTGGGCTTGAGTGCATTGTAACAAACAAAAAAGAAGATTTGATTGCCGCCGACCGGATAATTTTGCCTGGAGTAGGCGCCTTTGGTGACGCAATTGCAAAGCTGGATGAAACAGGACTGGTGAACACAATCAAAAAACTGGCGGGAATTAAGCCTCTGCTTGGTATCTGCCTTGGCATGCAGCTTTTATTTGAAAAAAGTTTTGAATTCGGCGAGCATGAAGGCTTAGGGCTTATTCCTGGAAAGATCGTACCGCTTAAAGCCGACACAGATTCTTGCCTGAAAATACCACATATGGGTTGGAACAGGCTTGAAATTGTAAAAGATGATCCTATATTCAAATATTTCAGCAATGGTGAATGGGTATATTATGTTCACAGCTATTACGCTAAATACTGCCGGGAAAACATACTCGGAATTTCGGAATACGGCGTCATGGTTCCGGGGCTTGTACGAGCCGGCTTGGTATATGGAGCCCAGTTTCATCCCGAAAAAAGCGGGGATGCAGGTCTTCGCCTGCTTAAAGCCTTTGCCGAGGTTTAAAATTCTTTAGGTCTGCAAATGATTTGTCTTTTTAGCGTGCTTTTAAGTTTTTTGTAAACATCCCCACGAATTGCAACCGTAATTTTGATATTTATTTGGAGGTCAGTTTATGATTAGTAAAAGAATAATTCCCTGCCTTGATGTACGAAACGGAAGGGTGGTTAAGGGCGTAAACTTTGAAAATATCCGCGACATGGCCGATCCTGTGGAACTGGCACGATATTATAATAAATCGGGAGCCGATGAGCTTGTTTTTTACGACATTACGGCAAGCTATGAAGGAAGGAAAATATTTACCGACATTCTGCGTGCGGTGGCTTCGGAGATTTTCATTCCCCTAACCGTCGGAGGAGGGATAAATACACTTGAGGATTTCGACATGGTTCTTAAATGCGGAGCCGACAAGGTAAGCGTTAATACCGGCGCAATCAGGAATCCCTCATTAATCAGTGAGGCTGCAAAGCGTTATGGAAGCCAGTGCGTGGTGCTCAGTATGGATGTTAAACGCGTTAACGGAAAGTTTCACGTTTTTGCCAATGGCGGAAGAACCGACACCGGTATCGACGCTGTTGAATGGGCAAAACACGGCGAGGATCTCGGCGCCGGCGAGATAGTCCTGAATTCCATGGATACCGACGGTGTACGCGGGGGCTTTGATCTCCCGATGCTTTGTGCAATTGGGGGAGCAGTAAAAATTCCCATTATCGCCAGCGGAGGTGCGGGAAAAACGGAGGATTTTTATGAGCTTTTCAAATACGACAGAATTGACGCCGGACTTGCTGCAAGCGTATTCCATACCAAAAAAATAGATATTCGTGAGCTTAAGCTTTATCTTAAGAACCGCGGAGTGAATGTCCGTATATAGCCTCAACTTTTTGCCATACTGAATTCTCCCCATTATATGGGAATAACCAATTCAATGCACTCAAAAGACGGTGAAACGGGCTTTGTGACGATAATGGGCACTTACGGAAAAAACTCATGGTGTGGAACAAAGAAGTGAAGAACTATGAATGTGACAATTGGCGATAAAATTGTATACCGCGTTGTCAATAAATCCGCCGGAAGGATGTTTCAGAAGGTGTTGTCCGGAAAATTGCCTGAAAGCACGGTTTCAAGCCTGACAAACGAAATTTGGGAAGAATACAAAAAACGCCTGCCATACCTGGAAGAAAGGGAAACACCCGGCGCATCACTGGTGGTCAGGCTGTCTTTACTTACACTGATACTTTATGAAAAGCTGACAGCGGAAAACATTGAAAAACAGGAAGCCATAAAATTAACCTCTGAAATAACGTGGAAAGTATACAACAAGCTGAGCGGCATTTTCTGGGCATTTACGAAATTTAAAGCGAAAAATCCGATCAAAAGACTTGAAAAAGTCATGAATTTCTGTATTAACCGTTTTCCATACAACAGCCCCGGTTATGAGATGGAAATAATAAAAGCGGATGATAACGAATTTTTCTTTAATGTACATAAATGCCCGTCTGCAGAGTTTTTCCGCGAACATCAGTTAAGTGAACTGTGTTCATGCACGTGGTGCGACCTTGACTACTCCCTTGCCGTGAAATGGAACATTGAACTTGAACGGGAAAAAAGCCTTGCAGGGGGAGACAGTATGTGTACATTCAGATTCAGAGCCAAAAAAGAAAGAAACAGTTCATAGTAAGTATTTTATCCGCCTTGTAGGCCTTATTATCATATGCAAATATTTTCCAGTTAAGGCAGTATCAAAATTTTTTGAAAACCCAAAATACTTATATCCCCAAAATAGTAAACATACCTTCTTGTTTCAGAGTTTCTTCAACCCATTCAACCGCCTCGGCAAGAACCATCTCCGCCCCTGTATCCATTTTCGACGCATAATCAAGAACAGTTTCCCATTGGGAGCGGTTTACTTCGAACACTCCATGAGGGTCAAATCCCGGAATGGCTGCAGCAAAAGCTTTATATAAATCGAAATCTGCATAAATATCGAAGTCCAGCAGTAAAGAATCCGATTTCCAGAAGGTTTTATTGTCCCATTTTCCTTTATAAAATTCAAGATAACTTGTTCCTTTTCGTTCATTAACAGTACAGAAATACTTCATAAGCACACCACGCCACTATTCGCCTTGCCCGCTTCATTTATAGACAAGACCTGATTTTTCATGCAAATAATACACCACGGCTCCGCATAACTGCTTAATAATTTTACATTCACTGAAGAATTTCAGCAATAAATAACTGACAAAAATACTTTATGTATAAACTGTATTTTCTGATATCTGATATGCTATAATGGAAATGTTATTAACTGTTATAATGCTTAAAACACTTTTATTGAATATATACCTGTTCCGGAGAGCGTTCCATGAAACTCTGGCCCGATCAGAAACCGTATTATTCCGCAAATCAATATTTCAGGGAAATCTTCGGCGAAAAAACCTATAAGATCTCGCTGGATATCGGCTGCACCTGTCCTACAAGGGATGGCACGAAGGGTACTGGTGGCTGTACCTTTTGTTCTTCAAGGGGTTCGGGTGACTTTGCAATAGCGGGGCCTTTGAGTATCCCTGAAAAAATTAATGAAGCAATCCGGATGGTGGCCTCTAAAACCGTTTCCGACAAATATATCGCATATTTGCAGTCCTTTTCAAACACTTATGGTCCGGTGGAGCAACTTGTGCCTGTTTATGAAGAAATTCTTGCAGATGGAAGAATTGTAGGGCTTTCAATAGGTACAAGGCCTGATTGCCTTGAGGACGAAATGATAAAAGAGCTGTCCCGTCTGTCTGAATCCAAGCCGATATGGGTTGAACTTGGCCTTCAGACAATCCATCAGAAAACCGCAGACCTCTTTCACAGGGGATACGAACTGCCGGTTTTTGAAAATGCCGTTGCGCGCTTAAATAAGGCGGGCATTCAGGTAATAGTCCATCTGATAGTGGGGCTGATGGGGGAAACTTACGACGATTTTATGGCCACGGTTGAATATACCGCAAATCAGCCGGTAAGCGGCGTCAAACTGTCAATGCTCCATATACTTAAAGACAGTCTTCTTTATAAGGAATACCAGGAAAAGCCCTTTCCCCTGCTCGATGAAGAAACCTATGTTAAATGGGTGGCGGAAGCTATAACCCGGCTGCCGCAGGAAATGGTCGTTCACAGGGTAACAGGCGACGGCAACCGTGAAAACCTTGCCGCGCCAAAATGGACCATCAACAAACGTCATGTTCTGAACAGGCTGCACAGTTACATGATAAAACACGGAATGTATCAGGGACAGAATTACAAATAGTAAATACTTGATATGTATGTGTGGAATTGTACCATTTCAAAAATTCTCAGCATAAAAAAACAACTGCCGGAGCGTCTCCCTTCAGTGAGTTTTGCCGAAGCTCCGGCAATCAGTTACATATGCACACTATTTTCAACAATGCCCTGAATTCATGCGTCAACCCATGGCTCAGAGTTATATATTATTTTTACAAATATTCCACATATGGTCTATAGGCCCGTTGCCTTTGCCCAGCTTAAGCATTGATTTCAGCGCGCCTGTTACGTAGTCCTTTGCAGACTGTATTGCCGTTTCCAGATCCATCCCTTTGGCAAGGCCGCAGGCTATGGCGCTGGACAAAGTACATCCCGTTCCGTGGGTGTTCTTATTGTTAATCCTCTCTCCCCTGAACCATTTGTACCTGTTATCACAGTACAACAAATCATCGGCGTCGTTTACGCTGTGCCCACCCTTGCAGAGAACAGCACAGCCGAACTGTTTACCGATAATTTCGGCGGCTTTAATCATATCTTCCCTATTTTCAATAGATATCCCGGACAAAATGGACGCTTCGGGAATGTTCGGCGTTATTACCACTGCCATGGGGAACAATTTGCTTCTCAGGGCTTCAATCGCATTGTCCTGAAGAAGTTTAGAACCGCTGGTGGAAACCATCACCGGATCGACGACAATATTTCTTGCATTGTAATATTTCAGCTTTTCAGCTATGATTTCAATTAACGGCGCAGACGAAACCATGCCGATTTTTACGGCGTCCGGGTATATATCAGTGAATATGCTGTCCAACTGCATTCCCAAAAATTCCGGCGTTACTTCCATAATACCCGATACTCCGGTTGTATTCTGTGCCGTAAGCGCGGTGATCGCACTCATCGCATAAATGCCGTTTGCCGTCATTGTTTTAATATCCGCCTGAATTCCTGCTCCTCCGCTGGGATCGCTTCCTGCAACAGTCAGAACCGTTTTCATGTCTCCATCTCCTTATATGTATAATTTGAATAAGCCTCTAAATAACAGAAAATGCTTATTTCAGAGTTATTGTTTTAAATATCTGACATTACCCTTCTCCAGCCAGTTTTTTCCACACAGTCCGATACGGCAATTCCTGACTTCAAACCCGGTGATTTTCTATTTACATATATTCCACATATGGTCTATAGGCCCGTTGCCTTTGCCCAACTTTAGCATTGATTTCAGCGCGCCTGTTACGTAGTCCTTTGCAGACTGTATTGCCGTTTCCAGATCCATCCCTTTGGCAAGGCCGCAGGCTATGGCGCTGGACAAAGTGCATCCTGTTCCGTGGGTGTTCTTATTGTTAATCCTCTCTCCCCTGAACCATTTGTACCTGTTATCACAGTACAACAAATCATCGGCGTGGTTCCCACTGTATCCACCCTTGCAGAGGACCGCTAAACCGAACCGTTTGCTGATAATTTCGGCGGCTATAATCATATCTTCCTTATTTTCAATAGATATCCCGGACAAAATGGACGCTTCGGGAATGTTCGGCGTTATTACCACCGCCAGCGGAAACAATTTGTTCATCAAAGGCTCTATTGCGTCATCCTTAAGAACTTTAGATCCGCTGGTACAAACCATTACCGGATCGACGACAATATTTCTTGCATTGTAATATTTCAGCTTTTCAGCTATGACTTCGATCAACGGCGCAGACGAAACCATGCCGATTTTTACGGCGTCCGGGTATATATCGGTGAATATGCTGTCCAACTGCATTCCCAAAAATTCCGGCGTTACTTCCATAATACCCGATACTCCGGTCGTATTACCGGCAGTAAGTGCGGTAATTGCGCTCATTGCATAAACGCCGTTTGCTGTCATTGTTTTAATATCCGCCTGAATTCCTGCCCCTCCGCTGGGATCGCTTCCCGCAATGGTCAAAACAGTTTTCATATGCTTCCCCTCCTTATGTATTTCAAAAAATATTTCAAAACAGCTGACAATATGCCTTTCCGGTTTATTGCCCTTAAAGCTCCGATGCCAATGCTTTTTCCAGAAAGACGTTAACATCGTCCAGTTTTTCAAAACATATGTCACAGGTATTTTTTATTTCATCCCATTTGTCGCTGTTGTAATAATCATATACCCCTACTGTTCTGAAGCCGGCGTCTTTTGCCGTTTTAATCGCATACAGGGCGTCTTCGAAAACCCATGTTTCGCAGGGACGTGTTCCCATATAATCAGCAGCCGCAAGAAAAATATCGGGTTTTGTCTTGCCTGAACCTGTCTCGGTGGATGTAAAAATTTTCTCAAAATATCTGATTACATTAAGCCTTACCAGTGCTTTTTCAAAAACCTCTCTGTCACAGGATGTCGCTGCCACAATTTTTATTTTCCTCTCCTTGAGACCTTCCAGAAACTTCTCCACTCCTTCTTTAAGCCTGACTTCATAGGCGTAAAAATCCTCAATGGTTTTATTGATGCCTTTTACAATTTCGTCCTCATTCATATCCAGATGGTATTTTTCTTTTAAAAATTTAGCTCCTTCATGCATGCTCATGCTTTCCATGGCTTTTGAAAGACCGGGGTTGGGCTGCAACCCCAGCTTCCGCAGATACATTTCCCCGGCTTTGTTCCAAATTGGCATCGAGTCCAGTATTACCCCGTCTATGTCAAAAATAACCCCTTTAATCATATTCCCACCTGTTTTCGGTTTATTAATTTTTCCTTCCGGCTTCGGTATGGAGTTTCCACGCATTTACAAGTTCCAGGGCAGCCTGTTTGGGATCATCGGCTCCGGCCACTGCGGATACAACGAAGAAACCGGCGGCTCCGGTCCGCGCAAGCTGAGGTATATCAGCAACCTTCACGCCTCCACCCACTACTACAGGAATTTTGCTGAGCCTTACTATCTCTGCAATTTCCTCAAAACTTCTGGTTTTTATTTTTCCGTCTGTATCGAGCCCGCAATCAGGCTTAGTCATTGTTTCATGCACCGGTCCGACTCCAAAATAATCAATTCCCGAAACATCTGCTGTTTTTATATACTCAATCATTTCATGGGTTCTTGCCGACAGCCCGACAACCGAGTCCTCTCCCAGATATTCCCTGCATACGTCCACAGGTATATCCGACTGCCCCACGTGCACACCGTCGACTTTTATTCCCTGCTTTCTTGCAGCCAGAACAACGTCCAGCCGGTCGTCCACAAGCAGGGCCACATTATCGGATTTTCCCAACAGGGCTATTACTTCCGCGGCCTCACGTGTTAATTCAATAAGTTCCCTGGCAGATGCAACCTTGGATCTGATTTGTATACATGTGAACCCGGCTTCAACTGCGTCTTTAATAATTTTTTTCACAGGTCTTCCGTTCGTATTTTCCGGACCTATCACCAGGTATGCGGATATATCCAAATTTTTTCTTATACTCACTGATTTCACCTCCCAGATCGTTACAATTAAATCTCTTCAATATCAAACCTATTGTCGGCAATATCTTCCGGACTTGCCTTGTAAAGTTCGTCAAGAAAACGGACCTGAAAACTTCCGGGGCCAAGGACCTTATTTTCAGCACGGGTTGCAGCCAGATTGAACACCGCGGTTCCCGTCAGCGCGGCGATAAAAGGTGATGCAGCCGTTGCATAAACCGCGATAACTCCACCTAAAGCACAGCCTGCGCCGGTAATTTTTTGCATAAAGTGCGATCCACCGTAAGAGTAAACTATAACCGAACCGTCGGTTATTAAATCGGTTTCGCCGGATACGGCAACGGCCCCGCCGGTCCATCTGGCTAACGCAACGGCCGCTGCTTTTGCCGAGTCTACTGAATCTGTTGAATCAACGCCACGAACATTGGAAGCTTTAGTGCCGCCTTCCAGTTCCCATAATCCCGCCAATGCCATAATTTCAGAAGCATTGCCCCTTATTACGGAGGGTTTATACTCTTTAAACCGCTGTAACATCCGGTTTCTGAGTGAACCAATTCCCACCGCCACAGGATCAAGCACCCATGGTTTACGTAATTCATACAGCACTCTTGCCACATGAGGCAAAGTCTGCTCATGAACCGGCAAAAGAGTTCCCACGTTCACATATGTAGCTCCGCCCGCTTTTGCCAAAGCTTCAGCTTCCTCGGGCAGATAAACCATTGCTGCCGAGCCCCCGACGGCAAGTTGTGCATTTGCAACAAAATTAATTGTTACCATATTGGTAATCGAGCCTGCCATGGGATTTGTCCGTTTCACCGTTTCAACCGTCCGGATGATTTGCTCCCGGATCTCCTGTTTTGTGATCATGCTTGACTCTCCTTTCGTCTTATATTTTAATTTTACTTAAATGGGAAATTCATCAAATAATGAGGGGAACTGTTGGGTAATATACATTATCCGCCGGCCGAAACAAACGAGTTGATTCCTGGACATGTAATTTTAAGAGAATTTGTCTCCTGTATTTCGGTTTTCATAAAAAAACACTCCCCCCTGGTGGAGAGAGCTGTTATTTATCATTTAATATTAATCTGATAAAAACTGCTTCCCTACACCAGTGTTAACTGACAGGTTCAAAGGGTCAGGTCTTACCTTTCTCAACTCGTTTAACGAGTTCCCCCGCAGTTTTTATTATAAAGTACCATTTATGGTCCTTAATGTCAAGAGACCCGTAAAATTTTATTTGAAAATTACTTATATATAAACAAATTGCATCTCTTCTTAAATAACTTTGCACACAAAAAAATAAAGAATAAACACATCTGTTTTACATAAAGCATATATTATTCATGTAGGAAATTTAAAGGAAATGAGGTAATTATGCGCAGGATATACCATTACCCGCACTATACTGGCTTTAAAAAAACAAATCCAAATGTTATCTATCGTCGATACAGTTTAAATAAACCAACGGAATTCCATATGCAGGACAGGGACAGCCATATTCATAATTTTTCTCATCACGATAACCCTGTAACAGAATTAAAGGATTACGGCCCCGAGCCATTTGTTATAAATATTGAAAGGGCCACAAAACAAAATAATACATTCCGCACTGCATTATGGACGGGTAAATATATGCAGCTTACACTGATGAGTATTGGTGTGGGTGAAGATATCGGTCTGGAAATACACCCTAACGTCGACCAGTTTATACGCATCGAAGAAGGCACCGGACTCGTAAAAATGGGCGACAGCAAGCATAACCTGAATTACCAAAAGGATGTATCCGACGGTTATATAATTATAATACCTGCCGGTAAGTGGCATAATATAATAAATACCGGAAACAGGCCGTTAAAACTTTATTCCATATACGCACCCCCTCAACATCCTCGCGGAACGGTTCATGAAACAAAAGAAATTGCAGAGGCCGCTGAAAAAAACAATTGAGTATGTGTTTTGACATTTTCTTATAATCAGTTTTCTATGGGAACTGAACTTCGCCATAGAAAGCTTTTTTATTTAAATGCTATATTGCATAATATTACGGCTTTTAAGCTGATAATGCCTGTATTGAAGGCATAAGATAAAATATGTTAAAATGACGCAGAAAAAAGCTTCGAAAGGTGAAACAAGTGAAACAGATACGACCATATCCCAAAGTAATAATATCTAAGAAAGCCGAACGCAGTGTCAGAGACGGGCATCCATGGATATACGGGGAAGAAATCCGTGAAACAGAAGGCGAACCCCAAAACGGCGGACTGGTGGATGTGTTTGCCGGAAATGCTTTTCTTGGCACGGGTTTTTACAATAATAACAGCAAAATTACCGTCAGGCTCATTTCACGTAATGCCAATGATGTGTTTGACGACCGTTTCTGGCGGCGCCGCGTTGAGTATGCAATACGTTACCGCAAAACCGTAATGCCCGGAGGGGACTTTTCCTGCTGCCGCCTGATCCACGGCGAGGCTGACCAGATGCCGGGGCTGACAGTGGACCGCTACGGCAGCATCCTGTCAGTACAAATCACATGCCTTGGCATGGAACTTGTAAAGGATACTGTTTACCGTGCCCTTTGGGATGTGCTTAAAGAAATGGGAGAAGACATTGCCGGTATTTTTGAGCGTAATGATATTGCTCTGCGTACAAAGGAAGGTCTGCAGGAATATAAAGGCTGGTACAGGTTTGATGGCATCCCCTTGCCTGAATCTGCGGTTATCGAAATATGCGAAAACGGTATTAAATATCTGGTGGACGTCGAAAACGGGCAAAAGACAGGATTTTTCCTGGATCAGAAATATAACCGAGCTGCCGTGGCACGGATAGCAAAGGGCAAACGTGTACTGGACTGTTTTACCCATACCGGTTCTTTCGGCCTTAACGCAGCATTGGGAGGAGCTGAGCACGTAACGTGCGTGGACATTTCACAGCAGGCCATTGACATGGCGCGGGAAAATGCGATACGCAACGGTCTGGACGGGAAAATGGATTTTATCTGCGAAGACGTTTTTGACCTTCTGACAAGACTGGCTGAACGGAAATGCAAGGACTTTGACTTTATTATTCTTGACCCGCCGGCTTTTACGAAATCCCGGAATACCGTACAGGCCGCCGCCCGCGGGTATAAGGAAATTAACCTGAAAGCCATGAAACTGCTCCCCCGTGGCGGATATCTTGCTACGTGCAGTTGCAGCCACTTCATGACCGATGATTTATTCCGCGAAGTGCTGGCAAGCGCCGCAAAGGATGCGTCAGTATCACTGAGACAGATTGAAGCCCGCCAGCAGGCGCCTGATCATCCTATTTTGTGGAATGTGCCTGAAACAGGTTATCTTAAGTTTTATATTTTTCAGGTTGTTTGATTGTAATTCGTCAACAAAGGAATTTTGTTTTAAATCAGACACGGGGACCAATAACAGTCCCCGTGTTTCGTTTTTTATTCCACTACTTTTTCCTTCATTTTCTTTAAAAGTTCCAAAATTCCTGTTTCTATCCTTTTCAGGTCTTCCTCCCGTGGTGCGCCCTCAAACTCCACGGATTCAATAAAATCCCACTTCATATTATTTCTTTCCATTATTTCCTTAAGCTCTTTTTCCGCGCCGCCGGACCAGCCGTATGATCCGAATCTGAATGCCGTCTTGCCGGTAATGCGCTTCCTGCCAATCTCATTCAAAGCCGCGGCAACAGGCGGGAAAAGCTTGTATTCATAAGTGGGAGCGGCGATAATGACCCCTGCCGATTCAAAAACGGCGGCAATCATTGCACTTTCGCTTTCCTGCGGCATCTCCAGCTTATTATATTTTACTTTTTCTCTCTGAAGCACCCTTTCAGCAAAATCCACGGCCTTTTTCGTCATCCCGTACATGGAACCCCACAGAATGGTAACTTCATTTTTTCCTGCTCCTTCGGCATATTGGGAGAATCTGTAATAGTCATTCATGATTTTCTGGGGATTTTTCCTGTAAACAGGGCCATGACCGGGGGCTATTATCCTTATATCCAATGTTTTAGCCTTCTCAATCGCTTTTTTCAGACTTGGCGTAAAAGTCGCCATTACGTTTGAGTAATATCTTATCCCTTCAAATTCAAAAAAATCCATTTCTTCCGGAGTAAGCTCATCATCAAAGCAATGCTCATTCATCCTGCCGAAAGCTCCGAACATATCACAGGAAAAAAGGGTTTTCGTATCTCTTTCATAAGTATACATAGTATCGGGCCAGTGAACGTTAGGTACCGGATGAAAGCTCAATACTTTGCCTCTGCCAAGGTCCAGCGTATCTCCTTCCTTCACAATTCTTACCCTGTCTTCGTCATAAAAGGTTTTTACCATTCTTGCAGCCTTTTCGGTACATATTACGGTAAAATCATCCTTTATTTTTCTGAAATTTGAAATCCAGCCCGAATGATCGGGTTCCATATGATTAACAATCAGATAATCAATACTTTTCGGGTCGACCCCTATTTCCTCCATGTTCTTGTAAAGGGTTTCAGGAACTCCGTCCCAGCCGATGACACCGTCAATTATCGCGGTTTTTTCGCCCTGAACTATATACGAGTTAAGAGTAACCCCGTTGGCAATTTCCCAAATACCTTCAAAAAGTATGTCATCCACATTCATTGTAAGCATGTGTATTCCGTCTGCAATTTTCAGCTTTTTCATATATTTTCCTCCCTGGTTTATAGTTTGTTAAAACGCCATAGCCGATTAAACAATAAAACCGGAAATGCGCATCCTATATTTCAACCCTGCCCGGCAAAATAATTTTTTATTGTAGTTGTTTTTTTAAATTATAACATTATCTGCGGGATTAAAAAATAGAATGCCAAAATATTTTATTTATCGCAGACTGCAAAAAACCGGAGGAATTGGTATACATTTCTCCGGTCTTAATATAATTCCGATTAATATTTCCCAAACTGACCGTCGCCTACAAGCATTGCCTTCTGGTTCTGCTCTCCTTCCGGTTTAGCTTCATATTCATGTTCCCGGTTTTCATACATTTGCTCAATCATTTTTACAATTTCGGGGCTGAGCCTATCATATGAATTACCGCCGCCTGTAGTTTTCCTGAGTTTAAATCTCGACACCATCTGTTTGAGCATTTCAGCCTGGCTGGACAATTCTTCGCTTGCGGCTGCGCTTTCCTCGGACGTTGCGGAATTCTCCTGAACCACCTGTGATACCTGCATAATACCCTGATTTATCTGAGCAATGGCTGTAGCCTGTTCATTTGAAGACCTTTGTATTTCACTTACAAGATTGGATACTGATTCAACTCCGTCCACAATCTTCTCCAAAGCGTCGGCGGTTTCTTTTGCAATCCTCGCTCCTGTTTCGGCTTTTCTGATGGAATCCTCAATTAATGCAGTTGTTTCACGGGCAGCGTTTGCAGAGCGCCCCGCAAGAGTTCTGACTTCTTCGGCAACCACGGCAAAACCTTTGCCGTGCTGGCCGGCCCTTGCTGCTTCAACCGCCGCATTCAGCGCCAGTATATTGGTCTGGAACGCGATATCATCTATTACCTTGATGATCTTGTTTATATTGCCTGAAGCCTGGTTAATCTCATCCATCGCCTTAAGCATTTCCTGCATATGCTCATTGCCGGTAACGGCGTAAGTTTTTGCCTTTTCGGTCAATTCATTGGCTTTATCGGCATTCTCCGCATTAATCTTTGTTTTCGAGGATATTTCTTCTATTGAAGCCGAAAGCTGCTCAATGGAGGTTGCCTGTTCGGTAGCTCCCTGGGAAAGTGACATGCTGGAATCGGATATCTGTTTTGCCCCTGACGAGACCTGTTCAGCTGCTGCAGAAATATTCATTATCAGTTCATTAATATTACGCACCATTTGAGACAGCTTTTGGCCAAGCAAATCTTTTTTTGACCGTATTGGTACATCAACCGTAAGATCCCCGTCTGCTATTCTCTCGATTATTGTTGCCTGTTCCCTTGTACTTTCAACCAGAGTTCTGAAAGCATTTATAAGTTTTCCTGTTTCATCTTTGGAACTGATATCAAAGATTATGTCCATATCCCCTTCTGCAAGCTTGCCTGCAGCAACAACAACCTTGGTTATGGGCCCGGATATACCACGGGATATTATGATGCTCATAAAAACCGCAAATATAACACTGACAACCAGTATAATTATCATTGCTCCAACTGAACTTTGGGCTTTCTGCTCATTTTCAGCAATCTGGTCCGCCGCATATTTAACATTGTAATCAATTAGTTCCTGAATGGCACTGTCGGCATTGCTTGCCAAAGTATGAGCTTCCCCGCCGCTGGAAAATAACGCAACAAACTCATCCGAGGTAATTGAACCTTCATTAAGTTTCTCCATTACCTGTTTTCTCATCGTATCGAACTGGTTTATTGCAGTCTGAACATTGCCAAGCAGTTTTAATTCTGTTTCAATTTCACTGGCATCATAGCTATTTAAAATGTCATAATAGTAATTAATGTTTTCATTTACTGTATTTACATGCTGAGCAATTCTGTTAACATAATATTCCCTTTCTTCCTCCGAGTCGGCGGATAAAACAAAACCAAAGATATTAACTCTAATTTGTTGGAAATGCGAACTTATTCTTTCAACATATTCCAATGCGTTGGCAACACTTTTAAAATCAAGGGAATAGGAATCCTGAACATTATTAAGATTTACAATTCCTGTAATTCCAATGATGCAGGCCAAGGCTACAATAATGAAAAATCCTATAATGATTCTGAGACCTATCCTTAAATTCCCAAACCATTTAAACATAAAAAAATCCCCCCAGCATTTACATCACATTAATTGTTTCTTTTTAAATTGCCCGTCAAATTATTTTTTTCATTTCTAAAATTTCTTCTTTGCTTAACAGTTTTTCGCAATCAATTAACAATTTAATGTCGTTTCCCGCTTTTCCAATTTTTTTAATACATTTGTTTTTAACCTCTTTGTTCAGTTGCGGCGGATCGGCCTGATTTTCCTCCGGTATGGCAATTACTTCTGAAACCGCATCAACAATCAGTCCGACAGAGGCACCGTTAATGTCAATCACTATAATACAGGTTCTGTCATTATACTCTTTCGGCTCTTTTTTAAAACGCAATCTTACATCCATCACAGGAATGATTTTACCTCTAAGGTTTATTACCCCTTTTAAATACTCAGGAAGTTCCGGTATTTCGGTAATTTTTTGAAAACCTACAATTTCAGTGACATACTCCACTTCCAGGCCGTATGTTTCCTGACCGAGTGAAAAAGTAAGATATCTGTTTTTCAGCGTATCCTCCTCGGTCTCAGCTACCTGACCAATTATGTCTACCATAATATCATCTTCTTTCTGTTAACGTAAAAACTGATAAATTTTACCATACTATACCCCTCCCATTCTATTTTGGTGTAAAATGGAAATTACGAAAAGATAATATTGAACTGAGCAGTCCCAAGCAACTTTCGTTGACGGTGAATGTAAATTAAAGAAATGCAAAACGCATTTACTTTACAAACATCATTATCGGCTAAATGGTTTACATAATTTACCCCATACGCCTAAAAAATTTCAGTACCTTATAAAAAAAGGCTTTTCCGGCATACAAACCGGGAAAGCCTTTTTTGCCGTTATTCCATAAACTTATTTTACCGGAGTGTTATTGACATATAGGGTATAACCGTTGGTTATAACATTGTCAAGGCTGCCCAAAAAAAGATCCTGACCCGACCATTTGCCGGAATCAGGTTACATCATCTGACAGGGGTTCTGAATTCAAATTCCATAAGGATTGTCATACCGTTTCAAATGCAGCTTCCCACTCCTTTTCGCTAAAGCCTACAAGAACAAAATTTTCACTTACAAGAATCGGACGTTTAACGAGCATACCGTCGGACGCCAGAAGATTATACAGTTCTTCCTCGCTCATGGCCGTCAGTTTGTCTTTCAGGTTCAGCTCCTTGTAAAGTTGCCCGCTGGTATTGAAAAATTTTTTAAGCGACAGCCCGCTTTTCTTGTGCCATTCTTTCAGTTCCTCCACAGTGGGACTGTTTTCCTTTATGTTTCTTTCCTTAAAAACCACACCTTTTTCCTCCAGCCACTTTTTTGCCTTCCGGCAGGTCGTGCATTTGGGATAACATACCAAAGTCATAACATTCCCTCTTTCCGCTGTACTTTTACATTTTATAATTACCATAACAGAGAAGTACGAAAACAATTGACACAGCATCAGGGGTATGTTAATATTTTCTATGCATAAGGGAGTAGTTCGCGCCGTTGGCGCACTCCAGGTCAACATCATGGCGGAAATCAATCCGTCTGGCTTGGAGTTTACCGCCTCTCTAAAGCGGGAAATGAACGAGACTTATGCGCGGAAATAACGCGCATGGTCTCGTTTTTTTTTACCTTGTGCGGTGGATACTAATTTTAAGGAAAGGGGAGTCTGCTTTGAAACATTATTTTATGGAAAAGGACGAGGTACTTAGGGCGACCGGAAGCACAGCGAACGGACTTACTTCCTCCGAGGCAGAACAAAGACTGGTCAAACATGGCCCGAATAAACTTGAGGAAAGTAAAAAAACCACTCTTTCAGAGCGAATTCTCGCTCAGATTTCCGATCCAATGGTTCTCGTACTGATGGCCGCTGCGGTTATTTCGGCAATCACCGCCAAACTTTCCGGAGAATCATTGTCCGATGTATTTATCATTCTTTTTGTCGTGGTACTCAATACTGCACTCGGCGTAATTCAGGAAAGTAAAGCAGAAGCGGCAATCGACGCACTTAAGAAAATGGCGGCTGCCACCTCAAAAGTGATGCGTGACGGTCGTATTGTCCATATTAAAAGTGAAGAACTTGTGGTCGGTGACGTTGTACTGCTTGAAGCTGGAGACGCCGTGCCCGCCGACGGACGTCTTATAAGCTGCGTAAGTCTTAAGGTTGAAGAAGCGGCGCTTACCGGAGAATCGGTACCCGTAGAGAAAACCGACGCCGTTCTTGAAGACAGCGGCACCGATATTCCGCTCGGCGACAGGGTAAACATGGTTTATATGGGCAGTTCGGTCGTTTACGGGCGTGGCAAAATGGTTGTTACGGCAACAGGCATGAACACTGAGATGGGTAAAATAGCCAATGCAATTACAACAGCCCAGGAGGGTGAAACCCCTCTGCAGAAAAAAATGGCTCAGCTCAGCCGCATACTTACGGTGCTTGTACTCGGCATTTGCGTTATAATGTTCGGAATTAGCCTGCTGCGCCATTTCATCTCTCCTGCAACACCGGGTACCGGCCTTGCGGACACATTGCTGAGTTCATTCATGCTTGCCGTCAGCCTTGCAGTTGCTGCAGTTCCCGAAGGCCTTGTTGCTGTTATCACCATTGTGCTTTCGATTGGTGTAACCAAGATGGCAAAGCGCAATGCAATAATCCGGAAACTAACCGCCGTTGAAACCCTCGGCTGCACGCAGATAATCTGTACCGACAAGACCGGAACGCTGACGCAGAACAAGATGACCGTTGTGGAATGTTCGGCTTTCGATGAAAAACTTCTTGCCTCTTCGCTGGCTCTGTGTTCGGATGCAGAACTGAACGAACAGGGTCATGCCGAAGGTGATCCGACACAGGCCGCTGTCGTAAATTTTGCAAAAAAAATCGGTCTGCCCAAAAACGAACTGACAGCCAGATACCCCCGCGTTGCCGAGATACCGTTCGATTCGGAACGCAAGCTGATGACCACACTGCACAAAAAACCCGGGGGCGGATTTATTCAACATACCACCGGTGCTCCCGATGTCGTAATTTCGAAATGCACAAAATATTATGAAAACGGATGTGTCTTTCCGTTGACCGAGGAAAAACGCCAATTCTTTATATCCGAAAATAAACGCATGGCGGCCAAAGCACTGCGTGTTCTCGCCGCCGCGTACCGTGAATGGGAAACACAGCCCCCGCTTCTGTCTTCTGAGGATGAAAGCGACCTGACCTTTATCGGACTGGCGGGAATGATGGACCCCGTCCGCGACGAAGTTCCCGCTGCCATTGAGCAATGCCGGACAGCCGGAATACGCCCGGTCATGATCACCGGGGACCATATTGACACAGCAACGGCCATTGCGATGCAGCTGGGCATTATAAACGATCCTTCCCAGGCAATCACAGGAGCCATGCTTGATGAAATAAGCGATGAGGACTTCGTCAATAATGTCGAGCATTACGGGGTTTACGCCCGGGTCAAGCCCGAACACAAATCAAGAATAGTCAACGCATGGCGAAGCAGGGGATATGTCACTGCCATGACCGGCGACGGCGTGAATGACGCCCCTTCAATAAAAAACGCTGACATCGGCATTGGAATGGGGATTACCGGCACTGACGTGACAAAAAACGTTGCGGACATGATACTCGCCGACGACAATTTCGCCACAATTGTTGCCGCAGTGGAAGAAGGCCGACGGATATACGACAATATCCGCAAAGCTATACAGTTCCTGCTTTCTTCAAACCTTTCGGAGGTCATAAGCATTTTTATTGCTACAATATTTGGCTTTACAATTCTGAAGCCTGCCCATATACTTTTCATTAATCTTATTACCGATTCGCTCCCAGCCATCGCCCTTGGCATGGAAAAAGGAGAAGCCGACATCATGAAACGCAAACCGCGTGACCCAAAGGAAGGCATTTTCTCGGGCGGGATGGGATTCAGTATTTTCTATCAGGGGGTTATGGTCGCAGTACTTACCCTTGCCGCTTATTTTATCGGTGAACGGATTGAAAACGGCGCATGGAGAATTGCGAACAGTAATGACGGCATGACGATGGCATTTCTGACAATGTCAATGGCTGAAATCTTTCATTCGTATAACATGCGGTCGCAATATGGCTCTATTTTCGGTATAAAAAAACATAACTTCTACCTCTTTGGATCAATGCTCCTTTCTTTCATTCTGACCGCAGCCGTTATATATATTCCGTTTCTGCGTAATGCTTTTGGTTTCACCCATATAAGCCCAGCAGAGTATGTAACCGCCCTTACTCTTGCCATTCTGGTAATTCCCGTTGTTGAACTTGTAAAGCTGCTTCAGCGGAGAAACAGGAAAGCATAAGCATTTGAAAAAACCGGTGTGCCGTTTCGGCACAACCGGTTTATGGTTTGTTTGCCTTATGGTATACTTATATGAGAGTCGAAATCATAACCTGAAACAGGCAGTATTGCGTAAAACTTATTATTTCGGAAGGAAGTGGTTGAATTGAGTTACGGTCTGGATGCTCACACAATAAAATCTCTTAAAAAAGCTCAAAAAAATGAAATTACGGAACATTATATTTATTTGAAATTATCATCTTTCAAAAAAAACAGACAGAACAGCCAAATTCTTCAGCAAATCGCCCAGGATGAACTCTACCATCACAATGCGCTGAAAAAATTTACCGGAACGGACATAAAACCCAACATTTTTAAAATATACTTCTACACCTTTATTTCAGTTATATTCGGCATTACTTTCGGTATAAAGCTGATGGAGCGCGGGGAAAGAAATTCTGAAAAACTGTATGGGGAACTTGGGCAAAAAATTGAGGAATTCAAAAAAATCGCAAATGAAGAAGACAGGCACGAAAAAGAACTGGTTGGAATAATTGAAGAAGAAAGATTGCAATTTGTTGGTTCCATGGTTCTCGGACTAAATGACGCGCTGGTGGAACTCACGGGTACCCTGGCCGGCCTTACCTTCGCATTGAAAAATACACGCCTTATAGCGCTTTCCGGTCTTATAACAGGCATAGCCGCATCGCTGTCCATGTCAGCATCAGAATACCTTTCTGCCAGAACTGAACAGGACAGCAGCCGTGCGCTTAAATCATCCATATACACCGGCGTAACGTATATCATCACCGTCGTATTCCTGGTACTTCCATACCTTTTATTTTCCAACTATGTGCTGAGTCTTGCGGTTACAATTATAGTGGCGATAATTATAATACTTGTTTTTAATTTCTATATATCGGTTGCGAAAGATCTTTCCTTCGGACAGAGATTTTTTGAAATGGCTGGTATCAGCCTTGGAGTGGCAGTCATCTCTTTTATAATAGGATATCTGGTCAGACTGTTTCTCGGTGTTGATATATAAATCCGAAAGTCTTTCAAATGCAGTTTCAAACCGTTTTAAGAATTTAACTAATTACATAAGAAAGGTCTTAACGCATTTAATCAGCGACTTTTAAAACTTTTCTGTCACAAACTTACGCCTGGCGCGGAAACATCTTTCAGAAAATATTAGGCATCGGTGAAAATTTGTCCGGTTTTCAGACAAAATTTCACCGATGCTTAATTTTTAGTCAAATTTGCCGTCTGTGTCTGTTTTTTAGACACCGACCTTTTTTTGTCTGTTGATGTCTGTTCAGGTTCGGCATATAATGCGTTAGCAACGTCAACCGGTAAGCTGAGAGTAAAATACACCCATTGTCCGGCAGTGCTGTTATTTCTGGCATTATCTGTACCCTGTGGAAGGCTGCTTTGAGGAGGCTGAGAACAAATGAAATTTGCAAAGTTTGTAGTGAAATGTCGAATACCTATTCTGATATTGGCGCTTGTTCTTATGATTCCGTCAATATTGGGGTATCTCAGGACAAGAGTAAACTACGACATGCTTGACTACCTGCCCGAGGACATGGACACAGTTATCGGTCAGAAAGAACTGATGAACGATTTCAATAAAGGCGCTTTTTCGTTCATCATTGTTGAAAATATGCCGTACAAAGACGTGGCCGCACTTAAGGAAAAGATCTCCAAAGTGGAACATGTGGCCACGGTTATCTGGTACGATTCGGTCATGGACTTGTCGGTGCCGGCAGAAATGCTTCCCGATGAGTTTTATCAGGCATTTAATGCGGGAAATGCCACAATGATGGCGGTATTTTTTGACTCGCCTACATCAGCCGACGTTACAATGGACGCAATAAGGGAAATCCGTGCAATATGCGGTAAGCAATGCTTTGTATCGGGTATGTCGGCACTGGTAACCGATCTTAAAGATTTGTGCGAACAACAGGAACCGATCTATGTTACAATAGCCGTAATCCTTGCTTGTGTGGCAATGACCCTGTGTCTTGACAGCTGGCTCATACCCTTTGTTTTTCTTTTTTCCATCGGTATGATGATTATGCTCAATTTTGGAAGCAATTTCTTCCTCGGAGAAATTTCATATGTTACAAAAGCCCTTGCCGCTGTTCTACAGCTGGCTGTTACAATGGACTACTCAATTTTTCTCTGGCACAGCTACAACGAACAGTGCATGTACTATACCGATAAGAAAGAGGCAATGGCGGTCGCAATAAAAGAAACACTGTCAAGCGTTATAGGCAGCTCAACCACAACAATAGCAGGTTTCATCGCCCTTTGTTTCATGTCATTTACTATGGGCCGGGATCTCGGCATTGTAATGGCTAAAGGAGTACTTCTTGGCGTTATCGGAAGCGTGACGGTACTGCCCTCACTTATCCTTATACTGGACAAACCGCTGCAGAAAACAAAGCACCGCCCTCTTATTCCAAACCCGGAGAAAATGGAAAACGGCATATTAAAGATATTCCCTGTGTTTCTCATAATTTTTGTGCTTCTTATCCCTCCGGCATATTACGGTTACCGGAAAACCAACAGCGAGGTATATTACGACATGGGCGAATGCCTGCCTAAGAATATTGATTTTGTCATTGCAAACACAAAACTCCGTGAAACATTTGGAATCGGTTCGACACACATGGTCCTTGTCAGCAGTTCGCTGCCGTCGAAAGATATCCGGGCTATGATAAATGAAATGAAACAGGTGGACGGCGTTAAATATGTCTTTGGCCTTGAATCGGTAATGGGTTCACGGATACCTGAGGAAATTTTGCCTGAATCCATTAACTCGGCCATGAAAAGTGACAAATGGAAATTCATGCTTATAAATTCCGAATACAGGGTTGCAAGCGACAGCGTAAACGAGCAGATTGACAAGCTGAACGCTATACTGAAAAAGTATGACAGGAACGGCATGCTCATCGGTGAAGCTCCGTGCGTAAAAGACATGATTGAAGTAACAGACTATGACTTCAAAGTTGTTAATATTTTTTCAATCGTGTCAATATTCGTTATCATCGCATTGGTCACGAAAAGCATATCTCTCCCGTTCATACTTATTGTAGTAATCGAGCTCGCAATATTCATTAATCTCGGGCTGCCGCATTATTTCGGGCAAAGCCTGCCGTTTATCGCCCCCATCTGTATCAGTACCATTCAGCTGGGTGCGACTGTGGACTATGCAATACTTATGACAACAAGGTATATTTCCGAGCGTACCGGCGGCAAAGACAGGAAACCGGCCGTACTGACTGCACTCAGAACGTCGGTTCAGTCGGTAATTGTGTCGGGTATGGGATTGTTTGCTGCGACAATCGGTGTTGCGGTATATTCAGACATTGACATTGTAAGCTCCATGTGCAGACTGCTGGCGCGCGGCGCCATTATAAGCATGCTGATGGTAATTTTCATTCTGCCTGCGCTTTTACTCCTTTGCGATAAATTAATCTGTAAAACAACATTCGGCATGACAAAAATCTGCGATAGATCGGGGGTTGTCGTCCAATGAAAGGTAAAGCGTTGAAAATCATATCTTTGTTTCTGTGCACAATTCTCATTGCAGTCGGAGCGGTTTATTCCGTAGCTTTGAATGACAACGGCAAAACTTCGGAAAACAAGCCGGCGGATATAACTGAAAAAGTACCGGCATCAACTGTCCCGGAAAGTGTTTTCAAGGATGAAACGGTATACGTCATAGCCGACGCGAACGGTACGGTACAGAAAATTATCGTCAGTGACTGGCTGAAAAACACGCTTTCTGCCGACAAAATAAACGATGTAACCGAACTTGAGAATGTGGAAAACATCAAAGGCGATGAAGAATACACGACTGGCGGGAACAACGTCATTGTATGGGACGCAAACGGGAAGGACATTTATTACCAGGGTACAACGGAGAAGGAACTGCCGGTTAATCTTACCGTTTCCTATAACCTTGACGGGCAGGCAATATCACCTGATGAACTTGCCGGAAAAAGCGGCAAGGTAACCATCCGTTTTGATTATAGAAACAATCAGTATGAAACTGTTAAAATAAACCGCAAGGATGAAAAAATTTATGTTCCGTTTGCGGTATTTACGGGTATGATACTGGACAACGACAATTTTTCCAATGTGGAAGTATCAAACGGAAAAGTTATAAACGACGGCGACCGGACGATAGTAATAGGTTTCGCCTTTCCGGGACTTCAGGAAGACCTCGGGATTGACAGGAATAAATTTGAAATCCCGTCATACGTGGAAATAACAGCCGATGCCAGCGATTTTTCCCTCGGGATGACCGTTACTGTTGCAAGCAATGCATTATTTAACAGCATCGACACGGAAAAAATCAATTCAGTATACGATTTAACCGGTTCAATAACAGAACTCAACAACGCCATGGCACAGCTTCTTGACGGTTCTTCAGCGTTATACGACGGCATTTGTACCCTCCTTGAAAAATCAGGCGAACTGGTCAGCGGAATCAATCAGCTTGCCGACGGCGCCTCCAAATTAAAAGACGGGGCAAACGATCTTAACAGCGGCGCAGAGCAGTTATATAATGGAACTGCGGCGCTGTTGCAGGGGCTTGACACACTCGCGGCAAACAACGATAAATTAAACGACGGAGCCAAAAAGGTTTTTGAAACATTTCTTGCCACTGCCGAGGCGCAACTGAAGGAAGCAGGCTTTTCGGTTCCTACGCTTACAATCGACAACTACGCATCGGTCCTGAATGAAATTCTTGATTTGCTTGATGAAACAAAACTCTACAACCAGGCACTTGAACAGATAACCGCCGCCGTTGAGGAAAATCGTGATTACATTAAATCACAGGTCACCAATGCAGTGCGTGAACAGGTGGAAGCAGGCGTTACATCAGCGGTCAAAGAACAGGTAACGGCACAGGTTACCGAAACAGTTAAGAATCAGGTACTGACGCAGGTTACCGAAGCTGTCCGCAAAAACGTGGAAGAACAGGTAATTCTCGCCGCGACGGGAATGAATAAGGCAAAGTATGATGCAGCCGTTTCGGCAGGGCGTATTGACACAGCAACGCAAAACATGATTGAATCCGCCGTCAATGAAAAAATGGCAGGCGGCGATATCAAGGCATTGATTTCAAAAAACACCGATGAACAAATGCAGAGCAGTAATATTCAGTCGCTGATTGCACAGAAAGTCAGTGAACAAATGGAAACCGAGCAGGTTAAAAATATCATAACGGCAAACATCAATTCAAAAATGGCTGAAAACGAAATCCAGGCACTGATTGAAGAAAAAACCGAAGAACAAATACAGAAAATTGTTGCCGAAAAAATGGCCGGTGAAGAAGTCCAGTCAAAACTGGCGGCCGCAGCCGAGGGTGTAAAATCAATAAAATCACTTAAGTCTTCGCTTGACGATTACAATACATTCTACCTCGGGCTCAGAAATTATACCTCAGGTGTCGCTCAGGCTGCCAGCGGTGCTTCTGAGTTGAGCAAAGGCGCAAGTGATCTTAAAAACGGAACCAAAGTCCTGTATAACGGTGCAGTTGCGCTGTACGACGGTGTAAACGCAATGAAAAACAGCGTTCCGGCACTGACAGACGGCATAACACGGCTAAAGGACGGCGCAATGCAGCTTTCGGAGGGACTTTCACAGTTTAACGAAAAAGGGATTCAGAAACTTGCTGACAGCGTTGACGACGCAGAAACATTTACAGAAAGGCTGAAAGCAACTGTAAAAGTGTCTAAGAATTACAGGGCTTTTGCCGGAATAAGCGACTGGATGGACGGGAATGTCAAATTCATTTACAAAACCGCAGAAATAAAGGATAAATAAATCATTTCCTGATAAATGCACCGCACCCGGCCGGGTTGGCCGGGTGTTTTTTATGTAACTGCGCCTAAAGGAAACTTATTTACAAAAATGGTTATGAAGGCATCTTTATAATGACGGCCGTCAAAGGTTCAAGGGTAATTGAATCAGGGGTCAGCTCAAACCCCGATCTTTCAGTTACTTCATCCACTCCGGCCTCATCATTGTCCACGACTACAACACCTCTTGTCAAATCCTCATTTAAAGTCAGTTTCCTTACTTCTGAATCGGCGTTTACAAATACGTAATAAACCCCTGTGCCATCGGTGGACCGGCACTTATATGCTATCACCAGATCTTTTCTCCGAATTTCAGGCGCATCAATCAACGTAACATTTGAATCAACCAGCTTTTTCGTTCCAAGCCTGAAGGCATTGGTGGATCTGCGAAGCGCAATCAGGCCCGCGGTATACTTCCTTGTTACGCTGTTCACGGGGTACTTTTCGGCGTCTGTTGCTTTAGCCCAGTCAAACATGTTAATGGCGTCGCTTGAATTGTATGAATCGTCAATTAAGTACCCAATCACGTTTCCGTAGACGTCTTTATGCTCTGTGTATTTGCCCTGAGGCACTCCTTTCCCCAACCACCGCTTTGTACGCCCGTATTCCTGCCCCGCATGCAGGAACGCCGTTCCCTGTGAAGTAAGTACTAAAACATTTCCAAGCCTGATTCGTTTGTGAATTTCAAGGTCGTTTTCAGGCTTTGAGGGATCCTTTTTTATCGACAACGCTATAACGTCATATAAAGTAAGATTATCGTGACACTCGATGTATTGCACCACGTCTCCGGGATTATCGGCTTTCACATTGCCCGGCTGTCCCTTGATATTATTGAATATGGTCTGTATATCCCTTGCCCCGCCGGTGATAAATCTTGGCTCACCTTCGTGGCCAAAGCCCGATTTCAGTTCATTTCTTATTTCATCCGAAAATACGCCCACATCATCGGTTTTGTCCATCCAGTCCTGATCGGCGCCCTTGCCGGCCAGTTCAGGATCGGCCAGATGTCCTGAAAAAGTTCTCCATCCTTCGCCTATGAACAACGCGTTCGGATTTATTTTTTTGGCTTCATTATAAGCATTCTGTATCGCCTCGTACGTGGCATCGCCCATCATGTCAAACCTCATTCCGTCAATTTTGTATTCGCTGAACCAATACTTTACGGAATCCGTCATTAATTTTTCGGCCATTTTGCGGTTTGTCGCAAGGTTGTTCCCAAATCCGCCCACTAACTTGCCTGTTTCATCCTTCCAGAAATAGTAATCGGGCACAATATCGTCTAACAGGCTTGCCTTGGCCATGTGGGTATACACAACATCAAGAATTACTCCCATACCCTTTTCATGGATTGCGTTAATCAGTTCTTTTAATTCCCTTATCCTCAATTCGGGATCATTGGGATTTTCTGAATACGCCCCGTCAGACGAGAAATAGTTGTGGGGATCATATCCCCAGTTATAGTTGCTGCACTTTGTGGAATATTCCAGCTCCCTTTCGCCCATTGCGGCTTCATCGCCGTAATACCACGCCATGACGGGAAGCAGCTGAATATGGGTAACGCCAAGGGATTTTATATAGTCAAGTTTGTCAATAAAAGCCCTGTATGTACCCCATCTCGCGTTTAAGTCGCTTTCAATGGAAGGATCGGATGTAAAGTCCCTTATATGTACCTCCCAGATGATGGCATCCTCGCGCTTTTCAAATCCTTCAATATCAGCGCTTACGAATTTTTCCGGATTGGTCCTGCTTAAGTCAACAATTGCGGCCTTTCCGACGGTATCGCCGTCAGGCCCGGGATTCCCCCTCGCATCGACCCGGAACGCTGCCATCGATTTTGCGTAAGGGTCCAGCACCTTCTTTGTAACACCGTAGTTTGTCACTTCATACTGGTAGTAATATCCTCTCAAATCATCCACACCGTCGAAATCTTCAGGCTTTGCCAGCACCGACCAGACTCCCTTGTCTCCGCGGGTAAGTTCCAGGCTCCCGATTAACCGCGCGGGATCTTTCTTATCAAAAAAATTCGCAACAACCTTCGATGCCGTCGGCGCCCACAACTTAAGCAACGCCTTCCCGTTAATATATGTAGCCCCGAGATCATCTCCGTCGTAGTAATACAAGGCATCTATCAGTCGCCAGCTGTACCTGGCGGAAATGCTCTTCCCATTATAGGAAACCTTCAGCGGAAGTTTATTCAAATCAAAATTTGCAGTTGCCAGAACGGTATCCCCTGTTATTTCTATTTTTTCAATTCCTATCGGATTGCTTTCATTGTCAAAAATGCGTATTTCTTTTCTCAAGGTTTCGCAATCCAATCCGTCGGTTGCGGCAAACTTAATCCGGATTTCGTTTACAGCCGCAAGTTCGGCGGCTACAATTTCATATGGTGTTTCCCAATAAGGCGAAACATATACTGTATCATCGTTTTCCCTAATCCATATGTGGTTATATTTATGAAGCAGACTGAAATTTTTGTCTCCACCGTCTTTTTGACCATTTTCGCGGTTCACTACAACCATCCCTATATTCCTCGCATTCTCTTTAAGCTGAATATCAAGATATGCCCCGTAACGATCCACCATGGCATTTGAAAACATTTCAATGTCCGAAGGCCTTTTTCCGTTTTCTCCGGAAGTTTTCATAACATCACCCCATATCCGTAATCCCCATTGTTCATAATTATTGTCCTGTCTCAGATAATGAACTCTGACGGTGTTTTTGGGCAAATCTACCGGCTCGTACTTAAATACTTCGTCAGAGCCTTGTTTTATCCATATTTCATTTATTTTTGGATTAGAAATTACAAAAATTTTGTCTCCCCCGTCCTTGCCAGCATCACCTCTGTTCCTGTCCACGACAAGAAACCCTATTCTCTTTGCGTTCTCTTTCAGTTCAATGTCCAGGTATACACCGTAATTGTCTCTTTGTCCGGGATCAAAAGGTATCGCACCGACAGGCCAGTTTGTTGAAGGGTTTGCCACATCCTCCCATATCCACAGGCCATATCCGTCATAATCGCCATTTGGCCTGTTGTAATGGATTCTTATATGTCCTTCCGGTACCGGGAGAATGCCTGTTGAAGCGGTATGCGTTGTGAGAACAGCAGTTCCGCCGTATGTATTTCCGGGTATGGATATGACTATTTTACCGTTTTTCACCGTATATGTAACGTCGTTGTACTCATCCCTGAACACCGATCCGTCGGGCGCCGAAACGGCTATTTCAACATTATCTGCGGGTTCGTGCTTGACATTTAACGCCACATAGATTTCCTTATCCCCGTAAGCCCTTTTTACAACCAGATATCCTTCATTGTCGCCGCCCGCGGCTTTAACCGTGCTTCCTCTGGAAAACACCTTGGAATATTTGGCTCTGATATTCAGAAGTTTTTTATAATGATTAAGGAAGTCCTGCATCTCAGGGTTATTCTCAATTTCATCCCACGGCATTACGTACCTGTTGTCGTAGTACGGGTAATTGCTTTCACCGGAAAGCCCAAGTTCTTCGCCGTAGTATATGACAGGCTGGCCTTTTGAAGTAATCTGAAGCGCCGCAGCGACCTTCATCTTGCCCTTGTCGCCTTTTAGCCTTACTTTAAGGAACCCGTCTTCGTCATGACTGCTCAGAAACTGCCCAAGAGTGGCCGTGTTATCCATTATTTCGTCCCGTTTCTGAAGATATTGAAAAGCCTCGTCAATTTTCCCGTTAACAAATTTGAAAGCCACATCCTTGAATTCAAAATCCAGCAGGGAATCCATCTGCCCCGACCTGAGCTGGCCGGCGGTATTGTTTATTCCCGCGCCATACCATTCGCCTATCAGTTTGAAATCAGGCTTAATCAGTGTCAACGCATTCTTAAATGCTTTCCATGTGGTATTGTCAACATGCTTGACGGTATCCACCCTGAAAAAGTCGATGGTATTTCCTTTTTCGGTTCTGGCTTTCTCGAGCCATTTTACCTGCCATTCGATTAGTTTGTTTCTCACCTGTGCGTCTTCAGTCCTGAAATCAGGCAGCCCGCTGAGCTCGTTTTTTACATACCCGCCTTCGTTTACGGTACGGAACATTCCCGCAAACCTCATACGATCTTCATATGTAGGATATCCCGGTATGTCATAGAACTCATCGGTTTCTTTAAGCCCATATCCCGCATGGTTCAAGACCACATCCACCATAATCTTTATTCCTCTGTCATGGGCTTCATCAATCAGTTTTTTAAATGTCTCAAGATCACCAAACTGTTTTTCCGTTTCCTCAAAATTTTTAGCCCAGTAGCCATGATAGGCATAATAAGATATGTTTTTATCGGTCGGCAGTCCATAGTCGATATTGTCAACTATCGGCGAAATCCAGATTGTATTTATTCCGAGTTCTTTTAAATAATCCAGTTTGTCAATAATCCCCTGGAAGTCACCGCCGTAATATGCCCCCGGATTTTCTTTGCTGTAGCTTTCACCGTAGAGGTTATTGTTGGACTTATCACCGTCACTGAAGCGGTCGGTCAGAAGAAAATATATCCTTGCCTCATCCCAGTCAAAATCCGTGTTATCCTCATATACTCTCTTCTCCACTTCCAGAGTTGCCGTATGGAAATGGCGGTTGCCGTATTCGTCGGTCACCGTAATGGGAATTTCCTTTATTCCTGGTTCAATATCATACCTTACCGCAACGGTCAGGGCATTGAGTTCCGGATCAATATACGTCACTGGATTCCCGCCCAACTGAGACAAATCGGCATATATTTCCTTAACCGTCCCCTGACTGAGCTTTATTTCCAGCATAAGTACCGCATTTTCATTAAATGTAATCCGGTCGGGGTAAACCTTTGAAGTGATTAGGACCGTGCTTTGGTTTTCGGTAACCGATGCCCCGGCGCCGATTTTTAACACCGGCGGCAGCACAAATTTCAGAAGAACAACCAGTACTAACGATACCACTAAAAATAAAACCGCTTTTTTGGGACCTGCTTTCATCCCGGACCCTCCAATGGCTTATATTACCATCTTAAAAAAAATCATTGCGGCCGGTGCCCCGTTGTTGTCATGCAAGCGATTGTGCAAACTATACAAAAATTACCTTCAATGGGTTTTATCGCATAATAATATTACCATATTTGTGACAATTGTGCAATACCTGTATGTTTATTTTAATAAAAAATGTATACTCTTAACAATAATGATAAATAAATAAAAAAATTGGCAATATAAAATTCATTTTTTGCGCAATCGATTGCAATAATATTAAAGTTATCCTTCATATATAATGGCGATATAATTTTAAAAATATCATGTGCCATTACCTTCAACCCCATTAAATAAGCGCTTTTACAAGCGCCGGTAAACATCAATCCCGAATTCAGTTTCGGTACTTAATTTGTCTGTTTCGGCAATTTTACCTTTATCGCTTTGGCTCGTTCTGTAATAATATGGAGTCATCATAAACAGATTCAAAATATCGCCGTTTGTCCCAAGATTAATAATATTCTTCACGGTATGTGATTCCGCCAGTTTCAGCCCTTCAATGTCCCTGTTGGGCAATTCATTCAAAACAACATTGTCATATATAAGCTTTTTTAACGAAAGCAAGTGCCTTTCAAGGGGATAAACCCTTATAAAAACGGCATCCCGTTTCAGTACCCGTTTGATTTCCTCCGCGCAGACGGGGGCAAATACCGAAAGGACAATGTCGCAACTTTCACTTTTTACAGGCATTTTATATACACTTGCAACTGCCGTTTCAATTTCCTTGTTGCGTTTCGCCAAAAGCTCCACCGCATTTTTGGAAATGTCAATTCCGATAACATGGACATTATAATCACGGCTTTTAAGTTCCCTGTAAATGTTATCGGTATACCATCCTTCCCCGCAACCTGCGTCAAGCAAAACATCATTGTTCTTGACACACCTGATTATTATTTCCGTCAGCTTATCCAATAACGGTTTATAGTATCCTTTTTCAAGGAAATTCCTCCTTGCCAGAAGCATTGTTTTATCGTCGCCGTGCACTTTTTTCGCCTGCGACATTAATAAATTGACATACCCGCTTCTCGCCCTGTCGTAGCAGTGATTGTTTCGGCACCTGAATATATTTCCTTCAAGCATAAGTTCACTATTGCAAACCGGACAGACAAAATGAGACATTCTCACGCTTTCAAAATCCTTTCCGGGTTACATTCGTATTAACAAGTTCAATTATATCATTAATCCATTCCACAGATTTACCACGGTTCGTTTTATTGCGGTTTATTCCCCGTGCTCCGCTTGCATAACGTTACACAGTCTGTTGTCACGGCTGTTTAATTTCGTAAAATGTGTCGCATTCATTTTCTCGGATACGCAATGAAAAAGAACCTGGGGAATCTAAAATAATATCCCCGTTCTTTTGCCTGGGATACCCTTTAATTAAAAGCTCCATTATCTCATCTTCAAATTCTTTCTTCCTGGTATCGGGCAAAACGCTTAAGTAACATGTTTCTTATTAAATTTCTATGGTCAGGCACCCACTGAATGCATGCATTTGAAAACACAATATCAAAATCATTGTCCAGCTGCGACAAATCCTTGCCGGCATCACATATTCTGAAATCCAAATTTGGGTATTTCATTCTTGCCGTCCTGATCATTTCCTCGGAAATATCCACTCCAAGAATATAAGCCTTTGGAAATTTATTATACAAAACTTCGGTACTGTTTCCGGGCCCGCATCCAATATCCAGTATTTTTTCAGGATTTACTGCACTGATACGGTTTACCAGATCCACAGCAGGTTGTGTACGTTCACTTTTGAACTTTAAATATTGATCAGAATTCCAGTCCATGGTATTTAACCTCCTGAAAAACAGGTGAAATGGCATTAGCGCTTTTATTTCGTTTGACTACTTTCAATATTCATTCGCTATGCCATCTTTTTCATCTTCAAAATCATTGTCATAAGCATACACACGAATTTTTCAATATCAAAAACATTATTATTATAATATTTCGGCAAAAGTTGTTGAAATCGCCAGTGTGTTATTTTACACCAGAATTATTGTTATATAAAAAAGGTTTTCTGACATTATTCCCCTAAAGGAGGTTTTACTTTGCAACGTAAATTAATGTCAGAAAACCTTTCAAAAATCAATCAACTTGCCAACTCATCGGTGTATTTATTCAGGGGAGTGATTCTCACTCAAGCGCACTGTCGGCTTTTTTCGGGGGAAGGGTATGCTTTTATTTAAGCAATGCACTTTCCAAATCGGAGAGCATTATGCTCAGGGCTTTAATACCGCCTTCTGCCACATACCATACAGCAGGATGTTCCAGGATAATCAGATTACCGTTTTTATATGCATCGGTACTCATCACAAGCTCATTTTCCATTATTTCTTTCGCCGGCTTTGCACCGTTTGTACCAATAGCTGCATCACGATCCATTACGAATATATAATCAGGCTTTAATGCCACAATCAATTCAAAGGATGCTTCATTACCATGCGGTGAACCGCTTCCGCCGCTATTTCTGCCATTGCCGCCCTCACTTCCTCCGCCCGAATTTGCATTGGCTGCACCATTTCCCAGGTTTTCAAAACCAATTTCTACGCCTATTATCGAACAGCGGCCGTTGTTTCCAAGGATATAGAATCCTCCGTTCGTGCACATACCGACAATCGCAGTCTTGCCGGCAGCAACCTCTTTCAGCGCGGCTATTCTTTCATCGAATCCCGCAAAGAAGGCATCCACTTCAGCTTCCTTACCGAAAATCGACGCTATTGTCATCGCATTTTTTCTGGTGCTTTCAACTACACCAATTTCCGAATCTGTAATCAGCCGCACCACGGGAGCTATTTCGTTAAGAGCATCATAATTATCGCCCATGCGAACCCCCATGAATATTACATCGGGCTCACATGCCATGATGGCCTCGAAATCAACTTCTTTAACCGTACCTACATTTACTGTGTTTTCTTTTTCCATATAGCCCTTCAGGTATTCCACGTTTGAGCTGTCAGCAACACCCACAACCCTGTCTCCGAGGCCAAGGCTGTCGATAATGTCAAGTGCGGCCAGATCAAGAACCACAATCCTTTGCGGATCATACGGAACTTCAACTTCTACCGGCTCAGATTGTCCGTTGACCGATGTTACTGTAACCGTTTCGGGTCTGTTTGATTTGCTGACTGTGTTTGCATTATCGGATTCATTCAATACACCGGCGTTTACATTTACATTTTCCGACTTTTGAGTCTCCTTGCTTTTTTCGTCAACGCCGCCGCAGGCGGTAAGGGATATTATGACTATAAAGGCTAAAAAAGCCAATAAATATTTCTTCATGACTCAATGCTCCTTCACTATAATTTTTTTGAAAGAGTTTTAAGAAATTATAATTAAAGGCGGGACTAATAGTATATGGACAGGGGTTTCCCCTCTATTTCCATTATTTCAAAATCAACATCGTATATCTTTGAAAGAGTTTCTTTCGTCATTACTTCCCTGACTGTGCCGAACTTGACTATTTTTCCGTTTTTGAAGGCACAGATGTAGTCTGAATAAAATGCGGCATAGTTTATTTCATGAAGCACCATTATTACCGTTTTGCCCAGCTCATCGCAAAGTCGGCGGGCAATTTTCATCATGTTTGTAGCGTGGTATATATCCAGATTGTTGGTAGGCTCATCAAGCAACACATACTCAGTATCCTGAGCTATAACCATGGCTATATAAGCCCTTTGCCGCTGGCCGCCGGACAATTCATCAATAAATCTGTCTCGAAACTCTTCCAGCTCCATATATTTAATGGCTCTGTCGACGATTTTTCTGTCCTCGGCTGTTAGGTGGCTCCCGGAATACGGAAATCGCCCGAAAGAAACCAGCTCTTCAACCGTAAGCTTCATCTGAATGTTATTGCTTTGGGTGAGAATGGCAAGCTTTTTCGCCAGTTCCCTGCTCTTCCACCTGGAAATGTCTTTTCCTTCAAAATTTACTTCTCCGCCGTCCCTTGCGATTAACCTTGATATCATTCCCATTACGGTGCTTTTACCCGCTCCGTTGGGACCTATAAGCGCGGTGACTCTTCCTTTCGGTATTTCGAAACTTACTTCATCCACCACTTTTTTACCGCCATATTTTTTTGTAATTTTATCGATGATCATTCAAACCCTCCTGTTCGCTAGCAAAAGATATAGGAAATAAACGCCGCCGGCTGTGGAGATAATTACACCTATGGGCACCGAATAGGTAAACACCTGTTCAACAATCAACTGCCCGCCCACAAGCACAATTATTCCAAACATTGCCGAACCAAGGATCAACTGCCTGTGGCGATAGGTTTTCAAAAGCTGTCTGGTGAGATTGGCGATAATCAATCCAATGAATGATATCGGCCCCACCATCGCCGTCGCCACCGCAATGCATACAGTGACGCCTATTAACAGCCTTTTAATGCACCTGTCGTAATCAATTCCCAGATTTATCGCCTGTTCTTTCCCCAGACCGATAACATCAAGCAGTGCCAATTCTTTGCGCAGGATGAACGCCAGTGCGGTAAGCACCATTACCGAAAAAATTATTATCTCGGTATTTATGTTGCTGAAACTGGCTATCAGACTGTTCAACAAACTGTCATAGGAATTGGGGTCCATGACCCTTACCAATGTGTTCTGAATGCTTGAGAAAAAGGAGGTAAGCACCGTTCCTACCAAAATGACGTAAAGCACATTATATTTTGTTTTTTTGAATAAGTAACCATATATAAAAGTGGCCGTAATCCCCATTACAACTAAATCAACGGCGAAAAATAAATTTGAATTTGACACAATGATATTTCCAGCACCGAAAAAGAAATACACGGCAGTATGAATCAATGTGTATAAAGAATTCATGCCAAGCAGGCATGGAGTTACTATTCTGTTGTTAATGATCGACTGGAATACAATCGACGCAGCTCCCATCGCCACCGCGGTAACAACCATTGCCGCAAGCTTCGGCGACCGAATTTTCATCGAATAACGGAACAGCTTTGGATTGTCAAATCGTACATTCACAAACATATATAAAATCAATGCCGACAATGCCAGGAAAAATATTAACAACAGTTTTTTATCGGCGGAAGGACGGTTCACCGACCGATTTAAAGCTTGTTGTTTCACACTTCTTTCCCCCTTCCCGACCTTCCACGTTTTTGGCTTTCCAAAGTTTTATCGCCTTTCGTCCGTGCTTAAGCCGGTAGAACAGTAATACAATATAAACAACGCTTCCTGCTATTCCTATAATTAGCTCAATGGGTAACTCGTAAGGTGCTATCAGTACACGTGCCAGCATGTCACAAACCAGAACGAAAATTGCGCCGAACAGAGCCGTGTCAATAAGCGTACCCCTGATTTTGTCGCCTTTAAACATCGCGACCAGATTCGGAACAATAAGGCCGATATAGGATATGGCGCCAACGACAACCACAACCGAAGCGGTAATCATCGAGGCTATCGTAAGTCCCATAAATAGAACCAGGTTGTAATTAACGCCAAGGTTTTCGGAAAAATCCCTCCCCATTCCAACAATGTTGAAATGATTGGCGTAAACAAACGCAAGAATTACAAGAGGTACCACCAGATACACTATTTCATACCTGCCGCGGAGCACCATCGAAAAATGCCCGACAAGCCACGAGGACAGCGCCTGTGTCATATTGTACTTATACGCCAGAAAACTGGTAATTCCGTTTATGATATTCCCAAACATAACACCGACCAGCGGTACCATAATCGGATCCTTGAACCTTATTCGTTGTATGAAACCGATAAACACCCATGTACCTATTATCGCAGTGGCAAACGCGAACAAAGCTCTGCTCCACAGGGTTGATGAAGGCATGAACAAAAGGGCGATAAGGATTCCGAACTGCGCTGATGAAATGGTTGCTCCGGTCGTCGGCGACACAAATTTATTCATGCAAAGCTGCTGCATTATAAGCCCTGCGACACTCATGCCAACCCCCGTGCAAATAATCGCAAGCAGTCGGGGAAGCCTTGAAATCAGCAGTAACTCAATTTGTTTCACGTCGCCTTTAAATATCCCTGAAATGTCCAAATTCAAAACGCCTATGAACAGGGACCACACCGACAGAACTAACAACACGGCAGCCAGTACGAACGTTGAAAGGTTTTTCTTAATTAAGTCATTCAAAGTGCCTCTCCTTTCCGGCAGCTGCAAGCAGCCGTAGATTAAAATAAACATTCCCGATACGGGCAAAAATTTTCACCGTGCGGCTAATAATGCCTCAATTACATTTACCAGCTGGTTTTCCGGACAGACTTTATTTTACTTGCGGGTAGATTTCTTTTCTACTCCAAAAAATAAATTTGTTACTCCAAAAAGACATTCCTTATTAAAAATAAATTCCAAATCGCTTATACGGGGAGTTTATAAAAAGGCTTAAGTGTCTTTATGGGACAAGAAGCGTAAACATAAAAAACGACGTAGCGTGAAAGTACTCGCTACGTCCCAAATGCAATTAACTTTATAAAGGTTTATTTCATCCGATTAATTCCAAAAAGGCACTCTGCCTTCTCATTTCTTTTCTGTATTCACTGGGTGACATTCCCATAACGGCTTTAAAAGCATTGGCAAATTTACTGCTGTTTTCATACCCGTAGGATGCTGCAATTTCGGTTACGGATAGATTGGTATCCTTCAAATCCTTAGCCGCAAGCTGCATTTTGTAACTTCGTATGAAAGAATAGACCGGTGTTCCGCACACGCAATGAAAACATTTTTTCAGCTGGCTGGATGAAATATGAAATTGCTTTGCAATCTCTTCAATGGTTAAACGAACATGTACATTCTCCCTGATATAGTCGCAAACCTTCCTTATAAGTTCGGCCTGTTCCCGTGAGCAACACTGCTCATGGTGTTTTGAACATTCCGAGTCTATGCCTGACAAAAGCATTAATAATTCCAGTATTTTTACCCTGTAATAACCTGTTTTATAATTTTCAGGTACTTCATCAATAAGTTCTTCAAATACCGCTTCGAGGCGTTTTGTGGCCTGCATTACATAATAGTTTTTACATCTGCAGATTTTATTTGTTATCTTGTTTATGCTGACATCCACTCCGTCCAAATATGAGGCTAAATTATCAGGCACTGTTGCAAGATCAATTATCACAGATACTCCCTGGTAATGCCTTGTAGGATAACATATAAACAATTCTCTTCCGCTTCCTTGTATAATCCCCAGATCTCCTTTTTTCAAGTAAATGACCATGTTTTTCAAAGCATATTCAATTCTTCCGTCTTTACAGTACACAATCTCAACAAAGCCCGAAGGATAGGAAGAATAGGAATCAAATTTGTGAATTTCAGCATTCCGTAAAATCAACGAGATACCATCGAACACCTTGAACTCCGCTGTCATCATATCCCCTTTCTTTTGACTTTGACATTAAACATCCATTTAATAACAATTTACCACGTTAAAAGCCGAAAAAATGCTTATACCCTATTTTCCACATAATTAAACCGATGAAACATAAATTTTTAAACGAACCGTAGTATACGGGAATAAATGCCTTACACTACGAAACAGACAGGTTTAAAAATTGCATTTTAAGACTGAGCAAGCATTACCAACAACGACTTTAGCCATTATAAAAGTAAGAAGAACGACTATTTGTCATTCAAAAAAGTATTTCTATTTTTAAACCTATAAGGTAATGATAAATACGCACATCTTTATTATTGCATTATTACAATTGTTTTGTTACAACATAAGTATAACTTACACAAAGTATGAATATTACAGGTTTAATAAAATTATTAAAATCTGTGTGCTATGAACAGCTATCTACAATAGGCGAAAGCAAAGTTTTAAAGCACGAAAGACCAAGGGGAGGGTGGATTTTTGAGACCGTCTTATCTGGTTTCCGTATATCAAGGTGAAGCTGCCCTTGATGAGAACTGTGCAACAGACAAAAGGTTCCGGAAATTGAAAAGCCATGAAATCAGTAATCTTCGTTCGTTCTGTGAGGAAATAACTTCTTTTGGTTGTAACAGTGCCGATCTTGACGGATATTTTGTCGGATACTCAATACCGCAGATAGGAAAAGAATTTGATTTGTTGCGATTTGGGAATGACAACATAATCAATATAGAGTTGAAAAGCGAGTTTAATGAAACTAAAATTGTTAAACAAATGAAAAAAAATTACTATTATTTAAAGTTTTTAAGCCGGCCTGTTAGAATTTTCTGTTTTGTTGACAACAATGGTTTTTATGAATATGATATTACTTCCGATTCCATTACTAAAATCCAAACTGATGTCATCGCCCAATGCATAAAAAATCAGTTTGTTGATTACAGTACAGACCCGGATAAAGAATTCCTCCCGTCAAAATATCTTATCTCGCCTTTTAATTCCACCGATAAGTTTATTAACGGAGAATATTTTCTGACAAACGCACAGCAGAAAATCAAAGATGAAATAAAAGCCGAATTGGGAAACACCCCCTTTACATATTTCTGTTTATCCGCAAACGCAGGCACCGGAAAAACGCTGTTGATATATGATATTGCCAAAGAAATGATCTCCAACGGGCTGACCCCTTTAATTATCCACTGCGGGAATTTAAACTTAGGGCATAATCTGCTCAAAGTTAAATACGATTGGAACATATATCCCATTAAGGACGTTGATGAAAAGTTTGTTGACACCTGTTTAGACAATTGCTCGGTTTTATTTGTTGACGAGGCTCAGAGAATCAGGGACTCCCAATTGGAAATAATATTGAAAAAATCCATAGAAAATGAAATACCTATTATATTTTCTTATGATAAAAAACAGTTTTTACATAAAAATGAAGGAAAAGATATAGCTGAATATTTAAGAGGTAAATATCCAGAAGTTCGGCTTTCGGAAAAACATCTATCGTCGAATGTGCGTACAAACAATAAAATAGCGTCTTTTATAAACAACTTGTTCAAACCGGGAAGTTGTTATAGTAATTTGGATTACGATTGTATAACAATTGAATATTTCAAGAATTTGGATGATATGAAGAATTACGTAAATTTCTTAAGAAAAAATAATTGGACGCCCATAACATATACCACTTTTAAATCTAACAGTGATCCTTACGAGTATTTAGCCGATATATGTCCCATAAACGCACATAATGTCATCGGGCAGGAATTTCCGAAAGTGGTATCATTTATCGACAATCATTTCTATTATGGAGAAAACGGGGAGTTGGAGGCTGAGGACGGTTATTACAGCGCCAAAGGAATGCTATATCAGATTGTAACCCGCGCCGTTGAAGAATTGAAAATTATTGTATTCAATAATTGGAATTTGTACCATAGACTGCTTGAAATAAAATTTGCAGAAACTAAATAAAATAGCCTGCTTTTTGTCGCCTTTGGCTGGGAAATATGAACGCTTCGCGTAATTGTTAAATTCAAACAAGGCTTGCTCCCAGCTCATAGGCTTCTTTTAATTTCAACGGGAACACCTTTTCATGGCGGGATTTTTTCTCTTCCGGATCAAAAACTGTCCAGTCGTATTTGCTGTAATCATCAACCTGCAAAGTGTTCCCGCAGATCATGACTTTTGTCGGTCCGACAAAGCGTTCCAGCGTCTGTTTATATCTGTCAAGCATGACTGTATAGCCTATTTTGTCGTAATAGCTTTCGTCACAGTTACTGGTATGGATTAGAAGGACGGGAATCATGTGTTCGTTGCAGTTAGGCCGTTCTTTGTTATAGGTCAATGACTGGAATACCAGCCGCTCATAAAGGGCTCTGAATCCTGCCGTCATTTCAGACAGATAATTCGGTGAGCCGAGGATAAGACCGTCGGCTTTACGGATTTTACCCAATACCTCAGTTAAACCGTCCTTAACGGCGCATCTGCCAAAACTTTCAGGCAGTTTGCAACGGAAACATGAAATACATCCTTTAAAAGGCTCAAGCTTATAAAGGTGAATGACTTCAGCGTCAGCCCCCGCTTCCCTGGCTCCCCTTGCCGCGGCCTCCACCAGTTTGGCTGTATTCCAGTTAGTCCTCGGACTGGCATTGACAGCAACAATATATTTCATGCTTATCCCTCCCGGTTAAATTCGGCACTTATTATTTTACAACCGTCACATGACGCAGACAATATGAGTATTTCGGAATAATAAATCATCCGGAATGACTTTTCGCGACAAACGCTGAAAATTAAAATAATACCGCTTTATAAAAATAAAAATACTCTCTTTCGTTTATAAACGTATCTGCCCGAAAGAGAGTATTTTAATTCATATTGACGGGTTGATTTCATTAAGTTTTTCAATTTCTATTCACTGTCGGAAATTTTACCCGGCAGCGGAATATGTCCGAGGGATACCAGCGGAATTCCTCTATAATTGCTTCTTTTTTCGCCCTCGGTTAAAACACAGGCAATTACCGAAATTTCAAAACCGATTTCCTGCGCCATCATTAAAGCCGCGTCCACCGTTCCGCCTGTAGACACCACATCATCGACAAAACACAGTTTTTTGCCCCGAAACCGTTCGTATTTTTCCCTGCCTACCCACAATTCCTGTTCACCATGCGTGGTTATGGACTTAACCGTCACATGCTTTGGCTCCTGCATAAAAGGTTTGCGGGATTTGCGCAGCTCAAGGTAACAGTCCATATCCCTCGCCAGTTCCTGGCAAAGTCCCGAGGACTTGGTCTGTACCGTAACAAACCCGTCAAAACTGTATGCCGCCAGTTTTTTAGACAGCGCCTTTGCAGCATGTCTGTTCCACTTTGACTCGCCTGTCATATCAAAGGAATATATATAAAACCCGTCCCCAATGTCAACAAGGGGCAACTCAACTTCAAGTTCTTCGTCTATGCGTATTTTCCAGAACGGAGGCCATTTTGAACCGAGCATTTCATCATCCCTTTCCACAAGCTTAGTTAAATATTTTCATATTAAACCTACGTATTGAGCGAAATAGCGAACCAAAATACCCACCACCATGCCAATGAAGGGATTTTTTGACCAGGCTGTCACTCCCATCGCAATATAACCGCTCATCGGATTTTCCGAGCCTGCCACAGCACTCAAATTGGGGGCGAAAGTAAGTGCAAAGCCGATTACAAGTAAGAAACCCGCAATACTCTGGCTTGGAAGATATTTTCCCAGCCTGTCAATCAGGCCTGCCAAAATCAAAATACCCGTAGTAAACATGAAAACTATACCACACGCCACAGGCCACGGAGCTCCGGCAGTACCTGATATTATGGCTTCAATCGGCGGCCCCCCGAATAAGGCACTGGGGAAGTCAGCCAGAGAGTTGATAATGGAAAGGTGGTCGTAATTTTGGCTTGTTCCCGCAATGCTTGCGGTTATGCCTCCAAAGGATATATTGGCGCCTATGTTAAGCATAACCAGGCTTAACGCCCCAAGAATAACATTTACGTTAATTCTGGGCTTAATGAGTTTAAAGTCTTTCCAGTACTCTTTTTTCCAAAAGCGCCATTCACTGCTCATTCGCATATATTCCCGGCCTTCTTCGACCGACGCGGCTATGTCCACTCTGCGTTTTTGCAACAGCAAAAAGTCCGCGGTTGACGCCACAACAGAAATAAAAATTGTCCAGACAACCTTGTTCGGGCTGTTGTAAAAAACAGCATAGGCCGCAATGGCCGTAACGATTGATACCAGCGAAGTGCGTTTATCCTGGTTAAACATATCCAGCGACACACCGGCCAAGATTAGCCCGACTCCGCTCATCATTCCGGAAATAACCGCCACGCCCGCAAATTCGGAAATTTTCGTAACGCCTCCGAAAGCAGAAATAATAATCATGAATACCGCTGCAAGAAGAATGGAGCTGACATTATCCCTTAAATTCTTTTTAACACTGGCAACGGTGATGGTTTCAGCCTGGGCGGAAATCGGTGTTACCGAGCCTGTGATAAGATTGCCAAATCCCCCGATTAAATAGGCAAAACCCGCAGGCTTTAAAGCAAAACCACGCGCCTGTGCATAAAGAAGCTGCGGCACGCCATTGATGATTACAGCCACTACTGCCAGAATAAACGGTCCGAGATTGCTTAAGAACTCCATGAATTTTTCCTCCTCGTATCTTTCAATGTCAACAATATAGCACTATTAAACCAAATCAGACAAGTAGATATAGTATGATTTGCAAAAAAATAATAAATTAGCCTTGAAATAAATTCACAATTCCAGGAAACTATGCTTGAACCGATTTTAAATGAATTTTCTCTTTTTTACGCCTTCATACATCATTGCGGGAAGGCGTCATTCCCGCTTCATTCAACTCAAGTTGTCCTTTCTGTTTCTGCTGACATTACTCAACAGTCTCCGGTAAAATATTTCATAACTAAATACATAGTATTCATATATTTTTAATAAAAAAAATAATTGACAAAGTCCAGCTACCATGCTATATAATGTTATAAATTCATATATGAATAATATGAATTTAAAAAGGAGCATTTTTATGAAAGAAAATCATGTAAATTACTGTTATTTAAGCGATAAAAGCAGACATGAGATCTGTTGCCCCTGACGCCTGATAATACACCAATAAAACATTCGCAAATAAAACGGAAGGAGAATCTGGCATGTCAAAAAGGCAGTTGGTACTTGACGCATTCAACAATAAACCCGTGGAAAGAGTTCCTGTCGGTTTCTGGTTCCATTTCGCAGACAGCGGTGAATTTACCGAAGGGCTCAGAAATCCGGATATCATCCGTAAAAACATTGAAGGTCATAAAAAGTTTGTTGCCAAATTCAGGCCTGACTTTGTCAAAATCATGAGTGACGGTTTTTTTGAGTATCCGAACCCGGTTTTATTCAATATAGAATCTCCTGAAAAATTACTGGATCTAAAACCGATAGGTCCTGAACACCCCTGGATTGAAAAACAGGTCGGACTGGTCAGAACTTTAACAGATTCTTTCGGTGACGAAGTTCTTACATTTTATAATATTTTTGCTCCTGCTACATATTTTAAAATGCTCTATGAAAAAACGGGAAACAGAGACAAGGTTCTTGCCGATCTTACAATGCAGAACAAAGACGCCGTCAAACACGCATTAAACACGATAGCGGAAGATCTTTCCACATTGGCGCGAAGAGTCATAACCGAAGGAAAAGCCGACGGAATTTATTTAAGCGTACAGAACGTTCAGGATTCCCGCATCACCCCCGAGCTTTACAATGAAGTGATTGCGCCGTCAGAGCTTATTGTGCTGGAAACGGCGAACAGACACAGTGAAAACAACATTCTGCACATTTGCGGATACGAAGGAAGCCGTAACGATTTGAACCTTTATGTGCATTACAATGCAAAAGTTATAAATTGGGCCGTGAATGTGGAAGGCATAAGCCTTGCGGAAGGTAAAAAACTTTTTGGCGGCAGGGCAGTCATTGGAGGTTTTGACACGGCAAGTATAATAGGTTTAACCATACGAGCTGAAGACGCCGACAAAATCACCGATATGGAATCATTTGCAAAATACAGCGGCAAACTTGTTCCCATTGCGCCGCAAAACGCCCAGTGGGCCATAGTGGAGGAATACAACAGAACCCATCCCGACAATCAGGTAAACCTTGTTGCTTCGGAAGTTTTCAATATTTCCGATGCATATACATGGGTCCTTGAAAGAAGATATGACGCGTATTTTGACATAAAATTAAGCTTTTATAACAATGTTCTGGCTGAAAATGCCCCATACCGGGATTTTGCCGATAAACTTGCATATGTGCCGTATAGAGCCATTCCGACATATCCTTTGTTCAACAAAAACGATCAGGCGTTGGCAGACGCCTATGATGAAGCTGTTGAACAGCTCAGAAAAGACGGTGTTATTTCGGAATTATCCCAGAAATATTTCGGCGAAGACATTTTCAAATACATTGACAAATAATTTTGACAGTAAAGAAGGCAGATTGTTATGAGACCATTTAGTCCCCTCTATATTCCGAAAGTATTTTTTGAATTGCTTACATCCTTTCCCGTAACAGTTTTAATGCTTGTAGGCTCCGTTATCTTCGGCTCTTTGCTGGGATTTGTCCTGGCAAGAGCCAAAATATCAGGGGGAAAAATTTCAAAGATCCTGGCCGACGCTTATATTGGCGTGATGCGCTGCACCCCTCCGATTGTTCTGCTGTTTATTGTTTACTATGGCCTGCCCGAACTTCTGCTTTCCACCGCCGGCATAGACATCAATAACGTTAATAAAGGCGTTTTCGTTCTTGTAACATATACACTGCTTTACGGGGCAACTATTTCAGAAATCATGCGGTCAGCCTACGAGTCTGTTGACAAAGGCCAGTGGGAAGCCGCAGTCAGCATAGGCTTAAGTCCTTTTCAGGCATTTTACAGAATCATGCTTCCCCAGGCAACCGCCGTGGCTCTGCCGAATTTTTGCAATCTTTTAATAAACCTGATGAAAGACGGAGCTTTGGCTTTTACAATCGGGCTGGTTGATATAATGGGCAGAGGCTCGTTAATTATTTCAAGAAATTTCGGCGCCTATGCCCTGGAAACATATATTGCCCTTGCTTTGATATACTGGTGCCTTACGCTTGTTATTGAAAAGACTTTCAGCGTTCTGGAAAAATCCCTTTTGAGAGGTAAAAGAAGCCTGACGGAATAGGAGGTGCACCGTATGGAACTGGATGTCAAATTTATGATAGAAACGTTTTTCCAGGCGCTTTCCGGTATCCCCGTGACTCTTAGCATTACCGCAGTTGCTCTTATAATATCAACGCCGGTTGCATTTTTTATGGCCGTCTCGAAAATCTATAACATAAAAATCATAAAACAATTAGTGTCCGCATATGTTTCATTTATCAGAGGCACACCTGTTGTTTTGCAGATTCTGATTATTTACAGCCTGCTTCCGAGCCTGTTTAACTCAATAGCCAAAGGCATCGGATGGAATATTAACGTATTTGACATAAACCCAATCATTTACGCCTACATAGTTTTTTCAATTAACACATGCGCCGGGCTTTCCGAAATATTCCGTTCCGCCCTTCTGACCGTAAATAAGGGACAGCTGGAGGCTGCGCTTTCCATCGGAATGTCCGCCGTCCAGGCCTATGTCAGGATAATAATTCCGCAGGCCCTGGTTACGGCAATTCCCAATATCTGCAATCTTACAATCAATTTGATCAAGGGAACCTCCCTTGCCTTCATGATGACGGTAAAAGACATCACAGCCATTGCAAAAATTGCGGCTTCATACGGTTATAACTATATTGAAGCCTATCTGGACATTCTGTTCATCTATATTATTTTATGTTCACTGATCCAGCTGCTTTTTTCAATGCTTGAAAAACGTTTTGGTTCTTATAAAACCCTTGCCGGGACCACGGCGGGAACGAAATAAAAAGCAACAAAAAACAAAAAAACCGGAGGCTGAATCATGCTCGAATTAATTGACATACATAAATCCTTTAATAATAATGAGGTTCTGAAAGGTGTCAGCATAAAAGTGAACAAGGGCGATGTGGTTGTTATTCTGGGCCCCAGCGGTTCCGGAAAAACCACTCTTCTCCGCTGCATTAATTTTCTCGAACGGGCCGATAAAGGAGAAATAATCCTTGACGGCATGCATGTGAATGTCAGGACAGCGTCTTCATCCGAGATTTCAAGAATACGAAAAAAAACGGCATTTGTATTCCAAAGTTTCAATCTTTTTAACAACAAAACCGCTCTTGAAAATGTTACTGAAGGTTTGATCGTGGCAAGGAAAGTACCAAAGGCCGAAGCCATTGAAATTGCAAAAAGAGCCTTGAACAAAGTGGGGCTTTCGGACCGGGAGGATTATTACCCTTCCAAACTTTCAGGCGGACAGCAGCAGAGAGTAGCAATTGCGAGGGCAATCGCCGTCAATCCGGATGTAATATTGTTTGACGAGCCCACTTCCGCCCTTGACCCTGAACTTACGGGCGAAGTGCTTGCGGTTATGAAACAGCTGGCCGGAGAAGGTGTAACCATGCTTGTAGTAACCCATGAAATGTCTTTTGCCCGGGATGTCGCCAATCACATTGTATTCATGGCCGGCGGGGTTGTTGTTGAGGAGGGGCCGCCCGAAGAGATATTCACCAATCCACACGAGGAAAGAACAAAACAGTTTTTAAGCAGAATACTTCCACCGGTGGAGGATTACGTCATTTAATCCCTTTCCCCCTCTTGCCGGGATATTTGTCCGGCGACAAACTGAAATTCAGCCTTTCAGTCGGTCTTTGCCATTATACATACTGTTTTGCGTGATCTTTGAAAAAATAAACCCTGATTTTGCAAAAAAACTAATGGTATTGTTTTTCAAAATCAACACCATTAGTTTTTCTAATCGGGATGAATTCCACTGTCTGCCGGTATATACATTATTTGTTATCAAGGCTTTTTTCCAGTATATCTGCCACAGGCTCAAGCCAGTTGCCTTCGAACAGCTCTATCAGTCCCTTGTCACACACGGCTGAGATTTCAGGATTGATAGGAAGCCTTGCAAGCACTTTTAAATTGTGCATACCCGCGATTTCATCAATATGGCTGTCGCCGAAAATTTTATGTTCGGTGCCGCAGTCAGGACATTTATAATACGACATGTTTTCTACAAGGCCTATAATAGGAATATTCATCATTTCAGCCATTCTGACGGCTTTTGACACAATCATTGATACCAAATCCTGAGGCGAAGTTACGACAATAATCCCGTCAACGGCAATGGACTGGAAAACCGTCAAAGGTACGTCTCCGGTGCCGGGCGGCATATCAATGAACATAAAATCCACATCGCTCCATATAACGTTCGTCCAGAACTGTTTCACCAAATTGCCAATCATCGGACCTCTCCATACAACAGGATCGGTATCGTTCTCCAGAAGCAAATTGACGGACATAATATCTATGCCTGTCCTGCTTCTGACGGGTAACAGGCCGAATTCATTGCCCGTTGCCTTTTGCTTTATCCCGAATGCTTTAGGAATGGAAGGCCCTGTGATGTCAGCATCCATAATTGCGGTATGATAACCCCTTCTGTTCATTGTAACCGCCAGCATTGAGGTTACAAGCGACTTGCCCACTCCTCCCTTGCCGCTTACAATACCGATGACTTTTTTAATACTGCTCATTTCATGCGGCTTTTCACGGAAATCAACTTTCCGTTCCGTTCTTGCAGCGCAGTCATCCGTACAACTGCCACAGTTTTGATTGCACATTGTACCCATGGTTTTTTCTCCTTTCAGATTAAAGCATATATTTCATAAACTTATCATTGGTATATTTACCCTTTGTTTTTTGTTCTCTGCAGGTAATTTTCATCCTTAAAGCCTTTTCAAAATTTTACAATCTATAAATAAAAGGAACTAAAAAAATAAAAAATTCTGGCGCACTATTCTTAGAATATATCAAAAATCCGGAAAATAAAAACCCAAAATAACAGAATACAGTACGGATGGGTGGCATAATTTTTTCTTTACTGCCGTTTAACGCCTGTAATTAGTCAATTCAACAGCCTTTATAACCAGATCATCCTTCTCCGTTCACCCCGTTACATCCGTCCTTTGCTGTATGGTACGTCCTTTACAGACTTAATCTCCTGCCTTGTACAAGTTGAGCAAATTTAAATTGTGTAAACAGCCTAAATTACCCGACTTTTACCATTGATCATCTTTTAATGTTGACATAAAATACTTTTCAGTAGAAACTATCCGGAGGTGCTCCATGGACATAGACAGTATGGCAGTCGAACTCAGCCAAATGCACATTGACAATGCAAAACTCCTTACACAGATTGCAAATGCCCTGTCCATGAGCGGCGAAATGGGCGTTTTGCTGTGGCTGAGCCAACAAAAAAGTAGAACTTACGCTACTGATATAATAAAACACTTCGGTTTAACGCCCGGCCGAGTTGCGAATATCTTAAAAAAACTGGAGCAGCGTCAGTTAATTGTCCGGCATGAAGATACCGTAGATCAGCGAAAGTTTTGCATATTACTGACAAAAAAAGGCGTCATGTACGCAAATGAGCTTTACTCGCAGATGAATGACGGTCATGCCCGGATTCTGGCGGCTCTGGGCCAGGAAGATGCGTCTGAGGGATTAAGAATCCTCAAGCGCGTTATTACTCTGATTAACAACGGGGTAAAACTTCACACAGCCGATTCATAATTACATTCATGCCTGTTTTGCCCACTGCACCATCCGGAAGCCATAAGAAAAGAGGGCATTGTATGACACTAAATGAGATAGAAATCGGAAAAACAGCGGTCATAACCAAAGTAGGCGGAGAAGGTGCCTTGCGACAGCATTTGCTGGACATGGGGGTAATTCCCGGCGCGGAGGTCACCATAGTTAGATACGCACCGATGGGTGATCCTGTTGAGGTAATAATCCACGGTTATGCACTGACTTTGAGGCTGGACGACGCAAAAAAAATAGAAGTCAGGCCTGTATCCGAACCTGCAAAAAAAGCGGAAAAAAAGCGCTCAACATCAAAGACCGTTCATCCCAATCTCGGTGAAAGGGGAAAGTCCCGTTCAAAAAGCAATTGCACCCCGTTACCTGAAGGAACAACGTTGACCTTTGCACTGGTCGGAAATCAGAACTGTGGCAAAACCACGCTTTTTAATCAGCTCACAGGCGCCAATCAGCATGTGGGCAATTTCCCCGGCGTGACGGTTGATCGTAAAGACGGCGTAATCAAGGGGCATCCAAATACAATTGTTACCGATTTACCCGGCATTTACTCAATGTCGCCCTACAGCAACGAAGAGATCGTATCCCGTAATTTCGTTCTTTACGAAAAGCCAAAGGCCATTATCAACATAGTAGACGCCACCAATATAGAACGCAACCTGTATCTTACCATGCAACTGCTGGAAATGAATGTCCCCATGGTTGTTGCGCTGAATATGATGGACGAACTGACCGCAAACGGCGGAACCATAGACATAAATACCATGGAAGCCATGCTCGGTGTTCCCGTCGTTCCTATATCCGCAGCGAAAAATCAGGGAATAAACGAACTGGTGGAACATGCAATTCACGTTGCCCGCTATCAGGAAAAACCCCTGCATCAGGATTTCTGTGACGAAAACGGCGAACGTGGCGCCGTTCACCGCTGTCTGCACAGTATATATCATCTGATTGAGGACCATGCAAAAAAGGCTCAGATTCCTCCCCGCTTTGCAGCAAGCAAGGTAATTGAGGGCGACCCTCTGGTCATATCACAGCTTGAGCTTGATCAAAACGAAATAGAAACAATAGAGCATATTATTCTTCAAATGGAAAAAGAACGCGGGCTTGACAGGCATGCCGCAATTGCCGATATGCGGTATGCATTTATCAGGAAAGTGTGCGACGCCAGCGTGACAAAGCCCCAAAAAAGCAGGGAAAGCATACGGAGTGAAAAAATCGACCGCGTTCTTACAGGTAAATGGACTGCAATACCAATATTTGTTCTGATAATGGCAGCCGTTTTCTGGCTGACATTTGACGTGATTGGTGGCACGCTCCAGGGCTGGCTGGAAGAAGTAATATATGCTCTTACCGAACTTACCGATAAAGGGCTGACCAGGCTTGGCGTAAATGCTGTATTGCACAGGCTTATCATTGACGGAATTTTTACCGGTGTGGGAACGGTTTTAAGCTTCCTTCCGATAATCGTCACGCTGTTCTTCTTCCTCTCTCTGCTTGAAGACAGTGGTTATATAGCCCGTGTGGCGTTTTTTATGGACAAGCTGCTTCGTAAAATAGGACTGTCCGGCCGGAGCATAGTCCCACTGCTGATAGGATTCGGCTGCACCGTTCCGGCGGTTATGTCCACCCGTACCCTGCCAAGTGAACGGGACAGGAAGATGACAATCCTTCTTACTCCGTTTATGAGTTGTACGGCAAAACTGCCCATATATGCGTTTTTCGTCGACGCGTTTTTCCCGAAATACAAAGCGCTTATTATGAGCGGACTTTACTTTCTCGGCATTGCCGTTGGCATCCTTGTCGCGCTGCTGTTTAAGAATACCCTTTTCAAGGGTGAGGCGGTACCGTTCGTGATGGAACTTCCCAATTACCGTATGCCAAGCACCCGGAATGTCGGACAGCTTTTGTGGGAAAAAGCCAAGGATTTCCTTCAGAGAGCGTTTACCATTATTTTTCTTGCAACTATTGTCATTTGGATACTGCAGAGTTTTGATCCCCATTTCTACCCGGTTGAAAACCAGCAGGACAGCATTCTGGCGATTATTGCCGGCTGGCTGACACCAATAATGAAGCCGGTTGGGCTTGGGGACTGGAGGATATGCACATCGCTGATAAGCGGATTTTTGGCAAAGGAAAACGTTGTATCCACTTTTAAAATCCTTTTTGGTCAGGACGTACCCGCTGTAATGGCACCGGCCACTGCAGCGTCACTGCTGGTGTTTTCCCTCCTCTACACCCCATGTGTCGCAGCCATTGCTTCAATTAAAAGAGAACTTGGGGCAAAATGGGCTTTCGGAGTAATTGCATGGCAGTGTTTCGTTGCCTGGTGCGCCGCTTTGGTTACACATCTTATTGTCGTTCTTGTTTAGGTAACTTTAATAATTTTCCGCAGCAAAATAAAAAGTCCCCGGGCACTGCCCTGCCGGACATGATAAACAAAATTGCAAACCTTCAACGATTTAAATCCATCTGTGTTGACGAGTCCCAAAATCATTATTAAAAATATTAACATAATAAACCAAAACATAAAATGGAAGGTAGGTGCAGAATTATGAAAAAATTTAGTTTCAAATCCTTCATGTTAGGTGTTTTGGTAACCGTATTGATCGCAGAGTCGGCTTTACCAGGGCTTGCCGCCGCAACAATGAAAACCGCCGAACTGTATTACAATTCCATTAAAGTCAAACTTAACGGTAAAATACTGGATCTGAGAGACACAAAAGGAAATCCTGTTGAACCCTTTGTAATGAATGGTACGACTTACCTGCCGGTTAGAGCAATTGCAGAAGCCCTTGGTTTACCGGTATCGTGGGACGCTGAAACCCAAACCGTCGTATTGGGTCAGGATCCGGAGTATAACCAGCCCGCCGCGTGGCTTGGGGATTTAAAAACTTTTACGGGAGAACACAGATATTTCGTGAACGATTCGGGTATATATGAAGGTATCGATTTTATGGCAAATGACGGCTCCACTTATGAAAGATATTGGTATCCTGACACTAAAGAAGTGATCTATTTGTTGAACGATCAATACAGCAAATTCACCGGTACAATTTATTTAACTGAAGATGCAAAAAATGCCATACAAGGATTTAAAAACGGCAGATCAAGATATTTAATCTATCTTGACGACAGGCTGGTTTACACTTCCGATGAAATAAAACCCGGAAGCCTTCCCTGCGAATTTTCCATTGACGTTACCAATGCATATAAAATGAAGATTGTCCATCAATGGGATCATACTGGGTATAGTGGTTTTTACAATAGCACTGACGGAGCATCTTCAACACCAATCGGAAATCCTGCGCTTTGGAAATAAATCAGACTCAGTTGTTACAATCCTTTCCAATACATATGCCTGAATAACGGAATGCAAAAAATACTCTATTCCTGTGATATCACCGGAAGAGAGTATTTTTTGTTTTCGACCCATTTGCTCAATTGCCCCTTTTTCCCCTATGTTTTTCAGTTTGTCCATTACATCTTCCATTAAACCGAACAGGATAATACTATATAAACATAATAAAACCCCCGCGAGTGGAGGTTTTATTATGCTGCCCTTTGGAAAAATTTCGGTTTAAGCATCACACACCGTAATCAGTTATGCAGAATATTATTGACAGCCTCGGCACTTACTTCGGTCATGAGCATGGCCTGAAGTTTATTAAAAGCTTTTGCAGGTTCACCGACAAGCATAAACCCGACAAACAATCCATTGCGGAAAATCAGCTTTGAATAAGAAAAAGCCTTTTTGTCTATTTTCCGTTCTGTTTTATAATCCGCCACTGAATTTCCAGAGCGGGCAATGCCGGTATCTCCTGAACAAACAACTCTCGTTCCCATAGTGGCAAGAACATAAGGAACATCGGCTGCCTTGTATATGGCATTTCCTCCAGCGGCATTGGTTCCGGCAACCTGTCCCTGTTTGCCTGCCACCGCCCACTGTCCGAACCATTTGCCATTGACGCTTGCCACATCTCCTGCTGCGTATATATCCTTAATATTGGTTTCCATTTTCTCATTAACTTCAACAAAACGGTCCATTATAATGCCACAATTCCGGCATAAATCAGTGTTTGGCGCAACGCCAACCGCCACTATTACAATATCGGCTTCAAGCCGTGTGCTGTCGGTCATACGCACACTTTTAACATGCCCTTTAATATCCCCTTCAAAGCCTTCTACGGATTTTCCGCATAAAACCGATATTCCAAGGCTTTCCACCTTATTTCTGAATACCTCGGATCCGTCTTCATCAAGTTGTTTGGGCAAAAGCCTCGGCATGGCTTCTATCAGTGACACGCCGATACCCGTTTCGGAAATTTTGTATGCGGCTTCAAGCCCAAGCAGCCCGCCACCGATGACAACCGCTTTTTTTGCACCCTGAAGGCTTTCGTTAATACCGGCTATGTCTTCAACTGTCCATACCGTATGGATTCCTTTAAGCTCTTTACCTTTAAATGGCGGCATAATCGGCGTACTGCCTGTGGCAAGTATCAGGCTGTCGTAATGATACTCCCTGCCGCTTGCCGCGATTTTTTTCTTTCCGGGGTGTATTGCCGTAACTTTTGCTCCCAGTTCCACCCTGATCCTGTTTTTTTCAAACCATTCCTCACTGTTGAGCTTAAGTTTGTCATAATCAATGTTTTTACCAATATAATCACATAAGCGCAGCCTGTAGTATGGCAACCTGTTTTCGGCACAAAACATGGTTATTTCGGCGTCCGGGTCCTGGGCTCTGGCTGCCTTTGCGGCTGAAAAACCCGCAGCTCCGTTCCCTGCAATCAGGATTTGTCTTGAACCTCCTGAAAAACCCGCACTCATAATTATGGCCTCCGTAAACATAAATTATCGTTAAATTAACAATATCATTGTATCACACCGGAACAGGACCGGGGCACACAGATGTGAGCAGGATCAAAAAATTGCTGCTTCCGCTGATCTTTATATTTCGCATAAGAGTAAAATCGCATGCATTGCGAAAAATTTTATATATAATTGTAAGCTACCAGCCATACTATTCCCAGAATTAACAGCTTACCGAATAAACCCACTCCTTTGGCGTCAAATATCATTCCCTTTGTAGTGGCTATGGCAATATACAACGCCCAGAAACGTGTACTTATGGGCTCATGCGTAATTGCAGCGCTGATGACGATATTACTAATTAAAACAATGACAAGAATGTTGGTAAGTATATTAGACAGGCTTTTCCCCTTCAGGAAATTTGTAAGATTAATCTCAAAACCGTTATATGTTTTTCGCCCACCGATCGGTTTTTGAAGATACGGTGCTTTTACTTTTCTGCGAAAAACAGACGTATTACCATGATTTTCATAACCGGTGTATCCATGTTCATAACTCTGATAATCGGTGTATTGATTATTTCCATGGGATTCCTGTGTGCCCTGTGAATTTTCATCCTGCAGTAATGCGGGTAAATTAAATGCTCCTATGGTCATAAGCAAAATGAAAAGAGAAATGAACCAATGTTTAAATAAATTCCCGGTAAATAACAGAATTAATAAAACCAAAACGCCTATAAAACCAATTCCGATGAACAGTGACGAAGCTTGCATATTATATCCTGGATTATCCCGGCTGTTAAGAGCGTTACCGTCAGGAATATCAAACTGCGAAAAATTACTCCCCTGAAAAGGCCTGGAATTTGTTTCCTGTGTTCCGGCACCGGCGATTCTTGTTTTCAGAAAATCTTCAAAGGTAATTCCTATGTCGAACGTTCCATTGGGATATGTATTAACAAAGTCTTCAATATCTTTCCTCGTTACTCTGTAACCGTAATTCCTTTCAAAATTACATCCGGGGGCATATTTCCCGCTGTTCTGTCCGAAAAAGTTGTAGCACCTGTGGATTAACGAAACCTTAAAGCTATAGTTTTCTTCTCCGAATACCATACCACCTACTTCTTCCATATTGTATCTGCGTCCGTTTATACCAATTAAATAAGCCTCCATGCTGTCTATTTTTTTCTGCACGGGCAACTTTTTAAACTGATAGAACTCTTCCTCAGTGATTTTATTGTTCATCATACTACACCACTCCATAATGTTTTTTTACCTTTGTCCAATACCTGCCTTCCAGTCCTGCAGTCGTCATCGCATATAACCGTCTTCGTAATTAATTTCCCTGTTTTCTTTTATCCCTCTTAACCATCTCCTTCATAACCGGGGTTTGTCATTAATCAAGACCTGCTTATCTCCCGTTTAATATATTTAATATAAACGTATATCGACAAATATCGACCTGTTCTATATTATTTATTTTTAACTCAATATTCGGCCAATTTAATTAAAAAACCACCCTAATCCGGGTGGTTTGTAAACTTTGCAGTATTTTACTGTTTATATCAACACCGATATTGCATCTGAAATGGTTTTTTCAAAGGCCTCCCTACCATATTTATCAACCTCGGCCTTATCTTTCTCGCCATGCGTAAGGCAACCGGCACCGCCGATACACCCGCCTACGCAGGCCATTCCTTCAATGAAGTTCGCATCTGACATGTTTTTGCTTTTTTTCATCAGAGCAACTTTGCATTGTTCAATGCCGTCACAGATGCTTGATTTCAGTTCAAAGTCCGTAAAGCCGTGCTCTTTCAGCCCTTCAGCTATCGCATCGGTAAGACCTCCGCTGCGGGCAAAAATTCTGCCATAATACGACGCATTGTCCAGAACATCCTCAGGCAAAGTGGTAATGTCAATATCTTTGGAATCAAACAGCGCCTGTAATTCCTCAAAAGTTAAGACAACATCCACATAAGGTCTGACACTTTCTTTTTGAACTTCCGCCTTTTTGGCGGTACACGGGCCGATGAAAATCACTTTGCAGTTTTTCTCGCGTTCTTTCAAATACTTTGCAATAGTTGCCATAGGCGAAAGATTATGGGAAATGGACGGGGCCAGACCCGGGAAGTTCTTCTCCACATAACTGACAAACGCCGGACAGCAGGAGCTTATCAAAAATCCCTTCTCTACAAGTTCCCTGCTTTCGGAATAAGCCACCATGTCCGCTCCCAATGCCGCTTCAATAACAGTATAAAAGCCGAGTTCTTTTAACCCCGTAATCACCTGACCGAGTTTTGCGTAAGTAAACTGGCTGGAAATTGACGGAGCCACTACCGCATAAACTTTGTATTTCCTGTTGTTATCGCTTTTCTTTATAATATCAATCGCATCCAGAATATAAGACTTATCCATAATCGCGCCAAACGGGCACTGATACACGCACGCACCGCACGCAATGCACTTTTTGTTGTCAATGGCAGCGGTTTTGGCCTCGCTCATATGAATTGCCTTTATTTTACACGCATTCTCACAGGGACGGCGGAGGCTGATTATGGCGGAATAAGGGCAAACCCTCGAACATGCGCCGCATTCCCTGCATTTAGTCTTATCTATATGCGCCACATGATTCTGGTCAAAATAAATAGCGCCGAATTTGCAGGCATCCTCACAGCGGTGAGCAAGACATCCTCTGCAGGCGTTAGTGACTTCGTAGCCACCCATCGGGCATTCATCGCAGGCTATCTCAATGACTTCAATAACATTCGGATTATCCTTGTTGCCACCCATAGCCAGCTTTACGCGTTCCGCTACAATTGCACGCTCTTTATAAACACAACAGCGCATGGTCGGTGTCTTTCCGGGTATAATCATTTGCGGAATATCCATCAGGTTTTCAAGCAAAGTATCGTTCCATGCGAGCCGTGCCACTTCCTTCAAAACCTTGTATTTTAAATGCTGGACTTTTGTATCGAACTTCCGCATTTTTTCACCTTCTTAAAACCAACTGACTTTTCAGGCAATACCCGCTGTTTCACGCAGGCATACGAATTTAATCTTAATATCAAAAATAATTTATGTCAAAATGTAATTTTCTCCTTCTTAAAAATAGCATACTTTTACACGCTTCCCCATTTGTCTCAAACACGCCGACAATTCTTCCACAAGGTTCATTTTTATGTTGAAGGTAATCGGCAAATCGGGATTTTGATGCGCCGGGTTGACGGCCCTTCCCACAAAAAAATTGATATCAGTTGCCTCCTCAAACAACATCCGGCAAATCATAGAAGCGCCGTCACGTTTAAATGCCCAGTGTTCATACAGTTCGTTTTTTCCCAACGCATCTTTGGCATATTCAATCACCCTGCTCATGGTTATAACTCCTTCGGTAACCAAATCCACACCCTCTATTTCCGCAACAGGCGGAATGTCAGCGCTTTCAAAGTTAAGGCTTGTCTTTACTTCCTTACCAAGATATTTCGCCGCTATTGAAGCGGTTGTACCGCCACAGATAATATGCTTTCCTTCCTTGGAAAAAAACAGGGACATCATCCGGTCACAATCATCCCTGTTGCGCGGGGGGCCAAAAAGAACGTTCATAGGCTCACGTTTACGCACTTTCACCACGCACGCGGTCGCATCATCACCGGGACGTTTGCCGTACCGCTTATTACATTCATCCACCAGCATTGTGGCAAGGTTTTTCGCAGTGTGACCGGCAATATACACGGTTTTCATGAAATCCGCTATGTCTTCCCATTTCCACCCGAAATTGAAAGCACGCCCGATACCGGCATGAGGACAACCGTCACTCATCGCAACCATGCAGTCATTTTCCTGCAGCTTTATGACAGATTTCAGAATTTTCTTGTTGTCAATATTAAGTTCCTGTTTAGGATAGTGGAATATCTCACCGTTCCGGATAAAAATGACATCAGGATTATCATATTGAATTATCTCCACCGTCTCATTCTCAATAAGATGTAAAATAGTAAAGGTGGAATAAGCAACCCCTCTGACGGAACAAATCGGTAAAGTGGCGGCAATTGTGGAAACACATTCTTCAAGGCTGAGACCCTCTGCCAGCATGGTAGATATAATCCTCGATGTAAGCGTGGAAAGAATGCATGCTTTCACCCCGCTGCCAAGCCCGTCGGCAAGCACTATTACCGTTGAGTTCTCGCCATGCTCGATTACATCAACGTGATCGCCGCAAAGCTGCTCGCCCTCGTGGTTGATACTTTTATAACCGATATCAACACACAGGTTATTCATTAGTGATCGACTCCTTCAGCTTTGTAAGTGCAATCTTGGTCTCTGCCACAGTCTCACCCAGTAAAGACGCAATTTCCTGCACAATCCGCATTTGCTTATCCACCACTTTGTCCGCGATTTCTATCGTCTGATGGGTGATACTTTCCTTCCTTGCCCGCTGGTTTTCTTCCTCGGTGACATCACGAAGAATGCAAAGAATTTGCCGGTATTCTTTATCATAGATAATGGTTTTTTCCACATATTTTTTGTACTCTGCCAAATATTCGCGCTTGTCACGAATACCGGTTCCTTCCGTAAGCACCGTCAAAAAGTCACCGGGGTCCAGCACCCGCACGATTTGATCGCCCAGAATATCCGAAGCTCTGCGCAGATTTAATATTTTCAGCGCCGCATTGTTTATTTGCTGAACTTCAAGCTTTTCATTCAGCACAATAAGCCCATTGGGAATATTCCTTGCAATCGTATCCGAAAAATTCTCCGCCTTTTCCTTCAAAAAAGGCAGACACATGGAAATTTCAGCCTTTCCCTGGCAAATGGCTATGGCTTTTTCCCTGCAGGTGTTGTAACCGCACGAACCGCAATTCAGTTCGTCAGACGGCTTCATTTTTCCCATTTGACGCAGTGTATCCAGAATTTCTTCTTCGGTGGGCTCCCTGAGCCTCTGTTCTATTATTTCAAAATCCTTACGGATTTCCGCCCGGGAAGGCTGCTCCACCAAAAAATCCTTTTTCCCTGCATATCTTGAGATAACGGCAAAATCCCTCACCGGTGAACGGTGATGTTTTTCCATAACCGGTCCGCCTATACAACTGCCGGCGCATGCAGACATCTCAATAAAGCAATGGTGAAGATTGCCCTTTTCAATATCCCTGAGAGCGGCAATACAGTTTTCGGCCCCGTCAATGGCCATGTAAACATATTTAGGATTTTTCTTATCCATGGTTTTGAGAATACCGCCGGTTGTCGGAAAAAATCTTGCCCGGCTGTTTTCATTCGAATCGGTTTTCTTTTCCAGTGTAATATTTTCGGCTTTCAGCCATGCCGTCAGTTCGTCAAATGTCAGTACGGCGTCCACAATGCCCTTGTATTGCTGCGCCTCATCCTTTTTCGCAACGCATGGGCCGATAAAAACCGTTTTGGCATTCGGAATACGCTTTTTAATATCTTTACAGTGCACCTGCATCGGAGACATTATATCGGCAAGGTAAGGCAAGCAACGGGGAAAATGTTTCTGAATCAGCAAATTTACCGAATGACAGCAGGAAGTTATGATAATATCCCGTTCCTCATCTTTTACCAAACGTTCATATTCCCTTTTTACGATGGTTGCTCCGATAGCGGTTTCCTCCACATCATAAAATCCAAGCTTTTTAATGGCTTCACGCATGGCTTCAATACCCACTTCATAATTTGCGACAAAGGACGGGGCAAGACTCACCACAACAGGAGCACCGCTCTGTAACAGCACTTTGACCTTTTCGGTTTCATCCACAATTTGTTTCGCGTTCTGCGGGCATACAACAAAACACTGCCCGCACATAATGCATTCATCCCCGATAATATACGCCTGATTTCCCGAAAAGCGGATAGATTTTACAGGGCAGTGGCGAATGCATTTGTAACAGTTTTTGCAGTTAGATTTTTTCAGCGTCAGACATTCCATTCCCCAGACCCTTTCTTTCCGCTTCTATAGGTTTTAACACCTTTTCAGTAAAAAAATCCTTAAAATTTTCGGTCGTAATACCTGTATAAACCTCGTCATTCACCGTAACCGTTACACCTATACGATTACACTTGCCGGTGCAAAAGCTGCCGGCAAGTGTAATGTCATCTTCCAACTTATGTTCCGCTATGGCCGTCTGAAACAGTTCAACAATTCGTTCGGCTCCCTTCAGATAGCAGGAAGATCCAACACAAATCTGAACAATCATCTCATTCCACCTGTTTTAAAATATTCTCATTAAAAAACTCATCCAGTGTTTCGGGAGACACGGAACAGAATTTGTCATCCACGGTAACACAAACACCCTGCTGGCATTTGCCCATGCAGAATGTTCCGCCGAGCTCCACCTTATCGCCGATATTGTGTTTGCGTATCAGATACTGCAGCCCTTCAACCACCTGGCGAGAGCCTTTTATGTGGCATGAAGAACCAATGCATATTGTAACTTTCATATATCCTGTCCCCTCATTCATAATCTACGACATTAATCCATGAACATAAGAATTCCCGCTCTTTGGCATTGCCTTTGGCTAACTGGGAGGCTGCCACTATAGGCATCCACTTTTGCACATATTCCTTTTCGGTATTGCTTTTCGCGCAAAACAGCTCGAGATATTTATTGGCACCGTCAATATCGCCATTCAGCCAGAATAAAAGATAAGTCCTTGCAGCGTCGGCGGAGGCGTTGCCCTGGGTCGCATGAGCCCAGTCCAGGATATACGGCGTACCGTCCTCGGTAATGACGATATTGGACGGGTTAAAATCACCGTGGCAAACTTTGTTGTGTTTTGGCATTGCCTCCAGCCGGGTTTGCAGATCATAACGCACGGTAGCCGGGAGATCGGTTTCGTTGATTTTATGGCTCAATTTGTCCTTAAGTTTATTTAATCCCGGACAGACTTTACTGTGCATTTCAAGCTGCAGATCAACAAACAAATTCAAATACTCATCTTTCCTGTCAGGATTTTCTTCCATTAACCGCGCCAACGTTTTCCCTTTAATGTATTGCGAAACAATTGTCCAATTCCCGTCGATAACCGTAACTTCAAGAATTCTGGGAATATTAAGCCCGGTCTCTTCAACGCGCGCCTGATTCAGTGCTTCGTTCAGCACATCGGCTTTCGAATAGGTTTCGTCAAACACTTTAAGAACGCGTTCTCCATCACGGTAGACTGTTTTATTGTTTCTTACCGCAATGATACGATCTGCATTCATAAACACTGCCTCCGCCTCATGCTCTCTTCGCTCCGACTCTGGCTCTCAGATACGCCTTTTTAACTTTGTTTTCATCCTCTGTCCCGGCGATATCCGCTTCATTTGGCTTTTCTTCATCGACAAAATGTTTTTTGCCGTAATAAGCATTCAGATACATTTGCCTTATTTCGCTCATCAGCGGATATCGCGGATTGGTACCGGTGCACTGGTCGTCGAATGCCTGTTCAACCATCTCGTCGAGGCGTTCCAGGAATTCCTTCTCATTTATGCCATACTCTTTGATTGATGACTTGATCCCCACCCTTGCCTTCAGATCATTAATGGCTTTAATGAGATTTTCCAGCTTTTCATGATCGTTTTCGCCGCCGAGATTAAGCGCCTCAGCAATTTCGGCATAACGTCTTAAAGCGTGCGGGTATCCGTATTGCGGGAAAGTTCCCATTTTGGCCGGTGCTTCCGAAGCGTTGAAACGGATTACTTCTTCTATCATAAGCGCGTTGGCAATACCATGAGGCAAATGATAAAAAGCGCCCAGCTTATGTGCCATGGAATGGCAAACACCAAGGAAAGCATTTGCAAACGCCATACCTGCAATGGTGGCGGCATTAGCCATTTTTTCACGTGCTTCCACATCGGTCTGACCGTTATCATAGGCGCGGGGCAGGTATTTAAAAATCATCTGCAGAGCCTGTTTCGCCAGTCCGTCGGTAAAATCAGTGGCCATAAGAGAAACGTACGCCTCAAGCGCATGGGTGAGGGCATCTATACCTGCTGCGGCGGTAAGGCCCTTGGGAGCACTCATGTGAAAATCCACATCTATAATTGCCATGTCGGGGAGCAACTCGTAGTCTGCGAGGGGATATTTTACTCCACTCTTTTCGTCGGTGATAACCGCAAAAGGAGTTACTTCGGATCCGGTACCCGCAGAAGTCGGTATTGCAACAAAATACGCCTTTTCTCCCATTTTCGGAAATGTATAAACCCTTTTCCTGATATCCATAAAACGCATAGCCATGTCCATGAAATCAACTTCGGGATGCTCATACATTACCCACATGATTTTCGCGGCGTCCATCGCAGATCCGCCACCGAAGGCAATAATGGTATCGGGCTGGAAGGCTCTCATCTGCTCAGCTCCCGCTTTTGCGCAGGAAAGCGTCGGATCGGGTAAAACATCAAAAAACGTTGTATGTTCAATGCCCAGTTCGTCAAGTCTGTCGGTAATGGGCTTTGTGTAACCATTGTGATAGAGGAAGCTGCCGGTAACTATAAAAGCGCGTTTCTTACCCATGACGTATTTCAACTCATTAAGGGCTACCGGCAAACATCCCTTTTTGATGTATATTTTTTCGGGAGCGCGGAACCACAGCATATTTTCCCTTCTTTCAACAACCGTTTTGATATTAAGCAGGTGTTTTACCCCAACATTTTCGGAAACCGAATTTCCGCCCCAGGAACCACAGCCAAGAGTTAACGACGGCGCAAGCTTAAAGTTGTAAATGTCGCCGATAGCTCCCTGAGAAGACGGAGTATTCACAAGTATACGGCAGGTCTTCAAACGCGAAGCGAATTCGTCAATTTTAGCCTGTTCGGTGGTTACATCCAAATAAATTGCTGCGGTATGACCGTAACCTCCGTTGGCAACCAAACGTTCGGCTTTCTCAAAAGCGTCATGAATATCCTCAGCTTTATACATCGCAAGGACAGGTGACAGCTTTTCATGGGCAAATTCTTCCGACGGGTCTGTGCTGTCAACTTCTCCGATGAGGATTTTTGTGCCTACAGGCACTTTCACACCGGCAAGTTCGGCAATTTTGTATGCCGGCTGACCAACAATCTGGGCATTTAACGCGCCGTTGACAAAAATCGTCTTGCGTACCTTTTCAATTTCATCTTCTTTAAGGAAATAGCATCCACGGGCCGCAAATTCAGCTTTTACAGCGTCATAAACATTCTTGTGAACAATTACCGATTGTTCTGATGCGCAAATCATACCATTATCAAACGTTTTGGAATGAATAATGGAGTTCACGGCAAGGACAACGTCGGCGCTTTCATCAATAACGGCCGGAGTATTGCCAGGCCCGACACCGATAGCCGGTTTCCCGGAGGAATAAGCCGCCTTCACCATACCGGGACCACCTGTGGCAAGGATAATGTCTGCTTCTTTCATAAGCAGATTGGTCAACTCAATGTTCGGCACATCAATCCAGTCAATAATCCCTTCCGGAGCCCCCGCGGCAACGGCAGCATCCAATACGATTTTTGCCGCAGCGATGGTGCATTTTTTAGCTCTCGGATGTGGGCTGATAATAACGGCATTGCGTGTTTTCAGCGCGATCAGGGTTTTAAAAATTGCCGTGGAAGTAGGGTTAGTGGTAGGAATAACAGCGGCAATCACACCGACAGGCTCGGCAATTTTTTTGATACCGTATGCCTTATCTTCTTCCAAAACCCCGCAGGTTCTTACGTTCTTATACGTATTGTAAACATATTCGGCGGCATAGTGGTTTTTTATAACTTTATCTTCCACAACGCCCATACCGGTTTCTTCCACCGCCATTTTCGCCAGCGGAATTCTTGCCTGGTTTGCGGCAGTGGCAGCAGCCTTAAAAATTTCATCCACCTGTTCCTGGGAATAGGTTGAAAATTTCCTTTGCGCTTCCCTTACCCGGGCAATGACTTTCTTTAACGCGTCCACACTGTCTACAATCTTTCTTTCTTTGTTTTCCATATTCCTACCTCCAGTCTAATTTCCAATTTTTAAACAATGTTATTTTTTTAACAAATTTATATCTGTTATAATTTTAACAAACTTATTTTTGACTGGGTATTGCCTTTTTTTCAATTCAATATTGCATTTTTTTAAACCTCGTTACTTTTACGGAATATATGGAAACCTTAGATACTTTGCGGAATAAAAAAACCGCCTTTCCGCGGTCAAAATTTACTTCTCAGGATTTTTACTTTTCAGGCTTCACTTCTGTTAAACACTCTCCGTTTTGCCTTCACCAGTTCTTCGATAAACATCTTGTCCAAATCAGAGAGTTTATAATCTTTCCGGTGTATCAGCACGTCCTTGAATTTCCGCTTATTATCGGCACATGTACGTTCCACAAGTCCGTAACGATCAAGCAAATCCTGCGGGGTCGGGGAAACCCACATATAGGTGTTAGGGTTTTTTGACAGCAGTTCAAACTGACTACACCGTTCGAACACAAAAATCCGGCAGCCCTCATGCTCCGGAAATTCCTCCCTTTTAACAGCCGACAGGGGAAGAGACGGCACATACGGATCGCCATGGGCAATTTCACAATATGATTTCAAACTATCAAATGTTATTCTATCCAGTCTGGAAAGAGGACAATCTCTGCTCATAAGCAAAACATAGCTGAACTCCACAATAAGCTCGCTTGAAAGTTCCTTTTCATCCAGCAAAGCTTTATAATAGCTGTCATACTGCTCGTTATAACGGAGAATACCCAATTTACAATCTTCTTTCAGTATGCTGTTTATCACCCGGTATGCATTTGTTTCTTTATAAAAAATTTCAGTTTCCGATTTGGGATCTATTCTTTTTGAAAACTCTGCAAAAGCATCGGCAATATAACTGGCCCGGGGAACCGAAATGGAAAACTGCCTTTTTGCCGTTATTCCTTCTTTAAATATTGTTTCAATATCGTCAATTTGTTTCAGAATTTTCTTTGCATAACTGATAAAAAGTTCCCCCTCGGGCGTTAAAAACATTCCCCTGGCACTGCGCTCAAACAGTGTCACCCCAAGAGTATTTTCAAGCTCTTTAATCGCGCGGCTCAGTGCCGGTGCGCCGACAAGCAGCTCTTCCGCCGCTTTATTGATGGATCTTGCTTCAGCCACCGCCAATGCATATTTCATATGTAGAAGCTTCATATACAAAAGCCCTCTCTTTTTTCTGTTTGATACATAATTTTAAAACAGGTTCAGTAAAAACTCAATTCCTGCTTATACAAAAAGTACCAGGAATATTTCACCGGATGATTTTAGAGCTTTGTTTCGGGAGTATCCGTTTTATTATAAATTTCATGTTTGTGACCATGGGCCGGTCCATCAGGATACTTATAAAGTATGTCAATTCAGAATCGGATTACATCCTCCCGGCATATATCCATATATACCCGCTGCATTGATGTATCTGTTATAAAAACGGCCCCGGCGCGCTGAACCACCGGAGCCGATCTGTATTTATACCTTCCATGCCTTTATTCTCTATACTTTAAGTTTTGCAACCAACTGCTTCAACCCTTCCGCAATTCCGGCCAAATTCTCCCCAAAATCGGCTATTTCCTGAATTACGGCAGATTGTTCTTCCGTAGAGGCAGATGCCTGTTCCGTTCCGGCTGCATTTTCTTCAGAAATTGCCGACAGACTTTCAATTAACTCTATGATTTTGTTTTTATGTTCCGTCATGGCCTCGGATGAATCATTAAGATTATCAATTATGGATTTTATGACATCTATTGCTTCTGCAATTCCACCGAACTTATCTTCGGTCTGTTTTACACTTTCATTTTGTGCGTCAAAGATATGCTTGACTTCATTCATTGTCTCAACCGCTGACTGGGACTTATTCCTGATTTCATTAATTACCGCACTTATAGCGCTGGTAAAACTGTTTGTTTGTTCTGCCAATTTTCTGATTTCGTCAGCAACGACGCCAAAACCTCTTCCGGCCTCCCCTGCCCTTGCCGCCTCTATTGCGGCATTCAGAGCCAGAAGGTTTGTCTGATCAGCAATACTCTTAATCATTGCGCTGGCTTCTTCAATTTTCTCAGCACTTTCATTACTGCTTACTATAACCTGATAAATTTCATTTATGGCTTCGTTACTCTTTTCAGTCTTTTCAACAAGTGCTCTGAGAATTTCATTACCGTCCTCTTTCTGTTTCTCAATTTTCGCTGCGGCGCCATTAAGTTCCTGAATATATTTCACATCCTGCTCAAGCAAATTACCCAACTCTCCTATGTTGTCCGCTATGTTCTCGATGTCTTTTGCCTGCTGTACCGCGCCTTTTGCAATTTCCTCAACCGTTTTTGCAACCTCTTCCGATGTATTAGCCGCCATCTTTGTCCTTTCGGACAACTCTTCGGTCATACCTGCAATGTTCTTTGAGTTCTCAGAAATTGTATTAACAATATGTTTCAGTTCTTCAAGAACGTTATTATAATAGCTGCCCATTTTTCCTATTTCATCTTTGGTCCTTACTTCAACCGGCCGGGTAAAGTCGCCCTTTGCTATAAACCCAAGGTTGTCGACAAACTGTTTGATGCGTTTGGTAAAAGAAGCACTGTAATAAGTTATGAATGCAGATGCTAATACAATGGCTCCTATGGTAATCAAAATTACCCCTTTAACACTCTCCTTTACAGATGAGAACAGTTCTTCGTTCGGAGCCATTACAACCAGTTTCCAGCCGGTGCCTTTAAGTGTTAAATAATATGCTTTAAAATCTTTTCCGTCGAATTTGACATACTCCGAGCCTTTGTCATTGCCCATTATCTTATCTGCCACTGGGCCAAAATTCCCGTCGTCTTTAATATTTTGATTAATAACCTTGTCAGAGTCTTTGTGGGCAATGAATTGCCCGTTTGAATCAAGCAGAAACGCAAAACCGCTTTTTTCCAACTTCACTTCAGAGACAATTTTTTGTATTGTTGTCAAATCATAGTCAGCGGATACAACCCCAACTATGCCTCTCTCCATATTAATTGGTACGGCTGTGGTTATCATTGTAATTCCCAATGTTTCGTCATAATACGGCGCTGTCCACGCTACTCCGTTTCCGGCATTCACACCGGCGATATACCATTCCTTATTATGATAGTCATATCCTTCTGTTTCATATTCCTCCGTATATGCCAGCGAATCACCGTCCTTGTAAACATACGGTCCAAAGTACTTTGTATTATTATCATACGCGTACTTTTCAAGCCACAACCCGGACCCCAGTGTATTGGCGTTTAAAGAAACCATTTTCTCAATAATCGCTTTGTAGTCGGCTTTTGTCAACTTATTTCCCTGCGCTTTGTACACCGAAGCTATTGCTTCTGCGATTCGTCTGTGGGATGTGAATTCGCGTTCAATAGATTCATTTATTTTTTCAAGGGATGTATCTATTCTTTCTTCTATTTGCCGCTCCAGCCCTTTTTTCGACTCAAAAACCGAGACCGACGAGACCAACAGCGTTGCCACCAGTATAATGGGAATAAACGCAATTAACATCTTCGTTCTGATGCTCATTGAAATCATTCCCTTCAAATTGATTCGACATTGTACGTCTGTTAAACTGTTGAAATTGCTTATCTATGAACTATTTGTATTTATCTTATATGAGAAAAACTTTAAGGTCAATAGAAATAAGTCAAATTTTGATAAATATCTTTGTTATTCGACAGATTACGATAGTCTTATCAAAATTTTTGTCTAATATGCACGATAAAACCAGCAGCCGGATTCCAATATCGTCTTGTAAAGGGAATTAATGCCATTTTTATGAAATGAAAAAAATCACCCATTAAAAAACAGGCCGCACTGTCCTGCTTTATTGATGAAAAATATACAAAATCAAAAGATACTAATTTATCTTATTAAGTTGTAATTTTATGCCATTTTGTTAAAATATATATACATATAATGTTAAAAAGGGAATGTATTATTTGTTTATATATTAAAACTCTATATGAAAGAAGGCGTTGGCTTGACGAAGCTTGTTTGTTTTTTAAAAAAAATTCTACGTTACGTTGAAATTGTTATTGTCGGCTTATTATGCATTCTACTGACTGTTAATATCTTTAAGGGTGTTAATAAATCCCTGCTTGTAGTATTGGTTTATTCTCTTTTTTATGCAGCAAGCCTCGTTACAATATATTTTCTCAGGGAGAAGTTTTTTGACGGAAACGTGGTAAAACGGTTTATATTTATTTTATCAGTATCGGTATTTATCCGCTTTTTGGCTGTTTATTTCTTAGGATTGACACCACAGGGCGATTATGCGATTTACCTTTCCGTTGCAAGGAAAATTAAAAACGGAAATCTCGACAATAAATTATATTTTGGCATATTTCCCCATGCCCTTAACTACCCTATTTTTATTTCATTGTTTTACAGGCTGTTAGGCGAAAGAACGTGGTTACCGAGGATCATAAATTTGATTTTCGGTACTTTTGAGGCAGCCTTTGGAACATATATTATGGAAAAATGCACGAACCCTCGAATTGGCATGATCGGAGGTCTGGCGATAGCATTAAATCCTTCGATTATTACATTTACTTTATTGTCCGGTGGCGAACCGATATATGCGTCAATCATCATAACCGCCGTTTTCTTTTTAACCGTGGGGTTCAACAGCAAAAAGCAACATTTCTGGATTGTTGCCGCCGGAATCACCTGCGCGGTAGCAAACTTTTTCAGGCCGACGGGCATTATATTAATCATCGCCTCTATACTTGTAATATTTCTTTACAGTAAAGTAAAGATAACAATAAAAATTAAGCAGTCATTATTGCTGGTATTTTCTTTTGCGGTGATTGTTTGGGCTACGGGTTTTGTTACATCTTCGGTAAGCGGATACACAAAGCCTTCATACAGCTTCGGATGGAATTTATTTATCGGGGCAAACGAACAGACACAAGGGAGGTGGAACGAAAAAGACGCAGAATTGTTTGACGAGGTGAAAAATAATTTGGGCGACCCGTCTGAAATCCAAAAGCACTTTTTCAAATTAGGCGTTGAACGGTATAAAAATATGGGAATGCGTGTAATTCCGCACTTCAGAAAGAAATTGGGTGTTTGGTTTGACGAAAGTTATGTTTCAAGAGTTATAACAGAATGGCAAACACAATACACAAGATTTAAGTCCGGCGATTTGCAACAAACCTATTCTTTAATAATAAATCTTTATAACATTTTAATTATGTCAGGAGCCATTGCCGCACTGCTTTTCTTATCATTGGAAGAAAAGCCTCCGCTGATACTCAAGATAATTTCTTTTTATATGATCGGTTCAATAATGCTTTTTATGGTGATTGAAACCGCCGCCCGCTATAAAGGAGCTTACTATTCCGTACTTACAATATTGGCAGTATACGGTTACTGCAAAACCGGCGGTTTTATAAAAAAACGCTTAAGCCGGAATAATCAGTAAAGGCGAAAAACCCATATGTAAAAATGTTCTCACGTACGCGGAAGGGAAATTACTATAACTGTGAAAAATCAAAAGCGCGTAAAAACCTTCGTACTCAGCATCACCGGAGCCGGAAACCGGATATTTCCATTGGCTTCGTACCGGAACAAAATCTGCCGGTCAATACAACATCGTTTACCGACTCCGGACAGGCTTTTAAATGACGGAACAGCTAAATACTTATTCTTGCAGAAACCAGCAAGCTTTGTGAGCACAAAAACTCCTTATTTCACGCACTCCAGAACATTTTTGTTAAAGAACTCTTCTACTGTATCGTGGGACACGGAGCAGACTTTGTCATCCACTGCCACACAAACACCTTTTAGGCATTCGCCCATACAGAAAGTTCCTGCAAGTTCAACCTTATCCTCAAGATTATATCTGCGAATTAGACGCCTGAATTCCTCTACCACCTGGCGAGAACCCTTAATGTGGCATGATGAACCAATACATACCGTAATTTTCATATTCCTTTTCTCCTTGTTCATAATCTTCATTATGAGTCCAGGAATAAAAATTTCTCTTCCCGGATATTCTCACAAGCCAACAGGCAAACATGTTTCCATATATTTATAGTCTAAAAATATATCCTTATAACTTAGACTGTTATAATTTTAACAAACTTCTGTCTATCTGTGTAGAGTTTTTTCAATTTGGTATTAAAATTTTTAAGACGCTCAATTTTTTTACTAAAGAATTCCCTTAAAGACATGGTTTTTGCATTGACAAGCTGACTATGAAAAAGAAAACAAATAAAAACACTGTATATATCGTCCATCAAACGCTTTTTTCGGATTTTACGTTTAATAAAAAAAGACAAGAGAAGCGTTCGTTCCCTTGTCTTTTTTGACTACCGAATTGTCAACATAGGCTTATCACTTTTTGTGAATGATTTTATAAGGCCGTATACCAGACTATCCTCTTCTATCCCGGGCAAATGCAGTACATCTATTACTTCAATCACCATATTGACGCTTGCGCTATTGATTAATATCGCGGAATTGTTTAAGGTATAATCTATGTTTAAAAACTTGTCCACTTCATCGGAATGATTATTCCCTAAAATGTTTACAACATTCTCCTGCTGAGTACTCAACACACTCACACCGATAATATCACCCTTTGAAATGTTTTTTCCGGTGACACTTTGAGCGCCAATAAGCATCACAATTTTGTCGTAATCAACCTGAGTCGCCCACGAACAAATCATTCCGTATTTACGGCCGTTTTTCTGAAAACAAACAGCATTGGCACCATAGTTGAAAGCTCTGAACTCCGCCATTTTTATAACTTCCTTTCATTGTTCTGTTTAGGGCATTTTAATCCCTGAAAATATTATAAGGAATTACATCATAAAATTAAACTTCATCAACATTCAGAAAATTTCATAAAACCCAACCGAAAGTTTTTTGCTCTAAAGCTTTAAAAATAGTACTTTTAAAGCAATTGTATGTATTTTTCCGACTGATTACCTTTACCGATTTTTCAAATTACTTGTTTAATTTTTTTGATTTTTATGCTATATTTGTAGTTAAACAATAATAATGACAAAAGGTGTCTATAGAAATGGATATCAGCGTTAAATTTAGATTAAAAAATAATAGACTGCCTTTAGAATATAGAAAATCAATAATCAGTTTTTACAAAAATATTTTATCTAATTACAAAGATGGAAAGTGGAAGGACAAATTTTATAAAAATCAAGATCCTATTCAAAAAAAATTTAAGACAAAAAATATACATGAAATTAAACCGTGGATGATTGACGAACTGGATATAAAATTTAATAACAATGAAGTAAAAAAAATTATCGTGACTCATTACGGAATTAAATTTCCTGTAACCATTGGGTGTTTTTACTTGAAAGGTAATCCTGTTTTACTTAATTTTTTGCATTGCTCAGGTATGGGCAGCAGGACTTCCAGCGGATTTGGTCATTTTAAAGTGATTTAACAAGGGGTGTACCTCATGCCTCAAATCACTTTGCGATTAAATAACTTTTTATATAATGCCAGTATTTACGGCTTTATACAGGTATTAAAAACCATGGAAAATGATTTTCTTGATGTTAACTATACTATCAAAGGAAATACATTAACGTTTTCCAGTGACGTCTTTGAAAATTTCACAGAATACTACCTAAAAACCTTAATTAATAAATTTGAAAAAGATACAAATTATTACATGATTATTGATAAATATCATGCGCTCATATCACATGATTTTACAGAAGATAGCTCTCAGTATAAAGAGTTTCTTAATTTTTTGAGCAGTAAATTAAAAAAATTTAAGGGTTATGAAATTATTAAAAAGAGAAATGAAAAAACAGACATATTAAACACATTAGATTTGCTTAAAAGAAAAGATATAGATTTTGATACAAAAAAAATTTATCTTAAGGAAATTGTGGAGTGCCTTGAAAAGCACAAAGACATTTTCTTATTAAAAGATATAGTTAATACAAAAGTAAAACTATTTTGGGATAATATTGCTTTTCTTAATAATAACAATAAAAATAAAGAAATGTCCGATTGTTATAAAAATACATTTATTGACCCCGTAATACAATATCTTAATAAAAAACAGAGGAAGAGTGCCAATCAATGCATTGAATGTGGCAGGAATGTTTCTTCCCAAAAAGAAGGTTCGATGAGATGGTTAAATGACGTAGGAGTAGATATAAAAAGGAAAATATCTAACTACTGGAATTTTAATCCGGATATTGTGGTGTGTCCTATATGTAAAACAGTTTATTCGTGCGCTCCATTAGGTTTTTATATTGTGGGAAACAACGCCCTGTTTATAAACAGCAATACAAGTATTGAGGCTATAATTAGAATGAATAACTTAAACTTTAAAATGAATACATTGGTCGACATTGAGAACGCCGTTTATTACAGTATTGCAAGAGCATTTAACTATTTAAGCAATGTAGAATCCGCCAAAAAGCAAGCAAACTCAAATATACAAGTTGTAAAACGTGTGGCATATAAAAATGGAACAACGTACCAATTTAATATTATTGTTCCTTCGGTTTTAACAGTCTTAAGTGAAAGAGAAAAAGAATTTAGGCAATTATTGAATAAATACTATATGTTTAGTCAGAAAGCAAATAAAAAAGAACCAAGAAAGATAATTAACATATATGATAAAACCATAGAAAATATATTGAATAACAGGGACTTATATATGCTTTTATATGACATTCTGAAGGACGCATTGGATTCCAGTCAGAAAGTTGATTTTCTTTATGCAGTTTTAAAGGTTCAAATATCAAATTTAATGAAAGGGGTCACCGGAATGGAACGAACGGAGCGAATTAATAAATTAGAAAAAACAACATTTTTTTTGAGAAAGTGTGGTTTAGAAATAAAAGGCACCTTTGCGGACAACAATGAAATCCAAGAAAGCGGAAAACTTAAATCTTATATTTATAAATTATTAACTGCTTTAAGAATAAATAATGTATCTCTATTTATGGATACAGCAATAAGAATCTTCAACGATACTAAAAAGGAAATACCTATTACTTTTATTAATATGCTTAATGACCAAAATCAATTCAAAATATTGGGTTATGCATTTGTATTGGGATTATTAGGACAAGATGATGTTAGCGATAAAAATGAATTTAATAATAAAAATTTAACAGAAAAGGGTGAGGATGAGAATGAATAAACCAGCACTCCACTTGGGTATTATTACAGAAAATATTAGTATCAACTATGGAGAAGGTTTTGGTAACGTTGCAACTTTAAAAAAATTTACCAGAAGTGACGGGACTGAATATCCCTACGCCTCTCCGCAAAAATTAAGTTACTGTATTAAATCGGTTGCAAATTTTATAGATACACCTGTGGAAAAATCAGGAACAGGTAAAACAGTCTGGCAATTTTCAAAAAGTGCGACCATAAAAGAATATCCTGAGATTGATTTTTCAGGATACTTAAAAACAGAGAGTACAAGTAAAGGTGAGAAAAAAAACGAAGCAGAAGCCGAAGATAATAAAAGCGAGGGCAGCCGTTCGCGAACAAAGGTCCTTCGTGTAAGTCCGTTAATTGCTTTAGAACCTTATAGAGCAGATATGGACTATCAAACAAATTTGTCTCTTGTTAAACGTGGCGGTGGTGAAGGCAGTAACATCGTCCAAAATGAAATTCAATATTCTTACTGTACCTATACAGTATCTGTGGATTTAGACAGATTGGGAATTGACGAAAATGATAAAATAAAGCTTCCCAATGATGAAAAAATAAAAAGGATGAATGTAATGCTGGATGCAATTCAGTTCCTCTACGCCGATATAAAAGGCAGAAGAGAAAATTTATCCCCCATTTTTGTCATAGGTGGCATTTACAGGAGGAAAAATCCGTTTTTTCTCAACCGTATTAAATTTACCGAAGGACATAAGTTAAACATCATAATGCTCAAAGACACAATTAAAGATGCAGGAATTCAAGAAGATACAATAGTGGGATATCTCGATACTTCATTAGACAACAATGAAGAAATTATAAATGAATTCAATCCAATGACTATTGGGGAATTTTTCAACGAACTGAAAAAACGGGTGGTAAAAGTATATTCAGAGTAATCGGTGGAAACCAATTTGTATTAACAATTCAGCAAGATAACTACTGAAAGGTAGGGAAATCCGGTTGAAAGGAATAAGGATTGAAATAGAACAACCTTTTGCTTCATACAGTGTACCGGGAAGTTTTCAATTAAGGGAAACATTTCCTTTACCTCCTTATTCTACGGTAATAGGGATGGTTCATAATGCCTGTGGATTTAAAAAATACGTAGATATGGATGTTAGTGTCCAGGGAAATTGGGCATCCGTATGTAATGACATATATACCAGATATGAATTCAGCCCTAACAGGCAGTTTGAAAAAGAACGCCACCAAGGATATTTTGAGGAAAATGGCCGAAAATACGGAGTTGTAATTGGAGTAGGCCATGTGGAACTATTGGCAGATGTTAATTTGCTTATTCATATTGTTCCTAAAAATCAAGATATCGTTGAAACAATATATAATGGATTATTGTACCCGCAAAATTTTCTTTATTTGGGCAGAACGGAAGATATAGTTAGAATTAACAGTTTGGAAACAGTGGATATAATAGAGGAAATATTGGATTATGAAGAAATTCTGAAATATAATGCATATATTCCTGTAAGTTATAAGGTAGAAAATGAAATCGGAACTATTTACAGACTGAATAAGAAATATATAATAAATAAAAGTCAGACGAGATATTGGGAAGAACGAATAGAAGCATTATTTGCGCCCAAAGAAAAAGAATTAACTATTGGAACTAAAATTTACAAAGACAGTAAAGGTGATTTAGTTTTCTTGGCGTAACATCTGTCGATCATTAATAACCACTATGTTGCAGAGGCTCGACAGATCAATGTAAAACGCAAAATACAGCAATTTGAAAAAATAAATAAAAAACATATTAAGTTTTTTACAGCTTAAATTTACCGTTAGACAGAAACAAAAAGCACAATATTTGGTGCTGAATATATCTATCGGGACGGGGTTAATAATTAACCATTATGGAATGTAAATGCTGTTCAGCAATCCCTTCGCATCATACGGTGTTGCGTTAATAATTAACCATTATGGAATGTAAATAGTGTGAGTTACGAGCTTACAATATACGATGAAGAAGTTAATAATTAACCATTATGGAATGTAAATTTGTTTATAGCCTTTTCAAATGTGCAATGCAATATAGTCAATAATCAACCATTATGGAATATAAATGAATCAAGCAAATTTCGTTCTATTCTGGATGCAAATTTATATTTCGATATAAAATACGATGGAGCCACTTGTTAATAATTTACCATTACGAATGAAAACAGTTATTGCGATGTCAGGAGAATAAACTATGGAGTATTATGCTAAATTGAACCCGACTCAAACCATTCTTGAGCATACACAAAAAGCATTGGAACTTTATAAGCAACTAAAATTATTATATTCCCGCCTTTTGTCCAATGAGGAATGGGAACTTCTTGAACTTGCCATAATATGCCATGACTTAGGAAAAACTAATGCCTTTATGCAGAAATTCTTTTACCAAAAACTTAATATTCCTTTTCCCTTGGCATTAGAGCATAATATACCTCAAATTTATCATAACCACCTTAGCTGTGCTTTTATAGATTATAAAGACGTTATTAGCAAATACGGACTTAAAAATTATAAAATTCTCTGTAATTGTATATATTATCATCATAATAGGCCTGAAACCGATAAAAAAGTGCTGAAATATTATATTAAAAATTGTTTACCTAATGATATTGAAAACTTTAATTTTCCACTGTTGGCATATAATTTTAGGTCAAAACTAAACTGTGAATTCACGCCATATATTGACATATATAATAATGGCCTCTTTACTGATTTCGAAAACTTTAAAAGATATGTGATGATTAAGGGCTTATTACATAAAGTTGATTATTGTGCAAGTGCTGGTATAGACATTATTGAGGACAATACCCGAGACGAAGACGGATTATCTGCTGCGGAAAAAATAAAATGCATTTACCCTAACCTTAGAGACATTCAAATCTATATGAATGCTAATAAAGATAAAAACCTGATAATTGTCGGTTCCACCGGCATAGGAAAAACAGAAGGAGCTATTTTGTGGATAGGAGAAGAAAAAGGATTCTACACCTTGCCTTTGCAAATTGCCAATAATTCAATTTATGCCAGAATAAAAGACAAAATTAAGTATAAAAACGTTAAGCTTCTTCATTCAAACGCCATTTCAACTTATATAAGAGAAGAAAAAGAAAACGGAAACACTGATGCACAGGAAGAGTATCAAAAGGCAAAACTTTTCTCCTCCCCTCTTACTGTTTGTACAGTTGACCAAATATTTAAATTTGTTTTTAAATACAATGGGTTCGAATACTTATTGGCTACCTTGGCATACTCAAAAATAGTAATAGATGAAATCCAAATGTACAGTCCGGAAATCGTAGCCAGTATTTTATACGGTTTAAAATTGGCAACCGGCCTTGGGAGTAAATTCGCGATTATTACCGCAACATTTCCACCTATACTTGGAGATTTAATGGAAAGATATAAAATCCCATTTAAAGGGCCTGTATTTTTCCATAAACCAGGCTTACCTACAAGACACCGTATAAAATTTTTTGAAAACAGAGATTTCGATTTAGAACTAATTATTGATTTGGCCGAAAGATACAAAGTTTTGATTATTACAAACACTGTATCAAAAGCTCAGAAAATATATGAAAAATTAAAAGACAAGGTTAATACGTGGATAATACATAGCAGATATATCAGAAAACATAGAAGAATGCTGGAAAATAAGATATTGGAGTTTGCCCCGAACAAAAAAGACAGAAATAGTAATCCCGGTGTGTGGGTATCAACACATGTTGTTGAGGCAAGTTTGGATATAGATTTTGATTACATACTTACTTCTATGTGTAGTATTGAAAGTCTGATACAAAGAATGGGAAGAGTATGGAGAGACAGGTTATATGATGCCGAAACGCCAAATGTCTATATATACGATAACCACGATGGTCTCAATTCTGTCATAGATTCTCAGATCTATTCTTTTTCATGTAATGCTGTTAAAGCATATGATGGAAAATTATTATACGAAACTGATATTCAAAATGATAAACAGGCCATGATGGAAATGGTATATGACAGGAAGAAAAATCCTGATATTTTATCGTCAGAATATTTCAAAGAAATTGTTAAGCGAATTGATAGCCTTGATAACCTTCTTCCTTATGACTTAAAAATCAAAGAAGTTGTTAAACTTTTCAGAGGCATCAATAGTATTACCATAATACCGAGTTCCATCTATAGCGAACTAAAAAAATCCGGTAAAATCAGTGAATGGGAATACAAGCTGAACCAAAACATTTCAATGAAAGAAAAACAATCAATTAAAGATGAAATAAATGAATACACTTTAGAACTTCCTTGGTATGACAAGGGTAATCTTATCATACAGGAAAATATCATTTACCCTCATAGTGACATTAATTTATGGAATGGTGAATACGATTTCGATGAAAACACATTAAAAGGAATAGGGTTAATTTAATTGCTCACGGATATTTTCCTGTCCTATTTTCTGAAAATTCATTTGTTCTGTCCTTTCATTAAATCGTATATATTTTCTTTTAAGTTTTTTGAGAATTTTGTATATTTTGGGGTTCGTTATTCGGCACATACTACCGGTTACTATCTATTAGAAAAGACTTATACATCACTTATATAAGAATTAGATAGTTTGCGTAATCAAACTGAAAATTGATTTACGAAAAAATTACTTCCAATAAAATAGAAAAAGCTGCCGCTTCCACTTAATAGAGGTTAAAGCGGCAGCAAAACTTTATTTCTTGGAATAAGTAAACTCTTTAATTTGCAAATTACGGTTCAATTCCACTGACCAACACGCCTGAAATGTATACAGTGATCCTGTCATTACTGCCGTAAGAGGTATTTGTGCTGAAGGAATAATCATTGGTTTGAATGTAATCTGTCCAGTCAGCTTTGGAGAACCTGTTTTGAACCTCAATACTCTGATTGGGCTGCAGATAACCCGCTCCATCGGTAAAGCCGGTTTCCAGGTAATAATCCGCGCCTTCTTTGGGTTCAGCCATTTTGACAAAAGTCCCGGTTATATTATTGCTTCCTACACTGGACCAGTCACACCAGAAGTTCTGATCCTTTTCCCCGTCAATGGTATAGTAGTAACGGATTTTAACATCGGATAATCTAATCGGAGTTGTTCCGGTATTGGTAAGCCTGTATCTCGGCATTATTCCGTTTGTTTTATCGGAAGTATTGCCGTTGAACATCTGTATCTGAATAACTCCCGTTTCTACCTGCCTTGAATCGGTTATATTAATTGTCAGAACAGGATCGGTTCCTCTGTCAAAATCAAAGGTCAGAGTAACCCTGCCCACAGGCTGGTCTGCAAGATATTCCCTGAAAATAGTAACCTCATCACCGTCAATACTGTAATCCCTACCCAAAACCAAAGCCTCGCCGTCCTTTTTAACCGCTAAAAGAGTATTTCCGTTCGGCACTAATTTAACCTTCACATCCCGGCTTGCGTCAGGATTTTTGTCAAAGTCTGCCGTAGTCGGCACAATTGAAGCACTGGTAGTGGTATCAATAATGTTTACTGTAAGAACCGGATCTCTTCCTGCGCTGAAATCAAATATAAGCTGAACAGTACTGGTATCGAAGGAATTAAGAAAACTTTTCAGAATTGTAACCGTATCGCCGGATACCGTATAATCCGTCCCTTCCCTTAAATAAGTATTTCCGTACTTAATTCCGTTCAAGGTATTGCCGTTTAAGTTCATTACAACCTGAATATTCTCCTGCTTAGCAGGATTTTTATCAAACGTGGCATTGGTAATTGAAATGGAAGAGTTGTTTTCACCGCTGCCACCTTCCGGCTCTACTCCAAATACCAGAACCCCGTCATCATATACAGGTATATAAACCGTCTTAACGGTATTACCCGATGTTACTCCTTTAATGTCCCTGAAAGAATAGTCATTATCATTATTCCAGAAATTGGTGTTCTGAGGAGCCGCAATTCTGAACTGGACTTCCTTTCTGTATGCCGACTGACCGCCCGGATAAATTTTGGTTCCGGTAAAGTCTACATTTACATAATAGATATTTTCGGCCTCATTCCACGGATGCAGGCCCGTAACTTTAGCTCCGGCGTTGTAGTTGGTGGTTATTGTAACATCACTTGCACTGTATCCTGCTTCAATAAGCTCGGTTAAATCCACAAAGTAACGGAATGAAAGTTTGTCGGCTACTCTTGCGGGCCAACCGGACTGGTTATGAAGCAGAGCCTTAATTTCTATGAAGTTTTGCCCGGAAGCATTGATACCCGCCATGACAAAAAATTCATCATTTGTTATTTCTTCAAAGGCGTTCAAATCGGGTATCGGACTTCCTCCATAATCTTCATACATCTTGGCGAGAGCACCGACAAATCCGGCATTATAGTCGCAGGCTACTTCATTATTTATATAATTGTTTATATCATCGGTATAACTGTCATCTTTTCCGGGTCCTCCCACCAAAGCTCCGATAAGTACATGTCTGTGATAATCGGGGACGCTCATGCTGTCGGCCCAGGAACTGTGGGCTGTTCTGTGATGAGGCCTTTTGGGGGGATTTACTCCGAAACCTACCACATAGCTTCTGCCGGAACTTCCTAAAGCATAATCAATCTGCTGTTTTGCAAAATCATTGTATATGGCGGCTTTCTCCCTGCTGCAGCCTTCCCAGTCGGCGTAAACACTGGCCAAAAATGCGGTGGTGGTCGCATAACGGAGAGAACCCCAGCTGTCAAGCCATGCCAGCCCTTTAGGCGTATAATGTACCCGTTCACCGTTATATCCTACCGACCAATAATCCAGATGTCTCTCAATAGCTTCCTTATAAATCTGCTTACCGGTTATTTTAGCCAAAAGCAGGCATGCGCCGTAATGAACATCGTCCCAGCAATGTGCCCATTTATATGATATTATATTGGTCTGCGGCTCCGTTCCCCAATAGGCTACATACTGTTCGGCCTTGTTAAGATATGTCTCATCTCCGGTCGCCAGGTATAGCCATACACCAGCCCATGAAAGCTCGTCATAGAAGCCGCTGTGTGAATCATAAAAACCACTGGCTGCGGTATATCCGCTGTCACTCTTGGTAATTTCAGCAAAGTTATACAGTTCCTTCGCATGCTGTATACATGTCGCCGCGTATGCAGGGTCTCTGTCCGCAAATACCACCGCTGCTGATGCCAAAGCCGCAGCGGCTTCGGCGACTACCGTAGAGCCGGGATTAGCCAAATCCACTTTATACGCCGGCCTGTCCATCTGCATTACTTCAGCCGGCCCCCACCACGAGTGATCCAGATGACCGTCCCCGACCTGATAATAAAATACATTTGGCGAAGGGTGGCATTTTATAAGGTAATCGCTGACCCATTTGATGGCATCCAAAAGATAGCCCATTTGCCCGCTTCGTTCCAAAGCTTCTTCGGCCTCATACGCAGCCCATGCAAGCATTGTCTGGGAATAGGCCATTGGAAGGTTAAACTTTACGTGATCACCGGCATCATACCAACCGCCGGTAAGATCAAGGCCAACGTCCGCTCCGTCGTTAAGTCCGGAATCTCCCCGCCAATTATCCCTTTTGTTTTCCGGCAGTTTTCCAGACCTTTGAAATTCATAAAACATAATAGCTTTTTGTAATGCTTCCCCATAATTATATCCTGCCGCTTCAGCCTTAGGAGTATGTATAAAGAGACCGGTGACAAGTAAACTGATTATAATTGCAAAGGACCAAAATTTTCGCATATTAAAACCTCCTCCCTTCAACGGTTTCAAATGTATTCTCACCATATACAACGTCTAATTCCGGGTGCATGGTAACCATGCACCCGAAATTATGATCAATTGAACGTCATATCCCATCATGCCCGTTGTTTTTAATCCGCTATTACGGCTCTATACCGTATACCAGATTCCCAGAAATGTATGCCGTAATTTTATTAAAATCCACATAACTGCTTGCCGTCGGATTAAAGGAATAATCATTGGTCTGAGTATAATCGGTCCAATCAATCTTTGAAAATCTTCCCTGAACCTCAATTGAAGCTCCGGGCTCAAGGGTTCCGGCCTGTGGTGTAAAACCGATTTCAAGGTAATAGTCAGCGCCGGTCGTGGCACCGTCCATCTTCACGAAGGTTCCGGTTACATTGCTGCTGCCTATGCTTGCCCAGTCGCACCAGAAATTCTGGGGTTTATCACCGTCCACGGTATAGTAATACCTTAACTTTACCTCAGACAAAGGTATACTTGTATTCCCGCTATTGTAAATCCTGAATCTTGGCATTATGGAATTGCTTATCTCCTGAGTATTGGCATTGAAGGACTGAATTATAAGTACTCCTTCAACCGGTTCCACGGGCTCCACAGGCTCTTCTCCGCCGCCGGTATCAATGATATCTATCGTTAACGTACGGTCAAGACCTGCGCTGAAGTCAAAAAGAAGGGATATGCTTCCTGTGGCTTGTCCGGCCAGGAATTCTTTCTTTATGATTATTACGTCACCGTTTACAATATAATCCACACCTTCTATAAGATAGGAAGACCCGGATTTTATTCCAAGCAGGGTATTGCCGTTATATGTTACCGTTACACTAATGTCTTCCTGATTATTTTTATCAAATGTAGCCGAAGTAGGAGTAATAAACGAATCATTAGCCTGCTCCGAGCCGAAAAGAATGGAATACAAACCGTTTGCTATTGCGATATCACACTGTGCCCAGAATCTGTGATAATTGAATACAGGAGCCTTGCCCTCATTGTATGCCTGCTGCAACTTTGGATAATCAGGATCGTTCAAATATTTGGACCGAATATCCAGGAAAGTGACGCCCGGCTCAATTCTGTCGCCATTCGGCATGGTTCCGGACCAGCCTTGCGGTACATATACTTCCTGTTCAAAGAATCTTACATAATCCTCCCTTGTTTCTGGAGCCGAAAGCCCCTTGTCATCCCTGTACAGATTCCACATACGGTCAAGCAGTTCTTTCGCAAGGTTCCGGGCTTCATCATCACCGGAGGTTTTTGCGTAGTATAGCAAGGCATTGGCAAGAGAACCGGCAGCGCCCAGATCGGTTCCGTAAGAGACTACACTTACATGAAGATTAGGATTGCCTGTATATGTGCCTGTCCATGTGTCAGGTTGCCCGGACCATTCTAAATTGCCGGGTATTTCAAATGTTCCGTCGCTGTTAAGCCTTACAACGGATTTAATCCAGTCCACCCACTTGTCAAGCAGTTGTTCAGCTCTGGTGTCGCCCGTCAGATAATAATATTCGGCCACTCTTTGCATTGTCCATGCCTGGAATCCAAACCAGGTATTGCTTCCGGGATCAAGGTAGACCGGGTGTTCCTCATAAGCCATGCCATAGAATGTGGATATACCTGCAGGCAAAGTCTCATAACGTCCTTTATATGAATTGGTCGCTCCGCCGGCTATGGCACCTTCAGCCGACTGTAACCACTGATAGAATTCCAGCTGACGTTCCAAACTCTTTGCCCAGTCATTTGCGCCGTTGGGCGATTCAGGCTTAAATTCAGGATCGTTTGCCAGAATCCATGCGGTCATCGGATTCTGATAACCCGCGTGAACATGGCTGCAGCCTATAATCCATGCCCAGTCCGCCGTAATACCGCCACCCCACGCATAATACCAGGACAAGAGATAATGAGCTGCATCATAACCGGTTCCGGCCTGTTTTGAGTCGCCTATCTTTCTGAAATACTTGTCAAACATCGCATACCGGAGGTAGTCTCCCATCCTGGAAGCTTTTTTAACATACTGACTGAGATTTACACCATGCTCCTTCGCCCACTGATTAGCCCAATAAGTTGCTTGAATTGCCCTGGCATCCGCATCAGGCGCATTGGTATACTTAAATTGCGCCGAATATTGGCTGTCCCCGACGAAAAGATCCAGAAATCCGTTCCTCCCGCCAATGGTCAAATCATCCCAACAAGGCTGCGGAATCGTTTCCCACACAGATTCCTGGCTTCCTCTCTGGAACGTATTGATATAGGCCGGTGAACTGATCCTGTCAGCCCGTCTTCCGAAACCATACCAGTTGTCTACGTCAAGCAGCCAGTGCATTCCGTAGATCGTATTGGTTCCATAGGTACTGACCAGCTCATTGTAAATTGGATCTATTCCTACGGGAGCTGAAAAATCCAGCTGTGAAGGATACATACTGGGCTCTTCCCATTCGGGAGCATATGTGGCGGGTTTAGCGGGATTGTATCCTGCCATGCTTCTGTTAGGCTGATCCTGTTCGGTAGGTATCATATACTTTTCGATAGTCTCCCAAGCCTTCATAAAATATGAAAAATCTCCGGTAAATTTTCCGTACAAAGCTTCCAGCCAGAGGTAATAGCTCATGGCTTCACTGGTGGTAAGATGCCCATAATCAGGTGCCTCGACTATCAATGTCTCGACGGCGTGATATGGTATCCCATGAGAGCTGAAATATCCGTTGGAAGGGTCATGAAGTTCTTCCCACAATTCCAAGAAGCGTTGCTTATAGGGATCATCCGAAGAAGCATATGCCGTAAGTTCGCTTTTCAGTGACAATTGGAGCATGATACCAATTAAAAACACCAGGGTCAATAAAGAGATTCCTTTCATCAATCTTCTCTTCATTTATGATCCCCTTTCTTATTTAATTGAAGGTATCCGGCTTATTATTTGACTACAGATTTGCCGCAGTTATCATCAATCACCTCACTTTTGCGACAGATTAACCTATAGTTCAAACAAATAAGCGGATTACAATTACAAACTGTGTGTAAAATACCAGACCCCTCTGCAATTGTCACTCTTACGGCAAATTATGCATCTATCTGATTATATTTCCAGTTATTTCAGATTGATTACTTTTATTAACTTCTTGCTAATGATCATACCTTATTTTACATTATTTGTAAATACCTTTTTTATAAAATTTTTATATTTTAATTCCTTTTTTGGATTAAAATTTGTATAAGACTAACACATCCGTCACTGGATTGTATTAATATCCCTAATGCGCCGGAATTCACCACTTGTTCAATGAGCCTTGCCCATACAAAAATACGCATACAACTCCCTCATTTTGGTAAAATCACTTTTAAAAAACATGGATACTTAGATTGCTGTTTCCGATAATAAGAATGTTTCGTGTTTGAGAAAAGATAGGCCCATTAATTTACAGATACCGGTAATAAAACAAAACCTTATTAACCGAAAAGTGTCAATTTTAGTATTTTATCAACAATATCCCGGCTCCTATATATCACATAGAAAGGCCATGTAAATAATTAGGTTTTCCAGACATTAAGAAATAACAGCTCCAAGGCCGTCTTCAATCATTTATTTACCGTTCCGCCAGGTGTCTTCCCTAAAGCAACATTAATTTAATATTTTGTATGTGAACCATCAACATTTTCCATGTTCATGTAGCTTCCGTTTTATTTCTTCGTATTCATCAATGTATAACTCACAATCTCCTGTTCCAGCTTAACATTGTTATCCAGCATAAACTTTACTGTTTTTGCATAAATATCCATATCTTTAAGTTCTTGAAGTCTTATGATGTCATTATCTGTAAGTTTGCGTAAATATGGTTGGTAGACATTATTCCTAAGCTCCTCAACAGACATACAAAACATACCAAATTCTATCCCCGTAACTTGACACAAATTATAATGAATCCAAAATCCCCCAGGATCAATATCACCAAAATGTAAATATGTTATTGTTGGATTTGCCTTATAAACCATTTTAATAAAATCCCGCTGATAACGGTTTGCATATCCTCCCAAATAAAATGTTACAACATCGGGATGTTTGTATCTTAAATAAGATGTTCTGTTTTCAATAGTCATGAACTTAGATGCATGTAAAATTACAGACTCTATATTGACTAAATCCGATGCCATTATTTCTATTCCATCTGAAAATCTGCTTATATCAACTTCAGTTCCGAACATGTAAATAACAGCATTTCCCTTAATACATATTTTCTGGGGTTCTCTCAGAATATGATAATATAATAATATTTCATCCAACAGTTCTGAGTCTTCTAAAGGTTTATTGGTATATTTTCGTAATATTGAACATACCGGCTGCAACGTTACTTTTTCAAAATATTTAGAATCGCCGTATATTTTCATCGATACTTCTCGGATGTATAATTGTTCCTGATTGTTTTCAATAAACGCTATTGCTTTAAAAATGTCATCAAGCAACTTTATATTCTTTGGTAATTTTCTGTTGAGAACAGCCTGTTCTAAAAGTTTGCACTCTTCCTTACATATAGGCGAAGCCTCTTTATATAGTTTAATTAAATTCTTGACATATTCAAGTTGTGTATTCTTAGATACAAAACCATATTTTTCCTCCAGATATCTTTCAATTTCGTCTACCTTCTCATCAATAAGATAAATACATTTAATTTGTGTGCCAAAAGATTCCCTGACGCTGGTTATGTACCCTCTTTTCTCCAGTAATTCCACAGTGGCATTTAATCTATTTATTTCATCAAAATCCCCATCATTTGCACTATACTTTTTATAAATCTTTTCTGGCTTTATCTGTGTTCTCTTATAAATTTTATTGGTACCTGAATCTTTTTTACTGCTACGGTATTTGTTTACTAAACACGTAAGGATTTTTTCTTCATAACTCAAATTCTGACACCCCTTAATGTATTTTTACTATGCCAATTTCCATTAAATCTGGTTTTGTTCTAAGGACAGGCAATATAACATCACATTCATTACCGATTAACTCTGTTTTATCAGGTGCGCAGAAAATCATTTGAAGATTTTGCTTTTTCATAAAATCCAACATGATTTTTACATTAATCGGATCCATTTTTGCAAACGGCTCATCAATGAATACCAAGCGTGTTGAATTATTCTTCTCATTATAAATCATCAACAAAGCGGACAAGAGTATCAACATATAAGGAATCTGCACTTCTGCGCCCGAATTGTAACCTGATTGTTTAGATAACTTAGCTTTTGAAAGAACATCATTAGTTAATAAGATTTCATATGTCATATAGTTACGATAATCGGCATAACTATCAATTTGCTCCTTGTCACCGTTCTCCGTAATATGATTTACAATCCTCTTTATTTCCTGCTCTAATTCCTTGCCTTTGTTGTCAGAATTTAATACCATATCTTCAATTGACATCTGTTCTGTTGATACTCCAAGTTTCTCACGTTCTTTTAAATATTTTGCATATTCAATAATTTTTTCATAATCTGAACCGTCTTTTACATATTTAACGTCAAATTCATAATGAGATTTGAATTTCAAATTAGCTAATTCTGCATTAATAAGTTTTATATCATTTCGCGCAGTTTCACAATATTTTAATATTGTAAGTACAAACTCGTTCTTAAAAATTTCTTCGTAACGCTGTGTCTGTTCTTTTAACTTAGCCTGTATTTCTTGTCTGTTGTCCACCCAAATTCGTTCTCTTCTTTTTTGATACTCAGCAACTGACTCAATTGTCTCTGGCAATGGCTTTTCAGTTGCTCGTAACGCATTATATGTTGCTTGTTTACTTATTAATTGTCTTCTCGCTTCATTGACCTCACGTTCCAAACGCTGTCTATCCTTAAGCGGCCCACCAGGTCCTGTTTTTCCGTTATCAACATATTTTTTGTAATCTTCTATAGCTTTACTATACACCTCACTATTTTTGCATTCATATTCCTGAAGTTTTGCTTTTACACTCACAATTTCTGTTTCAATATTTTCTTTTTCCTTACTATACTTTTCATACATTACCTTAACCCTAAATTTGTCTTCTTGAAGTCTGCCCCGTTCATTCTCTATATTCTCCAACTCCTTTTTAAGAATTTCCACTCTCTGAACAAGTTCCATATATTCTATATTATTTTTCTGTGCTTCCTCTAAGACTTTAAGTTCTGTTTCCTTTTTCATACATTCTGATACAGCTTTGTCATATTCTTCGCATGCATCATAATTGTAATCGAGGAAAAATCCTCTCATTTTATCAAGATAAGCTATTTTAGCATTCACATCATTTAGTGTCTCCTGTACCGCCATGTATTCCTGCCTTAACTTCTCCAAATTTTTCTTTGCCCTTGCCCTGTTTAATTCCATAGCACTTAAACCTAAACAATAAAACTTAATCCTGTCAAAACGCAAAAAGTAACTGTCCATTGCTACAGATACTCTTCCTTCTTTTGATATAGCGTTTTCATAATTTCTAACCTTATCTACAGCGGTCGCATGCAATTTTCCAAGCTGCCATTCAAAATATTTCTTCGCTACCGGATTCTTCACTTCAATAAAATGTACTACTGAGTCTGGCTCAGGCTTAATGTCCTTTTTCATCAAAAGTTTGGTGTTAAATAAATGTGCGTATTTATTATTTGACACATTTAACACATCATCTGCTATATCATAGTATTCAGGCTCTACCAAAATCGTATACCTGCGGTTTCCAAGATATGCCTCGATTGCATCACGCCACTCCTCATCGCTAATTCCTATAACATACTCAAATGCAAACTTTGCCTCAGAATTAATTCCTCTTCTTGTGAATTCCCGGTTAATTTCATTTTTAAGTGCTACATATTCCGGAATTTCAGAAAAAATAACCCTTTTATCTTCATAAGCATCTATAATTTTCAAACATTTGTTCTGCTCTTTCTGATTTTCAGCTAAAAAATTATTAATTTCGGCTCTGTTTTCTATTAACTTATCTCTATATTCCTGAATTTGTGATAAAAACATTCTTACTGCGTTTTGTTTCTCAGCTTTGGTTACTGTATTGTAAGTCAATGATGAAAGTATTTTTTTATTAATTACATCAAACTGCATTTTATCGAACCAGGATAGCAGTTCATTAATTTTTGTCTGAAAACAGCAAAGTGCGTCTTTTTCTTTCTTTAACCGTTCTTTTTCAGCCAATGCGTTATCTAAAGCTTTTTTCGCATCTTCTATGGCCTTTGCACAATCCATGGAATTCAAATGTTCCCTTGCATTATTGTACAGCTCTCTTATTTCTTCTTCATGCACTTCCAGATTTTCTAACATTTGTATGTCAAATTTCATTTGCTGTTCAGCAATCTCCATATTATGCTTACAATCCTTGAGCCTTTCCTCACACTCCAAATATTTTTGGTATGCAATTTTTACATCGTCTGCCAATAATCTGTTTTCTTTTTGCTTTAATTCTCTGAAAGTATTAATAATCTCATCAAGTTCTGTAATTTCTTTGTCAATCAGCTCAAAATTTTTATTTAAATCATCAATATTGCTCTTTACTTCAATTAATTTTGAAAGATCAACCTTCTTCTCCTCAAGGACATTCTCACGTATGAACTGATCTATCTTAGCCTCAGGATCGTATGACATAATACTTCGAAGCTTTCTTCTAAACGTGGCCATCTGTTGATTATTAAAATGTAAACCAGTCCTTTGCATAAATCTTAAAAGCCCGTTTGTTGCATCCATCATCTTAAGCCCGTATTCTTTCTGCAGTTCAGCAGCACTATAAGGAAATTCTTTTCCGTCAAGCTCATACGTATGTTTAATATCATCCAATGTCTTGTTTTCGATGACATATCTTTGGGTCCTAAATCCATTTCCTGAATCCGTTTCAATTACCGTTCCAAGTATGAAATTACGATTAAGCTCAGCTTCTGACATTTCCAGGACAATATGCGTATAAACATTTGGTATTCTATCGGCAGGTCTCATGTATGTTCCCGCGGTAACGTCCAATAACCCCCTGGTATATGAAACTACAGTTCTGCTGCCTTTATTTTCCGTAGATTTATTAAATACAGTATCTCCATAAAGCGCGTACTTAATTGCGTCTAACAAAACTGATTTGCCGTTCCCGTTCTTTCCTGCAATTAAAGTAAAAATTCCAATAGGAACCGTAACATTGTTAAATGCATACCAATTGATTAATCTAAGTCTGTTCAATAAAATCATTCTGTATCGTCCTCTCCACTTTCAAAATCTATATTTTCATCTTCCGGACTCACTTCATACTGATTCTCTTTCATATACTCCTCAACAACTGTCCTGAACTGTTCAATATTCCACCCGAATTGCAAAGAAGGATATAATGTAATGATTGCATCCTCAGATTTGTTATTCGGATCAAAATCTATAAGATCATACTTTTTAAATATTTTTAAAGCGGCGAACAGTTTACTTCCGTCCATATCTACATTGTACGCCTTCATTTTATCTATTAAATCACCTAAAAATACAATGTTTTGCTCGCTATACCCAAGACTTTCTAAATAAGCTTCCCATAAAACCAATAAAAGATGATATTGCTCTGAAGTGAATACCACAACATTAGAACGTTTTAATCCAGGTGTCTCTTCATCACCTTCATATGGTTTCAGCATTGCAATACGCACCTTTTCATCCACTAATACATCAAAACCTATCATACGAAGATAGTCAGAAACATCCTGCCTGTTTGACTCCCTTGAGATAAAAGCATATAAATTTTCATCTTTATCCCCGACAATAAACGTTGAGCCCAATAACTTACGTACACATCGTTTAAACAGCGGCATGTTTTCTTCCTTGATAGAAAGGTTCAATTTAATTTCACCCATTTTCACTTACCTTCCTCTTAATTTTTACTTTACTTATTGTCGCGACCCCTGTTTCAACAGTTCCGCCCAAAAATTCTACTTCATAAGGAAATTCCATACTGCCAGAATATATAATACTCGCCGCTACCATCATGGCGTCATCTCTTGATTTTACAACTGATTCATCAGGAATTAATTCATCTCTGTTCTTTAATAACCTGTCAAAATAATTTTTGGCTTGTTTTACACCATATTTGTCAGGATATGCGTATAAAATCTCTTCAGTAAGTTTCAGCTTCTCGTCATCGGATAACCCGCTTGTAATTATTGCACCACTTTTAGTGTTGGGTTTACGTTTTTTCCTTCTTTCAATTGATTTCTTTCCGACGTATTTATGTTCCGTTAAATTAAAAGATACTGATAAACGCTCCAGAAATTCTTTCTTTACATCCATGTCAAAGTCTTTAATAGTCATCAGTATTTTATTTAAGTATGTCTGCAAATTTACATTGTTGCTTAATACCATAAGAATTCTTGTTGCATAGAGACTGTAATATTTATTTATTTTCTTGTCAATATAATCCATCTCTTTAACATAATCATAACTAATGAAGCTCATTATGCCGTTCAATTGATTGTCTATTACGCTTTTAGCAGTACTCTCATCTACTTTATAAAACTCCTGATATTCTTTAATCATATTCTTATAAACATCTGTCTCCGGTATAATCCTAAGCATCTTTTCAATTTCTTCAATATAACCCGGAATTAACCCGTCCTTTTTTATAAAAAAATAGTCATTAAAAAAAGACTCCATCATTTCATCTCTTATCAAGAACTGCCCTAACTGGTTTGCTTCAGTCATTTTAATAACCATCCGCATAATGGATTCGATACTGTCTCTTAAAATTAACAGCTCATTCTTCAGATCCTCCACACTATCACAAACAGGTACTAAGATATTTACATATGGCCTATGGGTTCTTCCGTGATCGGTCACAAATGCAGAATGCAAAATGTCATAGATTGCAAATATATGATTGGTCAGTGCTGCTCTGTTATCTCTGTTAAAAATCCGTTCAATGGCTTCTATCATCTTTCTGCACTGGGGCGTAACCGTGGCAATATTATCTCCGCTTCGCCCTAACTCCCGCTCCGAAATCCAACCGCACTGTCTGAAATACCTGAGAATTTCACTTGCATTTTCAAATTCAGACTTTTTATTACTTATTTCTGCATAATCGACACTTAACCCTTCCTCATCTTCAATAGCATAAGTACAATTTCTGAGGTATAATACTAATGTATCTCTTGCCTCTGTTTCATAAAGCAAGGGAACTGTTTTAGATTTTTCAATAAGCTGTAGAATACACTCATAATATACTTTTTTATTCTTACAACAAAGCGGATTAAAAAATTTATCAAATTCATCTTTTTCAAAGAGTATCATTATATAATTCTCCCATATTAAGTAATATATAACTGAAACTTGTTATAATTTATATTTTATGTCTTACATAATATTGTAACATATAACATTATCATTGTATATTTGTTTAGACTTTGTATTTAAACCTTGTAATCTAACAGAGAAGAAAATTTCTTTAAATTGGGTATACCTGTTTTCAGCAAATCATTTCTGAGAGCTTCCTGTTCCTTTTGAATTATTTCTTCACAGGGATGTCGTTTGGTATATCTTTTAAAATATTTATGTAGTCTAAAAATATTCTGATAACACATTCCATACATAAAATAAAACCGGGATTAGCTTTTAGCCGATCCCGGTTCGTATTTTTACTCCATATTTTTATCATAATGTCCAACCATTTATTTGCCTGATTTCAGCCTGTCCACTACGGCATTTGTCAGCGCAAACAGCGCCAGCACGTTGGGAATGACCATTAACTGGTTGAACATGTCGGAGAGTTCCCACACCATGTCGCTGGTGGTCAGCGTGCCAACGAAGATGAACCCAAGCGCAGTTATTGTATAAACATTGCGGCTTTTTTCTCCGAACAGGTAAATCATGTTTATCTTTCCGAACAGGTTCCAGCTGAGTATGGTAGAAAATGCAAAAAAGAACAGGCATACCGCCACAAAGACAGAACCGACGGCTTCGCCGAAGACAGTGCCAAATGCAACCTGGGCAAGGTTTGACTTTCCAATGGTGTCAGGGATTACACCGTCTGCAAGGATTCCGTCTTTTGTATACATGGTGGAAATAATCACCAAAGCGTTCATAGTAAGTACTACAAAAGTGTCGATAAATACACCGGCCATTGCAACCACACCCTGATCATGCGGAATCTTTACATTTGCAAGAGCATGGGCATGCGGAGTTGAACCCATACCGGCTTCATTAGAAAACAACCCCCGTTTTGCGCCCTGGCTGACGGCTGTCTTCAGGGCATATCCCAGACTGCCGCCGATAATGGCATTGGGCCTGAAAGCGTATTTAAAAATCATGCCAAAGGTCGCAGGTAGATATTGAATCCGCAACAGTAATACTATACCACTGCCCAGGATAAAAAGCACCGCCATGAACGGGACAACCTTTTCTACAACAGAGGCCAGTCGCTGTACTCCTCCCAGAAAAATGATCCCACAAATAACAACCAGCCCAATTCCCATAATCCATGCCGGAATACCGAAGGCATTCTCGCATGTGGAGCTGATGGAATTGGACTGAACCATGCATCCGAAAAATCCCAGCGCAAGCGTGATTGCAATTGCAAAAAACTTCGACAGGAATTTCCCGAAATCACCCTTGAAAGCTTTTGTGATATAGTAGACCGGACCGCCGTGAATGCTGCCGTCAGGCGCCTTCACGCGGGTCTCCTGCGCAAGAACAGCTTCGGCATAAATCGTTGCCATGCCGAAAAAGGCAATAACCCACATCCAGAATATCGCACCGGGGCCACCGGTCAGAATCGCGCCGCTGGCACCAATGATATTGCCGGTACCAACCTGGGCAGCAACGGCTGTTGCCAGCGCTTGGAACGAAGACATGCCTGCCTTTTGCTTTTCACCATTGAGATTCAGTGAACCAAAAGTCCGGCGCATGCTTTCACGAAAACAACGCACCTGCACAAACCGAGTCTTAACGGTATACCAGACGCCTACTGTTACAAGCAGGATCACCAAAACGTAGTCAGAAAGGTAGTTGTTGATTGTCTGCACAATTGATAACATGCATAATACCCCCATAAAATTCTCTTCCCTGGAGTTTCACCAACAAAAAAGAACCGCCTGACGGCGGTTCCGGCATATTCAGCTGGGCATTCTTCGGTGTTTCGCGTAAGATATGCGCTCAAGTCCTGTCGATTACGACAGCTTATACCCGGCTCTGTCCGTCTGCCTGAGAGATTCAGCAGAAGGGATTACAGCCCGCCTGCTTTGCACCGTCGGCACCCAATGAATGGGATTCTCCAGAGCTCCCTCCACAGCCAGTCTCCAAGGATTGGCCTCAGATTCAAGCTGCTTCTTCGGGCTATATTTAATTTGTTATATAGAATACCATATAACGGACGCTGCCGCAACAACAATATCATGATTTTCAAAAAAATCACATTTTGCTCAAATATATGGCAAGTTTTTTTCAGAAACATAGTTAATTCGCCTGAATCCGTGTTTGACATTCTGCAACAAATTAAGAAATGACATATGTTCATACTTTTATGGAGCAGTTTAAAAACCTGCTCCATTCTACGCCAAGCATTTTGCGGGAAATGAATTGTTCGTTTAATCACGTATGTTCATTTCACGAACCAAATAAAAACTTCACTTAGGGAATTTGGTAAATACATCTTGGCAGTCTCGGGCGTATTAACTTAATTTGACACTACTAATCTTTCCCCGATTATGATCGCCTTTGAATCACTTCCATGACCAATTTCCCTGGTTTTGGCAACAGGAATCCTTTCGCCTGCGAACTCTTTCACAAGTGTAACAATGTCAGGTTGACATTTGTTTTCTTCCATTTTAGTGAAGGTTCCGAGTAAAATGCCTTTTACCTGCTCAAAAGCCCCTATTTGCTTTAACTGTGCCAGATAAGTTGTCATCTGAGGCACTTCTCCTCCGTATGACTCCAACAATAAAAGTTTGCCTTTGAGATCGGGGAAATACTTTGTTCCGGACAATTTCAAAAAGCATCTGATGTTTCCGCCAACAACAACTCCTTCCATGGATTTTCCCTGAACCAGGACAAAAGCCGGATTAAATAGTTCTTTCCTGTTTTCAAACCTGTACCGCTGTTTCTCTGCACAACCGCCGCAAACCAGATGTCTCACCTGATATAGAACACTGCATTTGCCTGTCTGGGAATATATCGCATTAATTATGGTCGTAAGATCGCTATACCCCCAAAAAATGGCTTTGCTGTTCTTAATTGCTGCGTAGTCCAGATCATCCAGTATCTGATTCGCCACATCCCCACCTGAAATATCGTAAATTTCTTCAATATCAGGGTTATTGAACATTCTCATCAGTTCAGCGGCACGTTCTTTTCCGGAGCCTGAAAAAACTCCGTCCTTTTCATATATACAATTGCTTAGAATAACTTTATTCCCAATCGATTCCAAATAGTTAACCAATTCCTCGTTTTGTTTTTTTAATTCCATCTTTTGCCCGTTGGAGCAGGCTACGATCCCTACCGTTTTCATATATGCACCTCTGTAGCCGGTTCATTGTTACCAAACTGCAGTTAATAATCATAAGCCCGTCATAAATTATGTCAAGAACCGCCACTACGGCATAACAAGGAATGAAGATTTTCAACGTTTTCAACAATGTAGTCCGCGCCTGCTTTTTCAAGCTCGGCTCTGTCGCCGTAGCCGTACAGGACACCAATCACATCAATGTTATTTTCCTTTGCACCGACAACGTCGTGTTCCCTGTCACCAACCATTACTACATTTGTCAAACCGGTCAGGCCGTTTTTCTGCAATGCAAACCTTATAACATCGCCTTTTCTGTCCCTCGAACCGTCCAGTTCGCTTCCTGAAACATCATCAAAATATCTTAGCAAATCAAAATGTTCCAGAATTTTCACGGCAAAAACAGTGGGCTTGGAAGTTGCGACAAACAGCTTCCTGCCGTTTTTTTTCAAACTTTTCAAAAGTTCTTCTATGCCGGGATAGACCCTGTTTTCAAACATACCCGTTTCACTGAAGTATTCCCTGTATTTTTCAACAGCCCTGTTGCACTCTTCTTCGCTGAATCCGTAATAGTCCCTGAACGATACTCTAAGCGGCGGGCCGATAAATTTACACAAACTGTCGAGATCCTTAACCTCTATGCCGAAACTTTTCAGTGCGTATGCCACCGATTTTGTAATCCCGACTTTAGGATCGGTCAATGTGCCGTCCAAATCAAACAGTATATTGGTGTACTTCTTCATAAAAAAAGCCTCCGGGTTATACATCTGTTCAATCGTTTTTATGCCGTTATGATTTAGTTATTTCATAAACGGGAGAGTCATTGCACTTTAATTTATAATCTGTCATTTAAGGTCGATTGCAGACATGTTTTTTAATATGCCCGTTTTTCTGCATGCTTTTATAATGCAGTTCATATCAATTTCACTTTTCCTTTCGGACATCATCACTACAGCCGCCTCATTTAAAACCGTTTCGATAGCCGAACAGCTTAACCCGTTAAATTTTTTTGCAAGTTCTTCTGTCTGTATATCGGCTGAAAGGCGATTTTTCCTTGTATACATCCTGATCAGTTTAATTCTTGTCTCCTGATCCGGATTGGGAACGGTATATTTCAAGTCAAACCTGCCCGGACGTATAAGTGCCGGATCCAGAGAAGCATAAGAGTTTGTTGCCGCTATCACCAAAACCCCGTCTTCATTTTCAAAACCGTCCATCTCATTCAGCATGGCCGTAATAATGCGATTATTTTCCTTATCCACACCCGAACCCGCAAAATTCCTCCGTTCACCGATACCGTCAAATTCATCAATAAACACTATACAGGGCTTATTCCTGCGCGCTTTGCGGAACAATTGCTTTACCTTCCTTGGCCCGACTGACATAAACATGCTTTGAAAGTCAGCACCCTTGGTGGCTATAAAATTAACGCCGGCTTCTTCCGCCAAAGCCTTAGCAAACAACGTTTTTCCGTTCCCTGGCGGGCCTTCCAGCACAATACCCCTGGTCGGCCGAATACCTTTTTTCCTGTACTCGTCCGAATGTTTAAGTATATCAACCGCATACATCATTTCCCTTTTCAAATCATCCATGCCGGCAATATCATCAAATGTTACCCCGGTATGCTTTACCACCCTGAAGGAGGTAAAGTATTCTCCGAAAATCTTATAAATCACGGTAACAATTATGGCTATAAAGGCCGCATCAAAAAAAATGTCAAAAACTACGGCAAATCCGCCTTCACCTTTGGTATTATCCTTAACATCAATTCCGGACAACAGAAGTCTCTCTTTAAAACCGTCGGTTTCCGGGTTGTCCGTATAATACTTTCTGCTATCTCCTTCTTTCTGAAATTCGACTCTGTCTGTGTAAATTGCAACACTTTTTATCTTTCCATCTGAAAGGAGTTTGTTAAATTCTTTATATTTCACATATGTTCCATTTTCCTGGTTTAAAAGCGCTGCTGCCGCAGCGACGGCAATTACGGCTACACAGGATAACACAATAATCAATCTTCCCTTAAATCGGTTTTTTTTCATAAATCACTTCTTCCCCTGTATTTAAATTATCGTAAGTTCGGCAATGGTATTTTCGCCTACTAAAGACGATAGCTGCATTTTCCTCCCATAACATTTTCTACGAATAAAATCAGATTTTCAATATATTTTCTTCTTAACTGCGTTCCACAAGTCCGGTTGCATTTGCCTCTTTTTTCAAAGTATTTGGGATATTGCCTTTAAAAAACAGTTATATACGGAATTGCTTATAACAATAAGCAACTATCCGGTAATTCCTGAAATCAATCCGCTTCCTTGGAAATGCCGAGGTATTATTTTATCCTTTCAATCCTGCGGCTACACTCCTTCGCCGTTAAACTCGGGGATAAAGCTTTCCAGAGCTGTCTCCCCTTCCTGTATAAATCCGTTTTCCACCCCTATTTCTATTGCAAAATTCACAAGTTCCTCATATTCCTCCTCGGTTATCTTTCTGTTAAGCTCCGGGTATACCCTATTCTTTGTTATCGGGGTGTACTGATTCATAATGCTGATGAATATCCTGTTTCCGTAGGTTTCATATAAGTATTTTATTATTCTCTTGGAGTCCTCAAGGTATCCCGGCAACGTCAGGTGCCTTACTATCACACCTTTTTGCATTATTCCCCGCTCATCAAATCTCGTTTCTTTCACCTGTCTGACCATTTCCTCAATTGCCGCTGCAGCAACCGCGAAATAATTCCTGCAATTGGAGTACTTTATCGCGGGTTCGTCCGACATATATTTCAAATCGGGCAAATAAATATCAATATATCCTTCAAGCATCTTTAAGGTTTCTACTTTCTCATACCCGCTACAATTATATACAACAGGAATAATGAGCCCTTTTTGGCGTGAAATATCCAAAGCCTCTATGATATGCGGAACATAGTGGCTTGGGGTAACCAGGTTGATATTATTGGCTCCCTTTTCCTGAAGTTCCAGGAAAATTTCCGCAAGCCTTTCTACTGTAATGGTTTTCCCTGCCAGTCCCTTTGATATGGCCCTATTCTGACAATATACACATCCTAACGCGCAACCGGAAAAAAATACCGTACCGGATCCTTCTTTTCCTGATATGCACGGTTCTTCCCACATATGAAGCGCCGCCCTTGCAACAACCAATTCATCGGTGGTCCTGCAATACCCTATTTTGCCACTGGTTCTGTCCACATGACATTCTCTGGGGCAAAGCACACAATCTTTTAAAATATCTTGGAAAATCAGCGAATCCATCTATAATCCTCTTTTCATATACTCATTGGTATAATTACAAATCTGCTGACTTCTACAAGAATAATCTGAAACTTTTTGACTACTTTATTTCTTGTCTTCAGGAATATCGCACAGAAAGCCTGCATATGGAAATTTATAGAGCATTACCGGTGTGCCGAACAGATTGACGACCTTACCTTTCGCCGTTCCGCTGATAATCTGCTCCGCCCCCTCAATCAGGCTTGAAATCAATGCCGGATAAACCGGGAATGAACCATGAGACGGATATATTGTGTCAAATTCATCAGTATACATGGACAACTTCCTCAGGCTCTCAACATACAGAGACATATTTCTGTGTTCCTTAAACATGAAAATGTTTCCATCCTGAACAGTATCCCCCGAAACAAGAACCCTGTTGTTTATATCCAATACAGCTATGCTGCCGGGTGTATGGCCGGGAATGAAAATAATTTTCAGCGGCCGGTTTCCAAGATCTATGACGTCATTATCTTTTACAGGCAGAATACCGCCCACCCCGCCGTGTGCCCGATAATTATCCTCTTCGTCAGGATGCATATAAAAACAGTCAAAGCTGCCGTTCCCTGAAATATGATCGGGATCAGCATGTGTATTCAGAAGCATTACCGGCAATTTTGTGATATTTTCCGCAATTTGTTTTGCATCCGGTGTATTCATGCCGCTGTCAATAAGCAGTGCCTTTTCTGTTCCGGCCAGCAGGAAAAAACGTACTCCGTTGTCTTCGATCCGCCAGGTGGTATCATTTATTTGAATAATGTTAGCCATAAATCCCCCTCCTAATCAACTCGACAAAACTATACTCATAAGGCAGCTCTGTCAATTTATGTTTCACCATGTTAATAAATGAATATTAACGACATATTATGGCATATGGATTATGTGAAATACGTCAAAACCGGTTAAACGTTCCTGCCGATGAAAAGGAACTTTCCCATGTAATACAGGAAAGCCCCTTCTCAAAGCTTAGCGTTCTGTAACACTTTTATCCTGCCTTCTTTTATAAACGACTATTTCCGGATCCGAGCCATTGCATCCATATTCGCAGACAAGCAAATAATTCTCATCTGCAGCCACACCGTAACACCGTTCTTTTCCTTCGATTTCAACCTGATTTCCCAAATACATCTTATCATCTTCCAGCAGTTTTACCTTTTGTCCATTAGAAAGCGTATATTCCAAATTGATATACGAACCTTTCAATAAATTCAAATCAGTCAAATTTAACCCTTCAATTCCCAGCGAATTAAATTCATCAATAATCGCAGTTTTTATTTTTAAGAGTTCTTCCATATTAATACCTTCCTTTAATTTATAATTTTTCTCACCGGAACAGCCGCACGCACCTCAGTTTCCGAACTTGCACCCAATCCCGGATACGGCGCATCATCGGATTTTTCCGGCATGATATTTACTGTAACCAACTGCCTTTGCTATATCATCCAGCACGATGCTTTCATCCATATGTGCAATGATATAATCTATTCTGCTTACAGCTTTGACTTTGTCCGATAATTCTATTTTAAGCCTCCTGTATTCAGTATAGCAGAAATGACGGAAAAACACCCGACTAAAATTGCTTAAATATAATACATCAGTATGTGTGAGGTCAATTCATAATATAAAGAAACCCGGTATCCCATTTGCCTAATGGGAAACACCTGTATTTATACAATAAACCAAACTAAACCAAAAAAATTCATAACACCATGCACCAAGATTGTTGACCAGCAGTTTCCGGTTTTTAATCTGATAAAGCCAAGGATGACTCCATATACAGCACCAGCAAAAACCTTTGTAATTACAGCAAAACAGTCGCCGGATATCATATTGGGAACCATATACCCGACGTGCCATACGGCAAACAGAATAATATTCAATGCATAAATTTTGATTTCATTGTCAATCTAAATTCATTCCAGATATAACCTCTAAACAACAGTTCCTCATAAACAGGTGTGACAATACTGCTTTATCCCCTAAATTGCATAAAAGCATTTTATCTGTACCGCCGGTAACAAATCATGCAACTGTTTTCATCATAAAAGGTTCAGCTCTGGATTTTTTGACTGCCTATATACAAACCCAAGCTTTTCATACAGCGGTTTCCTGTCAATGCCCAGGTCAAAGCTCCTCTCCGCTACACCCACGAATTTATGGAAATCACAGTTTCCGGCCCGTTCTCCAATGCCCTGCAGAGTACAGTCCACATAATATGCCCCCGCCTTGGCCGCTTCCGCCATATGGATTCCAGCTCAATATCCTCGCCCTCATCCCGAAGGGTATCCAAAACGGTTTTCTGGGCCAATCCGCCAAGAAGCAGCCGGGTAGAGTCTGCCTTTGGATCACATCCAACCACCATAACCTTCTTGCCCATTTCACCAAGGCCTGCGGTAAGGTTTTGGGTAATAATAGACTTACCAATACCACCTTTGCCATAAATTGCCACCTGTCTCATAAACTAATCCTCCTTTTACCGTAATATCAACATTGAATTTTTGAGCTCAGAATGAATGCATTGCTTCGCTTCGGGGATGAACTTAAGGAGCAGCCTTTTTGCCTAAGCGAGATATTCCGCGAAAAACCGTATAACTGAAAAGGCGCCTTCAAGCTGTGCTTGAAAGGCGCCTTTGCCGGATCATCCTCTGAAATCTCCAATATTGGATGAATTTGGGTTCTGTTTACATTATACCGGGTGACAAGTATGATTACTATGCATGCACTTGTATAAGATTTACAATAGAAATAACAAATTTTTATACAGAATCAACAAATATCCCGGCTGTATGAACAGCCAGACAGACTTTGTTAATTTCAAAGCTGTTCTTGCGCAGATCTTTATGCGCCGGACAGGTTTTTCCGTCAATACCGAAAAATCCTTAAACGGAGCATTCCATAAGGATGTTGAGCATGTGCAAAAACTGGCAGATAGCCACGTCCGGTTACCTGCCAGTTTTACATACGATATTTTTTTTCAATTAACCCGATTCTTCGCCAACACATAAAATTGGGCTTCAAACAAGTGCTTATCAGATGACTCCAAAAAGGAGATCGCCGTATGTGGGTATTGGCCACAGGCTTGCATCCACGATGGTTTCAAGCCTGTCTGCAACAGCACGCAGTTCATTCATCTGCGGAATAATTACATCCTTGTATGCGCGGGCATGACTCAGCGAATCCCCTTCACTTGCATCAGCCTCTTTAATCTTCTGATCCAGCTTGTCGATGGCGGCTTTCAGGCCGGATGTAAGCGTTACGAGCTCATCCAGCTCTTCCTTGACACAGGAGTAATCCGCATCTGCAGCCCTGAGGGATGCTACGGTGTCCGCAACCTTTCTGACATAGGAAAGTGTCGCCGGGAGGATCTGCCTGCTTGCCATTTCAATCATGGTCAGGGCTTCTATGCGGATTGTCTTGATGTAGTTTTCAAGGCATATCTCATAGCGGGAATATATTTCGGCGCGGTTCAAAACGCCATGCTTTTCAAGTACCCTAATGTTCTTTTCGGCTATAAGTGCCGGAATGGCATCAACAGTGGTCCTCAGATTGGGCAGTCCCCTTCTCTCGGCTTCAGCAACCCACTCCTCGGAATAGTTATTGCCATTGAAAATAATACGCTTATGCTTACTTATGATCTCCTTAACCACAGCATTCACTTCGGCCCTGAAATCCCCGGCATTTTCAAGGCGATCGGCAATCTGGCTGAGGGCTTCGGCTACAATGGTATTTATTATGAAGTTCGGCGTAGCTATGGACTGTGACGAACCCACCGACCTGAACTCGAACTTATTGCCTGTAAACGCAAAGGGAGAAGTTCTGTTTCTGTCGGTGTTATCCTTGGGAAGAACGGGAAGTGTTGAAACACCGATTTCCAGGGTTCTGCTGGTTCCGTTGTTTTTGACGACACCTGTCTCTATCTGCTCTATTACACTGGTCAGCTCATCACCGAGGAAGATGGACATGATTGCCGGAGGTGCCTCGTTTGCCCCAAGCCTGTGGTCATTTCCAGCTGTGGCAACCGAGAAGCGCAACAGATCCGCATATTCATCGACAGCCTTGATGACAGCTACGAGGAATATAAGGAACTGTGCGTTGTCCAGCGGTGTGGTACCGGGATCAAGGAGGTTCCTTCCATCATCGGTTGAAATGGACCAATTGTTGTGTTTGCCTGATCCATTGACGCCTGCAAACGGCTTCTCATGCAGAAGACACGCAAGTCCGTGCCTGTCGGCCACTTTTTTCATGATTTCCATGGTCAGCTGATTATGATCGGTTGCTATATTGGTGGTGGCAAACATAGGTGCCAGCTCATGCTGTGCAGGAGCAACCTCGTTATGCTTTGTTTTAGCAGAAACCCCGAGCTTCCAGAGCTCTTCATCCAAATCATGCATGAATCTGGATACTTTTTCTTTCAGTATTCCGAAATAGTGATCCTCAAGCTCCTGTCCCTTTGGTGGCTTGGCACCAAACAGGGTTCTTCCGGTGTAAATCAAATCCTTGCGTTTCATGAAAAGCTCCTTGTCCACAAGGAAGTATTCCTGCTCGGGTCCCAAAGTCGTTACAACCCGCTTGGTGGTGGTATCGCCGAAGAGTCTAAGGATACGGATCGCCTGCTTGGAAAGCGCCTCCATAGAACGCAGTAGCGGAGTTTTCAGGTCAAGTGCTTCCCCGTTATAAGAGCAGAAGGCTGTAGGAATATAAAGCGTTTTATCCTTCACAAAGGCAGGCGATGTACAATCCCATGCAGTGTAGCCCCTGGCCTCGAATGTCGCACGAAGACCGCCGGAAGGGAAAGATGAAGCATCAGGCTCACCCTTTATTAATTCCTTGCCCGAGAATTCCATAATGGCTTTGCCGTCCCCTGTCGGTGTCAGGAAGGAGTCATGCTTTTCGGCTGTAACACCTGTCAGTGGCTGGAACCAGTGGGTAAAATGGGTTGCCCCTATTTCAACCGCCCAATCTTTCATAACACAGGCTACGACCTCAGCTACTTCCGGATCAAGCGGAAGGCCTTCTTTGATTGTTTTCTTCAGCTTCTTATAAATAGGTTTTGGCAGGCGCTCCTGCATTACCGTGTCACTAAACACAGCTGAGCCGAATATACCCGAACAAACCCCATCAATACATCTTTCCATGACCCATTCTCCTTTCAGAATATTTTTTGATCTATCCCGTAAAATTTTTAATAACTGCTGGCCAATCGCTGGCTATAACCGGATAAAAATACAAAAAAGGCGCTTCACATCGTCGGTGAAACGCCTTTGTTTCCGATAAAACACTCTTTAATTGTTTCATGCATGATTACCGTAATCCTTATACGGATTCCATAAAGTAAACATCAGCCTTCTGATTATGTTACCAAAACAACTTTTGCTGCATTAATACCAGTTAACAGTAATTGCAGGAAGCTGCAATTCAAATTTCATATTTTACTGTACCGCATAAAACAACGCTAAATTACTCACCCCTGCTTATGCATATCTGATATATTTCTGTCATGCAGTAAAACTTCTATCTGTCATTAAATCCTGCTTCCGGATTAATCGAATAATTTAAGTTTATTTTAGCAGATTAATCAACATTTTGCAAGATATAGAACTAAAAATTTCATTTATAGCTGATATAACCAAATTCAATAACATCATTGTTTCATATTTCCCGTCCCGTGGATTCTGTTATTTTTTATCCAATAAACGCATTTATCCCGTTGTTTTCCGCTATAATCCCTAAAGTTGGCTCTGCTTATCATGCTCACACTCCTTCATTGACGCTGCGTCTGCCATATCCTGCATTTTATTGACCGATCAGTTTACGCAACATGACTTCAGCCTTGCGAATATCCGCCTTCCCGCCGGTTTTCTTCATAATGTAGCCGAACATCGCGTTAATTGCTTTGTCCTTACCGCTTCTGACATCGGCTGCCGCCTTTGGATTGGCATCCATGGCTTCCCTGCACAACTTTTCAAGTTCCTCATCGGAGATACCCACAAGATCTTCAGGTTTAATAAACTCCTCCACCGGTTTGCCGGTCTCCAGCATCTTCTGCAGGGTCGCCTGGGCGACACCGATATTAATTTTCCTCTCATCGGCAAGTTTAACCAGCGCAGCATACTGTGCCGGTGAAATGAGGACGTCGAATAATTCCTTTTCCTCCTCGGTGCCCATTGTGGCAAAAATAGTGCCTACAATCAGGTTGGCCGCATTTTTCACACTTGCACCTTCTGCCAGTGCTCCTTCGAAAAACTCAGCTACCTTTCTGTACCTGGAAATCTGTTTTGCTGTAGCCTCAGGAAGCCCCAGAACATTCACATAACGCTTGAGCTTTTCAAAAGGCAGTTCGGGCAGAGACTTCCTTATTTCTTCGATTTTCTCCTCATCAATGCTGAATCTCAAAATATCAGGATCAGGGAAGTAACGGTAATCTTCGGAGTTTTCCTTATCACGCATAGGGGTAACGGTATTGGTTGCTTCATCGTAGCGCATGGTCTGCTGTACAACTGTTCCGCCCGCATCGAGAATATCAGCCTGCCTCTCGGCTTCGGCCATGACGGCCTTTTGAATGAAACTCAGTGAGTTGATATTCTTGATTTCAGTCCTCACGCCCAAACTTGAATCACCGGGCTTTCGCAGCGAAAGATTAACATCGCAGCGCATTGATCCTTCCTGCATCTTGCAGTCCGATATTCCGATATAGCGCATAATAAGCTGCAGCTTTTCGGCATATTCCTTTGCCTCTTCAGCGGAAGAAATATCCGGCTCGGAAACAATCTCAATCAGCGGAACACCGCTGCGGTTATAGTCAATAAAGGTATACCCTTTCTCGTGGATTAGCTTTCCGGCATCCTCCTCGATATGAATCCGGGCAATACCGATACGCTTGCCGCTGTCCAGCTCAATATAACCCTTTTCACATAGCGGTTCATCATATTGTGAAATCTGGTAGGCTTTTGGCAAATCAGGATATACATAATTTTTTCGGTCCATATGGGACTTGGTATTGATTTTACAATTCAGTGCCAGGCCGGCTTTTATGGCATATTCCACCACTTTTTGGTTGAGTACGGGAAGGGCTCCGGGCTGACCGGTACAAACAGGGCAGCAATGGGTGTTGGGCTCGCCCCCGAATTCAGTGGTGCAGCCGCAGAAAATCTTGGTTCTGGTCGCCAGTTCAATATGGGTTTCAATCCCGCAGACAATCTCATAATTCATATCCTGACACCTCCTTCATAAGCACCAATGATCTGTCCTGCATTTTGCTCATAAAAATGGGCCACTTGAAGAACCGTTACCTCACCAAACCGCCTGCCGATAATCTGCATACCGATGGGAAGCCCATTGGCGTCCTCACCGCATGGAACCGAAATGGCCGGAACACCTGCAATATTTACAGGCACGGTGCATATATCCGCCAGGTACATTTCTACGGGGCTTTTTCTTTTGCAATTCAGCGGAAATGCGGTACTGGGCGCCGTAGGAGCAACCAGTACGTCACATTTTTCAAAAACGGCATCAAATTCCCGGTTTATCTCTTCACGAATCAGGCAGGCTTTCTTGTAATAGGCGTCGTAATAACCGCTGGACAGTACATAAGTTCCCAGCATAATACGGCGTTTAACCTCGTCACCAAAACCTTCGCTCCTGGTTTTGACGATCATGTCATCAATACTGGAATATGAGGCTGTGCGATAGCCATATCGGATACCGTCATATCTCCCGAGGTTTGAGGATGCTTCAGCACAGGCGATAATGTAATATACCGGAAGCGCAAGCTTCATGGCCGGAATCCTGATGTTTTCTATCACGGCACCATTCCTTTCAAACAGCTTTATGGCTTCCTCAACCTTTGATTTGATCTCCGGATTGATACCGTCAAAGAATTCCTCGGCCACACCAATGCGTATACCCTTTATATCCCGATCAAGGCATTCAGCCATGGAGGAACCATAATCATAATCCACACTGGTCTGATCGCGTCTATCAACGCCCTTAATGGCATCGAAAACAATGGCAGCGTCCTTCACGCTGTTTGTCAGGGGGCCAATCTGGTCCAGGGAGCTGCCGTAAGCAATAAGCCCATAGCGGGATACCGCGCCATAGGTGGGCTTAAGCCCCACCACGCCGCAGAAGGAAGCCGGCTGGCGTATTGAACCGCCGGTATCCGAGCCAAGGCTGTATACCGCCAGATTTGCACAGATGGCCGCGGCCGAACCGCCCGAAGAACCGCCTGTAACATAATTTGTATTCCTGGGATTAAGCGGCGCACCATAGCAACTGGTTTCCGAAGTGCTTCCCATGCCGAATTCGTCCATGTTGGTCTTGCCCAGAAGAACCGCACCCTGTTTTTTCAGCCTCTCCCAGACGGTAGCATCATAGTAAGGTTTAAAGCCCTCCAGGATTTTAGAGCAGCAAGTGGTAGGAATCCCGTCGGTGCAGATATTGTCTTTCAGGGCCATGGGAATGCCGCAGAGCAGCGGCGCATCGTCCTCCTTAAGCATCTGGTCGGCCTGCTCGGCAGCTTCCAGTGCAGTATCAAAGGTCAGATGCACATAGGCATTGAGGGTTGGATTCAGTTTTTCAATGGCATCAATGTATGCCTTTGTAAGCTCTACCGCAGAAATTTCGCGTTTACGAAGCTTTACTGCAAGTTCAGTTATTCCCATTCTCATTTTTTGCTCCTTTCCACCCTGAAAAATCCGTTATGCCCTTCAACATTGGAAAGGATTTTCTCACTGGGCAGGGACGGTTCTACTTCATCGGGGCGCAGGTCATCAAATGAGACAATCCTGGCACCCACGCTTCTTATCTGCTCAGTTCCGCCTTCAATATACTGGTTTATTGTATTTGCAAAAGCTATAATCTCATCAAACTCAGCGGTAAACCGTTCAAGCTCTTCATCCGAAAAGCTCAGTTTCGCAAGTTTCGCAAGTTTCTCTATTTCGTTTTTTGAAATTGCCATAATCCTCACTCCATTTCTTACAGCAACCGACTTTCAAGCTCATCCGGATGATTTAAACACGCTTAATTCCTGATTTTTATATGCACTTCACGCAGCTGCTGTTCGGTTACTTCGCCGGGTGCGCCGCACAACAGATCCTGTGCGTTGCTGTTCATGGGGAACGCCATGACCTCGCGGATGTTTTCCTCATTCCTGAGGAGCATGATCATCCGTTCAATTCCCGGCGCCATACCGGCATGGGGCGGCGCTCCGTACTGGAATGCATTATAGAGCGCTCCGAACTTCTTTTTCAGAATCTCCTCATCGTAACCAGCAATCTCAAAGGCCTTTACCATGATATCCAGGTCATGGTTACGGACTGCGCCTGAAGAGAGCTCAACACCGTTGCAGACGATATCATACTGGTAAGCCAGAATATCCAGAGGATCCTTGGTAATAAGCGCCTCCAGCCCACCCTGCGGCATGGAGAAGGGGTTATGGGTAAATTTTATTTTTCCGGTTTCTTCATCTATTTCATACATCGGAAAATCATTGACATAGCAAAAGCGGTAAGCCTTCTTCTCACAGAGGTCAAGGCGCTTGCCCAGCTCATCGCGGATTAGCCCCGCGTATTTGCAGGCAAGTTTTTCCCTGTCAGCAATAAAGAATATTACATCGCCCGGAATAAGGCCGGCAATCTGCGCCAGCTCCCCTTTTATTTCTTCGGGGATGTATTTGTCAATGGGACCTTTATAGGTCATGTCCTCCTGGACCTCAAGGTAGCCAAGCCCGCCCATGCCGATGGACAGTGCATAATCCAGCAATTTTTCATGGAAACCCTTGGACATCTCGGCATGAACCTTGATGGCCCTGACCGTCTTATTCCGGAAGGGTTTAAATGCGCATTTCTGGAAAAAATCAGTCACATCAATGATACGCAGAGGATTGCGCAGGTCCGGTTTATCCGTACCAAACTCCAGCATGGCCTGCTTGTAGCTGAACACTGGGAACGGTGCCTCGGTGATTTCATAACCTTCAGGAGCGAACTTCTTAAATGTCGCAGTCAGTATCTCCTCACCCACGCGGAAAACATCCTCCTGGGTGGCAAAGCTCATTTCAAAATCAAGCTGATAGAACTCGCCCGGAGAGCGGTCAGCCCGCGCATCCTCGTCACGGAAACAGGGGGCGATCTGGAAATATCTGTCAAATCCTGAGACCATTAATAACTGCTTATATATCTGGGGTGCCTGTGGCAGTGCATAGAATTTCCCTTTATGTTTTCTTGACGGAACGATATAATCCCTTGCTCCTTCGGGAGAGGATGCCGACAGAATCGGCGTCTGGATTTCAACAAAGCCCATCTCGGTCATCTTCTGCCTCAAAAAGTTGATAACCTGGGCACGGAACAGAATATTTTCCTTTACCTTCCGGTTTCTTAAATCAAGATAACGGTATTTTAAGCGCACTTCCTCACGTATTTCTTTCGACGCGGAAATTTCAAACGGCAGCTCCTTATAAACCCTGCCCAAAACCGTGACCTTTTGTGCCACGAGCTCAATCGTACCGGTGGGAATCTTGGGATTGTACGTTTCTTCATCCCGTTTTTCCACCACACCTTCAATTGATAAGCATTCCTCTTTTCTGATACCTTTTGGAAGTTCCATGTTTCTGAATACAACCTGCATGACGCCGTACATGTCCCTGAGGTCAATAAAAGATACGCCGCCGTGGTCCCGGATGTTCTCCACCCAGCCGGCAATTTTAATGACGGAGCCTATATCTTCTTCGGTGATTTGATTCATTGTCCTTGTACGATAAATCTCTGACATAAGAAGCTCCCTCCCCATCTTTTATCTGATTTTCCGCTTCGGGAGAACAGCCCATAAATATGAAAAAGCTGCTCGCCCGAAATAGAAATTTCAGGGCGAACAGCACTATCATTGTCCGCGGTACCACCTGAATTACTGTACCCCTTTGTACAGTCACTCCTTAGTGTTTGCCGTTGTAACGTACGGCTTACGTCGCACCTACTCGTCATATACAAATATGACTTTCAGATTGAAGCTGGTGAAGTGTTATTCGCATGAATTCACTTTACGGGGTTCTCACCATTCCCCGCTCACTGTAAACGATAATTCATGCTACTTCTCTTCGTCATCGCTTTTCCGTTTATTTTATTTTGGCGAATATTTTAATATATATCAACTTGTCCTGTCAAGGGGAATTTTATCTGTAAATGCAACCATAAATTGCATTAATTGTTTCTAACCGGAAGCCCCCAAGAATTAGCCCGCGTTCATCCGGCGGGCTTTGTCCTGGACATAACTTTTAAATGCATTATTAAAGCCTTCCTTGAAACACCGGGAATTTTTCCTTCAATCCCAGAGATTTTATTATACAAACGACACCAGCTCATGGATTAATTCCCAGTTAAATAACTACTCACAAATATTATTTAAATTTTCTTTTTTTGCTGTAACGAATCACTCCTGAAACAGATATATTTTGGGGAAGTGATTTCGTTGATAAACAAGTAAACAGTGGCAATGTTTAAAACTCTGAAATGTTAATACTGGATTTTTATTATCTATGCTCAGACATAATTGAAAAATAACAAAACTTTTGCAGAGAGGGGATTTAAGGCAGTGGATAATCTTTATTTTTTGTTTTCCGGTATATCGCATAGAAAACCGGCATACGGAATTTGTAAACACGCATGATTATCACGGATGATCGTATTAGCGGCACAAGCTAATCCCCAGCCTCAGCTCGTAAAATTGTCTGACCCACGAGGGATAAGATTTATATTCCTCTGATTCGCTAATTGCTTCCAATGTCCGTTTCCCTACTCGCTTATCCATAATAGCGAATACACGAATTAGGTAATTTTCACTTTCAAGCGCTTCCTCAATGGAAAGTTGCAGAAAATCTGTTGCTGCCTTGAGAAAATCATAATCAGAAAGAGTTGCTTCCTGATTCCATTTTCTCTTAAGTTCCGGCGCATTATAATCCCATTCACCGGTTTCTTTCCAGCGATTATAAACATCATGTTCCTGCTTGTACGCTGCCGTCCAGGAAAATATAACCAATTCCTTTCCATCAAGCCGGATTGATGCACGCCCATAAGAATTATGGACTTTGTGATATCGTGTCAGAAAATAAGTAATTCTATATTTCAGCGGCTCGCAAAGAAGCTCTGTCAGTTGCTTTTTCAAACCCGACCATGACTTATAGTGCTTCATATTAACCCCCGTATATCAGCTTCCTTAATTTTTAACTTCCTCAAGCAGTAACTTCCTTTATAATTTGATATGGCAGTATTTCCATGGTATATCCCAAGTTTATAGGCAAATCAATCCTGTTGCTTTTCTCTTCTGCTTTCCGTTTAAAATTTTTCCGCAGAAAAAAATCATATTATGTTTTGAATGCCACTCCGAATGCCCAGATTTGAAAACATCAATTCCACTTTGTAAACTATTGTGCAAAATTCAAAATAACTTTTGTGATATTAACTGAAAAAGTGATATTGGAATTAATTACTCTTCCAACATATTCTTGCATACTGAAGTGATCTCTGATATTCCACTCCTTTTCCAAAGAAAAAGAACATCATCTCCCGTCTTCGGTCTTACAGAATACTTTTCAAAGTCTTTGCTCAGCCTTGCGGGAATTGATAATTCCCAGAACTTCACATAATAAACATCCCCGTCCACGGCCTCTATGACTCCAAGCCTCTTATCCAAAAGCATCAAAAAACCTTCTTTGATTTTTACTTTCCGATATTTCGGAAACTCTGCCTCAAGCCGCTTTAATTCCTCATTATTATTTTCACATTCTTCAAATACAGGACCAACTTATAAAATTTTGATCCTTTCCGCAGGTATCCTCCTAAATTACTTATTATCTTAAAACGGGCGCAGAACTTATTCCCAGTAATAATATTACACTACGCCCAACGCTTTTTAAAAGTAAAGTTTAACTAAAAAAAAAGTCCCCATCAGAGTGCTGGTCACCATTCGAACATAATCTTATCGGTGCCGGATTAGGAGATACTGTAAAAATACCATAACCTTTCCGGATGATTATTATCTTAATCGTGTTCAGCACAGGAGTTCTTAAGATTGGCAAATGAAAAAATCAATGCCAAAATTAGTCTTAAAAGCTTCAGGCTGCCTGGTAATTTTCAATCCGGTAATCTGTTTATCTGCTTTGCATTCGGCGTATTAATAACGCTGTCAATAAGCAGTGGCCTTTCTGTTTCTGCCAGTAAGAAAAATCCTACCTCGTTGTCTTCAATCGTCCAGGCAGTATCGTTTATTTGAATAATGCCAGCTATCTCATGAGATAAGGGTGCTTATCACACTTTAGGCTGTCTATCGCTTTTTACTGAATAAGTCTTTCCAATCTCCGGTTTTGCCCAAAGCTGTATAATTTAGTGTATAATATTGTCCCTCTCCGATCCACATTACAGGCGCAGCCATACGTAACCGTTCCTCTGCACTTATTGCATTATCTTTAAGCTCTTCTTCAACTAATGTATTGCGGATTTTACACAGAAAAACCTCGCTTACATTCAGCAGTACGGAACGCTTAACTTCAAGCTCAAATACCCACGGACTGCTCTTTAATACCGGAACATTCAATACCGCACCACGTTCGACTTCAATTGGAATATTCATTTTTTCCTTCTTATATCCTTCTGTATTACCTAAATAGTCTGCAAGATGAAGCATGGATTCGCTGACAAGGTTAGCAGAAAACACTTTGTTTGCCCGGATAAGATCTTTCGTTAATTTTTCACCACCGATACAAGCCATAACACCAATTCGCCGTCCCAACAATAACTGAACCAGCAGAACAAGCCAAAATTCGGTGTCCCGTCCTCCTTATATGTACCATACAGAAACAATGTTTGCGGACATAATTTATTTTCCGGACCAACAGATATTTTTCCCATTATTTTTATACTCCTTCCTTTTCAAGATTTTTGATGATTCGTCTGAGTTGGTTCTCAAAACTGATGATTTCATCTTCCGTGAAACCATCATAAAATATTTTGTTCATTTTATCCGATATCAAGTCATATTTTTCACGGTATTGTTTTGCTTTTTCCGTCACCGATATAAATATCTGCCTGCGGTTTTTTTTGTCGGGTATTCTTTCTATCAACCCCCCCGCTTCCATGCGGTCGAGCATACTGGTAAGTGTCGTTTTAGCCAATGAAGTTAACCTACTGATCTCTGTTATTGTTAACTGTCCATGCTCCCACAGGACATAAAGTATGCGGCCCTGCGCACCATTAAAAATGTCGACGCCACTTTCTTTCAACAGTTTTTCAAACACTCGTCTGCTAAGATGCTGAATTCTGGACAAAAGAAAGCCTCCATAAGTCTTCGTTACAATTACCCCCTGAAAAGAAATGTTCTATATAGAAAAATACTATATAGAACTTTAATTGTCAATATTATAATTCATGTAAGAACCACAGAGTAAGGAAATTATAACCACCGTCAGAACGGTATGGTATAAATGTCTCCAATTTTCATCAAACCGACTAAAGAATTAAGGATAAAAAAAGTCCCCGTTTAACGACAAATATATCGATAACGGGGAGCTTTATCTTTTTAGTCAGCTTAAATGAATATCAAACCAGATCTTTGTATTTATATTTTTTAAGAATTCTTCCAAAAACGAGACATATCGTCATACCTAATAATCCAAGTATAAATATCATCATACCTGCCCCGGAGCCCTTCCCTGTACCAAACATGATAGCCGGTATGCTTTCCTTAGAAATACTCTCCATGAATGGTTCGCAGATGACATCCACCATCCAGCCACCAAAATATCCAAGTGGTATCGTGAGATACTGAATAGATCCTGCTTTTACATTATGAATTTCTGAATTTCGACGGTGGAGAGTCTTTTCATTTCCACGCAATATCTACGCATTTGCAATCGCGATCGTTCTGTACATTCAAGTACCTCTTTGACTTCCCATGTCTACTCTGTTAGACTAAAATTAGATGTATAATATAGTAGACTAGATGATATATTATCATGGCTGTACCCGAAGTATTTGAAAGTGAATACCGCTTTTGCCTGATACTCTGGAAAAATGAGCCCACTTCCCGTACAAAGCTCGCCAAGCTCTGCAACGAAGAACTGGGCTGGAGCAGAACGACGACCTACACTGTCATCAAGCAGCTGAGCGACCGGGGGTGTTGTCAAAAACGAAGGCTCCATCGTTTCTTCCCTCGTCAGTAAGGAGGAGATACAGCTTGCGGAAATGGACGAAATGATTAAAAAGAACTTTGAGAATTTACTTCCCGCCTTTATCGCTGCCTTTGCGAAACGCCAGGATTTATCGGATGCCGAGATCGAAGAAATTCGGCGTATTATCAAAAAGTAAGGATGATTTGCCCTTTTTGTCTTAGGCTTTTTCCGTCCGGTCATCTATCTGCCCTACAGGCTGAACAGTGCTGATCTTGCTTATGTTATCGTCCATGAGCAGGCACATATCAAACGACTTGACCACTGGTGGAAGCCGCTGGTCTTCGGTGAGGTGGGTGTGAAAGAAAGGATGAAACATGTGATGAATTATAAGAAGCCGGCATTTTGGGTTATCATTGCCTCTGTAGTTACCTGCATCGTGGTTGCTGTATGCTTTTTGACAAATCCAAAAGATTCTGATTCCAAAAGAATAGATCCTTTTGGAAAATACTATAAAGTAAGAGATATCATTTATGAGTCAGGCGCATATGCCTTCAGTTATACAACAGAAACTACACCAAAGTATTACGTCACAAATGAAAAAGAGTTATTGGTATTAGAGGACAAGAGTTCCACCAGCTGGCTGAATGCAGGCACATTTGAAGAAGTTGGGTTAACAAAAGACAATTTTGATCGATACTTTAGGGGAGTTCGCGGCTCTGCCAGCAGTTTGCGCAGCAATAATCAAAAAGCCTGGCGTTTGTTGGTGAATGACTCGCCAGACACGGTATTCTACTATTTGCTTTTGCAGAAAAACGGAGACGTATATCTTACTTACGGTTATTATGACGCTTCAGAAAAGGACGATCCCGCCTCTGATGATACAAGCATCCGGTGGGTGTTTAGCCTGATTGAAGATGAATTAAATTAAATCAACTGCAACAAAATGGTTTGACAGTCTTCACGGTGACGAAATGATATAGGACGGCGTACGTGAAATCAATCTTGATGCATTTCCGGACGTAACCTTCCGTTGGCACGCCGAGAAGCTCGAAGCAGTAACTGACAAAGAAATAGTTCCGCTTTACACAGGTATGCCGATCTGGAACGTCTATTTCTAACATTCCGAATTAGCTGAGCATAAAACTCTTTCGTTCCTTCATATTCTTGAGTGATGCCTCCAATGTGTTTCGCTATTGCACCTAATGCCTTTTTCGCCGCCAAAAACAGGTCATTTGCTGTTAAGTATTCACTACCACTTTCGATAACCAAAATGACATTACCTACATAGCTTGGTGAAGTCAGAAATTCTCGCTTTGATTTTAACAGAGGATAATATTTCTTCAGAACATTAAACTTCAGCAATTCATAGCAATCCATTGCTCCGAAATGAATGTTTAAGGGTAAATCTTTAAGCTTAATTTGTTTGGTATACCTTGCTTTATGTTCAATCACGTTCTCGTCATTAAACAACCCATATAAGCTGCTCCCTGACCGGAAAGTTGAACATTGATTCTTGCATTCCGAATCTGCTCCCAATAAAACATTTCTGAATTTCGAGACGGCAAAAAATGATGCCGCTTCCATTTCAACAGTAACACAGCCTTCTGCAATCCTTTTCGTCAGCTTCCTTTAAATTTTAAGTTTGTCCTATTGACAAAACTAAAAACTGTAATTACTATAAAAATATAACTAATAAATAACATTTTTAACATCATTATGGGGTACTGGTAAAGACGTGATAGTTATTAATAAATTTAACAAATAATAACACACTGCTATCTTCGACCGTAAATTTACTATGTCTCTAATGTAATATGACATAAATAATATAAGTAAAGGAGGTAAAAGTTTATGAAGCGTAAGGTTAAGAAGATGGCAGCTATGGCAACGAGTATAATTATGGCTATCATGATCATCCTACATAGTATACCAGTACTCGCCGGGCGAATAATTTACGACAATGAGACAGGCACACATGGAGGCTACGACTATGAGCTCTGGAAAGACTACGGAAATACGATTATGGAACTTAACGACGGTGGTACTTTTAGTTGTCAATGGAGTAATATCGGTAATGCACTATTTAGAAAAGGGAGAAAATTTAATTCCGACAAAACCTATCAAGAATTAGGAGATATAGTAGTTGAATATGGCTGTGATTACAATCCAAACGGAAATTCCTATTTGTGTGTTTACGGTTGGACAAGAAATCCACTGGTTGAATATTACATTGTAGAAAGCTGGGGCAGCTGGCGTCCACCTGGAGCAACACCCAAAGGAACCATCACAGTGGATGGCGGTACTTATGAAATATATGAAACTACCCGGGTAAATCAGCCTTCCATCGATGGAACTGCGACATTCCAACAATATTGGAGTGTTCGTACATCCAAGAGAACAAGCGGAACAATATCTGTCACTGAACATTTTAAACAGTGGGAAAGAATGGGCATGCGAATGGGTAAGATGTATGAAGTTGCTCTTACCGTTGAAGGTTATCAGAGCAGTGGGTACGCTAATGTATACAAGAATGAAATCAGAATAGGTGCAAATCCAACTCCTGCCCCATCTCAAAGCCCAATTAGAAGAGATGCATTTTCAATAATCGAAGCGGAAGAATATAACAGCACAAATTCCTCCACTTTACAAGTGATTGGAACGCCAAATAATGGCAGAGGAATTGGTTATATTGAAAATGGTAATACCGTAACTTACAGCAATATAGATTTTGGTAGTGGTGCAACAGGGTTCTCTGCAACTGTTGCAACGGAGGTTAATACCTCAATTCAAATCCGTTCTGACAGTCCTACCGGAACTCTACTTGGTACCTTATATGTAAGTTCTACCGGCAGCTGGAATACATATCAAACCGTATCTACAAACATCAGCAAAATTACCGGCGTTCATGATATTGTATTGGTATTCTCAGGTCCAGTCAATGTGGACAACTTCATATTTAGCAGAAGTTCACCAGTGCCTGCACCTGGTGATAACACAAGAGACGCATATTCTATCATTCAGGCCGAGGATTATGACAGCAGTTATGGCCCCAACCTTCAAATCTTTAGCTTACCAGGCGGTGGCAGCGCCATTGGCTATATTGAAAATGGTTATTCCACTACCTATAATAACGTTAATTTCGCCAACGGCTTAAGTTCTATAACAGCAAGAGTTGCCACTCAGATCTCAACTTCCATTCAGGTGAGAGCAGGAGGAGCAACCGGTACTTTACTTGGTACAATATATGTTCCTTCGACAAATAGTTGGGATTCTTATCAGAATGTAACTGCCAACCTTAGCAATATTACAGGTGTGCATGATATTACCCTTGTCTTTTCAGGACCAGTGAATGTGGACTACTTCGTATTTACACCAGCAAATGTAAATTCAGGGCCTACCTCCCCTGTCGGAGGTACAAGAAGTGCATTTTCCAATATTCAAGCCGAAGATTATGACAGCAGTTATGGTCCCAACCTTCAAATCTTTAGCTTACCAGGTGGTGGCAGCGCCATTGGCTATATTGAAAATGGTTATTCCACTACCTATAAAAATATTGATTTTGGTGACGGCGCAACGTCCGTAACAGCAAGAGTAGCTACCCAGAATGCTACTACCATTCAGGTAAGATTGGGAAGTCCATCGGGTACATTACTTGGAACAATTTACGTGGGGTCCACAGGAAGCTTTGATACTTATAGGGATGTATCCGCTACCATTAGTAATACTGCGGGTGTAAAAGATATTGTTCTTGTATTCTCAGGTCCTGTTAATGTTGACTGGTTTGTATTCTCAAAATCAGGAACTTAAGGGTATAGACCCTAATGTGGAGTACAAAATCTGGTATGGCATATATTAAAAAAAGACTTGGAATTGTACCAGTGCGACATATAATGGCTTTGTAAAATATTCTGATTAAAACGGAATGATTAAGGATAGGAAAAGAAAGTATTCTTTTCCTGTCTTTTTTATGTAACCTTAAAAATTACAGCCAATTATTCAATAAAATAATTTCTGTAAATCAGTTATTCTTGAACCAATATTAAAAGAATTTCCCCAAGGTCTTTAATGTCTGGCCGGATTACATTATCTTCTCCTGTCATTTTAAAAAACAGTTAAATCAAGCTTTTGTCGCAATAGAATGAATTATTATTTGGGATTCCAAACCAAAGACATATCATTAAGCAGTTGTAAAATAATTGGAAACAATCGCGACAATAACTAAGGCCACAAAAGCCCAAGGCACATGAACTAACGGCATAAAAAAAGGCGAGTGTTGATAATAGTGTTGGCCAAAGAATTATTTTCCGGTAATCGGTGATTTTTATCTTGCACCCTCTCCCTTCTTTAAATTATATCAACAAAACTTAAATCCTAATGAAGTCCAAAATTTTTTTGCAATCTTGTTTTCTTGCAGTATTCCAATTCTAACTTTTTTACACCCCTGCCGTTTTAGCTTTTCTTCAAACAAATTATATGCCATTTTACCATACCCTTTAGAGTGGTATTCCCCATGAAATCATGAGCAGACCTATCCATGGACAATTGTCATAGGGATTATTTTTAAGAAAGTCAATAATTCCTATATACTTATTCTCCAGAAATATAAGATAGCTTTCAGTATTCAGGTTAAGAAACTCATTTTTCACCTCTTCTATTGTTCTTGAAGGAACACCGTTTTCATTTGAGTTAATAATTTCCAGTACAATATCTAATAAATCTTCTGTAATAGGCTGAAATATCATCAAGAACCACCCTTTAAAGCGCCTCTAAAAAAACACTTCTTCAGCTCCACTTTGTGTTACCGCCGGGATATAATTGACTCATAGCGCCGGTAAAAATTGACCCACGCCACATCAATGGTCTGTCACAAAAATACAAAATCCAAAAAGCTTTTATGATCACATTGACTTTTATATATTTAAATGTTATTATTTTCCTGTAATAGATATTGATTGTAGTGCATGGGCTTTTCAAGTAGAAGACATCAAAACTGTATGGTTTCCATTAAGTATAGTCATTATATGGCGCTAACAAGGACAGATCAGTACCTGATTTATGTTGCAGCAATGGCGATAGCATAAATTCATGAGGCGAGAATAATGAAAGAGTTCGACAAAGTAAGATTAGAAACTGTAAAATTCATGCGTGGCAAATATCGGCTTGACGAGATTTCAGGAATGAATTATGGTATCCCATGTGTAAGATTTCGGCAAGGAAAGAAAACCGTTGTGGCAATATTTCTGTACGATGACCATTACGATTTTCAAATTGTTCTCGGTAAGGCAGAAAGAGAAAAGTTTGAAGCAATAAGGCATGAGTTTCCGCTTGAGATACAACAGCTTTACGACCGTGCACATACCTTCCACGATGGTAAATGGCTCTTTATTAGCGTTTACGATTTAAAAACTCTGGAAGCTGTGAAGAAGCTGATACTTATTAAGAAAAAGCCGAATCGCAAGCCGTTTTCAAAAGAAAACGCCGTTTATGGCAAATGTGGGCATCGATGTGATTTATGCGTGCATTACACTGGTATAACCGAAGAATTTAGAGAAATGCTAATCCCGCATCTTAATGCGGTATATGGTAAATCCGCTTGGGATATGCGTTGCACTGGCTGTGATACAACCAATTGCCACTGCTATCAGGATGGACATGGGTTATGTGAGCCGTTAAAATGTTTACATACAAAACAGCTTAATTCTTGCTTTGATTGTGTAGATTATCCCTGTGCACAAGCAACCGTTGGATACAGACAATTGGAGCACAAAAATATTTCTGCCGATGATGTTACATGGGCGATTTTACCTTATGTTCCATATCAGTATGAAAAGTAATACCAAATTAATTAATTTGATATATTTCTACATAATCACAGCTTATTATCATTTGTACAAGGTTTGATTCCAATAATCAAAATTATTCACACTTACACTCCCAATGGTATGCTTCTACGTTATATCTCTCCCAATCGGTATTCACTTAATCTTATTCTTTATCTTATTCTTAATACGAATGCCTGCCTCAACGTGCATAATCCAGTGTCGTGACAAAGGCATTTGTATAAGTCCTTTAACATCCTTATTGCACCAGTAATCTATCAACCATACTGCTTTTTCATCTGAGCTCACAACATTCAGTTCACGGATTCTGCGTTTGTCCTCATCACCGAACTTTCTTTTAAGCTCAGTGTAGTCAATTGATCTTAACCATTCGTCGGTGGAGGTTTTAACAGCTGTAATATACTCATACAAGACATCCAGATTCAGACACTTTGAAAACTCGGAAATCTGCTCTTTTACAAGCTCATTTCCTGTTGTAATAATAGGTGAATTCATTCTCTTCTGATAATTTCCTTCAAAGAAAACTTGTCGGTTATTTTTAATCAACGTATGTACAACAATATCCTCAATTCTTGAAATGTGCCATATTGAATACGCAATAGTTTTACTGTGATAACCGTTTGCATTTATGAATGGAATAGCGCAATAATCTTTTTCGTCCAGCTCATCTTTCCAGGACATGACCTCTTGCATCAATATTTCCCGAAGCTGTAAAAGTGTATTTATTCCATCAGTGAATGATGTCCTGGTCAGTTGTTTCTGCATGATCTTGTTCATTTCCGACCATTCTTTATTCATAATAACTTTCATCTCCTTTATTATCTGCGCTCTGTTATATCTGAACATATCTCTTCGAGCACCTGTTCCAGCCCTTTGCAGAAGCCTGACAGAGAACATCAACACGAGCATAAAACAACTTATTTGGCAATTAGTTTTTTTAATAAAGGTATTCTATCGATTATTTTTAAAAGAGAATAACCAATAATGCTCCCACCAGCAGTACTCACCAAAAATGGCAGGACAAAGAAAAATACTGCCACTTCCTGCCCTAAAACAAACTTAGCGATGGGGTAACAGGCAATACCCCCTAAAATACCTGTTCCAAAAACTTCCCCCAATACAGCTAAATAATATTTTTTACTTTTACGAAACAGAAGTCCTGCTAAAAAAGCTCCGAAAATACTGCCGGGAAAAGCCAGCAGGGATCCGGTCCCCAGAATATTTCTTAATAGTGAGATGATAAAGGCATTTGCCAAAGCATAACCAGGTCCCAGGAGCACACCTGACAAAACATTAATGGTATGCTGAATGGGAAAACACTTGGATACACCTACCGGAATATAAATAACATGGGCTAACAGTGTACCTAAGGCAATAAGTAATGCTGATAAAGTGAGTTTTCGGGTAGACATACCAATTCCTCTTTACCAAGCACTGGGAAATCAAGCACATGGAAAAAGAAAATGCACAATCCAGGTAATGGGATTGTGCTGAGAGTTGCACTTGCCAACGCCGGCATTACCCAGATCAGGTCAAGGGTAAAGACCTAAAAGGTCCACTCTCAGCCGGTTTTACCAGCTCCCATAGTGCTTACTTAATACTTATTACTTTATAATTTATTTTAGTATAAAAGGAATATTTTGTAAAGCGGCATTTCCGAATAATTCCTATTTTTAACTGTGGACCTTTATTCCTCCATTCTCTACATATCTTTCTATGTGCTACGTCCGCACAATACACTTTTCTGTATGTCAGATCACTATTTTGCAGATATTTGTCCCACTGAGCATCAGCTCCGATAATCCTCGGGAAATGCCAACGGATTCATCGGTCATTTTAAAAATCGCCATTTACGGGAATATATCAATATATAAACTGCGAGCACATCAGTTAGACTACCTGTGTTGTAAAATAAAGAAACCTCGCAGTGTTGTAACCATGTGCTGATATTATTTTACTATAATGGCATGTTGCGGACAGATCTCCTGGCAGCAGAAACAACGGATGCATTTTCTGTAGTCGTAGACGGGAATATTATCTTTTCCTTTTTTAAAAGTGACAGCACGGCCTTTCACAGGGCAGTGATTCACGCATATGCCGCATTTCACACACTTACCCGCATCAATATACGGCCTTCTTGTAAATCTGCCTGTAACCTTAGACAGCAGGCTGAGAACGCTAAGTCGATCCTTTTCACGGGACACGTCGAAATCCTTCTTCCCGAAGCGTGAAAACATTTCGTCAAAGCTTATATCTGTAAGAATCCCGTTATCAAGAAGCATCAGCGCAATTTCGTTCTCTCTGCATGTTCCAATTCCTGCAACCATTCCCTGAGTATTCGTGGGAACAAGAACAGGATCCAAATCCACAAGTCTGGCAAAGACTGTATCAATTGCCACCGGATCCGCTGAAATAATAATCAGCCCCATTTCCGTAGGCGTTCCGGAGCCCGGGCCGTTACCTTCCATGGCGACAACCGCATCCATTACATGAAGGCGCGGTTTCACCAGATTATGTATGTCAACCAGCATTTCTGAGAATTTTGCCGCGTTAGGATATCTTACATGCCCTTGCGCTTTTCTTGTACCACAGATCAAACCATACATATTTTTGACTGCGCCCGTTATTTTCAGAAAGGCGTGGGTTTTCATCTTGCATACTCCGATAATGGCATCTGCCTGAAGAACCTCCTCGCAGAACCAGAAGCTTTTCGCCGCCTTTCCCTCCGGGTACCTGACAAAGACTTCACGAGACATGTCGGCAATTTTGGCACCATAAAGCTGCTCTTCCGATAAACCGAGCTGACTCATGGCCTGCCTGCAGCTTCCGGTGGCAGGAGAATCGCCAACCTTCACACGGGCGTAACCTGCTTCACTGAGAAGGCGGAGTACTGCTTTTATAACAGCTGGGTTGGTTGTTATGCACTTTTCTGTTTTTGACGGATAAAGAAGGTTCGGCTTAACGAGGATATTCTCCTCGGGACTTACAAAATGCCCGATGCCGCCAAGAGCAGCGACCGCATCCCTGACAGATTCATATACCTTTTCTTCATCATAGCTTCTGCAAACAGCAAGAACTACATTGGATTTCCTCATATTTTTCTTTCCCCTCAAAGTGAAATCAGTATGCGTTTTTTTGGCTAATCAGGCTTCAGCAATCTCAACAGTTATGAGCCTGCTTTATGAAACTAATGATATTTCCACAAAAGGGATTAAAGCGCTTTCAATAGCTTATTGATTTTATGCACTCTATGCTTTTACAGCAAGTTTATGATATTTAAGCTTCCTAACAGCTAAAAGTTCTGCATAGGCCGTCATTACTCAGCGTGTGCAGGCTGATACAACTGATGCATGCATGAACTTATAATTTTTTAATCATAATTAAGCAAGGGTTTTCGGAATCCCACATTTCAGTTAATGTTATTAATTCTTCGAAACCAACACTTCTGTAAAATTTCCTTGTTCTTTCGTATGGTTCATACTCCGCCATTTCGCTTAAAGTTTTCACAATTATGTACTTACAATTATTATTTTTCAAATATTCTTCCGCTTTAGCCACTAATAATCTTCCTATGCCTCTCCTGTGATATTCGGGCAATACTCCCAAAGCATAAATATCTCCTGTGTGGCCATAATGAATTTTTACCGAGATAAAACCAATACACCTGCCGTCGCGGCTCAATGCGATCCAAAACGGCAAAGATGCCACGCAATTTACATATTCAATCAAAGCCTTTTCAATACCAAACCATTCCGGCAAACGCCTGAGGATCTCCTCGGCAAATTGAGACTTCTTATTTGAATCCTTAATTTCAACTATACTTACATCCACTTCCATATTCCTTCCAAGATCAGCATCTGATTTTAACACACGGATATAAAAACTGTTATGGACAAGTATATTTGTAAATAATTATATTTATTCAATAGTATCTTGTACAGTAGTGAAAATAGTTCCCATTTAATTATTCTTCGCCTAAAAATTATAAAATCTACATATACCCGGGATTTTATGCAGAACCGTCTGGTTAAGCTACCTCCGTATTAATTTCTCGGTATTATAAACCGGTATTATGCTTTTTTGCTAAAAATAACGCAGCTTAAAACACGTTCACAAAAATGAGCAATCATTGATATAATAATCAGTCCCGTTTTTTGATATACATACCCGATTCCCAACGAAAACACCATTGAAGCCAAAATGTCATAAATCATATCATCATCAAACTTTTCCTTAAATAAAATCGTTTGAATTACAATGCACAGACACCAAATAAATCCTGTAACGATAACGGTATAAAGATCCAACCAAGAAACACCTAATATTTTTAGCATTCCATACACAAACGACTGCATCATCAATCTTTGAGGTATTTCCATCATTAATCCGTCTAATCCATAAAATAGTATCTCTTTACCCTTTCTTATGTATTACTGTCTTTTTTCTGATAACAATGACGGCTGTGACTACTGTTGTCACTATTGCAATCACATATACCTTTATCTGCTGTATTCCGCCTATTTGAATAGGATAAATCCCTAAAGTCAAATATACAAAAAATACAGGTAACACACTTGCAAATAATATATTTATGAACGACAACCACGGTATTTTTAGCCTTTGTATAAGTGTTACAATAATTAAATTAAAACCAAACCAGACACCTGCCAAAAGGAATCCGAGTATTACGCATAAAAGTAATTTTGCAATATACATGCTGTTTTTCTTTCCATAAACATAGCTTAATCTTCAATTCATATATATCATAAATTACTAATTACGTTCCAGACCAAAAGCTTCCGAAGAAAACTGTCAAAAGAACCGTTCCCTTAGGCATGCTACTTTCCCTTCTTATGTCTGTAATAGAATTCTTTAAGGGATTTCTTTGTCTCATCGTCCAGGTTATGCCATCTTATACCCCGGACGGCACCTTCCAACGCCAACAACCTTGTCAAACATGCGGAAGGATCCCGTTGAAGAATACGCAGCCACGCATCACGGCTCCCTATATTTTTTAGTTCTTCAGCTGTATTAATACCAACATCAATAAGCTGTTTTTTCAACGTTAATCCAATATTTGGCAGTTCAGACAGATTCCCCACTATTAGGTTCCCCCATTCTCGCTTTGCGTTTATTTGAGTTTTGATATTTCACCATAAATTAAAATTACATATTATTTTGATTCTTCGCAAGCCGATAATGCAATATTTTCATTAATATACCCCGCTTTCACTTTTAATTAATTCTAAATAGGCTGACATTAGAAGCCAAAATCCCCCGCCTCATCCGGATTTGCCGGTGGCAACTGATTGATATACTCTTTTATCTCCTTGTAATTATAGAAATAGTTTTTTCATTCAATCATACCTCCTATTCTTAGTTATGAATGGCGATCTTACATCCCGTTATTTTCTTCCAAAAAAAATCGTGTATATTTTCCCTTACCTGTTAACAGCGTCATACCGTTTTTTAATGCCTCATATCCATACCATGTTGAATCATTCAATGTTTTTAATCAACATTCATTTACAAAAATATACAATTACCGGAATTCGTATTATATACGCCTGAACGAATCATATCAAGTTTCACATATTTCTTATCTCTCAATTTCTTGTTCTATTCTTCCTCCTTATCCTTTGCCGGTGACGATAACTATTTACGAATGATTGTTTAACGTATAAAATGGAAGTGTTGATTATCTAACGTATATACAGGTATGCTCGTGTAAGCTCGACAAAACAAAATCTCGACCGTCACATAGATGCTTTACTTGCTTATGGAGTCGAAGACCGCCTCATCGTCTAAATTACAGAAAAATAACCAATGGCAAACATACATGCTCACCAACCAGCCAAGTGGTACCGGATGCGGTCCTGGCGGGATAGTTACTAAGCTCGATATTCGTGCCCTTGAACCTTATAACGCTGACGTTCTACTTGTCAGAAGAATAAAAAAAAACGTCAACTTCATAAAAACGATAAGGAGGAAAGTATATGGCATATCTAATCTCATTTATGGTGGAAAAAACACGAACAAATGATTTATATCCAATTTTCTATAATTATGAATGGTGGATTCACCTGGCAAAAAATTCCCTTGAGATTGCTGACGAATTTGAAATGCGTCTTTGGGAAGACGACGTTGAAGCAATTAAATCAGGAGAAAAGTTCGGTCAAAGAGTGCCAAACAATCTGTCAAAAGAAATAGTTTATACAGGAAACATAACCCCTGATTTCAAACAAGAAGTTTTGACAAACCATTTGGCTCCGGAAGGGTATATAAAATGGTTCAGTTTATTTCTAAAAAACAAAAATGAGATTATTTTTTCCAGTGAACATTACGGCGATGAAACATATATTTTGGTCAATACAAAAGAAGAAGTAAAAGCCATACAAAATTGGGCGAAAAATTACCCTATTATATGGAGAGTGGATGTCTTTGAATACAAAGGTGATTCAGAATGAAGATTGCGGGTCGGCCAACAGAAGTAAGTAATCATCAATGCTGCGGTCGAGATGCGGGGAGTATATGGCTATGATGCTTGACAGGCTGATATAAAAAGCAGAAGCCGCGAATAAAACGTTCCTGTTTATAAATTTCTTTATTATATGACTCCATTTTTAAGTAGCTTACCGGCCTACTACTTTGATGACGCAAGCTCTATATCTTAATGCTTACCGATGCCACGTTATCTTTATAACATCCAAGAATAACTTGAGTCATTCCTTTTTCTTTACATACTGATAAGGCATGCCTAAGCATTGTAGTTGCATAACCTTTTTTCCTCTCAGATGGCCTCACTCCATAACCTATATGACCATATTTTTCAGCAAGATACTTAGGTAGCTCATATCGAATGTTTAATAAACCAATTAATTTACTCTCATCAATGCAAAGATATAACAAAGATTTACCCCATATCTCATCGCCGATTAAAGCATTTCTACGTCTCCGCTTTGTTTAAAATAAAAGTAGCCATAACCTGTTTTTTGAGTCGTCTGATACCCAGAAGTTTTCATTTCGTCCTCAATGAAAAAGGCAAGCCCTATTTCAGGATTACTCGTATCTAAAGCCAAGTCTGCCTGGTTTACCGGCAGCATGGTTATTTTTTGCGTTGCTGTACTGGCAGCTAAAATCGACACAGGCAATAAAGCCATAATAAACAGTACCAGCAGTAATCCAAGAAAAATCCTCTTACTTTTCATATTAGTTCCCCCTCGCTAATTTACTTCATAGGATACATAGTCTCCACCAACTGAGTACATACCACTTTCGCTAACTGCAATTTTTATCCATGCTGTGTTGTTTTCTTTGTTTTTATAGTATAAAACATAATCTCCCTTTAAGATGCTGATGCTATAAGGCTCGACTTTATCTGTACTGGTTTTGCTGGTGCCTGACCAATCAGTCAGTGTAGGGCGATGATAGCTGTCTTTGCCGGTTATTTCTGTATCGTTTCCGTCATACTCAAAGGAACCTGACAGACCGTATACTGACACAATTTCCCCATCTGATGTGCGATAGAAGCTTCCAGATACAGTAAAATTTAGTACTCCGCTTGATGCCTGGGCATTATTCAGTTTCGACTCAATAGAAACAATAAGATCGGTGGACACATCATTACCGATTTCAAGACATACAGGAATTCGTGTTACATTGTCGTTTCCACGGATACCATAAGCCTGCGCATAGTCCACCACATTTTTTATATGGAAAGACGCGCCATTAGGTCGTTCTCGGGCATCTATGGAAGCATCGGCAGGAAATACAAGAATAAGCGTCAATGCAACAATTGAAAATATTGATAATAACTTTTTCATTTTAACCCTCCTATTCTATGATCTTAGCCTTTTTCCGGTACACGATAAATATAACGGTCAGCGCACATAATATTATTACGACGATAATTGCTACGTAGGTCATGGTGTGGTTACTGTCCGGAGCCTCAACATCTAAGAAGCCGAAACTGCCAGCCTCATCCGGATTTGCCGGCGGCAATTTATTGATATACTCTTTTATCTCCTTGTAATTATAGAAATTCTGATCAGCAGATTTAAAAGTTTGAAGCTTTTCCACACCAGATATTTTGCTCAGTGGAAGTAATCCTACAACTTCTCCATTCTCATCAGGAATAAGCGCTACGGCAAAACGGAAACGCGGTAAGCCACCAACAAGTATTGCTCCCTCAGGGACTTTTCCAATCTTAGCGCTGACCTCAGTTGCATAGTTTACGATTTCGTTTCTGTAATACTTTACAGCAGTCACCTGCCATTTGCCTTCGTTTGCAATAATGTTCTCCTTTTCTTCTTCGGTGAACTCCGCATTATTATTCAATGGCTGTCCTTTTGCTATGTCCACAAGGATGGTATCACCATCAATATATAAAGGGATCTCGTAGATGTAACCTCCAGCTTCTAATGCATTCTTTAATTCACTTATATTTGTTGTTTCCATTTTGAACACATCTACGCCGACGTAAACTTTAAAAGCATTATCATAGTTTATGTCATTTGACGTGACTTTACGACTAAGCTTATCACTAAGCAGACCATTAACAGAGGTTACAATGGTATCCGTTAATCCCGACAAATCATCGGCGGCAGCCAATGCCGGAATAGACAGCACCACGGTCATCAATACAACTAATAGTAACATTAACAGTTTTTTCATTTATTCTTACCTCCTATTCTTGGTTATAAATGGTTATCTCATATCCCATCAGTTCTTCCAAAAAGATTTTGTATATTTTCCTTTGCCTGTTAACAGTGTCGTACCGTTTTTTATTGCCTCATACCCATACCATGTTGAATCGGTGTCTTCCCATGGGTCAATGACATATAAGTAATTAGTACCACTGATTGTTTTTGTTCCGGCACATACCACCGCATGTGCGTCACCGTTATCCCAGGCAATCCACATAGCAATTGGGTTGGAGCTGTCAATGTTTGAAGTATGATCGGACCACGAAAGAGTGCTGCCTGAAGTGTACGTTACTAAATCCATGGATGCGTACTTGATGCCGTTCTTGATATCTGTGACTGTCCCTCCTACATTAGGATAATCTGAGCCTTTAATTTTCTTTACCACATCCCACTGAGTGCGGTTTGAGTCCGGGTTTTGATAAGTACCTATCATTTCACAAGTAGCTGCCCAACACCATTTTGTTTTAGCTTGCGTTACCCGATTAACATCCAGCGTTGTAGCGGAGACAGTAGCAGTTATAGCGAACATTAAAATTAGCACAAGCAGCATTGCTGTCGAAATACGAAAATTGGTTTTTTTATACATAGTCTTACCTCCTTATGCACATATTTTAAACATGGTTTTGCAATAACATTTCCAAAATGCGTAAACTCAAGGCTATCTAAAACTAATAGAGTTGATTATGTAAATCAGCCCACTGGAATCATTTATGCCATGTAAATTCTATAACTTTATTTGTTAATAAGTTACAGTCTTGCTGAAAATCTCATCCGACTCATATCCGCCATCGCCAGATACATAGTAATATGTCTCAACCCTGTAAGTTCCACTGGATACCTGGTATGTTTCCAATATGGATGCTGACGAAGATGATGAAGATTTAGACCAGCTTTTAACATCTGTCCATGATCCGTTAGAATAACGCTGCAAAGTAGACGTAAGGTAAATGTTTTTACCGGCCGGTGTTTTTTGCACATACCCATACACAGTGGCAGTTCCACTTGCTGAAATGGTCAGCGAAGTACTTGCCTGGTTGATGTAAACATACTGAATGGACACATCTGACTCCGGCGTTGCACTTGTTTCTTCTGTGGCCAACGCTGTCGGCGTTAATGCAAAAGTGACTAGCAAAACACTCAATGCAGCAGTTAAAAGTTTTCTCATAAGCATGTTAATACTTCCTTTGATTTTTATTTCCAATAAACAAGACAAATCAAAAGAGGCTTTTGTGACAGAATAAAGAATTTTTTAGAGAATTTTTATAATGCCCCCACTTGTCAAGACAATTTTTTAGCTTTTCTAAGTTAGGTTCTCCTTTCTTTATTTTTGTATAATTATAACATTTATGCATTCTGTTGGAGGATGTCAAGGGCGAGCGTAAGCGAGTTCATCTTGGCCCTTGACATCCAATGCGCATACATCCTTTTGCTTTCCGGTCTGTTATGACAGACCGGCTGCCTTCCGGCGAGGACGGGGTTTGGGGCAGAGCCCCAAGGTTTTATACGACTGCCGGAAGCTGCTTACAACCCCCGAAGTAATACTCTGCCGGTGTTTTGTAATCCAACGACTGGTGAGGTCTCCGGTTGTTATAATACTCCACATATTCCCTTGTAATCTGCCGGAGCTGATGTCCTGTTTCGCAATCTTCAAGATAAAGCTTTTCCCATTTGTAGGATCGGAAGAAACGCTCTATCCGTTGGTTATCCAATGCTCTTCCTTTGCCATCCATAGATATTTTGATATTGTTGTTTTTTAGTAGATTGATGTAATCATCACTGGTAAACTGTGAGCCTTGGTCGCTATTCATAATTTCAGGTTTTCCGTGCCGTTTTATCGCCTTTTGGATTGCCTCTATGACAAATGTCCGATCCAGCGTGTTTGATAGCTCAAATCCAACAATATAACGAGAATACCAGTCTATAATGGCTACCAGATACATGAAACCACGTTTCATCCGGCAGTAGGTCACGTCTATGGACCATACCTGATTGGGATGATCAATGTTCAAGCCTCTCAGCAGGTACGGATACAAGTACTTCCCATGTAGACGCTTACTAAGATTGGGGCCAGGACAGAAGCCATGTATCCCCATTTCCCGCATGTAACGCCGGGTTCGCTTGCGATTAATGCGAATGTGATATTCCCGGTTCAAGATATTCGTCATCCTACGGTAACCGTACTCCGGATGAGCCGTGTAAATCTCATCGATGATCCTCTTAATCAGGTATTCCTCATCATTTGCTGGAACCGGCTTGTAGTAAAGGCTTGTACGATTTATGCTCAACAGTTCGGCTTGCTTGGTTATACTGAGTTTCTTCTCTTCTCTGTCAATCATCTTCATGCGGTCTTCACGGGACTTAGAGTCGGCCAGATTTTTTTTTAAGCCAGTTAACCTGGGTGTTAAAATAAAATTGTGTCTGGTGTATAATAAAATCACAAAGGAGGCTGGTAATTATGGATAAAAATACCTATTATGAAACAGTCAAAAATATGGCGGTTGAAAAAGTATTAAACCAGTATTGCTCTGATTCAGATCCATCACGCCCTGCCCTCAAAAAGTTGCTGGAGGATTTGCTCGACTGGTTTATGTTGTCTGAACGCCAAATCTATCTCTTGAAAAACGAGAACGACAAAGGCAACGGCTTTTATGATAGAAAACTTGGTACACCTATGGGTAACCTGGACATCTCTGTCCCAAGAACTCGCACTGGCGATTTCAGACCCCACATCCTACCTGAACCGTATAAAAGGGTGGATGAATCCTATACAGACCTTCTTATGTCCCTTGTTGTCAACGGTTATTCAGAATCTTCTCTCTTAAATACCCTCAAAAGCCTCAACCTTCCTTACTCTGATGATGAACTCAACAAAATCAAAGATGACCTAAAAAGTGAATTAGACCTTTTCAAACAACGGGAATTACCCGAATCGGTGTTTGCTTTATTAATCGATGCTTATCATTGTGAGATAAAAGACGGCTCAAAAGTGAAGAAAGCCGCATGCTACATAATCCTTGGCGTTGATATGGAAGGTAAGAAAGACATCTTTGGCCTTTACACCTTCTTCGGCAAAGAAAACAGAGCCGATTGGAACAAGGTCTTTGAAGACTTGATAAACCGCGGTCTTAAACGAGTTTTAGTGGTTGTAAGTGATGATTTCCCAGGTATTATCGAGACCGTCAAAGCTGTATATCCATATGCTGATCATCAGCTCTGTTTTGTACACCTTCAGAGAAATATCCGCAAATACATGACCAAAGCTGATGCCGCAGAATTCAATAAAGAACTCGATAAAATAAAATTTGCTTCTTCCTTTGATGAAGCTGTTCAAAAGTTTTATGACCTTTGCAGTAAATTTAAGAGTAAATATAGCCGATATATGAACATTCTCATGGAGAAAGCAGAACATTATATGGCTTTCATTAAATACCCCGAATCCTTGAGGAAGCATGTTTATACTACCAACAGTGTAGAGAGTATCAACAGTCTAGTTGAAAAAATTCGGATAAGATCGGGTGGTTACTTTAACTCTGTCGAAGTATTGGAAATTAACATATATTTACAGAGGGAGAACTTGAGGCGGACAAAATGGAAAAAAGCGGTACCAATGATAAATGCTCACATTTATGAAATACAACAAATTTTCCAGTTACGTTACTTTAATCAGACACAAAATTCTTGACAACTCTCGCTATGTTTGCCGTCATCCAGTAGCCGGACATTTCCTATATACTTCTCGTTACTAAGCATGACATCAATAGTACGTTTACTCCATTTATCTTTACCGGTAGGCGACTTGATCCCAAGCCGTTCAAGCTCTTTTACAATACCTAAAACACTCTTGCCCTGTAAGTAAAGGTTATATATTAATCGCACGTTTTTTGCCTCTGACTCATTAATAGCCAGGTTGCCATCTTCATCATTATAATACCCATAGCATTTTCTATTATAAAGCTTTGAGGTACCTTGCGCAGCACGTTGTTTGATTCCCCACTTAATATTTTCACTGCGTGATTCATTCTCTGCCTGCGCTATTGATTCGATTATTGAAATCATGAGATCATTATCCGTATCAGCTGTATCAAGCACTTCCTGTTCAAATATAACGCGAACGCCAAGATTTTTTAGCTGGTTCAAGGCATCAAGAATCTCTACAGTGTCTCGGCCAAATCTGCTGATGCTCTTTGTTAAAACAATTTCTATATCATGTGACTTACAATTTTGCAGCATACGGGTAAATTCTTTTCGAGAGGAACCTGTCTTGCTTGAAGCAATATCTATATATACATCTACTAACAACCATTTGGGATTTGCTGCAACTAATCTTGTCAGAGCTGACACTTGGGAGGAAAGGCTTTTCAGCTGTTCCATACTGTTTGTACTCACACGGCAGTAGATACCTACCCGCTTTTCTCGTTGGGGAGGCAGGGGTGGTATAAAATGAATTTTTTTGTTATCAGACATGGCAAGCCTCCTCTTTCCTAACCTTTATTAGCAGACGGCTCAGCTTGTAACAAAAGATATTAATTCCCATGCTTCATCTGTCGTTCCAGCTTCCCATGCAATATAAAAAAATATCTGCTGAAAGTGTTTTCTTTCTTTATAATGCTCTGGATTATCTATAATGTGAACTTCATATCCACAACCTGTGTTTCCCCAAACTTCATATGGCAACCATCTTCCATTATCACCATAGCATTCATTAATGTCTTGGGTATCTGTAGTACCCATTCCAACTGTGTAATTGCCTATTGTCCCGACAATATTCAGCATATGTTCACCGCCACCATCATCCTGTAAATACCCTTGATCAAATTCGCACACTAAAATATCTCCAGAGTGAAGAAAGTCCATATCAACGGTGACTATATACAATCCTTCTGGTTTCTTGAAACTATTGTCATTAAGGTACATCCCATAATCAAACGGCTGTATTTCAAAGTCTATTGGATGCCCATTTTTATAGATGTGCAATTTTGCAAATGGGGTTTCATATTCACTTGTTTTCACTCAAATTCCTCCCCCTGAAGGCTCATTCAACACAATGGATAATAAACATTGTGCCATATTTTAAGAATGTTGAATAGCCTATTTTTGTGTTTTTTATCCCTACATCCAACCTGTTCACACAACCTCAAAAATTTCTAAAAAAACATCTAAATCGTGCACTCACGAAGGCTGACATCCAACCTGACCACTCGCCAAGCGCTGACATCTAAATCGCTCTGTCACAAGGTTTTTTAGCTGTTTCGACTTGTTCTCATGAAGTGAAAATTAGCTAATTTACGTGCAGTGGTTTTTGGGATGGAAACCTCGAAATGCCCTTATATCAAGGTTTTTTTTACACTTGATTTTTCACCTTTGACATCAATACTACCGTCTCAACATGCTCGGTCCACGGAAACAGATCCACCGGATGGACTTTGTCCAAATTATACCCGTTTGCCGCCAGATATTTTAAATCCCTCGCCAGCGTTGACGGGTTGCATGATACATATACAATCCTTTCAGGCTGCATTTTCACCACTGTCTGCAAAAGCGCTTCATCACAGCCTTTCCTTGGCGGATCCACAACCACAACGTCGGCTCTGATTCCTTCATTATACAGTTCAGGTACCACTTTTTCTGCCTCACCGCAGTAAAATCTCGCATTGGAAATATTATTAAGCACCGCGTTCTTCGTGGCGGCTTCCACCGCCTCGGGCACAACCTCAACACCGATTACTTCCTTCGCCTTTTCTGCAAGGAACAGCGAAATTGTTCCAATGCCGCAATACAGGTCGAATACTGTCTCGTTACCTGTCAGGCCTGCAAATTCAACAGCCTTGTTATATAACTTCACAGTCTGTACAGGATTTACCTGATAGAAAGACAGCGGCGAAATGTGAAATTTCAAATGGCCAAGCCTGTCGACCAGCGTGTCACTGCCGTACACGGTTCTGACTTTATCGCCCAGTATTACATTGTCCCTTCGTTTGTTTATATTTAAAACTATGCTTATCACCTCGGGAATTTCACGCGTAATTTTCTGAATTATTTTTTTCAGTCCGGGCACCTTTTCATCGGTAACAACCAGTATAACCATAACGTCCCCTGTTGAATAGGACACCCTCGTCACTATATGGCGCAAAATCCCTTCGCCCGTAATTTCATTGTATACAGGTATTTTCAGTTCCTTTACGGCCTCCAGCACCGTGTTTTTAACTTTTTCACTGGCCGGGTGCTGAATTCCGCACCTTTCGGAATCGATAATTATATGGCTTCGCCTTGCGTAAAAGCCTGCCACAGGCCCATTGTCGCCCATTCCCACAGGATACTGGGCCTTGTTTCTGTAATTCATCGGGTTGTCCATTCCAATCACCGGACTGACCTGTATCCCCCAAAAACCGCCTATCCTTTCAAGGTTATCGGTTACAACACGGTGTTTGAATTTGAGCTGCATATTATAAGACATATGCTGAAGGCTGCATCCGCCGCACCTTTTGTATACCGGGCAAAACGGCTCGGTGCGCTCGGGGCTTGTTGTAATCCATTCTTCAATCCTTGCGACGGCATAATTTTTTGTCACCTTTATTATCTTCGCTACAACCTTTTCACCTTCTATCGCTCTTTGCACAAAAACAGCCATGCCGTCAACCCTGCCGACGCCCATGCCGTCATGAGTCATGCCTGTTATTTCAATCTCGTATATATCGTTCTTTTTCATAAAACATCTCCTGTTTAATCATTTATTTTAAAAAATTACCACTAATTAACACCTGTTCTTCAGCCTTTAATTGTCCAGAACCTCTCTTTATGGCTCAATCATAGCATCATTCATTCTGTTTCCGAGTTCTTCCCTGCTTTATTTTTCACACTCAAACAATTATAACAAAAATTTGTCCGGTTCAAAATTCGATTCATGTTTCTTTCGTAAAATCACTACAGGCATAATCGTAACGAATACCGAATAAAATTTTAAAATTATAAATTACGGCGTGAATATTTATGCCAATCACCAAAAACACGGCTGTAAGAAGAGGGCACTTTTTTGTAGAACAAAATTAATTATATGGCATCAGTACGTAGCCTTACATAAGTATTTGAGAAAACGCCTGAATCTTATTAAGGCCCTGTGAACGGAAAACGCAAAAGGAAACAATTACATGCCTTGATTATTAATTTATTTTACACATTTACATTTTATAGTAATTATGTTATTATATTACCATAGGATACCGGTATCTTATCATAGTTATTACTGGTCATTGTTTCAAATTGGGAGGGTAATACTGTATGAAGGTAAAAAAGACATATCTTTTAGTTTTCTCCGTTATTCTCTGCATGTTATTGGTTAGTTCAATACTCTTCATGGGCAATGCTTTTGAAAAAAATACCTACTGGCTTAATTCGATAAGTGCAGACTCTTACGATTTTCCTATCTCACCTGATGTTAATAAAGATAAATGGATAAAAATGGAGTCCACCGCAGAAATGAATGCTGTTCTTCAAATCCCGGAAGAAACTTTGAAATCCATGTCTACAGAAGGGCTGATTGCTACTTGCATGAAATATCCTAAGTTTGGAGATATATTTTTATTCAATTCACCTGTAAAAGGGTTGGAAAAAATAACTAATGATTTTAACGGTCTGCGCGAGCTGCAGTCGCGTGATGATGCAGGAGACGCACTGGTCCAATTCTATTCAAAATTGGATCTTGACAAATTACTTGCCACTGACAAATATCCATCTCTCAGGCTGCAATTTCTTGAATACATTATCGCACAACCTTCCATACTCTCAAAAGTGTCTGACAGGAAAGCACTTTTGAAGCATGCATATAAAATGGCAGAACTAAAGCAAAATAAATATTCCGGAAAATTCGGCATCACTTCAACTCTTTTTATTATGGCGCATGTGCTCGACATGGATTACCCTGAAATTAGTGAGAAAATAAAAAATCACGACATTGTTTCTCATTTCCTTGAAACGGGGAATATCAAGGAATCCCATAAAGGTGAATGGGATGAAATCTGGAACACAATAGAAGAAAAAATTCAAAGCATTATCGAAGATATTGAATAAAATATGGAGGGAAATCCATGATAACAAAATTTAATTTCAGAAATAATAGATGTATTGCGACAATTTTATTGTTATTTACCATCCTATGCATTTTTACTGCCTGTGATGCACCTGATTATGAAGAAACTACCGTCCGGACTCCTAATGGAACAATTGTTAAAGCCTATAGATGCATTGCCGAAGCTGACCAAAACGATTTGGATTTGCTGGATAAATATGTTGAAGATAATTATCCAAACGCAATTATTGTCCGGAAGTCAACTCAATATTATAATTGCCATTCATATGCCTGGCATAGCACATCCGCATCAAATGACATTTGGATAAACGCTCCGGAGCAGGAAAAATACTGGAAAGATGGCAGCTACGCGTATGTCACTTCTGCGAATCATTCGTCGGACCCTACCATACCGTCAGCCGCTGCAGTTAGCGGATACCGTGTCAGATACGTAAACGACGATCACTCTGCGCGGGTTTATTCTTCAACCCTTTACATTTCGAAATGGGGTCCCGGTCCTTTAGTCAGGCATAAGCCAAATTATTCCCCTTATGACAATTCTTTAATGTACTATTATAAGCCAAATTATTAAATACAATATTTTTCAGATTACATAATCCATTCCTTTAGGGAGTGCAGAAAACAAGCACTCCTTTTAATTTTTCAAAACAAACCTTTTTCAAAATTTGGTCCGGCTTTCTCTTATATTCAGCCCCGGATTTGTATTGAGAACCGGCTGAATTTAAAATAATTTCCGCGTTGACATGAAAACACCGCTAAATAAAAATCTCTGTCCTGTCCTCAAATTAAGACGAAAATTAATTAACATGTCATTTTCTGCAACTTTTATATTAAATATCCTCATCTATGATCCATGAAACAAAATGTTCAATCAGTTTAAGTTTTTTCTGACTGCACAGTTTGAGTTTTTCGTTTATTTTATTCCGCAGATCTTCCTCCGCGTCCGAACGCGATGAAATGCCAAGAAGCAGGTAATCCGGCGTTGTATCAATGGCTTCGCAGATTTTAAGCAGCGTATCAATACTTGGAATCGAATGATTGTTTTCTATGTTTGATATATAGTTATTACTAAGCCCCGTAGCTTCTGCCACGTCTTCCTGGGTTAAGTTCAGCACTTTCCGGCGTTTTGCAATTCTTTCGCCAAGAGCCTTGTAGTCTATGGTCACCGATTATCACCCGATTTTAACTGTATCACTTATCAATGATTAACTTAACCAACAATAAAGGTAAAAATACACTTGAAATTAAAATTTTTATAAGTTAGAATGATTAAAGTACCCTTATGGTTAAATAATTGGTCATGAGGTGGTTGTAATGCTGAATATAGGTATTTGCGATGATTTTCCCATTTTTTGTGAAATTATTGAAACATTCATCAGAAAATACGGCGAAGAAAATAATAATATATTTAATATATGGCGATTTGAAAGCGGAGAAGAGCTTATTGACACGCTTAATAAAGAGAATATCAGTTTTGATCTTCTTTTTCTCGACTATTACATGAAAAAGCTTACAGGCCTTGAAACCGCAAAAAAAGTCCGGCAATTGGAGGTTAACAGGCTCAGGCCCGCCTGCAGTATCGTGTTTGTAACATCAGCGGAAAATACATATGAACTGTTGTGCGTGAACCCGTTGCGGGTGGTACGCAAACCTGTCAGCCAGGGAATAATAAATGAGATACTTACCCATGTTCTGTCTGAAAAAAGTAAAATTGACCAGAGGATGTAAGTAACTGCAATGATGAGCTACACCAACATACAGAGCCGGATATTGTGATAGGTTCTGCAACGCCTTGCCAGCCGCTGATTCCATATATAATTTGCTTTTAACATTCTTCTCTAAAAACTCCGGGATATACCGCTGCCATCAGATGCATACAGTGAAAATAAAGCGGTTTCTTTCAGAACTGTGTTAACTTTTCTTTTCTCCGGCTTTTTGTTTAATTTTCCCAAACGGATTAAATCAGCCCTGCATTGTTCCACAGTCCCTTCGGAAAATATAAAAAATTACAAGCAGCCGGAGGCCTCATGACTGCTTTTGTCGTAGTAACACTTGATAAAGCCGGCGTTTAAAAAGGCCGGCTTTATCAATATTGGAGCTTCTACGGATAATCACGGTTATGAACTTATTATCCGCCTGCGCACCTTCCGTAAGAAATACCCTTCGTAATTTGCTTCAAAAACATATCTGAGGAAGGACCAATTTAAATTCTGCAGGAACGGCAATGCGGTTTAATCACACCAAGCGGCGGATAAGTTCCTCTTCGGTGCCGTAAAGTAAATCAATCGGCGGAAGATGCAGCATGGTATACGCGCCGGGTGCCTGCCTGAGGACTGCTCTTGCGGCGGAAACCATCATCTGTGCGGTCATTGCGGGATTATCTATGCTCATTTCAAAAGTGAAACGCTGGTTCTGTGCTGAGCCCGATACGCCTTTCCGCTGGATGCTTACACTGTGCCCCCTGTCAATCAGCATATCCAGGTTTGACACCTGTATTACATGGGTTTCATCGTTAACAAAATATGGATCGGATTTTATTTGCGCAGTTACCTTATTGAAATCGGCTCCATCTTCCAATACAACATAAACCATGCGGCGGTGTACCCCTGCACCTACCGGTATTGTAACAGACATCGCATCCTTAACTCCGGGGATTTTTCTGACGGCTACAGAATGCCCCATGCTCATGCCCGGTCCGAAATTGGTATACGTCAGTCCTTTAGGGGCCGCTGCCTCAAATAACGCACGAATGGCGGAATCAATTCCCGGATCGAATCCTATGGACGTCGCGCATCTGCTGTTTCCTTTCTTTGCCGCCGCATCAAGACGGGTAAAAAGATTATACGTTTCACTGTGAATGTCAAAACAATCCACCGTTGAAATTCCCTTTAACAGGATTTTCTCTGCTATATCAGGAACATTTCGGCTTGGTATGCACAAAATAACAATCTGTACATCGCTTAACTCGTCTACATCGCGTACGACCGGTATTTTCCCCAGCGCACCCTTTTCAAGCGAACTGCTGACAACTCCGGCAAGTTCAAAATCAGGAGCTGCATTAATGGCTTCAATTGCAGCTTTCCCAATATTTCCATATCCAAATACCGCTGCTTTTATCATAAATTTCTTCACCTCACACAATAAAATAACGTCAACAATACCACGGCTTTTCACATTTAACCGCCATAAAAATTATTTATGTCGCAATGCCAACCAGTTTTCATGGCTTTTACTGTGTCAATCTTAAATTAATCTTACAGCTTTTCCGAAACAGCGGGCGTGCATGCCGTAGGAAACGCTGTCTTAAACCGGGAAAGCATTTAACTCCATTCATTCCTCACAGGATGATATTGTACCTTCTACATTTTAAAAATCAATATATAAAGAATGAAAAATTAAAAAGTTTTACGTCTATTCCTTCGTAGTCTAAAACGCTTGTTAAAGCGGAATTATAAAAAGAGCCGAAACACTGACAGGAATAAGTAACAGCCTCTTCATCGCATCATCCTGTTCTTCCTGGCTTTTATTTTTTATCATTGCAAAGCAAAAACAGTCTGTTATATTGATCATATTCAGGATAATAAATCTCTTTATATTCCACAACGCTAAAATAGTTTTCCAGCAACCCTCTCCATTCTTCCGCAGTCTGATTCCATAAATATAACCCGTCATCCAGCATGTTTTTATCAATATCTATAATCTTTATATTCCATTCTTTAATTTTTTCATACGTAAGGTAAGGATTCAATTTTAACAGTATTTTGCCACCTGTTCTTAAAATACGCTTTATTTCTGCCAATACTTTAACAGCGTCTTCCGGAAACAAATTGTCGATGATATTTGCAAGTATTGCGCCGTCAAAGGAATCATCAACAATTTTGTCAAGCTCCTCAACTCCTCCGGCAGTGAAGGTGAAACCTTCAAAATTATTTATCCTTTGGAGTTCCATGGCTACTCTAATCCCTTTATCTGAAATATCTATACCTTTATGAATTTTTGTGCCTCTCAAACAGCACTTAAACAGCATAACACCAATTCCGCATCCGAAATCGATTATGGATTCTGAATTGAAACAAAGCCAGTCCAGCGCCTTATTCAAATCATCATGTCCCACGTCCGTTGTTTTAATCTGACCTGTTTCGGTTTTTCCAAACACCTCATTCCAGTGCTCTGCAATTCTTTTATAGTCAGCCATTTAATCATCCCCTGAGACAATCATGCCTGACTTGAATAAATCAGGTATTAACGTACTTCTGGCATAAGTATGCCTTTAAACCTGATTATAACATCTGTTAACTTTAAAGAAAATGGGACGGAAATTTTAATGTTTTATTGTGCCCGCCTAAATAAAAATATTAAAAATAAATACTTGTAATTGTGAAACTTCTGGCTGAATTGAAATATTAAAAAGTTAAATGGAATATGCAACAAAACACGGCAGTGCGGAATTGTTCAGGTTACCGATGGAAAAGTGCATTACCCATGCGCTGCTTTGTATCCGTGGCCTGTAATTCAGATTTTTCAGCCGGACCTTTTATTATAAATAGAATTCAGGTTCGGTGCAGTGCTTAAGTCCGAATTCTTCAAAAATGCTGTCCCTTATTTTTAAAAAATCCGGTGATGTCCTGTCTCTTTTCCTTGGCAATGGCACTTTAATTACGTTTTTTATTTTTCCCGGAGACGGTGTCATTACCACAATTCTGTCAGCCAGAAAAACCGCCTCTTCAATATCGTGAGTCACAAATAATATTGTTTTTTTCTTTTCCTTCCATATTCTTTCAATCTCATCCTGCATGGTCATTCGGGTCATTGCGTCCAGCGCGCCGAACGGCTCGTCCATAAGAAGTATTTCCGGATCCACTGCCAGCGCCCTTGCCAGCGCGACCCTCTGCTGCATTCCCCCGGAAAGCTGGACCGGGTAATGGTTTTTATAGGCCGAAAGGCCTACAAGTTCAATATATTCCTCTGCAATAAAACGCCTCTCCTTTTTCGTTAATTTTTCCCCTTCAAGCCCAAGTTCAACGTTTTTCAAAACAGTCCTCCATGGAAGAAGCCCATAATTTTGAAATATCATAATTCTGTTTTTTGAAGGTTTTGTTACTATCTCGCCGTTAATCTTTATGACACCTGAAGTCGGTACGTCAAAACCTGCTATTAAATTCAGCAGAGTGGATTTTCCGCATCCGCTCGGTCCAAGCAAGCAAACAAATTCCCCTTTTTCAATTTCCATGTCTATTTTCTCGAGGGCGACAGTTACGCCTTTATCTTTAAAAAAATATTCCCGCGAAACTTCATTAATTAAAATATACATTTTTCAGTCTTCCACCCCCGGGAGTGCCATCCAACGACTTTTTATCCGGTCCTCAAGAATTCTTATCAACCGATCCAGTAAAAAACCCAAAAGCCCGATTATAATTATCCCTGCCAATACCAAATCCGTTCTCAGTGAATTTCTCGCATCTATAATCATGAACCCCAACCCTGACTGCGCACCTACCATTTCCCCCGCCACAAGGAATACCCATGCCGAGCCAAGGGCCAGATGGAGGCCGTTCACTATCATCGGGAAAGCTGCAGGAAGAATAATTTTAAAAAGCAGCCGGGGCTCTCTTATTCCAAAATTTTCAGCCACTTTAAGATAGATCAAATCCACGTTTCCCACTCCTGAAACCGTTGAAAGCAGGACCGGGAAAAAAGCGGCTATAAAAATGATTACAACAGCCGGAGCATCCCCTATTCCAAACCACAGAACTATGAACGGGAACCATGCGATGGGTGAAATGGGTCTTAATATCTGCACAACGGGATCAACAAAAGCCCATATGCTTTTATTCCATCCAAGCAACAGGCCGAGACCTATGCCTGCGGCAACGGCAGACAAATACCCGGTAAAAAACCGGACAAGACTGACCTTGATATTCGCAAATAGCGTCTGATCTTCCACAAGTTCCGATATTCCCGCAAGAACCGCAGCCGGTGAAGGAAAAAGTGATTTTTCAAACCTGCCCGCAAGCGCAATCAGTTCCCATAGGGCTGTAAGTACAGATATGCTTATTACAACCTCTAACGCCTTCCTGAACCCTTTCATTTCATTCCTTCACCTGTCTATAAAAGAATTGTCTACAAATTCTTCGTACCCGGGCGGGTTTTCAGAAAGCCCCAACTCTATCATGTAATTTACAAGTTCATTGTAATCATCCTCTTCCAGTCTCAGGTCATTGTATGAAATCCACTGAAGTGACAAATCCAGCACATCGGGGTTTGTTTTCAGGTATTTTGACGTCGCGTTCTTAACCTCTTCGTTTTTTAATTCGGCCTTCACTCCGGCTTTTACATACTCCTTTACAAATTCTTCAACCACGCCGGGATTATTTTTTATAAAGTCACTCCTGAGGATAAGGCCGCAGCACAGCGAACCTTCCCAAAGCTCACGAGACTCAAACAGTTTTTTTCCTTTTCCTGCGATCACCGATTGGGCACCGAAAGGCTCGGCCACACAATAACCGGCAATCCTGCCTTCGGCGAGCGCTGCCGGCATTTCGGGCGGCGGCAGTTCAACCACATTCACGTCACTGTATGAAAGGCCGTTATTTTCCAGCAAAATATGTAACAAAATATTGTGAGTTGACAGTTTGCTGGGTATTGCAAAGGTTTTCCCCCTTAAATCCTCAACACTGTTTATATTTTCAGACACTATCACCACGTTGCCGTCCCGATGTCCGAGAGCCACCGCCTTTAAATCAATTCCCTGTTCTTTCGCTTTAACTGCAAGTTCAATAAGCATCAAAGCTCCGTCTACTTTTCCGGCATTCAGTGCTTCCGCCAGTTCGGTCCAAGAACCAAATTTAACAAGTTCAAGACTGAAATGCCTGAACTTCCCGTTCGACAGTTCGTTTTCTATATACAGCGGAACTGCATGAGTGATTGGAAGATAGGCTATCTTTACGGTTTTTATTTCTTCTTGAGCATTCAGTCCATTTTTTTCTGACAATCCGCCTTTACTGACGCACGCCGGAAAAAGCATCAAAAGTATGGCGGTTAAAATTAAACAAACAGTTCCCGAAATGTTTTTCAGCAATTCACATCCCCCTTTAACAGGCTAATTCCACATCAGTTCCTTTCTTTTCCGGTTTATATCGGCGATAATTCTGTCGGCAAGCTTACCGGGATCCACTTCAACCACCATAACCGAGCCAAGAGTTTCTTTCGTGTCTTCAAAAAGGAATTTCATTACTTTTTCAGACCCCAGCACCGGCGGATATACCGAATGATACGAGTTTATTCCGAGAAGCCTGAACCCAAGCGCTGCAGCGACCCCCTTTTCATTGGACCATTCGGGGCTTGCAAAGGCAAAAGGCATGTCTTTTATATCTTTGCCGACGGCATCGGCCAGAACCCTGAAAAACGCGGAAGCCCTCGCATTGTCAAGGCATTCACCCATATGCCATACCGGCGGCAGATCGGGCTGCAAAAATCCCCTAAGTTCCTTCCCGGCTTTTTCCAGCGTCCCGACACTGCAATACCCCATTTTCAATAAGGGAAAAGACGCACAGCCGTTTGTGAGGACAAGAATATTGTTTTCTATCAGCTTTTGGGCGACATCGGTTATCGCCTTTTCATACATAACCCTGGGATTGTTGCATCCGACCAGATTGACAACGCCACGGATTTTTCCGCTTTTTAACGCATCGGCAATTTTCTCGACGCCCCCGAAACGGTTCATAATGTACTCCACCGAAAATCCTATTTCAGCTTCCACTTCACACTGCGGAACAAATACAGGAACTCCCCTTCTCTGCCCAAAACTTTCTATGGCCCTTTTTACAATCGTTCTTGCCAGGTTCCGGGTTTCAGTCAAATTTGAATGGTGGTGGTCATATCCATAATGCTCGGCTCCGGGAAGCCTTCCTGAATCACTGGTTGTTACAACAGTTGTCTTAAAACATTTTGCCACGTCCATTACCGACGGGAAAACGTCCTGAACATCGGCAACCCATAAATCCAGGGCCCCGGTACCGAGAACAAGCTCCGCCCCCATCGCGTTGGACAACGGAATAACTCCCCCGTAACGGTACATTGCCGAAAGCCCGGAACAGCATATACCGTAAAATCTTATCCCAAGCGCGCCTTTTTCCTGCGCAAGACGTATGAATTCATCGCTTCTGCCCTGTTTCACTATTTCGCTTACCAATAACGGTGAATGACCATGAACGGCAATATTCACATAACCTTCCCTTAAAGCTCCGAGGTTTGCCTTAACCCTGCTTCTTCGCGGTAAACCGAACAGGCTGTCCATGGCTATTGAAGACCCAAGCACACTGGTCCATGCAAAAGCAAGGCCGCACCGCAGAAACTGTTTCATCACGTTTTTCCAGTCCCCGTCGGTTCCGGTGGTCGTCCGGTGCAGAGCTTCAAATACTTCATGATATGCCCCTATCGGCAGTATGTCCAGTTCCTTCCATTTATCAATCCGTTCCTTTGTTGCAAAAGCATTTAAAATTTTGTGCTCTGCCGGTACCGTTCTTGACAAATCTTCCAGAAGGATGTCCGCGACTTCCGCCGCCAGCTGCCCAACCGTTTTCCCTTCGGTGGCAATCCCCAGCTGAGCGGCTGACTTTTTCAGTTTTTCAGCACCCAGTACGGGCATATCCAATGTTCCTTCCCCTGCCGCTTTAAGCGCCAGCATTATTTCGCGCCCTCTTGCTCCATGGGCTGCAACGCCTGCCGCCACCCACCTCAGGAGATTTCTTGCCACAATAAGGTCCGCATCGGCACCGCATACCCCTCTGCGGCTTTTTCTGGTAATTCTGCACGGCCCGATGTTGCAATTTCTGCAACAAACACCCGCAATTCCAAAGCTGCAGTGGGGTTTCTGACTGTCAAACCGGTCAAAGCAGGTTTCACAACCCGCTTTCTCCATATGTACAAGCATTTCACGCACTGCAGGATCAGGGGTGTTTTCCATCACATCGGATTTTGAAGGAAAACTTCTTCTATACTCATTAACCGCTTCAGTATAATCAAAGAGGTCTTCGTCATGATAATACTCCCCGTTGNCAAAATACCGGTGATGATACCTTACATTCCTAAATACCATTGCGTGATTCCCCGTTAAATAATATTATTCATATATGTTTAATTTTGTATGATTATATATTATTTATATGATACAGTCAATAATAATTTCATATTATTCATATTTGTTTTATATAATATATTCTTAAAATTGCGCTTCCGTGCAATACAGTCCGGAATTTGCGGAAATTCAGATTTGCATGGGATTTCATTCATACGTGTTTACAGTCAAATCAGGAAAATCATATAAAAACGGTTAAGCGGGCAGTGATTGGTTTTGAATTGACCGGTTTCATATCAAATAATGATATCCGGAAAATATGCGGACAACAGAACAAAAAAAACAAGACTCCCCCCTTCCGCAGCACTGTCAGCAGAAATTGCGGAGTGCGGGAAACATGAAATTGCACGGGCATATTTTTCCCGTGTTTTAAGACATGTCAGCCGTTTCGTTTTAACCAGTCCGATTTGAGAATTGCATATTGTTTTACATCCCAATACCTGTTCTTAAAAAACAATTTTTCCCTGGCAATACCCTCATAACTCATTCCAACCTTTTGCATAACCCTTCCCGATTTTTCGTTGGGTATAAGGTGGCAGCATTCAATCCTGTTCAAGTCCATTTCGGTGAAAGCGAACTCCAGCAGGCGGTTTACCGCTTCAGTCATAATTCCCTGTCCCCAGTACTTTTTGGAGAGAACATAGCCTATTTCGGCACGCCTGTTTTTCAAATCAATCCCTACAAATCCAACAGTCCCTATCAGTTTGCCGTTTGATTTCAGGACAATGCCCCAATCACCCGCCTCGTCCTTTTCATACCTGTCAAGTGTAAATCTTATAAAATTTTTGGAATCTTCAACCGATTTGTGCGTATTCCAGGTCACAAACCGCGCCACATCATCATCGGATGCATATTCAAAAATATCATTTTCGTCCCCGGGTCTGAGCTTTCTCAATACAAGCCTTTCTGTTTCAAGCTGCGGAGTGCCTTTGAATTTCGTGCCGTTCACGTGTCTTAAACCTCCTTTGCAGGCATGCCGCCGATAAAAGCATGCCCTGCAAAAATATATAGAAAAAACCCGGCAAAATTACGGTGGGTAATTCCGCCTGAATATGCCGGGTGAAATGCTTTATTGATTAGTCTTGCACATATTTTCTTTTTTGTCAACAGCTGCAAACTGATAATGTACTTAAGCGCCGGAGAGCTCTTTGGTGACAGTATAAACTGACACAATCACTTTTTCCGTTTCCTCGTAAGCAGTATGGCTGCGGTCAGCGACGTAATCGGCGCAACCGTAACAAGGCCAATGCTCCCTACAACGGTATCGAGTATTTCCGCCGATACGTACTTATAATTCAATATGTTAATAACCGGCGTTCCCTGAGCCATAAACACCATCAGAAGCGTAACATACCCGCCCGAATAGGCCAGCAGCAAAGTTGTCGTCATTGTTCCCAGGGCGGCGCGCCCGACGCGAATACCGGACAAAGCGGCGTCACGCCATGAGATATCAGGAGTTTTGCCCACAACTTCGCAGACCGCAGAGGTTATATCAACGGCCAAATCCACAACCGCCCCGGAAGAACCGATAAAAATACCGGCCATAAATATCCTTGTGAGGTTCAAATGAGCATAACCACTGTAAAGGAGGCTTTCCGAATAGGGCATAACCGCTCCGTGAATTTTGAAGGCTTTTGTAAAAATTATTCCAAGCACGGCGGTCATAACAGTTCCAAGAATTGCGCCAATTGTAGCCGACAAAGCCCTGCAGTCAAATCCGTATACGGCAGTGATAACAATAACCGTCAGTATAATTGTAATTACCAAACCGGTCAGAACAGGATCGTTCCCGTTCAGATACCCCGGTACCAATACCTTCCATATAATCAAAACCGTCACCGCAAATGACATAAGCGCCCTTAGGCCAATTCTGCCGGCGAACAGAATAAGAAGCATTACGAATATTGCCATAAGCAGAATTTCTTTGCCTAACCGAAAATGATCAATCATATTTACGGCTTTAATCTCATCATTGCGATAACTGACAACAATTAGCGCCATATCGCCTTCCCTGAAAATCTTGTCCTGCTCAAGGGAACCGTTCAACATGTTAACAGCCTCACCTTCCGAGCCCTTAAAACGGCCGCCTAAAATCTTTATCCTGCACCTTTGCTCGCCGGTCTGTATCAATCCCGTATTTATTAATTTGCTGTTATCGGTTTGTAGTACTCTGCCCACCGTTCTGTCCGCGCCCTGGTAGATTTTTATTTTTTCATATTCGTTCGGAAGAAACAATAAAAAAATCAGAAGGGCAAAACAGATAATTTCCGGCAGATTTGACTTGAGTACCGTAAATATTTTCCCTTTCACGTTATATAGTAACCCGTCCTTTCCGAATTTTTCCGCATTATACAGCCACAGGCATGGCAAATGCATGCCATGCCTGTGGCTCAGATGCCGCATTTAAACACCTCAGCACTTATTTTACCGAAGTAAGTTTTGCCAGTTTAAAATATATGTCAGTGTTATCATAATAACCTTCAAAAAGCTCGGCTCCGTTTCCAACGGCAAAAACAGGCACCGGAAGTCCGGTATGGGCATAGGAACTAAAGTTAATGCCCGATTTGTTGTTTAGTATATGAGTAATGGTAACGGTCAGCGGCTCATAAGTCCCATAAAGTATATATTCTTCCTCGTTCAGCTGTCTGTACCCGTCAATGGTCCTCCTGTACGCCTCATACAATTTCTCATACTCATAGTCGGTCAGAATTAAATTGGGGTTTGTATCTGATTTGGCTTTATATTTGGGTACAAGTCCAAAATTCTCTTCAATATCCGTTAAAACATCGGAAAATTTCGTGTTGTTTTTCTTATACCCGGCGACATAATCAGTATCAAATTTGGCATAAGATATTTTCTGATTGGAAAGATTGGTTAAGAACGTATCATAATCCGTTCCGGCAAAACCTATTGAAAGACCGCCTGTTTCATGATCGCCGGTAACCAGTATCAGAGTATCTTCAGGATGCTTATTGTAAAATTCCACCGCCACTTCAACCGCATTGCTTAACGCAATTGTGTCATGTATTACCGTCGCCGCATCGTTAGCGTGACACGCCCAGTCAATCTTTCCGCCTTCCACCATCATAAAGAAACCCGTATCATTGTAAAGCATCTCAATGCCTTTTCTTACATAGTCTGCAAGCCTCCACTCCCCGTCTTTCGCGTCAATCTCATATGAAATTGAATCGTAGTCAGCGAGGGTTTCGGATATAACAATTGTCTTTCCGTCATTAGCGCTTAATTTTTCGGCATCTTTCTGCTTTGTTACCACTTTGTATCCTTTTTCCCTCGCTATATCATACAGGCTTTTCTGATCACCCTTTTCCCCGTTCGGGCTGATCAGCGCACCTCCCGCGAAGAAGTCAAAACCGCTTTCAATCATTTCCAGACCTATTTCATAATAATTGCTCCTGGAAGGCTGGTGCGCGTAGAACGCCGCCGGGGTCGCGTGGTTTAAGTTGACAGACGTAATGATGCCGATTTTATATCCCAACTGCTTTTTTAACTTCTCTGAAATGGCTTCAAACTTTTTTGTATATGTGGTATCCATATTGATAACGCCACTGTACGTTTTATTTCCGGTAGCAATGGATGTTGCCGTTGACGACGAGTCGGGGGCAAATGAAGAACTGTCATATGTTTCGGCCACGCCTGTAACGGGAAATTTCATAAAGCTTAGAGGCACAGCGACCACTTCGCCGTCACTTGACTTTGCGCCAAGATAATAGGATGCAGTTTGTATCTGAGGATAACTCATGCCATCCCCGATAAACAGGAATATGTATTTCGGCGCTTTCCGGCTTGCAGTTATCACTCCAGTTAATGCTGTTTTATTACGGCTTTGAAAGGTTTCAGCATTACTGCCGCCGCCTAACAGCACCGAAAACACCGATGCAATGAACAAAACCGCAAAAATGACCGACGCAATTTTTTTCCAGTGATTTTTCATTTTCTTCACCCCTCATTTTATTACTTTTTTCCTTATCCATTATAATAATAAAAAATTTTACAGACTATCATATTACTGTTAAATTAAGTTAATTTTTTGTAAAGTGTTTATGTGAAAATTATACAGAAACGCTTATACCATTGGCATTAGTTAATCTGCGCCCGGAATTAATGCTTCAAAGGGAAAATGGAACTCAGCCTGGAGTTCGTGCATGATATGAACAAAACAAGAACATATCCACTAAATTTGCAAAGTTAAACTAAGATGTGATTTGCGGCAAACCCTTGACTCCTGCGCCTTTTTTATTATTTTGTCTGTTATCTCATCAGACTTGTATCTGGCCAATACCTGGTTAGTACAGGGATCCAGTCGGCAATAATATTACGGGAGACTTCATTCAAGTCACAAATTTCAAACTGGAATATTTGCTCTTGCATCCGGCTTGACCCATTCAAAAAGTGATTCCACAAAATCTTTCAAGTGGTGTGCCTTGTCCAAAGCCACGCTGATGTATTCGTCATTTTCTTCCCCTGCCACCATTTTGTTTTGTATGTCTTCCAGGTGCCCGACCAACGAGGTCAGCGGTGTTTTTACATCATGTGAAAGGCTTGTCATCATGCGTTTATAAGCCTGTTCGGATTTTTTCATTCTGATAAGCTGTGCCTGATATCCTGTTACAATTTCATTGATACTGTATCATATGTCTTTTATCATGTCGTTTTCTCTTGCACGCACCCGGCGGTTAAGGTTACCTTTCTTTATATCTTCCAATGCGACTTTTATAATTAAAAGCTGTTCTCTGACACGAAAAAGCTTTGCTGCCATACAGGCAACAACACAAACACACAAAACTCTGTGGCAATACAGTTCCATTGTGTTGTTAACGCCGTTTTTATGAAATGTATTGACATTACTGTCAGTAATAATCTTATTATGTTTCTTTAGTCCGAAACATGCAAGAATGTAACCGGAAAAGAAAGCATTTTTAAATTTGTCTTAATTTAAAGCATTATAACCAACCGAATGATTTTGCTCAAAAGCAGACGTATGAATATTACGTCCGCCGGCTTTTTTTCATATCATGAGCTGTCTGACAGTATAACGGAATTTACTTGGGAAGCGATACGGTAAAAACCGTTTTGCGATTTGACGATGACACGGTGATATCCCCGTTGTGCAATCTGACGATTTCTTTCACTATGGCAAGCCCCAGGCCGTTACCCTCCGTTGAGCTGAATTTGCTTTCCCGGTAGAATTTTCGGAAAATTTTTTCTTTCGCCTCAGGCGGTATCTCAACGCCCGTGTCTGCCACCGACACAGATATCCTTTTTTCATTCTCGGCAATGTCAATTATCATCTCAGTGCCTTCGTCGCCATATTTTACGGCATTGTCTATAAGATTTATCCACACCTGCCCGAGCATTTCCTCGTTCGCACTGATGTAATGCTCCCCAAAATCAAGCACCGGGGTGATATTCTTTTTGCTCCATTTGTTTTCAAGAAGAAGAACACAGTTTCTGATCTGTTCCGAAAGATTATAACTTGATACCCCGGTCAGAGCCGCCTGATTCTCCACTTTTGTCAGGGTAAGAATATTTGTGGCCATCGCCGAAAGACGGAGAGCTTCCTTTTCTATAATGTCAATATATTCAGCTTTCTGCTCCTCTGTCAGATCCCCGCGTTTGAGCAGCCTCGCAAAACCCGCGATGGAAGTTATCGGGGTTTTGAACTCGTGGGAAAAGTTGTTTATAAAATCGGTACGGAATATAACGTTCTTTTCAAGTTCCTCCGCCAGATTATTGAAGCTTCTGCTCACTTCCACCGCAGTCGGATGCCTGCCGAGGAGTTTTCCGAAATGGAGCCTCGTCCTGTAGTCTCCCGCCGCAAGACGGTTCATTGCGTTTATCACATCGTTGACGGGTTTCAGCGGAATACGGCTTGTAATGGCGGTAAGCACCACTCCGATAAGTATGCTTGCGATCATCATGGTCAAAAACAGCGGAACGCTTCTCGGCGCCTCTCCATTCGGCGATAATATTCCCCTGCGAATCAAAAAAACTATAATACCCCCGACCACGGCGGTGGTTATAATAAGGAAACAAAAAACTATGCCTGAAAAAAGCAGAGTCAATGCCAAACGGTGTTTTCTTTCTTCCGGTTTCATTTTCCACCCGCCTTACAGCCAAACTCTGTGGCAATTATAATTCCTTACCGAAATTATAATATAACATATGACAATTTAAAACGCATATTTCACCGAAAGGAGCCATAAATAAAGGCGTTCCAGCTGAAAGGAACGCCTTTTCGAAGGGGGTTTTATCCGATTGGGGGTATTACTCAGAAAACAGAGGCGTTGAAAGGTACCTCTCGCCCGTATCGGGAAGAATTACAACAATAACCTTGCCTGCATTTTCAGGCCGTTTTGCCACTTCGGTGGCTGCCCAGAGCGCAGCTCCTGAAGAAATGCCGACAAGCACTCCTTCTGTTCTTGCCAGATCTCTGCTTGTGGCAAATGCGTCTTCATTCTTTACGCGAACAATCTCATCATAAATACCGGTATTAAGCACTCTGGGAACAAAACCTGCCCCAATTCCCTGAATCTTATGTGGCCCCGGCTTTCCGCCCGAAAGAACGGGAGATGCGTCGGGCTCAACAGCAACTATTCTGATATCAGGTTTCTGGGACTTTAGGTATTCACCGGCTCCGGTTATTGTGCCGCCCGTTCCGATACCTGCCACGAAAATATCAACCTTCCCGTCGGTGTCTTCCCAGATTTCAGGACCTGTTGTTCTTCTGTGGATTTCGGGATTGGCGGGATTGTCAAACTGCCCAGGGATAAAAGAATTCGGGATTTCTTTAGCCAGTTCCTCTGCCTTTGCAATTGCGCCGGGCATACCCTTTGAGCCTTCGGTAAGTACAAGCTCAGCTCCATACGCTTTCAGCAGGTTTCTTCTCTCAATGCTCATTGTCTCGGGCATTGTCAAAATTACACGGTAACCGCGGGCCGCAGCTATTGCCGCGAGAGCAATACCGGTATTCCCGCTGGTGGGCTCTATTATGACGGTGTCAGGCTTCAGGATTCCTCTTCTTTCCGCGTCCTCAATCATGGATTTTGCAATTCGGTCCTTAACGCTTCCTGCGGGATTGTAATACTCCAGTTTTGCTATTACGGTCGCCTGAAGTCCATGTTTTTTTTCATAATTAACCAGATGAAGCAAAGGAGTTCTTCCTATCAGTTCGGTTACATTCTGATAAATCCTTGCCATATTAACACACCCTTTTCATTTATTTCATATATGTTTTATATGTTTATAATACTACTTATAAATTACGGTGTCAATACCTTTGCAAAAAACCGCCGAAAAATTCCAGGCACTGTGATATCAGCACTGTTACAGCATAAGCAGCATGGCAAAATACAATTCCGGTATTGACAGATTTTCTTAATGAATTTATTATTAATACATACTATTTATATATGAAATGTGAGTGATAATGGATGAGAATATCGGCAAAAGGACGATATGCTTTGGCAGCACTGATTTATATGGGGCTACAATATAATAACGGTGAGTATATTACCATTATCAACATTTCCGAGGAACTCGGCATATCAAAGATATACCTTGAGCAGGTGTTTTCTCTGCTCAAAAAGGCTGAACTTGTAATTTCCTCCAAAGGTTCGCAGGGCGGATACCTGCTTTCACGGTCGCCCAGGGAAATTACCGTGCTCGACATACTTTCGGCCGTGGAAGTATCCCTGTTTGAGCAAACCAACGACACCGTCCCCGACAAGGCGCCTGACATTGAAAAAGCCCTGAAACTTTCGGTTTTTGATGTGCTGGATCAAAGCATCATTAAAACATTAAGCGGAATAACACTTGCCGATCTTGTAAGCGAAGCTGAAAAACACAAAAGAGACGATGCTATGATGTTTTATATATAATTTGGGCAAAGGAAGATGCTTATGGATTTTTCAACCCTGTGCGTCCATGGCTGTAGTAAAAGATATGATACTACAGGTTCTGTCAGTGTACCCATTTTTCAGTCAGCTACCTTTGTACATCCCGGCGTGGGATTAAGCACGGGCTTTGACTACTCCAGAGCCCAAAACCCCACAAGGGAATACCTTGAACAGACCGTGGCAAACCTTGAAGGCGGTGCGGACGCCATTGCCTTTTCTTCCGGCATGGCAGCCATCACTACTCTTATGGAAATTTTTTCACCGGGAGATCACATAATAGCCACCGACGACCTGTACGGGGGATCTCATCGCCTGTTCAGCCACATTTCAAAAAAGAACGGCTTGACTTTCGATTTCGTGGATACCACTGACGTACAAAACATCAAAAAATGCATACGGAACGAAACAAGGGCAGTTTTCATTGAAACTCCCACAAACCCGATGATGCATGTAACCGATATTGCCGCCGTTTCTAAGCTTTGCAGGGAAAACAGCCTCCTCCTCGTCGTTGACAATACCTTTCTTACACCGTACTTTCAGCGCCCGCTGCAGTTGGGTGCGGATATAGTGGTTCACAGTGGAACAAAATACCTTGGCGGGCATAATGATACCCTTGCAGGGTTCATTGTTGTGTCCGACGCAGCTCTTGCCGAACGTCTCAGGTTTTTGTCCAAAACAACCGGGGCGTGCCTTTCCCCGTTTGACAGCTGGCTGTTAATCCGGGGCATAAAGACACTGGCGGTACGCCTTGAAAGACAGCAGCAAACTGCTTTCAGGATCGCCGAATGGCTTTCAAAACAGGACAAAATAAGAAAAGTGCATTATCCCGGGCTTCCGAGCCATCCCGGATATGAGATTTCGAAAAAACAAACTTCGGGATTTGGGGCAATGCTTTCATTTGAAACCGACAGTAAGGAAACGGCTCACCGCATTCTTGAGCGGGTTTCAATTATTCAGTATGCCGAAAGCCTCGGCGGCGTGGAAAGCCTTATAACCTACCCGATGCTCCAGACTCATGCCGATATACCACAGCAGGAAAGGGAAGCCAGAGGTATTGGGGAATGTCTACTCCGGCTGTCGGTAGGCCTTGAAGCCGCCGATGACCTGATCGAAGATCTCAGACAAGCTATTTACGGGGGAAAAGCAAATGTATAACTTTGACGAAATCACTGAAAGGCACGGCACCAACTCGATAAAGTATGATCTTGCTCAGAAAAAAGGCATGCCTGCGGATGTGCTCCCTTTCTGGGTTGCCGACATGGATTTCAAATCTCCTCCTGAAATTATTGAGGCGCTTTCAGAACGTGTAAAACACGGCATTTTCGGCTACAGCGACACGATAGACGAATCATATTTCAATGCCCTTTATAAATGGTATTATGAACGTTTCGGATGGCAAATACGCCGTGAATGGGTGGTAAAATGCCCGGGCGTCGTGTTTGCCGTTTGTACGGCCATCCGCGCACTTACAAAGCCCGGCGACGCGGTTTTAATCCAGCAGCCGGTATATTATCCGTTTGAAAACTCGGTGAAGGACAACGGCAGGCGGTTAATTGTCAATCCGCTGATATACAGAAACGGTCGCTACTTTATGAATATAGATGAATTCGAAAGACTGGTTGCCGAAGAAAAAGTCCGGCTGTTCATTCTGTGCAATCCGCATAACCCGGTTGGTCGCGTCTGGACGGAAGAGGAACTCACTGCGGTGGGAGATATCTGCCTGAAACACGGAGTATATGTTATTTCCGATGAAATACATCAGGATTTCGTATATCCCGGGTACAGGCACCTGGTGTTTGCAAGCCTTAAGCCCGAATACGCCGACATTACCGTTACATGTACCGCTCCGTCCAAAACTTTCAATCTTCCCGGACTCCAGATTTCCAATATTTTTATCAGCAATCAGAAAATACGGAAACTGTTTACCGAAGAATTGAAAAAAACGGGTTACAGCCAGCCAAACCTGATGGGAATAGTTGCGTGTCAGGCGGCGTATGAGAAAGGATCAAAATGGCTGGACGAACTGATTGCCTATTTAACCGGCAATCTGGAATTGTTCAGGGAGTTTGTGAAAAAAGAACTTTCATCGGTTCATCTGGTGGAGCCTGAAGGCACTTATCTTGTATGGCTTGACTTCAGCAGCTTCGGGCTTTCGGACAGGGAACTGGAACAACTGCTGATTCACAGGGCAAAACTGTGGCTTTCGCCCGGACCGACGTTCGGAGCAGGCGGCGAAGGTTTTCAGCGTTTCAATATCGCCTGTCCAAGGTCTGTACTGCAGCAGGGCCTCAACCGGCTTAAAGAGGCTTTTAAGGATATCGGGGCGTGAAATATTTTTCGGCTCACGTATTTTCTGAAGGCAAGCGGGCGTTTTCGGGATGTCGCCTGTATGATTTTTAACCCCTTTGCAGGGGGTTTTTTTTATTTAAAAATTTTTTATTCAAAACTGGAAATAAATGATTGACATTTTGCATTTAAATTCATATAATTCTTATATGTTATATTTTAAATCATATATTTTATATATGTTTAATACATTTTAATACGAGCACATTAACCGCAATCGGGTTTAAGTCATAAAAAATGTGGGGTATCCGTATGAGTGAGCGTTTATGGAAAACATTCAGCGAACTTGTCGGAATATACAGTCCGTCCTTCCGGGAAAGGGAATTCTGCGATACGCTGATTAATTATCTTACATATGTAAGCGACAATATTCTTGTAGATGACGCGGGAAAGAAAATTAACGGCAATTGCGGTAACCTGTACTGTTACGTTCCCGGAAGCATAAACGTGCCACCGCTTTTGTTCTCCGCCCATATGGATACGGTGGAACCCGCAAAAGGAAAACGTGCAGTCCTTCATCAAAACGGAGATATCACTTCTGCGGGAGACACAATCCTGGGTGCCGACGACATTGCGGGAATCAGTGTCATCCTTGAAGCGGTTTTGAGACTGAAAGAGCAAAACATCCCCCACCGCCCCCTGGAGCTTCTTTTCCCTGTTGCGGAGGAAAAATACGGCGCGGGTTCTGCGGTTTTCGATTACAGCGCATTGAAATCAAAAGAAGCCTATGTGCTGGATTTGGGCGGCGAAGTCGGCGAAGCGGCGAATGCTGCTCCCACAATTCTTTCGTTCGAAATAAAAATTCATGGCAAAGCCGCACACGCCGGATTTGCGCCGAAAAGCGGCATTAACGCGATAGCCGCTGCCGCGCGCGCAATTGCAAATCTTTATCACGGGGAACCCGCTCCGGGGCTTACTTTCAATATCGGACGAATAACCGGCGGCGAGGCAGACAATATCGTTCCCTCCCTGTGCACAGTCAGTGGTGAAATCCGCAGCCTTTCCCATGACGCCGTAATGGCATACTGGAACACAGTCAAATCGGTTTTCATTGACGAAACATCCAAAGCAGGCGCAAATATCGAGGCAACTTACAGGATTGAGCTTAAAGCATACGAAACTCCGCTGAATTCGGTGGTGGTAAGACGTTTTGTCAGGGCATGCGGGAGAGCCGGCATTATTCCTCGTATTCACTCAACTTTCGGAGGCAGCGACCTGAACAATTTTGCGCTGCACGGGATCACCGGCCTTGTAATTGCCTGTGGAATGCATGAGGCGCACAGTCTTCGGGAATACAGCAATATACATGAACTGGAGAAATGCGTAAAACTTGTCATGGAACTGATAACAGACCGGGAGGAGATGACTTATGAGGATACCTCTGCAATACCAGCGAACCGAATATGACTGCGGTCCTACCAGCCTCCTTAATGCCATAAGTTTTCTTTTCGACCGGGAGGAATTCCCGCCTGACGTACTTCGCCACTGTATGATTTGCACACTCGACAGCTACAATGATAAAGGAGAAGCTCATAAAAACGGCACATCGGGCATGGCCATGTCTTTCATAGCCTGCTGGCTTAATGAATACGCCAGGGCGACAAAATTCCCCATCCGTGCCGAGGCACTGACCGGAAACGATGTTTACATAGACGAAAACAGCCCCATTATTAAGGCTCTTAAAGCCGGCGCCGCCGCAATAGTGCGGGTCTTTCTGGACTGTGGGCATTACGTTACTCTCACCGGTCTCACTGAAGAAGGAATTGAACTTTTTGACCCATATTACCGCGACACACCTTTTTCTGAAGCAGAAATAAGGATAATTGACAACAAACCCTTTTCCGCGAACAGACTGGTCTCTTTAAGGCATTTTAACCGCGAAGACGACGTGCCGTATGCCTTTGGCCCTGTAAGCAGCAGAGTGGCGGTGATTCTATACAATACCAGCAAAGCAAAAATATAAACAAAGTTAATATGAAAAAATCTCTTGACGTGGTGTTATAAATTACTATATTATACCTATAAAACATATATATTATATATGAATTTGGAGTGTCAATATGGCTAACAGCGCGGGAGCAAAAAAGATGATAATGCCGTTCCATACTCAGATAATGTGTTGTTGCTGTCATCACACCCATAACTTCATATATGGGCGAACGTCCCCGTTTGTCTGATTTTACTGTATTTCAGGGAATAAATGGTGCCGTTCGCCAAAAGCGGGCGGCACTTTTTTAACATAAAAAAAATCCCGATGGAGGAATGGCATATGACAGGGATAAATTTGTCCATTCCCGAGGTCCAGATACGGGAAATCCGCATCAACTCAATCACCGGATACCATGGCGATGCCGAGGAACTGGTCAGAGCCGGGAAAACCGGTCTCAAAGACCGGGATCGTTCTTTCAGCCAGTGTATGGGCTGCGCAACCTCCAAAGCAGCATGCATGACAATTCTTATACAGGACGCGGCGGTAATCAGTCACGGACCGTTGGGATGCGCCTCCTGCCTTCATGAATTTGCTTTTACATACAGGGTGAATTCCCCCATAAGGGATCTTAAAAATCCTACACGCCGTTATATTTTCTCCACAAATCTGCAGGAAAGGGACACCATTTACGGCGGAAGCGCCAAACTTGCCCGGGCAATCCGTGAAGTGTACAGCCGTACCCGGGCGAACGCCATATTTGTGCTGACAACCTGCGCGTTGGCCATCATCGGGGACGATGTGGAAAGCGTATGCGTTGAGGCTGAGGAAGAACTGGGGATTCCCGTCATAGCGGTTTTCTGCGAAGGTTTTCGTTCCAAAGTCTGGACAACAGGTTTTGACGCCGCATATCACGCCATTGCAAGAAAGCTTATAAAAAAACCCCTGCGACGTCGCAGTGATCTCATTAATGTCATTAATTTCTGGGGAAGCGACGTATTCGCCGAATGGTTTGCCCCGTTTGGTGCAAAACCTAACTACATTACCCCCTATTCGACGGTTGAAAGTCTTGAATCGGCCGGTGAAGCCACCGCGACTGTTCAGGCATGCTCTACGCTCGGAAGTTATCTTGGCGCCGTGCTTGAACAGGAGTTCGGGGTCCCGGAAATACCTGCAGCCCCGCCTTACGGAATTGCGCAAACAGACAGGTGGTTCAGGGCACTGGGAAAAATACTCGGCAAGGAAGACATAGCAGAGAAAGTCATAGCCGAAAAGAAAAAGAAATATCTGCCGAGGATAGAAGAACTGCGCAGGGAACTGAGCGGAAAAACCGCCTATGTCACTGCCGGTGCGGCTCATGGCCATGCCCTTCTGGACGTGCTTGGTGAGCTGGGTTTAAATGCCGTAGGCGCCGCCATTTTTCACCATGATCCGGTTTATGACAGCAAAAGGCCCGAAAATGACCAGCTTGCCCAACGGGTGTCTGACTACGGAAACGTCCCCAATTACAACGTTTGCAACAGGCAGGAATCTGAACTTGTCAACGCCCTTAACCGTATTCGGCCCGACGTATTACTGGCAAGGCACGGCGGTATGACGCTGTGGGGGGCGAAACTCGGAATTCCAACCCTTCTTGTCGGGGACGAACACTTTTCAATGGGCTACGAAGGTCTCGTGAATTACGGTGAACGGTTACTGGAAGCAATCGAGAACGACGAGTTTGTGAAAAACCTGCGGAAACATGCTGTCATCCCGTATACGAAATGGTGGCTGGAACAGCCCACCGACTACTTTCTCGAAGGGGGGCCGGGTCTATGATCAAACCGGTGGTTATAGAACAGCAGCGTTTTACCTGCGCTATAGGCGCGTTGCAAAGCGTGGTGGCAATCCCCAGGGCGGTACCGATACTTCACTCCGGTCCGGGGTGCGGGGAGATGATTGCAGGATTTTTTGAGCGTTCAGCAGGTTACGCCGGCGGGTGCACTTCCCCCTGCACGAATTTTTCCGAAAAAGAAGTGGTTTTTGGCGGAACAGGCAGACTAAGGCAAATTATAGCAAATACATACAAAGTGCTTGATACAGATTTGCAGGTGGTAATGACGGGCTGCACCGCTGCTATCGTAGGCGATGACATAAACAGTGTTGTGGCTGAGTTCGCCCGCCAGGGAAAACCTGTTGTCGCCGTTGAAACCGCAGGATTCAATGCCACAAACTTCGAGGCCCACAGTATCGTTGTAAATGCAATCATAGACCAGTATGTAAGCAGGTTTGAATCCGAAAACAGACCGCGTTCGGAAAAAAACACCGTCAATCTGTTTGCGTCAATCCCCTACCAGGATCCTTTCTGGAAAGGAAATCTTGCGGAATACAAACGTCTGCTTGCCGGAATCGGGCTTAAAGCAAACGTGCTGTTCGGGCCGGAGTCAGACGGCGTTAAGGAATGGCAGTCAATCCCGAAAGCCAATTTCAATATCCTTGTCTCTCCGTGGTACGGCAAACCCATCGCGGACAATCTTAAATCCAGGTACGGGCAGGATTACACCTGGTTCAGTCACATCCCTATTGGCGCAAATGAAACCGAATCCTTCCTTAATCAGGTTCTGGAATTTGCGGTTGACCACGGTGCCGAGATTGACGAGCAAAAAGCCCGTGCATTCATAAAGCACGAATCAGATGCCTATTATGAAGAAATTGAAAACCTGGCCACGTTTCTTCTGGAATTCAGGTACGGACTTCCAAACCATGTTCATATACTGCATGACGCCGGGTATGTCGTCGCGCTGTCTAAATTCCTTCTCCATGAAGTGGGAATAGTACCGAAAGAACAGTTTGTCACAGACGGCACGCCTGAAAAATACCATGAGGCCATCCGGGCCGATCTCAGCAGTATAAGCGACAAGCGGGAAATTCCCGTCTATTTTGAGCCCGATGCCGGGAAAGCGCAGGAAATTCTGAGAAAAATCCGGCACAAAGGCAGAGGGCTCATAATAGGCTCGGGCTGGGACAGGGAACTTGCGAAGGAAAAAGGTTACGATTTCCTTTCTGCCGCTCTTCCCTCTCCTTACCGGCTGATCCTTACTACAAACTATGCCGGGTTTACAGGAGGACTCAGGGTTATTGAGGACATCTACCATATGGTCCTTTCCACTTACGCATAGGGGGGTGATTTCATGAGCTACCGGGTTGGTTTTGCCAGTATTGACGGCACGTTTATTGACCAGCATTTTGGTTCGGCAAAATACTGGCAGATATATGACATAGGTGACACCGCACAATTTGTTGAAACCCGCAAAACAGTACCGGGATGCCGGGGAAACTGCGACAGCGGCTTTGAACATATCCTTCATGTCCTTAAGGACTGCGACGCAATTTTTGTATTAAAAATCGGGGAATATGCCGCAAGGACGGTTATAAGCAGGGGCAAAAGGGTGTTTGAAGCTTCTGGCGAAATAGAGGAAATAATCTCCAGGCTTCTTGAAGAAAATTTTCTGAAAAACCAGCTGTAAAAGGAGAAATGTCAAATGAAAACAAATTTTGAATATCTTATGAAACTGCATCCCTGCTTTGCCGCCGGAGCAAAAAATTACAAGGGACGGGTTCATCTTCCCGTTTCCCCCGGTTGCAATATTTTTTGCAAATTCTGCAAACGGAGTTTCAATGACACCGTCAACCGTCCCGGTGTGGCCAGAGGAATAATTTCCCCCTCGGAAGCGGTTGAAACTGTCAGAAAAGCCGTCGCCCTATGCCCGGACATCACCGTCGCAGGCGTGGCAGGACCGGGGGAACCCCTCGCAACCCCCTATGCTCTCGAAACATTCAGGCTTATAAAAAAGGAATTCCCCGACATTATTAAATGCATGAGCACAAACGGGCTTTTGCTTCCTGATTATGCTGAAGACATAATCGAAGCCGGCATTGACAGCCTCACGGTCACCGTGAATGCCATTAACCCCGATATACAGGCACGGATATGCGAAGGCATTGTTTACGGGGGGAAATTCGTGGCCGGGCGCGAGGCTGCGGAAATACTCATAGCCAATCAGCTATCGGGCATAAAAAAAATATCCGGTGCCGGTATCACCGTCAAGGTAAATACGGTATTAATCCCCGAAATCAATGCCGGGCATGTTACGGACGTGTCAAAAACCGTGGCCGAACACGGCGCCTCAATATTCAACATCATCCCGCTGATTCCTCAGCACGGGCTCAGCTGGTGCAGTGCGCCGGACTGCGGACTTATCAGTAAAGCAAGAACTGAAGCGGAAAAATATATAAAAGTGTTCCGGCATTGCCAGAGATGCCGTGCCGACGCGGCGGGGATACCCGGCAGCCGCGACATAAGCCGGATGATTTACATTACTCCTGTCATACCTGAAAACACTTTCTCCCATGGATGATAAAAACAATATAGCATTTCGGTGTAAAACAGACTAAAGCATTGCATTTAAGGAGGTGGTTTGACATGTGTTGTGACTGTACGAGGAAGGACAATCCCCGATGTTTAACATTTGAATCAAAGAAAGGAGAACAAGTATGTCCGTTGTTCCTGAAAAGAACAATTACCGTTTTGACACGCAAAGGCTCAGAGCCGGATACGACCCCAAAGAACACAACTATGCAGTATCACCTCCAATATATCAGACCACATCCTATGATTTCAGAGATGTGGCGCATGCTATGGCTTTGTTCGGCTTTCGCGAGACAGGAAATCTCTACAGCCGCGTAGGAAACCCAACGGTAAGTATCCTCGAGCAGCGCGTCGCGGCCCTTGACGGTGCGGCCGGCGCGGTTGCCCTGGCTTCGGGTATGGCGGCAATAAGTTACACGCTTCTCAATATAGCCGAAGGCGGAGGCAGAATCCTCACATCTCCTTTCCTGTACGGCGGAAGCGCGGACAGTTTCAAGAAAATTTATCCGAAATTCGGCATTACGATAGATTTTGCCCGGAACATAGAAAATCCCGAAAAGCTTGCGGAGGAGATCAGGCCTGACACCAAAGCCATTTTCGTGGAAAGCATAAGCAACCCCAACACAGTGCTGCTGGACATTGACGCCATCGCCGAAGTTGCCCATGAACACGGCATACCGTTGGTGGTAGACAACACGGTCGCCACCCCGTACCTTTACAATCCCATTGCCCACGGCGCGGATATAGTCGTTTATTCGGCCACAAAAGGCCTTACCGGTCACGGAAACATCATTGCAGGGATTGTGCTGGAAAGCGGCAAATTTAACTGGCAGTCGGAAAAATTCCCGCAGTTTTCCGAAAGATATTACACCCTTCGTGACATAAACGGAAACCACCGAAGCTTTCCCGAAGTATTCCCTGAAACGCCTTTTACCTCAAGAATCAGATTCAACTACCTGAACTATTTCGGCGCGGCTTTGTCGCCTTTCAACGCCTACCTTGCGCTTATAGGCCTTGAAACATTGTCTGAACGGGTTGCAAAACAGGTTCGGAACGCTGAAATTCTGGCCGAATACTTAAGCAATCATGAAGCGGTGGAATGGGTTCGGTATCCCACACTTAAAAACAGCCCGTACCGTGCACTGGCAGAGCGGGACTTTCCGAAAGGCGCGGGCGGCATACTCTCTTTTGGTTTCAAGGGAACCGAAGCCCAGCGGGAGGCATTTCTGAATTCGGTTCAGCTGTTCCACTATCACGTCAATATTGGTGACGCCCGCAGCCTCATCGTCAACTCACCGCAGACCACCCACAGCGAGCTTGAACCCGAAGAAAAGAAACTGGCCGATATTCCCGAAAATCTGATACGCATATCCGCAGGCCTTGAAGACCCTGATGACCTTATTGCCGATTTGGAACAGGCATTTAAAAAAGCCTTTGAAATAAAAAACTGAAGGAGGAATATTTCATGGGAAAATTCAGAACAGTATGCATTTTTTTGGTACTTATTCTCGTTGCCGCAGTGATTGCGGCATGCGGCAGCGCAAACAGAAGCAATGACAATGCGCAGGCAAATCAGCTTCCTGCGTCAGGCGCGGAAACGACAGACACCACTGAGAAATTCAAATACGGAAAAATTGATATTCCAGGAAAAAGCGGCTCCCTTTGCGCCGCCCCGATTTACATAGCCTATGAAAAGGGATTTTTTGCCGAGGAAGGTTTTGATGTAAACCTCATTTCCGCCGATACCGAAACACGCAAAATAGGCCTTAACAACGGTACTATACCCATTGTCAACGGCGATTTTCAGTTCTTCCCCTCCATTGAGAACGACGTAAAGGTCAAAGTCGTCGACGGACTGCACTATGGATGCATTAAGCTCCTTGTCAAAAAAGATTCACCGATACAAAGCGTTGAGGACATAAGAGGCAAAAAAATCAGCGTGGACGAAATAGGCGGCACACCGCACCAGGTTGCAGCGGTATGGCTTGAAAAAAACGGCATTTCGGCGAAGCCTGAAGACGGAGAAGTCACGTTCCTGCCGTTCGAGGACGGTAACCTGGCAGTGGAAGCGCTGAACAAGGGTGAAGTCGATGTTGCGGCGCTGTGGGATCCGTTTGGATCGGTACTGGAGAAAACAGGAAACTACCGCGTTCTCCTTGACATATCCAAAGACGAACCTTTTGCCGACAAATACTGCTGCTTCCTTTATGCTTCGGAAAAATGGATAAATGAAGAGCCCGAAAAGCTTGCGGCACTTCTTCGCGCTTATCACAAGGCTCAGAACTGGATAGCCGAAAACCCCGAAGAAACGGTGGATATCATCATCGACAAAAAGTATTCTCAAATTGAGGACAGAGAACTGGCAATTGAACTAATCAGGAGTTATAAATACCCCACTTATGAAGAAAGGGCCCAGCACCCGACAAGGGTACGCGACAATGTGCTGTACTTTGCGGAGCAGCTTTACGGTATCGGTTATCTTACGACAGATCCCGAAAGTTTTACCGACCGCGCGTATTATGAAATTGACGTAAACGCCGGTAAATAAACTTGATATCCTGCCCTACGGCGTTACGCCTCGGGCAGGATAAGTGTGACAATAAAAACACAGGAGGCATCAGGCAATGCGTGATCTAACCGAATTTATTCCAGCGGCGCCAATTTCCGAAGCAGTCAAGCCTGCTGAAGAAAGACAGCTTCGCCAAAAAACGAAAATTATATCCCCCGCCCGGTGGTGGCTGAGTTTTTCGATTACCCTTGCCGGCTTTGCGGCAGCCATTGCTGTTAACCTTTTTGTAAGGCAGATAGCGGATGTGGAAATAAAAACCTATACCGTAGCGGGATTTAACCTTACTTTCAACACTCTGTACAGGCTGGTTATAGGTGCCGTTATCCTGTTATATGCAGCCGTTGGCATATATTCATACTTTGACCCCGACAGAAAGGCAAAATTTGCAAGCCGGGCACCTTTCAGGTTTGTAATGGGTATTGTCCTTGCCGTGTGGGATATTCTGGGCACAAAACTCCTGTTGCTGCCCCAGCCTTTCTTCCCCGGTCCGGCCAAAATTCTCGAGCCTTTCCTCATCGAGCCCGATTTCATACTGGAGAACACTCTTTATTCGCTGAAACTGTATTTCGCAGGCTTCTCCCTCGGGGTTATCCTGGGGGTCGGAACGGGAATTCTTATAGGCTGGTTCCCGAAAGTGTATTACTGGCTTTATCCCGTTCTGAAAATGACCGGCGTAATACCGTCGGTCGCATGGATGCCTTTTGCTCTGACCCTGTTCCCCACCCCGTTCATGGCAGCGGTATTCTTAATAGTCATTTGCGGGTGGTTTTCCATTGCATCGCTTACCGCCCAGGGAATACAATCCACTCCGAAAGCTTTGTTTGAAGTAGCCCGGACATTGGGCGCAAAAACCCCGTACCTGGTATTCCATGTGGCGATTCCTCAGGCCATGCCCCAGATTTTTACCGGAATATCCAACGCAAACGGATTTGCCTTCACCACTCTGGTCATGGCAGAAATGATGGGGCAGCCCGGCGGACTGGGATATTACATAAACTTAAGCAAAGTGTGGTCGGCCTATTACAAGGTGTTTGCAGCCATCCTCGTAATGGCTGTGCTTTTCAGCCTTATAATGAAAATCATCGGCGTTATAAGATCAAGGGTGCTGCGGTGGCAGAAAGGATGGGTAAAGGAATGAATAAGGAATTGCCGGGGATCAAGGACATAATTCTGGAAATAAAAAATGTAAGTCACACCTACTACGACGATTACGACAACCACGTCGAAGCGCTTCAGGACATTAACCTTTCGGTAAGACGCGGTGAATTTCTTTCAATTATAGGTTCGTCGGGTTGCGGAAAAACCACGCTTTTACGGCTCATAGCCGGACTTGAGAAGCCGGAGACGGGGCAGCTCACGTTGAACGGTCAGCCTATAACCGGCCCCGATCCGCAGCGGGGTTATGTTTTTCAGCAGGGCGGACTTTTTCAGTGGCTGACGGTGGAGAAAAACATTGCCGCAGGCCTTAAAGCCCGTGGTATATACAGGCAGAACAGGGACCTTGTAGCAAAATTTATCGAACTTATAGGGCTAAAAGGGTTTGAAAAGGCATATCCCCATCAGCTCAGCGGAGGAATGGCGCAGCGTGTTGCAATAGCCCGGGCGTTAATCAATAACCCCGAGGTTTTGCTTCTCGATGAGCCAATGGGGGCACTGGACACATTCACCCGTGCGGATATCCAGGATAAATTGCTGGAACTTCACAGGCAGAATAAAACCACAATGATCCTTGTAACCCATGACGTAGATGAAGCCGTTTACCTTTCGGACCGCATTGTAATTATGACTCCGCGTCCGGGAAGGATAAGTGAAATTATGGAGGTAAAACTCACCCATCCCCGCCACCGTGGAAGTACCGAATTCCTTCATATCCGGCGTGACATTATGGAAAAACTTCATCTGGCAAGCGCGCTGCCGCAGCCTGAATATATCATATAAAACCAGCGGAGGTGAGTATTATGGGCAGCAAAACCAGGCAAATAGCAATTTACGGCAAAGGAGGAATAGGAAAATCCACCACCACACAAAATCTTACAGCCGGACTTGCCGAAATGGGCAGGAAAGTAATGGTTGTCGGATGCGATCCAAAAGCTGATTCCACACGCCTGCTTCTCGGGACTCTTGCCCAGCGCACCGTTCTCGATACAATCCGTGAAACCGGCGAGGACGTGGATTTGGACAGCATTGTGCGTACGGGTTTTCGCGGTGTCAAATGCGTTGAATCAGGCGGTCCCGAGCCCGGTGTCGGGTGTGCAGGCCGGGGAATTATAACCTCAATAGGGCTTCTTGAACAACTGGGGGCATATACCGAAGACCTGGATTATGTTTTTTATGACGTTCTCGGCGATGTTGTCTGCGGCGGGTTTGCAATGCCAATCAGGGAAGGCAAGGCAAAGGAAATATATATTGTCGCCAGCGGTGAAATGATGGCTCTGTACGCCGCGAACAATATAGCAAAGGGCATAGCAAGGTTCGCGATGAAAGGCGGGGCAAGGCTCGGCGGAATAATATGCAACAGCCGGAACGTGGACCGGGAAATCGAGCTTCTGCGGGCCTTCTGTGAAGAACTGGGAACTCAGCTTCTGTATTTCATACCAAGGGATAATGTGGTCCAGCGGGCCGAAATCAACCGCAAAACAGTGATAGAATATGCTCCCCGTTCCGCCCAGGCCGATGAATACCGCAAGCTTGCAAAAGCCATAGACGAGAACACCTGTTTCACAATCCCAAAGCCCATGTCCCAGGAGCGTCTGGAACAAATCCTTCTTGAATACGGACTTATGGATTCGCCGGAAGAAAGCCGTTAAATCCGAAATCCCGATTTACACTATTGTTTTCACCCATACCCTCTTTCTTAAAAGTATAAAACCCACTATTACCTTTATTATTTCCGCAAACTGGATTACCGGAAAGATTACTTTTACAGGAAGTCCCGCAACATAATAAAGTGAAAAGGCAAGCGGGACCGACACAAGCCACAGAATGCCCGAATCAAATGCAAAAGTAATAATGGTCTTGCCTCCGCTTCTGAGCGTGAAATAAGATGCGTTTGAAAAGGCGTTCAGAGGCATCACGAAAGAGCAGACACGGATAAAATACAGCGCCAGCCGCTTTGATTCTTCACCTGTCTTAAAAAGATTTACAATTGCGCCGGAGGTAAAATACAGCGCAACGCCCACACAAACGCTGACCGAAAGCGACAGCGCAATCATTTTCCGGACGTTGTCAACCGCTTCTTCGTGTCTGCCTGCCCCAAGGGATTTTCCGGCAATTATCCCTATGCTTGATCCCAATGAAAGAAAAGCAATATTAAAAAGGTTAATCACAGAAGTAGCGATTGAAATTGCCGCCACAACGGATATTCCGTGCAGCGAATAGGCAACGGATAATGCAGTCATCCCCCCTGACCAGAGAAGTTCGTTGACAAGCAGAGGCATTCCCTTCGCAAGAATGGAAACAAATAGCTTCCCCGGTACCTTCAGGCTTCTGAACGCGCCGTTAATATAAGTATACTTTGCCCGTTTTACAAAAATGTAACATGCCTGAATGACAAACTCGGCAAACCTGGACATTACCGTGGCAATCGCCGCGCCGGTCACTCCCAGTTCAGGGAAACCTGCTTTTCCGAATATCAAAAGATAGTTAAAAACTCCGTTTATAACAACCGCCGCAAGGCCGGCCGTCATCGGGGTAAAAGTGTTACCCGTCTCTCTCAGCGTGCTTGCCAGTATCTGGGATAATGCAAACGGAACAAGGCCGGCAAGAATTACCCTAAAATACTCTTTCGCGAACGAAAGCGTCAGAGCAATATCACCACTGTCGTCAACCTCATGAAGAAACAGGTTTATAAAAAAGTCGTCGTAAAAGGTAAATAACAGCATAGCCGCCGCAGTAATTAAAACGGCGATTATCAGTTTCATCCGCAGAGTATATCTGATACCCTCATCGTCGTTCTTTCCGTAAAACTGAGAAGTGAATATTCCTATTCCGCTAAGCCCGCCGAATATGCAAAGATTGAAAACAAACAAAATCTGGTTAACAATTGAGACACCGGACATCTGCTCGGTGCCTAAAGCCCCCACCATCAGATTGTCAAGCATGCTAACCAGGTTGGTTATGAAATTCTGCAGCATTATCGGCATTGCCACGGTCAATGCCATTTTGTAAAACGATCTGTCGCCTATGTATTTTCTTCTCATCAAAATAATTCCTTCAGAGATTCCTTTCGATGCCAGCATACTTTCATAATATAGACGATTCTTGGCGACAAGTCAATAACACAATTTGGATCGGGATCGGGGGCACGCTCAAAATAATTCAGTGACCCGGGAAAGCATCCATCAAAACTTTATAAAAAAAGAGTACAATGATATAATTATCACAAGCATACAAAGCGTAGATTTGCTGAATATTCACAGCGGGAAAGGTGAGCGATTATGAGAATTATCAATGTTAAGGACTACGAAGAAATGAGCAGGAAGGCCGCAGACCTCATAGCTGCTCAGATAATCCTGAACCCAAAAAGCGTATTGGGCCTTGCAACAGGCTCCTCGCCAATTGGCACATATGAGCGTCTTGTGGAGTTGAACAGAAACGGGGTGATTGACTTCTCCCATGTAACCACAATCAACCTTGATGAGTATTATGGTTTGGATCCCACCCACGATCAAAGCTATCGGTATTTCATGAACAAACACCTGTTTTCAAGGGTCAATATTAACATGGCCAACACCCATCTTCCGGACGGGAAAGCCAAGGATATAGACGCGGAGTGTAGACGTTACGACGATTTAATTGAAAGCGTGGGTGGAATTGATTTACAGCTTCTCGGCATAGGACATAACGGTCATATCGGATTCAACGAACCGTCTGATGAGTTCATTCCCGGCACACACTGTGTTTCATTATCCGAAAGCACAATTAACGCCAATTCAAGGTTTTTCAAGTCAAGGGACGAAGTACCGAGAAAAGCGATTACGATGGGGATAAAAGCCATCATGCAGGCAAGAAAGGTTTTACTTATCGCCAGCGGTGAGGACAAAAAAGAAATACTGAAAAAAGCATTGTTCGGACCTATAACCCCTCAGGTTCCCGCCTCAATCCTGCAATTGCATAAAGACCTGACGGTGATAACGCCACTGGATATCTAAGTCAGTTGAAATTAACGAAACTCCGGTTTTAAACCGGAGTTTTTGTTATTGACAACCGGCGGTTATAAACATAGAATAGTATTGATACAAAAGACTTTAAACGGTATTTTCGGTGTTTTTTTACCCGATCGTTAATTTTCGTGGTTCGGATTTTCAAAAAGCAAAGTGAGGTGAAAAAAATGGAGTCTGGCGGCAGTAGTAATATCGATAACAGCGGAAAGCGTGTGTATGGAAAAAATTCAGTACCGGCAATGCCAAACTCTGTTTTTTTCGGCATAAACCTCATTTTGCGGCATATGTCATGTTAACCCCTTTCCGTACATGCTTTCCCTGATTTCATATCACAACAACAAATAGAGCTTTTTTTAACCCGCAACTATTAAACGGTGTTTGGGTTTTCTTATGTTTTGGCAGGACGCAATATTATGTTGATGTTTAAAATTAACGTTTAAACTTCAACATAAATGTTTCTTTTTGTCTTTTGCGGCACTGCCGTTTCCATGGATCAATTTACGAAAGAGAGGTGGTAGTTGTGGATCCTGTCCCGTTACCTGCCAATTCAATGCAAAAAAACAGCAATACCAGAATCAGAGCCATAACTACTCCTCCGGGGAGGTGGCTCTGTCGGAAGGAGGCACCGTAAATGAAAGAGTTAATCCTTAATCTTATCGACAGCGGCAATTACAGCGAAGCAAGGAAAAAACTGATTGAAATGAATGAGGTTGATATAGCGCAATTACTGGAAGAACTGGACAAGCAAAAGCTTTTGATAATTTTTAGGATATTGCCGAAAGAAATTGCCGCAGGAGTGTTTTCATATATTTCCAACCAGCTTCAGGAATATATTATCGCATCAATTACCGACAGGGAAATCAAAAATATCATTGATGAGCTGTTTTTGGATGATACGATTGACTTTCTTGAAGAAATGCCTTCAAACATTGTCAAAAGAGTCCTGCAGGCCACAGATGATGAAACAAGAAAGCTTATAAATCAGTTTCTCAAATACCCGGAAGATTCAGCCGGGAGCATCATGACAATCGAATATGTGGATCTTAAAAAGGAAATGACCGTAAAACAGGCCCTGGAACACATAAAGGAAACAGGCGTGGATAAGGAAACAATTGATACCTGTTATGTTCTGAATGAAAACAGGATCCTTGAAGGCGTAATACCGATAAGAAAGCTTATATTGAGTGACGAAACCACTGTTGTGAAAGACATCATGGATACTGATCCGGTTTATGTAAATACTCATGATGACCAGGAAAAGATTGCTTCATTGTTCAAAAAGTATGATTTAATTTCAATGCCCGTTGTGGACAATGAACGAAGGCTTGTAGGCATTGTGACCATTGACGACGTCGTGGACATTATTGATCAGGAAAACACCGAAGACTTTCAGAAAATGGCCGCCATGCATCCGTCGGATGAAGAATACCTGAAAACAAGCCCCTGGGTGCTTGCAAAACACAGAATTACATGGCTTGTGATCCTGATGATATCCGCGGCTTTTACAGGTAATATTATTAACAAATATAATAATATATTACAGTCGATAGTAATTCTTACCTCATTCATTCCGATGCTGATGGACACAGGCGGAAACGCCGGCTCGCAATCTTCAACGCTTATAATAAGGGGCCTGGCCCTTGGCGAAATTACGACGAGGGATATTTTCAGGGTTATACTTAAAGAGGTTCAGGTAAGTTTTATCTGTGGTTTTGTTTTGGCCGCGCTGAATTTTATAAGAATATATTTCCTGGAAAAAATTAATCTGCTCGTGACATTGACGGTATGCGTAACATTATTCTTCACCGTTATGCTGGCCAAAATTATCGGTTGTGTGCTGCCAATACTGGCGAAAATGCTCAAAGTTGATCCTGCGATAATGGCAAGCCCGCTTCTTACGACCATTGTCGATGCCACATCGCTTATGATATATTTCACATTCGCCACATGGATACTTCATATATGAAAAGTCATTAAAGCATGAAAATTGCAGCCGGAAGCGCGGATAATGGCGCCTCCGGCTTTATTGCCCTGTTATTAAGAATATTAAACCAGCCCAAGAAGCCGTGCGCCGTTTGCCACGATAAAACAAATAACAAAGCCCGCCAGCGTGGGTATCGCAAACGCGGCCAGTGCCCATTTTACACTTCCTGCTTCTTTCTTTATCGTCCACAGGGTTGTACCGCACGGAAAATGCATCAGCGAGAACAGCATAACGCATAAACCTGTAACCCATGTCCATCCGTTGGATACCAGAAGGTTTTTCAGGTCTTCCAGTGAGCTGGGTTCAAGCATTGCCCCTGCTGACAAATAACTCATTACGATAATCGGAATAACAATTTCATTGGCAGGCAAACCAAGTATAAAGGCCATTAAAATATAACCGTCCATTCCGAGCATTTTCCCGAAAGGATCCAGAAAATTTGCGGCGTGGGTCAGAAGGCTTGCATCGTTGATTTTTATATTCGCCATCAGCCATATAACAATTCCCGCAGGCGCGGCGATCGCAACGGCGCGGCCCAGGACAAAAAGCGTCCTGTCAAAAACCGAACGTATAAGAATACGTCCCACCTGAGGCTTCCGGTAGGGAGGCAGCTCGAGCGTAAATGAGGACGGGAACCCTTTTAAAACCGTTTTGGAAAGAATTTTGGAAACGAGAAGTGTCATCAATATTCCCAAAATCACAACAGCGGTTACGGCGAGGGTTGAAATGAGCGACTTGAAATTTTCACTGACCACCCCGCCGATAAAAATAACGCTCATTGCTATAAGTGTAGGAAACCGTCCGTTACAGGGGACGAAATTATTCGTAAGTATTGCAATCAAACGCTCCCTTGGGGAGTCAATTATCCTGCACCCAACTACCCCCGCAGCGTTACAGCCGAAACCCATGCACATAGTCAGCGCCTGTTTCCCGTGAGCGCAGGCTTTCTTGAAAAAATTGTCCAGGTTAAACGCCACCCTCGGCAAATACCCTAAATCCTCAAGAAGCGTGAACAGCGGAAAGAAAATCGCCATTGGCGGAAGCATTACGGAGACAACCCAGGCAAGGGTTCGGAACATTCCAAGTACCAATATGTCATGAAGCCATGCCGGCCAGCGGCGGGTTATAAAAAGTGAACTTAGTTTTTCCTCAATTCCGAACAGAAAATCTGCCAAAAGCCCTGACGGTAAGCTCGCCCCCTCAATGGTAATCCAGAATACCACTGCCAAAAGGGCAAGCATAACGGGAAAGCCAAACACTTTTGAAGTCAGAATTCTGTCAATTTTTCTGTCGAACCGGTCATACTGCCTGTTTGCAAATGTAACTGTCATGCTGCTTATTTCCTCGGCAATTTTTATTAACCGGGTTACGATTCTGTCGCGGAATACATCTGTCGTAACGCCTTTGCCGGCAAGATATTCTTTTGCTTTATTCAGCAGTTCAGCCAGTTCATTGTCACTCATAAGATCAAAGCCAAGATACCTGTTTATGGAGTTTAGTAGGGTTTTATCCCCGTCCAGCAGCCTCAGCGCAACCCACCGCGGGTTTATTCTGCCTTCGGTTAGTTGCTGAATTTTGGGCTGTATCAGAGCAACCGCATATTCAATTTCATCGTCATATGTAATTTTTATAGGTTTTAGCGGTATCCGCCCGCCCGATACCTCATAAACCGCATCCATCAGTTCGTTAAGTCCTTTTTTAATCCGAGCCGCCGTTGCAACAACAGGCACGCCAAGGATCTCGGAAAGCTTATCGCAGTTTATGCGTATTTTCTTTCTTTGCGCTTCATCAATCAGATTCACACAGACAACAACACGTTCGGTTATTTCGAGGGTCTGAAGCACCAGGTTCAGGTTTCTTTCAAGGCATGTGGCGTCAGTAACCACTACAACCGCGTCAGGATTTCCAAAACAGACAAAATCCCGTGCAATTTCCTCCTCTGCCGAGTTTGCCATAAGCGAATAAGTGCCGGGTATATCCACCAAAATAAAATTTTTGTCCTTGTATTTGTACCTTCCCTGGGCATTCGTAACGGTTTTCCCCGGCCAGTTTCCGGTATGCTGGTTAAGTCCCGTTAAACTGTTAAAAACAGTGCTTTTCCCTACATTAGGATTTCCGGAAAGTGCTACCACCTTGTCGTCCGGTGTAATACGCTCAATTTTCAGCTCACTTTGCAATAGACTTATACCGGTGGATTTGTTTGTAAGCCCCATTTTGTGCATCCTCCTCCAATAGATTCAGCTAAGCCATTTCAACAAGAATTTTTCCGGCTTCTTCCGACCTCAGCGCCATTACCGCTCCGCGGATATAATAAGCCGTCGGATCTCCGGACGGGCTTTTCTGAACGGCCTCCACAACCGTGTCGGGTATAAGCCCGATGTCCAGCATCCTTCTGCGGATAATCCCTTCGGATATCAGTTTTACAACTTTACCCTTTTTGCCTATCGGCAGACAGTTTAAAGGAACAATTCTTTTACTCATCTCCATTTCCCCCATATTGTATTGGTTTAAAACTTTAGCGGCGGCTAATTTTTTTATTCAAAACCAATATATGAAACATAAACTGCCGGTGTTACGAATAAGGTTTGAATAGCGGTTAAATCAGTCCGACGAAAGAGGTGGAAATATGAGCAAAGATAACGGATTCCACACCGTCAGGGGATATCAGCTGTTAAATCAGGAGAATAAACTTTTAACCTCAGGTATGGAGGATTATCTTGAAATGATATACAGGAACATGGAGACAGAAGGGTATATCAGAACAAACACGCTTTCGAAGCTTTTGAACGTCAGACCGTCCTCCGCCACAAAGATGGTTCAGAAACTTGCAAAACTCGGGCTTGTGGATTACCGGAAATATGACATCATTATCCTTACCGAAGCAGGAAAGAAATACGGCAAATTTCTGCTTGAACGGCATAAGGTTATTGAAAGGTTTCTGAGAAACATCGGGATTACCGAAAACATTCTTGCGGAAACCGAGCTGATCGAGCATAATATAGGTTTAAATACAATGAAAAACATCGACATGCTGAACATGTTTTTTGAAAAAAACCCTGATATTCTTGAAAAATTCAAAAGGTTCATCGAAGCGCGGCAGGACTCCGAAAAAGACGGAAACAGCGGCAAAACCGATTGAAAGTCCGGGTTAAACGTCATCCTCGCTCAATAGATTCCGCATCTGTTTTTTGGTTTCTTCTGACAGTTTATCCATCAGAAAATTCCGGTCCACCGGCTGTTTTTCCTTATATATTCTAACAATGGTTTCGTTTGTAAATTTCACCTTTTCCCTGAGTTCAGACGCCGACATAAGGGCACAGCCCTCGCCCCTGATAATGACCTGCTGCAAACCGTCCGACGTTGCAACGGTTATATCGAATTTTTCACTGTTGTCGTGGGCGAATTTTTCAATGTACTGGTCGGCGGTCTGAGCCTCTTTGGTATAGACCACATAAATGTTTCCGTATTCCAGGAATTCTTCCGGATGCCCCTGAACACGGTAGGCGTCAAACACAACAATAACCTCACAGTCTTCCACGCTTTTGTATTTGCTCAGCCAGTCCAGAAGCCTCGACTTTGCGGCATCCATGTTTTCTTTTGCCATTTCCTTAAGTTCGGGCCATGCAAAAATAATATTATACCCGTCCACCAGGAGATACTTTTCTTTGTTCTCCTTAGGCCTCCCTATATACAACGACTGGCTGTAACCGCCTGCTTTTTCTTTTGCGGGCTTTCTCTTTCGCCACGAGGATTTTTTTCCCTGATTGGAAAAATATGTTCTTTGGAGAATTCTGTCAACCTCTTCAGCTGAGATCCATTTTTCATGCGTATATAACTTTTCTCGGTCCTGTTCGGCGTCATCGGAACTGTTTCTTGCCTGAAACCAGCTTTCCACGTGCATGTATTCCTTAACCATGTACCACGGAACATAAAAGCTTGTACCGTTCGCGCAGAATACCGACCCCGTCGGGTTTTCAAAGTCTTTCTCCGAATCGTATCCAATTTCGGCTATCACTTCCTCGGGATTGTGGCAGATATCGTATCCTTTCAGTGTGCAGAATAGCTTTCCAAGCCCCTTTGTATACGCCGTTACATCTTTCTGATAGTTCTGAAAGGTTGAAACAGGCGCACTCCCGGTGATAATCGCCATATCATCCCTTACCTGAGAAATCTGGCATGTTCCATGCATCCTTTCGATGTCGGCCATCGCACGGCCCACCATTTTTTCGGGGATCTCAAGCTGAAAAGAGTAATACGGTTCGAGAAGCACCGACTGCGCCTCCTTTAAACCCTGTCGCACGGCGCGGTAGGTGGCCTCCCTGAAGTCTCCGCCGTCAGTATGCTTATTATGCGCCTTTCCCGACACCAGTGTTATTTTCATATCGGTAATCGGCGAGCCTGTAAGAACTCCTTTATGGACTTTCTCCCTGAGATGTGTCATGATAAGGTTTTTCCAGTTCCTGCTCAGCACATCGTCGCTGCAGTCCACCGCAAATTCAAGGCCGCTTCCGCGCTCTGCCGGTTCCAGCAGAAGGTGGACCTCGGCGTAATGCCGCAGCGGTTCAAAATGCCCTACCCCTTCGACTGTATTGGCAATTGTCTCCTTGTAAACAACGCGGCCCGAATCAAAGGAAACATCAACGCCATATCGGTCTTTTATCATACTTTGAAGAATTTCAAGCTGCACTTCACCCATTATCTGAACCTGAATCTCCTTAAGCTGTTCATTCCAGACAATACGTAGAGCCGGTTCTTCTTCTTCCAGCTCTCTGAGCTTCGGCAGCATCATCCTCGGATCACAGCCTTCGGGAAGCACAATACGGTATGACAGGACAGGTTCAAGAACGGGCACAAAAAAATCCTTCTCCTCTCCCAGCCCTTCGCCGGCCCTGGTATGGGTAAGTCCCGTAACGGCGCATACCGTTCCCGCTTCTGCTTCATTTACAGCTTCAAACTTCTGCCCCGAATAAATTCTAATTTGCGTAACCTTTTCTTCCCATTCGCCGCTTTTTACAACATCCCGGACATTCAGCTTTCCGCCCGTTATTTTCATATACGTAAGGCGGTTTCCCTTCTCATCCCTTCCTATTTTAAAAACCCTTGCTGAAAATCTTTTCGGATATACAGGCATTTCTGAATATTCCACAATACCGTTCATAAACTCTTCCACGCCGTCAAGTTTTAAAGCCGAACCGAAATAACACGGAAACACTTCCCTTTTCTTTATTGCCCCCCGGATAATGTTATTATCAATACTTCCCGTTTCAATAAATGCGTCCATCAGCACTTCGCCGCACATGGCCAGCTGTTCATAAAAATCATTGCTCCCGATATGCGTAAAATCCACGCAGCGGTCGGAAAGCCTCCTTTTCAGTTCCGTCATTAAGGTATCCTTATCGTTCCTTCTCTGATCCATTTTATTTACAAATATAAACACCGGTATCCGGTATATATCAAGAAGACGCCACAAAGTTTTCGTATGGCTCTGAATACCGTCCGAACCGCTAATCACCAGTATGGCATAATCCAGCACCTGAAGGGTTCTTTCCATTTCGGTCGAAAAATCCACATGTCCGGGGGTGTCCAGCAGGGTTATTTGTATATCCCCTATTTTAAACACCGCCTGCTTCGAGAATATTGTGATTCCCCGCGCCCTTTCCAATTCGTAAGTATCAAGGAAGGTGTCCTTATTGTCCACCCTTCCGAGTTTCCTTATCCTGCCGCTCAAATACAGCATGCTTTCCGATAATGTTGTTTTTCCTGCATCCACATGCGCAAGTATTCCTATAACCAGATTTTTCATACTTTGACACAAATCCCCCGCTGTCAGTATTATATGTCCATAATACCAGTTAATTTTTAATCGGACAAATTCCTGTTTTTGGAAACAAATAATTTACTTAAGCCATGTCATATTATTTACCCTGATACATTAAATCTTCAAATAATTTTACATGGCAACCCGTTGACATACAACCTGTTAAATTAGAAGGCTGCGGTATACGTGCAAAAGACATGTATAAATTCGCCGCTAATCCCTGCAATTATTACTGCAATAAACCAGCATACCTCTGCAATAAGCAGCCGTTACGCCGAAATCATAATCAAGGACGGTAAGATCGGCATCATTTCCATATCTGATCTGCCCTTTTCTGTTTTCAACGCCAAGGACCCTTGCAGGGTTCAAAGTCGCCGCGAGAATTGCATTTTCAACTGAAACCGAACAACGTTCAACAAGGAATTTAACTCCTTCATTCATTTTCAGGGAGCTTCCCGCTATTGTGTCAGTTCCGAAATTTCGCGCCGTACCGTTTTTGTCCAGCGACACTTTTACATTTGATATTTCATACACCCCTTCAGGAAGGCCTTTAACGCCTATAGCGTCAGTTACAAGTATTACATTTGAATTTCCTTTTGCATTAAACAGTATCTTTACCACACTCGGATGTACATGATATCCGTCGGCAATTACCTCCGCAAACGCATTGGAACTCATTAATGCGCCCGCAACCGCAGGTTCCCGGTGATGAAGCCCTTTCATCGCATTGAAACTGTGCGTAAACGACATCGCGCCGTTTGCAAGAGCCAGCATTGCATTTTCAAAACTTGCCCCGCTGTGACCGATGGACACGGTAACCCCGTTCCGGGTTGCATAACGGATAAGTGCAAAATCACTGTCATGTTCACAGGCAATTGTCATATATTTAATCGAGTTGTCCGCCGCTTTCTGATATTCCATGAATTCTTCAACCGATGGCGCCCTCAGATGATCCTTTATATGCATTCCTTTATGGTTGTAATCAATAAACGGACCCTCAAGATGTATACCCAAAATTTCGGCACCGGAGTGATTCTGTTTCATTACGTCGGCAATATTTTTGAGTGCTCTTACTGTATTTTCCTTACTTTGCGTAGTGGTAGTGGGAAGAAACGCCGTAACGCCTTCAGAAGGCAAAGCTTTAAGCCACTTAATCAGTCCTTCGGGTGAAGGATCATCGGCGGAATAGCCACCCATTCCGTGGGTATGTATGTCAATGAAACCGGGAACGATCAATTTATCTTCATAATCAGTATCGGGAACTGACTCACCGTAGGGTGAGATTTTTGAAATTTTGCCGTTATCCATATGAATTTGAGCAGGAATAAACTGCCCCGAAACAAATACCATTTTACTCTGGATAATCATGTTCTCCTTCCTTTCGCCCAACCTGTAATAATGATTGTTTTCTGACACTAATATAGCATTGAAAATCCATGTATACAAATTAATTATTCCTGAACTTCAATTCTCCGGCATTATGAATCCTTGAATAGTTCGGCATATTTTTTCCGTCACCGGCAAACGTTATTTTCAAGCATATACAAAAAACACTATTCATCGGTATTATGCATCCTGTCTCTGCCGCGGAATAATAAAATTCGATTTATATCTTCATTTTGTAAACTTTTTATATTATAATAAAGAACGGCTATGCAAATATTGCCAATATTTTTGGTTTTGCCTTTATGTACTGCTTCTGGAATTCCAGACATATATTTTAATCCCGAAGAGATTATAAATGTAAACAGAACTTTTGCGACAAAATCATCTGTTTTACCGAAAAATACGCGTAAGGTGAAGTTATGAAAAGGAAAAAAGGGAAAGCACAAAAAAGAAGGAAATATTTCACTTTAATGCTTATACCTCATAATTCCGGCAGGGTGAAAACCTTGAAGACCACTCATCCTGTGCTGAAACTATTCCTGCTCGCGACATTTTTTGTGTCGGTAATAATGGCTCTTATTTATCAATTAATGCTCATAAAAGAAGAAAATCTGCGGCTGCGTAAAGAATACAGCGCTTTGAATTTATTTCTTACCGAACAACAAAAATTGGCCATTCAAAATTTATCTGTCATATCTGAAATAGAAAAACTTGAAAAAATTTCACAGGACAAAATCGAAGAATTTCATTATCAGATCCAGAACCTGGTGAAAAATTATATCGACAAGGAAACAAAAACACTTGCAATCAACAGATCAGCCATAGCATCAAATCCTGCGATCTCTTTCGCGGGTAAAATCTCGGAATTAAAAGCATTGCTGAAATTTCTTGAAGATGCCGATAAAGAAGAAGACAAACTTTTCTCTGAACTGGCTGAGAAAAAATTCGAGCTGGAGAATTATCTCAACAGCCTGCCTACAATCTGGCCGACCGAAGGTTTTATAGAGTCGGGATTTGGTAACAGACTTCATCCAATCTACAAGAAATATCATTCCCATACAGGGGTGGATATCGCAGGAGAGATAGGAAATCCAATATATGCAGCCGCATCAGGTACTGTTATAGCAGTAGGTAAAAACGGCGGATACGGGTACATGGTTGACATTGATCATGGGAATGGCCTGGTTACGCGTTATGCCCACTGTTCAAAAATCCTCGTAAAAAAGTGGCAGAAAGTTAAAGCAGGGGAAAAAATTGCAGAAGTCGGCGATACCGGAGTAACAACCGGGCCGCATCTGCATTTTGAAATATTACTGAACGGTGAACCCATAGATCCGGTTATATTCATTGGGACGGAACAAAATTAAATATATTCTGGAGGATGATATTATGAAAAAAAATAAACATACAGTGATCGACACGGTTATCGGTGAAAATACGACAATTACGGGAAATATTGAGTCCGACGGTTCAATAAAGATAGAAGGACGTGTGGAAGGCGATATTAAAGCGGCAGGGGATGTTACAGTTCTCGCCAATGGGGTTGTTAAAGGGAATATATGGTGTGAAAATGTTATTTTGTCCGGAACGGTTACAGGAAACATTTACGCCAGAAACAACCTGCATCTCGAATCAACCGCCCGCCTAAAGGGAGATGTGGAAATACATACTCTTGTATCCGACCAAGGAGCGGTTTTTGAAGGAAACTGCAAAATGGTTGAACCTCCGGCTGATGAAGACAAAAACAGAAAAAAGAAATTTGAATTCAAACTTGGTAAGCCCCAGAACGAAGTTATAGAAAAAGAGGGTTGATCTATACCCTCTTTTTATTTTGTTTTCCTTCCTGCTTTCTGCCCGGTCTGTTCAGGTACAGTAAAACCGTCATTAAAATGTCCATCGCTATCATTGCAACGAAGGTCCAGAAATAATATATCGGCTGGTTGTGCTTAAAGCCATGAATTGGCAGAGCCAGTATAAACATTAACGGAAAACCTACGAATATTGCGAATCCGCTGCCTAATACCAGGTTTTCGGAAACCCTGGATTTTGCATACGGGTCAATTTCTCTGAGCAGCGCAATACCCGTTGTTATCGTTCCAGTCCACAAGCCGTAAAGCGCAATTATATGTTCAAGCTGCTCATCTTTATAAATCATTTTCCCAAGATAGTAGCAATATACCATCATGAACAGTCCACCGGCAGTGGTGATTATGAGTATCGGCCCCAGATTTGACTTCAGCACGCTTAATGAAACAGCGGCAAGGGAAGCGGTAATCATAAAGTCAAAGGACGAGGTTGAAATTCTCTGAAGCAGGTAGTTATCGGCATATTTGTGCCGGATTACGCGTTTAACGCGCAATCTGTCTATAATACCGCGGGCCGCCAGCGCAACTACCGTGCCTATCACGAAATTAAATCCCCATAACATTTCCGAAACTGTCTCACCAAATGTCCCAAGGTGTGTAAGAATCTTCGACATTCCCCAAAGCAGCAGATAAGTCACAAGATACGCCGAACCTATTAAGAGAAGCTGAATGGTCAAATCATCTATATGCATGCTTTTGGGAACGAACATCGTACGTTTTGTATGTTTTTCGAGTTCCATATCCTTAACTTCATTGATGCCGTATTTTTTATGATTTTTATATACCCTTTTCAAAAGAAAATTCAGAAACGGAACTCCTCCAACCAAAGCCCATACAAACCCCAGGTTTGCAATGGCGAGGCCTATGTTCGCACCGTCGGTAAAACCGGCTTCTTCCCATTTTATGCCGATGTTAACCGCCTGCCCGGGCCCCTGTGCAAAACCCAACGGCAGCATCATTCCTAACGGAGGAAACATGTCAGGATAAAAAAATCTTGCCAGAAACAACGATATGCCAAAACCAAGAATTCCTTGAACCATGTATGTTTTTACAATTGCATAGCCTGTATTGACGATATCGGTATTCCTTTTCTTGTTCCGATCCTTTAAAGCCAGGGCTATGAATCCTATTGCCATGAGGTGCGAAACCAGGTATCCGAGTTCATGCTGGATTTTGCGCAGCGTTTCTTCATCCAGCCAGCCAAAGACATACCTCGCAAGCTGTAATGCAATAAAACCTATCGCTCCGGCCAGCATAGAGGTGGGCATCAGATGCTTCTGAAAAATCCTAACCTTCAGCTTTAAAACGGTGGCTATTCCCAAGCATGCAGCTATTCCCGAAAAATACAAAGCTATAATCCATCCGTTTTCCATAAGTATTCTCCTGTTCATTTACTTTACTCGCGGATTAAATCTCCGCTTTCAATTTTTATGTCAATTACATTGCCTCGGCTCATAATTAACGGAATATTTATTATGGATCGTTTCCTGGGATTAAGAGTAGATATGTAAACGCTGTCCCCCTCAACCAAAGTCGGGTAACTTATTTTTACGTCTATACCCCTCTCAGAAAAAATAATACCAGTACGCCCAAGTATTATCGTGGCCATTTCAGCAACGGCGCTTTTAGCCATATCGTTAAGTTCCGTGATCCTTTCTCCCATCATAGCGCTGGCGATCTGCAATGCGACATTGCGTTTAATCGCAAATATGAAACGCCCGTCAAAATCCCCGGTCATCCATAAAATGATGGCAACACTGTCCTTAAGGTTATGACTGTCAAGCAGGGACAACCTTCCTAAAGTGATATCTTCCTGCAAAAGGGCCTTTATGATTTTGCTTGAGGCAATTAAAATGGGATTGATGTAATCAACCTTCATATTTTTCCCCACTTATCATATTTTTTAACTCGCCGTAGCCAAGCTTTAACCTTTATCAATCGGCACTGCCTTAATTCCCCTTAAAACTTATCCTCTTCTCGGTATGATTTTTCAGTCTCACGATGTTATCCTTGTGTCGGGCGACAATAAGCAAAACCATCAATATTCCCAAGACCCTAAGCACTGTCGGTATATTGAAAAAAAGCGAAACAACGGGCCAGCAAACCGACGCAATTAAGGAACCAAGAGACACATACCGGGTAACGGCAACTACTATGATGAAAATTCCAAGGCAGATAAGAGCGGGCAAAGGAGTTATATAAAGGATTACGGCGAATGTAGTCAATACTCCCTTACCACCCTTAAAGCCAAAAAATATCGGCCAGTTGTGGCCCAAAACCGCAGCAAAACCTGCGGCATACATTCCAACATAACCAGCGTTCTCCACATATCCCGAAATTAACTGACCGATTAAACACGCAAGAATTCCCTTTAGCAAATCAACCACCGTTACGGCGGCAGCCGCTTTTGGTCCCAGTGAGCGAAGCGTATTGGTTGCACCTGCGTTTCCGCTGCCATACATTCTTACATCTTTTTTATAAAACAGCTTCCCTATTACGAGCGAACCGTTTAAACTTCCCAGCAAATACCCTGCAACCACGCATAAGACGATTTTACCAAACATAGATACATACCCCTGCTTTCGGTGGTTATTCTTCCTGTTTTTCTTTCATTATTAACTGAATCGGCGTACCTGCAAATCCAAAATTGCTTCTCAGCGTGTTTATGATATACCTCTCATAGGAAAAATGCATTAACTCCTTATCGTTGATAAACAAAACAAATTTCGGCGGTCTTATACCTGTCTGAGTCATATAATATATCTTCAGGCGTTTACCTTTGTCAGACGGAGGCTGTACCATAGCCATCGCCTCATTAAGCACGTCATTCAGCATTCCGGTCTGTATCCGCAGTGACGCCTGCTCAAAAACATAATCCACCAGTTCGAACAGTTTTTCAACTCTCTGCCCGGTTTTTGCAGAGATGAAAACCACAGGTGCATAGCTCATGAAATCAAGCTTCTGAAGTATTTCTTTCTGCATTTTTTCAAGTGTTCCTGTTTCTTTTTCAATCATGTCCCATTTGTTCACTGCTATAACCGAGGCCTTTCCCTGTTCATGGGCATAGCCTGCAATTTTGGTATCCTGCTCGGTGACACCGTCGTTCGCATCGATCACTATAAGGCATACATCGGATCTGTCAACAGCCATAAATGAACGTATCACACTGTACCTTTCAATATTTTCTTCTATTCTGCTTTTCCTCCGGATACCGGCAGTGTCTATGAAATTATACCGTTTTCCGTTGCGAATCACGAGTGTATCTATCGCATCCCTTGTTGTTCCGGGGACATCGCTTACAATAACCCTTTCTTCGCCCAGTATGCAGTTTATAAGGGATGACTTGCCTACATTGGGCCTTCCTATAACAGCAACGTTGATAATGTCGTCATCCTGTTCCTCCGCAGCCTCTTCAGGAAAATACTCAAACACCGCATCAAGCAGTTCTCCTATCCCAAGGCCATGAACCGACGATATGGGGTAAAAATCCCCCATTCCCAGGTTATAAAACTCATATGCATCGGGCGGAAGCTCACCGATGTTATCAACCTTATTAACCGCCACAATCACAGGTTTCTTCGATTTTCTGAGCATTGCCGCTACATCGTTGTCTGCGGCGGTTAAGCCTGTCTTCATATCCAGCAGGAAAATAATAACGTCAGCGGTTTCCATTGCCAGCTCCGCCTGCCGGAGCATCATCTTTTTTATATAATCATCGGTGTCGGGTTCTATACCGCCGGTATCAATGAGCGTAAACTTTCTGCCCCGCCATTCGGCTTCGGCGTAAATTCTGTCCCTGGTTATCCCCGGAGTGTCTTCGGTTATTGATATCCTCCGCCCTGTTATATAATTGAACAATGTCGATTTACCGACATTAGGTCTTCCTACTATTGCTACAACGGGTTTCGACAAAGCCTCAGCCTCCGCTTCAAAAAATTTCCCATACTATGATAAACATTTAACATTGTCATGTCAATGTTTATATTATGAGTTATACTTTACTTTATTTTGTCTGCAATAACGTCTTTTTATCTATTACAACAAATTAACTGCATTCCTCCTCTCTTTTTATACAAATTCAGGAATGCAGTTTAAATTTTAATAATATTTTACATTATCTTATTAAATTTTTCTACAGATCGTCGGGTATTAAATCATGGCGGATTATGTCATCGTAGGTTTCACGTCTGACGATAAGGCGGTCTTTGCCGTCCTTTACAAGAACAACCGGTGGCTTTCCTATTCTGTTATAATTCATTGCCATTGAATAATTGTATGCTCCCGTCGCAAGAACCGCAACGATATCACCCGGTTCGGTCACAGGCATTTTTACGTCTTTTGCTATGATATCCCCTGATTCGCAGCATTTTCCTGCTATCGTAACCGTCTCGGTTTTCGGGCTGTCCGGTTTATTCGCAAGCAAGGCGGTATATTCGGCATTGTAAAGGGCGTAACGGGGATTGTCGCTCATCCCGCCGTCCACCGACACATATTTTCTTACACCTTTTATATCTTTGACATTTCCTACCCGGTACAGGGTTATTCCGGCAGGAGCCACTATTGATCTGCCGGGTTCCATCAGGATATAAATTCTTCCAAGTTTTTTCGTATTACATATTCTTTTAACGGTTTTTGAAATGGTTTCAACAAACCTGTCATATTCAATGGGTGAATCTTTTTCGGTATATTTAATTCCGACTCCGCCTCCAAGGTTTAATTCAGACAGTTGTATTCCAAACCTGTCCCTTATTTCCGCAATAAAATTCACCATAACTTCGGCTGCCAACCCAAAAGGCTCAAGTTCGAATATCTGTGAACCGATATGGCAGTGTACGCCGACCAATTCTATATGTTCCATGCCGGCCGCTTTTTCGACAAATGCGTGTGCTTCACCGTTTTCCAGTGCTACACCGAATTTGGAATCAATCTGCCCTGTTTTAATAAACTGATGTGTATGGGCGTCAATACCCGGTTTTACACGGAACAGTATTTTTACTTTCCTGTTTTTTTCAGCAGCAATTTTCTCTATATTCAGCAGCTCTGTTTCATTGTCAACCACAAAACGGCCCACATTGTATTCTATGCCCATTCTAATTTCATCAATGGTTTTATTGTTTCCATGAAAATAAATCCTTTCGGTGGGGAAACCTGCTTTTATCGCAGTATACAATTCTCCGCCGGAGACAACGTCAAGCCCCAGGCCTTCCTGTTCCATAATCCTGCATATTGCGGTCGTACAAAAAGCCTTGCTTGCATACAGTACCATTCCGTAACCGTCATAGTATTTGTTTATGGCTTCTTTATATGCCCTGCAGTTATTCCGAATGATCGTTTCGTCCATAACATACAGAGGAGTTCCGTATTTTTCCGCCAATTCTACCGTATCGCACCCGCCTATTTCCAGGTGTCCTGCCTCATTAACCCTCAAACCTGCAAACATTTTTTATCACCGTCCTACTGCCTTATTAGTTTTGTATACAATAATCAAATAAATACCTCATATGAGCCGGAAGAAAACCAAAATTTCAGATAATCGCCGATACGACTTCCGAACATGTTTAGAATATATTAACATCCGCAATTTCACAATGCAAGTTTTTAAATCACCTTCTGCGGAAATCAGTCCGGCTTAAAAAAGGTATAAAAAAGCCCGCAACTTTCGTGCGGGCTTTCTCAGGTTTGCAACATATTACTTCAGTTCGCAGGTAGCTCCAACTTCCTTGAACTTTTCCACAATCTTCTGTGCCTCGTCCTTGGATACGCCTTCCTTTACCGTTGAAGGTGCGCCTTCAACAAGGTCTTTTGCTTCCTTAAGGCCAAGGCCGGTAACTTCACGTACCACCTTGATTACCTTAATCTTGTCAGCACCTACTTCCTTCAGAACAACGGTGAATTCTGTCTTTTCTTCTGCCTGAGCGGCTTCAGCGCCACCGGCTGCACCGCCTGCAGGAGCAACAGCAGCTACTGCTACGGGAGCAGCGGCAGATACTCCGAATTCTTCTTCAAGAGCTTTAACTAATTCTGAAAGTTCAAGAACGGTTAAACCCTTAATGTCCTCAATTAATTTTGTTACCTTTTCACTCATCGTAATAACCTCCACATCCTATTTTTTATTTAAGCTTCAGCTTGCTTTTTTTCCGCAATGGCGTTCAATGCCACTACCAAACCGCGGATATTTGCATTCAAAACATTTACTATTCCGTACAACGGACCTGACAAACCACCAACAACCTTTGCCACCAGCTCTTCCTTTGAAGGAAGACTTGCAATGGCCTTAATGCCGTTGATGTCAACAATCTTTCCTTCAACAACACCAGCTTTTATTTCAAGCTTTTCAAATTCCTTGGCAAACTTGGTCAATAATTTTGACGGTGCTACCGGATCATTAAGACTTATTGCCAGAGCCGTCGGCCCTACCAAATACTGATTTAAATCATAGCCGTTTTCCTGTGCCGCAAACCTGATAATTGAATTCTTTATTACAGTATACTCAACACCGGCTGCACGCATCTCCCGTCTCATCTTGGTATCCTGTTCGACGGTCAACCCTCTGTAATCTGCCAAAATAAAAGACTTAGCCGCTTTCATCTTTTCAGAAAGTTCTTTTACCTTGGCCTTTTTCAGATTCAAGACTTTTTCACTGGGCACCTGCTGCACCTCCTTGTCTATATTGCTACCTGCAATCAGCGTATATATAAAAACCCTCTGTATTTCCTGGATAACCACAGACATACAGAGGGTTGTATACCTTTTTAAACCCTTGAAGCTTAACCTCGGCAGGATGATATACGTTACACCTTGCGGTTCCTGCTGTCTATGGTTCAATATTCAGTTTCACAAACAAATGTTATTCTACTATATTAAATCGTATTTGTAAAGGACTTTTAGTCCAAAACTTTCTGCTGATTGATTTTAATACCGGGACCCATAGTTGAAGAAACAACTACGCTCTTCAGATACTGTCCCTTTGCGGCTGCCGGCTTAGCCCTTATAATCGCGTCCATCAGAGTACGGAAGTTGTCAAGCAGCTTTTCGGTACCGAAAGACACCTTTCCAATCGGGCAATGTATAATGTTTGTCTTATCCAGGCGGTACTCGATTTTACCGGCTTTAATGTCGGCAATTGCCTTTGCCACGTCCATTGTAACGGTACCGGCTTTCGGGTTGGGCATTAAGCCCTTTGGTCCCAAAACACGTCCCAGACGTCCGACAACGCCCATCATGTCGGGAGTTGCTACAACAACGTCAAAATCAAACCAGTTTTCATTCTGGATTTTTGCAACAAGTTCCTCAGCGCCTACATAATCAGCGCCTGCCTTTTCAGCCTCTGTTGCCTTTTCACCTTTCGCAAATACCAGCACGCGAACTGTTTTACCCGTTCCATGAGGCAGAACAACGGCACCTCTGACCTGCTGATCGGCATGACGCGAGTCAACACCCAGCCGTACATGAACCTCGACAGTTTCATCAAATTTTGCATGCGCTGTCTTCTGAACAAGTTCAAATGCCTCTCTGGGTTCATATAACCTGGTTTTATCTACAAGCTTTGCGCTTTCAAGATATTTCTTGCCTCTCTTCATCACATATCACTCCTTTGTGGTATATTACGCGGGATTACTCCCTCCCACTTTGCAAAACAAATAATCATTCTTCCACAACAACGCCCATGCTTCTTGCAGTTCCGGCTATCATGCTCATTGCCGCTTCAAGACTTGCTGCATTCAAATCAGGCATCTTCAGCTCCGCAATCTTTCTTAAATCCTCTTTCGACAGTTTAGCGACTTTTTCACGATTGGGAACGCCCGATCCTTTTTCAATCTTGCATGCTCTTTTTATAAGCACTGCAGCAGGCGGCGTTTTCGTCACGAAAGTAAAAGACCTGTCTGAATAAATTGTTAACACAACCGGAATGATCAGCCCGGCATCTTTCGCCGTTCTCTCGTTGAATTCTTTGCAGAATTGCATAATGTTAACACCATGTTGTCCTAAAGCTGGTCCAACCGGTGGAGCAGGTGTAGCCTTTCCTGCAGGTATTTGGAGCTTCACATAGGCCGCTACTTTCTTTGCCATAATAATCCACCTCCCAGAAAAATTACTGCCCTCCGGCAGTTTGCATTCTAAATCCGATATATTGTAAAATAATATATCCCTTTACTACAGCTTCTGAATTTGTGTGAAATCAAGCTCCACAGGGGTTTCGCGCCCGAACATCGACACAAGAACGCGAACCTTTTTCCTGTCCATGCTGATTTCTTCCACAGTGCCGATAAAGCTTTCCAGTGGCCCTTCTATAACCCTTACTGTATCGCCGACTTCGTAATCAACAACCGTTTCGACCTGTTCAACCCCCATTGCCCTGATTTCTTCATCAGACAATGGAACGGGTTTTGAACCCGGACCGACAAATCCTGTAACACCTCTTATGTTCCGAACCACATACCACGACTCATCGGTTATTATCATTTTAACAAGTACATACCCAGGAAAAACCTTTTTCAGCGTCGTCTTTTTCTTCCCATCTTTTATTTCTATCTGTTCCTCCATCGGAACAACAATATCAAAAATATAATTCTGCAGATGGGGATTATTCTCCAGTATTTTTTCCAGGTTCGCCTTTACTTTATTTTCATAACCGGAATAAGTGTGCACAACATACCAATATGCCTGTTCAGACATTGTCAAACGGAGACAAGCTCCTGCCCTCCTTTTTTACTCTGTATCCGCCACGCATCAGGCAAATACAAGCGTGTATAGGAAACCAAAAAGGGCATCAAAAAGCCAAACAACAACCCCTAAAATAAGGCATATTACAATTACCGTCAGCGTATAATTAATCAGTTGGCTTCTTGAAGGCCAAATAACCTTTTTAAGTTCGCTCCGGACTTCCTTTACAAATTTCACAAATCTTTTATAAACACTGGGTTTTTTCTGTACTTGTTCCGCCATCAGAAACATCTCCTAACCTTTTACTATGTGTAAGCTTGTTACAGGAAAAATCCCTTTACCTTGTTTCCCTGTGAAGAGTATGCTTTTTGCAGAACTTGCAGTATTTCTTCAGTTCCAGTCTGTCCGGGTCATTTTTCTTGTTTTTCATAGTGTCATAATTTCTCTGTTTGCATTCAGTGCAGGCCAATGTGATTTTTACTCTCATTTTTTACACCCCTTATAATATCTATCTGGTCGAAATGTATATTAATTAACTAACTGAAGGCGTATTACTCATGCATAAATTTTCCATGCATAAAAAAAAGCCTTATCGCAAAGCAGGTTTAAGTTTAGCACATTTTAAAATCCCTGTCAATACACCAAATTTGGGAACAATTCATTATATCCTATTTTTAAAATAATTGCAAGGGTGAGCGCCGGTAAAACATCATAATCCCTCACAGTTTTTCACCGCATTTTTCATCATGCGTACATATTCCACGACATATGGTATGCAATCCGGGCCGTATTTCTCTATAATTTTAACTATGGCACTTCCGACAATTACACCATCTGCAAAAGCCGCCAGTCTCGCCGCCTGTTCGGGGGTTGAAACACCAAACCCCACGGCACATGGAATATCTGTAACACTTCTTACAATCTCCACCATTTTGTTTACTTCATCGCCGATATGTTCCCTGACCCCGGTTACCCCCATTGAAGACACACAGTAAAGAAACCCTTCTGCTTCCTTTGCTATCATTCTTATACGGCTTCCGGACGTGGGAGCAATCATTGAAATAAAAGTTATTCCATATTCTGAGCAGAAAGGCGTCAGCTCCCCTTTTTCCTCATACGGGAGATCGGGGACTATAATTCCGTCCACTCCGGCCTCCTTGCAATTTTTAAAAAATTTTTCAGTTCCATAGGCAAATACCGGATTCACGTATGTCATTAAAATAAGCGGTACCGGACATTTACTGCGAATGCGCCCTACCATGTCGAATATTTTATCCACCGTTACACCTCCGGCCAAAGCGCGCATGCTGGCATTCTGGATAACCTCTCCTTCCGCAACGGGGTCGGAAAACGGAATTCCCAGCTCAATCAGGTCCGCGCCCGCTTCGGCCATTTTAATGACCAGCTGCTCTGTCACTTCCAGCGAGGGATCCCCTGAAGTAATGAACGGAATAAAAGCTTTTCGGTTTAAAAAAGCGCCGGATATTTTATTCATCGATTTCAACCCCCCTGTATCTCGCTATCGCCGCCACATCCTTGTCTCCCCTGCCGGAAAGGCCTATAACCATAATCTTGTCCCTGCCTAACTTCGGTGCAAGCTTTATTGCATAAGCAACAGCATGGGCACTTTCAATCGCCGGTATAATTCCCTCGGTGCGGGACAGGTATTCAAACGCCTCTACCGCCTCATCATCGGTCACCGCCACATATTCCGCCCTGCCGGTATCGTGCAGCCATGCATGCTCAGGTCCCACGCCCGGATAATCCAGCCCCGCGGATATGGAATATACGGGAGCGATTTGACCATATTCATCCTGGCAGAAATAAGATTTCATTCCGTGAAAAATTCCCACTTTTCCGGTGTTCAGCGTAGCGGCGTGCTTTTTGGTGTGAAGCCCGCGCCCTGCCGCCTCACAGCCGATAAGGCGGACATTCGGTTCATCAATGAAATCGTAAAACAAACCTATTGCATTACTTCCTCCCCCGACGCATGCAATAAGGACATCGGGCAGTCTTCCCTCGGCTTCAAGGATTTGTTTTCTGACCTCGCAGCCTATAATTTTCTGAAAATCACGGACAATCGTGGGAAAGGGATGCGGCCCCATTACAGAGCCGAGTACGTAATGGGTGTCATGCACCCTTCTGCTCCATTCTTTCAAAGTCTCATTCACCGCGTCCTTCAGAGTTTGGGTGCCTGTTGTGACCACATTGACTTTCGCTCCCAGCAGCTTCATGCGGTAAACATTCAGCGCCTGCCGCTCTGTATCTTCCTTTCCCATGAAAATTTCGCATTCCATTCCCATCAGCGCGGCAGCAGTGGCAGTGGCAACCCCGTGCTGGCCCGCCCCGGTCTCGGCTATAACCCGGGTTTTTCCCATATATTTTGCAAGAAGAACCTGTCCCAGCACGTTATTTATTTTATGGGAGCCCGTATGGTTCAAATCTTCGCGCTTAAGATAGATTTTTGCACCTCCCAGGTTTTCGGTCATTTTTTTCGCGAAATAAAGGGGAGACGGTCTTCCGGCATAATTTATCATGAGATAATCCAGTTCCTTTCTGAACTGAGGATCGTCTTTGAACCTGTTGTACGCCTCTTCAAGTTCAATAACCGCATTCATCAGGGTTTCCGGAATATACTGCCCGCCGTAAATGCCAAATCTTCCTTTTGCCACTGTTCACCCTCCTTTTCAGCATCGGCAAATTCCCGCAATCATCCATGCCTTTACCGGCCTTTCATCCGCATCCTCTTACAGCAGCCACAATATCGATTATTTTTTTCGGATCCTTGAATCCTCCGGTTTCAACTCCGCTGCTTACATCAATACAGTAAGGGTTTAACGTTTTTATCGCGTGCACGGCATTTTCCGGATTAATGCCGCCCGCAAGGAAAAATGGCCTGTTTACCGAAGGAATCAGTGACCAGTCAAATGTTTTTCCTGTGCCGCCGTAAATTTTTTCGGAGTAAGCGTCAAACAACAAAAAGTCGCACGGGACGCCGGCAGCCCTTTCTATATCCGCCCGGGTCCTGACCCTGACGGCTTTTATTATTTTATTTGGTACAAATTCTTTAAGTTTCAATATATAGTCTTCATTTTCATCACCGTGGAGTTGTACCATATCGATAACCTGCTTATGGCACAGCCTTATGATTTTGTCCATTTTCTCATTGACAAACACTCCGACGGCTTTTATGCGGGGATCCAAACGCCTTTTCAATTCTGCGGCCCTGCGTTCGTCAATCTGTCTTCGGCTTTTTGCAAACACAAAACCAATATAGTCAGGAAGGATTCTGTTCACCGCATCAATATCCTGTTCCCGCGTAAGTCCGCATATTTTCACTTTTGTCATTTTAACTCCTCCGGTATCTGTTTGGTTTCCCCTTTCAGGTATGCAAGCATGGCTTTTTTGTCCCTGCTCCTCATAAGCGTTTCCCCAATCAGAACCGCATCAACCTTTGCCTGCTCAAGCATCAATATGTCATCGCGTGTTTTAATCCCGCTTTCGGCTACAAATATGACGTTTTCAGGAACAAACTTCCTTAAATCAATACATTTCCGGATATCCACTTCAAAGGTTCTTAAATCCCTGTTGTTTACGCCAATCACCCTTGCGCCCGCTTCAAGTGCCGACCTTATTTCTTCCTCGGTATGGGCTTCCACCAAAGCCGAAATGCCAAGTATATCGCATATTTCTATGTATTTTTTAATTGTCCGGGTATCAAGCAGGGCACAGATTAACAATACCGCATCTGCACCTATTAATTTTGCCTCGTAAATCTGATACTCATCAACAATAAAGTCCTTGCGCAGTACGGGAATGTTTATGCGTGCACTTATTTCTTTAAGATAGTCATCACTTCCCATGAAATATTCAGGTTCCGTAAGAACCGATACGGCATCGGCTCCGGCCTTTTCATAATTCTCCGCGATTTCAAGGTATGGAAAAGAAGAATCTAAAATTCCCTTCGACGGTGAAGCTTTTTTTAACTCGCAAATAAATGAGATTCCTTCTTTTTTCAAACTTTTCTCAAAGGCGAAATCTTCCCGCCTGTAAAACTTTTTATTCCCATCTGTGTTTAAAACCCTTGATTTCAGTTCATCCGGCGATACTCTTTTTTTTGCGGTTTCAACGCGCATTTCGGCTGATTTTACCAGCTTTTCAAGAAACATTCCGCTCACCCTTTTCAGTCCTCATTTGACAGTCTGATAAACCTTTCAAGCTGCTCCATTGCCCTGCCGCTGTCGATTGTATCGGCTGCAAGTCTCACACATTCCCTTAATGTCATATTATTGTAAAACATATAAAGGCAAACGGCCGAGTTCAGAAGCACAATATCCCTTTTCGGGCCTTTTTCGCCGCCGAGTATCTTCCTTGCAATTTCCGCGTTTTCTTCGGGCCCTCCACCCGTCAGGTCCCCGGGTTTGCAATATTCAAAGCCAAACTGGCGCGGATCAAGGAAAAAACTGTTAAGATGTCCGTTGTTAACCTCGCAGACTGTGGAAGACGTGGTCAGGGTTACCTCATCCAGGCCGTCGTGCCCGTGCACAACCATGGCCTTTTTCACGCCGAGGTTTGACAGCACCCTGGCAAGAGGCTCAACCAGATTTTCATCATAAACTCCCAGTAACTGATAAGCTGCATTGGCCGGACTTGCGAGCGGCCCGAGAATATTGAAAATTGTGCGCACGCCCAGCTCTTTTCTTACAGGCGCGGCGTATTTCATTGACGAATGATAATATGGGGCAAACATGAAACAAATTCCGATTTCTTTGAGAATTCTCTCGCTTTTTTCAACCGGTATATCAATTTTCACTCCCAGCGCTTCGAGTACGTCAGCGCTTCCGCATTTGCTTGAGACACTCCTGTTGCCGTGCTTTGCCACGGGCACTCCGGCGGCGGATATGACAATTGACGAAACGGTGGATATGTTGAAAGTATACGCCCTGTCTCCGCCGGTACCGACAATATCCAGAACGTCGCCGTCATGTTTCAGCTTTGTTCCGTATTTTCTCATAATCGCAGCACATGCGGTAATCTCGTCTATTGTTTCACCCTTCATGCGCATAGCGGTAATAAACGACGCTATCTGGGCATTGGTGGCAGTTCCGCTCATTATTTCGTCCATCACGGCTTTCGTCATTTCAAAGGGCAGGTTTTCGCCTTCAAGCAGTTTTTGTATTGCTTCCTTAATCATAAAGCTCACCGCCAATCCTGAGAAAATTATCCATTATTACATTTCCGTTCGGTGTAAGGATGGATTCGGGATGAAACTGAAGCCCGTATATTTCGTAATCCCTGTGTTTTACCCCCATAACCTCACCGCTCTCATCCTCTGCGATTACCAGAAGTTCATCGGGAAGCGAATCCCGCTGCACCGCCAGGGAATGATACCTTGCAGCCCGGATAACCGGCGGAAGTCCATAGAATATTTTGTTTCCGTTGGCTATATGTATGGTGCTCTGCTTTCCGTGCATAAGCTTTTTCGCATACACAACTGACGCTCCGAAAGCCTCACAAATCGCCTGGTGACCAAGGCATATGCCGAGAATCGGGACCTTCCCCTTCATCTCCATTATCAGTTCTTCACAAATTCCTGCTTTTTTCGGATGTCCCGGCCCCGGGGATATAATAATGTGGGTGGGAGACATTTCCTTCACATCCTCAACGCTCACTTCATCGTTTCGAACCACACGGATATCAGGATTAACAGTTCCGGCAAGCTGAACAAGGTTATAGGTAAAACTGTCGTAATTGTCGATAAGCAGGATCATTTTTCATTCCACCTCGCCTGCTTTTAAAATTGCTTCTGTTACCGCTTTTGCCTTGTTTTCGGTTTCGATATATTCCCGTTCGGGAATGCTGTCGGCGACAATTCCCGCTCCGGCCTGAACATACACTCTGTTGTTTTTCTTAACGGCCATACGTATGGCTATGCATATATCCATATTCCCCGTAAAGTCTATGTAACCTATTGCTCCGCCGTATATACCTCTTGGTTCTTTCTCCAGCTCCTCAATAATTTCACAGGCGCGAATTTTAGGAGCCCCGGACAGTGTCCCCGCCGGCAGAAGCGCCGCGACCGCGTCAAAAGCGTCCTTCCCGTCTTTTATGCAGCTTTCAACCTCGGATGTAATATGCATAATTTGGGAATAGCGTTGAATCATTTTATAATTTGTTACTTGTACCGTGGAATATTTTGATATTTTCCCTAAATCGTTCCTTGCAAGGTCCACCAGCATGTTGTGTTCCGCCAGCTCTTTTTCGTCCTCAAGAAGCTCTTTTTCCAGCGCCTTGTCTTCCTCGTCGTTTTTTCCCCGCGGCCTGGAACCGGCGATCGGAAGGGTGGTGAGCCTGCCGTTCTTAAGCCTTACCAATGTTTCGGGTGAAGTGCTGATAAGCTGTACATCGTCCTTCTGCAAAAATACCATATACGGTGACGGATTGGTTGTTCTGAGTACACGGTAAGCATTTAGCAGGCTGCCTTCATATTCGGTCTCAAAACGCCTTGAGAGCACCACCTGAAATATATCCCCGTTTTTTATATATTCCTTTGCCTTTTCCACCATATTGCAGTATTCTTCCATCGTCATATTGCTTTTAAAAAGCGGTTTGTTTTCTGTCACTTTTTTTGACTGAGGAATATGCCGGTTAATCAGATCAGTTATCTCTTCAATATCAGCCAGGGCTTTTCTGTAGTTTTCCTCCACATTATCGGTGTTCATATGCACAATTATGCTTATTTTTTGTTTCAGGTGATCATAAGCAATGACCTTGTCAAACAGCATCAGATCAAAATCATTGAATTCACTGCTTCTCAATTTCAACACGGGTTCGATATATCCTATCATGCCGTATGAAAAATAACCCACAAATCCGCCTGTAAAGGGAGGCATTTCGTCAATTTTAGGGGCTCTGTATTTTGCGAGGTATTTTCTCAATACGTCAAAGGGGTTTTCGGAATGAAATGCCGTCTTTTCTCCGCTGTCAAAAGTAATTTCCCCGTCTTTACAGCTTACACTTGCGACCGGATTGAAACATATAAACGAGTATCTGCCCCATTTTTCTCCCCCTTCAACGCTTTCAAGGAGACAGTACCTTGTGCTTATCCGTGAAATTTTCTGCAAAAGCGCAATAGGAGTTGTGATGTCGGCATAAATTTCCCTGCATACCGGAACTATGCTGTAATTCTTCGCCAGTTCGACAATTTCTTCGTAATCCAGAAACGTCACCGTTAACCACCCCTTGGTTTTAAAAATGAGTTTATGCTTTTCCCCGGAATATTCCAGGCTATATAATAAAAAAAGCTTTTATCCCGATAATGGGACAAAAGCCTTAGCTTCTGCGGTGCCACCCAAATTGGCGCATTACTGCACCCACTCGTTCCTGCATACCAACATATGCACCCCGCTGATAACGGGTAGGGCCCCCGTAAGCGCCTACTCTCTTTCGATTTCGGGCTTCCCTCACAAGTCCATTCAGAATAAGCTTGCAGCCGTACTCTCACCACCGACGGCTCTCTGTGTGCAAGTGATTATTCCTACTTCTCTTGTTCAACGGTTTCTCCGATATTAAACTGTGTTTTTTTACAGTTAAAATTGTGATCCTTATTTTACCACAAACTATTTTCTTTGTCAATTATAAAAATAAAGATCTCCGTCATCGGATAACGCTTCTTTTTTCAGTGTCCGGCGAATAAAAATAATGAACAAAAAAGGTACTGTCCATAATATGACAGTACCTTTTTGTATTGAAATGTTTTTAAGCTTTCTTATTTCTTGGATTTCTCACCTGTGCCTGAGCGGCCGCAAGCCTTGCGATAGGTACTCTGTACGGTGAACATGAAACATAGTCCAGACCAACGTTATGACAGAATTCGATTGAAGACGGATCACCGCCGTGCTCACCGCAAATACCCATCTTGATATTGGCTCTGGTTTTGCGTCCCTTTTCCGCCGCAATTCTGATCAATTCCCCGACACCGGTCTGGTCGAGTTTTGCAAAGGGATCAAACTCGTAAATTTTCTTGCTGTAATATTCTTCAAGAAACTTGCCTGCGTCGTCCCTGCTGAAACCAAAAGTCATCTGGGTCAAATCGTTGGTTCCGAAAGAGAAGAATTCGGCTTCCTTGGCGATTTCATCCGCAGTTATTGCTGCACGGGGCACCTCAATCATTGTACCTACCCGGTACTCAAGTTCCACACCCGTTTCCTTGATAATCGCCTCGGCTGTCTTTACAACCACGTCTTTCACATATTTCAGCTCTTTCACGTCGCCTACGAGAGGAATCATAATTTCAGGAACCACATTCAGACCTTCTTTTTTGACATTTATTGCAGCCTCAATAACCGCTCTTGTCTGCATTTCAGCAATTTCAGGATAGCTGACGGCAAGACGGCATCCTCTGTGACCCAGCATCGGGTTAAATTCATGTAATTCGGTTATTATTGCTTTTAACTCTTCTGCCGTAATTCCCATTTCAGCAGCTATGGCCTGAATGTCCTCCTCTTCCTTGGGCAGGAACTCATGCAGCGGTGGATCGAGGAAACGGATTGTAACCGGATATCCTTTCATAACTCTGAACAGTTCCTCAAAGTCAGATCTCTGCATCGGCAGCAGTTTTTCAAGAGCCTTTCTCCTCTGTTCTTCAGTGCGGGCTACAATCATTTCCCTCATCGCGCCTATCCTGTCACTGTCGAAGAACATATGCTCGGTACGGCACAGCCCGATACCTTCAGCCCCAAATTTCAAAGCCTGCTGTGCATCCCTCGGGGTGTCGGCATTTGTTCTGACTTTCAGTACGCGGACTTCATCTGCCCATTTCATCAGTGTTCCAAAATATCCTGTCATTTCGGGTGCCACCGTAGGCAGTTTTTCACCATAAACATTACCGGTGGAACCGTCAAGGGAAATCCAGTCTCCCTTATTGTATCTCCTGCCGTTTTTGTCTATGAAATATCCCTCTTCTTCGTTTATTATAATTTCACCGCATCCTACAACGCAGCATTTGCCCATACCTCTTGCAACAACAGCGGCATGGGAGGTCATTCCGCCACGTCCGGTCAAAATACCCTGTGATACATGCATTCCTTCAATGTCTTCAGGTGATGTCTCAAGGCGTACAAGTATGATCAGCTTTTCGCCTGCATTATAGGCCTGGGCTGCTTCCTCCGCCGAGAAATAAATCTTTCCTGTTGCTGCCCCCGGTGATGCGGCAAGACCTTTAGCTATCGGCTTTGCGGCTTTTAAAGCTTTGGGATCAAACTGCGGATGCAAAAGCGTATCCAGCTGTTTCGGATCCACTCTCAGCAGAGCCTCTTCCTTGGTAATCATGCCTTCATTCACAAGATCAACGGCAATCTTCAGCGCCGCCTGAGCGGTTCTCTTTCCGTTTCTTGTCTGAAGCATAAAAAGTTTGCCATGCTCTATTGTAAACTCCATATCCTGCATGTCACGGTAATGCTTTTCGAGCTTCTCTGCAATTTCAACAAACTGGTTGTATACATCAGGATTTATTTCCTTCAGCACATCAATGGGCTGCGGCGTTCTGATACCGGCAACAACGTCCTCTCCCTGGGCATTCATCAGAAATTCTCCGTAAAGCTTCTTCTCACCGGTGGACGGGTCTCTTGTAAATGCAACGCCTGTTCCCGAGTCATTGCCCATATTGCCAAATACCATTTCCTGTACGTTTACCGCGGTTCCCCAGTCAGAAGGTATATCGTTGAGACGTCTGTAAACAACAGCTCTCGGATTTTCCCATGAACGGAAAACTGCCTTGACAGCTTCTATTAACTGAACTTTTGGATCCTGCGGGAACGGTACGCCCATTTCTTTCAAATACAATTCCTTATACCGTTCTGAAAGTGTCTTCATGTCACCGGCATCCAGTTCGGTATCGGCTGAAACACCTTTTTTCTCCTTAATTTCATCCATTAATTTTTCAAACTTCATCCTGTCAATTCCCATAACGACGTCTGAAAACATCATGATAAAACGCCGGTAACTGTCATATGCGAAGCGTGGGTTTTGGGTAAGCTTTGCCAGCCCTTCAACCACTTCATCGTTAAGACCGAGGTTCAGAATGGTGTCCATCATTCCCGGCATGGATACACGAGCGCCCGAACGCACCGAAACCAGCAGCGGGTTCTCTGGATCTCCGAATTTCTTGCCCACTATTTCCTCCAGTTTGGAAAGGGTTGCAAATATCTCATCTTCTATTTCCTTTGCAATAACCTTCCCGTCGTTGTAGAAACGCGTACATGCTTCGGTTGTAACCGTAAACCCTCTGGGTACCGGAAGCCCGAGGCCCGTCATTTCGGCAAGGTTAGCTCCCTTACCGCCGAGCAGGTTTCTCATTGAGGCATTACCCTCACTGAACAAATATACATATTTAGCCATAAATTCTTCCCTCCTAAGTCTCTATACCTTTTATGACTTTTTAATTCCATATGAAAATATTTCATCTTTAATTGTTGTTGTATTCTAACCAGTATATACAAATTTCGGAATTTTTTATTAAAATAATAGCATAGGCAGCACCAGTGTAAACTTATAAACATAAAAGCAAATTATGCTACACCGATCCTTTTTTCCCGTACATGCTATTTTATGGTTCAAAAATTCAGCACAGAAAAAATTAAAGTGATATATAAGGCAGAATAATTCTGCCCCGAATATATCACTTAAGTCAAGTCAAACTTATCAGAGAAATAATCCTTCAGTTCTGCAACAGGTATCCTCACCTGTTTCATTGAATCCCTTTCCCGTATGGTTACCTGCTTATCTTCAACTGAATCAAAATCAAAAGTAACACAATAGGGTGTCCCTATTTCGTCCTGGCGGCGGTAACGCTTCCCTATGCTTCCGGTATCATCATATTCGCAGTTATAATATTTAATCAGTTCTTTATATATCTCAAAAGCATATTCGCCAAGCTTCTTGGAAAGAGGCAGTACCGCAATTTTTACCGGCGCCAGCGCAGGATGGAAGCGCAGTACGGTGCGTACGTCACCGTCTTCGAGTTCCTCTTCGTCGTAAGCGTCACACAAAAACGCCAGCACAACCCTGTCCACTCCAACCGAAGGCTCTATGCAGTAGGGGACATATTTTTCATTTGTAGTCGGATCAAAATAGCTCAGGTCTTCCTTTGAATGCTCCATATGCTGTTTCAGGTCATAATCGGTTCTGTTGGCTATTCCCCAAAGTTCACCCCAGCCGAACGGAAATTTATACTCAATATCCGTGGTGGCCTTACTGTAGTGGCTGAGTTCCTCCTTCGAATGATCCCTCATCCGGATATTTTCCTCACGCAAATTCAGTGAAAGCAGCCAATTACGGCAGAATTCCTTCCAGTATTCAAACCATTCCATATCTTTTCCCGGCTCACAGAAAAATTCCAGTTCCATCTGCTCAAATTCCCTTGTGCGGAAGGTAAAATTGCCCGGAGTTACTTCATTTCTGAAAGACTTGCCGATCTGGCCGATACCAAACGGAAGTTTTCTCCTTGTGGCTCTTTGGACATTTTTGAAGTTTACAAATATTCCCTGGGCCGTTTCAGGACGTAAATATATTTCATCCTTGGAATCTTCGGTAACGCCCATGTAGGTTTTAAACATAAGATTAAAATTCTTTACAGGCGTAAAATCTTTTTTTCCGCAGTTCGGGCATCTTATGTCATGTTCTTCAATATACCTGGTGAGTTCTTCGTTACTCATGCCGTCAACTTTCATATCAATGCTGTGAGCCCTGTTCCATTCCTCAATTAGTTTGTCTGCTCGATGCCTCGCCTTGCAGTGGCGGCAGTCGGTCTTAGGATCCGAAAACTTTTCCACATGGCCTGAAGCCACCCATACTCTCGGATTCATCAGTATTGCGGTATCCAATCCCACATTATACGGATTCTCCTGGATAAACTTTTTCCACCAAAGTCTTTTCACATTATTCTTCAGCTCTACTCCAAGAGGACCGTAATCCCATGTGTTGGCCAAACCGTCATAAATCTCCGACCCCTGAAAAATGAAACCCCTGTTTTTCGATAATGCCACTATTTTTTCCATGGTTTTCTCTACAGCCATATATTTTCCTCCTAAAAAATGTATATCTTAAATACTATTGCGTGCTGCCTGAGCGTTTTATTTTTCTGTATCTGATTTTCCCTTCGTTTATTTCATTTATCGCAGTAACAACATCCTTCGTAGAAGTTTTGGATGTCAAGGGCTGAGTCCCCTGGTTCAGCATACGGGCTCTTTTCGCGGTTACATTAACCAGAATATATCTGTTGTCTATTTTTTTCAAAAGATCCGATAACGGTGGGTTTATCATCATTATCACTCCTTTTTTGCTTTTATATTTTAGTCCGTTTGCGTTCTTTTTCAATAATGTCAAGCAATTGCCTGGCGGATTCTTCAACCGATATATTATTAATCACATAATCATACTTGTCCAGTCGTTTCATTTCCTCCACAGCCCTCTTCATACGCTTCTCTATAACATCGGGCGGTTCGGTTCCGCGTTTTTCCAGACGCCTTCTCAGTTCCTCAAGCGACGGCGGCGTTATAAACACCGTAATACAGTCCGGATACATTTTTTTGACATTATTCGCACCCTCGACCTCTATCTCAAGGAGTACCACATTGCCTTTACTCAGTTCCTGTTCTACGTACGCTTTCGGTGTACCGTAATAATTACCGCAATATTCAACCCATTCCAGCAACTCGCCGTTTCTGATCATTTCCTCGAAACGCTCACGGGTAACAAAAAAATAATTCTGTCCGTCTTTTTCCCCCGGTCTTGGAAGACGTGAGGTTACCGACACAGAAAAAACAATGTCTCCATTCTTCTCCCGTGCGCGGGATACAACCGTACCTTTTCCAACCCCCGCAGGTCCTGACACAACTACCAAAAGACCGGGATTCATTCGTTAACCTCCTGCTCTTCTTCACCTATAACCACCGCATCATTTACCTTGCCTCCAAGCCTGTGGGCTACGGTTTCGGGCTGAACGGCGGAAAGAATAATATGATCGCTGTCAGTCACTATTACCGCTCGAGTTCTTCTGCCATAGGTTGCATCGATTAACATGCCACGATCTCTTGCTTCCTGAATAATCCTCTTAATCGGCGCCGACTCAGGGCTTACTATCGCAATAATCCTGTTCGCAGCTACAATGTTTCCGAAACCTACATTTATCAGCTTCATGTCTACTCCTCCATATTAAGAGATAATTTATAGTTCATTCAACATTTTGTATTTGCTCTCTCAGCTTTTCTATTTCACTCTTTAACTCAATGACGCTTTTTGTAATATCCAAATCACTGGACTTGGCACCTATCGTGTTTACTTCCCTGTTCATTTCCTGCAGTAGGAAATCCAGTTTTCTTCCTACCGGTCCGTCCATAGACAAAATATCCAGGAACTGATCCAAATGACTTCTTAAACGAACCAATTCTTCATTAATGCTGCATTTGTCCGCAAAAATGGCCACTTCCATTGCAAGTCTTGATTCGTCCACGACATCGCTGTCCAAAAGTTCCTTAATCCTTGCTGAAAGCCTTTCCTTGTACTCAGCAATCACCAGTGGTTCACGTTCTTTTATCTTCAAACGGTAATTTTCTATGTTATTACACATTTCAACAAGGCTTTCCTTCAGTTTTTCACCTTCGGCTTCGCGCATTGCGACCAAAAGGTTCAGGGCCTCATTAACCGCCTGCTCAAGGATGGCCCAAACCCGTTCGGAATTTTCTTCCTTCTTTTCTATTCTGAGTATTTCAGGAAATCTCGCCAGGACCGATGTCGTAATGTCATCCTTCAGCTGAAGCTCTTCGGACAGCTGAGTCATTGCATTATAGTATTCAACTGCGAGGTTTTTATCGAGTATTACTTTTTTAACACCTTCTCCAAGGTTTTCCCAGTTCAGAAACACATCCACTTTACCTCTGTGAATGCGGCTCATGATCAGTGAGCGAATTTTGTCTTCAAAACAGCTTAGCTGTTTCGGCATTCGTATATATATATCACAGTATCTGTGGTTAACCGTTTTTATTTCAACATCCATACTGACATTTTCGTCCTGGTATTTATAATAACCATATCCGGTCATGCTCCTAATCATTTTTATCCTCCAATACTTTTAAGGCGCTTTATAACGTCCATAAAAATATTCTTACTAAAGCGCCAGCACATTCTGTATGGTCTGGTAAACCTTATACTTCTCAAAAGGCTTTACAATAAAATCTTTCGCGCCCATTTTAATTGCATCGATAACAATGGACTGTTGCCCCATAGCCGAAACAACAATCACCCGTGTTTTCGGGCTCACTTCCACGATTTTCGGAAGCGCCATTATTCCGTCCATTTCGGGCATTGTTATATCCAGTGTCATAATGTCAGGTTGATACTTCTGTGCCGCCTCTATTGCTTCCTTTCCATTGGAAGCTTCAGCAACAACAGTATAACCATCAATTTCCTCTATCAGTTTACGGAGCAAAGTTCTCATAAAAATAGCATCATCAACAATTACAAATGATACTTTCGTCATACGCGCATTTCTCCCATTTCATGCATTATAATGGATAAAACTGCTATTGCAGCGGTTTCGGTCCTTAAAATTCTCTTCCCCAAGCCTACCGGAATTATATCATAGTCTTTAGCAAGCTGAACTTCTTCTTCTGAAAAACCGCCTTCGGGACCGATAAAAATCCCTACGGCTCTAATATAGTCTATATTATAACATTTAAGCAACTCTTTAAAACAATTTTTGTCCTCATTCTCATAGCAGAAAACCGCCAGAGAGCAAGCTGCGCTTTCATTTGATTCAATTTCCTTCCACATTCTTAAAGCCTGGTGATAGTCAACAGGCCTTTCAACTCTCGGTACAAGAACACGCCGTGATTGTTTGCATGCCTCTCTGGAAATTCTGTTCCACCTATCAAGTTTACTTTCAATTTTTCCGTCCTTTTCCCGGACCACGGAGTACCTGGTATACACCGGAACTATCCGGCTTACTCCCAATTCCACTGTTTTCTGAATGATCAGCTCCATTTTGTCGGTCTTCGGCATTCCCTGAAAAAGAATTACTGTTTTTTTCGCTTCGGTATCGGGTGCATATGCCTTTACTATCTTTCCTGTTACCTTTCCCTTTTCTACCGATACAAGTTCTGTTTCGTATTCCAGCCCTGTGCCGTCAAACACCAGTATACGATCACCCGCTTTGAACCTTAACACCTGCACCACATGTTTAAAATCTTCTCCGGTAATATATACTGTATTATCTTTTATCGATTCAGGTGAAACTAAAAATCTGTGCATATCTGCATTGCCACCCATTCTCCCTGTTTTTTTTCGGTTACCAGACAATAACCATGCTCTTTTACGGCATTTGCTATTTCGTCTCTCCTGTCCGCAATTATACCCGACAACAGTATTTTGGTTTCAGGAACGCTGTATTTCCTGAATTCGGGCAGCAATGACAAAATTACGTCGGCAATGATATTGACAACTATAATATCGTACTTTTCGGTTTCAATATTTTTCAGTTCTCCCAATACTACGCGCACTTTATCCGAAACATGATTCTTTCGGACATTTTCGATACATGCTTTATACGCGGCGTCGTCTATGTCAACACAGGTGACTTCCGACGCTCCGAGTTTCGCGGCGATAATACCCAGAATTCCGGTTCCGCAGCCCAAATCCAGAACTTTTTCATTCCCTTTTACAAGTTCGTCAAGAAATTCCGCACACATCCGCGTTGTTTCATGAGTCCCTGTTCCGAAGGCCATTCCGGGTTCCAGCTCCACAATCACTTCGTCGCCCGTTTTACTGTAGTCTTCCCAGGTTGGTTTAATTACAACCCTTTCGAATATTTTAAAAGTCTTATAATATTTTTTCCAGTTATCCTTCCACTCGGAATCATCACGTATTCTTAGCGTATAACCCGGAATCAGGCCCAAAAAACGCATGAACTCATCATTCAGAGTACTTTTCAGTTTTTCCGCGTCTCTGTCGGTGCTGAAATAAGCCTTAATTATAACTTTTTCACCGTAACTTTCAATTAATCCGTCGTCGGCATAATCAAGGTATCTGTTCTCGTCAAGAACCTGTCTGAATGCATACGGATCCACTATTTCAAGGCCCTGAACTCCCTGGTCCAGCAAAACCTGTGAAACCATCTCCTGATATTCCGGATCCACCGTAACCGCCACTTCAAGCCACTTCACAGAAAAACTCCCTCTTCTTAAAAATTTCATTTGTTAAAATATTCCTTCATTTTTTCAAAAAATGATTTTCTCTGCTGAAATACCTCATCACCGCTGATTTCAGCAAACTGCTTCAACAGTTCTTTTTGTTTTGCCGAAAGTTTTGTAGGAACTTCCACATGTACCTTTATAAGCTGATCTCCCCTCGCATTGGAACGCAGATGCTTAATTCCCTTGTTTTTCAGCCTGAAAACCGTTCCGGTCTGAGTTCCTTCGGGTATCGTGAATTTCATTGTGCCTTCCAGTGTCGGAATCTCCAGTTCGGCGCCCAAAGCAGCCTGAGTAAAGGTAATGGGTATTTCACAGATTACATCATAGCCTTCTCTTGAAAAAATTGGATGAGGTTTAACTCTGATATTGACATACAGGTCACCGGGAGGACCGCCGTTAAACCCGGGTTCGCCCTCACCTCTCAGGGATATGGTCTGCCCGTTGTCAATTCCTGCGGGTATATTTATGCTGATTTTAGATGTTTTCTTAACTCTTCCGCTTCCATGGCATTCACTGCACGGATTGGTTATTACCGTTCCCTCTCCGTGGCAGTACTCACACGTCCGCATATTCACCACTTGACCAAAAGGCGTGGCATGCACATGCCTGATTTGACCCGTTCCGTTACAATACCGGCATGTTTCGGGTCTTGTACCCGGTTTTGAGCCCGAACCGCCACACACATTGCATAACTGCATCCTTGTAACATTTATTTCTTTCGTTGTTCCAAATGCAGCCTCAGTAAAGCTTATTTCAAGAGTATATTTTAAATCGCTACCCCTTTTGGGAGCCGACCTTCTGTGAGAAGTCCTGCCAAAAGGCGAGCCTCCAAAAAAGGTATCGAAAATGTCTTCAAAGCCGAAATCAAACCCTCCGAAACCACTGAAACCTTCAAATCCTGTTCCGTCAACGCCGGAATGGCCGTACATGTCATACTGCTTTCTTTTCTGGGGGTCGCTTAAAACCGCATAAGCTTCGTTTATTTCTTTAAATTTCGCTTCAGCTTCCTTATCATTGGGATGCAAGTCAGGATGATACTGTTTCGCAAGTTTCCGGTATGCCTTTTTTATTTCGTTTTCATCAGCGTCACGGCTTACTCCCAATATTTCGTAATAATCCCTCTTCTGTTCGGGCACCCTATCACCCCCTGCCGCCGTTGTGTCTGCTAAAGTAGCTTATCGATTATAACATACTTCAAATAAGCCTTCAACATTTTCTAACTCTCTAAGTTTTGCGGGAAAAACAATACCCATAATCATAATTAACGAGTCAAAGGAAAACCTTTGACTCGTTTTTCGTGAAATACCGGTCAGTGTAATTTGCTGTCGGTTATGGGGATTTATAAAGTGGTTCGGAAAAGTTACTTATTGTCATCGTCAACCACTTTATAGTCTGCATCGTACACATCATCCTGACCGCCGCCGCTGCCCGTTCCCCCCGCGGCATTCGGGTTAAACCCGCCCGCTCCTGCGGCACCTGCGGCACCCGGATTTTGCTGATACAGCTTTTGCGAAACAGCATAAAACGCCTGCGAAAGTTTTTCTGTTGCGGCTTTGATGGCTGCTGCATCGTTGCCTTTGACAACTTCCCTCAAATTATTCAGTTCGGTTTCTATCCTTGACTTGTCGGCGGCATCAACCTTGTCGCCCAGTTCTCTGAGCGTTTTCTCGGTCTGATAAATCATTGAATCGGCATTGTTCTTTGCTTCAATGAGTTCCTTTCTCTTTTTGTCTTCTTCGGCGTATTTTTCAGCATCTTTGATAGCTCTCTGAATTTCTTCCTCGGAAAGGTTTGAAGATGCCGTTATTGTTATCTTCTGCTCATTACCCGTACCGAGGTCCTTTGCCGATACATGAACAATACCATTTGCGTCTATATCGAAAGTAACCTCTATCTGCGGCACTCCTCTCGGCGCAGGAGGTATACCTGTCAGCTGGAAATTACCAAGCAGTTTATTTTCTGCGGCTATTTCCCTTTCACCCTGGTATACACGGATATCAACACTGGTCTGTCCGTCAGCGGCAGTAGTAAATATCTGGCTCTTCTTCGTGGGTATCGTGGTATTGCGTTCAATCAGTTTTGTAAACACGCCGCCAAGGGTTTCAATACCGAGTGAAAGGGGCGTAACGTCAAGAAGCAGCAGATCTTTTACTTCTCCCGAAAGCACCGCAGCCTGAATGGCAGCACCGATTGCCACGCATTCATCAGGGTTAATGCCTTTGAAAGGTTCTTTGCCGAGATATTTCCTGACGGCTTCCTGAACCGCGGGAACTCTTGTTGAGCCTCCGACCAGCAGTACTTTGTCTATGTCCGCCGGACTAAGCCCCGCATCTTCCAGTGCCCTTCTTGTGGGCTCCATTGTCTTTTCAATCAGGTCTGCTATCAATTCTTCAAACTTCGCACGCGTAAGTGTCATGTCAAGATGCTTCGGGCCACTGGCATCAGCGGTGATAAAGGGAAGATTTATGTTCGTGCTGGTAACGGAAGATAATTCAATCTTTGCTTTTTCAGCGGCTTCCTTCAGGCGCTGCGCTGCCATCTTATCGGTTCTCAAATCAATTCCGGTTTCCTTCTTGAACTCTTCAGCCATCCAGTCTATAATTCTCTGGTCAAAGTCGTCACCGCCCAGATGGTTGTTTCCGCTGGTAGCCAGCACTTCAAAAACGCCGTCGCCTATTTCGAGTATGGATACATCGAATGTTCCTCCACCAAGGTCAAAAACAAGGATTTTCTGGTCATGTTCCTTATCAAGGCCATAAGCCAGAGCCGCAGCCGTAGGCTCATTTATTATACGCAGAACTTCAAGCCCTGCAATCCTTCCTGCGTCCTTTGTTGCCTGACGCTGCGCGTCATTGAAATATGCAGGAACTGTAATGACCGCCTGGGTTACCTTTTCACCAAGGTAAGCCTCGGCATCCGCTTTCAGCTTTTGAAGAATCATTGCGGATATTTCCGGGGGAGTGTATTCCTTATCGTCAATTTTAATCCTTGTGTTTGTCCCCATTTTCCTTTTTATAGATATAATTGTCCTTTCGGGATTGGTAATTGCCTGTCTCTTAGCAACCTGCCCTACAAGTCTTTCACCGGTTTTCGAAAAGGCAACAACGGAAGGTGTCGTCCTGTTTCCCTCGGCATTGGGGATAACTACAGGTTCTCCTCCCTCCATAACTGCAACACATGAGTTGGTCGTTCCCAAATCTATACCTATTACTTTCGGCATACAATCACTCCTAATTACAACAAAATAAAATTTATATATATTGAAAGGTCAAAGAAAGTCACTCAGTTCGCTACTTTTACAACCGAATGGCGTATAACGGTTTCGTCATTATATATATATCCCTTTACGAATTCCTCCACTATTTCATTTTCGCCATAGCTCTCATCCTCTATATGGGCTATGGCTTCATGGAAATCGGGGTTGAATTTCTTACCCTTTGCTTCAATGGGTTTTACTCCCAGCTTCGCCAATACATCCATCATCTGCCTGTGAATCATTACAACGCCTTCGCGAATGCTTTCAAGGCTTCCTTCCGAAGCCTGCAGCGCTCTTTCAATATTGTCCACAACCGGGAGAAAAGCAGAGACCACATCTGCCACCGATGAAGCATAAATTTTTTCTTTTTCTCTTCTCGTCCTTTTCTTGTAATTGTCAAATTCCGCCGCAAGTCTTTGCAGATATTCCTTCAGTTCATTAATCTCCTTGTCCTTCTGAACAAGAAGTTCTTCCTCTCTGCTCATTTTTTCGCCGCCGTTATCACCGTCGTTTCCGGCGCTTCCGGCCTGTCCGCTTTCATTCGCCGGTTTCTCTTCCACAACGTCGTTTTGAACTTTGTCATTTTGAATTTCACTTTTTTCATTTGTCGCGTTTTCTTCGGTGTTCACTTTTACCTCCTGATTTTCATCGGCAAAATCCTCATTTTTCCCCAGATTTTTTTCATCTGTCATCATTTTTTATTCATCCTTCCATCCATCAATAGTACGATAAACCTATTTACTCATCGTTTATAATTCTGAGTATTTCACTGTTAATCAGGTTCCTCAAATAATTCATTGCGGAAAAAACCCTTGAGTAATACATTCTTGTGGGGCCTATTATACCCAGCGTCCCCAGCTCAGTATCCCCCAGATTATAAACGGTGGTAACCACACTGCAGTCCCGCATTACTTCATGCTCGTTTTCCATACCAATCTGTACATTAATTTTCCCTTTTTTCATTGCAGCACTCATTAACGATTTTATGGTGTGCTGTTCATTAAACAGTTCAAACAATTCCTTAACCTTTATTACGTCGCTGAATTCAGGATGATTCAGCAGATTTGTAATACCGTTCATTATCAGCTCGGTGTCGTCCGCTTCCTGCATGCATTTTTTCAAACCTTCCATCACCGGATCTATAATTTCGTCCGAAACACCGGTTTCTGTCTGCACGTCATTAATAAGTGGAAGTTCAATATTCTCAATTATAAGTCCGTTCAGCTTTTTCTGCAAATAATTTGTAAGTATCGTAAGCGCATCATGATTTATCTCTATTTCATTATTGACACGAATAACGTGGTTTTTCACAACACCGGCGCTCGTCACTATAACTATCAGTAACTTTTTCTCATCCACCGGCAATACCTGTACCGACTTCAACGACGCCTTTGAAAGGCTGGGAGAAAGCGCAACCGACGCATACCCTGTAATACTGGATATTATATCCGATGCACGGCGAATAAGTGTATTTATTTCATTGATCTTACGCTCAATCGCGTCCCTGATCTGCCTTATTTCTTCCATTTTAAGAGCCTGAACCTGCATCAGATGATCGACGTAAAAACGGTATCCCTTATCGGAGGGAACCCTGCCCGCAGACGTATGGGGCTGAGAAATATACCCCATTTCTTCCAAATCAGCCATTTCATTGCGGATCGTGGCTGAACTCAGCCCAAGTTCATGCTTTCTTGAAATGGTTCTTGACCCCACCGGCTGCGCGGTTCTTATATAATCATCGACAAGCGTTTTCAATATTTGTTTTTTACGTTCACTTAACGTTGTTTCCAAATGAAACTCACCTCCATACAATAGCCCTGTACCTTTAACCATGAAGGGCTATTGTATATTGCAGTGATCCACATGGTTAATGCTATCTATATATATGAAACTTCAGCAAGTACTGTTCTACAAAAATAATATACCCACTGTACCCGGTTTATACTTTAAACGCGATATTATTAATATGTTATTAATACTTCACCAAAAAATCCCTTTTAAATTTTATTAGCACTCTCTTCAATTGAGTGCTAAACGCTATAATAAAAATACCACCCTGTCTTTTTTTTGTCAAGAGGTAGGTTAAGTATTTATATATTCGCAAAATTCATTAATTATTCCTGTTGTTCAGGTTGAGTTCTTTTAGCCGACGAGTGAACAGGAAGCTTCCGGTCTGCATAACCGATTTCTGTTAAATCAGCTTCCTCATTCTATTCCATTTGCAGGGCTGTCGGGAATTTTCGGCATCTCAAATGAAAGGTTAAAAAATTACATTTCTTATGAAGAAATAATAAAAAAGCCCTTACAGGCAAATATACCCTGTAGTGCTTTTTTCAAAACAGAAAGTATTCATACGTTTATCCTCATTACATTAAGAACTCAGCCCACACCTGATTGGCAAAATCCAGCCCCAGGCTTGTCAGTCTCAGCATGTCATTTTCAAAGCACAGAAGATTTTTTCCAACCAGCATTCTTATTGTCTCATCATATTTTTTCAGGGCTTCACTGCCAAATTCCCGTTCCAGGTCCTTCAGGCTTACCCCTTCAACCAGTCGCAGTCCGAGAATAAACCTTTCCGAAAGTTTCTCTTCGGCCCCGATATACTCGCTGCTTGCTACCGGTAATACTCCTTCAGCAATTCTTCCGATATATTCACAGGGATTTTCTTCATTTGAATATCTGACGTCATCAATATAGGAATGCGCTGCGGAACCAAAACCCAAATAAGGTCTGTTCGTCCAGTATTTCAGGTTATGCCGGCATTCAAACCCCGGCTTTGCAAAATTTGAAATTTCATAATGCCTAAAACCTGCATCTTTCAATTTTTTTATTACCCAATAATACATTTCCCTTTCCAAATCTTCGTCAACCGCGGGCAGTTTTCCCCTTTCATTCAGCTCATGCCACGGCGTGCCCTCTTCGATTTTAAGACTGTAGGCCGAAACGTGGGTCACACCTTTCTCAAGAACCAGTTCAACAGTTTCCTGCCAGTCTTCCATTGTCTGGGTCGGGACACCGAAAATAACATCGGCATTTATATTATGAAATCCTGAACCTTTGAGCAGTTTCACGCATTCTTCAAACATCTCTTCGGTGTGTATTCTCCCCATAAACCTCAAAAGGTTGTTGCTTGCCGACTGAAGCCCAATGCTTGCGCGATTGAAGCCAATTTTCCTGTATGCTTCCGCTTTTTCACCGGTTATCGTGCCAGGGTTTATCTCTATCGATATTTCTGCATCTTCCGAAATTTCAAAATTTGCAGACAGGGAATTCATTATATCCGAAATGCAGTCGGCAGGAAGGACCGACGGGGTCCCTCCCCCGAAGAAAATCGTATCCACCGTCATATCCGAATGTTTAGATGCCACCGTTTCAATCTCTCTGCACACAGCCCGGGTATAGTCCCGGAAAATTGCATCCAGCCCGGGATATGACGGAAAATCACAGTAATTGCACTTTCTTATGCAGAAAGGTATATGAACATATATTCCAAGAGTTTTATCTTTCAGCATTTTCCTCGCCTATGTATCAAGTTTCAGCACGCTCATGAAGGCCTCCTGTGGAATTTCCACGCTTCCTATCTGACGCATGCGTTTTTTACCCTCTTTCTGCTTTTCAAGCAGTTTTTTCTTTCTTGTAACATCACCGCCGTAACATTTTGCAAGAACGTCCTTACGGTAGGCCTTCACAGTTTCCCTTGCGATTACTTTTGAACCGATACAAGCCTGTATCGGTATTTCAAACATATGCCTGGGAATTGTCTCCTTGAGCTTTTCAACCATTTTTCTTCCTCTGGCGTATGCTTTGCTTCTGTGGACAATAAACGACAATGCATCGACAACTTCGCCGTTTACGCGGATATCAAGCTTAATCAGGTCAGATTCTTTATATCCCTTAAATTCATAATCAAAAGAGGCATATCCTCTTGAACGGGACTTCAGGGCGTCAAAAAAATCATAGACAATTTCATTCAACGGTATTTCGTATGTTAAAACCGCCCGGGTACTTTCAATGTATTCCATTCCTATGTATTCGCCCCTACGGTCCTGACACAGTTCCATAATACTGCCCACGTATTCGGTGGGTGTCATAATCGTCGCCTTCACTATGGGTTCCTCCATCTTTTCTATCGAACCCGGCTCAGGCATGTTCGTGGGGTTATCTATCATAAGAACTTCGCCGTTGACCTTCGTCACCCGGTATACAACACTTGGTGCTGTTGTCACCAGATCAAGGTTAAATTCGCGTTCCAGTCTTTCCTGAATTATTTCCATATGCAGAAGCCCCAAAAAGCCGCACCTGAAACCAAAACCCAGAGCCGCAGAGGTTTCGGGTTCAAACAACAGCGAAGCATCGTTTAATTGCAGCTTTTCAAGAGCATCACGCAAATCTATGTATTTGGAACCGTCTGCCGGATATATACCGCAGAAAACCATCGGTACGGCCTTTTTGTACCCGGGAAGAGGTTCATTTGCAGGATTCGACGCCAGCGTTATCGTATCGCCGACACGGGTGTCTCCTACGTTCTTAATGCTTGCGCATATATACCCCACTTCCCCGGCATACAACGCGTCAGCTGGTATCAATCCTCCGGGCCGGAAATACCCCAGTTCTGTTACGATGAATCTTTTGTTCGTATTCATCATTAAAATTTCGTCGCCTGTTCTGACGCTCCCTTCCATAACTCTTACATGAGTTATTACGCCTTTATAATTGTCGTAAAGGGAGTCAAAAATCAATGCCCGAAGCGGCGCACTTTCATCCCCCCGCGGCGGCGGTATGACTTCAACTATTTTTTCAAGTACGGCGTCAATATTGATTCCGTTTTTGGCCGAAATAAGGGGCGCATCGCTGCAGTCCAGGCCGATAACATCCTCTATTTCGCGCTTTACTTCATCAGGTCGGGCTCCCGGAAGATCTATTTTATTAATAACCGGTATGATTTCAAGGTTGTGTTCCAGCGCAAGATATACATTTGCCAGGGTTTGAGCTTCAATGCCCTGGGACGCGTCAACAACCAGTATTGCCCCTTCACACGCGGCAATACTCCTTGATACTTCGTAATTGAAATCCACATGCCCCGGAGTATCGATAAGGTTAAGAATATATTCCTGCCCGTCCTGCGCCTTGTATACCATTCTGCAGGCCTGGGCCTTAATCGTAATCCCGCGTTCACGTTCCAGGTCCATTGTGTCCAGGACCTGTTCCGCCATTTCCCTTTCTGTCAAAACGCCGGTCTTCTCCAGCAATCTGTCTGCCAACGTTGACTTCCCGTGATCGATATGAGCGATAATGCAAAAGTTTCTGATTCTTTTCTGTCTATCTCCTGGCATCTGTGTCTCAAAACCTCGCTTCTGTTTTCTTAATTTATGTGGAATTAATATGCAGATTTTCTGTTATCGGATATTACTTATGAATTATACCACAGTGTTTTTGTTTTTGTATAGATATGGTGCGGGAGGGTCGGGTGTTCTGGATTTTGGACACTGGTCGCGCGGCATGGGTGTGAAATACAATATTTGCCGTAAAAACACTATAAAAAAGAATAAATGCTAATACATTCCCAGCATGGTTTCTATGAAAATTCCGTACCCTTTTGTGGGATCACTTACAAGGACATGGGTTACCGCGCCTATAATTCTTCCGTCCTGGATAATCGGACTGCCCGACATTCCCTGGATAATGCCCCCGGTTTCGCTTAAAAGCCTTGGATCGGTTATTTTTATTATCATGCTTTTGGGACCTGAAAGATTTTTGCGGGCAATCTTCTGTATTTCAACAGAAAATTCCTCAACTTCCTCCCCGTGTATGTTTGACAGTATCGTCGCCGGTCCCTCCTTTACCATGCTTCTTGTTCCGACCGGGTATTTTCGGCCTTTCATCTCTTCCATATAATCTTTATTTATTTTTCCAAAAACCCCGAAAGCCGTGTTCCAGTATATTTCCCCTATAACTTCCGGGCTTTTCAGAAAATCCCCCTGAAGTTCCCCGGGGCTTCCCTGAAGGCCTTTTCTTATTCCATACACTGAAGACTTAAGTAATTCACCGGTTTTAACAGGCATCATAATCCCGGTATCAATATCGGTAATACCGTGACCGAGGGCCCCGAATTTGCCGGTCTCCTCTTCAATATATGTTAACGTACCTATTCCCGCCGTGCTGTCCCTTACCCAAATCCCTATACGGTATTTCCCGTCTTCGGCACTTTGGACGGGTGTAACTTTTGCTTCGGTCAGGCGATTGTCGTGTAAAAATTTCAGCGTGATTTCCTTTCCGCCCGATTCTTCAATTATTTTTGACAAATCTGAAATTTTTTCCACTTCTTTGTTATTTACCGCAACAATGAAATCGCCGGGTTCAAGGCCTGTATCCTTAACAGGCAGCACTTCCTTCCCTTCGGAAGTCAGAACGCCTGATATCCCGACCACAAGAATACCCTTAATATACAGTCTTATACCCACGGTATTGCCGCAAACAATAAGTTCTCTGGCAGGTATGACATTGACGGTGATGTCCTTTACCGGAACCAGCCCGAAAAGGCTCAATTGGATTCTGTTCTGTCCGTATTGAGTACCCTTAAGGGTATACGGCATTGAGAAAAATGACGTTCTGTCCCCGGCGTCCAGTTTCTGTACATGTATCCCGCCCGTTTCAGCTGCAAGCTGCAGCCTGAACGGTGAAAAAAATTCAACCCGGTACTCTTCACCGGCCAGAACGGTCATCTGACTCGGCGTAAATGCTATGACGGAAAAATATAACGATACAATTACAACAAAAACAGGAAAACAAAATCTGAAAAAAGATTTTTCTCTCTTAAATATCATACCACACGCTCCAGTCACGTACATTCGCGGTTCCGAGGCGCATTTTTATGTCTTCCGCGCATCGGACCGCAACGCTGCAAGCCAGGCATATTTTTTATGCCGATGTTCTTTTCTTAAGGTAACCGGAGCGTTGTGAAATTATTCTTACAAAGAGCCGGAATAAAATGTTTGAAAATTCTGTTGTACATTAAATTCCAAGCCAGTTAACGATATGCATTGTTTCAGCGAAACAGCAGGACTTTAAAAAATCATCCTCATATTTGCGTGAACACAGCATGGGATGCCGGGATAAAAAGAATATTCCCCTGTTTATCACCGGCTTCAGGCTTAATGCACGTTTACCCCAAAGAAACCAGTAAAGTTCATGTTTTTCCGATATGTAGTCAATAAGCTGGCATGTAAAATCCTTCCAGAGCGGGGCATGGCTTTCAGGGCAGTTCGGGATGCAGCTGAAAGACGTATTCAAAAGCAGGACGCCCTGTTCCTCCCATGATTCAAAAAGCCTGTCGGGAGGAAGGATGCGGAACTTCCCTTTCTTTATTTCCTTTTTGATTTCATTGAATGGCGGAATGCATTCGTATTCAGTGATGCCGTTATAGCTTTTGTAAATCAGGCGTATGATGTTTTTAAGCGAAACCTGCCTGAAAGGCTGATCCCACGATTTCAGCCCCCCGACTTCAAAAGCCCTGCCTGTGGCCGTTCCCTTTTCCGGATACGGGTCCTGACCAAGTATCACAATTTTGACCTTGTCCAAATTCACTCTAAGAAAACGGAGTATATTCTCAAAATCGGGATTAACATCTTCCCCTATTTTTTCGGCAATATCATTTATCATCCTAATGCGCTCGCAGGTCAGAAAATCCGACCATGAGTGGTGAACATCAGCAGGAAGCAAAGAGTTTTTCATATCAGTCTCCCGTCGTTCAAAAAATTAGAGGAACAGACCGGGCACTTCACTCAACCCGTTTCCTGTTCCTGAAGTTTCTTCCTTAATTCATTAATCCTATCGCGCAGCATTGCCGCTTTTTCGAATTCCAGCTCCTTAGCAGCAGCCTTCATTTCAGCGGTGAGTTTCTCTATCAGTTTCTCTGTTGGCATTTCTTTATAATCAGCGGCGTATTCCTTTTCGGTTTCGGCTGCCTTCAGCGTCTCAAGGGTGTCATGAATGTTTTTCTGAACCGTTCTCGGCGTAATTCCCATCTTTCTGTTATATTCCATCTGAATTTGCCTTCGCCTGTTGGTTTCGTTGATTGCCCTCTCCATGGCACCCGTCACATAATCGGCGTACATTATAACCTTCCCGTTCACATTCCGCGCAGCCCTGCCGATAGTCTGTATCAGAGAAGTTTCGGAACGCAGAAAACCTTCCTTGTCGGCGTCAAGTATCGCTACCAGTGAAACTTCAGGCAAGTCAAGGCCTTCTCTGAGAAGGTTTATGCCCACCAGAACATCAAACACCCCAAGTCTTAAATCCCTTATTATTTGCATTCTCTCAATCGCATCAATATCCGAATGCAGATACCGTACCTTAATCCCGGCATCGGCAAGATATTGGGTCAGGTCTTCGGCCATTCGTTTTGTAAGCGTGGTAACCAGAACCCGCTCGTTACGTTCAACCCGGATCCGTATTTCTTCCATAAGATCGTCCACCTGACCCTTTACGGGTTTAACAACCACTTCCGGATCAACCAGTCCGGTAGGCCTGATAATCTGCTCAACAATTACCGCCGAATTTTTCCTTTCATATTCCCCGGGCGTTGCACTTACATAAATAACCTGATTTACCTTCCGCTCAAATTCCTCAAAAGTAAGAGGTCTGTTGTCAAACGCCGAAGGAAGGCGAAAGCCGTATTCAACAAGGGTTTCTTTCCTTGACCTGTCCCCGTTGTACATTGCGCCAATCTGCGGAACCGTTACATGGGATTCGTCAATGACCACAAGGAAATCTTTCGGGAAATAATCAAGCAGGGTATACGGCGGACTTCCCGGAGCCCTGCCGCTGATGTGTCTTGAATAGTTCTCTATTCCCGGACAAAAGCCTATTTCACGCATCATTTCAATATCGTATCTTGTTCTCTGTTCCAGCCTCTGCGCTTCGAGGAGCTTGTTATTTTCCCTGAAATATTTCAGTCTTTCTTCCAGCTCCTGTTCGATCGATTTAATGGCCCTTTCCATTTTCTCTTTCGTCGTTGCATAATGGGATGCGGGAAATATCGCGATATAAGTGCGAGTTCCTATTATTTCACCCGTCAGAGGATCAACCTCGGTTATTCTGTCCACCTCGTCCCCGAAAAATTCAACCCTGATAATAGTTCCTGAAGATGATGCCGGATAAATGTCCAGAACATCCCCCTTGACCCTGAACGTACCTCTCTTAAAATCAATTTCATTCCGTGTATACTGCATGTCTACCAGTTTCTTTATCACTTCATCCCTGTCTTTCTGCATGCCCGGCCTTAATGACAGCATCAGTTCAGTGTAGTCTTCAGGATCACCGAGGCCGTAAATGCACGACACGCTTGCAACAATTATAACATCCCGCCTTTCAAACAAAGCGGCGGTGGCGGCGTGCCGCAAATTGTCAATTTCATCATTTATCGATGATTCCTTTTCAATATAGGTATCGGTGGCGGGAACATAAGCCTCGGGCTGATAGTAATCGTAGTAGCTCACAAAATATTCCACGGCATTGTCGGGAAAAAATTCGCGGAACTCGGAACATAACTGCGCGGCAAGTGTTTTGTTATGCGCAATCACCAAAGTCGGCCTTTGCAGTCTTTCTATCACGTTGGCTATTGTAAACGTTTTTCCCGAACCTGTGACACCAAGGAGGGTCTGGTGCTTGTTTCCTTTTTGTACCGACTCAACCAGTCTCTCTATGGCCTGGGGCTGATCCCCGGAAGGTTTGTAATTGGATTTGATCCTAAATTCGGGCATCGCTAACCCTCCTTTTCATAAAATATATCCGGATTAAAATAAAAAGACTATACATACTTCTACAGAGCATGTACAGTCCCGCCGCGTCCGCATCATACATGAACGGCTCTATAAGTTCCTTACCGCAGAAAACATTTATCTTAACAACAGTGTTAATACGATTGACGTCAAAATAAATATCGCCAGTGCAAATTTTGTATACTTGTTCAGTATCGCGTCAATGGTTCGGCCTTTGTTTTTCCCGAAAAAGGTTTCAGCACCACCTGCTATTGCACCGCTTATGCCGGCAGAACGCCCGGACTGCATCAGAACAATTACTATAATGGCAATACAGACAATTATATGCAGGATATTGACCAATATCTCCATTCTAAAACCTCCAATTATTCTCCTCTGTTAAATACAGTGCCATTCAATTTTAACATAACAACCACCCGATTACAAGTACAAGTTTCGTCTTTCTGAACCTGTCCTATATTTCCTGCAGGAAGTCCATTTTGCTGTATTCCTTTTCCAGCCTGTCGTCGACATACCTGTCAACTATATCCTCAAAATTTTTTAAAACCTCGGGGGCAAGCTCAAAGTCAAACACCTTTGCGGGCTCGGCGCAAAGTACATATATTATCGCCTTGGCGGCACCTGTTTTAACACGAAGAGCATCATCGGGAGTCGTATTGCACTTTTCACACACAAAGCCGCAATGTCTGAAATTAAAATAAATGTCATTTATCTCCTTTGTTCCGCACACACAGCAGCCCGAAACATGAGGCACAAACCCCATCATCTGGATGGTCTTTAATGCAAAAGCCCGTGCAACAAGGGACGGCGTCCGCCTTTTATTTAAAAGCGCCCTAAGAGCATACAAAAAAACCGTGATCAAATCTTTTGCAGGCTGGTTCTCATATGTGGCATCGTTCAGCAGCCGGAGCATATGGGCGGCATACGCCAGCAGAGTCATATCCTGCCTTATCTCGTAAAATGAGCTGATGATCTCGCAGGAATTCAGTACATATGTATTTTTTCCTTTGTATAAAACCCAATCACAGTAAGAAAAAATCTGGGTTCCGGCAGAGTAACGGTTTCCACCCCGCCTCACCCCTCTCGCCGAAACAGATATTTTCCCGAATTCCTCGGTAACCACCGTAAGAATTTTATCGTAATCTCCAACCTTGACTTCCCGGACAACTATTCCCCGGGCTTTGACATACGGCATTTTTCACCATCCAAATCCGTATCGGCGGCTGCCTCCGTACTGAAATCCTTATTCCCGCTGCGGTCAAGATTTTTATAGTGAAGGAAGAATTCTATATTGCCTGTTTTCTTAAACATCTGCCACGCCAAATCCTTTAACATATTATCCCCCTCAACAAACAGATGGATATATCTTATATGTATTTTTTGTCCTGTTTGAAGGTTTATGTATACCAAATCAAGGCAAATTTTAAAATCAGCCTGTCGGTTGAGGGGCTCGGGATAAAGGCAGCCCTCATTTCTTATTTATGATAAAGTTTATTGGTCTGATACTGAGGCTCACATGTAATATTGATTCCCAGTTTATGAAATACATTTTCATCCACTTTAGACAGTATCACAGTTGAGTGAGCTTCGCAACCCCTCAGTTTGGAAAGCTGCTCCATTGCAAGCGCCGCAGTCGGATTTGTGGCCGCGCATATGGATAAGGCAATAAGCACTTCATCGGTGTGTAATCTCGGGTTATGGTTTCCCATATGTCTGGTTTTCAAAACCTGTATCGGTTCAATAACTATCGGGGATATGAGATGGATTTCATGCTGAATCCCTCCCAGTTCCTTCAGCGCATTCAACAGTGCCGCAGCCGACGCACCGAGCAACTGCGACGTCTTTCCAGTAACAATCCTACCGTCGTTAAGCTGAATGGCAACCGCCGGTCCGCCGGTTTCCTCGGCACGCTTTAATGCCGCGTCAACCACAGGTCTGTCCTTTGGTGAAATTCCCAGCTGATTCATTAATAATTCGAGCTTATAAACCTCCTGTTTGTCCGCCAGACCCTGCCGCACTGAACAGCGGACATTGTAATAGCGGCGTATGATTTCCTGTTCCGAAGCCCTGCATACCACTTCGTCATCGGTAATACAGTACCCTGCCATATTGACCCCCATATCGGTGGGACTTTTGTAAGGCGACTTTCCTGCTATTTTTTCAAGTATCGCATTCAATACGGGGAACACTTCTATGTCCCTGTTGTAGTTCACCGATGTAATGCCGTAAGCCTCCAAATGAAACGGATCAATCATGTTAACGTCATTCAGGTCTGTTGTGGCTGCCTCATAAGCAAGATTTACAGGATGCTTCAGCGGAAGATTCCATATCGGAAAGGTTTCAAACTTTGCATATCCCGCCTTAATACCGCGTTTATACTCATGGTACAGCTGGGACAGGCAGGTCGCCATCTTACCGCTTCCCGGTCCCGGAGCAGTTACGACCACCAAAGAACGGCTGGTTTCAATATAGTCATTTTTACCGTATCCGTCATCGCTCACAATAAGAGCTATGTTTGACGGATAATCGGGTATGGGATAATGCCTGTAAACTCTGATCCCAAGATTTTCAAGGCGTTTCTGGAACAGATCGGCAGTGGTCTGCGAACGGTAATGGGTTATTACAACACTGCCAACATAAAGCCCGATATCCCTGAAAGCGTCTATCAAACGCAATACGTCCAGATCATATGTTATGCCGAGATCGCCGCGCCGCTTGCTTTTTTCTATGTCATCGGCATTGATTGTTATTATGATTTCAGCCTGATCTTTCAGCTCCAGCAGCATCTTAACCTTGCTGTCGGGTTTAAACCCGGGCAATACTCTTGAGGCATGGTAGTCATCAAACAGCTTTCCTCCGAATTCAAGATAAAGCTTACCCCCGAAGAATTCGATTCGCTCACGTATCTTCTCAGACTGAAGTTTTATGTATTTTTCATTATCAAATCCTATTTTGTTCATTTGTCTACTCCCACAACCATACTGTTTTTTGCAGCAAATAAGCGTCTCACAAGCAGAGACGCCCGTAAAATTTTGATATTTTTCTGTTCATTTAAAGTATAACATTGTATCATATTCCAATACAAGGGGTGAAAAAACAAATCTCTTATTTGTACCCCAATTCTCTTAACACATAATCGCTGTTTCGCCAATCCTCTTTAGTTTTCACCCACAATTTCAGAAAAATTTTTGATCCGAGCAGCCTTTCAGCGTCCTGCCTTGCAAGAGTGCCTATTTTTTTCAGCATTTCGCCGTTTTTTCCGATGACAATCCCCTTGTGGCTCTCCTTTTCGCAGTAAATGTTGGCGTGAATTTCGATCAGTTCCTTTTCAGGTATTTCCTTGAAAAGTATTACTTCAACGCCTACGCCGTGAGGAACTTCATCGCTTACAAGATGAAGTATTTTTTCCCTGATGAGTTCCTGCACCAAAAACCTTTCCTGCTGATCGGTAACCATGTCGGCGGGGTAATACGCCGGCCCCTCGGGGAGATATTTAACCGTTTCCCTTAAAACCAGCTCTTTGGTTTCTATATCAAGAGCGCTGACAGGTATTATATGCTCAAAATTCATTTCTTTGCTGTATTCGTCAATAAGGGGCAAAAGAGCTGGTTTGCTTACCAGATCTATCTTGTTTATAAGCAGAATGACAGGCGTGCTCAGTTTTTTTAGCATCTCGATTATTTCCCTGTCGCCCGGTCCGATGGTTTTATCGGTAGCTTCCACCATGTACAGAATTACATCCACTTCGTCCAGTGTTGATATTGCCGACTTCTGCATATAGTCCCCCAGTTTGTTCCTGGGTCGGTGCAAACCGGGCGTGTCAATAAAAACCACCTGATATTCGTCGGTGGTGATAATGGCTTTTATTGTATTTCTTGTGGTCTGGGGCTTGCTGGAAATAATTGAAATTTTCTCACCGGTAAGCAGGTTCAAAAGCGTTGACTTTCCAACGTTAGGCCTTCCGATAATTGTGGCGAATCCCGAACGAAAACCCATAAGGAGCTCCTTTCACGTATTCATACCTTTATTTTTAGTCATAAAATCCTCCCCTGCAAAAGCATGGGGTAAAATATCTTTCATTTCATATATTTTATATTGCCCGTTTTTATTGCTGCAAATAACCTTCGTTTCATCGTTTCCGAATTCGGATATTACTTGGCGGCATATTCCGCACGGATAGGTAATGTTTTCACCGTCGCTGCTTACTGCCACTGCAACTATCTTGCTTTCTCCCTCTGATACCGCCTTTGCAATTGCGGTGCGCTCGGCACATATGGTTGCGCCGAAGGACGAATTCTCCACATTGCACCCTGTATACACTCTTCCGCTTGCTGTCTGTACCGCAGCGCCGACACGGAATCCCGAATACGGAGCATAAGCTTTTTCTTTTGCCTCCATCGCTTTCCGCACTAGGTAATCAAAATCCATTTGAAGCCTCTCCCTGATGACATTAAATTAAAAAAACTTTTCCCTTCATATATTTTATTATAAAACTTTACGGCAGACAACATGCTGCGTTTTCGGCAAAAGAAATGCCGGAAACGTTTGGCAAAGGCAGCGTCAGTTTCCGGCATTGCACAAATTGCCTGTCCTTTTATCCGAAAAAGTCGATGTATCCCTGAATCAGCACTAACAAAATAATTGCCGGCAATACCCATGTCAGATATCCTCTGAGTGCACGGGGCATTTTAACGCCTTCCCCCGCATTTACCTCCTCCATGAAATTCTCAAAACCCCATCCGTAACGGCTGACACAGAACAGTACGTAAACCAGCGAACCTATCGGAAGAATATTATTGCTGATTATAAAGTCCTCGAGTTCAAGAATTGTGGACCCGGGTCCCAAAGGCTGAATCCATTTTAGTACGTTGAACCCAAGGACACAGGGCATTGAAAGTACGATAAGCAGAAATGTATTTACAAATGCCGCTTTTTTACGGCTCCAGCTCCACAAATCTATGGCAAACGAAATAATATTCTCAAAAACGGCTATAACTGTGGAAAATGCAGCAAACGACATAAACAAGAAAAAGAGTGAGCCCCAGATTCTGCCTCCCGCCATGGAGTGGAAAATATTCGGCAGTGTTACAAACACAAGACCCGGTCCGCTGCCGGGATCAACGCCGAATGAAAAACATGCGGGGAAAATGATAAGACCGGCTATAATCGAAATTACAGTGTCCAGTGCCGCAATATGTATGGATTCGCCCAGAAGGCTCCGTTCTTTTCCAATGTAGCTTCCGAAAATAGCCAAAGAGCCTATGCCGATACTAAGGGTAAAGAAAGCCTGGCTCATGGCCTCATAAACCGTTTCCCAAAGGCCGTATTCCTCCACACGGCTAAAATCAGGCAAAAGGTAGAACTTCAGGCCTTCAACCGCATTTGGAAGCATCAGTGATCTCACCGCAAGGACAATTATTATTGCCAGCAGAAGGACCATAAAAATTTTAGTAACCTTTTCAACACCTTCCTGAAGCCCAAAAGAACAAATACCGAAGCAGATTACGGTGGTTAAAACCATCCATACAGTCATTTCCAGCGGACTTGCCAGAAATTCATCAAATACCTGACATACCTGCTGAGTGTCAATCCCTTCAAACCTTCCCGTAAGGAACTTGTAAAAATAAGCGAGCATCCAGCTGGCAACGGTGGTGTAAAACATCATCAGTATGTAATTCCCCGCCATGCCTGCATAACCCATCCAGTGCCATTTCTGCCCGTTTTTCTCAAGGACTTTGAAAGATGTGGCAATACTTTTCCTGCTGGCCCGCCCGACCGCAAGTTCCATTGACATAATAGGCAAACCGAGCATAATTATGAACACCAGATAAATCAGCACAAATATTCCTCCGCCGTATTTTCCGGTAATGTACGGGAATCGCCATACATCCCCCAGTCCGATTGCACAGCCTGCGGAAATGAGAATAAAACCAAGACGTGAAGCAAAGGTTTCCCTTTTTTCCATGCTACCATCTCCCCACACTTTTAAAATATTAACTAAGTGACACAAAACAAAATTCCGTACCTAATAAGACCGTCCTACTACAAAAAATACGACCGTTTCTTATTGCAATACGGGTATACAGCAATATTATAACGGTTCCGGTTTTACATCACAATATGGAAAACCAATTCTTTTTCCCGTCAGGGAACATTCCGCAATGCATGTTTCTCTTTTTCATATATTATTTACAAAATAAAAAGAAAGCGCCTGATGCAAACCAGGCACTTTCTTCCAGCCGTACGGGTGAAATTTCGTCAATCGACTGCAATCCAATTATTGTTTCCACATTGTTTCCGGCATTACACAATTTCCTGACTATGACACTTTTACAATAAGTTCTCCTTTCCTGTTGTCCGCATCAATCGTCGCAACCGAACCTTCATGTATTTCCCCCGCGATTATCCTTCTTCCGAGATCGGTTTCAATTACTTTCTGAATAAATCTTCTCAGCGGACGCGCACCATATGACGGCGAATATGCCCTGTCAAGTATTACTTCCTTCGCCTCATCGGTAATCTCCAGCTTTATATTCCTGTCCTTAAGTCTTTCGCGAAGCTCGTTAAGTATCAGGTCGATAATACCGTAAATTTCCTTTCTTCCAAGCGGTTTGAATAAAACTATATCATCCACGCGGTTCAGGAACTCGGGCCTGAAATAGTTTTTCAGGCTGTCCATTACCATGTTCCTGACCGTTTCAGAAATTTCGCCGTTTTCGGTTATGCTTTCAAGCAGTATGTCGCTTCCAATATTGCTCGTCATTATAATTACGGCATTTTTAAAATTCACCGTTCTGCCCTGGCTGTCGGTAAGTCTCCCGTCATCCAGAAGCTGTAAAAGAAGATTGAATACATCGGGATGGGCCTTTTCTATCTCGTCAAACAAAATCACCGAGTATGGTTTCCTTCTGACTGCTTCGGTCAGCTGTCCCCCCTCTTCATAACCCACATATCCCGGAGGCGCTCCTATCAGTTTTGCCACCGAATGCTTCTCCATATATTCGCTCATATCAATTCTGATAAGATTTTCTTCACTGTCAAACAAGGCCTCTGCCAATGTTTTTGCCAGCTGTGTTTTTCCCACTCCTGTCGGCCCCAGGAAAATAAATGAGCCAATAGGTCTATTAAGATCTTTAAGTCCCGCCCTTGCACGAAGCACGGCATCGGATACCGCCTTTACGGCTTCGTCCTGCCCTATTACACGTTTTTTGAGTATATTTTCAAGGTTTAAAAGTTTCTGTTTTTCCTCCTCAACAAGTTTTGCAACCGGTATACCGGTCCATTTGGCGACGATTTCAGCTATTTCCTGTTCGGTCACTTCTTCCTTCAAAAGCTGTGTGCCAAGGGAATTCAGGCGTTTTTTGCACTCCTCCATTTCCTTTTCCAGTTCGGGCAAACGTCCGTATCTGAGTTTCGCTAAAGTTTCAAGATCATAAACCCTTTCAGCGTTTTCTATTTCATGCTTGACTTTTTCAATTTCCTCTTTCAGTTCCTTTTCCCGTTTAATATAACTTTTCTCCATTTCCCACTGTGCCTTCATTGATTCGGCTTCCTGCTTCAGCCTCTGTATTTCCTGACTTAACTGGTTGCGCCTTTCTACCGAATTAATGTCGGTCTCCTTGCTGAGCACCTGGTACTCAATCTCATACTGCATTATTTTTCTGTTTATTTCGTCCAGTTCATACGGCATGCTGTCAATCTCCATCCTCAGCATTGAAGCGGCTTCGTCCATCAAATCAATTGCCTTGTCGGGAAGGAACCTGTCGGAAATATACCTGTCTGACAGCACGGCACAGGCGATTATTGCATTGTCGGTTATGCGTACCCCATGATGAATTTCAAATCTTTCCTTTAGCCCGCGCAAAATGGATATTGTATCCTCAACTGTGGGCTGATCCACAAGAACAGGCTGGAAACGTCTTTCCAGCGCCGCATCTTTTTCTATATACTTTCTGTACTCATCAAGGGTTGTTGCACCGATACAGTGGAGTTCCCCTCTTGCGAGCATGGGTTTCAAGATGTTTCCGGCATCCAGCGCCCCGTCTGTCCTGCCTGCGCCGACTATTGTATGCAGCTCGTCAATAAAAAGAATGATCCTTCCTTCGGATTTGGCTATTTCATTAAGAACCGCCTTCAACCTTTCCTCGAATTCACCACGGAATTTTGCTCCGGCAATCAGCGCCCCCATATCAAGGGCGAAAATGGTCTTGTCTTTTAATCCCTCGGGAACATCACCTTTTAAAATCCTCTGGGCCAGCCCTTCAACAACGGCGGTTTTGCCAACTCCGGGCTCACCGATCAGAACAGGATTGTTCTTCGTTCTGCGCGAAAGAATCCTGATTACTCTCCGGATTTCCTGATCCCGTCCGATAACGGGATCCAGTTTTCCCTGCCGTGCAAGTTCAACCAGATCTCTGCCGTATTTCTGCAAAGCCTGATAGCCTTCTTCCGGATTTTTGCTCGTCACTCTTTCATTTCCCCTTACCCTGGACAGGGCTGAAAGAAGTTTTTCCCTGTCAACTCCGTATTTTGCCAGAATCCTGCTTGATGGCGTATTCTTTTCATTTATTATTACAAGATATATATGTTCAACACTGACATATTCGTCTTTAAACCTTTTGGCTTCGTCCTCGGCTTTAAGCAATACCTGGTTAAAACGCCTTGTGGCATAAACCTGCTCCACATTCGTCCCGTATACCTTCGGCAGCCTGTCCAGTTCCTGCTGAAGATCCTGTTTCATGTTTTGCGTATTGACACCGATTATTTCAAGTAATTTCGGTATAAGCCCATCCTCCTGTTCAAGGAGCGCCATATGCAAGTGTTCCACGTCCACCTGCTGGTGATCGAGCTTGAGAGCCAGTTGCTGAGCTTCCACCACTGCTTCCTGGGCTTTCTCGGTGAATTTTTCAAACTTCATGCGTACTCTCCTTTCAAACCTTAAAATAAATAACCACCTGTAACTTAGATGGTTATAAAAAATTTAAATGGTTTCGGTTGCTTTCAGCTTTTCATATAGTCTTCGCTGTTCGGTGGTAAGGTATTTCGGATTTACAATTTTTATCAGGATATAAAGATCTCCCCGTGTTTCTTTTGTTCTGCCATAACCCTGCTTTGGTATCCTTATCTTCTGGTCGGTCTGAATCCCCGGGGGAATCTTTACCTGTATTATGCCGTCAGGTGCCTCAATTTTTATTTCTCCTCCAAGAGCCGCAGTCCATGGGTAGATTTCTGCCTTTTTAATAAGATTATTACCTTCAAGTTTATACTTTCCTTCCCTGAATTTAACAACAAGGTACAAATCCCCGTTTGGTCCTCCGCCAATACCCGGTTTTCCCTGCCCCGCCAGTTTTATTTTTCCGCCCTCGGGAATACCCTTGGGTATTTTCACCGACAGGGTTTTTGCGCCATGACCGGTTCTGACGGTAAACGTTTTTTCAACTCCCTCAAGGCCTTCTTCCGGTGTAATATAAAGTTCTGCCTCAACATCTTCTCCCCGCATGGCGTGAGTGCCTGAAAAACCGGTATTAAAGCCCCTGAATTTTCCGCCGAATAAATCATCCAGGTTAATACCGTAATCGCCGAAAAACATATTAAAAAAGTCGCTGAAACCGTTATGACTCTTTTTGAATTCGAAGTTTCCAAACCATGACGGATCAAAATTCATTCCGTTCTGGAAATACATACTTCCAAACTGATCATATTTTTTTCTTTTCTCTTCATCCCCCAGAACTTCATAAGCCTCATTGATTTCCTTGAATTTTTCTTCTGCTTCCTTATTGCCCGGGTTGGAATCGGGGTGGTATTTTTTCGCAAGTTTCCTGTATGCCCTTTTTATCTCTTCCTGAGTGGCGTTTTTGTCAACCCCCAGGATTTTGTAATAATCTTTATATTGCATATAGAGAAACCTCCGACTTTGACTTTCTTTGACTATTATAATTATATAAATAACCCGCTGTAAAATCAACGGCTAATTTTATTTTCCGGAATGTTTTTGTTTTTTCTGAAATTTTTTGAAGATAAACGAGAAAAAATTGGAGATACGACTCATTCTTAATTTTACAAAAAAGGGGCATTCTATTTTATGAGACAGATTTTTATTAACATCCCCCAATAAATAAAAACATAACCGGGAGGAAAAAATGCGTAAGGAAATTATTGCTCTTATTCTTGCGGGCGGTCAAGGAAGCAGACTCGGAATATTAACAAAACTGACGGCCAAACCTGCCGTGATGTATGGCGGCAAATACCGTATAATAGATTTTTCATTAAGCAACTGCATTAATTCAGGTATTGACACCGTCGGTGTACTGACCCAGTACAGGCCGTTGCAGCTTACCCACCACATTGGAATCGGAAAGCCCTGGGACCTGGACAGACTAAACGGCGGCGTTACCATTCTGTCACCTTTTACAAAACAGCTTAAGGGAGAATGGTATTCGGGTACGGCAGACGCAGTGTACCAGAACATGCATTATATTGAAGAACAAAATCCGAAATATGTAATCATTCTTTCCGGAGACCATGTCTATAAAATGAATTATTCCATGATGCTTGACTTTCACAAAAAAAACAATGCCGATGTAACAATATCCGCCATTCAGGTCCCCATTGAGGAAGCACACCGCTATGGCGTAATTCTTGCCACCGATGAAGGCAAAATATACGGTTTTGAAGAAAAGCCGAAAGAACCTAAAAGCAATCTTGTTTCAATGGGCGTTTACATATTCAATCTAAACGTCCTGAAAGAAAGCCTTATTGAAGACCATCATGACAATAATTCCGGCCATGATTTCGGAAAAAATGTGATACCCAAGCTTCTTAAAACAGGAAAAAGGCTTTGGGCTTATACGTTTTCGGGATACTGGAGGGATGTCGGAACAATACAGTCCTATTATGAATCCAACATGGATTTGGTTACCCGGGTTCCGGAATTCAACCTGTTTGATCCCAACTGGAGAATTTATACCCCAAATCCGGTAAAACCCGCCCATTATATCGGCCCTAAAGGATATGTCATCAGATCCATTGTGGCAGAAGGGTGCATGATTTACGGCACTGTCATAAACTCAGTCATTTTCCCGGGTGTTACGATTGAAGAAAATGCCTGCGTTGAAAACTGCATTATCATGTCAAACAGTACGGTAAAACAAGGGTCATATCTAAACTGCACAATCATCGGGGAAAAAACGGTAATCGGGACGGGCGTTAAAACCGGTATAGGCGAATATGCGGAAAACATTTTCAACAGTAAAATATACAATTCGAAAATCACCGTAATCGGTTCGGACGCCGTTATACCCGATAACGTAACCATAGGCTGCAATGTGGTCATAGACAATCAAATAATGCCCGGTGACTTTCCTTTCACATATATTCCGTCAGGTTATGCATTGTTGAAAGGGGATGGCGGTCATGTATAGCATGATGGGTATAATACTTACCGGCGGAAAAAACAACCGCCTGAAGGAACTGTCGGCCGGCCGTTCCATTTCGGCGGTCCCTTTCGGCGGAAAATACAGGGCAATTGATTTTGCCCTTTCAAACATGATAAATTCGGGAATACGGAACGTGGGCATACCAACCCAGTATAATTTTCATTCTCTGATTGACCACCTCGGTTCGGGAAAGGAATGGGACCTGGACAGAAAAAACGACGGTCTGTTCATTCTTCCCCCATGCCTGTCGGAATACGGAACGGGATGGTACAGGGGAAATGCCGACGCAATGTACAGCAATCTGACATTCCTTAACAGAAGCAATGAGGAATTTGTACTCATTAACCAGGGCTATGCCATTTACAATATGAATTATACAGATATGCTGAAACACCATGTGGACAAGGATGCGGACATTACAATCGCCTGCAGGCACATGACCGATTTCCCGAAAGAATACCTTTGCGCCCTCGGCATAGTTGAAACCGATACTGACATGCGGATAACCGACATGCAGGAAAAACCTCTTAACCCGAAAAGTGATTTTGCTTCCATGGGCGTTTACATCATAAAACGCAAACTGCTGATTTCCCTTCTTGAAGAAAGTGCCGCTCACGGGTACTATGAATTTGTCAGGGATATTATCATTAAAAAAGTCAACGAATTGCGGCTCTATGCATATGAATTCAAGGGATACTGGCGCCCGTTGTGCAATATACAGCTCTATTACATGGCGAACATGGAATTGCTTAACCCTGAAATAAGGTACGAGCTTTTTGAAAAAAACGGAAAGATTTTTACAAAGGTTAAGGATGAACCTCCCGCAAAATATAACGACGAAGCGGTGGTGAAGAACTCGATTGTCGCAGACGGATGCATTATTGAGGGACATGTGGAAAACAGCATATTGTTCAGAGGGGTTAAAATCAAAAGGGGTGCAGTAATAAAAGACAGCATTATAATGCAGGATTCGGTGGTTTGCGAAAATGCATTGCTTGACTGCTGCATACTGGACAAAAGTGTTATTATAACGGCCGGAAAGCAATTGAAAGGAGACAAAAACTGGCCTTTAATAGTAGGCAAAAACGTGGTAGTATAAAAGAATGATATACGTATTTACCGCTCTTTACTGTGAAGCCTATCCGATAATTCAATACCTGGGTCTGAAAAGGCGGCAGGATATAAACCGGTTTCAGCTTTTTTCAGACGATCGTGTCAGTCTGCTTATTACCGGAACCGGCAGCCTTAATGCCGCTATAGGTGTTACTTCTCTTTTTTCGCTCTTTTCGCCCGGTTCGGGTGATATACTCTTAAATACTGGCATTTGCGGAACCGACAATATGAATTTGAAAAAAGGCACCCCCGTACTTTGCAATAAAATCATTGACCTTGCCACATTCAAATCCGTTTACCCGGACATGCTCTACAGGCATCCATTCGCTGAAGGCACGGTTTTGACCAGCCCCGTTCCGGTAACAGCCGGAACAGAAAAACGTTACAATGGGCCGGGCATTACTGTCACCGACATGGAAGCATATGGGATATTCTGCGCGGGCTCAATATTTCTGCAGCCCCATCAAATGTTCTTTATCAAAACAGTATCGGATTACGAATCAGGGGAACAGCTAAACGGCATGCAGGTCAGCGAGCTGTTATCAGCCAATGTTGACAAGATTTTCGGTTGGATAATGCCAATTCATGATGAACTTTCAAAAAGGCGGGTTTCGGTTTTTTCGGACGAAGAAAAAACGTTGCTGGAAAAAGCAGCCGAGGCTATGAAAATTACCGTGTCAATGCGGCATCAGCTGAATCAGATGATGCGGTACCATAAGTTACTGCATGGCGGTTTTACCGCCGAGCTGACAAATTTTCTTGAAGACAGGCTGAAAAAACCTTGCAAAACCAAAAACGAAGGGAAGAAATGTTTTGAGGAACTCAGGAAAAGATTTGTATAACCCTGCCTTTTCCCATATTTATATAGAAAAGGGCATACTGAACCATCCTGAAACAGTGAAAATCTTATCCAGGTTCCCCGGGGCCGGAATCATAGTTATAAACCATTATAAGGATGTTTTTTCAAGAAGCGGTCAGAATTTTTTAATACAAAAGCAATCCCCGTCTCTGATCCTGGCAAAGAAACAGGATAATTTCCTTTACAAAGGAGCTCCCGTTTGCCAGGATTTCGGGCATAACCATTTCTACCACACTCCGCTGGTTATGAACTGTATATACGACTGTGAGTACTGCTATCTGCAGGGTATGTATTCCTCAGCCAACATGGTGGTGTTTGTAAATCTTGAGGACTATTTTATGCATGTGGAAAAAATGCTTCAAAACCATCCTGTTTACCTGTGCATATCCTATGACACCGATCTTTTGGCGCTGGAACACAAATTGGGTTATGTCCGGTACTGGAATTCTTTTGCCGAGTCCCACCCAAACCTTACCATCGAGGTGCGCACAAAAAGTGCCGGCTTTAAAAGCATTGAAAAGTTAACGCCACTGGAAAATTTTATTCTTGCCTGGACACTGTCACCTGAAACAGTGCAAAAAAACTTTGAGCATAAAACACCTTCATTAACACAAAGGATTTCATGCATAAAAAAAGCGCTGGACAGGGGCTTTAAGGTGAGGCTTTGCTTCGATCCTCTCATTTATTCAAAAGACTGGTATCTGCATTTCAGCGAAACGGTGGAAAAAACATTTTCCGAAATTCCCGCCGGAAAAATTCACGATGTGGGAATGGGAGTATTCAGAATTTCCCGCGACTATCTGAAAAGAATGAGGAAAAACAGACCCGATTCGGTAATAACGCAGTATCCGTATGAGTACGACAATGGTGTATATCATTACGGAAAGGAACTGACCGACCGGATGGTTTCGGAGGCCTGCGATATTTTATCGAAGCACGTGCCGGCGGAAAAAATATATATATGGAAGGAAGCGGAAGGCGAAAGGAACATTTGATTCGCCTCCCGCATTTTTTATAAATCCACTTTCGGAATTGTTGCAAATCCCTTTTCCAGGTCTTCGTCGGTCGGGATGTAATCGGTCATTGCTCCGGCATTGTAGCTCATGTAAGCTGTCATATCGAAATATCCGGTACCTGACAAACCGAATATGATTGTCTTCTTTTCACCTGTCTCTTTGCACTTTATTGCTTCATCAATGGCAACCCTCAGTGCATGGGAAGATTCGGGCGCAGGAAGAATTCCTTCGCACCGGGCGAACATAACCGCCGCTTCGAACACTTTGGTCTGTTCAACACTGCGAACTTCAAAATAACCGTCATGATACAGCTTTGACAGAATGGGGCTCATACCGTGATATCTCAGACCGCCTGCATGGTTCGGCGAAGGTATAAAGCCTGAGCCGAGGGTATACATTTTCAAAAGCGGCGTTGTCTTTCCGGTGTCTCCGAAGTCGTAAGCATACCGTCCCCTTGTGAATGACGGACACGACGCAGGTTCAACACCTATAAAGCGGATATTGTTTTTGCCCTCAATCTTCTCACCCATGAACGGTGCGATAAGTCCTCCGAAGTTTGAGCCGCCCCCTACACAGCCTATTATAATATCGGGTTCTATGCCGTATTTGTCGCATGCCGTTTTTGTCTCCAGGCCGATAATGGACTGGTGCAGGAGGACATGGTCCAGTACGCTTCCCAGAACGTAACGGCAGTTTTCGGTCTTCACCGCCGTTTCAACGGCTTCCGAAATGGCACATCCGAGTGAACCGGTGGTTCCCGGGTTCTCTGCAAGGATTTTTCTTCCCACTTCGGTGGTGTCTGACGGAGACGGTACCACCTTTCCGCCATAGGTTTCAATAACGGCTTTTCTGTAGGGTTTCTGCTCCGCCGATACCTTAACCATATATACTATGAGATTGACTTTGTAATACGCACATGCCATTGCAAGAGCAGTTCCCCATTGTCCCGCTCCTGTCTCGGTTGTGACTGTTGTTATTCCCTGCTCCTTTGCATAATAGACCTGTGCAGCGGCAGAATTGAGTTTGTGTGAGCCTGAAGTATTTGTGCCCTCAAATTTGTAGTAAATTTCGGCCGGCGTATTCAGCTCCCTTTCGAGATTGTAGGCACGGATCAGCGGTGACGGCCGAATCATTCTGTAAAAATTCATAAGCCCTTCGGGGATTTCTATATACCTGTCCGTTGTATTGAACTCCTGCTCCACAAGTTTTTCGCAGAATATCGGGGTCAAATCTTCCTTAGTACATGGTTTTAACGTAGCCGGATTGAGCATCGGAGGCGGAAGCTCCTTCATTACGGCCTTCAGATTATACCAGTGCCGTGGAAGTTCCTTTTCCGAAAGATAAATTTTGTACGGTATTCCCGCCACATTTACCACCCTTTCTTATTTTTTATCTTTACACAATTCAAACGCTTTAAGCGTGAAATCTTTTTCAAAAGGGACACTGCCGCGGGGAAGGCTAATAAAAAAAGTCTTTGTCCTGACATTAGGACAAAGACTTATAATCTCTGCGGTGCCACCTAATTTGCGCATAAAGCGCCCCTCATTTTCCATGTACCAACATACATGCTTCCTTGATAACGGGTGAAGATCCCGGCTTGCCTACTCTGTCTCCATTTCGGCTGCGCCCTCCTGAGCCCATTCACATAAGTTTTGCCGCCGCAATTCCACCGCCTGCGGCTCTCTGTTGGCAAAATCCTTATGTTACTACTCTCAGTCATCGGTTTTACATAATATATCAGACTAAGTTATATATAATACTATTCAATAAAATATCATTTGTCAATAATGTTTTAAAACTTCACGCCAAAATTCCCGAACCGGTTTTTTTACCATTAAACTTGGCGTTTTCTTACAAAAAACATTTATTGTCATCACTTTGCCGGCTTGTTTTTACCGGCGGTTATCAGCCTGACAAACTTGTTAATTTCACTTAGGTTCTTGTCCCACATTTCCATTCCTTTTTTAAATAAATATTCTATATTTTCAGTGCTTCCGTCGTCTATACCCCCTTTGTTCCTGTCAAGCTCCACATCGAACCTGAACAGCGTTACCTGAGGCAGTTTTTTCAGCATATGGTTCGTACTTATCTTCTGTCCTTCCCCAACTGCGTTGATAAGCGGCACTCCAAGCCATGGCGCAATCCAGTTGAAAAAGCCCCAGTTTGCCATTTTTTCGGTTCTATACTCTTCTTTCCGGTTTCCCGTTCCCAGCGACAGAATAACATATTCATTGCAGTCGGGGAAAATTTTTCGCGCCTCTATAAAAGCGCTCAGTGCGGGGTTTATGCAGAAAATTCCCCCGTCTATTAGGCAATAGCCGCCCTCTTCCTTATATACATGCACGGGCGGGAAATACGTCGGAACGGCTGCTGTTGACAAAGCCGCGTCAACCATGTAAAAATCGGCATCCTCCTCGCCCCCTGCGTGCGCAGGCCGCTTCTTTATAAAAACAGGCTGCATGTTTTTCATGTCAAATGCGGTTATTAATACGTTTGTCAGAGCTTCCTTTACGGTGTGGCTTTTGAAAATTTCCACAAGTACCGCTTTAAAGGGAGCTGAACTGTATTTGCTCGTAAAAATCTGCCTTACAAGCTTTCTCACCTTGTTTCTGTTTCCGGGGAAAACCCTATTTCCGAATATCCTGTAAAGATCAGGCAGTTTTTCCGCCGCCACTCCACCTTTTTCATCATACAAATTCCCGTCAGTTTTTCTGTACATCGGAACTGTAAGAGCAAGTGTTATGAGTCCGCCGGTGGAGGTGCCCGCTATAATGTCGAAAACCCGGTGATAGGGCTTGTCTACGCCATTCTTTTCGAGCTCTTTTTTCAGTTTTGCCAGAAAAACCGCCGGAATTACCCCCCGAATGCCCCCTCCGTCTATGGAAAGAATAAACCTTCTCACAATTACCCCCGCTTTTGTTTTCTATATATGGATTATATGTGTAAAAATGCCGTTAATGCCTGACCATCATTTGCCTTTGCGTAATGTATTTTTCTGCCTGACTAAAAGTGCTATAATTAAATTGTTTATACATTAGTACTTGAAAGGTGATTTTATGGAATCCACGAAGTTGGCAGAATTTCTTAACATTAATGTTGATGAATACAGGCCTCTGGCTTTTTTCGGGATTAAAGCCCACGAAGATCACGAAAGCATCCGTGAATGGGTAAAATGGTGCAAAAGGCAGGGGTTTCGTGGATTCAACATAATAATTGCATCGGACTGTACCGGCCGTGCGAACGAACGGTGGATTAACATGGTACTGGACGCTTATGAAACGGCGTTCAGGACCGCAAAAGAAGAAGGGCTTGAAGTATGGATATTCGACGACTGGGGCTACCCCAGCGGCACGGCAGGGGGCCTGGTCTGTACCGAAAACGGATACAGGGCAAAAAAACTCGTCATTTCCCACAACTGCATATTGAAAAAAGGCGAGCAAATCGCCATTACAATGCCTGATAATGTGGTTGCCGCAGGGATACTTAAGAACAATACCTTTGAAAGGATTAAAATAAAACCGAAGGAACGCTTTGAATACACCTGCGATGATGAACTTGCCCACATTGTAGTGGTTTCATGGGATTACGACGAACACGCGTCAAAATCATCGTGCAAGTCATACCCCGGTGACCCGGCAATGTCTTGCATTGACCTGCTTAACAGGGATGCCGCCGAGAAATTCGTCAGCGTTATGCATGAAAGATACTATCAAAGATTCTCGGCATATTTCGGGAATGTCATAAAAGGCTTTTTCTATGACGAGCCCTATCTCAGGTTTGAATTTCCCTACACTCAGGGCCTTTTTGAAGAATTTCAAAGAAAAAAAGGCTATGATCTTCTGGAAGTGCTGCCTTACCTTCTGGTAAACGTGAAATCCAGTCATCCCGCTGTGATAGATAAATATACCGATGACTTTTTTGATGTTTATACCGACATGGCCGCGGAAAATTTTTACCGTGTTTTGAGTCAATGGTGTAAAAAACACAATGTCGAACTTACAGGCCATATGGATCTGGATCATCACCTTAATACACTGAATACAATCAGCGGCCATTTCTTCAAGAATATGAAACATAACGACAGGCCTGCAGTAGACGTAATATGGGCCCAGATTGAGCCTGGGGTGTTTACCGATTTTCCGAGATACGCCGGATCGGTCAAAAGATTATTGGGCCGCAGGCGCGCCGTTTCCGAGACCTTTGCCGGAATGGGGCAGGGCCTGCACGGGGATTTGATGAGATATATAACCGATCATCAGGTTATCCGCGGAATTGATGACTTTCATCTGATGTATTCCAACAATAACCCCGACAGCCCGGCAGAAAGCCCTCAGATGCCGAATCACATGCTTCAGGAACCATTCGGGAAACTTATATATGATCGTATCGCCGTTGCCTCGGCGATCTCTGCCTTTGGTAAATTTGCAGGAAACACCGCATTGTACGTTCCATGCTATGATTTGTACAGGGCGCAGCTGGGCATAGGCAATCTCACTGCCAACAATGCCGAAAAATTTATCTGGGAATGGGTGGATGAAATTGCAAGGGAACTTACATATATGCCCTGTGATTTCGATTATATCTGGGACGAAGCAATACTCTCGCTGAAAATCACGGAAGGTGGATTCCTTACCGGTTCCGGGTATGTTATAAATACTGTAATTCTGCCTCCGAACTGCACAATTAAGGATGAGGTCGCGAAAAAACTCAAACAATTTGCAAGGTCCGGAGGGAGAATTATATCCGTCTTCAGGTATAATCCGCTGCTTGAGCGGGATTCAATACTGTGCAGCGAAATTGATTCGTTAAAAGCCCTTGTCAGCTCCTCCGTTACGATATCACCATCAAGCCAAATCTCCCTGTGCACAAGGGTTGGCAAAGGAAAGACGGTCTACATGCTTTTAAACGAGTCCACGAAAGATACGGACGTGGAAATATGTATTGACAATACAGGAATTTTATATGAAGCAAATCTCAAAGAATGCAGCCTCAAAACAGTTTCCACCAAAGGCCCTTTCAGGTTCCTGACCAGATTTAACGGCTGTGAATTAAAAGTTTTTGTTGCCGACAAAACAGGCCAGGCAATTAAAGGTTTAAGCGCAAAGGCTGCGGAAAGAGTATGCCACTGGATTCCTGGGCAGGAGGTAAACGGGATCGAGCCTTTTAACTGGAGTATTCAGCTGCCCGACAAAAACGAAATATCCCTTGACGGCAAAGACTTTCCCGACTGGGCAAGCCTCGGCTGGCCGGAATATTCAGGACCCATGAAATACACCTCATACTTTGATTATAACTCCGACAAACCGAACGCAGTCCTCTGCATGCCCGGTCTTCATTACCATGCAATAGTGTACGTCGACGGAAAGGAAGCGGGACGAACGGCATATAAGCCCTATGAACTGAGTTTGTCCGGCTTGGAGAAAGGGCGGCACAAACTTGAAATTGTAGTGTACAATACCGGTGCAAACGAAGTCGTGGGAACACTTGAAGCTGAAAAAAGGAAATATTCAAAAAGATTCGCGCATATGGCCGCATATGACAGAAAAAGACTTAAATCTGGACTGCTCGGGCCTGTTAAAATATATCCCGTTTAATCTTTCGAAAGAATAACGTAAAGCCGGCCCTTTTTTACGGAAACTTCAGCCCATTCGGAAACAAATTCATTACTTATGCCAAGGCCTGTCCCCATTACCATGGTTCCGTCATTAAGGGGATAGGCCAGCCCTTTGGTTGTAATCCCCTCAACTTTCGGAGTCGCCGGTACAAGCGACAGGTAATAACCTTCTTTTCTGGGAATTCTGATGCAATCGGTAAGAAGGTAAATGTAGTTGTTGCGGTTTATGATGACCCCTTCAACGCCTTTGTCAGCCAGCTTATGAAGAAGCTGAATATTTGAGATGGTATGATCCAGCCTTGATCCCGTAGCGCCGGTAATGTATATTCTTGTGGCCCCCTTTTCAATTGCAAGGTTCAGGGCCAGTTCCATATCGGTATAATCCTTCTTGGCGGGGAATTTTATTATCTCAATGCCGCTTTGTTGGTAAGCTTCTTTTATTTCAGGCTCGATTGAATCAAAGTCCCCCACCAGAATATCAGGTCTGATACCCGCCTGATACAAATACCGTGCCCCGCCGTCGGCACATATTATTAAATCCGATATGCGTGAATATTCTTTTATTATTTCGCCGGATTCTACAAGTCCGCTTCCTACAACCAGCGTATTCATATCTGTACCTTTCCGCCAAAAGCAGATTTTTTTCTTAATTCAGATACAAACCATGCCTTGTCGTGGGCATTGAAAAAAGCAGATCCTGCCACTATTACATTGGCTCCCGCCGCAGTTACTTCAGCAATATTGTCGGTGCTTATGCCCCCGTCAATCTGAAGCAAAACGTTCGGAGCCTGTTCGTTAATCCTGTCGCGCATTGCTTTTATTTTCGCTGTCATCTGAGGTATATATTTTTGCCCTCCAAATCCAGGGTTTACAGTCATTATAAGAACCATATCCACAAGCTCAAGGGAATAGTCCAGAACATTCAGCGGCGTCGCCGGATTCAGCGCAACTCCGGCTCTAATCCCTGACTGACGGATAATCTGAAGTGTCCGGTTCAGGTGCGTACACGCCTCGGCATGCACCGTAATCATGTCTGCGCCCGCTTCAATAAAATCATTCAGCAATAATTCAGGTTTTTCAATCATCAGGTGGACATCCATAAAAAGATCTGTCTGCCTGCGTATGCATTTTATAACAGGGGGACCTATCGTAATATTCGGAACAAAATGCCCGTCCATTACATCGACATGCACCCAGTCGGCCCCTGAATCCTTAATGGTATCCAGCGCTTCTTTGAGCCTTGTGAAATCAGAAGACAGTATCGACGGCGCAATGATTATTTCCCTCTTATCTGTATCTGTTTTCATACTGCAATTTCAACTCCTCATACAATCGCCGATAGCATTCATACCTTACCCGAGATATCTCTCCGGACTGGACCGAATCCTTTACCGCACATCCTGGTTCTTTTATATGGCTGCAGCCGCTGAACCTGCACATGCCCTCCAGTCTGATGAACTCCGGATACATTGAAGAAAGTTTTGCATGTTCAATGCCTTCCAGCGTAAGTGAACTGAACCCCGGCGTATCCACGACATAACCGTCATTGTCCAAAGGCAAAAGCTGAACGTGACGGGTTGTGTGTTTTCCCCGCTGGATCCTGCTCATTTCGCCCGTTTCCATAACCCATGCGTCCATAATGTTGTTAAGAATTGTGGATTTTCCTACACCTGACTGGCCTGCAAATACAGTGCGGTGACCTTTCAGCTTTTCATGGAGCTCGTCATAACCCCGTTTTCCTACTTTGCTTATCGCAACAACCTGGTATCCCGTACCTACATAAATATTTTTTACTTCTTCAAGCTCTTGTTCGTTTATCAAATCAATCTTGTTTATTACTATCAGCGGTGTAATACCGTTCCTCTCGGCAGTAATGAGCAGTTTATCCACAAGCAGGAAATCGGGCTCGGGGGACGTTCCGGCGATAACAATAGCTATCTGGTTTACATTTGCCACCGGCGGACGTACAAAAAAATTCTGCCTTTCTTCAATTTCTTCAATCCATCCTTCTTTTGCCGTTTCGTCGGTTATTGAGAATTCGACGAAATCGCCGGCAACGGGTGTTATACCTTTCTTTCTGAAAACTCCCCTAACCCGGCACTCGTAGATACCTGAACTGCTCTCTACGGTGTAAAAACCCCCCACACCTTTCAGTATCAAGCCCTTTGGCAAAAATACTCCTCCGTTTCACTATTGCTGAATAAGAATTTCCTCTCTGTATTGAAGCTCGCCGTCCATATAAACAAACAGCGTTGTCTTCACACCCGGAGTAACGGGCACAAGAACGGTATACGGAAATTCGGACATATTAAGTGTGGCCCGTTTTAAAAATATTTCTTCTCCCGAGTCCCCGGTAGTATAGTAAATTTCCACTTCCACCGTGTCCCCGAATTCCCGGTCGGGCGGAAGATAAATCTGCTTTGTTATTCTTGTGCTGTCGGCAGAATCGGAAATGCCGCTGTCAATCCCGCTTCCGTCCCCAGCAGAAGGCGACTGTTCATCGGCAAAATACAGATTTACCGCAGTCAGTTCCTTAACCACCGTTCCGGCTTTCGGCTCCTGATTTATTATCCTTCCTTTGTACCCTTCCCTGTCTTCAGGATAGATTTTCCCTATGCTCAGATTATGTTCCAGAAGTATATTTCTCGCCTCGTCCAAGGTGCGGCCCGTTACATCGGGTACAACAACGTTCTCAAGTTTCGGGCCAAGGCTTCGGTATATAATAACCTCGCTTCCTGCCGCAACAACAGAGCCCATTTCGGGTTCGGTCCTTATTACACGCCCTTCAGCCACTTCGTCGCTGTATTCATCCACGACCTTCGTTTGCAGCTTTAATTCGTTTTTCAGCTTGATTTCAGCTTCCACATAATCCGCAAATTTTATATCGGTGGGAATTGTCACCATTTCAGGGCCATTACTGACAATCAGTTCCACTTTTGTAATGGCGTCATCGCCGGGCATGATCGAAATACCTGCCGGCGGTCTCTGGTCCATAACCACTCCTTTCGGAACGGTGTCACTGTATTCATACACAGGCTCGGCGTAAGGCAGATTCTTGGCCTCAAGATCGGCAATGGCATCTTCTATATGCATTCCGATGTAGTTTATTACTTCCACCGGCTGTTTTTTCGGCGCAAGAATGGCGCCTACCACGTCTTTTACGACTTTGTCGTATACCAACCAGATTCCGCCAACAATAATTCCTATCAGCAGAATGTATACAGAGGCAATTAAAAAGCCCTTTTTCGAAGTCTTCCCGGCCTTACCCTTCTTTCTGTTCCTTCCTCTGTCCTTTTTCGCTGCCAAGCTCTCCTCCTCCAAACTACCTATAACTCTTGTCGCGAACAGATCGGTTTCGCCGCCGTTTCGCTCAAGGGCTTCTCCTTTTTTCACGTGATCAAGATCGGCTATCATCTGCAAAGCATTGTCATAACGTTCCGATCTTGATTTTCCCATTGCGCGAAGAACAATTTCGTCCATCGCCTCGGGTATATCAGGTACAATTGAAGACGGTCTCGCAGGCTTTTCTTCGATATGCTTTAAAGCAACCGAAACAGGATTGTCGGCGTCAAACGGCACTCTTCCCGTCAGCATTTCGAACAGGGTTACTCCAACAGAATATATATCGGATTTTTCATCTGTATAACCTCCCCTTGCCTGTTCCGGCGACGAATAATGAACCGACCCTACAGTGTCAACCTTTCTTGTTACCGTAGAAGTTGTTACCGCTCTGGCTATACCGAAATCGGTAACCTTCGGAACATGATCCGAAGTCATCAGAATATTCTGGGGCTTAATGTCCCTGTGTATGATTCCCTGCCTGTGCGCCTTGTGCAGCGCGCTTAATATGGCAATTGCTATATCGGCGGCCTCCTGCCACGGAAGAGCCCCGTTTTGCCTTATATACTCCTTTAATGTTATACCATCTATATATTCCATTACAATGTAATGGATATTGCCCTCTTTTCCGACATCATAAATGGATACAATATTCGGATGATTAAGACTGGCAGCCGCATAGGCCTCCCTTTCAAAACGTTCAAGGAATTCTTCGTCGTTAACAAATTCATCCTTTAATATTTTTACTGCCACCCATCTTTTCAATACCCTGCATCTCGCCTTATATACGTCGGCCATGCCACCGCTGCCTATCTTTTCCACCAGTTCGTACCGATTATTCAGAACCTTTCCTGTCATTCCAGCACCTCAAATCAATTGTACTCATCCACTCATATTTTCACAACTATTGCAGTAATATTGTCATCTCCACCGCGTTCATTAGCCAGTGCCACCATATTTTTCAATACAGTATTCAAATCAGCTTCCTCTTTGAGCATGGACAGCAATTCGTCGGCTGAAAGCTTCATTGTAAGGCCATCGGTGCAGAATAGGTATATATCATCGGGCATTATGTCCAGGCTGTAAAAATCCACCTGAACTTCCTTCTCATATCCCAATGCTCTGGTTATCTGGTTTCTCATGGGGTGAACCCTTGCTTTTTCCTGGTCGAGTATTCCTCTGTCTACCAGTTCCCCGACGAAGGAATGATCTTTTGTAAGCTTTTTTATGGTTTCATTTCTGACCAGGTACAAGCTGCTGTCCCCGATATGGGCTATTATAAGCTTCCCGTCACATAACATTCCGGCAGTGAGAGTGGTGCCAATGCCCGAACCGTTCAGGTGTTCTTCCGAATACCTGAATATTTCCTCATTGGCTTTATTTATCGCTTCCTGCAGCACCTGCTCCACCGAACTTCCGGCATCCCTGGTCTCAAGATATGAACTTATGCTGTTTGAAATTGACTCTACAGCCAGCTTGCTTGCAATATCCCCGGCTTTGTGTCCTCCCATTCCGTCGGCGACAATAAATGCCTGAGGATTACCATCCGCGTCAAGGATGATATTCCAGAAATCTTCATTTTGTTCCCTGATAATTCCCTTGTCGCTGATAGCTGCGTATTCCACCGTTAATCCACCATCCTGTCCCGTTCAACCGACCTTTTTCTTAACTGACCGCAGGACGCAGCAATATCGCTGCCCAATTCCCTGCGGACGGTAACCGGTATCCCGTATTTCTCAATTATTCTCCTGAAACTTTCGACTCTTTCGCTTTTCGTATATCCCGTTCCCTCAACCGAATTCACCGGAATAAGGTTTATATGACACAAAAGCCCAGATAATTTTCTCGCAAGCTCTTCAGCATGCTCGTTCCGGTCGTTAACGTCTTTTATCAGCGTATATTCAAAAGTCACCCTTCTCCCTGTTTTCTGAGTATATATATTACACGCTGACAGTATATTGTCAATTGAGTATCTTTTGGCAATGGGCATGATTTTCATTCTGATTTCATCATTAGGTGCATGCAGGGATACTGAAAGATTAACCGGAAACCCTTCTTCGGAAAATTTTATTATTCCGGGCACAAGACCGCAGGTGGATACGGTCATCTTTCTGTAACTTATATTCAGTGTATTCTGAGAATTCATTCTCCTTAAAAACCGTACAACATTGTCATAATTGTCAAAGGGTTCACCTATGCCCATCAGTACTATGTGACTTATTTTTTCTTCGGTATCATTACGAATTGCCATTACCTGAGCAATCATCTCACCCGTTGACAGGTTTCTGTCAAACCCGGGTTGTGAGGATGCACAAAAACGGCATCCCATACGGCAGCCTACCTGGGTGGAAATGCAAACGCTGTTGCCGTAGTGATATTTCATTAAAACGCATTCCACAACTTTTCCGTCGTACAGCGCCAGAAGATATTTCCTTGTTCCGTCCTTTTGAGACACAAATTTATTTACAATACCGGCTCCGCCAATATAAAAAACGCCTTTCAGGCGCTCCCGGAAGGCTTTGGGCAGATCGGTCATATCGTCAAACCGGGTTGTGCCCTGATAAATCCACTTCCACACCTGTTTTGCGCGGAAAGCCGGTTCACCAAGTTTCAAAATCTCATTCTTCAGTTCTTCAAATTCAAGATCGTAAATATTAATTAATGCTGAATCCATAATCCTATCGTATTTTTCTCATCCTTGCTATGAAAAATCCGTCAGTTCCGTCAATATGAGGGTATAACCTGAGCATACCCTCATCCACTCCTGCCTTTTCTTTTAATGCCTGAGGCAGCAATTCCTTTACTGACTCCCGTTTGAAGTCACCGTTTTCAGCTAAAAAAAACTTCACAACCTCTTCGTTTTCCCTCACATCAACGGAGCAAGTACTGTAAACCAGTACGCCTCCGGGTTTCACATACCTACCCGCATTATACAATATTTTTTTCTGAATCTCAACCAAATTGCTAAGATCTTCCTTCTTTCGCTTCCATTTTATATCCGGTTTTCTCCTGATTATTCCCGTTCCTGAACAGGGGGCATCAACCAGAACTCTGTCATAAACACCCTTAGCCTCATTCAGGAGATACAGCGCGTCCTGCTGCGAAGCATTTATAATTTCGACGCCAAGCCTTTTTGCATTTTCATTTATAAGGGCTATCTTATGCTCGTGGACATCCCATGCATCAATATGCCCTCTGTTCTGCATAAGCTGCCCTATGTGCGTGGTTTTTCCTCCCGGAGCCGCGCAAGTATCCAGTATTTTTTCACCCGGTTTTGGATCAAGTATTCTCGCCACAATCATCGAGCTTTCATCCTGGACGGTTATTTTCCCTTTTTGAAAGGCGTCAAGGTTTGAAATATCCGATATGTTTTTAAGGTACAAAGCCTCGTCAAGATAACGTCCCGGTAAAGTTTCAATTCCATGACTGTTTAAATCTTCCACAACGGATTCTTTCGTAGTTTTTAAAGTATTAATGCGAACCGAAAAATCGGGGCGTTCCAAAAACGCTTTCAAAAGTTCTTCGGTAAAATTCTCACCAAAGACCGAAATCCATTCCCGTACAAGGTATTCAGGGAAAGAATATTTGATCGACAGTTTTTCGGAAACAGTAGGGGCATCAATATCTTCAAATGAAATCCTTTCCTTATTTCTTGCTATATTTCTCAGTACTGCATTTACAAAGCCCGACGACTGCTTGGCATATCTTTTCGCAAGTTCAACCGAAGTATTGCAGGCTGCAGACGGGGGAACTCTGTCCAGAAACATAATCTGGTATGTACCCATTCTTAAAATCTGCAGCACAAGATTGGACATCTTTTTAAGCTGAATCTTTGAAAAATGTGAAATTATCCAATCCAGCGTAAGCTTCCGCGTGACAGTGCCGTAAACCAGTTCGGTTATAAAGGCCCTGTCCCTGGAATTCAGCTCCTTGTCGGCCAAAAGTTTTTTAAGTTCCAGGTTGGCATACGCGCCCTTTATATCAGTTTCATATATGGCTTTTAAAGCCGTTTCCCTTGCTTTGTCCATTTTCCCTCTCACTCATACTGAATTAAAATTATGACACAAATATATTATTCCACTTAAACCGACAGGACATCACTGAAAACCCTCAGGAAATTACCTCCTGCAATTTTCTGAATTGCAGTATCGGAATAATTCAATTTCGCCAATTCATTAAAAACGAGGTCCAAATCCTCAACACCGCGAATCCCCGCAGGCAGCGCATCCATTCCGTCAAAATCGGCGCCTATACCTACGGCACCGTCGCCTGCAATTTCGCATATATGCTCAATATGGCGTATCAGCGATGTGACGCCTGCTTTTTTACTGTTATTGATAAACTGGGCGTAAAAATTTATTCCCACAACACCGCCTGTTCTTTTTATCTCCATTATCTGCCAGTCATACAGGTTCCGGGGATGGTCGCATACTGCCCTTGCATTGGAATGAGAGGCTATCACCGGCCTCGTGCTTATGCTCATGCAATCCTCAAAGGTTTTTATGTCGGCATGGGATATATCAACAATCATCCCTTTTTCCTGCATTAATTTCACAACTTTTCTTCCGAATTCCGTAAGCCCGCCGTTACGCTGTATCTCGGCACCGTCCCCGAGTTCGTTTGCATAATTCCACGTCAGTGTCATTATTCTCACGCCGGCGTTATAAAACTCATCCAGATTTTCAAGTTTTCCTTCGAGGGCTTCGCCGCCTTCAATGCCCAACAGGCCGCATACCTTTTTATCCTCAATTCCGTTTTTTATATCTTCAAAACTTCTGCACAGCTTGAAAAAACAAGTCTGCCTCTCAATTCTTTCGGCTTCCCGTATATATTTCATCGCATTGTCAAAAGACGGCTTTCTCCTGTCGGGATTCTGAAATACGGCAAGGACCTGAACAAAACCGTCATATTTCAAAGCCCTTTCCATATCCCAATGTAAGTCATTCCTCACCAAACTTTTTTTGCTGTTCACCGCTCTTGTAAGCGAGTCGCAATGGGCATCAACGACTGTCACAGCCAAACCTCCATGCACCGGAATTAAAAAGCTTCTTCTATATGATTTATATTAACGGGTCTGTAATCCTTTGTCATAATTACTTCTATGACATCAAAGCTGATTTCACAATCCGACATATTATATTCTTTCAGGAAACATGATGCAACCTTTTTTATCGTTTTCTGCTTTTTATACGACACGGCTTCGGCGGGTGTGCCGAAAATATCTCCTGTTCTGGTCTTTACTTCCGCAAAGATAATTCTATTGTCCTTTACGGCAATAAGGTCTATTTCACCCAGTTTCCCCGCCCGGTAATTACGGCACAGTATCCTGTAATTTTTCCGTTTCAGATACTCAACGGCAAAATCCTCGCCTTTTTCCCCAACCGTCTTGTATTCATCGGATTTCCTTCCCGTTCACTTCTCTGAATCGGCTGCAAGTTTTCCGAACTTTTCACCGGCTTTTTCATCCACACGGCTCACAAAGGCAAGTATTTCAGCCACCACTTCGTAAAGTTCCACAGGAATTTCGGAACCCACTTTAAGTTCGGATAATTTCGAGGCCAGGTCAGAATCCTCCACAACGGGGATTTTCTCTTCCTGTGCCTTTTCTATTATTTTTTCGGCAATCGCGCCTTTTCCCGACGCAATTATCCTCGGTGCATTGTCTTTATTCGGTGTGTAAGACAAAGCCGTTGCCCTTTTTATCTTTTTCTCTTCCCTTTTCTTTTCCATAAACTCAAACCTTAATGTCTATTTTTGATTTATTTATAATGTCGAGAAGTTCGGAAGCCTTTCCCGCGGCGTTAAAAATGCTAACCTTCCCATCAGCCGCCTGAAAACCCATGTCAAAAAGATTATATCCTTTTTCCTTCAACGCGTTGTATAAGGATTTGTACTCATCCATGAAAAGCGGCTGAAGTTTTTCGTTTCCCGTAAAAATTTTCATCATGATATTTTTATTCCTGACATGGATAAAAATATCCACCTGCCCGATATTATCGGTTGACATGGACAGAAACATTGTGAAGTCCCGGGAATTTATTTTTCCCTTTTTCCCTGTCCTTTTCATTATATACAGTTCACCGTTTACCCGGTTGTCTCTCATAATGAATGGTACCTGCACAAACATTTCAAAACCGCGGACTTCATTGAAGAAAAGAATTGCCGTCTCCAGCCTGTTCACCACTGAAATTATTTTTTCCCTGTCGTTTGCCGTGGAATTCGGAATAAATTTACTAAGCAATGAAAATTCTTTTTTCAGTTCCTTAAACAACTGCTCCGCCTTAGGCAACGCAACTTTTTCGGTTACTTCCGCTGTTTCGGCGAATTTTCTTTCGGCTGAAAGCCCAGGCTTCTGTGCTGCTCTTTCCCGGAACGGCTGGGCTTTTACGAGGGAATTTTCTATCACCGACTTTATTCTTTCGCCAAACTCGGAAAGTTTTTCATCGCCTGATTTTTCAAGGATTTTTATTAGATTTTCCAGTTCCTCGGAAAAGCGAAACTCTCCCTGATCCAGTTCTTTTATAATTTCGCGGAAATGCTCATTGTCTTCCATTTCGTTAAGAATTAAAAACACCGCATGTCTTGGCTCATTGACAGGCGTATTTTTCACTAAATTTATTGCCTTTTCTATAATTCCGGTATCAGGTTCACTTCCCATGTCAACAATTGCCTTAAATATTTCAACAGTCAGCCTGTTCACCGGCATATTCACCGATTTCAGGAATTCTGCCGGTTTTCCCGCTTTTTCGTTTGCCTTTTCGTCGGAAACATTTGCGCCTGTTATATTTGTCTGAGTCCTTACCTCTGTCTCTTTTATCTCCTTTAAGTCTTTCACCGGTACATTTGTGGCCAGCTTTGCTTTTTCAGTGACTTCATGCTGATATACACTGATTTCCACTCTGACAGCAGGTTCTGCCCCTTCTGCCGTTATTTCGCCGTTGTTAACCTGATAATGCTCCACTTCGGCTGCCGTTAATCTTCCCTGCTGCCTTTCTATTACTTTGAGTTTTATTAAATCTCCAGGGTTATATTTTACGCCGGAGTCGACCTGAGCGGTTATTTTACTTCCGTCAAGCAGCTGCATTAACAAAAAATTCCCGTCAACGGCAATAACACGCCCTTCAAAAATTTCTCCCGCCACAAGCCTGCTCAGAAGATTCTGTAAATCGGTATTCTGAAGCATATTCTGGAATACTAAATCAGGAATTCTCAAACTCATCCCACCAATCCATGAGTAAAGCTTTTTCTGTGTATCGGACACAAGCCGTATTTCCTTATGGCTTCCATATGTTCTTCAGTCCCGTACCCCTTATGCCTGTCAAATCCATACTGAGGATACAGTTTGTGCGCCTCTTCCATCCACCTGTCCCTGGTCACTTTTGCAATGATTGATGCAGCCGCAACAGAAATACTAAGGCTGTCGCCTTTCTTCAGCGAAAGCTGAGATATTTGCAGCGGAAGTTCCATTGCGTCAATAATAAGGTAATCGGGTGTTTTTTTCATATTCGAAACGGCCTGCATCATAGCCTTCTTTGTGGCATTGTAAATGTTAATTTCATCTATTTCCTCGGGCATAACCATTCCTATGCCATAGTCAACAGCTTCTTCAATTATTATATCAAAAAGCCTGTCCCTCATGGACGGAGTAAGTTTTTTTGAATCGTTCAGATGTTCTATGAAACAGTTTTCGGGCAGAACCACGCATCCTGCCACCACAGGCCCTGCCAGAGGCCCTCTGCCCGCCTCGTCTATGCCTCCGATATGTACAAACCCTTGTTTACGCGCATGAATTTCAAACTCCGACATTTTAAGAAGTCTTCTTTTTTCTTCCCTGAGTCTGACCAGCCTTTTTGAAAAAGTATCGGCCAGTTTTGCCACAGAAATGCCATAATCGGGTATAATGTCGCAAAGCCACGACACCGCCTCCTCAAGCGGCATCGTCTCAGCCTTCTGCCTTATTTCGGCCAGTGTCATTTTTTTGTCCATCGTTCTCACTCCTTTCATCAGGAGTTTCCAGCGTAATTCTGCCTATTTTCGCTCCTCTGAACTCATCAAGGATTATATTGCTGATCCTGTAATAATCCACTTCGCCGCCTGATACAAGGCAGCCCCTTTTTCTTCCCGCCTCTTCGAGAAGAACATGTCCTGCTTTTCCTTCCAGAGTATCAAACTTATACCTGTTTTTCAACTCAGTAGGATACATTTTGGCCAACAGTTCAAGTAAATTCGAGGCAAGGGTTGTAATATCCAGTATCTCGTCACGGATTGCACCGGTAAATGCAAGGTACAGCCCGGTTTTGGGATCGTCAAACTTAGGCCACAGTATTCCCGGGGTGTCAAGAAGCTGTATTTCAGGATTGATCCGAACCCATTGCTTGTTTCTTGTGACTCCGGGCCTGTCACCGGTGGCAGCGGCTGCCTTTCCGGCTATTTTATTTATCAGAGCCGATTTGCCCACATTGGGAATACCAACAATCATTGTCCTTATAGGCCTTTGAATCCGTCCCTTTTCCGCCACTTTCCTCAATTTCGGCTCCATCATTTTTTTCAGTTGCACAACAAGAGCAGGTATTCCTTCTCCCGTTAAAGCGTTTATGCAAACAGTATCAATACCGTTTTGGTTAAAATATTCCACCCACCGCTCGGTTTTCCGGGGATCGGCAAGATCGCTTTTGTTAAGCGCTATTACTCTTGGCTTGTTTTTTGTCAGTTTGTCAATTTCGGGATTTTGGCTGCTCCTTGGTATTCTTGCATCCAGTAGTTCAATTACCACATCGATCAGTTTCAGGTTTTCAGCCAGCATCCTCCTTGTTTTGGCCATATGTCCGGGAAACCACTGTATATTCATACCTTCCACCATAATCAAGTCCAGTATAGGATTTATTATGCGCAAATTTTCTCATAATAAGAAAGAGGACTTTTGTCCTCTTTCTCGCAGTAACTAACTATTATTTTTTCCCAAGCTCTTCTTTTACTTTTGCCGCTTTACCTACTCTTTCGCGGAGGTAGTAAAGCTTAGCCCTTCTTACCCTACCTCTTCTGATAATTTCAATGCTTTCCACATTCGGTGAATGGATTGGGAACACCCTTTCAACACCTATTCCGAATGATACTCTTCTTACAACGATAGCGCGGCTGATACCGCTTCCGTGAATCCCGATAATGGTTCCTTCAAACGCCTGTAATCTCTCACGGGATCCTTCCTTAACCTTAACGCTTACTTTTACAAAATCTCCCACTCTGACATCAGGAATGTCTTTCTTCATGTATTCCTTTTCGAGTTCGCGAATAATATCCATATCTACTCCTCCATTCCTGGACGTTCTTGCCGGGATATATCACTCGTCCGACAGCGGACCGCCCGTATTCACAGTTTAGCATTATAACACAGGAATCAAAGCGTGTAAATACCAATTTTTTAACCCCTGGCAACCGCGGTGTGGCATGTTTTTGTATAGCTGAATTACGCTCAGTGTTCAGAAAAGCCGAATTTACTTTCTCAAAGAAAGGTTCTTCAGAATAAACCTTTCCGGTACATTATAATTATTGTTTCAATACGGTTGGGTTATCCGTTGTTTTACCAGTGCCTTGACAATACATTACATACAATTGTCTTTCCCAGATGGGAAAATAATATAAGAAAAGGAATAAGGTGTATATCCTATCTTATGCGTACGTCGGCATTCGGGGGGACTATCTGTATCCATGTATTGCCGGGATTTATTGTAATTTCCTTATTGTTTGCATCAAGATACCTGGTTTGGGAATCGCGGGAACTTTTCACCCACGTGATATCCTGCTTTACGCCGTTGCTTATATAATATCCTTTACCGCTGCCCGTTGTGTACAACTCCTGCCTTCCGTATCTGTCGCCTTCTATTGTCTCATTTTTTACAAACAAAATTATAATATTCTTCACCCGAATAACTTCATTCGTATTCCTGTCTGTCTGGAACTCACCAAGGCGGGTTCTTTTATAGTTTCCTGCTTCTTCATCGTAGTAATACCCGCACGAACTGCTCACGCTGTACTTTATAAATACTTCCTTCGCACTTTCGCCGTTTTTGTACGTCATGTCTTCGGTGTTATAGGTAAACGGGAATTTTTTGTCTGTTGTCAGGGAATATCCGGATTTTTTCAGGAAATTGTCAATTCTTTCCCTACTGGTATATGAATCATGGTAATTGGACTTGTCATCGGTAAGATCCCAGAAAACTCCGGATGCATCGGACATGACTCCGTCAATATTGTCAATGTCAAACAACTGCAAATCACGGTATGCATAATCACTCCACCCTATATGGGTGTAAATCGCATCATACTCCATCGCATAATCAAGAAAATAATGCCTTGCACTTCTCACCGGCCCGATATAATCGGGAAGGTTATTCCAGAACAACGCCATATATCTTGTATCACCGTATTCCACAAGGGCTTCGTAGACAACCTGCGCCGTGCCAAGCCCACCCTGAGGAAGTACGGCATCAGTCTCATTATCAATCATAACCGCAATCGGCCTTGTCCCAGCCTTGGGGAAATTAAAATCAATCGCCTTCTTAACAGGTGTTGGGGAAGGCGTTGGCGTTATGTTATTTTTGTCTTCGGTCTTATCTCCGATTTCATATTCGTTCTCATCATTCCCTGCAGGTTCCAAATCTTCGGTTTCCTCTGGTGTTGGCTCGGGTGTAATTTCGGTGTCGACTATGGCCGTATCCAGCCCATTGCTGCGCTTAGCCGACTGAGCAATAAGGAAAGTTGTTGCAGTACTTATTACAAACAGCAGAACGCTCATTATAATTACACCTTTTTTACTTGAAGTAATATTCCTGATAATATCCCTGATATTGATTTTACTCATAAATAACCCCCAAAAATAAAATGACAGAGCCACCGTCTCTATCATCCATTATAACCTATGAATTCCGAAGGTCAACCTTATATCACAAAGACAATTTATAGCAATAGTTTTCTACCGGAACAACGTCCAAAAAACGTTCAATTGTTGTTTCAGGCACAAAGGCTCAGACCTCGTATGAAACTGTAATAAAAAGAGAATCATAACTGTTTTTATTAATAAAATCGTAAACTCATCCAATCACCAAATTTGAAAAAGATCCAAATGAGGACATCAGGACAAAACAAATATTTTTTATGCTATGGCTGATGGGAATGTGCGTTTTTACCTGAAGGGTGTAAACCCTGATATTATAAAAGCCGCCAGGGAAGCAATGTTTAATAGATTTGGGTGGAAAAACAGCAGTCAGGCGGTTATAAAGGGTATATTTTACATTCCAGGCCGCCGCTTAAGGGCGATGAAACGCTATAAAACGCAACGGGAACGGCGGTAGTATAAAAGTATAAAAGTATAAAAGTATAAAAGTATAAAAAAACTGTCAGACAGAGTTTTTACTTGCATACTCTCTCTGACAGTTTTATAAATCCGGTACTAACTTTCAAATTTACTCGTCTTCGTCCTCGTCTTCTTCTTCCCCTTCCATCAGTTCCTTCTGGAAGGCTTCAAACACTTTCTGTTGTACCTCTTCGTCTTCTTCGGCAATCAGGTAATACTCGTCCGCATCATCGTCAAATTCCAGTCTCATGATGACAATTTCGGCTTCGTCGTCCTCGTCATCATCTTCCAGTGTCTGCAGTACGGCGTATTCCTGATCGTCGACCTTAACGGTTGCCAGAAACTCCACTTTCAGAGTTTCCCCGTTTTCACCAGTTAATTCAATAATATTATCCAGATCGTCGTAATCATAGTCCAAATCCAGGTCATGATCATGATCATGCGGGTGGTCGCATCCGTTGCATTTGTTGTCCTGCATACAAAAACCTCCTTAACTTTATTCAGTCTTTCCGACTGTTTAATATTTTTACCGCCACAAAGTGGCAGAATTCTTAAAACCTCTTCCTGGCATCCATATAGCTCTGCAATATTATGGAGGCCGCTATCTGATCAATTTTTCCTTTGTGTCTTCTGCTGTTGATCCCCATCTCAAGCAATACCTGTCTCGACTGTGCAGTGGAAAGTCTTTCATCCCACGGGATCACGCTCACACCGGGCATATACTCTTTCAGCTTCTCAATAAACCTCTGCGTCCTGATTCCCCGTTCGCCAACCGTACCGTTCATGTTCTCGGGGAACCCGACGACAATGGTGTCGCAGCCGTAATACTCGGTAAGCTGTTTAATCCTTTCAAGGGGTTTTTTCCATTCTCCCTTCCAGTGAATGGTTTCAACGGCCTGAGCAGTAATCCCCAGAGGATCGCTTACCGCGACACCTATTCTTGCATCACCAAAGTCTATACCCAGTATTCGCATAAATCCTCCCGTCTATACAACGAATGCTTCCCACCTTGTCGTTTTATAATATTATAAATTTTGGTTATTTGTCAATCACAATCATACTTTCTTCCCAAATATCCGGAGCTTCAAATCCCAGAAGGTTTACAGCAGTCGCTGCAATATTGGCGAGCCCGAAATTGCCCTTTTTAAGCGTGTATCTGTCCCTATTGAAATTATCATAAAGGATAAACGGCACCCTGTTGAGTGTATGGCTGGTTTTTGCCTTTACCTGCCCGTTTTCGTCCAGTTTCGGTTTTCCGCTTTTATCAAGTTCAAACATCTCGTCAGCATTGCCGTGGTCTGCGGTAATAATCGCCATTCCGCCAAGTTCATCCACACAGTCCATGATCCGCTTAAGGCACAAATCAACGGTTTCCACTGCAATTCTGGCTGCGTGGAAATTTCCTGTATGGCCTACCATATCTCCGTTCGGGAAATTAACCCTTGCGAAACGGTATTTTCCCGTACGCAGCTCTTCAATGAGCCTGTCAGTGATTTCGGCGGCTTTCATCCACGGACGCTGCTCAAAAGGCACAATATCCGACGGAATCTCTATATATGTTTCAAGCTTTTCGTCAAACTTTCCGCTTCTGTTTCCGTTCCAGAAATAGGTAACATGCCCGTATTTCTGGGTCTCCGAAATGGCCAGCTGCGTCACTCCTGATTTGCACAGGTATTCGCCCATTGTGTTTTTGATCTCCGGCGGCGGAACCAGGTATCTTTTAGGGATATGAAGATCCCCGTCATATTCCAGCATTCCCGCATATACAACCTTCGGATACCTTTTTCTGTCAAACTTTGTGAAATTCTCTTCCTCAAAAGCCCGGCTTATTTCTATCGCCCTGTCACCACGGAAGTTATAGAAAATGACACTGTCATTGTCGTTTATTGTCCCTACCGGTTCACCATTCTCGGCTATTACAAACGGAGGCAGATCCTGGTCTATCGCGTGGGTTTCGGAACGAAGAGTTTCAATTGCCTCCCTTGCTGAAGCAAAATATCTGCCTTCGCCGAGCACATGGGTTTTCCAGCCCAGTTCAACCATTCCCCAGTTGGCCTCATATCTGTCCATGGTAATTTTCATACGGCCGCCGCCGCTGGCAATTTTTACGTCAAAGTCATCCGACCTTATTTCTGAAAGGAAGGCCTCAAAAGGATCAACATACTCGAGAGCCGACGTTTCCCCAACATCTCTGCCATCTAAAAGTATATGAACCCTTACCCTTTTTATTCCTTCCTTTTTAGCCTGCACTATCAGGGCCTTCAGGTGATCAATGTGGGAGTGGACGTTTCCGTCACTGAACAAGCCAATGAAGTGCAGTGTCGAATTGTGTTTCAATACATTTTCCACAATTTCGCGCCAAGCCTTGCCTTCATATAATTTACCCGTTGCAATTGCTTCATTAACAAGTTTTGCACCCTGGCTGTATATTTGTCCTGCACCTATTGCGTTGTGCCCGACTTCGGAATTGCCCATGTCTTCGTCGGTCGGGAGTCCTACCGCCGTACCATGGGCTTTTATAAGGGTATTGGGATATTTTTTGAACAGCATGTCAAGGTTCGGAGTATATGCATGGTAAATGGCATTTCCCTCGGTTACCTCGGACATGCCAATTCCGTCCATGACCACTATAACGACAGGACCTTTGTAGCCGTTAAAATTATTAAGCTTTTTCAGCATATTTCAAACCTCCAGGTTCATTTTGGTTTTACGAAAAAACCCTCCGGGTTATCCGGAGGGCCGGAATTATTATTTCATGCCTTGTTATAATTGACTATCGCAACATACTCATCAAGTTTCAGGCTGGCTCCCCCTATCAAACCACCGTCGATGTTCGGCATGTCAAAGAGCTCTTTCGCATTCGAGGCTTTAACGCTTCCGCCGTAAAGTATTCTGACACTTTCAGCCGTCTCCTCATCATAAAGCTCCTTAACCAGTTCACGAATTACATAGCATGCTTCTTCCGCCTGCTGAGCCGTTGCGGTTTTACCGGTGCCAATGGCCCAAATGGGTTCGTAAGCTATAACAAGTTTTGATACCTGCTCTTTTGTAAGGCCAAGCAGTGCAATCTTTATCTGATATCGGATATGCTCTTTTGTAACTCCCTGCTCTCTTTGGGTAAGGCTTTCACCACAGCATATAATCGGAGTCATGCCTGCATTCAGTATTGCGTGGGCTTTTTTGTTTACTGTCTCATCGGTCTCGGCGAAGTACTCCCTGCGCTCTGAATGTCCGATAATAACGTACTGAACTCCCAGTTCTTTAAGCATACTGCAGGATACTTCGCCTGTGTACGCACCGCTGTCCTCCCAGTGTACGTTCTGTGCTCCGACTTTAATGTTTGTACCCTTGCAGGTTTCAACCACCGCAGGAATGGCCACGTATGGCACCGCTACAACTACTTCGGTTTCGGCATCCTTAACTTTATCTTTCAGATTCTGTATGAATTCCACCGCTTCATTCGGTGTTTTATTCATTTTCCAGTTACCTGCCGCCATTTTCATTCTTTTTTTTTGTCCATCAGGCAGGCAATGCCGGGTAATTCTTTACCTTCAAGGAATTCCAGTGAAGCACCGCCACCTGTGGATATATGGGTAATCTTATCCGCGAAACCAAGCTGTTCAATGGCTGCTGCAGAATCTCCGCCTCCGACTATTGATATTGCGCCTGACTCGGCAACTGCTTCGGCAATTTTCTTCGTTCCCCTTGCAAAATTCGGGAATTCAAAAACTCCCATCGGACCGTTCCATACAATTGTCTTGGCTTTTTTAATTTCTTCACTGAACAGCTTAATGGTTGATTCACCGATATCCAGACCCATCCATCCGTCGGGTATTTCATTTGAAGCTACTTCCTTGTACTCGGTATCAGCGCTGAATTCCTTACCTACAACGTTACTTATGGGGAGAAGCAGTTTAACACCTTTCTTTTCTGCCTTTTCTATAAGCCCTTTGGCAAAATCCAGCTTGTCGTCCTCACAAATGGAATTTCCTATGCTGTATCCCTTAGCCTTAAGGAAGGTATATGCCATTCCTCCGCCGATAATCAGCGTATCAACCTTGTCAAGCAGATTTTCAATAACGGTAATTTTGTCTGAAACCTTGGCACCGCCCAGAATTGCAACAAACGGCCTTTCAGGATTGGTCAGTGCCTTGCCCATGATATCCACTTCTTTTTTAATCAGGAAACCTGATACTGCGGGCAGATAGTCGGCCAGTCCGGCGGTGGAAGCATGTGCACGGTGAGCAGTACCGAAAGCGTCGTTTACAAATATATCCGCCATTGAAGCCAGTTCCTTTGCAAAAGCCGGATCATTCTTGGTTTCTTCCTTATGGAAACGCACATTTTCAAGCAACAAAACCTGGCCTTCCTTCAGTTCCTTAGCCTTGGTTTTCGCGTCCTCGCCGACGACATCCTTTGCAAGGATAACTTCCTGCCCCAGAAGTTCGCTGAGCCTTACTGCTACCGGTTTCATACTGTATTTGGGTTCAAAGCCTTCCTTAGGACGACCGAGGTGAGATACCAGTATTGTTTTTGCACCATGGTCAATCAGATACTTAATGGTCGGCAGCGCGGCGACAATACGCTTGTCATCGGTAATACGACCTTCACTGTCCAGCGGCACGTTGAAATCCACTCTTACAATAACCCTTTTCCCTTTAACGTCAATATCCTCTATGCTCATTTTATTGTACATGCCCATTGTTCTCCCTCTCCTTTATCAAAGTATTACACCACTTGCTATCTCGGCTGAATAATTATATTTATCCGCTGTTCCTTAATTTAAACAGGCATCCTGAGAAGGATGCCTGATGCAAAAACAAGCCTTCTTTATTATTCAGCGTCAACCTTCGCCATGTGGGTAATGAGGTCGACCACCTTGTTCGAATAACCCCATTCGTTGTCGTACCATGCAACAACCTTTACAAAGTGTTCATTCAGTGAAATTCCTGCCTTAGCGTCGAAGATTGAAGTTCTGGAATCACCAATGAAATCGGATGATACAACTTCGTCTTCGGTGTATCCGAGAATACCTTTCAATTCGTTTTCAGAAGCTTCCTTCATAGCCTGGCAGATTTCTTCGTAGGTAGCAGGCTTCTCAAGGCGGCAGGTTAAGTCAACAACTGAAACGTCCGCAACAGGTACACGGAATGCCATACCGGTGAGTTTTCCGTTCAGTTCGGGAATAACCTTGCCAACTGCCTTAGCAGCACCTGTTGAAGAAGGAATGATATTAAAGCTTGCAGCTCTTCCGCCTCTCCAGTCTCTCTTTGAAGGACCGTCAACTGTCTTCTGAGTAGCGGTTATAGCATGTACGGTTGTCATTAACCCTTCCACAATACCAAACTTGTCATTCAGAACCTTTGCAATAGGTGCAAGGCAGTTTGTTGTACATGAAGCATTGGAAACTATATTCATATCCTTTGTGTATTTATCATGGTTTACACCCATAACAAACATAGGAGCATCCTTTGAAGGAGCGGTAATAACAACTTTCTTAGCGCCACCCTTGAAATGCCCTGCTGCTTTGTCCATTGTCGTGAACACACCGGTGGATTCAACGATATATTCTGCGCCACAGCTCTTCCAGTCAATTTCTTCGGGATTCATTGCCGCGAATACGGTAATCTCCTTACCGTTTACAACCAGTTTTCCGTCCTTGTCGCTGATTTCCCCGTCGAAATGCCCATGTACGGTATCATATCTCAGCATGTACTTCATGTACTCAAGATCAATAAAAGGATCGTTTATTCCTACAACTTCAATATCAGGTCTTTGCATAGCTGCTCTGAAAACCAGGCGTCCGATTCTACCAAAACCGTTAATACCAATTTTAATTGCCATATTATCTCCTCCTGAATATATAAATATATATATTTTTGACCATTACGGGCCATCGTTAACAAAATAACAATCAATAAATTATTCTATATTACTTTTTCCCATTTTTCAAGTATATTCAGGTAAAAATTTGACAATATGCCGATAATCTTCTTCAGCAATTTTTACAACCCTGCTGCCTGCTGTCTGTTGCTTTCGTACATCAGTATCGAAGCCGCGACTGCAGCATTCAGGGATTCCGCCCCCCCAGGCATCGGGATTTTTACAAATTCGTCCGATTTCTCATGAAATATTTCCGAAATACCATTCCCCTCGTTACCCACCACTATAAAAAAATTGCCCGTCAAATCCACGCCCTGACACGGTCTGGCGTTTTCAAGCCTTGAAGATATAACCCGTATTGATTTTTCCCTGGATAAGGCGAAAATATCCTCAGGCTTTACATTTTCCAGTACCGGAATATAAAAAATTGAGCCCATCGTGGAACGCAAAACCTTTCCGTTATAAAGATCAACCGTTCCTTCTGTCGCCACAACGGCATCGAACCCCAGCGCATGGGCGGTTCTTATCATTGTCCCTGCATTGCCCGGATCCTGAATTGAATCCAGAACCAAACCCCTGAAACCTTCCTTAAAAATTGTCTTTAATTCTGTTTCGGGCATTCGTACAACCGCAAGAACTCCTTGAGGAGTATCTGTCTCAGCCATTTGCATGAACAGCTCATGGGGTATCTCGTAAAGCCGTACTTCCGGGCCCAGCCTTTCCACGAGCTCATTTCTGTCCTCCATGGCAGTGTCCGACGAGAAAAAAACATGCTCAATTACCGCTCCGGAGTTGACCGCTTCATGAAGAAATCTGTATCCTTCTGTCACGAACTTGCGCAGTTTCCTGCGGTATTTCTTATCCTTAAGCAATATAACTTCCTTAACCGCTTTGTTCTGTCTGCTTGTAATAAACTGCATACCAAACCTTTCCACCTGTTTTTTAATGCAAGCCTTACGACAATGTTTTGGGATACCCAAATTCCTTGAAAGCAAAATCATAACGCTGGGCAACCTTCTGCATTATCTTCGGATCCAATGTGTATTTGTTCGGCCTGTAACCTTTCTGGGATTCAATATATTTCTCAATCCGCGGTCTGGCCTTTTCAAACCCTTCGAGCCCCAGCTTTTCATATATCATCTCAATGCTGCCCAAAGGATCCTTTACCACGTCTTCATAACGTACTTCCACAAGATTTCCCTCAGGTATCAGATGCCTTTCCTCGAAGAATTTTTTATACATATTTACATAAATGTCCATCTGAACTTCATCGGCCTCCTCGTCGGGTATGGGCTTCTGAAGTTCGAAAACAGGGAAAAATTTTTCATAAAGCCTTTTTGTCGAAACATATACCTTATACGGATTCCTGTATATATGAATAAACTTTGCGTTGGGGAACAGCTCAAGAAGTTCCTTCACCCTGCTTGTGTTTGTGGGGCTTTTCAGCAAAAGCCTCTTTCCCTTTTGCTGGTATGTGACTTTCTTAAGTAAAAACAGATATTTTTTCTTCCATTCCCTGATTTCATCTTCGGTCATATCCCTAAAATACGCATATTTTTGGTATTTGGCATGATTTCTCGGAAAGAAACACAAATGGTAGTTGGAAAGGGTAGACATATTGGCAATCGCAAATTCCTCTTCCTGCGAGGATACCGTATCCAGCGGAACATTGTCCATATGCCTGTTTTTGGGAAGTACCCTGCTTAAAAGCCAGTCGAGGGCCTTATAGCAGGTAAGGAACATATTCGGAGCAAAACAGTGGATGGCATTGGTTACGGCAAACTGTTCATCCTGAGACAGCATATTGACCAGATAAGTTGTTCCGCTGCGCCAGTGTCCGAGAACAAAAACGGGATCCTTTTCTATTCTCGTGTTCTTCACCTTAATGTCAAAAAGCAGTTTTTCTATAAGGCGTACCGGTGTCAGTAGAATTATAACAACAGTAATATATATGAATTTGGGCAGACTCTTCCAGTATATCGGCTTATCCCTGTTCTGCCACAAAAGTTTTATCCAGTTTGTCAAAGTACATCCAAGCAGAAACTGGATGGACAGATCCCTTATGTATCCCATAACACAGCGCTCCTTCGCAATCAAAACTTAATTGTAACCATAAGTTCTGGTTATACACATTTATAATATTACCAGATTAGCTGATCTCCATCAATAAAAGCTCAATGGCAAGCCTTCCGTCAATCTGTCCGGTTTTCACGGCCAGATCTGTTTCGGCGCACTTATACGCCAGGCGTTTCAGAACGTCAGCCGAAAAATTCGCAGCCTGTTTCCTGGTTTTATCAATGAAATAAGGCATAATACCCAGCAGCTTCGCCATTTCGGGCGGAGGCACCCTTTTTTGTTCCAGCCTTTTCATTTTCAAAAGAATGAATAACTGTCTCCCTATCATCGCCATAATCAATGGGACGGGTTCTTTAAGCTCAATCAGTTCGTCCATGATTTTAAGGGCATCGGACATTCTCCGCTGAGACATGGCATCAATTAGGTCGAAAACTTTGGCCTTTGAGCTACGTGAAACAATATCGGTTATAACGTCGCGGGTTACCTGCGTCTTTTCGCCCATGTAACATACGATTTTTTCAATTTCATGATATATCAGCGTCATATCGGGATCAAGAAGATTAACCAGAAATGCCGCGTCATTGGCACTGATCTTTTTGTTATACGACGCAAAAACTTTAACCACCCATTTGGCCAGAGCGTCTGCCTTCTGCCACTCACACTCAACAACCATAGCGTATTTTTTCAGCGACTTATAAAGCGAGGTCCTTTTATCCGGCTCGGTATGGGTGAAAATTAGGCATATATAGTCAGGGAGAGAGCTGAAAAAATCATCATACCGCTGCTGGCTTTCACCCGTTTTAAAAAGGCTGCTTTCCTTAACCACTACCACACGCCTGTCCGAAAAAGCCGGAAAAACCGAAACCGCATCCTCAATCTGCTTAAATGTCACTTTTTCTTCAAAAACATTACAGTTAAAGGATCTTACGTTTTCAGGCAGCAGTATCCTTATTATTTCATTAATGTAATATTTAACCAGAAACTGTTCAGGTCCGGTAAAAAAATACAATTTTCCAATGTTTCTTTCCTTAAGCTGTTTTTTAAGTTCGTTCATGCTCATTTTTTATCCCTGTCAGGCAGATTTTATACTTTATTATAACAGAATTGTATGCATAATTGTAGACAGCACAGGTTTATTGCCGCAAAAATGCGACGCTTTATTCGCCGTCATAAAAATGCCCGTATGTCGCAGGAGTGCGACCGACTTCAGGGAAAACAATCAGTTAACATGCAAAAAACAGGCCTGAACATGGGGTCAGGCCTGTTTAAACCCACTCACCGGACCTATTTCATGCATCAATCGCGTGATCTGCCGGCATATCCTCTCCTGACCATATTTTCTGTGAAGTCCATTTCTGCGGCGGAGCCTGCCAGAACTCATTTTCAGGTCTTAACCCCAGGGGCAGGAATGCGGTAGTGCAAAGATAAAGACTTCCGGTTGAAATATAAGGTTCCGCAAGCCCGGGCTGATGGCCGCACACACCGATTCTCAGCCATCCTTCACTGTCATAATTCTCACTGCTTTCAAGCGTGTTCTTTATAACCGCTGTCAACGCGCAGCGAACCTGAGCCGGTGATATGCGTTCGGGCAGTTTTTCGATAAGCGCCATTTGAGCAAGCAGGTGAAACGCACCGCACCTGTAGGTTATTGATCTGCCGACGGCCGGGTATGTTCCTTCCGGCGAAATAAGCATTTCCTGAATTGCAGCATATCTCTGCGCCCGTTCCATAATTGTCTTCTGCAGTTCCATGCCGTAATCACCGTAGGAACCGCCAAGAGTATTAACAACGTCTATTAACATCGGATGGATTACAAAGCTGTTATAATAATCCCAATGAAAGTACGGCCCGTCTCCGTATACCCCGTCGCCCTTGTACCATTGTTCATGCTGGAATATTGCGTAATCCACCCGTACTTTGTCAAATTCCTCTCCCATAATATACAAAGCGGTTTCTACCATTGCCGAAAAAAGCAGCCAGTTATTCCTTACCGGCCTGATACAGCGTGTGGCTTTCAGAGCCTTAACAAGATTTTTCTTTACTTGCGTGTCAAGTTTCTCCCACAATTCGCGGGGAGCCCTGACAATGGCATGACTCAAAAATGCCGCATCTACAAGAGGCTGGCCGCCGGCGTCCTTATCATAAACAAAAGTGCAGTAATCAGGCGACTCGGGATCAGTTGCAGCGTCTATGGCTTCTCTGGCAAGGAAAGCATACTTTTGCCTTAAAACTCCTTCTTCGCCGTCATTGGGTCCCAGTTCCAACCATGGCGCAATCCCGCACAATGTTCTGCCTATGGCTTCCAGCCTTGAAACATTACTTCTGGACTTATTCGCAACCGGCATAAGTTCTTTCAGTTTCCTTTCGGCTGCAGAGGATAAAACAGGATCGATTACTTTTGTGAGGATTTTAAGCCAGTACATCCTGTCGTTCAATCGGTTTTCCCGGTCCATTTGTTTTGCCCCCCTTAGAAAAGAATATTGACCGTTAAAAATTCCAGCAAGGCAGCCGGACAACTGTCAAGTGTCCTTACACAGTTTAACACTGAGTTTTGAAAACGGCAATAAATCTAACATAATTCATAAAAAAACATTAACTGAGGCAAAGTTTAATCAATCCGGCCAAAAAGTATACTTTCGTTCTTTCACCCATGGCTTTAACCTGTAATTTTTCCCGTTACTTAAGACAATAACCGCTCCGCTTTCCTTCGTTATATAAATTCTGGCTTCTTTGAGACTTAACCGCTCTATTACTTCATCAGACGGATGCCCGTAGTTGTTGCTACCCGCGCTTATCACCGCCACTTCCGGTTTGGCAAGATCCAGAAATTCACGGGTCGTGCTCTCCTTCCCGCCATGATGGGCCACCTTGAGTATATCACAGTCAATATGATCCCCATACTTTAACAACAACCTTTCGGCTTCGGTCTCTATATCTCCCGTGAACAGAATACTTAAATCCTTAAACCTAAGCATTCCGCATATGGACGTATTATTCAGATTGCCGTAAATATCAATTTCTGAAGAAGGCGGATTCAACACTTCGAAAACCGTATAATTGTCGAAACCGATAATATCACCTTCACCAAAGAAATAGACAGGTATATTTCTGTCTTTGCACAAGTTTATAAGCCGGACGAAATCGGTTTCGGCATCCGGGTATGCCGGCAAGCCCACAGACTTTACATTGAATACTTCAATTAATGTCAGTATCCCGCCCATATGATCCGAGTGGGCATGGGTCACTAAAGCCATGTCGATATGGGATACTTTTTCGTGCATCAGCATGGGAAGAATTATCCTCTTTCCGTGGTAACCCGTTTCATCTTCATTATATGTACCGCCACCGTCTATAAGGAAATTCCGTCCTTCGGGTGTGCGTATAAAGATACAGTCTCCCTGACCGACATCGGTAAAAATAACTTTCAACGGCTTCGGAATAATACCCTGTATCAGGAGAACAATCCCCGTAACAAAAGCACACGCGATCACAGCTGATTTATTCTTTCTGAAAAAATTTATCCCGTATATCCCCCAAAGAAATATCAACACATAATAAAGGAATACCGCTCCGTAACTCCAGTCGGGCAGATAAATTTCCGCCCACGGCACCGACGCGCATTTGTCGGTAACATACAGGATAAGATGTGAAACAGCTTCCAAAACATAGCCTGTTGCCTTCCCGAGTAAGGGATGAACGGCGTGCAAAACAACACATACAGCACCAAAAGTCGTAGCAAAGCCCGTTACGGGAACAACAAGAAGGTTTGACAAAAGTGAAATAAGGGACACTTTGTTAAAATGCATTATCAGTACGGGTAATACCCCTGCCTGGGCAGACATTGTCGCCGACAGTGTTTCGGTTATAATTCCCGGTATTTTGTCGGGAAAAATTTTTTCAATCCTTTTATACAGAATACCAAGCCCCAAAGTTGCGCCTACAGATAACTGAAAACCAACATCAAAAAACATGAAGGGGTTTATGGCCAAGAGTACCAAAACGGCTATTGCGACCGAGTTTACAAGTTCCACTTTTCTGTAAAGAGCCCTTCCAAGCAATAAAAGCATTGCCATTACCGACGCCCTTAAGACCGAAGCCTCCATTCCCGTTATCAGAAGATACAGGAAAATAAAAGGGATTGCCATTACGGAACCTGTTCTTCTGTCCAGCCCCACCATGCTGAAAATCCACAGCAGCGGGAAAATCAGAAAAGCCAGGTTTGCCCCCGATACCGCCATTATATGGGTAAGTCCGGAAGCGCTGAACGCATTCTCCATCGTCTCGGTTAAGTTTTCCCTGTACCCTGTAAGCATTGCCGCTATTAATGCCGCTTTTTCACCTGAAAGGTTTCTTTCAAGGGAATTAACAATATATTCCCTCAATTCCAGTCCAAATCTTTTCAAAGGCAATTTTTTGACGAATCTCGTTTTTTCCACCATGTTCTCATTTAAGGAGATAATGGCTGCAATCCTTCTGGTATAAAGATAATTCCGGTAATCAAAACCTCCGGGATTCCTAGATCCGGGCGGATTTTTCAAAACGCCGTTCAGTATCAGCCCTGTTCCCAGGGAATAATCGGCCGCATTTTTTACGTTATAGACATTGACCAGTATCTTCCTTCCGGTGTTCTCCTCCGAATGGTTTATTTTTTCTATGTGGAATTCAAAAGTTATCCTGCCGTTTTTCACCTTATATGCATCGCTTATATAACCGGTTATGGTTACGTTGTTTTCATAATACGGAATCAGAGGCTCCGACAAAAGGGTATACTGATATGCATAATTGACAAAACCGAAAGATATAAACGTCCCGCACAAGAGAAAACTTGTAGAAAACACAACCTTTCTTTTCCTTCCGTACAGGAAAAGAAAAATTGTTGCGGGAACAATTAAAAGAATAATGAAAATATGATGTATCAGACAAGCAAGTACAATCCCAGAACAGTAGGCAACTGAGGCCTGCAGCATCGGTCTTTTCATCATGGCCGTAGAACCTTTTCGAAAATCAGTATTTTCCCGTTATTTTCGCGCTCATTGGTTTCAACGGTTTTAACGCAGGTCATACCCATTTTCGTCCAGAAATTTATCCCCGCCGCGTTTTCTGCCGAAACCGACAGATATATTCTTTTAACATACATGTGCTCTGCCGCATGCTTACACAAAAGGTTAAAGGCACGTGTTCCGAATTTTTTTCTGTGCCATGCCTTGTCGATTAAAAATGTGCGTATCCACAATATCGTTTCTTTCTCCCTTTTAAATTCACCGGTTATAAGACCTATCAAAACTCCGTTTTTGGTATACACGCCCACAGCAAAGGAATTCAGGCTTTCATTCAAGGCATTTCCGATACTTTTCCTGCCTGTGGCAAAACCATAAGTATCATAATCAAGATACCAGCCCTTAACCCTGTCGATACTTCCTTCATCAAGCGGCTTAATATCAACGTTTTCCCCGGTTATATGCAACTGCATGTTCCAAATTACTGACGGTTGTTATTCTTGCTGCCTTCGTTAAAAACAGGCTTGTACCATGAATAAAATCCCTGATACGGGTTCCAGTAATTCGCGTTTTTTTCCCCTCGTATGGTATTTTTAAACAAAACAGCCTGTTGATTTCGGTACAAAGGCAGAATGAAATTATCCTCCCTTCCGTTTCCCAAATCCTGCTGAATTCTTTGCAGGGTATCGCTTAATTCCTCCCACGGCTTCAATTCATCGGATACAGGCGACAAATCATATTTGCCGCTCCGGATCTCCCGTTTGTAATTACTTTTCCCGACTGTTACAATTTCGGCCTGTATCCCTGCATCGCTCAGAATGTTCACAAGAAAATTGGCGGTATGAAGTTTCGGAAGATCCTGTTTCGGTACACAAATCAGTATTTTATCCAGAGTTTTGCCGTTCAGCGTAAAAACATTTTTCTTTTCGTCATAACTGAGCCCGCTTCTTACCAATTCATTTCTGAACCCCTCAACATCAATTGGTTCCTCGCTGTACAGCTCATAATACTGAACCTGCCCGAGGTTCAATTCATGGAGTCTGTATGCCACATACCTGAACAACGCCGTCTGCCGGTTGGACTGTCCGAATATGCTTTGAGGATTTACATACAGAAAATGGCTTTCATTGGACAGATATATCCTGAAATCAATATCGGTCCTGTACCTGTATCTGGAAAAATCCACATTTTTTATAAAGGCAACGTCTATTTCATTATTCTGGAAAGCATCCAGCATTTTATCTTCATCATATACCTTGAAAATCACCTCATCAATATATGTTTCCCCGTGCCACCATTTATCGTTTTTCACAAGCCTTAGTTCGTTTTCCGTCATCCTCTCAAAACAGTACGGTCCCGTACCAACCGGATATTCCTCTTCTTCGTAGTTCTGAGGAAGTATCGGAAAAACCAGTTTTTTAATAAAAGCCCTGTCGGGCTTGTCCAGAGTAATTTCAAACTGGGAACTGCTAATGATATTGAAATCCTTAATATTATCAACAATGGCCCTTTCATAAAACGGACTGTTTGATTTCTTAAGCTGTCTGATAGTATACCTTACGTCATATGACGTAAGTCCCCTGCCGTTGTGAAAATATACATTTTGCCTGAGTTTAAAGTTCCACACTACATACCCTTCGTGACTGTAGCTTTCAACCAGCCACGGCTCAAAATTGTTCTCGCTGGACTGAATAAAAAGGGGATCATAGATAAACAGAAATATGTAATTGACATACCTGCTGGAAGTTTCAAACGGGTGCAGGGAATCAATCGGGGTTGTTCCAAGCGTAAGGGTCCCGCCGTGGACAGGCCCGCTGTCTACAAGTTTAATCTGCCTGTCCACAGGTATACCGGTATTGCCCGACACAGTGGGAATTGTGCCGGGTCCTTCACTGAATACATGGTTGGCTTCACATCCTGCCAAGAAAACTATAAAAAATATAATGGTAACAGTAATGAACGCTCTTCGTGCCTTCATATCACAACCTCATTCAGTCATCATAAAAACGGCGGCCCCTGTTCCGCTTTTGCCCTGTCCGCCCCTGTGGGAGAAAAAAAGCTGCTTTTCGCACACGGTGCACCTGTTCAAATCCTGAATATTTCCCATGCTCAGGCCTTCATCGGTTAATGTTCTTACAATTATTCCGGCAAGGTCAATTTTCCACTTTTTGCCTGTACATAAAAACGCATCGGCACAGTCAGGAAAAACCTTTAAAAACTCTTCGTAAACATCCCTGTCAACCTCAAAACAGCATTTCCTAATGCAGGGCCCGATAACCGCATGTATCTCGGCCGCGTTGCAGTTGAATTCCTTTTCCATTATTCTTACGGCTTTTGCCGATATTTTCAGCAAAGTGCTTCGCCATCCCGAATGTACAAGGCCGATAACTTTACGCTTAACGTCATAAAGGTAAACGGGTGCACAGTCAGCATGAAAAGTGACAAGAGCCACGTTCATGTCGGCGGTAATAAGCCCGTCCGACTCACCAAAAGTCCTTTCTCTTAAAAGGCCCATGCCGCAATGCTGTTTATTTACCACTGTAATATCGCACCCATGGACCTGCTTTGTTAAAACCATATATTCCATTGGTATCCCGGTACTTTTACTCAAAAGCTCAAAATTTTTTAATACATTTTCCGCACTGTCACCGCGCTGAAAACTTAAATTCAGTGATTCAAACGGGAAACTGCTTACCCCGCCATGCCGTGTAGTAAAGACGGCTATTGCCTTGAGCTCATCACTTACCGGAACAGGAATCCACATTGGCGCACCGCATGCCGCCATATTCCATGAAACCTCCGGTCCAAAAACTGTAAAAGAAGCACCCTGTGGTACCATAAACCGAAATAAAAAACAAATAATTCATAATAAGAGTAGCATAACATGTATATCAGTACAAGTGGAAATAAAAGAAGATGAATTTCTGTCTTTCCTCTCAGACGAGTACCGGCTCCAGCTGCCTGCCCTCAAGCGCGGCTTCTACTGCGGGTATAAAAAGATCCATACGGCATACAAGGGAATTGTGTTTGTTTTCAGGGTCATCCTGCCTGAACGGCACAAAATATATATTTTTTGTATTCATCAAAAGTCCGATATTTTTTGCGTTTGCGCCCAAGCCGTCGTTGGTCGCAATTCCCAGCAAGACCGGCCTGTTGTTTCGCAAATGGGCTTTGCATGCCATCGTTACCGGGGTGTCGGTTATGCCGTTTGCGAGCTTTGCCAATGTATTCCCGGTACAGGGCAGGACCACCATGAGATCAAGCTTTTTCGACGGTCCTATGGGTTCAGCGTCTGCAATTGAAGCTATACATTCCTTGCCGCTAATCATTTTTATCTGCTCAAGGAAATATTCGGCGGTACCGAAACGGGTATCGGTCGATTTCACTGCATATGACACAACGGGAATTACGTCTGCTCCCAGCAGCACAAGTTTCTGCATCTGTGCCAGCGCGCTCTGCAGCGTGCAGAACGAACCGGTAAGGCCAAAACCTATCCTTTTACCGGAAATGCTCATTTTTTCCTCCCTCCCTCTGTCAAAACATTTTCCACCGTTTTTTTGATTATTTCCGCAGCGGTAAGAGGAGCCACTTTCCCAGGCAGGCTTAAAGCCCAGTCGGTTTTCAGGCCAAGCTTTTCAGCGTGCTTAAAATCAATTCCGCCGGGTTGTGAAGCCAAATCTATTAGATAACAGTCAGGCCGCACCTTGTTCAGTACGTCTGCCGTCAAATACTGGTACGGTATTGTGTTTACAATTACATTCATGTCGGTTATGTACCGTTCCAGGTCGTCCAAATGGACAGGCTTGTATCCAAAAGCCTCAATCCAGCTCAGATCCGAATACGTTCTTGCAGCCACCCAGACCTCGGCTCCGAAGCCGGTCAAAATGCGCGCCAGCACCTTGCCAATCCTTCCGTAACCCAGGATAAGTATCCGACTGTTGTGAATTGTTCTGGGAGTGGATCTCATAATCAATTCCACAGCCCCTTCCGCCGCAGGAATGGCATTCAGCACCGCCATATCCTCCCGATCCAGCAGATCAATATAATTAACACCCCTGTTTTCCAGTGTGTTCCTTACATCTTTTTCAATTTTTCCCGCTATGAAAACGGTACCCTCAGGTATCATTTCAATCAGAGTCTCGAGCGGAAGGGTTTCCGTTGAAAAGGGCATGTTTACATAACCGTCCGGAGATACAAGGGGAATTCCGCATATTATAACGTCACAGTCGTTGATCATCTGGGCAAGACTTGAATTTTTGTTTTTTATGTCCTTTTTGTCAAAACCATATATTTCAACCCGATGGTATTCCTTCTTCAATAGTTCGGCAAGATAAAAGTTTCTCATATCCCCGCCTATGACAAGGTATTTCGTTTTTTGCATTAAAATACCCCCTGATATTTAAGATTTAAGTATATTCCATATTATGAAAATCAGGGGGTTATAGTGCTTGTTCGATATCTGAAACTCACGAGTCTTACTTTTCCTCTATGCCCTTACTAAGGCTCAGTTCCACATAACTTCTATACAATCCGTTCAGATTCATTAAAGTTTCATGATCCCCTTCTTCCACAATTCTGCCGTCATCAATGACATAAATCCGGTCGGCCTTTCTGATCGTGGACAGCCTGTGGGCGATAAGTATTGACGTCCTTCCTGCAATGACATTCTCCAGCGATTTCTGTATCATTTCCTCGGTTTCGGTATCAATATATGCCGTTGCTTCGTCCAAAATCAGGATCGCGGGATTCAGCGCCACCGCACGGGCAAAAGAAAGCAGCTGGCGTTGGCCGGAGGAAAAAGTGCAACCCCTTTCCTTTACCTCGGATTTTATGCCGTCGGGCAGGGAATTAACAAAACCGTCGGCACAGGCTACCTTTAATGCCTTGTAAACATCCTCATCGGTCAGCTCATCATTATTGAGCCTGATATTAGAAGCAATATCGCCGGTAAAAAGGAAGACATCCTGAAGAACCACCGCTATTTTTCTCCGCAGATCAGTTAACCTGTATTCCTTAATATCCACACCGTCAATAAGAATTTTCCCCTTCTGTATATCATAAAAACGGGTTATTAAACTTATTATCGTAGACTTTCCGGAACCCGTTGCGCCGACAAACGCCACCGTTTCCCCGGGTTTTATATGGAAACTTACGTCTTTAAGGATCCAATTCCCTTCTTCATACGCAAACCATACATTTTGAAATTCTATTTCTCCGTGCAGATTTTCGCAGCCTATTCCGGTATCCAAATTCTCCACCTTGTCTTCAATGTCCATGATTTCGAATATTCTTTCGGATGAAATAACCGCAGACTGCAAACTGGTGTATTTATCGGCAATTTCGTTAATGGGCTGGAAAAACTCGCGCACGTATGAAATAAAGGTATATAATACACCGTATTCAAAACTTCCGGAAAGTATGTCGCCCGCGCAAACCCATACAAGGGCCGCGATACCCAGGTTATTTATAACTTCCACTATGGGTTTTCCAAGACTGTTCAGTATTACCTCCCTGAGGCTGGAATCAAAATAATCCTTCTCAATTGCATTGTATTCTTCAAATTTCTGCTTTTCCCTGTGAAAAATCTGGACTATTTTCATGCCGGTTATGTTTTCGGCTAAAAAACCGTTTATCCTTGCTACGGCCTGTTTCATGCGTATGAAGTTCTTTCTTGCGGCCTTCCTGTATATTACCGCTATTACCGCGATCACCGGCACGGTACATATGGCAACGACCGCCAGGGTTGTATCCATTGAAAACATTACCCACACAAGCCCTATAATCATAACCGTGTCGCGGAACAGATTTATGAGCACGCCAGAAAAAAGCTCGTTAAGCGCTTCCACATCATTTGTAACACGTGTCAGAAGCCTTCCGGATGAAAAATGATCAAAAAAAGACATGTTCATGCGCTGAATTTTATTGAACAACTCTGTTCTGAGCCTGTGCATTATATTCTGCCCGACATAATTTAAAAGAATGCTCTGCGAATAATTCAGCGCTGCGCCAAGGAGAATCAGCCCGAAATAAACGAAACCCAGCCTGTTTATTGCCGTTTTGTCGTATATTTCAGGCACCAGATAGTCATCTATAACACGCTGCAGTATTCTTGGCTTGATTATTACCGTCGCATTTATTGCAAAAGCGACAATAATGGCCAAAACAATATGAGGAATATACGGGATAAAATAGGATAAAAGTCTTGCCACATTGGCTTTTTTATTATATATATCCTCACTTCTGTCATGTTTTTTGCCGTTACTCGCTGTCATTTTTCCGCCCCCGCACTTTCATCCGACTCTTCAGTCTGGGACACATACAGTCTGTAATATGCCCCCCTGAGTCTCATCAGTTCCTCATGGGAACCTTCTTCTACTATCCGTCCGTCCTCAAGGTATATTATTTTATCCGCATTCATTACCGTTGAGACTCTGTGGGATATGATAATCCCCGTCCGGCGTTTCAGAACATTTTTCAAATTGCTAAGTATTTCTTTTTCGGTTTCGGCATCGACGGCCGACAGACTGTCGTCAAGAATCAGCACCGAGGGATTTTTTACCAGTGCCCGCGCAATGGTCACTCTTTGCCTCTGACCTCCGGACAGAGTAATTCCTCGCTCCCCCACCACCGTGTCAAAACCGTCCGGAAATTCAAGAATATCATCGTAAACACCGGACATTTTCGCCGCTTCTATTATTTCATCATCGCCAATGCCTTCCTGGTAAAATTCTATATTGTTCTTTATAGTTGTAGAAAAAAGAAAATTGTCCTGTGGCACAAAACCAATATTCTCCCTTAATGTTTCCAGGGATATCTGGTTAATGTCTACATTATTAATAAAGATATGCCCGTCAGGTATTGGATACAACCTTAACAGAAGGTTGGCAAGGGTTGTTTTTCCGCTCCCGGTTTTGCCTACAATACCCAGAGTGGTCCCCGCTGGTATTTTAAGGTTTATGTCTTTAAGCACCGGCGTATCGGTCTGGGGGTATGTAAAAGTCAAATTTCTTATTTCTATATCAAAATCTTTGATATTGCTCTCTTCACCGTCTACAATATCGCTCTTTTCGCTGAATATCTCATTAAGCCTTTTGGCCGAAGCCGCCCCCCGCTGCCAGGTTTCAACTATTTTGCTTATATTTATGACCGGCTTCATTATCGCTGCCATGTACGAATTAAACGCTATATAGTCGCCGAGGGAAATTCTGCCCGTTGCCACCATTTTACTCCCGTAGATTATGAAACAGAGAAAACTTATACTGAAGCACACTTCGGTAACCGGCCCCAATGCGCTCGAAACCATTGTCATTCGCATATTGGCTTTTACACTGTTCCTGCTTAACCGGTCCAACTTCTCCATCTCATGGTATTCCTGGGCAAAAGCCTTAACCACGCGGATTCCCATTATATTCTCCTGAACTCTTTCAGAAATCATTGCGAAAGCCTTCTGAACCTTTTCAAACCGGTTCCGGATTGTTTTCCTGAGAAGTATTGTAACCAGTATTACCACAGGGACGGGGCCTAATGCCATAAGCGTCAGAACAGGTTCAATTGTTCTGGCCATATAATAAACAGACACTGTGTTAATCAGTACGCCTTCAATTAATGCCGTAAACCCAAACCCGAAAACCCTGCGTATCGCATTTATATCATTTATGGCATACGCAACAAGGTCCCCTGTCCTGTGATTATTGTAAAAATTAACCGGAAGTGTCTGAAGATGCGCAAACAGCTTTCTTCTCAAATAACTTTCGACATGGCGGCAGTTTCCGACAAGAAAATATCTCCAGCAAAAACGCAGCACAAATCCCAGTACCGCAAGCAAAATCATTAAAATAAGCTGGAAACGGATTTCCCTGACCGTCCCCTGCCCTTTGTTCAGCATGTCGGTTACTCTTCCGAGTACTTTCGGAATACGAAGGGATATGACTGAAGCGACAATAAGAAGCAAAATGCCCGCGATATAAGACAATATTCTTTCTTTAATAAAGTTTAAAAGTAATTTCCTAACTTCCATAGTCTCTCCTTTAAAGTCTACCTAAAGATGAAGGCTTGTCCCAAAATAATTTCGTTCTTTATTATAAAGGACATTCGGTTTTTTTTCCATAGTAACGGCGAAAACTTTGTGTTTTCCAGTTCGCAATATGCAGTTCTTTTTCCAGTTAATACCTTTATATTTATACAATGAAGCCTTTAATTCTTTCTACTTCAAAACTCATGAAGCAAGCGTCGTAAAAGCATTCATTCTTTTAAATCGGCGGCTTAATAACGCAATGTTTTATATAAGACTTTTACTGTGGAATTATGCTGGAACTCAAGCGGCAGGCAGTAATATAATCATGGTATGAACCAATATTGCAGCGAAAAAATATATTCCAAAGGGGGCGCCAGCAAATGAAGGGAATACACATGTCGGACATTTTGTGCCGACCCTTTTCATGTCGCCGAGGCAATTTAACAATAAGAGGCCATGTTTTCCGAAAAAACACAGGAGTTCTTCCCACAATAATCATCTGTCACGGTTTTATGGCAAATCAGCGTTCAGTCCGGCATTATGCCAAACTTGCGGCAAGCATTGGCTTTGCGGCATTTACCTTTGATTTCTGCGGTGGCTGCGTTATAGGCAAAAGCGACGGCAGGCAATCCGAAATGTCAGTTCTTACCGAAGTGGAAGATTTAAAGGCTGTTATAGGGTACATAAAGACACGGGATGATACCGATTCCTCACGGATTTCCCTCATGGGCTGCAGCCAGGGCGGGGTTGTGTGCGCATTAACGGCGGCACAAATTCCTGACGAAATTGAACGCCTGATTCTGTTCTATCCGGCATTTTGCATTCCCGATGACGCCCGCCGCGGAAAAATGATGTTTGCCAGATTTGATCCCGATAACATTCCACCGGTGGTAAGCCGTTTCCCAATGAGGCTTGGGGCTGTTTACGTAAAAGATGTAATAAATATGAATATATTCGAAGAAATCACAGGCTATAACGGTCCTGTTCTGCTGGTGCACGGAACGAAAGACAATATTGTCGATATTTCCTATTCAAGAAAGGCAAAAGAGATATATAAGAACTGCGAATACCTGGAAATAGAGGGTGCAGGGCACAGTTTTAACAAAATGCACGATCGGGTGGCAATGGATGCTCTGAAAAAATTTCTGTCAGGACGGGTTTAAAAATATTTTAATTAGCTCATCCGGCTTTTCTATCACCACGTCCGCACCCGCCATAAGCAGTTCTTCCCTGCTTCTGAAGCCCCATAACGCCCCTGCGGCATACATGTTTGCAATTTTGGCGGTTTTTATGTCAACATTGCTGTCACCGAGATAAACGCATTCTTCAGGCTTTACACCGAACTTCTCCGCAATAAGCAGCGCGCCTGCAGGATCGGGCTTTCGGGGGACAGAAGGCCGTCCCCCGACCATATATGAAAAATACCCCGGGAAATACTTATCCACAATCAGTTTTGCAATGTTTTCGTTTTTGTTTGTGTTCACGCCAAGCTTTATACCGTTTTTTTTAAGGAAATCCAGCAGCTCAGTGATACCGTCATACACATACATTTCAAAGTCCCAGTTTCTCGAATACTCGTCAATCATGTCACCGTAATACAGCGCCAGCCGTTCATCATCCGGATTGTCAATTCCGGCGGCTTTTCTTACCAGCTCCTTAATCCCGTTTCCGACAAACAACTTGCACTGTTCCACGCTGATTTTCTCCATACCGTGCTTTTCAAGGACATTATTTATCGAATATGTCAGGGCATATATGGAATTTACCAGTGTTCCGTCCATGTCAAAAATAACCGCTTTATGCTTCATATTTACTCTCCTTGCCAAATATATCCGTTTTAACCATTTATCTGCCATTTTCCGGAATTTGTTGCCATCGGCATGTTTTTACATGTGTCAGCCCTGGCCTTATTATACCATATTATCAAATTTACAACGTATTTTCCACGGATTTATCGGGCATATCCGCCTTATGCCGATTTTCATGAAGTACGATTGTTGCCATTTACTGCCCTGTTTTCGGCTGTAAGCTTAAACATGAATACCTGCCTTTATTTTTTTGGACGAAATTTGGCAAAAATCTGCCTGAACATAAAAAAAGCTTGCTAAATAAAGATATTGACCTGTGCAAAATCTTTATTAGCAAGTTCCCAATATCTGTACCGCATATGACCACGGTACGGAGTATAGATATTATCAAATACCGCTGGTGCGGACAAAGGGACTTGAACCCCCACGGTTAACCCGCCAGATCCTAAGTCTGGTGCGTCTGCCAATTCCGCCATGTCCGCATATAAAATTGCCTGCAATTTATTATAGAATGGAATTACTATTTTGTCAAACGGCAGAAAACCTGATTTCCCTCATATCATCAGCCTTTGAAAACTCAATAAAATCATATAACCGGAGAATAAATTAATATGTAGCCATAAGAATTTTCGGTAAAAATACGCCTGCATGCCGTATCTTTACCGGGAAGTCCGTTTTCTCAGCGGTTATATCCTATTTCAGGAACTGAATACGAATACTTGCTTCATGACATATCTAGCATTAAACACGCTTAAAAGATTTTATCCGCTTCATAAACGGTATTCCGAATATTACAGTGAATAAAACCTGTGCAAACAGGCAAACAGCAAAATTGACAGCGGAGATCTCAAACAGCAGTATTCCGCCGAGAGCAATCAATAAAGTTATAAGAAACAGACACCCTGTCGCGGCCGACACCACTTTTCTCAATTCTTTCAGTTCATTCTGCGACAATTTAAGTATTTCTTCTTTACTCAGAGAGCCCAATGAAATATCACCTTTTGATTCCGCTATTTTTTCTTTTTTCAGTGACAGTATGGCTGTTATAATAATGCCCGTCGTTAAAATAATTTCAGGAATAATAAGGTAATATGATATTGACATAAATCAACCCTCCCTATTATAGTCCTCTCGTGCTATTATTTAAGTAAATACGAAATTATAAGCCAAATTCAGTCCCCACCACCGATGTGTGGTGGGTCTGAGTCAAAGTGTGCTGCCGGATCTCGTCCGGAAAAGATTAAAAATTACAAATCTTTTGAAGCTCACTTCTCATATGTAATGCTTCCTCACGGCATGCAATATCAAATTCCTCTTCCGAAAATTTACCGTTCCATCTCTGAAGCTTATGGGCGCACATCAGACTTCTTGAAGCATTTATTATTGCGCCGAATCCGTTATTATCGAACGCCCCTGCCACATCTTCGGCACTGCCGCCCTGGGCACCGTATCCTGGAACAAGGAAGCAGGTATGCGGCATCCTTGCACGCAATTTCTTAAGTTCCTGCGGCCATGTGGCACCAACCACGGCCCCAACCGGCGAATATCCGTATTTCCCTACGGTATCTTTTCCCCATTCAGAAACCAGATCGGCCATAACTTCGTAAACCCTTCTCCCGTCCTGCACAACCATGTCCTGGAGCTGGACCGATGACGGATTTGATGTTTTTACCAGTACAAAAATTCCCTTCCGGTATTTCATGCAGTCATCTATCATCGGCTTTATGCCGTCTATGCCAAGATAGCCGTTTACCGTTAACGCGTCTGCGTCATATACAGGTTTTGTTACATTATCCTCAAGAAGTGTCTCACCGAGATATGCGCTTGAGTAAGCTTCAGATGTCGACCCGATGTCGTTTCTTTTACCGTCGGCAATTACAAGCAATCCTTTTTCATGGCCGTACCTTACCGTCTTCTCAAAGGCTTTAAGGCCTTCTGTCCCGTACATTTCATAATATGCCAGCTGTAGTTTTATCGCAGGTATTATATCCGAAACGGCATCAATCAGTTTTCTGTTAAATTCCAGAATACTTTCGGCAGCAGCTTTAAAAGTATTTCCATACAGTTCAATATTCTTTTTACGAATTGAAAAGGGTATGTATTCCAGTTTCGGGTCAAGCCCCATAACGGTTGGGTTTTTCAGAACTTTCACTTTTTCCATTAACCTGTCCATGAACATAAACTCCATTCCTTTCATTCCGGGTTTTTTTAAACAACAAGCTCGCCGTCTTTTACCACAATCCTGCCGTTGACTATTGTAGCAACAACCTTGCCTGAAACGTGAAATCCATGGAACGGTGAGTTTTTACTTTTCGAAACAAACTTACTTATATCAATTTGGTAGTCCACATTAGGATTAAATATGGTTATATCGGCCATTTTTCCCTCAATGAGCCTGCCCTTGTCTATTCCCAGGATTTCCGCAGGTTTAGTTGACATTTTTCTCACAAGCTCCCTCATACTTATATGACCGCCTTTGACAAGGACAGTATATGACAGTGGCAGTGCGGTTTCAAACCCGACCATACCGTTAGCCGCCTTGTCAAATTCAACGTTTTTTTCATCCATATGGTGCGGCGCATGATCGGTGGCAATTATGTCAATTGTTCCGTCACAAAGGCCGCGTATTATAGCCTCAACGTCTTCCTCATTCCTCAGCGGCGGGTTTACTTTGGCCAGTGTATTATAGCCCGCACATGCTCTTTCGGTAAGGGTAAAGTAATGAGGACATGTTTCAGCGGTTACTTTGACCCCGGTTCTTTTCGCATACCTTATGATTTCAACCCCCAAAACAGTGCTTACATGGCAAATATGTACAGGAACATCAAATCTTTTTGATAAAATTACATCCCTTGCTATCATGATTTCTTCCGCGGCCTTTGATATACCTCTGAGTCCCATTTCAGTGGACAGCGCACCTTCGTTCATCACACCGTCCTCTGAAAGCCTTGAATCCTCACAGTGGCATATTACGGGCAGATTAAACATCCTCGCATACAACATGACTTTTTTCATCACCGAAGAATTTTCCACACAGCGCCCGTCATCCGAAACCCCTACTATGCCCGCTTCCTTCATTTCTCCTATTTCGGCAAGTTCTTCGCCCCTAAGCCCTTTTGTCATCGCCCCTATCGGGAATACATGAACCACTCCCTCTCTGTTTGCCTTATCGATAATATACCTTATCACCGTTTTATTATCGGCGACGGGGTTAGTGTTCGGCATACACGCAACCGACGTAAATCCGCCCATGGCAGCGCTCCTTGTACCCGACACAATATCCTCCTTATATTCATATCCGGGATCCCTCAGATGGCAATGGGCGTCAACAAGGCCGGGCAGGACATACAACCCATCCGCATCCAGAACCATGTCCGCATCGGCAGAGTAATTTTCTTCGATCCTTGAAACAATCCCATTTTCTATGAAAACATTCTGTCTTTTTTCATATTCATCAGTTACTACAATACCGTTTTTTATAAGTATTTTCATACAATCCCTCCTTAAAATTATATTCTATACGCACGCTTCCTGAACAGGAATATCCACAGTGCCGGACGCATGTCTGGAGACTTTCATGTTTTCCCTCCCGGCCAGCAGATATAATAAAGCCATTCTTACGGCAACCCCGTTTGTTACCTGCTCATTTATTACCGAATTAAAACCGTCGATTACGCCCGAGGTCATCTCCACGCCACGATTGACAGGGCCGGGGTGCATCCAAAGGGCATCCTTTTTGGCCAGCGACAGATTGACCTGATTAATTCCGAAGAACCTGGCATATTCGGACTTTGAAGGGAACAACGCATTTTTTTGGCGTTCAAGCTGCATTCTCAGTCCCATAACTACATCGGCCTGGTAGAGCGCATCATTAATTGTCGGAGCTATTTTAGCGCCCATTTTCTCTATTTCAGGCGGTATTAAAGTTGCTGGCCCGTAAATAACAGGCTTTGCTCCCATTTTGGCAAGCCCGATGATATTGCTTCTGGCAACTCTGCTGTGGTATATGTCACCTATTATTGCAACTTTAAGGCCGCTGAGGGTTTTATAATATTCACGTATGGTAAACATATCAAGAAGCGCCTGGGTGGGATGCTCGTGCATACCGTCCCCCGCATTGATTACAGAAGCATTTACATGTTTAGCTAAAAGATGCGGTGCGCCGGACATATTATGTCTTATAACTATCACATCGGCACCCATTGAGTTCAGGGTTTTGCCTGTGTCGACAAGTGTTTCACCTTTGGCCACACTGCTAACAGACACATTAATGTTAATCGTGTCCGCGCCCATATATTTTGCCGCCAGTTCAAACGATACCCTGGTTCGGGTGCTGTTTTCATAAAAAAGTATTAAAACCGTTTTTCCCCTAAGATAATTTGTTTTCTTGTCACCGCTTTGGATAATCCTTTTCATTATCGAGGCGGTGTCAAGTATTGACGTTATTTCGTCCCTTGACAATTCGGCAATTCCCAATATGTCTTTTTTGTTGATCGTCACACCCATCCCTCACTTTCAATTGTCAATTTCATACATTTTTTAAAAAAGGCATAAAAAAATAGTAAGACCGAAATCTTACTATTTCGAAAATCAAATATTTCATTTTTTAAAAAAGGAAATACGATGCCTGGGGATATAAGCTTTTTCCTTTTAAGTTTTATCAACACCCCAGTGTTGTGCAACATCGTCACTCCTTTAAAATTTTTAATATTGTATCATAATTTTCATTCGCCGTCTATATATAATTAAAAAAATTATCCTTTGTCAATAACTAAAATATTACTTTTATGTATTTTTATAACATATTGCTGACAAAAACTCAAAACTACAATCCCGGAACAATTGCCTGTCATATTCCACATTTATTATTATTTTATGTTTTCATGGCAACTTTTACAGGTTGAAACATACGTAATATTATGTTAACCTATTAACTGTAATTGTGAAACGACTGCATAAGAAAGGAGAACGGCGATGTTTCAGCATATACAGATGATTTACAAAAAACTAAGCAGTTTAAACAGAATATCCAAGAGCCTGCTGAAGATAGGTCTGTGGAGTCTTATTACACTGACTGCGGCTTCTGCCGTACTGGCTGTCATCAATATGCTGGAACCTGTCAGTTTCTCCTGCAAACCGTTACTAATTCAGTCGCTCTTCATATACGGATTTTATCTGTGGGCAGAACTGACGATAGGTGCATTAATATTGGATTCGGTTTTCCAATAACCTGAGTCATGTCTCAGGCACACCACGGATAATCCCGGAAACATGCGGTTGCCCGATGGCAATGCATGATTTTCTCCCATGCCATTATTATTCTCCATAAAAGACTCTTTGTTATTATGAACAAACCTGTCTCTGAGTTGAACCTGGCCGTCTTCGCCAGGTTTTTTTATATCAGCTTTTCCACTGTATTGTCCGTTACATGATCTTTCGGGCAAAAAAATAAGTTTGCTTTTAAAAGCAAACTTATTTTTTACCCGAATATAAAGTCAATTCGTGATTATGCACTTTTCATCAATTTTGCCATGTTTCTTTTTCTCCACATTAACCATAACGGGCTTGCAATGAACACCGTTGAGTAAACGCCAGCCACAAAACCCACTATCAGAGGAAGGCTGAATTCCACAAGCGAACTTATATTATTCACGGCGGCAAAGATAAACAATGTAATAAGCGTGATCAAAGTAGTGGCGGAAGTATTTATTGTACGTGTCAGCGACTGATTGATACTGGTATTGACTATCTCGTCAAGGGTACTTTTTTTCATAAGTTTCATGTTTTCACGAATTCTGTCATATATAATAATCGTATCGTTCAGTGAATATCCTATAATGGTCAGAATCGCTGAAATAAACACTTCCCCGAGGGGATATTTCAAAATGGGATACATTGCAAGCGTTATCAGGATATCATGGATCAGGGCTATAATCGCCGTAATTGCGGCCGCCAAACCATGTATTGCGCTAAATCTCCAGGTTACATACAGAATGATAATCACCGAAGCAATTAATACTGCCCTTAGCCCGTTCAACAGGGTTTCGCGTCCGATACTCGGCTCAACGCTGAGCATTTCCTGATTTCCGCCTTCTTTGACATCAAAATTTTCCGAAATCACGTCAATTACCAAATCTCTTTCTTTGGCGGTCAATGTCTGTTCACTTGCAATATCCAGCCTGAGCATGTAAATTGTCTCATTTTCCGAAGCGGGATTATTGGTCTTCTGAGTCTGAGCGGTTACAGACTTTCCCAGCGCCTTTTCCACCAAATCTTCCGCCAGGTTTGGATCAACTTCGCTGTTTGTTTCTATCATTATTCTTGTACCACCACTGAACTCAATATCCAAATCAATTCCGTTGATAAAGTAAAATATAATACCAACAGCTATAACAGCCAGGGATATTAGGAAAAACTTTTTTTGGTGCTTTACTACGTTTATCTGTTTCATTTCATTTACCTCCGGTTATTTTACTCCATACAGCCATTTGTTTTTGAAAGCGCCGATTCCTGACACTCCTTCAAGCATTAATTTTGTTGCGGTTACAGCCGTTAAGAAGCTTATTGCCACACCAATACCAAGTGTCAATGCAAATCCCTTTATGGGACCTGACCCCAGCGCATACAAAACAACGGCAGATATCAGAGTAGTAACGTTAGAGTCCAAAACCGCGGCAAATGCACGGTGGAATCCCTGATCTATCGCTGATCTCAATGTTTTTCCCGCTCTTAATTCTTCCTTAATCCTTTCATAAATAACACAGTTGGCATCCACGCCCATACCAATGGAAAGAATAATACCGCCTATACCGGGCAAAGTAATGGAGATTCCGGTCCATGCAACCGACAATATCGTCAAAACCGCAAGCCCAAACAAGGCTATGCTTGCAATTACACCCGGGAGCCTGTATACCAGAATCATAAAAAGGCATACAAGCAAAAAACCTATTATTCCGGCTTTGACTGCAACATTCATCGCCCCTTCGCCGAGCTGAGGGCTTATTGAATCCACCTTTGTTGCAACCAGCCTGAACGGAAGCGCTCCGGAACGTATTGTCGCGGCAAGCTCTGCGGCTTCTTCCGCATTGGCCATTCCGGTTATGATGGCTTTTCCGCCTTCAATCTTCTGATTTACAATAGGAGCTGAAATCAGCTGATCATCCATAAATATGGCTATTGGCTTTCCAACCAGCCGCCCTGTTGCTTCGGCGAAAGCTTCGGAACCTGATTCATCCAGTTCAAGGGCAACGACCCAGCTACCCTGTTCCTGGTACGGCGCTGCGTTTGCATCTTTTACCTGATTTCCCTGAATAATTATTTTACCGGTGGGTAAATAAATTCCGTTTTCGTCAACCTTATCCTCATCAACTTCCTGGAATGTTAAAAGAGCGGTTTTTCCAAGTTCATTAAGCTGATCCTGCGGGTTAAAGTTTGTTTCCCCCGCTGCCCATGGAATTTCAATAATTATACGATCATTAACGCTGTCTATGTTTATGCTGCGGTCAAATATGTTTTTTGCGTCAAGTCTTTTTCCAAGAATTGTTTTCGCAGATTCCAGTCCCTTATCGATTTCGTCGTCGGTAAGTGAAGACTTGTCAATATCCGGTTCCAGTACTGCATATATTCCTCCGCGGATATCTATTCCGGTGCGGATATTGTTCTTCTTCACCTCGTTGTAAGCCAGAAATGCGCATACTGTAATCACAAGAATAACCGAAACCAGCTTCAGTATGCCGTATTTTTGCATGCTATACTCCTCCTTTGTCAGACGCCGCTCATGTTATTATAAATCCTGTCAGGTTCTTTGGTCAACAAAAGATTTCAGACCCATCGCCGGCAACCCAATTCAGAAAAATCCGTAAAGATTAAATTGCTGCAAATTTTACAGGCTATCCTACCAACTCCTGTGCTTTGAGCCACAAGGCACATTCAATTCTTTTTCTCTCCAGTTCACAGCCTATTTCATAAACATCAAACAAGTCTTTGCGGAAACTCCAAGCATTTGCCGCGCACCCGCCGCTGCAGTAGAATTTTGCCCAGCAGTTTCTGCATTTTTTCTTCGTATAAACGGTTATCTCCCTGAAAGTATCCACTATTTCCCGTTTTGTAATGCCGGTAAAAACATTTCCGAGTTTAAACTGCTCATACCCTGCGAACTGATGGCACGGATACAGGTCACCATTCGGCGTGACCGCAAGGTACTCCGTTCCAGAGCCGCATCCTCTGAGCCGCTTTGCCACACAAGGCCCTCCCTCAAGGTCCAGCATGAAGTGAAAAAAGTTTACCTTTCTTCCCTGTTTTCTTAATTCCGATAACCTTAATGCCAGCCTTTCATATTCGGAGAATATTTTCGGCAGATGTTCCTTCCTGATTTCAAGCCCTGAACCGTCGGGAAGCACCACCGGTTCTATTGACAACTGATCAAACCCCAGATCGGCCATATGCATGACATCTTCTGAAAAATCAAGATTATTTTGCGTAAACGTCCCGCGAATATAATAATCCTTCTCTTTACGAATCGATACCATTTTCCGGAATTTAGGCACAACCGTGTCATAGCATCCGCTGCCGTCGCGCCTTACCCTCATCGCGTCGTTTACTTCCCTGCGCCCGTCAAGACTTAAAACGATATTATCCATTGTTTCATTCAGATATTCCATTATTTCGTCATTGAGCAAAAGACCGTTTGTAGTGATTGTAAACCTGAACCTCTTGTTTGCGCTCTTTTCCCTTTCCCTCGCGTATTCAACGGTGCGCTTGACGGTCTCGAGATTCAGCAGCGGCTCGCCGCCGAAAAAGTCTATTTCAATATTCCTTCTGTTGCCCGAATTTTCTATAACGAAATCAATAGCCTTCCTTGCGACGTCAGGGGACATAAGGGACTTCTCGCCATGATAGTTTCCTTCCCCCGCAAAACAGTACTTGCACCGCAAATTGCAGTCATGTGCCATGTGAAGGCAAAGCGCTTTGACAACGGTTGGCGTTGTTCGTGATGTGAATATTTCTTCATAGGGATCGGACGAAAACAAAAGCCCGTTTGCTTTCAGCGTTTCAAGTTCTGACAGAGCCTCATCAACTACTTCTTCGCCCAACTCCTGTTTAAGAAGCGATACTTTTTCTTCCGCGGGTGCACCGTTTTCATCAAAGCATGACAATACCCTTGCCGCCACGTCATCGAGTATGTGCACCGCACCGCTGTTAACATCAAGAACCATATTCGTATCAAAAATTCTAAACTGATGAATCATCAATTCTTCCCCTTATTTCTGTAATTAAAATTTTAAGAAATAAAAAGGGCTTTTACAGCCCCATCTGATAATTGCCATATTACCTCTCGCATTTCTGATTGGCAACTGTACAGGAGGTTTTGCAGGCCGACTGGCATGATGTCTGGCATTCGCCACAGCCAACCTTCTTTAAATCCTTATTTAATATATTGCCGCTCAAGGTTTTTATGTGTTTCATGATTTATAGCCTCCTATCATCAATTTTCTATGTACCGGACAATTATACCATACACAAAACATTAATTGCAAGTTAGCGATTAAAGCTGGAAAATATACCTTTCCCTTGAATGTCTACTGTTTTCTGTTTATTAGCACTTCAATGTTCATATAACGTCTGACCATTGTTTCAGCCTGATCTATGATATCGTTCAGAAACATTTTGTATAAATCTATGTCATTAATCATATATTTTGCATCAAGAATACGCTCCGTCAGTAAACAGTATTTTTTCAAAACTTCGGGTTCCTCAAGCACTTTGTTATATCTGTCTTTTGCCAGTGTGAGTTTTAAAAGGGACGGTATTTTCACCATGTAGTTTTCTTCCCGGTTTTCAACTCCCAGAAGCATGGACAAATCAATATCCAGCTTATTGATTATTTTCAGCAGTATTTCAAGATTGGGATTCTTTTTTATACCGTTCTCAATCTGTGACAGGTATCCCGGCGAAATATCCAATTCCCTTGCAAAATCGCTCAAAGAAATGTTTTTTTCTTCGCGTTTCGCTCTTATTATTTCTCCAACTTTAATCTCCATTAAAATAACCCCCCCACCAGCCAAGAAAAATATAAAAACATATCATCATCAAACCAACATTTTATTTTTTATCAAAAAGCTTTTCTGCCGTTTTCTAATTTGAAATAACAACTCTGTGATACATCTTTTTACCCTTTCTTATAAACAGCTGCCCTTCTTTAAAATCATCGGAAGTGATTATTCTGTTCTGATCATCTACACGTTCGCCGTTGATATAAATTCCCCCCTGGCTTATAAGTCTTCTTCCCTCGCCTTTTGAGGGGATCAAACCGGCCTTCATAAGCAGATCCAGTATACCGATGCCGTCTTTTAAATCATCCCCGCTTATCTCGGTTGTCGGAGCGCTGCTCAAATCACCGCCGTCGGCGAACAGAGCTCTTGCCGCCTGCTGAGCTTTCCGGGCCTCCTCCTCGCCATGGACAATTTTAGTTACTTCATAAGCAAGGATTTCCTTGGCTTCATTAATTTTTTCATCCCTGTACTGGGCCAGTCTTTCAATTTCTTCCATCGGCAGGAATGTTAACAGCTTAAGGAATCTTATAACATCGGCATCGTTTACGTTGCGCCAGTACTGGTAGAAATCATAGGGGGAAGTTTTTTCAGGATCAAGCCATACCGCACCTTTTTGGGTTTTTCCCATCTTTTTCCCCTCACTGGTTGTCAACAGGCAGAATGTCATTCCATATGCCTCTTCTCCCTTAACACGGCGTATCAAATCAATGCCGGCAAGAATATTGCTCCACTGATCGTCTCCGCCCAATTCAAGAATACAGTTGTAATCCTGATACAGTCTCAAAAAGTCATAACTTTGCATCAGCATGTAATTAAATTCTATAAAGGAAAGCCCTCTTTCAAGCCTTGATTTAAAGCATTCTGCCGCAAGCATTCTGTTAACCGAAAAATGCACGCCTATCTCCCTTAAGAATTCCACATAATTCAATCCCAGAAGCCAGTCTCCGTTATTGACCATAATAGCCTTGCCGTCCGAAAAATCAATAAGCTTCTCCATTTGGACCTTAAACCGGCTCGCATTATAATCAATCTGCTCTTTTGTAAGCATTTGACGCATATCTGTTCTTCCGCTGGGATCTCCCACCATCGCCGTTCCGCCGCCGAGCACTGCAATCGGCCTGTGCCCTGCTTTCTGCATATGAGACATCACAATCAACTGCAGAAGATGCCCCACATGCAAGCTGTCGGCAGTGGGATCAAAACCTATGTAAAAAGTAACCTGCTGACTGCCCAATATTTCGCGTATTTTATCTTCATTCGTAGTCTGAGCAATAAAACCCCGTTCCTTCAAAACATCAAAAACATTCCTGCTCAATTTACCCATCCTTTCATAGGTTGTAAATTTGCATATATTAACTTAAAATGAAATCATACTAAGAAATATACTTTTAACAATTATAATGAATTATTCCCCAAAGTTCCAGTGTAATCGAAAAAAAACTTTTGACTTCATAAATTTATGTTATAATATTAACATCTTTTAGAGGGTGCTATTCGGATAAACCCGACCTTAAATATTTCCTGCCTGTATATTTTACCTTTTTTAACCGTATAAAATTAAACAGTTTTTAAAAAAATTCTCCGAAAATAAGCATTCCTCTTGGGAGGAAAAATTATGAGGTTTTTTAATCTAATGTTAAGAAAAAACAAAGGTAAAAAACTTTTTAAAACGGGAAACAAACTAAATCCTGAAACAGCCGTTCCGAAAAAGCGGCATCAGGCAGTTGCTGGACTGTTATACGCTCTCAGGGTTTTGGGTGGGGCGTTGAAACTGATTCTTATTGTTCTGATACTGGTAGGATCTATTGTAGGCGGACTTGGTGCCGGTCTTATTTACGGATATATTGTTACCACACCCGAGCTCAGCGCCAGTGATCTGCAATTGACAAAATTCAATACCTTTATTTATGACATTGAGGGAAACGTTATTGCCGAACTGAAACGCAATGAAAACCGCGTCTGGATTGATTACGTGGACATACCCAAAAACCTGATTAATGCCTATATAGCGGTGGAAGACAAGCGTTTTTGGGAACATAAGGGCGTTGATTTTAAAAGATTCATATACGCGGCATTCTACAGCGCAAAGTCTTATCTGAGAGGTGAACACACTTTCCAGGGCGGAAGTACCATTACTCAGCAAATGGTAAAAAATTTGACCGGCGCAGATGATGTTACAATAAAACGGAAAATTCAGGAAATGTGGCAGGCACTGAAGCTTGAACGGGAAGGCCTGTCAAAGGAAGACATACTTACCAGATACTTGAATACAATCCCGTTTGGAGGAACGATATATGGTATTGAAACCGCGGCACGGGTTTATTACGGAAAAGACGTAAGAGAACTTTCTCTTGCCGAATGCGCAAGTCTTGCCGGAATCACCCAGTGGCCGTCAAAATACGCCCCGGTTAATGAAGAGAATAAAAAAAATAACATCGAAAGGGCGCATATGATTCTCGGGTTAATGCTCGAACAGGGCATGATAACCGAGGCCGAATATGAACAGGCAATGCAGGAAGAAATACAGTTTAATTATAACCCCAGTGCAGGAAAAGTCACGAAAAACAGCAATCAGTCGTATTTTGTTGACGAGGTTGTAAAAGCCGTGATTAAAGACTTAAGCGGACAGAAAGGCATAAGCGCCCAAGCGGCCGAAGATATGATTTACAATTCCGGGCTGAAAATATATACCACAATGGATCCGAAAGTCCAAAAAGCCCTTGATGAGGTATTTACCGATGATACTTACTTCCCGCAGGTAAACGAGGAAGCAAAAAAACGGGGTGAAACACCGCAGGCCGCAATGGTGGTGATTGATCCTGAAACTGGCGCTGTGCGCGGTCTTTACGGTGGATATGGCGAAAAGAAAGGAAGCGTTTTTAACAGGGCAACGCAAATGAAGCGTTCCCCCGGATCAAGTATAAAGCCGCTCCTCGTGTATGCGCCCGGAATCGAAACAGGACGTATAACCGCCGCAACAGTTATTGACGACGTACCTCAGCATATGCTTCTTAATGATACGTCTATCCCCGAAAAACAAAGAACAAGACTATATCCCCAGAATGTGGAGAGAAAGAATTTCGGGTTAACAACCATCCGAGAGGCTGTCGCCCAATCACGTAACGTTATTGCCGCTCTCGTGCTAAGGGATTACACCACCTTCAAGGTGGGTCTGACCTACCTTGAAAAAGTTGGGCTGCCAAGATGGGAAGACGAAGGGAAAATTTCAATAGCAATGGGCGGCTTTACGAATCAGATGAGCCCTCTGGAAATGGCATCAGCATTCACTGTGTTTGCATACAAGGGCGTTTATTGGGAACCTTATTTTTACACAAAAGTCGAGGACGTAAACGGCAATGTGATACTTGAAAAGAACCCGAAGGGAACAAAAGTATACTCTGAGCAGACAGCCTTCATAATGAACGATATTCTTCAGGACGTGGTAACCGAAGGTACGGCTGCAGGTCTGGTTGTGAAAAACGGCAAAGGTCAGACCATACCGGTAGCGGGGAAAACAGGAACATCGGACAATAATATTGACAGATGGTTCTGCGGTATGACTCCATATTATGTGGCGGCCACATGGTATGGTTATGACAACAAAGAAGTTCCTATTTCCATGGTTTCAGCCGAATCAGCCAATGCGAGAAAAATATGGCAGGCAGTAATGACGAAAATCCATGAGAAGCTTGATGCAGTGCCGTTTTATTCATCCGTACCTCCGAAAATAGTTACAAGACAAATATGCAAGGATTCAGGAAAACTCGCAACAGATCTTTGCAGGCAGGATCCAAGAGGTTCAAGGGTTGTGGAGGAATACTTCATTGAAGGTACTGAGCCGGATTACGGCGATAAGTGCGATGTTCACTATAAAGCAAAAGTATGTACGTTATGCAAGGACGAGTTCGGCAGACCCATGCTTGCAAACGAGTACTGCCCGCCTGAAACGGTGGTGGAAAGAGTTTTCATACGCAGGCCCGTGGAATATAAACCTATGTTCCCGTCAGATCCTTATCCTGCGGACTGGTATTATGAAATATATGAAGGCGAATACTGCACAATACACGGAGGCGCTTCAGCGAACAGCAAAACCGAAAACATCTCGCCTTACTGATTAAATTACGACAAATACTGTGATCGAAAATTCCCTCACAACGGGTCCGGGAATAAAATTTCCCGCCCGTCATGAGGGAATTTATTTATCCCAAAATAATTTTTCATTTTGAAAGATATGTAAGTTTGATTTTGTTCGCAATCGTGGATATAAACTCAGAATTGGTCGGGGGATGATTTTTTCTTTTCTCGGAATATATGAAGTATTTGCTTAACTCATTTCTGTTTCCTTCCTGCCATACCTTGCGTATAGCATTCCGTATTGCCCTTTCAACCCTTCCGGCTGAAGTATTGAAGGCCTCCGCTATCATGGGGTATAATTGTTTCGTTATTGGAATAGTTCCGCGCTCGCAAAGGGAGTTTTCCACTATGGCCATCTGCAAATACCCATAACCGCTTAAATGCGCAGGAACTCCCAGTTCCATAAGCACTCTGCGTACGTAAAGTTCCAGATCTTCGCGGACAGTGTTTTTCTCGGTTTCATCACTTTCGTTTTTTTCACTTTCGAAATTGGGCAATTTCACAGTTTTACCGTATTCTCTGTATTGCCTTTCCGCGCGCTCGAAATCACCGTATATTTGCATAATCCTTTTCGGAAGCAAATCCATATCGAACGGCTTAATTATGTAATAGTCCGCGCCAAGGCTCAGAGCCTTTTTTATGATTTTTTCGTTTCCAATGGCTGTTAAAACAATAATGACAGGTTTCGGTTCAAAAGATATGGTCCTTATTTCTTCAAGGACGGCTATGCCGTCCTTGACAGGCATTACAAGGTCAAGAATAATTACATCCGGCTTATGCTCAATAATTTTTTTCACTGCTGTTTCCCCATCGTACACCTTCCCTACTATTCTGAAGGCCGGAACCGTTTTAAGACTTTTTTCCACCTCCAGTGCATATTCCTCGTTGTTGTCAACGATGATAATATCTATTTCCTTATTCACAATTCTCACCGTTCTTAGAACCAATTGTCATTTGGGTTTTACAAATATATACTTTTATATCATCAGTATATATTATATTCCATTTTATTCCGACAAAACAATACCCAAATTTTCAATTTACGACAGAAAATTAAAAAAATTAACCAATTTACTTAAAAAAGCATGAACCCCCTATAAATTCACGCAGTATTGAATTCGGTGGTATTTCATCGCTTTCTATGTTCAAAAAGTAACTTAAAAACTCAATCAGACGTCTGCTTTCGGCATACTGAGGCTGGTCTGGCCGAATTTCCGAAAGCAACGGTATCGCCAGAGTTTTCAGAACCCCCAGCTCATATATCAACGAGGAGTTAAACATAACATCGGCCTGTTCCTGGAACGGGAATATGTTCCTTTCCTCGCCCCGTCTTACCGATGGCCACAGCTCTATCGTCTTTTCAGCGGGGCAGCCTCTGAATTTATAGTCCCGTACAATCCTGCGAATAAACCTGAGATCGGTTGTGGGTATTCTGTTATGTTTGTCAATCCTCATCGAGGTTATAGCACTTATATATATTTTAAACTTGCTGTCTTCGTTGACCTCTTCGGTTAACCTCGGATTAAGGCCGTGTATTCCTTCTATGATAAGAACATGGTCTTTGCCCAGACGAAGTTTTCTGCCTCTGTATTCCCTCTTTCCCGTAAGAAAATTAAAAGTGGGAATACTTACTTCTGCCCCCTTTATCAGGCTGTTCAGATGCTCGTTAAACAATTTCAAATCCACCGCTTCAAGGGCTTCATAATCCGGCTTTCCGTTTTCATCCAGCGGAGTTTTATCCTTGTCTACAAAATAATCATCAGTGGATATGGTAACGGGGATTAATCCATTTACCCTCAATTGTATTGACAGCCTTTGGGCAAAAGTGGTTTTTCCGGATGAAGAAGGGCCGGCTATAAGTATTACTTTTACCCTGTCCTTCCTTTCGGCAATCATATCGGCTATACGCGCAATCTTCTTCTCATGAAGAGCCTCGGATATTCTTATAAATTCATCCGCCTTTCCGGACTCCACAATATCATTAAGTTTACCTACATTGTCCACACCAAGGATGTTTACCCACTGCCTGTATTCACTGAAAATCTGAAAAAGCTTTTTGGGGATGTCGTGTTCCTCGATGGTGTTTGGATTTGTTGTTCTCGGCGATATTAACACAATACCGCCATTGTCATATTCAAGTCTGAACAGTGAAAGATAACCGCTGGACGGAACCATGTAACCGTAAAAATAGTCTTCCATGTCGTCAAATTTATAAAATGTAACATAGGGTTTCTCTCGGTATTTTATCGCTCCGTACTTATCAGGCCTGTTCTTGTTAATAAAAAGTTGCTTTGCCTCTTCGGTGGGCATGGTCTTTTTTTCAAAGGGCAGGTCCATGTTCACCAGTTCCCGCATTCGCGCTTCAATAATTTTTACGCCATTTTCATCCAAACCCCTGACCGAACACTCAAAAAACAGCCCTTTGCTCACCGAATGACAAATTTCCAGCGATTCACCGGGAAATATATCATGAAATGCCTTTACCAGCAAAAAGGTAAGGCTTCTTTCATAAATTCGCGCCCCGTCGGCAGTGGAAAGGTCTATAAAAGTTATATTGCAGTCCTCGGTAACTGCGTAAGTCAGTTCCCTTATTTCATTATTTACATATGCGGCAACAACAATTGACTTGCTGTCGCTGTAAAAATCATTCTTAATTTGTTCAAGTGTGCTTCCTTTCGTTACACTGTACTTTTTTCCGTCAATTGTTACTGTAATGCTCTTATTCTCCATCTGATACCTCCGTTAAAAATATTCTTAAAAAGAGTATATGACCTATTTAATCATATACTCCTTATATATTCATCAAACCGATACTCAATGCCTTCCCTGCTCGTCTGCCACCGGCCCTTTTTAATAAGCTTCCAGCCATCAATTTCATCAAGGCATGGAAGAAAAGAGTCCGCCTGGAATTCTTTGTTTATGCGCGTTATATATGCCTTTGTGCAATATGGCATAAGCTGACGGTATATGCTTTCTCCGCCGAACACATATATTTCTCCGTCGTAATCCTTTAGCTCGTCCATTAATTCCTGAATACTGTGTACCACTACCGCACCTTCGACTTTATAACCGACGTTCGTCGTCAGTACCACATTCGTTCGGTTTGGCAAAGGTCTTCCCCCGGGAAAGGACTCCAGTGTTTTTCTTCCCATAACAATAACCTTTCCGGTGGTTTTCGCCGAAACATGTTTCATATCTTCCGGAATTTTCACCAGAAGCTTATTTTTATAGCCAATCCCCCAGTTTTTATCCGCGGACGCTATTATAATCCACTCCTGCATAGTTTTCACTCCATAAAAATCCTATCATCAGGGTTTATCACCTGCTCCGAATATATACCCTGTTTGTTCGGCCTGCAAAACAACGGCATCGGATTAAACTGCCACGGGTATATTTTTAACAGGCTCCCCATGCTGATAATTCTCAAGAACAAAATCCTCCACCTTAAAATCATAAAAATTTTTTACTTCAGGGTTAATGATAAGCTTGGGCGCAGGATAAGGCTTTCTCCGGATAAGTTCCTTCACAATCGGAATATGCCTGTCATATATATGGGCATCGGCTATTACATGTACAAGTTCGCCTGCCACAAGCCCGGTAACCTGAGCGAACATATGCACAAGAACGGCATATTGCACCACATTCCAGTTATTGGCCACAAGCACATCCTGGGAACGCTGGTTCAAAATCGCATTCAGCCTGTTTCCGGTCACATTGAAGGTCATGCTGTACGCACACGGGTACAGTCTCATTTCATGAAGATCGGCATGATTGTACATGTTGACAATTATCCTTCTGCTGTACGGATTGTGTTTCAAATCATACAGAACCCTGTCCACCTGATCAAACTCGCCTTCAGGATATTTATGCTTAATTTTAAGCTGGTATCCGTAAGCCTTTCCGATGGATCCGTTTTCATCGGCCCATGGATCCCATATGTGGCTGTTAAGGTCACGTACGTTATTAGATTTTTTCTGCCATATCCACAGGATTTCGTCTATTGCGGCCTTATAATTAATGGGTCTTAGCGTAAGTATCGGAAATTCCTTCGATAAGTCGTACCTGTTTACCACACCGAACTTTTTAATGGTATGGGCCGGCGTTCCGTCTTCCCAGCGCGGGCGTACCTTCTGCCCTTCCGAACTGTATCCGTTTTCCAGTATATCCTTGCACATTTCAATAAAAATAATATCTGCCTGACTCAAGAAAAAATCACTCCTGATTAAAAAATTTGAAAAAACAGTAAACAAACTTTAATTAATAATATAACATTTACAGTTTTTTTTCTCAATGTTAAGTGTACGCCAATCTAATTTAACCCGAAAAGCATAAAGGCATACAAGTTTACGTCTTGTGCAATTTTTAAGGGTAAAAACAATGACAGATACTTAATAAAAAATGAGGGGCTGCCAGACATCACAAATCGTAGACAGCCCCTTCTGCTATTATTAATTTTTCCTTTATTCAATTACATGTCAAAATCCGAAATAATTCTTGGCATTGTAATAACTAATTTCCTGTACCATGGAACCGAGCAGCTTCATATCGAGCGGAACCTCTCCGGCCTCTGCCCATTCTCCCACCAAATTGCACAGTATTCGTCTGAAATATTCATGCCTTGTATAAGACAAAAAGCTTCTCGAATCGGTGAGCATTCCGACAAACCTTCTTAACAGTCCCATATTGGCCAGGGCCTTCATCTGAGCAACCATGCCGTCTTTCTGGTCATTGAACCACCATGCCGATCCCAGCTGTATCTTGCCCGGTACCTCACTGCCCTGGAAACATCCCATTACTGTTAACAGTACTTCATTGTCGTAAGGGTTCAAACTGTACAAAATTGTTTTTGGAAGCTCTCCGGTCTTTTCAAGGGCATTCAGTAATGCAGCCAGTCCTTTTGCCTGCTGCGCGTCGCCTATCGCATCATAACCGGTGTCAGGACCGAGAACGGCGAACATTCGGGTATTCAGGTTACGGATTGAGTTCAAGTGAAGCTGCATTGCCCAGCCTCTCTTTGCGTATTCACGTCCAAGGAAGACCAGCATATGGCTTCTGTACTGATCAGCTTCCTGCCGGGACACCTTTTCGCCGTTCAGAGCTCTTGTGAGGATTTTGTCAACCGTTTCTTCGTCAACTTCCTCATAGACGGCATATTCCAAAGCATGATCCGAAACCCTGCAGCCGTTTTCATGGAAATACGAAATACGGTTTTCAAGTGCCTTTTTGAGATCGGTAACCGACGAAATCTTCATATTCGCAGCCTTCTCCAAAGCCGCGATGTACTCGGCGAAACCCTGGTTATTTATATTAAGCGCCTTGTCAGGTCTGAAAGCCGGAAGAACTTTGACTGAAAAGCTCTTGTCCTCTCTGATTGCCTTGTGGTATTCAAGGGTATCTATCGGATCATCGGTGGTACAGATTAATTCAACGTTGGATTTTTTAATCAGACCCCTGACTGAAAATTCATCCGACGCCAGTAATTCATTGCATCTGTTCCATATTTTTTCTGCCGTTTCCGGGGAGAGCAAATCATCGATTCCGAAATACCTCTTCAGCTCAAGATGGGTCCAGTGATACAACGGGTTCCCAAGAAGATACGGCACCGTTTCGGCCCATTTCATAAACTTTTCCTTAGGATCGGCGTTCCCTGTAATATATTTCTCATCAATCCCGTTGGCACGAATTGCACGCCACTTGTAATGGTCCCCTCCAAGCCATACCTCGGTGATGTTTTCATACTTCTTGTTTTCCGCTATCTCCCTCGGGTTGAGATGACAATGATAGTCAATTATCGGCAGGTGTTCCACGTAATCATGATACAATGTCCTTGCCACCTGGTTTTGTAACATGAAGTTATCGTTTATGAAACTTCCCATAATTCATCCTCCTATGCAAAGGTAGTTGAAAGCGCTTACAGGTTTTGTTTATACTTAATATAACACAAAAATAAATCCGATAAAAGATAAAAAATAAATTTAACAGGAGAGATCGGCGTTGAACATATACGATATTGCAAGGGAAGCAAATGTTTCGATTGCTACTGTTTCAAGAGTTTTAAATGACAGCGCTAAGGTAAGGGATATAACAAGGCAAAAGGTTGAAGCTGTTTTAAAAAAATATAATTATATTCCCAGCGCCATCGCCCGAGGCATGGTGACAAACTCACTGAAAACCATAGGAATAGTCACCATCGACATACGCAACCTGTACTATGCCAACGTGGCCCACAGTATAGAACAGTCCCTTTCTGCTCTTGAATTTAACACCATTCTTTGCAACACCGGCTATGACAATGAACAGAAATTAAAATATCTGAGAATGCTTGTGGAGAAAAAAGTCGACTCAATTATTCTTGTGGGATCGCCGTTTAAGGATCCCGTTCTTGACAAACCGATTGAACAGATATCAAAGGATATTCCGATTATAATTATCAACGGTTTGTATGAACACCCCAATATCTATTCGGTACGCTGCGATGACAAAAAGGCCCTCGAAACAAGTGTGGAGTATCTGGTTTCAAAAGGCAGGAAAAACTTTCTGTATCTTTATGATGCCGAGACATTCAGCGCAAATCAGAAACTTCTCGGCTTCAAAAACGCTGTGTCCAGGTTTAATGTCAATTCGGAAATTTTTCTCGTAAAGCCCGGGCTTGAGCCTGCCTATTCCAAAGTTAAAGAACTTTTGGACAGCGGTTTTGACTTTGATGCGGTTGTAACCAGCGAGGATTTAACGGCGATAGGCGCGTTAAAATGCCTGATTGCCAATAATATTCGCGTACCTGAGGATGTAAGCGTAATAGGATTTAATAATTCGGTACTTTCAGTTTGCTGTACTCCGGCGCTCTCCACAATAGACAGCAGGATGGAGGAACTCGGCAGAATTGCGGTAAAAGTACTCCATAAGGTGCTAAAGGGTGAAAAGGCCGAGAACGACACAATAATAGACGCAGAACTGATTTTGAGGGAAACTACATAGTACATAGGTTTAATCCTTTCAACCTGGGGGAATATATTGTATAAGATTGTTATAGAATTAACCACCCCCGTTTGAAAGGAGGAAAAACAATGAAAAAAGACATACAGAAAGTGGCAATTATCGGTGCGGGTTTTGTGGGGTCGACTACAGCTTTCACCCTGATGCAGAGCGGACTGTTCTCTGAAATGGTAATCATAGATGTAAACAAGGACAAGGCCGAAGGCGAGGTAATGGACCTGAACCATGGCATGCCCTTTACCAAGCCTGTAAGGATCTACCATGGAACTTACAAGGACATTCAGGATTCGGACATAATAATCATTTCGGCGGGCGCAAACCAGAAAGAAGGCGAAACAAGGCTTGATCTGGTTCAGAAAAATACCGCCATTTTTAAAAACATCGTATCCGAGATAATCAAATACACCACCCCTGAAAATACCATCATCCTGGTCGTAACAAATCCCGTAGACATACTTACCTACGTAACCGCAAAAATATCGGGCTGGCCGGCAGAAAAGGTAATAGGCTCGGGAACGGTACTGGACACAGCCCGTTTCCGTTATCTGATTGGAGAACATGTGGGTGTGGATGTGCGAAACGTGCACGGTTATATATTGGGTGAACACGGCGATACTGAGCTTGCTGCGTGGAGCCTTACCACAATAGCAGGCATGCCGATGGACGAGTACTGCAAAGCGTGCAGTTCGTGCCAGGAAGGGCGCAGCAAACTGGAAATTTTTGAAAATGTAAAAAATGCCGCATATGAAATTATTAAAAGAAAAGGCGCAACTTATTATGCCGTGGCTTTGGCTGTCAGAAGAATTGTTGAAGCAATTATGCGCGATGAGCATTCCATCTTGACCGTATCAAGTATGCTGAACGGTCAGTACGGACTTTACGACGTTTGCCTCAGCGTACCCTCGGTAATTGACAGAAACGGCGTTAAACGCGTCCTTGAGGTCCCTCTTTCTGACGAAGAAAAACAATTGCTTTGCAAATCGGCCGATACCCTGAAAAAAGTAATTAGCCAGCTTAAAATATAGAATCTGCCTGATATCCATACCGGCGTATAAAAGCTACTAAAGGGCTTGGTTACAAGCCCTTTAGTCGTCAAAAATCCTTTTGCCCCTGATAATCCGAACAAGAACGGTAATAACCGCAATCACAAGAAGAATATGGATTAATCCTCCCAGCGTGAAGGATGTTAAAACTCCCAGCAGCCATAAGGCAAAAAGAATTACCGCAATCGTCAGAAGCATTGTATCACTCACCTTTCAAGTCTTGTTTTGCCCAAAATTCAATTAATAATTCAAGTCAAAATCTTCATTTTCTGTTTTTTATTCTGTATAAGAATTTAACAATAAGCTTAAAATAAATATCTGAAACATGAAAAAACACAGATGTAGCACCGGGGTGAAAACAATGCTTAAAAAAGCCGCCGTAATATTCTTGGGATTTATAATGCTGCTTACCCTTACAGCATGCCCTGACAAGGAGCAGTCAGATCAGCAGAAAAATATGGAGAAAATACCCAACACAATGTACAAGGCGTCAAATGAGCTGGAACAGATTATAACCCTCCTTGGCGGTCCCATGTTCAGCGGTCGAGACAGCATCGAACAGATGAAAAACGAACAGCTTCAGATGCTTCTGGAAACAACACAGAAATATACGACCGGAACTTATGACAAAGAACAAATTCTGCCCAGCGGCGGAACCGAAAAAGGCGAACAGCAGCAAAAGGAAGGCAGCAAAAGTGAAAAACAGGGCGAGGAAAACGCTCAGGGAGAAGAACAGGACAATACGAAGGAAAACGGGAAAAAAAATGAAGAAGGACAAGGTGAAGAAATGCAACAGGAAAAAGGGAACGACAGTTCATCTGAAAAAGACAAGGGCGGTCAGGAAAAAGCAACCGAACAGAACATAGAGAAGGAGAACTCCGGTGAAAAAGTTGATTCACAAAAACCCGAATCCGAGGAGAATAAGTCATTCCAGTACGAAGACAGCCTGTTCGGCATTCCTCAGTGGCATGACGACAACTGGAAAATGATTAAGGTATTAACCGACGGAATGCATTTTACCTGGAATAATTTACAACCTGAACTTATAAAAAAAGGGGTCTCCCAGACCCAGATTGAAAACTTCAATAAAGCCCTTGCAGCATTGTCGCAGAACGTAAGTGCGAAAAACATAATGGCGGCCCAGAATTCGGCTTTTGAGTTATCACAGGTTCTCGCCGATTTTTACAGCTATTACAAAACCGATATTCCGGCCGAATTGCCCCGCATAACAAGCGGAGTTACAGGTATTCATTTTTCGGTAAAGCAAAATGACTGGGCAAAAGCCCAGGAACTTGCAAATCAGCTTCAGCAGGAATTTGCCAAACTCAAAGCAGGTGCTGAAGACAACCAAAACCATATTTTCCAGATGCTTGAGCTATCGATAAATGATCTTTGCAGCGCGGTATACAACCAGGATTCGGTACTTGTCATAATACGGACAAATCTTGTAAATTCAAATATCCGGGAACTGGAATCAAAGCTTTCTCAAAAACAGGAATAAAACAGTATGGTTAAATGTCCCCAATATCCCTGCGGTAATGTGCGCCGTCAAAATGAATTTGGCTTACTGCATTATATGCCTTATTCCTTGCCTCTTTCAGGTCCCTGCCAAGGGCTGTTATGCCCAGAACCCTGCCACCGCTGGTGTAATATTCGCTGCCGACTTTTTTCGTACCGGCATGGAAAATTATTATATCCTTGTCATTTCTGACCGATTCCAGACCGGTAATTTTCAATCCCTTACGGTATTCTTTGGGATAGCCTTCCGATGCCATTATTACGCAAAGGGAAGCCAAATCGTCCCATTCTATGTTAATTTGATCAAGCCTTTCGTCAATTACCGCGTCAATCACGTCAAGCAAATCATTCTTTAACCTTGGCAGTACCACCTGTGTCTCGGGATCCCCAAAACGGGCATTGTATTCAAGAACTTTAGGGCCCTGTTCGGTAATTATAAGGCCGAAATACAAAACTCCCTTAAACGTCCGGCCTTCCCTGTTCATAGCTTCAATTGTGGGCCGGAAAATTCTGTTCATGCAAACTTCCGCAATTTCTTCGGTGTAAAAAGGACTGGGTGAAAATGCGCCCATACCTCCGGTGTTGGGACCTTTATCGCCGTCAAACACCCGTTTATGGTCCTGTGCGCTGACCATAGGTATAATTGTTTTGCCGTCGGTAAATGACAGCACCGAAACTTCACGGCCTGTCAAAAATTCCTCAATGACAACCGTTTTTCCGGCATTTCCGAATTTCTTTCCTTCCATCATGCTTATAACGGCTTCCCGCGCTTCTTCTTCGGTATTGCATATAATTACACCTTTTCCCAGAGCCAGGCCGTCGGCTTTCACAACAATGGGATACTTTCTGTGCTTAATATATTCCAGCGCTTTATCCATATCGCTGAATGCTTCAAATTCCGCAGTGGGTATGCCGTATTTTTTCATAAGGTTTTTTGCAAAGCTTTTGCTGGATTCTATCAGCGCCGCTTCACGTGTCGGACCGAAAGCGCGAATTCCTGCCTTTGCCAGTTCGTTAACCATCCCAATTGCCAAAGGATCATCGGGAGCAACAACCACAAGATCTATATTTTTTTCCTTGCAGGCTTTTACAATGGCTTCGGTGTCAAGCACACCAATATCCAAACAATCCGCGTATTCACTGATTCCGCCGTTTCCAGGCGCACAAAAGACTTTCTCCACCCTTCTGCTTTGGGAAATTTTCCAGACAATTGCATGCTCGCGGCCTCCTGAACCTATCACCAGTACCTTCATATTGTCCCTCCGGATTCCAAGTTTATAAAACAGCGGGGATTAACCCCGCCTTATTTCATCAATCAGTGCTTGAAATGGCGTACGCCGGTAAACACCATTGCGATTCCGTATTTGTCGCACGCATCAATCGATTCCTGATCCCTTATTGAACCACCTGGTTGTATAATGGCGGTAACCCCGGCCTTATACGCCGCTTCCACACAGTCCGGGAACGGGAAAAAGGCGTCCGAAGCCATAACAGCTCCTTTGCACAGGTCCCCTCCCGCTTCAATGGCTATCCTTGCTGCAGTAATGCGGTTCATTTGACCGCAGCCTATGCCTATTGTCCTGTTCGGTATTGCCAGAACTATTGCATTGGATTTGACATGCTTTACAACCTTCATTGCGAATTTCATCGTTCTCAGTTCTTCTTCCGTCGGTTTCCTTTTTGTTACCACCTTAATATCCGACTCATCGTACACAATATCATCCTTTTCCTGAAGAAGCAGGCCTCCCCCTACTTTCTTCATGTCATAGCCTTTTACGGATTTTTCCGCTATTGCGGGAAGACTTAAAATTCTCAGATTCTTTTTCTTTTTCAATATTTCAAGGGCTTCAGGTGAAAATGAAGGTGCCACGACGATTTCAAGGAATATTTTACTCATTTCTTCAGCCGTTTTTGAGTCTATTTCCCGGTTAGCCGCAACAATTCCGCCGAAAATCGAAACCTTGTCGGCTTCATAGGCATTCATAAACGCCTCATATATGTCAGAGCCGGTACCCACGCCGCAGGGATTCGCGTGTTTTACCGCCACAACCGCAGGCTCATCAAATTCTTTCAGAAGTTCAAGCGCACCGTTTGCATCGTTTATATTGTTAAAGGACAGTTCCTTACCATGCAGTTGTTCCGCCTGAGTCAGCCAGCCGGATATATTACCCACTTCCCTGTAAAAAACGGCTTTCTGATGAGGATTTTCACCATATCTCATATCCTGGACCTTTTCAAAAGTCAGGGTAAGGGTTTCCGGGAAGAACTCTTCATCCAGCTGAGAGCGCATATATTGCTGAATTAATGCATCATAATGGCTCGTATGCTCAAAAACCTTATAGCATAAATAAAGCCGGGTTTTGGCGGAAACATCTCCTGTCTTGCGAATTTCTTCAAGAACGGGCCCGTAATCCCGCGGATCTACAATCACAACCACATCCCGGTAATTTTTCGCAGCCGCACGAAGCATCGTAGGCCCGCCTATATCTATATTTTCAATTGCTTCCTCCAGCGTAACGCCTTCTTTCAGGATGGTCTGCTTAAACGGGTAAAGGTTCACAACCACCATGTCTATTGGCTCTATTCCAAGTTCACTAAGCTCTTTCATATGTTCCGGGTTATCCCTCATTGCAAGAAGTCCCGCATGAACTTTGGGATGGAGGGTTTTAACCCTTCCGTCAAGGCATTCGGGAAAACCCGTGATTTCCGAAATTCCCGTAACCTTAATACCGTTTTTCTGAAGCAGCTCAGCTGTGCCACCGGTGGATATGATTCCGATACCGAGCGTTTCCAGTTCTTTTGCAAAGTCCACTATTCCCCTTTTATCCGATACGCTTATCAATGCCCTTTTTATCATTTATTATCACTCCTGTAAATTAATAAAAATTTATCCCAACTCGTTTACTCTGAATCGGTATCCCTGATGATTACCTTTCTTCCATTAATTTCCAGCTTTCCTTCCGAGAACAGGCGAATAGCTTCAGGAAGGATTATCCATTCAGCCTGTTCCATTACCCGTTTTTGCAATGTTTCCGGCGTATCATCGGGTAACACTTCCACCGCCTTTTGTAAAATAATCGGCCCTGAATCATATTCAGGCTCGACAAAGTGCACTGTAGCGCCCGTTATCTTAACCCCGTATTCCAGAGCCTTCCGGTGCGGTATAATACCGTAGTAGCCTTTTCCGCAGAATGCGGGAATAAGTGACGGGTGAACATTAATAATCGCATTCTTGTATTCATTGATAAAGCTTTCTCCGAGCCGGCTTAAAAATCCGGCCAGAACCACCAGTTCCACACCATACTTCTTCATATGGGCAATAAGCGCCTGGTTATAATCCTCTTCATTGTCAAAACTCTTTCGGGATATAACGGCAACCGGGATATTTTTCCTTTTAGCCCGTTCAATCGCTAAAGCTTCGCTGTTGCTCGACACAACCGTGACCACGCTGCAATTCTTAAGCGTGCCGTCTTCAATCCTGTCCAAAATAGCCTGCAGGTTGGTACCGCCGCCCGAAACCATTACACCTATTCTCAGCATATCTCTATTCTACCTTCGCCTTCAGTTATTTCTCCGATTAAATACGCCTTTTCCCCAAGTTCACCAATAAAGCTTATAATCTCCCCGGCCTGATCATTATCAACCGCCAGAACCATTCCAATTCCCATGTTAAACGTATTGAACATGTCTGTTTCTCCAATATTTCCCATTTCTGAAATGAGTTTAAATACAGGCAGTACAGGCCATGTGCCTTTATGAATTACGGCTTTAAGGCCGCCGGGAATCATTCTCGGTATGTTTTCAATAAAACCTCCGCCTGTAATATGGGCTATTCCTTTAATTCTATATTTTTCAACAAGACTTAAGACGGTTTTGACATAAATCTTTGTCGGAGTAAGAAGTGCATCTCCCAGAGTTGAGTTTAATTCGGAAAAATATTTTTCCAGCTCATGCCTGTCCTCGGAAAATATTTTCCTGACAAGGGAAAAACCATTACTGTGAACGCCCGACGACGCTATTCCGATCAGTTTATCGCCGCTTTTTACCGTGCTTCCGTCAATAATCTCATCCTTATCCGCTATCCCCACGCAGAAACCGGCAAGATCATATTCATTTTCGGGATAAAAACCCGGCATTTCGGCGGTCTCACCGCCGATTAACGCACAGCCCGCCGCCACGCAGCCGTCGGATATTCCTTTTACAATGGTCTCAACTTTAAACGGATCAAGCTTTCCCGTCGCAATATAGTCCAAAAAAAATAATGGCCGGGCACCACTGCAGATTACATCGTTTACACACATCGCCACACAGTCAATGCCTACAGTATCGTGTCTGTCCAGCGCAAACGCAAGTTTCAGTTTGGTACCCACGCCATCGGTTCCTGAAACAAGTACAGGTTTTTTGATATTAATGTTCTCAAGGGAAAATAGCCCACCAAAACCTCCTATATCGGTCAATACCTCCGGGCGCATTGTTCTGGCTATATGCTTTTTCATCAGCTCAACAGCCCTGTACCCGGCATGTATGTCAACACCGGCGTCTTTGTAATCAGCCATTTTAATCCTCCATTTAACATTGAAAATTTTATGCGATAAAGGCAACCGCCTACACAAACCTACCGGCATTTAATTTTTCCTGTAATTTGCTGTTTTTCTCAATCACCGTTTCCTTCATCTTTTCCCTGTATAGTCTCATCTTTTCCCTCAGCTCAGGGTATTTCACACTAAGGATTTGAACAGCAAGAAGTGCCGCATTTTCACTTCCGTTTATTGCCACAGTGGCTACCGGAACACCAGCCGGCATCTGAACAATCGACAAAAGAGCATCAAGCCCGTCAAGTGCTGAAGACTGAATTGGAAGGCCGATTACCGGCAAAGTTGTATACGCCGCAATAACTCCGGGCAGATGAGCTGCCTTTCCGGCAGCTGCAATAATTACCTCAAAGCCTTTTTCTTCCGCCTCTTTTGCAAACTGCGCCGTAATTTCCGGTGTCCTATGTGCCGAGGTGACCGTTACCTTTGTTTCAATGCCAAATTCATCGAGAATTTTTAAAGATTTCTCAATAATGGGAAAATCGGAATCACTTCCCATTACTATCGCAACTTTGGGCCGATTTAACATGTTTACCTCCAAATCAGCACATTTAAAGGTATTCCCGTATTTTGGAACCAAACACGTAAGCCACCTCTTTCTTGAGGTGACTTTGATAATTTTTTCCGATTACCTTTTTATACTACAAAATGGGCAGACGACTTGTCAATAACCAGGTTGCACAGAATTTACCACTGTTTTCTACTTAAAATCAGGATAAATATTATACTTCCAAATCATTTTTGACGGATGATAAGACTGTTTTGCCTTCCTCAACCCCTCAATACCCATGTCCTCTTCGCGGTTGATATATTTTGTATGCGGAAAAGTCCTTGCAACAAACTCCCTGTTTATTAACGCATAAATACCATGAATGTCTGCATTTCCCTTCTCGATATGGATTACCGCAGTATCGTCGTTCAGCATCTCACCTATCGTAAAAGCCTCAAACCTTCCGTTTACCTTTATAAGTGCGCCTTTCAGCCCGGGTATTCTGTCCCAGTATTCAAACAACTGGGAACACGCCCATTTTTCACATTCTTCAGGAACCTCGCATACACAGGCGTCATTATCTTTGCACCATTCGTCAAAAATCCTTTCGCATTCTGAAAAATATTCCTTGCTCAATTCCACATATTCAAAATCGCCGTATTCACGGAAAAATCTGTTTATATGGTTCCTTTTCGCGCTTAATTTTTTCCCTGAAAGAGTAATCAGGCTTTCGGTATCGTAAACATAGTCAGAAACCGCATCCATCCTCTTTATTTCAAGATCCACCTTCAGGCAATTTTTAAAATTGTCAACCATTCGTTCTTCCACACGGGCAAAGAATAATTTCCATCCTCGGGAATCAAAATACTCTTTCAGTTTGTAAACGGTATCTTCAAAGGCTTCGGGATTGAAATCCTCCAAAGGTATCGGGCAAAAGGCAAAAGGTCTGTACTTTCTCGGATTGGCAACCATGCAGAGCATATTGTTTATGATACTGAACTGACTATTGTAGCTTTTACGCCACATGAACATGTTGGCGAAGGACATTTCCGAAGCCTGCGACCTGATGTTTCCAAACGCCTTGTTAAAAACATCAATGTCAGTAATTTCTATTTCTTTCCATTCCATAACCGGTCCTGAATTCTCAGGAATAACACCTCTCATCTGTTGTTTTTGCCTGTTAATCACCAAAAGAAACGCCCATATATCTGGCAATCTGAATTAATTCGCTGTTAACAGGTACTTTTCTTACCTTCCCTGCAATCTCTTTTATGGGAATGGAATTAATCTGTTCGTGATCAACGCATACCATCCTGTTAAATTCGCCTTTATTGATAATGTTAACCGCTGATGCCCCAAACCTTGTGGCAAGAATTCTGTCATAGGGTGACGGTTCACCGCCGCGCTGCAGATAACCCAAAACGGTAATACGACATTCCAGGGACGTCAGTTTTTCCAGTTCTCTGGCCAAAAAAGCGCTGGTACCTTCATATGGCATCGTATAGTTCCCGTTTCCATTTCCGTTATTTACGGGTTCGGTTATGCCGCCCTCGGGTTTTGCGCCTGCAGACATTACAATTATGCTGAAGCTCTTACCCTTGTTTCTGCGCTCAAAAATAGCCCTTGCCACTTTGTTAATATCATATGGAATTTCGGGTATTAGTATAACATCAGCACCGCCGGCAATTCCTGCCTCAAGGGCAACCCATCCGGCAAATCTTCCCATAACTTCAAGTATCATAACTCTGTGATGGGATTCGGCAGTGGAATGCAATTTGTCAATTGCATATGTAGCTGTATTGACAGCAGTCATAAAACCAAACGACATATCGGTCCCATATATGTCATTTTCAATGGTTTTCGGAATTGCCACAACATTAATCCCTTTTTCCTCAATAAGCCTGTTTGCATAATTTATCGTTGCGTCGCCGCCGATAACAACAAGGCAGTCAATATCGTGCATCTTAAGTGTATCGACTATTCTGTCGCTCATGTCCTTTACAGTCTTTTCCCCGTCCTTGTCAACGGTAACTGCAAAGGGATTATATCTGTTAGTGGTACCGAGAATTGTTCCTCCTTTATCCAGTATTCCCGATACATCAGACAGTTTCATTTTCACAAACCTGTTTTCTACAAGCCCGCGATAACCATCCCTGAAACCAATAACTTCATATCCGTAATTATTTATTGCCGACTTTACGACAGCTCTTATAGCGGTATTCAGACCAGGGCAATCTCCACCGCTTGTCATGAGCCCTATTCGTTTTACCATAACAAACCTCCTTGAAAACCCTTGGAAATTTACTTTTGTGCTTGCAAAAATCATTTATCTTATCTAATCACTTTTTGTCGGAATATGTCCTTTCAGTTGCAGATTACAAAAATTCTTCTGGCGTAAGAATTCATATGTCACTATAGCGACAGAATTTGACAAATTCAACGAACGTATCGTCGGACGCATCGGAATGCGTATGCATAAATTATAATTCTCGATTAAAAGGCTTTCAGGCAATCCTTTGGTTTCTTTTCCGAATACAAAGAAACACTCATCAGGATACGACACATCCGAATAAACTATACTTCCTTTCGTCGACACGTAATAAAAGGGAAAATCGGGATACTGCGATTTCAACGATTCAAAATTCTTGTAGTAGCGTATATCCACTTTGTCCCAATAATCAAGACCTGCTCTTTTCAGATATTTGTCCGAAACAGAAAAACCCAGAGGTTCTACAAGATGAAGCACAGCCCCTACCGCAGCACAGGTACGGGCAATGTTTCCTGTATTCTGGGGAATTTCAGGTTCAACAAGTACTATATTCAGTTGCATATATTTTTCACTACACCTCGGATTTTAAATTATAAGTACTTAAAAAGACAGATCAGCGACATCTTTTTAATACCGTTATTCCTCAATGGATACATCAATATCCACACTTCTGCTGTCGCCCAAATCCAGAGGCACACATATGGTGTTCATTTTTGTCTGCGAAACAACTATATTGTCCCCCATCAGCAACGAAGGAGGAGTTATTTCGACATTAATCCCTCTGGTCGACAATATGGTAGCAGTATTCCCAATTATCATATTTCCCAGTTCTGCTATAGCGCTTCTTGCCATATCGTCGAAAACCTCAATCGGCATACCGCCCATCATTGTGGACGCTATAATTTTCGCCGTCTCAACGCTTAAGGAAATTATAACCTGCCCCCGTATTGTTCCGGTCAAACCAACAATGACCGCCACAGAATCACTGTTATAAGGCGATTTTTTTAAATATACCTTTTTCAAACTCGGCTTTACACCGATAACCATTTGAAAAACCTGCTGGCTTGCCTCAATAAAAGGATTTATATATTCCACTTTCATAAAAAAAACTCCTGTACATAAAAATCATATCATTTAAAAAGAAAACATAAAAACTTTTATCTTTTAACATATATATGTATTTTACCACATTATCGAATATCGTCAAATTTTGCGTTATTTTTAACAAGGAATATTCCAAACCCGCTGCTTTTCTGTACCAACACAAAAACAAACATACTTAAAACTTAAAACCATGTAAATTTGTATAAACGACAAAAAATTCAAATTAAAAACCATCTTTATTTATCTTCTTTGCCGAAAAGATAACTTCGTGCATATAAACTCCTGCAAAATAAAATGAAAGGACGGTTCTTTCAGTTTCCAAAGAACCGTCCTTTCATCTGGCTCCTCAAGTTGGACTCGAACCAACGACCCTGCGGTTAACAGCCGCATGCTCTACCGACTGAGCTATTGAGGAATAAAATTCCGGCAACGACCTACTTTCCCAGGGCGTTTCCACCCAAGTATCATCGGCACTGGAGAGCTTAACTTCTGTGTTCGGAATGGGAACAGGTGTTTCCTCTCCGTCATTGTCACCGGAAATTTTTAATTTTTAAGGTACATATAAGTACCCTCAAAACTGTATAATGCCTACCGCCGGCTTCCTCGGAAAGCCTTCTTTGGTCAAGCCCTCGACCTATTAGTACCAGTCAGCTCAGTGCATCGCTGCACTTACACCCCTGGCCTATCTACCATGTAGTCTACATGGGGTCTTACCCTTTCGGTGGGATATCTCATCTTAGGGGGGGCTTCACGCTTAGATGCCTTCAGCGTTTATCCCTTCCGAACTTGGCTACCCAGCTGTGCCACTGGCGTGACAACTGGTGCACCAGAGGTTCGTCCATCCCGGTCCTCTCGTACTAGGGACAGCTCCCTTCAAATATCCTACGCCCGCGACAGATAGGGACCGAACTGTCTCACGACGTTCTGAACCCAGCTCGCGTACCGCTTTAATCGGCGAACAGCCGAACCCTTGGAACCGAATTCAGCTCCAGGATGCGATGAGCCGACATCGAGGTGCCAAACCTCCCCGTCGATGTGGACTCTTGGGGGAGATAAGCCTGTTATCCCCAGGGTAGCTTTTATCCGTTGAGCGACGGCAATTCCACTCTCTACCGCCGGATCACTAAGCCCCACTTTCGTGCCTGCTCGACACGTCTGTCTCACAGTCAGGCTACCTTATGCCTTTACACTCTTCGCACGATTTCCAACCGTGCTGAGGTAACCTTTGGGCGCCTCCGTTACCCTTTGGGAGGCGACCGCCCCAGTCAAACTGCCCACCTGACAGTGTCCCAATACCAGTTTCATGGTATCTGGTTAGTACTTCAATATCTCAAGAGAGGTATCCCACCGTCGGCTCCACCAGAACTGGCGTCCCGGCTTCTCAGCCTCCCTCCTATCCTGTACATGAGATATCGAAATACAGTATCAGGCTACAGTAAAGCTCCATGGGGTCTTTCCGTCTAGTCGCGGGTAACTCGCATCTTCACGAGTACTACAATTTCACCGGGCGCGTTGTCGAGACAGTGCCCAAGTCATTACGCCATTCGTGCGGGTCGGAACTTACCCGACAAGGAATTTCGCTACCTTAGGACCGTTATAGTTACGGCCGCCGTTTACTGGGGCTTAAGTTCACCGCTTCGCGTTTCCGCTAACGGTTCCCCGTAACCTTCCAGCACCGGGCAGGCGTCAGCCCCTATACCTCATCTTTCGATTTGGCAGAGACCTGTGTTTTTGGTAAACAGTTGCTTGGGCCATTTCTCTGCGGCTCTCCGGCTTTCACCTTCGAGCACCCCTTCTCGCGAACTTACGGGGTCAATTTGCCGAGTTCCTTAACAACGCTTCTCCCGCTCGCCTTAGGATTCTCTCCTCGTCTACCTGTGTCGGTTTGCGGTACGGGCACCTTTACCCTCGATAGAGGCTTTTCTTGTCAGTGCAGAGTCGAGTGCTTCGGTACTTTATTTTCCCTCCCCTTCAGGGCTTCGGAACGTCCGGCGGATTTGCCTACCGGACTACCTATTCCCTTTGGACGAGCTATTCCATCAGCTCGCTCACTCTATCTCCCTGCGTCACCCCTTCTCTCAATCGGGTAACGGTGGTACAGGAATTTCAACCTGTTGTCCATCGCCTACGCCTTCCGGCCTCGGCTTAGGTCCCGACTTACCCTGGGCGGACGAGCCTTCCCCAGGAAACCTTAGACTTTCGGCGGTTAAGATTCTCACTTCACTTTCGCTACTCATTCCGGCATTCTCACTACTGTACGGTCCACATGTCCTTTCGGTCATGCTTCTGCCCGTACACTACGCTCCCCTACCACCCATCTCTGGATCCGCAACTTCGGTACACAGCTTAGCCCCGTTAAATTTTCGGCGCAGGCTCACTCGACTAGTGAGCTGTTACGCACTCTTTGAATGAATGGCTGCTTCTAAGCCAACATCCTAGTTGTCTTAGCAAGCCCACATCCTTTCCCACTTAGCTGTGATTTTGGGACCTTAGTCGGCGGTCTGGGCTGTTCCCCTCTCGACTATGAAGCTTATCCCCCATAGTCTGACTCCCAGGCATCGTCTATTCGGCATTCAGAGTTTGATAGGATTCGGTAACCCGGTAAGGCCCCTAGTCCAGTCAGTGCTTTACCTCCGATAGACTAACCTGAGGCTAGCCCTAAAGCTATTTCGGGGAGAACCAGCTATCTCCGGGTTCGATTGGAATTTCACCGCTACCCACAACTCATCCCATGACTTTTCAACGTCAGTGGGTTCGGTCCTCCACGAGACTTTACTCCCGCTTCAACCTGGTCATGGGTAGGTCACCCGGTTTCGGGTCTACACCGCAAGACTATACGCCCTATTCGGACTCGGTTTCCCTTCGGCTCCGTACCTTAAGGTACTTAACCTCGCCTTGCAATGTAACTCGCCGGACCGTTCTACAAAAAGTACGCCGTCGAGCTTTAACGCTCTCCGACTGCTTGTAAACACAGGGTTTCAGGTTCTCTTTCACTCCCCTCCCGGGGTTCTTTTCACCTTTCCCTCACGGTACTCCTCCACTATCGGTCACCAGGTAGTATTTAGGCTTGGAGGGTGGTCCCCCCTGCTTCCCACAAGGTTCCTCGTGCCTCGTGGTACTCCGGATCCTGGCCTGTCGCTTCGCATTTCGCATACGGGACTGTTACCCTCTACGGTCTCGGCTTTCCAGCCGCTCATTCTGCTATGCTCCGCGATCATTACGCCAGTCCACAACCCCGCATGAGTTACCTCATACGGTTTGGCCTCCTCCGCTTTCGCTCGCCACTACTCGCGGAATCTCGGTTGATTTCTTTTCCTGCAGGTACTTAGATGTTTCAGTTCCCTGCGTCTCCCCTCCGTACACTATGTATTCATGTACGGATACCTGAGCATTTACCTCAGGTGGGTTCCCCCATTCGGACATCTGCGGGTCAACGGCTGTTTGCGCCTCACCGCAGCTTTTCGCAGCTTACCACGTCCTTCATCGGCTCCTGGTGCCTAGGCATCCACCCTGTGCTCTTAGTAGCTTGACCTCTTCGGCCTTCTCTTCAGGGTTGTCTAATCAACCCCTAAGTGAGCGGTCTTCCCTAAAAAATTGTAACTCGCTTCCGTAACTTCACCTTCTCAGGCTCCGTTACCTCCGCTCGTTACCACCAGCTTCAGCATTATACAGTTTTCAAGGTACTGTAATGATTTAATTCTGTTTAGCCGTCCACATTACTTATGCCAAACCAAAGAAGTCTTTTCAGTGTACGGCATATATTACTTTATTATGGTGGAGATAAGGAGATTCGAACTCCTGACCCCCTGCTTGCAAGGCAGGTGCTCTCCCAACTGAGCTATACCCCCACATCATAATAATCATTACATTTCCCAATGTCCTTTTATGAATCCAACACCGGACACTGGAAATTAAACAGTGCATTGACGAACCCGACCGACCTGGATTGGCTTTACTGCTTTTAGCAGTAAGCCTGTCTCCTTAGAAAGGAGGTGATCCAGCCGCACCTTCCGATACGGCTACCTTGTTACGACTTCACCCCAATCACTGACCCCACCTTCGACGGCGCCCCCCTCTCGGTTAGGCTACCGGCTTCGGGTGTTGCCAGCTCTCATGGTGTGACGGGCGGTGTGTACAAGGCCCGGGAACGTATTCACGGCAGTATGCTGACCTGCCATTACTAGCAATTCCGGCTTCATGCAGGCGAGTTGCAGCCTGCAATCCGAACTGGGACGACCTTTCGGGATTTGCTCCTCCTCGCGGATTTGCTTCCCTCTGTAGTCGCCATTGTAGCACGTGTGTAGCCCAGGACATAAGGGGCATGATGATTTGACGTCATCCCCACCTTCCTCCGACTTCTCGCCGGCAGTCTCGTTAGAGTGCCCATCTTACTGCTGGCAACTAACGACAAGGGTTGCGCTCGTTGCGGGACTTAACCCAACATCTCACGACACGAGCTGACGACAACCATGCACCACCTGTCTCCCCTGCTCCTTGCGGAGAAGATGTATCTCTACATCCGTCAGGGGGATGTCAAGCCCTGGTAAGGTTCTTCGCGTTGCTTCGAATTAAACCACATGCTCCACTGCTTGTGCGGGCCCCCGTCAATTCCTTTGAGTTTCAGCCTTGCGGCCGTACTCCCCAGGTGGGATACTTATTGTGTTAACTACGGCACAGAAGGGGTCGATACCTCCTACACCTAGTATCCATCGTTTACAGCGTGGACTACCAGGGTATCTAATCCTGTTTGCTCCCCACGCTTTCGCGCCTCAGCGTCAGTTACCGTCCAGAAAGCCGCCTTCGCCACTGGTGTTCCTCCCAATATCTACGCATTTCACCGCTACACTGGGAATTCCGCTTTCCTCTCCGGCACTCAAGAGCACCAGTTTCAGATGCACCCCCGAGGTTAAGCCCCGGTATTTCACACCTGACTTGGCACCCCGCCTACACGCCCTTTACACCCAGTAATTCCGGACAACGCTCGCCACCTACGTATTACCGCGGCTGCTGGCACGTAGTTAGCCGTGGCTTGTTCTTCGGGTACCGTCATCTTCGTCCCCGATCAAAGGAGTTTACAACCCAAAGGCCTTCTTCCTCCACGCGGCGTCGCTGCGTCAGGGTTTCCCCCATTGCGCAATATTCCCCACTGCTGCCTCCCGTAGGAGTCTGGGCCGTGTCTCAGTCCCAATGCGGCCGGCCAACCTCTCAGTCCGGCTACCGATCGTCGCCTTGGTAGGCCGTTACCCTACCAACTAGCTAATCGGACGCGAGCCCATCCTATGCCGCCTCAGCTTTTACCACTGTGACATGCGTCACTGTGGTCTTATGCGGTATTAGCACCGGTTTCCCGGTGTTATCCCCCAGCATAGGGCAGGTTGCTCACGCGTTACTCGCCCGTCCGCCACTCTCACCATGCCACTTCGGTCCGAAGACCTCCGTAACACGGATCCCGTTCGACTTGCATGTGTTAGGCACGCCGCCAGCGTTCGTCCTGAGCCAGGATCAAACCCTCAAATTAAACTTCTTACCGTCTAATCCGATGGTTTCCCTCTAGCTCTGTTACACAGAGTCTCAAAGTTCTTAACGGATTCGTCTTGCACTGTTCAATTTTCAATGTCCGGTTCCAACTACCCGTCGGCTCTGCCACTTCCGCTGTCCTTGCCTTCGCCGTCTTCCCCGTGGCGAATTCTTAGTTTATCACGTCTCTTATCTTTTGTCAAGTGCTTTATGTTAATTATTTTTTAATGTCTTTACGACATTTTTGCTTTTATTTCCCGCCGCTTTTTATCATCAGCGACAGCTTCTTTATCTTATCACGCTGTTTGACCTTTGTCAAGACCGAAGTTGTTATTTGTAATTTATTATTTCCCGTTCTAAATCAAAAAATAACAACTTTATTTCTTGATTTAACCAGTGTCAAGCAGCGACTTTTAGATATTAGCACAGCCCCGGTGCCGTTGTCAATAGGGTTATTAATAAGTTTTTGTTTTTTTCATATCAAAAAACGGGGTTTAAAATACCCCGTTTTCAGCCCAAATCCAGTTATCATCAACTATTCTTCTGTCTTTAATATTTCATACAGAATTCCGTTTATATTTTTGCTTGAGGAACACTCAATCACTTCGGTTATCTGTTCATACTTTCCCCTTATGGCTTTCTGCATTATATTCGCGTACTGGAAAATTTCATTTCCTTTAACGCTTGTTTTAACGTATTTCGAAATTATATCGAACAACTCACCCGCCTTTGACAGGTTCTTAAGATTTACATGCTGTTCGAAAAACGCCTTTAAAAACGCATTCTGGTTCTTTTGCCTGAAATAAACCGAGTATGTTTTAAACTCCCCTTCCCGTGTATACCCTTGTCTGAAACGCACGAAGCCTTCAGCCTGCGCGCCGTTCAGAAGTTGGTACCCTGGCTCAAGATGTATGTAAAGATTTTGCACCGGGTCCTCATAATGCATATATACGGGCACATTAACCCATACTCCGCCAAACAGGTCAACAACTTTACGGAAACCTTCTGTCTTTATAATAATATAATCATCTATCTCAATTCCAAAAATCTCATCCATCAGATCGGCCCAAAAATTCATCGCGTATATTGTGTTGCCAGATGTTCCGAATTTGCCGTCCTCCGCCCCGTACTTTAAATCAATGGCAATTGCATGGGCGGCATTCATCTTTTGTATGCTCGGATCGGCCGCATGTGTCGGGTTTGCTTTCTTCAGTTCTTCCAACACTTTATCACTGTAATCTATATAAACATCCCTTGGAAAATTAATTAATTTCATTTGCTTGTTCTTTTCATCTATGCTCAGGACAATTATTGTGTCATACGCCTGGTAAAGCGCATCCTGTCCGATTAGAAGAATGTTTTTGCTTTCCGGCTCAACAAGCGTTTTGTAATATCTCTGCCCGTTTGTAAGGCCTTTGGTTTCTTCAGTCTTTTCCTGATCCTCTTCATTTTCTTCTTCAGGTGCTGCTGTGGGTTCAGGTGTAACAGTAATTTCAGGCACAGGCTCTTCATACTGAACTGTTTGAGCTGATTTGTCGTAATCAGCAGGTTTCGCAAAAATAATCAGAACCACTGTAAACAAAATACTTGATATCAGCAGCATCAGCAACGCTATTTTCGTTTTTTTCTGAAGTCTCATTCCGTTTTTTCCCTGCCTCAAAAACCAAATATATACACTTGTTTTACATTAATATAATTATATCATGCAATTTAACCTTACTTCAAACGGTAAAATGACCAAAGGCAGCAGATTATGTCATAACCTGCTGCCTTAAGCATTTGCTGTAATTATAACCTTACATCACTGCATTTTGCTTTTTATAAACTGTATCCTTTCAAGCACTTTATCGTAAAGTTCGCTGTATTTTTCAAGTTTTTCCCTTTCGGCGTCAACAACCTTCTGCGGTGCCTTTGATACAAAACTCTCGTTGCTGAGTTTTCCTTTAACCCTGTCAAGTTCCTTCTCAAGATTCTCCTTTTCTTTAAGAAGCCGTTCCATCTCTTTTTCAAAATCAAGCAGCTCATCCAGCGGAATATATATTTCCACTCCTTTTATAACGCTTGAAACGGCATCATGTGGAACATGCGATTTATCACTGCAGATTTCAAATGCTGACACTCCTGCAAGCCTGATAAACGTTGACTCTTCTTCACGGAAAATCGCTTCCATTTCACGATCTTCCATTACCAAAATAGCTTTCGGTCTTTTGTTTACCGGAACTTTCATTTCGGCTTTGATATTGCGTATGCTGCGTATTGCTTCCATTATCGTGCTCATCCTGGCTTCCGCATCAGGATCGTTTAACTCCTCCCGGTATGCCGGCCAGCTTGAAATCATTATACTTTCATCCTCGGTATACAGGTGCTGGTATATTTCTTCGGTAATAAACGGCATAAACGGATGCAGAAGTTTCATTGAATTCTTCAGGACCTCGTTCAGAACGTACAAGGCTTCAAGCCTGCCCTTGGCTTCGCGGTCAAAAAGTCTCGGCTTTACCAGTTCTATATACCAGTCGCAGAATTCCTCCCAGATAAATTCATAAATCTTTTGAAGCCCTATTCCAAGCTCAAACTTCTCGAGGTTTTCGGTAACTTCCCTTGTTACCGTGTTAACTCTGCTCAGTATCCATCTGTCGGGCAACGCAAAATTCTCTTTCTTTACATTGTCAAAATTTACTTCCCTGTCAAAATTCATCATTACAAAGCGGAAAGCATTCCATATCTTATTGGCAAAATTCCTGCTCGCTTCCAGCTTTTCTTCAGAAAAACGCATGTCATTTCCCGGTGAAGTACCGATGGTCAACGCATACCTTAACGCATCGGTTCCGTAATTTTCAATCACTTCTATCGGATCCACGCCATTGCCGAGAGATTTGCTCATTTTTCTGCCGAGGGCATCCCGTACGAGGCCATGGATCAGAACATACCTGAACGGAACATCTCCCATGTGCTCCAAACCGGAGAAAATCATGCGTGCAACCCAGAAGAAAATAATATCATAACCTGTGACAAGAACGTTCGTAGGATAGAAAAATTCCAGATCTTCCGTCTTTTCCGGCCAACCAAGGGTGGAAAAAGGCCAAAGAGCCGAGCTGAACCATGTGTCAAGAACGTCCTCGTCCTGTACCAGGTTGGTGCTTCCGCACTTTTCACATTTTTCAGGCGCCGTTCTTGCCACCTGCATATGGTCGCAATCCTTGCAGTACCATGCAGGAATACGGTGACCCCACCAAAGCTGTCTTGAAATACACCAGTCCTGAATGTTTTCCATCCAGTTGAAATAAATTTTCGAAAAGCGTTCAGGCACGAATTTAATCTTTCGGCTTTTTACTGCTTCAATTGCAGGCTCCGCAAGGGGTTTCATCTTAACAAACCACTGCTTTGACACTTTTGGTTCTATTACCGTATGACAGCGGTAACAGGTTCCGACATTGTGTTTGTGCGGTTTTACTTCAGCCAGCAGGCCTAATTTTTCCAGGTCAGCCACAATCCTCTTTCTTGCCTCATACCTGTCCAACCCGTTGTAAATACCGGCATTCTCGTTCATTGTGGCATTATCGTTCATAACATCAATTACCGGCAGGTTATGCCTTCTTCCAACCTCAAAGTCGTTCGGGTCATGAGCAGGAGTGATCTTTACAACGCCCGTTCCGAATTCCTTTTCCACATATTCGTCGGCAATCACCGGAATTTCACGGTTTACCAAAGGAAGTATAACTGTTTTTCCTATAAAGCGTTTGTATCTTTCATCCTCAGGATGCACTGCAACGGCTGTGTCGCCGAGCATTGTCTCAGGACGGGTTGTGGCAACGGTAAGGTACTCATTTTCGCCCTTTACAGGATAACGTATATACCAAAGTTTTCCTTCTTTTTCTTCATATTCCACTTCGGCATCGGATATTGTGGTCAGGCAGCAGGGACACCAGTTAATTATTCTTTCCCCTCTGTATATAAGGCCCTTTTCATAAAGTCTCACAAATACTTCTATAACGGCTTTAGAGAGATTTTCATCCATTGTAAAGCGTTCCCGTTTCCAGTCACAGGAACAACCAAGTCTTTTCAACTGCTCCACAATTCTTCCGCCGTACTGTTTCTTCCATGCCCATGCCCTTTCCAGGAATTTTTCACGTCCCAGCTGTTCCTTTGTCAGGCCTTCTTCAGCCAGCTTTTCAACAATTTTCACTTCGGTAGCGATGCTTGCATGGTCGGTTCCTGGAACCCATAAAGCACAATAACCCTGCATTCTTCTAAAACGGATAAGAATATCCTGAAGCGTATTGTCCAGCGCATGGCCCATATGCAGATGACCCGTTATGTTTGGCGGAGGCATTACAATTGTAAAAGGCTCTTTATTTCTGTCAATTTCTGCGTGAAAATAATCCTTTTCCATCCAGAATTTGTATATGCGTTCCTCAACTTCTCCAGGCACATAAGTTTTCGGAATATCGTTCATATTCATTTTCATTCCTCCTGAAATAAATATTTCAATTCTGCTTTAATTTTTAAAATTAATTATCTGAAGGCAATCAAAACCGAAATGCTTCCCAGCATTATCAAAAGCAATCCCATTTGTTTGAACGATAATGATTTCCGTGAAATGTAATCCTCATATTCGTTTCCGGCATCGTCTGAAAAACTGCCGTCTTTTTCACAATGATTCGGGCGGCTGACAATACCTCCGTCTGTTTTTGTTCTTCCGGCCAAAAAGCCGGCCCCGTAAACCAGGAATGCACCAACTGCTACAATCAATACGGACAATACTTTGAAGAAAACCGTCAATACAACACCTCCTATCCAAATCAGCAATCCTGATTTTACCGGTATCAAAAAAAAACCTTTCGCCACTTTTGGACGAAAGGATCTCTTCCGCGGTACCACCAAAATTCCCTTTTGACAGGACACTCTATGGAACGATAACGGATTCCACCCGGCCGGCTTACTTCAAGTTCAGCCGTGCGACTCCGGAGCGACTTCGACAAAACAGATACCGAATACGCTTCCACCCTACGGCGTATACTCTCTGGCGGCCTGTTTTTGCCTACTCCTCTCCTTCACCGTCACTGCAATATTTATATACATGATAGTAATTTAGAAAATTGTTTTTGTCAAGAAATCCAAAACCTTTTTGCCGGTTTTTGAATTATAATTCGGTCACGCTTTTTATGTAAAATTCATAGGATGTACTATGGAAAAAACATTTTCAGGGAAGGTGTTGTGATGAAGGAAATCGCTGCGGTAATATATGCCGGCAACTGCTGCACCGGACCCAGCATCAGTATTCCTGTAATGCCGGACGATCTGCAATTAAGCCAAACTTATACGCCGTATCAGGTTTACAGAGGTATCCTGCCGGCCATGGAAGGCCTTAAAAAAGGAACTGTATTCAGTGAACTTTATCAGCCCTACAATGAAAAGAAAGAAGAACTTTGGCCAAAAGTCAACAAACAACCCATTCTTCCAGAAATAAACAAGCAACTCCCGGCAAAACAGGCTGAAAAAACAGAAAACATTATTAATGAAAAATATATCAGAGGAACGGTTTTCCCGGATTCCAATAACCGGGAAGTAAACTGAAAGGAGTGAAAATACATGGACGAACGTCAAAAACTGTTGGAACAGATAATGGCCTATGATTTCTGTCTGGTTGATTTAGGCCTGTTTTTGGACACTCATCCGTCCGATGCCAACGCACTTAAGGATTACAGAATGTGCTATGAGGAATCGCAAAAATTAAGAAAAATATATGAAGAAAAATACGGCCCGCTCAGTTTGCGGCACCTGCCCAACCCGAACTGCTGGCAATGGGTAGACTCACCGTGGCCATGGGAAAAGGAGGCGTAGGTATGTGGATTTATGAGAAAAAACTTCAGTATCCTATAAGAATTAAAAGGCCCAATCCAAAACTGGCAAAATACATTATCAGTCAGTACGGCGGCCCTGACGGCGAGCTTGCGGCATCACTCCGCTACTTAAGCCAGAGATTTCACATGCCGACGAAAGAAACCAAAGCAATTCTGAATGACATCGGTACTGAAGAATTGGTGCCATTAGGTTATCAGTGATATATTATTATCTTTGGAAACTGAAATGATTAAACTCATCAATTACTCATTTATATTGATACTTCTATTTTCATTATCTTCGGCAGCAGTATGGCAAAAAAGAACCCTGTAATTACTCCAATTGCATTAGCTATAATATCATCTATATCAAAGACTCGCACATGAGTCAGTGAAAACAACACTTCTATCAATTGCAGAATTTCCAAAGACGAAGAAAAAATAAACGAACCAAGCATTACTTTCAAAACATTGCTTTTTCTTACATTTATCGCAAGAAGGCAGCCAAAGGGAATAAACAATAATATATTGAGAGTAAAGCCCTGCAGACAATCCCTAAGTACGGGAAATAAATGGTCTTTTAATGATAAACCATCGGCAATGATTCCATTGAAGATTTCTGCTGTATTTATAACGCAATAGAACAGCGTGAAATCGAAATTTATATTTCTAAATCCCTTATATGAAAAGGGTAGACTTATCGGTAATTTAAGTGACAGCAATAGCAATGATTATATATGTAATTTTTAATATTCGAGCTCACTTTACGCCTTCAGATGTTTTATTAAAACGCCGCCGGAAGGGAATGCCTCCGGCGTTTCAATAATTTCAATAAAATTATTCCGCAGCAACTGTAAACCAACCGGAATGATACCGTCCTGTACGGATATCCATGGTTTTACACTATCGGACATCGACAGATTAATTATAGATCATTTTTGTAAATTATACCATTAATTTCGTCATTTTTCAAAATGATAGAACCTCAAACACGGTCAGTAAATTACATTAAGCCAAAGTTAAAAAGTCCCAATTCCTTTTAGGTAAACTTTAAACCTTTTGAAAAAGAAGTGGTTCAAAACTTTTATATATTTTAATTCCTTACAGGTAAACTTAAAACTATCTCTTCACCGTAGATTACGATGTACAAACGAAAGTTTCAATTCCTTATAGTTAAGCTTAAGACAGTATATTACGTTTGAGGGCGGCAGCGATTTTGCCTTGTTTCAATTCCTTATAGGTAGGCTTTAAACAGTATAGGAGTAGTAACAATGAATATGCCACGGATATTACAATTCCTTGTAGGTAAATTTCTCTAATCCCTTCCCAGCTAAACTTCAAACCAGTGAAATACGCACAAAAAAACCTTTTTAAAAACCCGCAGCTATTCATTAAAATCCGCAAAGAGCTGATAATTCTCAATTTTTACATCTGGCGCTCCTCAGGGATTTTTACACTGCCGGACGTCGACAGATTAATTATAAACCTTTTATGTAAATTATACTACTACTTTTATTGTTTTCAAGAATAAATAAAGGCTCCGACAAACCTCAAAAGAATAATCATATTCGCTATTATTTACGGTACGCGACTTCTTCATAACTACACAGAATGGCTTGAAAATAAAATCGACAGTAATTTATGTTTCAACTCCTTATAGGTAAACTTTAAACGTCAGTTGATAACAGGAATATTTATGAAGTTGTAATGTTTCAATTCCTTATAGGTAAACTTCAAACAGTTGCGGAATTAAAATACGTGTTTTCACGCGGTGAAGTTTCAATTCCTTATAGGTAAACTTTAAACTATCAAAAGAAGAAGCCAAAACAGCTGTTGATCTGGTTTCAATTCCTTATAGGTAAACTTTAAACCTCAGATTGGAAGCCGGGATATAATGATACCAGAAATTAAGACAGACAAAACGGCCAAAATAAGTTAGTATGGAACTATGGAAAAGAGAAGAAATTTTACACCGGAAGAAAAAGCAAAAATAGTGATTGAGGTCTTAAGGGAAGAAAAAACGCTGAATGAGATTGCTGCCGAATATGAAATACATCCGAATCAGCTAAGCCGCTGGAAGGCAGAATTCATAAGCAATGCAGGCAGGGTATTCAGCAAGGAAACCGATGAAGTAGAGAAAGTCAAGCAGGCGTATGAAAAGGAGAAGGACGAACTGCTTAAGCAAATTGGTCAACTCTCATATGAGGTTAACTGGCTTAAAAAAAAATCTGGCCGACTCTAAGTCCCGTGAAGACCGCATGAAGATGATTGACAGAGAAGAGAAGAAACTCAGTATAACCAAGCAAGCCGAACTGTTGAGCATAAATCGTACAAGCCTTTACTACAAGCCGGTTCCAGCAAATGATGAGGAATACCTGATTAAGAGGATCATCGATGAGATTTACACGGCTCATCCGGAGTACGGTTACCGTAGGATGACGAATATCTTGAACCGGGAATATCACATTCGCATTAATCGCAAGCGAACCCGGCGTTACATGCGGGAAATGGGGATACATGGCTTCTGTCCTGGCCCCAATCTTAGTAAGCGTCTACATGGGAAGTACTTGTATCCGTACCTGCTGAGAGGCTTGAACATTGATCATCCCAATCAGGTATGGTCCATAGACGTGACCTACTGCCGGATGAAACGTGGTTTCATGTATCTGGTAGCCATTATAGACTGGTATTCTCGTTATATTGTTGGATTTGAGCTATCAAACACGCTGGATCGGACATTTGTCATAGAGGCAATCCAAAAGGCGATAAAACGGCACGGAAAACCTGAAATTATGAATAGCGACCAAGGCTCACAGTTTACCAGTGATGATTACATCAATCTACTAAAAAACAACAATATCAAAATATCTATGGATGGCAAAGGAAGAGCATTGGATAACCAACGGATAGAGCGTTTCTTCCGATCCTACAAATGGGAAAAGCTTTATCTTGAAGATTGCGAAACAGGACATCAGCTCCGGCAGATTACAAGGGAATATGTGGAGTATTATAACAACCGGAGACCTCACCAGTCGTTGGATTACAAAACACCGGCAGAGTATTACTTCGGGGGTTGTAAGCAGCTTCCGGCAGTCGTATAAAACCTTGGGGCTCTGCCCCAAACCCCGTCCTCGCCGGAAGGCAGCCGGTCTGTCATAACAGACCGGAAAGCAAAAGGATGTATGCGCATTGGATGTCAAGGGCCAAGATGAACTCGCTTACGCTCGCCCTTGACATCCTCCAACAGAATGCATAAATGTTATAATTATACAAAAATAAAGAAAGGAGAACCTAACTTAGAAAAGCTAAAAAATTGTCTTGACAAGTGGGGGCATTATAGAATTCTTCTTCACGTTTCAATTCCTTATAGGTAAACTTCAAACCAACCATCATTTGTGCAGCTTTCATTCATTTACTCGTTTCAATTCCTTATAGGTAAACTTCAAACGATACGATTATGAAGTGCGTTTAGAATGCAACAACTGGTTTCAATTCCTTATAGGTAAACTTCAAACAGAGTGGACGGCGGTCATTATCATGACCGCTTAGAAGTTTCAATTCCTTATAGGTAAACTTCAAACGCATTTTATGCTCGTAGGGTACATCTCAGATAAAGGGTTTCAATTCCTTATAGGTAAACTTCAAACGACTGATGCAGGTAATATTCCTATGGATTTACCACGTTTCAATTCCTTATAGGTAAACTTCAAACGATGCCGTATGAGGCATACCTAAACGCCCGAGAATCGTTTCAATTCCTTATAGGTAAACTTCAAACGGTATCCAGCGCCACAATCACCTTTGCCTTGTCAAAGTTTCAATTCCTTATAGGTAAACTTCAAACACAAAGTCTATTTCTTCGGGAGTTTGAAATCTCCAAGTTTCAATTCCTTATAGGTAAACTTCAAACTAAGTATGGTGACGGTGCAATGAACCTTTGGAGTTGTTTCAATTCCTTATAGGTAAACTTCAAACGCAGTAGCACTCATATAATCACCTCACAAATAAAAGTTTCAATTCCTTATAGGTAAACTTCAAACTGAATGTATGCTATACCGGGTACGTTTACAAATTTTGTTTCAATTCCTTATAGGTAAACTTCAAACCATTAAGCAATATATTGTATAGTATAGCATAAAAATGTTTCAATTCCTTATAGGTAAACTTCAAACAAAAAGTCGCATCACTTGAAGAAGGCGCAATAAAATAGTTTCAATTCCTTATAGGTAAACTTCAAACCTTCGTTTTCAAGCTTGTCCATCTGTGATATAATTTGTTTCAATTCCTTATAGGTAAACTTCAAACCCGTAAAACCCGCATAAAAAGCCACTTTTATAAAATCACAATTTTTAAATTTTCAAGCATTAAAATCCGCAAATAGCTGATATTGCTCAATTTTTAGATCTGTCGATCCCCGGGTATTTTTGAGCTACTGGACATCGACAGATTATTTATGATAAATATTACCATATATTTTATCAATTTGCAAACTAAATAAAAAACCCCGGCTGGAGCTGAGAGTAGCGCAACAGGGAGGATTTAGTTACTTCATCCTTTGCAATAGCCTGTCCAGTATACCAATGCTCGGAATCATTAATAATACACATGTATAATAAACTTATGACGCATGTTAAAACATACCCGTTTTACAAGATGGTCTTATTCTGTGGGTTAAAACCGTATCCGGAATTCTGCATATTTATTGCAAAATACTCGAAAGCGTGCATATAATTAATTTTAGTAAAAATATAGCTAAGAGCAATTAATAACGCTAAGCTGTTTACTCAAAAATAAATTGAAATTATGATTTTACTGCATTAAAAATTAAGGGATTATATAACAATATAATCCCCGTTGAAAAATCTTAATTTTTATTAATAAAACATAAGCATCTAATTCTCGAAATATTTTTTATCAATAAGACCTTTGAAGTGATTTAAAATCTGGTACGGTTCATAATCAGTTTCTGTAGACGCTACATAGACAGTATTGTCATCTTCAATTACGACCTTATCAAAGTTTTTGGTAAAATTCATAGTTCCAAACATTAGACTATCTTTAGCTTCACTATATCGTATCATTGAGGAAAATTGTACATCATTTCTATCCGGTAACTCATATATTATTCCGTAGAACTTATAAACTGCTTCATCGTTTTTTTCAAAATCATATGGGGTAATAGTTAATGTCCCTTTAAGTTCATCAGGCCGAAATAAGTAATTTAAATACCAACCCTTGACAGATAAATTTGTAGAATTACCTGTAAACCTGTCTGTCAGTTGAAAAGCTTGTAAGGTTACATTAATTCTGGAGGGGATTGGTATAAAATACACAATTGCAATTATAATTATACAACAGAGTACTACTGTAATTACTTTTTTTCTGCCATATCAGAAATTCTCCTTATGAACTATTTTTGTGATTAAATTCGTACACGTTAGTTTGTGATTCCTAAATAATTAACTATCCCGATGGCTCCACCTTCTTTCTAACATTTTTATATCTTTCTACATATATAAACAAATTAAGCTTATTAATTGTTACACCATTGTACAGATGCGCAATTGCACTCAAAAATGGATAAACAATGCACAAGCTTGTCTAAATATCTCTAACCGCGATGAGATATATTGTCTTTTGAATTACCGGGCCGGTAAAAGTAATATCTTTGGTATCCTGTGTACTGTTTTTTATCCCGCAAACTACATTGCAATTTCATACCTGGCTGTATATTTTTGAAATGCGAGTATTTGAACCTTAACAGCTTTCACATTGGTTGTCCGGCTGTTAACGACATTGGCTATGTTGAACCATAAAAATCGTCGAAGGCCACTTTCGGGCATCTTTCGCCTTTTCGTGGAGACAAAAGTATTTGTTATCTTCTTTCAGCTAAATACTTTTTTGCCTGGACAACGCTTCACTTGCTATGTATGAGCAACGATCAAGAATTACTTGTATCTCTTCCGGTGTCTTGTTTTTACAGTAGGTGTCGTATATTTTGATATGAACATTTCCTATTTTGAATTCTTCAACCAGGTCTTCTTCCCTCTCGACAATTTCTTTCTTCATAACCAGCACCTCCAATACACTATAAGAGAGGTTATAAACTTGTTTTAGGGCTCAATAGATGAAAAATAAAGTATGCAGGTGAACGTGTTCATAAAGTGATGCCCGATGAATCTTTAAAACGAAACATCCTATTCCTTTTAACGACTTGATGCATGGATAGTAAATTTTTACCATTATTAGTACTGCATTAATTTTTTCTGGGGTTTCCCAACGGCATCATCAGCTATATTTTATCGGTGTGTTACCGATTTCATATTCTTTAATATTTTCACTAAAATCACCCCCAGAATAATCTATTAATTGAGTGCTTGACTGTGTTACTCATTGGGCACAGTTTTAAAGCAGTCGGGATTATCAAATTTGAAACTAGACACTTAAACTCTTACAAAAATTCAAAATTGACACTTCCAGTTCAATATACAAGTAATCAAATTTATGAAAGGAGATCGTATGAAACGAAATGCCACAGGACAATATGCCCTAATTCATGAGCCATTGTGGATATTATTCTTTCAAGACATTTCACGATTGTCCCTTCATCCTAATTATTTCTACCCATACACATAAACCTGTAAAAACTTAATACTACAGAAGTTTAGACGCATATAATGATAGAGTACTCAACGATTACTTGGAAAAACGTATCTGTCCTGAATATGTATTTCGGTAAGGTGAGAGCATGTACTGTATTTATCTGAGGAAGTCAAGGGCTGATGCTGAGGCTGAAGCCCGTGGTGAAGGTGAAACTTTAGCGCGTCATGAAAAGGCTTTGCTGGAGCTTGCCAAAAAACTTAACATAACAGTTGAAAAAATATACCGTGAGATTGTTTCAGGAGAAACCATTGCTTCCAGGCCGGTTGTTCAGGAGCTTCTTTCAGATGTCGAGCAAGGGTTCTGGAAAGGCGTACTTGTAATGGAAGTTGAAAGATTGGCCCGTGGCGACACCATCGACCAGGGAATAGTCGCACAAACTTTTAAATACTCGGGAACGAAAATTATCACTCCCACCAAGATATATGACCCAAATAATGAATTTGATGAGGAATATTTTGAATTCGGGCTTTTTATGTCCAGACGTGAATATAAAACAATAAACAGGCGTTTACAGCGAGGACGTCTGCAATCTGTTAAAGAAGGCAAGTATGTAGGCAATAAACCTCCTTATGGCTATATAAGAAAAAAATTACCTAATGATAAAGGTTACACTCTTGAACCACATCCTGAACAGGCTGAAATCGTAAAATTAATATTTGACCTTTATACCGGACCTAATCGTATTGGGGTATCCAAAATAGTCCGAAAACTGAATGAAATGAAAATACCTACTATTACCGGCGGCCCGTGGATTCCCTCTACAGTTCAGGGAATATTGCGTAACCCTGTATACATCGGAAAAATAAGATGGAACAGCCGGCCTCAGAGAAAGAGAATGGTTAACGGCCAGTTGGTAAAAGAACGTCCAAGAGCTAAAGACAATATAGTAATTGTTGACGGTATACATGAACCCCTAATAAGTGTTGAAACATGGGAACTCGCACAAAAATATCTTTCTGAACACAAAGAAGTGCCTGCACCCAAGCGATACCAGGTTAAAAATCCATTAGCAGGTCTTGTTATATGTGGGAAATGCGGCCGAAAAATGATACGCAGGCCATATACCAACGGGCAGCCTGATACTCTTATGTGCCCTGTCACCGCATGTGATAATATAAGCTCTTATCTGTACGTTGTAGAAGACATGACCCTTGAAGCTTTAAAAAAGCAACTGGATGAGTATAAACTGGAGGTAAAAAACATATTGAAAAACAACTCCGAATATTACAAGGAAATTGAAATATTGCAAAAATCAATTTCCAACCTGGATAAAGAATTCGAAACACTTAATAAGCAATCCAACAGTCTTCACGATTTGTTGGAACAGGGGGTTTATTCGGTAGATACCTTCCTGGAAAGATCAAAAATCATCAGTGAAAAGAAAGAAGCTAACAGAAAGGAAAGGGCCCAGCTGGAAGAAAAACTGAAAGAATATGAAAAATACACCAATGCACAGAAAAACTTTATACCAAAGACTGAAAGTCTCATAAAAGTCTATAAAATGATTGAAGACCCTGCAGATAAAAACAAAATGCTGAAGGAAGTAATAGAGAAAATAACTTATTTAAAAACAGATAACGGCCGTTGGAACTCAAATCCGGAAATACAGCTCAAAATATACCCGAAGCTGCCGAAAATAAATAAATCATTGATAACATCATGGTACTGATGAACTTGCTCATCTTGAAATGATCGGTACAATGGTGCATCAGCTGACAAAAGGCGTGCCGGCGGATGTACTGGAAAGGGAAGGCCTGGGAGCCTATTACACCGATCATGACAGAGCCGTATATCCCATGAGCGCTGCCGGTACACCTTTTACCGCGGCATATCTGCAGTCCAAGGGCGACGTTATAGCCGACCTTGTTGAAGATATGGCAGCAGAGCAAAAAGCAAGAGCAACTTATGAACATCTGATTGACCTCGCGGACGACCCCGACGTCAAAGATCCCCTGAGGTGGCTGCGGGAACGTGAAGTTGTACATTTCCAGCGTTTCGGCGAGGCATTGAGAATGGTTCAGGAACTCAAAAACAGCAAAAAATATTATTAAAAACGCCTGCTTGCCTGAATTTCCAGGGTAACAAAACAATGATTTTGGTTTTGTAAACCATGTTGTTTTGTTACCCTGACCGTTATTTAACACATTAAAAAGTTTTATACTTCATGTGAAAGCAAATGAAGAGGAAAATTATGCCGTCTATGACATTCTCTTAAACGCTTTACGTAGAAGTAATCGGTTTTACAGATTCACTTATCGGTTTTTAAAGTCATAATATGCATTATGAAAACCGTAAAACCAGACTATGAATAATGAAAGACTTTCAGAAGGAATTCATAGACATATTATCCTGCGAAGCTTTCAGGCGGTTTATGTCCGAAGGCATTAAACTTTCTCAGCTGCAGAATCTTTTATTATTATTGATAAAATTCAGAATTCCCTTTGATTTATCGTATGATCCCGGGAACCGCAGGAATGAATTAAGTATTGAACTTGTAATTTATATAACGCCTCATTCCTCCCTCACATTTACAATAGGTCAGGAAATTTCCGAACTGTAGCTTTTTCATATAATCGCCTGAATATTGTTAAGTCAATTCGCGGTAACATCCGAAATTCAGCCCGGCATTATAAACTTGCCAAAAAAAGAAAACACAGACTGACTTCAGGTTTAGTTTATAAATTCTTAAACCGATGAATCCTTAAAAATAACATCAGATATTATCTCTTATCATTATTAGCCACAGTTCTCATCTTTATAATTTTATTTTAACGGATAACCGGCTTTATCCCTGCATGAACCCAAAATAAAGTAAATTTTACCATTGTTATTATTGAGATTTTTCGCCGGAATTTTATATAAATCAAGGGCTATTTCAGTCCCGTTTTGAAATAGCCCTTTAAAACTATTTTCTGAGATTATTTGTTTTTCAGGTTAAAAAATGCTTTCAAGCCGCGGTATTCTGCCACTTCGCCCAGTTCTTCTTCAATTCTCAGCAACTGGTTGTACTTCGCAACGCGATCCGTTCTTGAAGGCGCTCCCGTCTTAATCTGACCGGAATTTGTTGCAACGGCTATGTCAGCAATTGTAGTATCTTCAGTCTCGCCTGATCTGTGGGAAGTAACGGCAGTGTAACCCGCTCTGTTTGCCATCTCTATGGCTTCAAGCGTCTCGGTTAATGTACCAATTTGGTTGACTTTAATAAGAATGGAATTTGCAACACCTTGTTCAATTCCCTTTGCCAGTCTCTCGGTATTGGTTACAAACAAGTCATCACCGACCAGCTGAATTTTGTTTCCAAGTCTTTCGGTGAGGAGTTTCCAGCCTTCCCAGTCTTCTTCTGCTACGCCGTCTTCAAGAGATATAATCGGATATTTCGATACGAGGTCTTCCCAGAAAGCGACCATTTCTTCTTTTGTCTTTAAAGTCTTTGTCTTCCAGAAATAGTACTTGCCTTCTTCGCCTATTGCCTTAGCCTCCTCATACATCTCGGTTGCTGCGGCGTCAATGGCGAGCCTGAAATCCTTACCCGGCTCAAATCCGGCTTTGCTGATAGCTTCAACAAGTACCTCCAGAGCCTCCTCGTCAGATTTAAGGTTGGGTGCAAATCCGCCTTCGTCACCAACGGCAGTGCTGTAGCCTTTTGAGCTAAGAACCTTCTTCAGGTTGTGGAATACTTCGGCACACCACTGCAATGCCTGTTTAAAACTGCTTGCGCCGACAGGCATAATCATGAATTCTTGAATGGTAACACTGTTATCAGCATGTTTACCGCCGTTTATAATATTCATCATGGGTACAGGCAAAACTTTCGCATTGGTACCGCCAATATACTTATATAAAGGCAAGTCAAGAGAATTGGCAGCAGCCTTTGCGACCGCGAGCGAAACACCAAGAATCGCATTGGCACCCAGATTGGATTTATTCTTTGTACCGTCAAGTTTAATCAGCGTTCTGTCAATGAGAACCTGATCAAAAACATTCATTCCTTCAATCGCAGGCGCGATAATCTTGTTTACATTATCAACCGCTTTCTGAACACCTTTGCCCAGGTATCTGTTTTTGTCGCCGTCACGCAGCTCTACTGCTTCAAACGCACCGGTGGACGCGCCTGAAGGTACTGCCGCACGTCCCAGTGAACCGTCTTCTACCAAAACTTCAACTTCAACAGTAGGATTTCCCCTTGAATCAAGAATTTCTCTGGCATGAACCTTTTCAATTCTCAACGGTATCATATCCCAAACTCCTTCCATTATTAAAATAAGGCATCTGTCAATTTATAAATCACATAACACCGGATATTATATCCGGAAGTTTCCATATTAAACTCTAATATAGAATAACCCAGTTTTATTTAAATGTAAAGTGCTTTTAAAGACTTTGTGAAAAAATCATCAATGAGTTCCAAAAAAAAGATTTGAAAACAGATTTTAAAATTTATTTCCCATGGTGGACTTTTCAGACGAAAACATGATACAAGAGATGAATTCAAAACAACTGTTTCAAAAACATTTATGGCACAAGGCATGGCTGCCTTTACAGCAATCAAGGCAGCCAGCCGTATTTAATCACTTCTCGCTGAGATATGATTTTACCAGTTCTTCAAGAAGCTCATCCCTCTCAATTTTTCTGATGATACTTCTGGCATTCTTATGATTTGTAATGTAAGTTGGATCGCCTGAAAGGATATATCCTACTATCTGGCTTATGGGATTGTATCCCTTTTCCTTCAATGCCTCGTAAACCGTTAACAGGATTTCTCGTGCCTGGTTTGCATTATCCTTATCCACTTTGTACATCATTGTTTCGTTATTCAAGCCCATCACTCCATTCCCTGTTCCAATGGTTCGGTGCATATGTCCCGTATAAATACTTATACCCATAAATCCTGACAGCTAACTTAACTTAATAGTAATATATTAAAATTAATATTACAATATGTTCTTTTTTACAAACAGTTTACTTTTCATTATACAATTGCCCTATCATAAAGTCATGTTCATTTTTTACAAGTCGTACGCTTAACAATTCACCCGACAGATTTTCATCGCTCAAAACCCTTACAGGTATATAATTATCGGTATGTCCGGCATAGTATCCGTCAACCTTTTCTTCAAATAAAACATCCTTAACTCTGCCAATCTGGTTTTCCCGGAACGCACGCATTGAATTATTGCAGATTGCGGTCAGTATTTTGCTTCTTTCTTCCTTCACTTCAGGAGGCACCTGATCCTTCATTGCCGCGGCTTTCGTTCCTTTCCGCACAGAATATTGGAAAATATGTGCCTGGCTGAAACCTATGCTTTGAACAAATTCGCATGTTTTCCTGAACTCCGCGTCGGTTTCGCCGGGAAACCCGGTCATTATGTCGGTCGTTATTGCCACGTCCTCAAAATACCGCCTTATTTTTTCAACTATCCCCCTGTATTCAGTGGTGGTATATTTTCTGTTCATCCTGGCCAGCGTTTCGTCACAACCGCTCTGCAGGGAAAGATGAAAATGCGGGCAAAGTTTTTCTATTCCGGACATTTCCCTTATCATTTCCTCAGTCATATAAAGAGGCTCCAGCGAACCCAGCCTTATCCGAGAAAGCCGTTCCATTTTATCCAGTTCCCTTATAACATCCAGCAATGTTCCTTTACCGGTATCTTTTCCATATGATGTAAGATGTATCCCTGTCAGGACAATTTCTTTGAAACCATTGTCTACAAGTTTTCTTGCCTCATCCATTATGGATTCCATGCTTCTGCTCCGTATACGGCCCCTGGCGAACGGAATTATGCAATAACTGCAAAACTGGTCACAGCCATCCTGAATTTTTAGAAAAGCCCGTGTATGTCCGGTGTACGACCCGGCCCACAATTCCTCATACTCTTTCAGTTCCCTTCCCGGCAGCACTTCAATTTTCTTTTCATCCCGGGAAACTTCCTCAACCAGTTCAACAATTTCACTCTTGCGGTTATTCCCTATAACCAGGTTTACTCCCTCAATTTTTGAAACTTCCTCAGGGGCCACCTGCGCATAACAGCCGACAGCCGCTATTACCGCATCGGGATTTAACCTTCGCGCTCGTCTTATCATCTGCCTTGACTTTCTGTCGCTCAGATGGGTAACAGTACATGTATTTATAACATAAACATCGGCGCAGTTATCGGGTTCAACAACCTCATAGCCCGATTTTTCAAACAGCCGTTTCATTCCTTCGGTTTCATAAGTATTAACTTTACATCCAAGGGTTATAAATGCAACCTTCTTCATTTTCCGTCATCCTGTAAAAAATAAAATTACCTCATGATAATAAATACCACGACATCTATTTTCTCAAAAAGAAAACAAATGTTCAATGCCAAAAAAAATAGCTGTTATAATTTTAACATAATTGTAATTGACTAATATCTTTTTAATATATAATATATATATAATTACAGCTGAAACATACTGGGGTTATAAAACCTTATTAAATTTAAGCATAAACGCATGAAAGGCGGTGTTTAATATATGAAAACTTTCAATATTATGCTCAAATCAATCAACGACGTGAAGGATTTTGTAAACATCGTGAACAAATACGATTTTGACGTGGACCTTACATCGGGCAGATATATAGTTGATGCAAAGTCCATTATGGGTATTTTCAGCCTTGACTTAAGCAAGCCTATAAAGGTTGAAGCTCATACCGACAATGCCGATGAATTCATGAAAGAAGTTAAACCATTTATTGTGGATTAAAATATTCCATAATTATTCAATTTCAACCGTTAAATTTAACTGTATTATTTACATAAATTTACTTTTGAGCTTGACGGGGAAAACACCCGTCATTTTTATTTTCGGTTTTTTTATTCAATATCTGCAGCTGGATGAATAATTCCATAATTAATGCAAATGCTAAAATAAAAATTATCACTGAAAGGATGTGCCATGCGGTTTTTTACAAAGCTTTTTAAGGGAAAAAAACAACAGGAAATAAACAACGATTCCCTTTTTGAATTGTCATGTTCCCTTGAGAAAAATAAACAGAATTTTGAAAGACTTTTCGACAGGTGTGATGATTTTGTAAAGCGCGATTTTATACTTATGAGAAATCGCAAAGCCTGTATTTATTATTTTGAAAGTATCGTTTCATCGGAGAATATAAGCCGGTTTATCCTTGAATGGCTTATGGAACCTATGGATACATGTGTAATTAAAACCGCTGAAAAAATCAAAAATAAATTCCTGCCTTCCCATGAAGTAAAAATCACAAAAAATACCGGAGACCTTTTGAAAGCCATATATGACGGAGACTGCATCATCCTTATAGACGGTATCGCTGAGGCCCTGATTGTCAATGTACGCACATCCAACGGCAGAATGGTCGGAAGTCCTCAGATCGAAGTATCCGCCATTGGCCCCCAGGAAGGATTTGTTGAGGATATCCACCTGAATCTTGCCCTGCTGCGCAAAAGAATCAAAACATCAAAATTCAAAATTGAATTCAGTATAAAAGGCTGTATAACAAAGAATACCTTTGCAATTATGTATATTGAAGGAATTGCGAATCCGGAATTTATTGATGAGCTGAAAAAAAGGATTGAACGGATTGATACCGATGGTGTTATCGATACCGGGCATCTGAGGAGATTTATAAGTGACAATAAATTTACCCCTTTTCCGCAGGAAATATTAACAGAGCGCCCGGACAGGTGTGTTAACCACCTTTTGGAGGGCAGAGTGGTTGTAATGATGGACGGTTCACCGTTCGCGCTGATATATCCGTCACTTTTCATAGACTTGATTAAATCCGCGGATGAGGCCTATATGAGTTATTATATGGCAATGTTCCTGCTGTTTCTGCGATTTGTCGCATTTCTGATTTCAACATTCGGTGCAGCCTTATATATTGCCCTTACCGTTTTTAACCCAGGCATGATACCGACCCAGCTATTAATAACAATAGCCAGTTCAAGAGCCGGGGTCCCTTTTCCCGCCTTCATTGAAGCGTTTATAATGGAATTTACTTTTGAGATTCTCAGGGAAGCCAACATACGCATACCTAAACCAATAGGACCTTCCATAAGCATAGTCGGCGGTCTTGTAATCGGGCAGAGCATAGTACAGGCCGGTATTGTATCCCAGGCAATGATTATAGTGGTTGCGTTAACGGCAATTTCAGCCTTTGCCGTTCCGGGTTATACTACAAACCCCGCCCTGCGGTTAATCAGATTTCCTTTTATGATTGCAGCTTCCTTTTTGGGGATGTACGGTATAATAAGCCTCTTTGTCGTACTGCTTATCCACATGGCATCAATCCGCTCTGTAGGCGTACCTTACCTTTCACCGTTAGCTCCGCTTAATCTGAAAGACATCCAGAACACTCTGCTTCATGGGCCACCCAGCTATCAGAGATATCGCCCCGCCTTCCTGGAAACATTAAACCCTGTGCATACTTCGAAAAAAAACAGCTGAATACACCTTGCCGGGCAATGAAAGGAGTCTGATATGAAAAAATGCCTTATCATTCTTTTATGTTTCTCAAGTATTTTTTTATGCTCATGCTGGGACGCAAGGGAATTAAGCGATATAGGAATAGTGGTAATGACTGGTTTTGATTTGGATCACGACGGCAACCAACGTGTTACCGTTCTGTCGGTGCAGCCATTCGGGCAGACCCAGAACCAGGAAAACGTAGCAACCACGTGGATAGGAACGGCAGCAGGGAAATCTACCTTTGATGCGTTGAGAAACCTCCGGCGCACTTCCACCAGAAGCCTTACGTGGATGCATAACAAAATTATACTTATTGGCGAAGAAAAGGCCAGACAGGGTATTTCGGATATAACCGACCTGCTCACGAGAAATTCGGAATTCAGGTACGGAAACCTTATTTTTGTTACTCCCGGGGAAGCTTCTGAAATGATGCAAGTCCCGGCGAATCTTGAAAAAAGCCTTTTTCGCGAGCTTTTAGGTATTATCGAAGGTGCCGGTGAATGGTCCAAGGGTTTTGCCCTTAATGTTAAAGAACTTTCGCTTAATTCCCTTGCGTCGTATCAGAATGGCTTTGTTATAGGAAACATGGGATTTTACTACAGCAGTAAAACCCCATTTACCATTGACTTTCAGGAATACCTGAAACTTTACTGGAAGGACACCGAACAACCTATTGCCTATGTAAGCGGCGGCGCGGTAATCGACAAGGACAGGCTTGTAGGATGGCTTTCACCGATCGAACTGAGGGGGTATCTGATACTGAGCAATAAAATAGAACAGTCATTCAGCATTTACAAAGAAATTACCGATCCCGGCTTTAAAATAACAGTAGACATAACTAATGTGGAATCAAAACTGGAATTCCCTTACGTATCCGATGACAACATTACTGCGGCCGTCACGGTTAAAGCAACCGGATTCATAACCGAGCTGTACGGCGAAATCCCCGCATATGATGAAACCTTTATTAAAAAAATTGAAGACATAGTTGCGCAGGAGATAGCTTCGGAAATATATTTGGCCGTAAACAGGGCCCAGAATGATTTAAGGACCGATTTCTTAGGTTTTCACAAAGTTTTCAAAGTAAGATATCCAAAGCAGTGGGAAAAATTAAAAGAAAACTGGTGTGAAGTTTTTTCCAGAATTCCTGTAAGTTATAATGTGAATCTTAAAATCCGGCACCGCGGTCTTATGGGAAAATATTTCCATACGGAGGACTGGTAATAATGTGGTATGCAATTGCAATAGCCGTTATATATACGATTATTCAGGCTTATTATTGCGTTAAAAAAAAGTATTTTAAGGAATTACTGGTTTCCATGGTTATAATTTTGATATCAGCCATGTATTTTGTTATCCCGTTTACGGAATTAAACATACCAACGGTTTCCGACATCGTGTATTTTATTTTTAAGCCCCTAGCTGAGCTTATTTTCGAAATAAAAAAATAGAGAAACTCATTCCTTTATTAAATTCTCAATCAATCCACCAATATGATAAAATTTTACTAACGATTTCCTGTATATGATACCGCGTATTCCCGGAAATCCCACTATACCGGTCATGTATTTCCATATATCTTTACCGCTTTTTTCAGCAAGCAGTTTGAAATTGTGTATTTTATCAATACGGTCCAGTATTGTTTGAATACTCTTCTGATAATCCGTCCTCTTGACTATGGCGTCGGCGGCAAAAATTCCGCTGATAATACCGTTTATTATTCCAAATCCCATAAAATCATCGGTTAAGCCTCCGGCATTGCCGATAAAATAAAGATTTCCAAGCTGGTTCATTTTCAACCTGCCCCCACGGTATTCGTGATCCCATGTTTGTAATATTTTGTTGGTAATATTCTCAGTTATTATCATCTTTTTCCATTTATAATCCAGTTCGTCCGGAGTAATGTCATCTGCCAGCAATGTGATAACCGCCCTGTTTTCGTTTACGGGTATCAAACATACATACAAATCATTTGAATACCCGGTTTTCATCCATGAAAAAACCTGGCAGGGTTCAAATCTGCCTTCAATAAGCCCGCTTCTCACCTGGATGATCAGTTCACTTTTCATAAGATCAAAATGCTTGGGTATATCTGAACCCCCCGTTGCAACAACTACGGCGTCAAATTCCTTCCTTATTTCATCTATAATCGAAGGCATAACACAGACATCAAAACAGAAAAAGGCATCCACTTTATCGAAAAGTTGCCTTTCCAGCGAGTCAAACCCCGGCCCGCGTTTAAAAATACAGCCGAGATTTCCGCCCTTAACCGTAATCTTTTTATTCCCAGAATACATGGTTATTTTTTTAATGGGGCGCATGGGTGCTATTTTAAGATTATATTCTTTTTCGAAAAACTTCAGCGGGTTGTTTGTAAACAGATTAAAGCAGTTTAAATGCATGCCGTACAAATTTATGGCTTCGCCTATTATAGACCTTTTTTCAAAAATCGTCGGTTTTATGCCAAGCTGATTTAAGCGGAAAGCACATGCCAGCCCTGAAACGCCCGAACCTATTATTGCTACTTTCAATAATCTTTCCTCCTATAAACGAAATTTTAAACACTTAAAAGCTATTTCATAGTGTATTTTATCCAACTTCAATTTGGTTATTTACTGTATAATATTCTTTGTTTTGCTAAAAATAAAAAACGTAGTTAATAAGAGGTGATGACTTTGTTTAAACTATACCAGGAGGATATGCTTTCATTTTACTTTAACCGAAGTCTCGGTCTTGAAGAGGTACTGATGAAAAAATATGATTTTTTTAAAAAAATGATAAAAGATCCAATTCTTGAAGACATGATTAACGATTTTAAAAAAAACAGCAAGGAACACATAAAAGAACTTAATGACAAAATGAAACGGCTGGGAATACAGTGAATTCCATATACACAGGGGTATTCAACATGAACGAGATGAACATTCTGACCGATTTACTTGAATACAAAATAATGCTTCAGAAATGGTATAATCACGCACTGCTAAGTGTGGTAAACCCCGAAGCCAAAGCCTTGTTTACAAGGCTCAGGGATGACGAAACAAGGGATATTTTAAACATACAGCAAAAGCTTCTTAGAAAAAGTACACCTGCCAATATCATACACAAAATATTCCCTGCCAAGCCAAAACCATAAAATCAAGTGCGGTAAATGGAGGTTTTTGTGAAAGTAGCAATTGTAGGAGCCGGCCTTGCCGGTCTGGCATGCGCCCACGAACTTGAACGTTTGGGTATTGTACCTGATTTATATGAAAAAAACGGGTTTATAGGCGAACCCTTCACACATTCCACAGCCATGCTGAGAATTGTGGACCGCCCCCCTCATGGCGATTATATAAGATATTTCAGGGAAAAATTATACCTTGACATCACACCTCTTGCACCGATCAGAAGAGTGATGCACCATTCCCCCACCAGGAATCTTATGGTAACCGGTAGAAAACTTGGTTTCTTTTTTCTCAGATCCAATACAAAAGATTCAATAAAAAACCAGATTTTTGCTTCACTGAATAAAACGAGAGTTTTTCTGAATAATTACGCCGATCCTCACAAATTAAAAAAACATTATGATTATGTCGTGGTCGCAACCGGAAACAACTATTATCCGAAGGAATACGGGATATGGCAGACATGGTTTAACGGATATATAAGAGGTGCGATAATTCACGGGAATTTCGACACTTCAAGGATTGATATGTGGATAAATCAGCATTACTGCAGGAACGGATATGCATATCTCACACCCTTCAGTGAAAAGAAAGCCTCTGTCATTCTTGTTGTGTCGGACTGCAGCGAACAGGACATAAACGAGTTCTGGCATACTTTTTTATACTATGAAAACATTAAATATCCCATAATCGAGGAATTTACGCAGCATCATGTAAGCGGGCATGTATACCCGAAAATAATCGACAATATCATTTTTGCCGGGCTGTCCGGAGGAAGCATTGACCCTTTCCTGGGTTTTGGCCAGTTCAATTCACTGAGCATGGGCGTATTTGCCGCGCGGTACATTGCCCTCGGTCTGGATTACCATAAGCAGTGTCAGTACATTACGAAGAAAAACATTTATCTACAGCAGCTGAGAGAAGGTTTCAACAAACTTGACAATAAAGGTTACGACAGCCTGCTTGCTGCAATGGGAATACCGGGCGTCAGGGCACTGCTTTACAAAACCACCATCAACTGGATACCCCTTGGTTCCTCAATAATAAAAAAATCAACAAAAATCAGTTAAGGCTCGGGTAATACTCTAAGTAAAAAACTGTTAAACAAATTTATCAAATAGAAGGAAACCATATAGCTTATAACCGACCATGGCAGAATTCTCCATCCGGTTAGCACAATGGTTTGGGTATATAACGATCTTTTTCGATGTAGTAGTAAAGTCCGAGAATCTCGCCGAATATAAGCTCAAAAATCAGATTATACAGACCGTATCCCAGCATCAGAACCATATGCCGTACCGTGAACTTCTTTTTCATTACGGTTATAAAAAATATAACCAGCAAGGCAACAATACTTGCGTAAAAAAACAAAACGTTCATTCTTTCTGACCCTTTCCTTTCTTTCTGCTTTTAATTTTGCCGATTAAGAGCAGAATTCCCGGAATTATAAAAGACATTGCAATTGCATAAACGGGAACTATGTAATGCATGAAAGAAAGCTCTGTTACCCTGACGTCCACGTTTGAAAACGTCACGCTGCATAAAAAGAAACCCACGGGCAAAATAACCGATTTATAGCTTTTAAGTCTGAACAGCTGTGACATCGCGTACGTGCCTGCATAGATAAAAATCATAATTTTCACATAAATTCCCGTAATCCATATGGCCAGAATCAAAACGTCAAGATTTTGAATATACTTCCCTATCGAAGAAAATCTTGCCAACTCCAGCGAAGTTATTATAAAGACTTCGGTCAGAGGCCCGAAAACCGCATAAATCAAAGTGCCTGCGAGGATTGCCATCCCGGTTATCAAAAGCCCGGCAAACACTGCTGTGGTAATTTTTTCTGACTTGTTTACAAGGTGAAGCATTTGAAGGATTACCACTGTCTCTCCCAAATAACCGAAAATAATAACGGCACCCCTTACGGGATTCAGAATGCCGTCTGCCAAAACAGGCCGGAAGAAATCGAAATCATATTCATTAATGTTTAAAAGGAGAAGAAACACCAGCGCCCCCATTCCTGCAGGCAAAAGTATTTCATTAACCCTTGCGACCACTTCCAGATTACTGTAAACGCCATAAAGTGCTACAAGAACCGATACCAGCACTATAATCCAGGGCGGGGTCATCGGAAGAAAAGTAATGTTTAACACTATCGTAAGGCTCATTGTAGCGCCTAAAGCAATAAAAATAAAATAAAAAACGTATAAAAAACCTATGATTTTCCCAGCAACCTTTCCCGCAATTTCGTCGCAGATTTCAATAAGGCTCTTTTCCCTGTACTGTTTGTATAGCCCCATATATATAAACAGAACGGGTATCATCGCCACCGAAGCGAGGATGACGGAAATCCAGGAATCCCCTTTTGCCTCCTGGGCAACAAAGGATGGGGTAAATATGTCGGCAGTGGATATAACCATGGTTATAAACAAAAAGGTAAGCTGCAGCGGGGAAATTTGAATTTTTTCCTTTGACAATCGGATTCCTCCCGTACATAATAAATATTAAGCAAATATTGTTGATAATTTCACAATATTGGGGTAAAAATAATATAACGGTTAATGTTATTATGGGAATTTCAGGCAGACTTAATACATTAAATTAATAAATTCATTGTGAAAAAACACCTAATATTTGGTCATTATATTGTATACTTTACCAGCCGTTAATTGTATAATTAATGATGTAGAATGTCAGGTGGCTGCTTAACCTTTTAGGCGGTTTGCCTGTTGACGCGATAAAATAAGCTGATTACTACTTGACATAAATTCCGGAGGTCTTATGTTTAAAAAGCTGGTGTGGTTTCTTATCCTGATTTACTTGATTAATATGCCTGTCGCAAGTGCCGCCCTTTCTTCAGAACCAACCGTGGAAGCACCGTCTGCACTGCTTTTCGAATTAAAACGCGGTCAGATACTGTATGCAAAAAACCCTGATGAGAAGTTACATATTGCTGCGGCTTCCAAACTGATGACTGCATATATTGCCCTCGAAAAGCTTGACTTAAACACCATGGTGACGGCAAGCAAGGAAGCGGTCAATGCCGAGGGAGCGCTGCTGGAGCTTACCGTTGGTGAAAAGTACACCGCCGAAAGTCTTATTTACGCTTCAATGCTCAGTAACGCAAACGACGCGACAATCGCCCTTGCGGAAGCAGTGGGTGGGACGGTGGAAGATTTCGTCAAACTGATGAATGATTATGCGGCAAGTTTGGATATGATCAACACGGTATTCGTAAATCCCACCGGGGCCTACGATGAAAACCAGTATACCACAGCATCGGATTTGGCCAAATTAATCCGCCATGCCATTACCACCAACCAGAATTTTGAAAAGGTATTCTCATCGCAGGCAAAGCCGTGGTTTGACGAGAATAAAACACTGGTGCTGACAAACCTCAATGACATGTTCTGGAGTTATGACGGTGTGGACGGCGGAAAGGTTGATTACAACGATCCCAAATACCAGACTGTAATTACGACGGTAAGCCGGGACCAGCAAAGGCTTGTTTGTATACTTCTCGACGCGCCGGCGGAGACTATGTATACCGATACAATAAAACTTTTTGAATTCGGGTTTAACAATTTCAGAAGGGGGCCGCTTGTATACAAGGGACAGCCTCTGGACAACATAACGGTTGAAGGGCATGAAGTAACGCTTATCGCGGGCAGTGACGTATATTATACTTATCCTGTCGGCGACAATTATATACAGGAAATTCATTACGATCTGGTAGAAGACAATATGAAACTCCCCCTGTATAAAAATACACTGATGGGAACCGTTAAGTTCACCCTTACCGACGGGACGGTTATTACCGTTGATCTGTTTCCGGACAGGGAAATACTGCCTGAACTTACCAGTTTTGAAAAGGCAAAGAAACGCCTGATGGAATATTCTGAAATTCTTTACATCATAATAGGGTTGTGTATAGTAGAGATTTTGCTGCTTCTGTCCAAAATAATAAAGTTCACATATAATAAAATAACCTCCCATAAAGGGAGGAGATAAAGTTTTTACTTTCTCGCATTCCATTTTAAATAAGCGCTTATAAATTCATCTATTTCCCCGTCCATAACCTTTTGCACGTTGGCTTCCTCATAGCCGGTCCTGTGGTCCTTCACCAGTGTATATGGGCAAAATATATACGAACGGATCTGACTTCCCCATGCAATATCCATCTGCTCGCCCTTGAGCTCGTTAATTTTCTGCTGCTTTTCCCTTTCCTTCAGCTCCAGAAGTTTCGCGTACAGCATCTTCATCGCCGTTTCCCTGTTCTGGTGCTGGGATCTTTCATTCTGGCATGTAACCACAATGCCCGTGGGAATATGGGTAAGTCTCACAGCCGACGATGTTTTGTTTACATGCTGGCCACCGGCACCGCTGGCTCTGAATACGTCCATTTTAATATCTTCCGGATCAATGTGTATTTCATCCGAATCATTCATAACGGGCAATACTTCCATTGACGCAAAGGATGTATGCCTTCTGCCCGACGCGTCAAACGGGGATATTCTTACGAGGCGGTGTACGCCTTTTTCACTTTTCAGGAATCCGTAGGCGTTCTCGCCTTTAACCTCCACGGTGACACTCTTAATTCCGGCCTCTTCTCCTTCAAGCAAATCAAGTATGCGGGTCTCATAGTTATTGTTCTCGGCCCACCGTGTATACATGCGGAGCAGCATCTGTACCCAGTCCATTGCCTCGGTACCGCCCGCGCCCGCATGCAGAGTGAAAATCGCGTCGTTTTTGTCATATTCTCCTTTAAGCAGGGTTTGCAGTTTTAACTTCTCAAACCTGGATTTGATCTCCTTAAAATTGCTCTCGACCTCGTCAAATACGCTTTCGTCCTTTTCTTCCAGCGCAAGCTCAACAAGGGTTAAAAGATCTTCACAGTCAGTTTTCAGCTTATTGAAACCATCAAGTTTATCCCTAAGATTTTTGCTTCGCTGCAGAATTTTCTGCGAATTTTCGATATCATCCCAAAAACCCGGTTCCTGCGCTTTCTGATCCAGTTCGGCCAGTTCTTTCTCCATCTCAGGAATGTCAAAGAGAATCCCTCAAATCAACAATGTCAGTAAGCAGTTCGGAAATCTGTGGCTTTAACTGCTCCAACAGAATCAGGCTCATTTCATCATTCCTTTCCCTTCTTATAATTTGACAGTTAACCCTGATGCAAATCTTATTATAGCATGAGTTCGGCAAAAGTAAATTGTTTATTTGTTTTATTAAACATTTCCATGTAACTTCGGCTTTATAATCGCAAACCATATATAGGCCGACGTGACCAGTATGAATATACCCGATATTAAAAATATCAGCTGGAACTGCGTTACAGGCATTCCGGCAAAAGAGCCGGCGTAATCCGCCATTGCGCCGACCATGTACGATGCAAGCATCGACGAAGCAAACCCTATCAGCCCGCTCAGTGCGGCGTTAAAGCCCAGGTAAACCGTCCGCCCTTCCTCGGGGGTGTATTCATACGGAATATTGTAAAGAGATATTCCAATTCCCGCCCAGGCCACTCCGCCGGTAATATGGACGAGCATTACGATGACGTATGTAAGAACCGATTGGCCAACGGCAAAAAACCAAATAATATTCGTAATCCCGAGTAATGCAATTGACAGCATTGCCGTATATGTAAAAGATTTTTTGTCGGCCATTTTTCCCCATATGCTTACGGTTATGACATAGAAAAATGAGTTAACAAACCCGCTGACGGTAATGAACGTGTAGCTGAGTTTCAGCTTTGATACCATGTAAACGGAAAAATACGGATTGGAAAAGTTCATCGAAAGACCCCATAAAAAGAACAGAATGATAATTTTCCTGAATCTTTTTTCCTTAAGCGGCATGACAAATAACTGCTTAAGGTTTATTTTGCATGTGGGCTGGCTTACATACGGCTCTTTTATGGAGATGTAAGCATAAAGATTAACAAGCATTGCCATAAATACAATTGCGTACATTAAAATATAGCCATCGAATGCCCTGCCGTGCAATTCGAACTCGTCTAAAACACCGCCGAATATTACATTGACAACACTTGAAACGAATATCAGGTACCTTTCCCTGACGCTGAAGAATTTTCCCCGCATATTTTGCGGCACAAGGCTTATAAATAACATAGTAGTAGCAGGTGCAACGAGGTTCACCATCAAATGTGAAAGCAAATACAGTCCGCCCGCCATATAAAGACGCATTTCCACTGATACGGGCAAAATAGGTATAAATACGAGAATTGCAAGCAAAATCCGGTGAAGAGCATTAAAAACCGTCACTATAGGTTTTTTCCTGCTGAGTTTCTCAAGAAGCATCGGGGAAAAAAACTGTATAACACTGGCCAAACCCGGGATTGCGGCTATCAGTCCGCAAAGGTCGTCATCTGCGCCGAGAAACTTCAAATACCCTGTTAAAAACGCACCTGTAGTAAGCCCAAAAATAATCCTGGCTGAAATTCCTTCAATTATAGCCATCAGGCGGCTTCTCTCATAATCAGCCAGCGACATTGCAAAACCATTTTGAGATGAATTATTGTGCTTGTCCATAAACTTATCCTGCTGTTCCTTTTCCGCTAATTTTCATCGTCAGTCAACGAACAAAATACGCTATAATTTTTCGAACCGTTCCACATTAAGAACGAATACCGTAGCACCTCCGACGGTTACTTCAACAGGGAACGCCATCCCCATCACACCTGTACCGCCGGACAAATCCAGATTGGGCATTGCCTTTTTCCTCGTCTTGCATTTCCTCTTAATAATATCAATAACTTCGGGCACCTTTTCCTCATCGGCACCCACCATTATGGTGGTGTTTCCCGATCTCAAAAAACCACCGGTTGAACAGAGTTTAGTAACCCCAAAACCCTCTTTTCCCAATTCACTGATAACCGGGTTGCTGTCCTCATCGCTAATAATCGCTAAAATCAGCTTCACCTTACATTCCTCCCTTCTTCTTTTTTTAACCTGAAACGGTGAAAGGCTGTAAGGACGTGAAATAAGCCGTTAAAAAATACACTGATCAACCACACTTATATTTTATTATATTTTTACCCTTTATGGAATAGAAGAAAATTTTATTGCTTTAAAATCTTGAAATTATAAATAATACTGCTATAATAATTAATGTTACTGTTACGATATATCTCAGTTTCAAATGATCCGAGATGCTGGTGTGGCGCAGCGGTAGCGCAATTGATTCGTAATCAATAGGCCAGGGGTTCGAATCCCCTCACCAGCTCCATTTTCATTTATTTGGGAAAGTTATTGCATGCCTTAAATGACATATTGCAGGCATGCGGATTGGTATAAAAGCAGTGGCGATAAGCTGCTGTATTTTTTCAGTAAAGTTGCCCTCGGCCTTTTAAAAAGGATGAGGGTAATCTTTATAAGTTTTAATTATATCAATGTCAGGAGAGTTAATTATGTCATCGTCAGTTGTTAGAACACGTTTTGCTCCAAGCCCGACAGGTTATATTCATATAGGTAATTTACGTTCGGCACTTTATGAGTACCTTATTGCGCGTGCTAACGGCGGAAAATTTATCCTGAGAATAGAAGACACGGATCAGGAACGCCTTGTTGAGGGTGCGGTGGATGTTATATATCGCGCTTTAAAAATTTGCGGGTTAAAACATGACGAGGGGCCGGATATTGGCGGTCCGTACGGCCCCTATATCCAAAGCCAGCGTAAAGACATCTATCTTAAATATGCTGAAGAACTCGTAAAGAAAGGTCATGCATATTATTGTTTCTGTTCTAAGGAACGATTGGAAACCCTTCAAAAAGAGTACAGTGCAAGAGGCGAGGTTTTCCGTTACGATCGTCATTGCCTGAAACTGTCGGAAGAGGAAGTCAGGAAAAGGCTTGAAGCCGGCGAACCCTACGTTATACGCCAGAAAATGCCCACCGAAGGCACTACAACATTTTACGATGCCGTTTACGGCGAAATAACGGTCAACAACAGTGAGCTTGAGGATCAAATACTTATTAAGTCCGACGGGTATCCCACATATAATTTTGCCAATGTGATAGATGACCACCTTATGCACATTACACACGTTGTGCGTGGCAGCGAGTACCTGTCGTCCACGCCGAAATACAAGCTCCTGTATGAGGCTTTCGGCTGGGAAGTGCCGGTTTATGTGCATTTGCCTCTGATTGTAAAGCCCGACGGTTCAAAAATATCAAAGCGTAAAGGCGATGCCACTTTTGAAGATCTTCTTGCTCAGGGCTACCTGCCTGAAGCAATAATAAACTACCTTGCCCTTCTCGGCTGGTCGCCTGAAACCAATCAGGAGATTTTCAGCCTGGCAGAGCTTGAGAGGATTTTCTCAGTTGAGCGTATCAGCAAATCACCGTCGGTTTTTGATATAGCAAAGCTGCGCTGGTTTAACGGCGAATATATCCGGGCAATGTCACTGGAGAAATTTCATGAATTAGCGCTGCCATGGATTAAGAAGGGGCTGGAAAAGGACCTTCCCACCCTTCCGATTGCAAAAATGCTTCAGCCGAGGGTGGATGTCCTGTCGGAGATACCTGAAAAGCTCGGCTTTTTCAACCACCTTCCCGAATATGATCTGGCGCTTTATACAAACAAGAAGTCAAAGACCAACCCTGAAATTTCATTAAACAGCCTTAAGGCAGCGTTGCCCGTTCTGGAAAGTATTAACGACTGGGATGAGAAGAGTATATATGAAGCTCTGACGGCTTTGGCCGAAAAACTTCAGCTAAAAACCGGACAGATCTTCTGGCCGGTGAGGATAGCAATTTCTGGCCAGCTTGTAACTCCGGGCGGCGCATCGGAAATAGCCGAAGTGCTTGGCAGGGAGGAAACTTTAAGGAGAATCAATATAGGCATTGAAAAACTGTCCAGTGCCATTTAGGCATAAATGAGGAGAACGCATAATTCGTTCTCCTTTTTATTTATCATTCGATTATCTCCTGTTTATTTTATCAGCCCAGCCGCTTATCCTCCCTGTGGAGGGGACACATTATCTTCCCTTGTACGCATACCGCAATTACATTTTAGCCATCCTCTGAAATTCTTTTCCCTTATGACATCGCAATATTACCCTTTAAGGATTTTTCGACAGGAAACAGGTGAAACAAAAAGCTGCCTCATTTTCGAGACAGCTTCTTTTTAGTTCCGATGACCCCAAGGGGATTCGAACCCCTGTTGCCGCCGTGAGAGGGCGGTGTCTTAACCGCTTGACCATGGGGCCGCAACGTCGTGACATCATTATTTTACCGCTGTTTTTGCCGCAAGTCAATAACCTGTATAACAATTCCGGGGTGCTCACTCTGCTTTCAGCCGTTTTGGGCCGTTGGACAAAGAAGGCGGAGCAGGATCAGACATACCTGTAATGCCCGTCGGGTTTCAAATCAGGCAGATCCAGCCCCAATCCGAGAACCAGATGGTTTCTTATATCATAGCAGAGATCACATTTTCCGGCATACTCCGCCTTAGGGATGTACCTGTACTCCTTCATCGCCAGCCCGGCCAGGCCAGCTACGCCCGCAGAATCCAGATTATAAAATATCCTGTACTTGTCAGTATCCGCCCCGTCCACCAGTTCCTTTAGCGGGACTGCCAGTCCCGGACATGACTGGGGAATAAAATTACCGTATAAATCGACATGGAAGTGGTACAATCCCGACAACAGCCTGCACGGCCCCGCTTCCCGCATTATTTGCTCGAAGGGCTGCATTCTCATATAGGGTTTATATGTAACAAATGCCCTCCCTTTCATATTAAGGCCGTACTTTGCGGGCAATCTCAAAAGATAATCCTTCCCGAAAAGTTTTGTATACTCGTCAAAGGAATGGGGTGTATTTTCATCCAACATGTCAATCTCATCCCAAAACTCCATCTGCCACGGAAACACATTAAGTCCCACCTTTGAACACGCCCTGACTAAATCCTTGACTTTCCGGAACGGTATATATTCATTATGAAACGGATCTATTGATATAAGAAGGGTATGCACGCCGTGTCTCTTTAGTTCGGCAAGGATATTCACCGCCGATGCTTCATCCCTGTACCACGACGCGTTTGTTTCAATATACTCAATATCCATACCGTTCTTTGCCGCAGAATCAAGGATATCCAAAATTCTGTCGGGTTTCAGAAGCGGTTCACCGCCGCCGATATGAACCGAACTGCACCCCAGCCTTTTTAAAATCGAAAATATCTCATCGGCAACGTCGGGCGTCATGTAATCATCAGGCCATTTGGGAGAGCTGGAGTAGCTGCAGTGCCTGCATTTTGACGAACATTTATAGTTCGTGATTATTCCTCCCGCCACAAGAAATTCAACTTTCAGCACAACTTAACCTCCTGTTTTTACGAAAAAATTTTTTATCCCCAGACATATCTTCATACTTAAAAAAGTCCGTTTTTTATCCGTTACATTTCCACAATCTCACCGGTAGAGAACAGATATATATATCTTTCCTTCACCCTTTTGCCTGTTAAAACGGCAAGCGTTCTCGCATAATACTCTATCTGGATTCTGTATCTTTCAATTATCACGTTTGTATCACCGAATGGAACATAATCTGTTTTGTAATCCACGAGCACCAGGCCGTCTTTTTCTTCAAAATAGCAGTCGATAATGCCCTGAAGCAGCAAATTTTCATTCCTGTATTTTTCGTCCACCAGTTCCGGATATAATTCATGGCATGGTATTTCAATATTAAACGGCACCTCCCGCTGTACATTGCCTGACGCAAGCATCCTCCGGGCCAGTTCGGACTTAAGGAAAAGTTCTATTTTTTCAGTGTCAACCGTTTCGGCCTGCTGTTCGGTCAATAAATCCTTTTTGACCATTTCCTCAATCTGCCCTTTTATATCGGGGTTGGTAAAATCCAGGTGCTGCATTACAAAATGCATGACGGTACCTTTCTCGGCCGGGCTTAAACCTTTTTTCTTTTCAAGGAACGAAGGCTTTTTTACAAGTACCGGAAGCTGTATGGGAATTCTGCCTGCTTCGTCAAAAAGCTCGGCTTCAAACCTCCTTTTCAGTTCTGTTACGGTTACCTTCGCCGGTATCCTGCCCAAAATCATGTACGGATAATCCCAACTGAGGCGTTCTTCTATCTCTTTCCGGTATCCGGTATACTCTCCCTTTTCGGCAATTTCGTCCAGCCACTGCTGAAAGTCGGCCTCATTCTCTTCATTCCGCATCCCGGTACTCAGCATATCCTTTTTATCCCATACCCTTATCAGCCATTTGTTTGTATTTCCGGTATCAGGATCGTCATCATCATTCCCGCAGGTGTATATCTTTTTATTTTTGATTTCATCAGCAAAACCCGGATATTTCTTTACAAGCGCAGCTCCTATCCAGTCAGCGTAGCTTGAGCATTTTAACACATTGCTGCCGCAAATTTTATGTCCATCCCCGTATGAAATTTCTGCCCATTTTGACACCGCCTTTCCGATATTACCCACACAGCCGGTCATTATCAGTTTTTCCCTTGCTCTTGTCATTGCTACGTACAGTATGCGCATTTCTTCAGACAGGGTTTCGGAACGGATTTTCTCGCTTATCGCAATTTTGGCCGCCGAAGGATGGGAGATTCGCAGTCTCAGGTCCACAATGTCGGGTCCCAGCCCGAGTTCTTGGTGAACCAGCACACTTCTGCTCGCATCGGTAAGATTAAACTTCTTGCCGCACCCGGCAACAAAAACAACAGGGAACTCCAGTCCCTTGCTTTTGTGTATGCTCATAATCCGCACCACATTGTCATTTTCGGTCAGGATTCTGGCACTACCCATGTCACCCCTGCTGCTTTTGATTTTGTCAATGAAATTTATAAAATTAAACAGCCCCTTATAGCTTGTTTTCTCAAACTGCCTTGCCCTGTCATACAGAATCCTTAAATTTGCCTGGCGCTGTTCGCCCTGCGGCATTGCGCCAACCATGTCGTAATAACCGGTATCATGGTAAAGGTACCAAATCAGCTGATCGGTTGGCATATGCCGTGCCTTCTCGCGCCAGATAGCAAGCTTTTCCAGAAACATCGCCGCTTTTTCCGCTGCAGACCTGTCGCTGCCGGATCCCTCTTCCAGCGGGTGTTTCTCTGCCATGACCTTCAGCGCGTCATATATTGATGCTTTTCTGTCGGCCGCACGTATCGCAGCCAGTTCCGACGTAGTAAATGAAAAAACCGGTGAGCGCAATACCGACAGAAGCGGAATATCCTGAAGAGGGTTGTCAATAACCTGCAGCAGTGACAGCACAACCTGAATCTCCGTGGTTTTGAAAAAACCCGTTCCCGTGTCTGCAAAGCATGGTATGCCTTTTGCCGCCAGTTCGTCGGTGAATACTTCAGCCCAGTTTTTCGTAGCCCGTAGAAGGATTACAATATCCCTAAACTCGGCTTTCCTGTATTCATTTTTTGTTTTGTCAAAAACATAAAAGCTTTTTCCCTCATTGTCACAGCCGGTCAGTTCCAGAATTTTGCCGGCAATCAGCCTGGCTTCGCTCTGAATGTTATCTATAATTTCGGTAATTTCCTCATCATTCGCCGGCTCATAAACATTATCGCCGCCTGCCTTTTCATGCGTTTCGGTTTGAGAACCGTTTTCGTCCTCATCGGTTTGTATCAGGTGAAATTCAACAAATCCCCCTGTTTTGGCGTCTTCAGCGGTACATTTCCCAAAAACCGCGCCGGGGTTTAGCTCTTCTTTTTCTGTATAGTCAATCTCTCCCGCATCTTCCGACATTATCGTGCCGAATACAAAATTTACGGCGTTTATGATCTCACTGCGGCTTCTGAAGTTTTTATAAAGAAGTATCTTCCGGTTCCTCGCCCCTTCATCGGTCAGGTATGTATTGTATTTTTCGATGAATATCTCGGGTCTCGCCTGACGGAACCGGTAAATGGACTGCTTTACGTCTCCCACCATAAAAACGTTGGGAGCATCGGTGTCATGCCGTGAAATCATCCTTATAATAAGTTCCTGTACCATGTTGCTGTCCTGGTATTCATCCACCATTACCTCATCGAAATAATCCCTGTACTGCATGGCAATCCGCGAGGGCACTATACCGTTCCCGGTTTCCTCGGTAAGAATTTTAAGGCACAGATGTTCCAAATCGTTGAAATCAAGAACCGATCTAACCCTTTTTTTCTCGTTATACCGTTCGGTAAATTCTCTTACAAGCCTTCCAAGGCACTGCATTACCGGATAGGCCTTCCGCAAATCGCTTATGATACTTGATGAATTATCACTTATATATTTTTCCATAATCTTTTTATTAATGATATTTTTCACCGTATCGCGTATCTTTTTAACCGTTTCCTGTTTTGTTTCGTCGGCATTTTTCCCTGCCCTCGGCAGTCTCGAAAAAGTAATGCGGTGAACCATTTCATACAAATCGTCCCAGGACGGGCCGCCTTTTTCGCCCTGTTCACTTTTGGCAACCGCACTCAGAAGGGTTTCAATATTTGACAAATCCTCCTCAAACACAGGTATGTATTGTTCAAGGCCTTCGGCATTACGCAGCATTTCAATGGCCCTTTGCAGCATGTTCCCCGCATTTTCCAGCTCAACACGGCATGATCTGAGAATTACTTTCCCCCACAGGGTTCTTGCAAAATCCGAAGTTTCGTCCACATTGAACGCTTCTACGCTTTCCTTAAGCCATTTTTCAGGCCACGGGCTGCTCTGGATGAAATTGTAAATATCAATTACCATTTCTTGTATCCTCTGATCATTTATATTGCCCCCATACCAGTCAAGCAGCTCAATGAAGTCCTGCCTGTCCTCCTCATACTGCTCGTTCATTACTTCATTCATTGCCTCAATTCTCATAAGTACGCTTTCGGCTTCATCGGCAATCCTGAATCCGGGATCAATCTCAGCCGCTTCTATATGCTTTGTGATAACCTCCTTACAGAAAGAATGAATGGTCATAATGTTGGCCCTTGAAAGAAGGCTCAGCTGACGTCTCATATTTTCCGAGCCCGGGTTTTTGTCCAGTTCCCTTGTAATTGCTTCGCCGATGCGTTCCCGCATTTCCGCAGCCGCGGCATTTGTAAAGGTTACAATCAGCATCCGGTCAATGTCGACGGGATTTGTCCCGTCGGTTATTTTTCTGATTATTCTTTCCACGAGCACGGCAGTTTTTCCCGCACCGGCTGCAGCGGCAACAAGCAGATTGCAGTTCCGGGCATTTATCGCCTGCAATTGCTCCGATGTCCATTTGGTGCCCGGTTTCCGGTCTCCCGATTCGGTTTCGCCGTTATTTAACTCCAAATATTTGACATTTTCAGGGTTATTGCTTCGTTCCAATCAGCATCACTGCCTTTTCATAAGATTCCATATCTCGTCGTTGTCTTTTTCATACAGAATACGATAGGTGTTTTCCTTCAGCGAGGCATCAAACTGGCATACGGGAAGGTAGCTGCAGTACTTGCAGGCGGTCTCGTACCTGCTTTTCACCGGCAATATAGGGACCGCCCCGTTAAAGATCTCTGTACTTAATTCCTTCAGAAGTCTGCGTACATATTTGCGCAGGATATTAAACTGTTCCATTGTCACAACCGATGAGTTCTTGCCCAAAGTTCCGCTTTTACTGATCGATGCGGGAATAATCAATGACTGTCCGTCAATCGTACGATCCATCTCCTTAATCAGTTTCACGTCGGCCAGTAACAACCCTTTCATACGCAACTGTTTCATGATTGCCTTTTCAACTTCTTCCTCGGATATATGCCCGTTCGTTTTCAATATCGGATCATCCAGTTTGAAATAAAGTATACCCGCCGGCATTACATTCTTCCCGTTCTTTGAAAAATAATCCCATATTGCGTCAAGGTATGTAACCAGTTGTATCTGTAAACCGTAATATACATTGTCGATTCTGAAATCCTTTGTCCCCGACTTGTAATCGATTATGCGGATGTATCTTCCTTCAGGCGTATCCATCGCGTCAATTCGGTCAATTCGTCCGTACAGAAAAACCTTTTCGCCGTTGTCAAGCTCAATCACAATCGGAGGATATTTTTCATTGTCTCCAAACCCGGCTTCATAGTCAACGGGATCGAATCCGCTTCTGCGTATATGTTCGGCAATAAGCCATACGGACCTTGTCACCACTCTTTTTAACCTGTTTGCCAGCACAACCATCCGTTTTGATGACGAAAGCCCTGTTCCCATCATTTTTCCAAGCATTTCATCCACTATTTCCGATACTTTCTGTTCACACCACTTCCTGTCAAAAGTCCGCCATGTAATAACATCCTGCGAGGCTTCATTTCGCAGCGCGCCACTCTCTCCCTGCTGCCGGCTGTTTTGAACGGCCCGTGAAAATTTCTCCACTGCAGTATGCAAAAACGTACCCGCATCAGGCGGGCTGAACTGGAGGATTTTCCTTTCCCTCGCCTTAAGACCGTACCGTACAAAGAAAGAAAACGGACAGGCACTGTAGCGTTCAAACCGTGAAACGCTGGATATGAAAGTATCTCCGTAAAGCTTTTTGATTTTGTCCCAGTCAACGGTTTGGGCTATATTCCGGTAACTGAATGCTTTTCTGGCCCTTTCAAACTCTTCTTTCCACTCGTCGTTTTTTAAATACCACAGGGCTATATCCCGCCATACGGGCAGTATTTCCCTTCCGTCGGCCTTTTGCCGCAAAACGGTTATCAGTTGCCTGAAAGCGGCGCGTCTTGACGATATTTCATTCAATATCTCCTCATTGGACTGGGGCGGCAAAATATTGCTGTATTGCTTGCATAACGGGAATATCTTTTTTATCTGCGATATTATAATCGAAGGCCTTAATGCTCTTCCTTCCTGATCGGCTATAGGCCAGCTTATGCGCAGATAATCCGAAGGTGTTGTAAGGGTCCTGTAAATCAGAAAATTCTCGTCGAATACTTTTTCCCGGTTGGTTTTGGCCAGCTCAAGCCCCATTTCATTCAGTTTAATCCTTTCGTCGTCGGTAAGGATTCCTTCTTCGTTGCCTTTGGCCGGAAAGACACCGTCATTTGTTCCCAGGATATAAAGCGCTTTTACCGCATGGCTCTTTGACCTTTCTATGCTGCCCACAAGCACCTGGTCGACCGATGCGGGTATTAATCCGATTTTATATTCAGAAAAACCTATTCTGATAAGGTTCGCGAAACGCTCTACGCCAAAGGTTTCATCCGCCATTACCTCAACAATCTGGTCCATGAGCTCAATGACCATGTTCCATACCTGCGAGTATTCATTTGCCAGGATCAGTTCGCCCCTGCTGCGGAAATCCTCAATAATCGCCTCCATCTGCTCGGGGATTTTCAGGTAACACAGAAAATCAAACAATGCCGAGCAGAATTCCTCCGCAGTCCTTCTCCCTTTTGTTTTATACCGGAATTCCATAAGCGGCTTGATTATTTCCTTCCGTGTTCTGTTTATTTCTTCCAGTGAAAATTCGTCATGTCCCGATCCATTCTCATCAGGGAAAAATTCCGGAATCATGTTCCAGTCTTTTTCTTCGGTCCACTGGTTTCCCCGTATCCCGCAGGCAAGAACGTAATTTTCCAGTCTGTCAATCCTATCCTGTTCTATCCCGGTAAGCCCTGATTTCAAATACCTGAAAACCGCTTCATATGACCAGTTTTCCGTGAATATATCCAGCATTGACAAAATAAGTATCACCAGCGGATGATTTGATATATCCAGTTTTCTGTCCAGAAAGCACGGAATTCCGTAGTCATTAAATACAGCTTCAATCAACCCCTGGTACTCGTCAAGATTTCTTGTAACCACCGCTATGTCGCGGAACCGGAAACCTTTTTCGCGGCACAGCCTTAAAATGTCCTTTGCCGTGGCTTCTATTTCGCTGAAGACATTTACCGAGGAGAACAGCGATATATTTTCGGTTTCACGGGGATAAACCTTATACGGATGAACATTCAAATTGCTTTCAAGGTGGGCGAGTTCAGGATTATCCTTAAACCGGTATAAAGGTTTCGGGTTTAAAAAAACCGGGGGTTCATATGCGACATTGTTTTTCATGGCCAGATTCAGAACTTTGCGATAGACTTTTTTCGCAGGGGAAAAGACATCCAGCTCGGATGTCTGATCATCAAGCCTGTCACATACAAGGGTGATCGAAACCCGTCTGGCCTGTGTAAGCAAAACCTCTATTATCTTATATTCCTGCGGAGTGAAATCGGTAAACCCGTCAATCCATATTTCCGAATCGGTAAACTGTTTCGACATTTTCATTTTCTCCGCTGCGACGGTAAGATCGTCATCAGCATCCCTGTAGCGTTCCTTTACCGTCTTGTCAAAGGCAATGTAGATATTTTTAAGCTCGGTTATTTTATCTTTCAGCGGATCCCTGTCATCCAGTTTACCGCATATTTCATCCAGTTTATCAAAGGTTACGTTATAATGTTTAAATTCCTTGACAAGTTCGGAAAGCCTGCCTACAAATCCCGGCTTATCTACTGAATTTTTGAAATATCTTAAATTTTTGTCCATTTTGTCAAGTATGCGGTATAAAATCATGCTTTTACCCGCAGGATGAATGTGAGGATAGGTAATACCCCCGACTTCGTTAAAAACTTTATAAGCAAGGCGCCTGAAACTGAGTACTTCGTTTTTCAGGATTCCACCCGGCTTTATCAGGTCTATCAGGTCCTTTTCAGCCTGAAAGGTATATTGTTCAGGAACTAGAAGATACAATTGGCCGGTACATCCGCTTTCTATCCTGGACCTTATCTCTTCCAGGCAAAAACGCGTTTTTCCGCATCCTGCCCTTCCGTATATAAACCGTAAACTCATAGGAATCTCCAGACTAATTAATAATTTTACAGGTTAAAATGCCGTTGATTCAATTTGTATGTTCGGACAAGTTACAATATGCATTTACCTCATTAATTTTTTCAATATGCCCAATTTATCATGATAAGGCGGATATCTAAGTTCAATATCCATCAAAAATGATTTTTTCATAATACTCTTTTTATGGGTAAACGTGTCAAAACTCCACTTTCCGTGATAACCGCCCATTCCGCTTTCCCCTACACCTCCGAAAGGCATATGGGACGTGGCAAGATGGACAAGGGTATCGTTAATACAGCCTCCTCCGAAAGGAACTCTTTTTATAACCGTTTTTTCCAGTTTTCTGTCCCCGGTAAAAAGATACAGCGCCAGGGGTTTCGGGCGGCTGTTTATATACGAGATCACCTTTTCGATATCATCATATTCTATAACCGGGAGAATGGGCCCGAATATTTCCTCCTGCATTACAGGGGAATCAAAGCTTACGTTGTCAAGTATCGTAGGGGATATCTTAAGGTTTTCTTCGTCAAAATCCCCGCCTTCGACAACTTCGCCGCTGTCAAGAAGCGCCAGCAGCCGCTTGAAATGCTTTTCATTCACAATTTTAGGGTACTCGGGATTTTTGCACGGCGATTCGCCATAAAAATCCCTGATACACTTTTTCATCGCCTCGATAAGATCCTGTTTGATTTCCCGGTGGGCAAAACAGTAGTCGGGCGCAACGCACGTCTGTCCGCTGTTCACCGTTTTCCCCCAGACAATTCTTTTTGCGGATATTTCAATATTTGCGCTTTTATCCACTATGCACGGGCTTTTTCCGCCCAGTTCCAGAGTGACCGGAGTCAGGTTTCTCGATGCCGCTTCCATCACTACTTTCCCTACCCCGACACTTCCGGTGAAGAAGATATAATCGAATTTTTCGTTCAAAAGCTCGCCGTTTGCTTCTCTTCCTCCTTCAATTACGGCTATATACTTATTTTCAAAACATTCTCCAATTATTTTTGCAATAACCGACGAAGTTCGGGGAGAATATGCCGAAGGCTTCACTATGGCACAGTTTCCGCCCGCTATTGCCCCGATCAGCGGCGTTACTGAAAGCTGAAAGGGATAATTCCACGGTGACATTATAAGAACAACGCCGTAAGGTTCGGATACAATGTAGGAAACCGATTTAAACTGTGTAAGCGGTGTTCTGACTCTTTTCACTCTGCTCCACCGTGGAAGCTTTTTTATCATTTCATTCAATTCGGCGTAAACAAATCCGATTTCCGTCGCATAGGCCTCAAAAGGAGATTTGTTCAAATCTTCTTTAAGCGCTCCGCAAATCTCCTCCTCATATTTCTTTATATATTCCTTAAGCCTTCTGAGAGCATTAATCCGATAATCCAAATCCAGCGTTTCGCCTTTTGCGAAATATTCCCTTTGCATTTTTACAATGTCTTTTATGTCCTTCATCACGGCAACTCCTTTTTGGAAATCGTAAGCCGAACGGAATACAATTACCGTTTAATTTAAATGATATCACAATTTTCACGGAACTGCACATTCATAAATAAATAATGCCAGATCATTCCGTTCTGATCTGGCACTTAAAATTTTTTATATTTTATATTATTCCCATTGTTATCTGAACCTGTTGCGTTTAAGGAAAATGGGGATATCAAGCCCGTCGTCATCATCTTCAGACTCCGACTTTACGGAGGTATTCTTCATTGCAGCGCTTGCATCGCTGGCATTCAGAAGTTTGCTTTGTTTCTTCTGTTCACGTGCCTTGTCAAATCCTGTTGCTATAACCGTGATTATTATTTCATCCTTCAGGTTTTCATCTATAACGGCACCAAATATAATGGTCGCTTCGGGATCAGCGGAGTTCTGTATCAGTTCTGCAGCCGTGTTGACTTCCTGCAAACCGAGATCGGGTCCGCCGGTGATATTCAGCAATACGCCCCTTGCGCCTTCTATTGAAGTTTCGAGCAGCGGACTTGAAATGGCCTGTTTTGCCGCTTCCTCAGCCTTGTTTTCCCCGCTCGCTCTCCCAATTCCCATATGCGCGAGGCCCTGTTCCAGCATTATTGTCTTTACGTCAGCAAAGTCAAGGTTGATTAAACCGGGTACCGCAATCAGATCCGAGATACCCTGCACACCTTGACGAAGAACATCGTCGGCCATTCTGAATGCTTCAAGTATGGATGTTTTCTTATCAGCTATATGTAAAAGCCTGTCATTCGGAATGGTGACAAGCGTATCAACCACCGCTCTTAAATTCTCTATGCCGCGCTCGGCCTGCTGCATCCTTTTCTTGCCTTCAAACAGAAAAGGCTTTGTTACAACGCCGACAGTAAGTATTCCCAGTTCCTTGGCTATCTGAGCAATTACCGGTGCTCCTCCCGTTCCGGTTCCACCGCCCATTCCTGCCGTTACGAACACCATATCGGCGTCCTTTATTGCCATTGCTATCTCATCACGGCTTTCATTCGCCGCTTTTTCTCCGATTTCAGGGTTTGCGCCCGCACCGAGACCTTTCGTAAGCTTGTCCCCTATCTGTATTTTTGTGTTGGCCTTTGACAAAAACAATGCCTGCTTGTCGGTATTAACCGCTATAAAATCCACACCTCTGAGTCCGGCTTCAATCATTCGGTTAACTGCGTTATTTCCTCCGCCGCCAACACCTATAACCTTAATTCGGGCAAAGTTTTCCATATCAAGATCAAATTCCAGCAAACCCGTATCCCCCTTTTTCGCTAACCTTTATCTTATGTGAAGATCTCACCCTGTAACGCACTTCATAATTTTATTATATATTAATAAGGTTTAAAATCAAGCATAGTACCATTATTTTTCGGTATTTTTTTCAATAAGCTTTCTCCGTATGAATCCGAAATTCAGAAAAATTCTGTTTCCAAACGCAAATACCGCAGCCAGGTGCAGCGAAATCCCCAGTCTATCACCGATATATGCAAGTAATGCGGCAAGCAGGGAATTTCCGAAAAAACCCGACAAGAATATTTTTATGTCAAAACTGTTGTTCATGGACGCGGCCAAGCCACCGAAAACCGAATCAAGAGCCGCAAGTATCGCCACTGCGGCGTAATTTGAATATTCTTTGGGAATATTGTACGGAATCAAAATTCCTATTATCAAACCTATAATTAAACCAAGCAGCGGAATCATAATTCACTCACTTCCATGTTAATAATAAATTTTTTCATTCGGCTATAAAACGGGCATACTTATTGTCAAAAAAATCTATCATACCCCGTTCCTCGGGCCTGATATAATTGTAATATAATTCCTTCAAATATGAAAGTCTGTAAACCAATTCACTGTCCATTTTTATTTTCGCCGTAATCCGATTGTCAAGAGAAAAATATAACTCCTTGTCTTCAGGGATGTCGATCCAGTCTATGACTTCAACCAGTTTCTGAGATGAATTCGCATCCACGGCATTAAGTCCTTCCAGCAATTGCACTACCGTGCCTAACTTTTCTGGTTCCTTCGTCTGAATTTTCTCCCCCAGTACAAATCTGTCCAACTGCACTCCCCTGATTTCCGGGTACCTGTCATCCAGCTGGGTTTCCACATCAAGCACATAACCTTTCTCGTCCACCAGCAGATAATTGCCAAAATAACGTATCCATGCTATTGCATTCCTTTCCGTTACATTTATGTATACCTTGTCCGGGAAAACGTATTTAACTTCCGCCGATTTAACCCACGGCAGTTTCTCCACATTTTTTTCAGCTATACCCATGCGGAAATGAAACAGGTGCCTGAGGCTTCCTCCGAGATATTTCAGTGCGTTTTCTCCTTTCTGTATGCCCGATGCCTCAATAATTTCCTCCGCAGTATAGTTTACCGTCTCATTAACGTATATATCTGACAATAAAAGCAGCGGAGAAAACATTAATACCGCTGCCGCACTTCCGATGAGTATCACCGCAACAAATACCGATTTAACGGTTTTTTTCCTGCCCGATTTTTTTCGATATATTAAAAATTCATCGCTTTTACCGGATCTTTTCATTTATACTCCTTACACACCAACGATATTATGGAAGAAAAAAGAAGCGGTCGCAAATAATTATAGCACACAGTCATTATTACTGCAATTAAACGCTCTTTCCCGGTAATAATCATTCCCTCCTTATTTTTGCACCGATCGCGCCTAAATTCTTTTCAAATGCCTCATATCCCCTGTCTATATGCTTCACATTGTTAATTACGCTTGTTCCCTCGGCTGCAAGCGCTGCAATAGTAAGCGCCGCCCCTCCTCTTAGATCGCTGGCCTCAAGAAACGCGCCGGTAAGCCTTTTAACGCCTTTTATAACCGCCACTCTTTCCCTTACTGTAATATCGGCTCCCATCCGCATTAACTGTTCAACATAACCGTAACGGTTTTCAAAAACAGTTTCAATTACCACGCTGGTCCCCTTTGCCTTTGACAGTATTGCCACAAACTGAGGCTGCATATCCGTCGGAAATCCCGGGTATGGCGAAGTGCGTATAACTTCAATGGCCTTAAGATTTCCGTCGGATTTTATCCTGATGGTTTTATCATTCAAAAGCTCAACGGACACACCGCAATTTCTGAGAAGATAAGCAATTGAACTGACATGCTCATAATCAATACCGTCAAGAACCAATTCACCGCCGGTGGCCGCCACACACGCCATATAGGTCCCCGCCACAATTCTGTCGGGAATTACGCTGTATGTAACATCCTTTTCTATCTCCCTGCAGCCGTTAATATGTATAACCCCCGTACCCGCACCGTGTATTTTCACTCCCAATGCCTGGAGAAAATTTTGAAGATCCACGATTTCCGGCTCTTTTGCCGCATTCCGGATTATTGTCTCTCCTTCTGCCAGACTGGCTGCAAGCATTATATTTTCGGTCGCCCCTACGCTCGGATAATCCAGTAAAATTTCCGTCCCCTGAAATTTTTTTACCCTGCAATGAAGTATACCCTTATATAAATCATCTATTTCCGCTCCCATTTTCCGTAACGAGTTTAAATGCAAATCAATCGGCCTCGGCCCAATGGCACATCCACCCGGGTAACTTATGTAAATTTCACCGGTTCTTCCAAGCATTGAACCCATAAGAACGATGGAACTCCGCATTTTGCTGGCAAGGGATTCGGGAATTGTATTGGATGAAAGGTTTTTGCCGTCCACTATAATGCTCTGACCGTCGTGTTCCACCTTAAGCCCCAGAGAGGAAAGGATTTCCTGCATTGTCTTTACGTCTTCAAGAACCGGACAGTTCCTTATTACGCTTGTTCCGCGGTTCAGAACGGTTGCAGCCAGAATCGGCAAAACGGCGTTTTTAGCCCCCGGGATTTTCAATTCGCCATGCAGACGGTTACCGCCTTCAACGACAAACTTATCCAAAAAAAACACCTCCGGCTTTTGCTTCCTACGTTACGGGGTTATTCACAGTGAGATGCCTTTTGAAAAGTTCTGTTTCTTCATAGCTCATAGTTTATATTATGCCGGCTGAAAAAATCTGTTACTTGGTGCTTGTCTTATTCCGTATTCCCGGCAGGCGGGCAACCGTTATTGTGGACTTATACTTCGACATTCAGGATAAAAATTACTGCTCTTACTGCATCTGTAATATAAATTTAACTTGCAAACAATGGCATAATCAGTTAATTTAATTATGAAAAAGGATTTTTATTTTTGACAGGACGCCAGATCCGGGGAAATTCCTGCTGTTTCTGACATGTGCCTTATCGCCGATGGCGATAGCGCACGATATGCATTTGGAAGTGTAAAATTGGCATGCCAAAACATTGTGAAACAAAGGTGGATATATGAAATCTGTAATATCCGGAGGTTTTTTCCTTTTAAGCGGAAGCGTAATAATTTCAGCACTCACCGTCAGCAATGCTGGCAATGATTTCATGAACGGTCTCGGCGCTGTATTTATTCTTATTGGCATTGCTCAAATAGTGATAGGCTTATTTTTTGAAGATGATTAATACTTTTCCCTTTTCAGGCGGTATTTGTCATTGCAATGCCTGGATATGTTGAGAAGTATTCCTATCCCCACCAGAAGGAAAGCCAGCGAACTTCCGCCGTATGTAAAAAACGGAAGCGGCATTCCCGTAACGGGCATTGAAGAAGTTACGACAGCAACATTTACAATCACCTGCAGAGCAATCAGTGATGTAAGTCCGACCGATATAAGACTTCCGAGAGTATCAGGAGCATGCATTGCCACTCTTATGCCGCGCCAGATCAGAACAAGAAACAGTAACAGGATTGTGGTGGCACCTATGAACCCTAGTTCCTCGGCGGCAATTGAAAAAATAAAGTCGGTATGGGGCTCGGGTATATAAAGGTGTTTCTGTACGCTTTGTCCAATACCCTTTCCGAATATACCTCCCGAACCAATCGCATACAGAGAGTTTACAATCTGGAAACCTGTATCGGTGGGATCTTCAAAAGGATCAAGGAATGTAAGCAGTCTTTTCAAACGGTATTCTTCTGTTAGAACAAAATATATTCCCAGCGGTATTACGGGAATGGCAAGCAATATAAAATGCCAGATTTTCGCCCCGGCCGTAAAAAGTATTATCACCGCAACGCCGGTTACCAGTATCGTGGCACTGAAATGCGGCTGCAGCATCAGCAGGGCGTCCACAATTCCTACAACCAGCAGGTAAGGTACAAGCCCTTTCCAGAAATACTGCAACTCGTCGGCCTTTTTGGAAAGACTGAACGAATAGAACAGAATTATCGACAGTTTTGCCATTTCCGAAGGCTGGAATGAGAAAGGTCCGAAGTTAAACCATCTCCATGCCCCGTTTATATTCGAACCTATTCCCGGGATTCTGACAAGGATTAAAAGCACGATGCTGACAAGCATCATAATGGGTGAAAACTGCGCAATTCTTCTGTAGTCAATTCTTGACACCAAAAGCATTGCCACAATCCCAATGGTTGCCCAAATAAGCTGCCTGACGAGGTAATACTCCTTATTGCCGAATTTACGGCTGGCATAGTAGGAACTCGCGCTGTAAACCATGCTTATTCCCAACGCAAGAAGCAGCAGTACCGTTACAAATATCCAGAAATCAAAATCCCTTCGTTTCATACTCACCTCAAAGAAACAAAAGCTATTGCACAGAAGAATATCGTCGCAATAAGAAAGGCGATTACTATTTTGGTCTCTTTCCAGCCCATTAATTCAAAATGGTGATGAATCGGCGCCATTTTAAAAATTCTTTTCCCCGTCCTCTTGAAATAAGCCACCTGAAGTATAACCGAAACATTCTCGATAAAGTAAATCATTCCGGCTATAACCAGAACAAAAGGCATCTGAAGCAGTATCGCCACCGACGCAACCGCTCCGCCAAGGGCAAGAGAGCCGACGTCACCCATAAACACCTTCGCAGGGTGCAGATTAAAGGTAAGAAATCCAAGGCAGCCCCCCGCCAAAATCGCACAGAAAAGTTTTGTTGTGTTCCACTCATTGTTCAGCATTGAAACCAGTGTAAAGAAAACGAGCACAACCACCGTAATACTGCCCGCCAGGCCGTCCAGCCCGTCGGTCAGGTTAACTGCGTTGGTATAGGCAAGGAGTATAAAAATGCAGAACGGGATAAATATCCCAACCGGAACATTCACCGGATTATCCAGCCCTATAAACGGTATTACTGTCTTTTCCCATGCATTGGTCATTGTAACTACATATGCTGTAAAACATGCGGCTACAATCAGCAAACCCAGCATTTTCTGTTTTGGGGTAAGCCCATCCTTGTTGTGCCTTTTGACTTTAAGGAAATCGTCAACAAACCCTACAAGCGCGAAACCGAACGTTGTCAGAATCAGCGCCAGCATGTCTCTGTCCTTAAATGCATAAAATCCGCCGACAACAGCCAGTGGAACAAGAAATATAAAACCACCCATAGTGGGTATTCCCTGCTTCACCAGGTGAGTCTTCGGCCCTTCTTCCCTGATCGTCTGACCGAATTTCAATTTCCTAAGCACCGGAATCAAAATTATCCCCGTTATCAAAGCAATTACAAATGCAATAACAAATACTGCTATATGATCTGGTATATTCATATTTATCCTCCCGGAACTGTGTCCAATTTTTCCTCAACGTACCGTAATCGAAGTTTTCTTCGACGTTATCGTCATTTCTTATTTGCATCTTCGAAAATGTCTTCTATTATCCTGTCAAGATGCATCCCTCTTGAAGCCTTAAAAAGCACCACGTCATTTGGCTCGATAAGTTCCCTGAGGGAATCTACCGCACTTTCAGGATCGGGGAAATGCAAAATCCTTTTCTTGTCCATTCCGGCTTCCACTGCACCTACGACGTAGTCTTTCGCCAATTCACCGATTGCAACCAGGTAATTGATATTTTCATGGGCGACACAGGCTCCTACGCTTTTGTGGGCTTCTTCAGAGTAAGCGCCCAACTCCAGCATGTCACCCAGGACGGCAATGCTTCTTCGTGATCCTGAAATTTCCCTCAAAACCGACAAAGCCGCCATGGAAGAAGCAGGAGCCGCATTATATGTATCGTTTATCACTTTAACATTCCCGTATTCCACTATGTTCATCCTCATTTTTTCACTGGAATACTGTATTAATCCCTTTTGAATATTTTCATCGGTTATGCCCATTTCTATGGCACAGGCTATTGCCGCCAATGCATCGGACACATTATGGATTCCGGGAACCGGAAGGAAGATATCCACATCCCTGTTCCTGATATTGACGGTAAAGCGTACTCCCTTTTCGCCCAAGGATTCGATACCGTAGCCCTTTACATTACAATTATCATTGATACCGTAAAAGACAACCGGCATCGGAAGCAGTCCTTCGAGCCCTGACAACAGCTCATCATCGCCGTTAAGTATTAAAACCCCGTTTTCCTTCATTCCATTGATAATTTCCAGCTTAGCCCTCAGGATATTTTGCCTGGAACCAAGCTTTTCTATATGGGAAATTCCTATATTGGTTATAATTCCGATATCGGGCTGAATAATCCTTGAAAGATAATCTATTTCGCCCATAGCACTCATGCCCATTTCAAAAACCGCTACCGAGTGGCTTCTGTCAAGATTCAATACCGACAGGGGAAGACCAATCTGGTTATTGAAATTACCCATGGTTTTATGTACTTTATATTGGGTGGACAGAACCTGGGCTATCATTTCCTTTGTAGTGGTTTTCCCCACGCTTCCGGTAATGCCGATAACGGTCAGGTCGAAAAGTTTGATATAGTTTCTGGCAAGATCGCCAAGGGCTTTGACGGTGTCTTTGACAAGGATGACAGCATTATCTCCGCTTACAGGATATTCCTTTTCGCTCAGAACAATTCCGGCGCCTTTCCTGAAAGCCTCACCGATAAAATCATGGCCGTCAAACTTTTCTCCGCGAATGGCCACAAACAGACTCCCTTTCGTCAATGTCCGTGTGTCGGTACTGACTTTGTCAGCCACGGCATTTTCGTTACCTATGAGTCTGCCATTGACCCATTGGGATATTTTATCAGCCCGTAATTTTTCCATTTTTTTCACTCCATACTTTCAAGGATTTCCTTTACAATTTCCCTTTCGTCATAATGGATGGTCTTATCTTTGAATATTTGGTAGGTTTCATGTCCTTTTCCGGCTAATACAATAATGTCCCCCTCTTTTGCAATGCTCATCGCATACCGTATTGCTTCAGTCCTGTCCTCGATTATAATATATTGTCCGTCAGTCTGTTTTATGCCTTCTTCGATGTCCCTGATAATTGCCATCGGGTCTTCTGTTCTTGGATTGTCGGACGTTATTATAGTAAAATCTGCAATCTTACCTGAAATTTTACCCATCTGCGGTCTCTTGCCTCTGTCCCGATCACCTCCGCACCCGAAAACACTGATTAGTCTGTTCGGGACAAACTCCTTCACCGTTGAAAGAATGTTTCTCAGGCTGTCCGGGGTATGAGCGTAATCAATCATAACCGTGTAGGGTTTGCCGGGTGTTGGCACAATTTCCGCCCTGCCCGGAATATGAATGTTTTTCAACCCGTTAACTGCATGCTCAAAACCCATTCCCAGCATTCCAGCGACGCCGATTGCAGCCAGTGCGTTGTATACAGTAAACCTGCCCGGAACCGAAACTTTAACACGGCCTCCGAACCAGGGGGTTTTTACCGTAAATTCAACACTGTCGGCGTGAGTAACAATATCCTCGGCATAAACATCCGCCTTGTTTTCAATTCCGAAAGTCATGCACGGGCACCTGCTTTCGGCAAGAACCCTTCCCGCGTATTCCGAATCAATATTTATAAGCCCCCGCTTCGACATTGAGAAAAGCTTTATCTTCGATTTAAGGTAATCTTCCATATCAGGATGTTCATTTCCGCCTATATGATCTTCCGACAGATTGGTGAATACGCCGACATCAAAAGTTATCGCCCCCACCCTGTTAAGCTTCAGTCCCTGGGATGAAACCTCCATAACAACGGCATCGGCGCCTTTTTCTTTCATATTGCTGAACATTTCCTGCAGATCCAGGGACTCGGGCGTGGTTCTCTGTGCAGGGATTCTTTCGCTTCCTATAATATTGGCAACCGTTCCGATTAAACCTACCGTCTGCCCCGCCTGTTCGAGAATGGATTTAATCATATAAGTTACCGTGGTTTTCCCTTTTGTTCCGGTAACGCCTATAAGCGTAAAGTGTTCGGACGGATGCTCAAAAAATGCCGCCGAAACATGTGCAAGTGCATAGCGTGTGTCCGGCACCTTTATTACAGTCATGTTTTCAAGGACGGGTACGTCCTTTTGCACCAGAAATGCAACGGCACCGTTATCCATTGCCGATTGTATATACTTGTGCCCGTCGGTTTTAAAGCCGTCTATGCATACAAACAGCGATCCCGGCACGGCCCTGCGCGAATCATACACTATCCTTGAAATTTCTTTGTCCACGTCGCCTTCTATTTTAAGAATGTCCAGACCTTCAATAAGCTTTGACAACTTCATAAATTTACCTCCATTATCAGTCGGTTTCAGTCAGTTCGAACCATACGGTAACCACCTGGCCTTTGTTAAGCTCGGTACCCGGTTCGAATTCCTGCCTCATGGCGCGCCCAATTCCTTCAACTTTGATATTAAGGCCGGCTTTCCTTAGCGTTTCCGCCGCCTCATCCACTTCTTTGTTCAGAACGTTGGGCATTGTCACCTTTAGTTCATCATCGGGTTTGTATGTGTAAAGTATAACGGTGGAGCCGCTCGGAACACTGCTGTTCGGCTTCGGTGTCTGCTCGTAGACTATTGCGTCGTCAGACTGGTTGTCGCCTTCAATGGTATAGTTCAGCTCGTAAGCCTTAAGTTTGGCTATTGCATCAGAAAGCTTCATGTTCCTCACTTCAGGAACATACATTTCCTTAAGCATCAACTGTTTGTCCTTTTCGGAATATTCCCTTTCAACCCCAAGGTAATCAAGTATTTCCTCCATAAGTTTTCCTGCCACGGGCGCGGCTATTGTTCCTCCGGTGTGGGGATATACCTGAGGATGGTCAAGTATCACTACAAGAGCCACCTTCGGATCGTCCGCGGGCGCAAAGCAGGCGAAGGAAGCAATATACCTGCCTTCAGTATCGGTTTCAACCGTTTCCGATGTTCCGGTTTTGCCGGCGATTTTATACCCGCTTACATATGCATTCTGCCCTGTTCCTTCGGACACGACACCCGCAAGTATCTCCCTGAGAGTATCCGACGTCTGTTTCGAAATAACCTTTCTTACCACCTGGGGTTCTGCCTTTTCTATTATATTACCTTCGCTGTCACTGATTTGTTTTACCAGTATCGGTTTCATCAGATTTCCGCCGTTTGCGATAGCGCAGTACGCAGTAATAAGCTGGAGCGGTGATATTGTAAAGCGCTGACCGAAAGAGCTTACCGCCATATCTATCTCCTTCGGGTCCTTGTGCCACTGGTATTCATTGTCGGCAGGCTCACCGTTCAGTGTTATTCCTGTTTTCTCCATGAAACCGAAAGCTCTCACGTACTGATAAAATTTATCTATTCCAAGAGCCAGTGCTGTTTTCACAAATACCGGGTTACATGAATTATAAACACCGACTCGGAAAGTCTCAGCGCCGTGACCGCCGGCCTTCCAGCAGTTAATATTATGTCCCGCAAGATGAACGGTGGTGCATACAAACTCGGTATCCGGAGTTACCACTCCTTCCTCCAGCGCAGCCGCTGCAGTAATGGCTTTAAATGTTGAACCCGGTTCATATGTATCCATCAGTGCTTTGTTCCTGAATACGGTCTGGAAGAGCAATTCCACGTCTTCCGAGCTCCCCTTCCCCTTCCAGTCCTCCTTTTCCACAAAATCAGGCTTTGCAAAGGGATCATTAGGATCATAATCGGGTTTTGAAGCCATTGCAAGAATTTCGCCGGTATTGGGAACCATTACAATGGCTGCCGCGCCCCTTTTAAGCTTATAGTCCACAACCGCCTGTTCCAGCGCTTTTTCAGTAAAATACTGAATTGTCTCATCAATTGTCAGGTATAAGTTGTATCCGTCCACAGGCTCAACATAAGTTTCCGGGCTGTATTTGACCTGCCTTCCGCCGGCGTCAAACTCACTCATCACCATACCCGGTTTCCCGCTTAAAATTTCATCAAAGGTTTTTTCTATTCCGTTCAGCCCCTGCTCGTCATCCCCTGTAAAGCCCAGGACATGCGACGCAAGCCTTCCGTTCGGATAATAGCGTTTTGAATCTTCGTCCACATAAATGCTGGTTATTTCGTTTTCAACCAGGTATTCCCTGACTTTCTGACCTACTTCCTTGTCAACCTTTCTTTTTATAAACGCCCAGCTTGAATTCGACGTTAACTTCGCCTTAATACTTTCAGGGGTCATATCCAGTATTTCCGCCAAATCATTTGCTATCTGATCAATTTTTTCCGGCGTATCCTTCATTTTGTCCATAAAATCCGGCGGATTAACCGAAATGGTTTCCACCGACGCACTTATTGCCAATCCTTTACCGTTACGATCGTATATTGTTCCTCTTTTGGGATTAATAATCCTGCTTCTTGTTTGTCTTTCATAAGCCTTGATTGAATACTCCTCACCCTTTACAATCTGAAAATAGCCGACACGTCCAATCAACGCCACGATCAGCACCGTATATACAATCAGGAGTACAAGGGAACGCTTCTTTACTTTAATGGCATTTGACACCAAATGATCCCACCTTTCAACGGGCAATAAAAAGCTTTATATTATTAAAAAAGGACTATAGATTGCCGCATACGCGAAAACATTTCGCTTCGTTGCCACTCAATCCATTGTCCCGTTAATTCTTATTAATATATATTCAGTACTTGTTCCGGTTTTGACTGCAATACAATACTTCAAAAACCTATTTTTCGCCGAAAAACATCAACATCGACTTCCAAAAACTTTCCTTCTCCTTTTCCTCTTCCAGGTTAACAGTGCTGTAATTGACTTTCGGAACTTTAACAGGTATTTTCTGATAACTGTCAGGCATTTTCATATTTAAACGTTCTTCTGCAATTTTTCTGATGTTTTCCTGGTTTATTTTTGAGTTAATGCTTACCTCCAGCTTACGGTTGCTGTCTTTCAGGGATTCATATTCCTTATTCAGCGCCGAGAGTTTATAGTTCATTTCGGTTATCGTGCTGTACCTGTAAATAATTGTGAAAAAAACGGCAAAAGTTATTACTATACAGACAATAATCTGCACCACGGGGTATTCCGCGGTTACGGGTTTTGCCGCCACACTTGGGACAGGGGTAGTCTTTCTTACCGTTCTTTGCCTTTTTCGCGGGTAAGGCTGTTCATTTAATTTCGGAGCCGCTGAACCATAAACATAATATTTTTCCTTCATTAAACTTCACCCCTTTTTCCCTGAAACAGGTTTCCAAAAACAATATACTCCCGGGCCAAACTTATATTGGCCACGGGGTTAGCGCTGAATATCAAAGAACTTTTGCATTTATCTTTTGTAAGACTTCTGTTTTAATTTTCTTTTGTATCTTCCCATTTCTCTTTTGTAAATCATTCAATTATATTTTTTATCTTTTGCGGCTCCATAAAATTTTTCTTTCGTACTGGTCAAAATAAACTTTTTCACCTTCAAACAAGGTATCTTAGGTATATTTTTTCTTAATTTGAACTTAAGACTTTATCTTTTGTGCATTAAAAACCTTTGTCTTTTGTATAAGCTCTAATAATCAAAGTTTTTCCGCAATTCGCAGTTTTGCACTCCGTGCCCTGTGGTTGCGTTTAAGCTCCTCTTCCGATGGAACGATTGGCTTACGAGTGATTATTTTCAGTTGCTTAACTGGGTTGCACACACATTTCGGAAAATCCGGCGGACATTTGCAAAGCCCCGATTTGTTACGGAAAAACTGTTTTACAATTCTGTCTTCCAGGGAATGAAATGTAATAACGCATAACCTGCCACCTCTGATAAGACTTTCAACAATTCCCGGCAATGCATTCTCCAAAACTTCAAGCTCTCGGTTCACCGCTATCCGGATTGCCTGAAAAGTCCGCTTTGCAGGATGCTGTCCCTCTTTTCTTCTGGCGGACGCGGGTATCGCAGCCTTTATAATATCAACCAGCTGTGACGTGGTTTCAATTAATTGATTTTCCCGTGCTTTACAGATAAACTCCGCTATCCTTGCCGCCCATTTTTCTTCACCGTATTCCCTGATAATTCTTGCAATCTCATCCTTCGGCCACGTGTTCACAAGTTCCTTCGCGGTAAATTCACTATCCTGGTTCATTCTCATGTCCAGCGGCGCATCATCCATATACCTGAATCCTCTTTTTTCAGCCTCAATCTGATAGGATGATACCCCCAGATCAAGAAGCACTCCGTCAACTGCATTTATCCTTTTTTCATCAAGTATTTGTCTTATGTTTTCAAAGTTCTCGTGTATTATAATGAATTTTGCCTTACTTTCCGTTTTCCGAAGTTTTTCTTCGGCCGCCTCAAGAGCCTCCCGGTCCTGATCTATGCCTATGAGAAGGCCCTTAGGTCCAAGCCGCTTTAATATTTCCGCCGAATGCCCCGCACCACCGACGGTGCAGTCAACGTATATGCCATTCGGACGTATATTTAAACCTTCTATGCATTCTTTCAGTAATACCGGTTCATGAGAAAATTCCATTTTTCAGCCCAGAATTAAAACTCAATATCCATTTCCTCAAGCATTGCTCCGACTTCTTCGGCGTCAGCATCTTCGTAAAATTCAGGATTCCAAACCTCAACCTTGTTCAAACTGCCAATAAAGAGCAGTTCCTTGCTCAACGACGCATATTCTCTAAGATGCTGTGGTATTAATATTCTACCCTGTTTATCCAGTTCACATTCAGCGGCGTTCGAGGAAAAAAACCTTAACGCTTTGCGGTTTGCCTCCTTTGAAGACGGCATCGCCTTCTTCAGCCTGTCAACCAGGCTGATCCATTCTTCTTCGGGATATATGTAGAGGCACTTTTCTATTCCCTTGGTAATTATAAACTTTTCCTTGAGGTCATAACGGAATGCCGCCGGTATTATAACCCTGCCTTTGGGGTCCAGCGTGTTGGTATATTTACCGATTAGCACCGTTATCACCTCTTTCCCCGTCTCAGGTTAAGGCCTCCACTTTTCCCCACTTACCACCACTTTGTTTATATTTTACTCCAAAATTAAACCAATAGTCAACACTGGATCAAAATGTAAAATAAAAAAGCAGGCATCCATCCTCCTTAATCGGATATAGAAGCCTGCCAAAAACACAATATATTGTATATCAAGAGGAATTATAGCACAATCTCTGTTCCTTTCATGAAATTAAGAATGAATGAATTAACACAATGTAATCTAATCTTAACTTTTGTAATATTTCAGTAATATTTCTGTAATATTAACACTATTCAAACATTAACCTGCGTTTGCGCAGAGAAATACTTAAAACAATCCCCACGGCAATGAAATTTGTCGTCACCGAACTTACACCATAGCTGATAAACGGCAGCGGGATTCCGGTAACGGGCAGAAGCCCTATATTCATTCCCACATTCTCCATGAAGTGGGCAAAAAACATCGACACAACCCCCATTACCACGAACGAACCATACCTGTCCCTTGCACACCACGCAACATAGATGCATCTGGCGAACAATGCAAGAAACAGAATAATCAAAAATGCCGCGCCGACAAAACCGAATTCCTCAGCCACTACCGAGAATATAAAGTCCGTCCATGAGTAGGGCACATTCTCGGCGGCCATTCCTTTACCCCAGCCGCGTCCCCATAATTGACCCGCACCGGTATACTGTATCGAACGGCGTACCTGGAAATTCGCCCCCAAAGGATCGGCATCCTTGTTAATAAAACTGTAGAAACGTTTTTTCAGGTAATCGGGGAAACGCTCATATAATCTCGTTATGTAAATTACGATTATTGATATAACTCCCGCGCCCGCCGATATGAAAATATATTTGTAGGGTATACCGGCAAAAAAGACCATACATACGAAGATGAATACATAAACCATGCTTGTGCCGATGTCGGGCTGCAACAGCACAAGAAAAATCGGCAGCGCAGAAAAGATAAGGAGTTTTATGTAATTATATTTACCTGTATTTGTGACGATACGTTCCAGATAAAATGCGACAATCAGGATAAAAGTGATTTTGCCAAGTTCAGAGGGCTGGTACGACACCGGCCCAATTTTGAACCACCCCTGGGTTCCGGTTTCTTCCTTTCCCCTCCCGATAAACAGGACAAGCACCAAAAGCAGTATTGAAAAACCGTAAGCAGGGAAACCAAGCACCTTCAAATCCTTATAGTCAATGAGGCTGAGGACCACCATTGCCACTGCGCCTGCAATTATCCCTACGCTCTGCTTTACTAACAGCTCATATTTGTTAAGCTGTTTTGCGACACTTGCTATTACCACAAGCCCGTATGCACTTAAAAGCACAACCAGTATTAAAATAAACCAATCGTAATGTTTTATCTTGTTAAGCCCCTGGCTTTTTTCCACATGAAGCATGAAACAACCTTCCCAATTACTATTTTCATTATTTCGGGCTCACCGCACGTGGGTTCTGATACACCACTGTGGCTGAAACCGGCTCATTCTTCCCCGCCGGAGCCGGAATTCTCGTTGTTTTCGGCGCCCGAATCGCCTGATGAAGCAGTATCATCCCCGGTTATCGGTATATCGCTGTCCGATGGTTCGGATTCTTTGTCCGAAATTTCGGTTTGGTCGTCAGGCGATAAATCATTTTCCGGGGACTTGTCCTCTATTTCGGCTATAATCTGCCTGTATACGCTCGGCTGATATTCTTCGTCCGCTACGCCGTTTTTCAAGCGGACACGCCTAACTGTGAAAACAATTATAAAGGTTACCGCAAATAAAAATCCAATTACACGGTTAACATTGACATTTCCGATTTTCAGATCAAAACGGAGACTGTCAATCACAAACCTGGCTAAACCGTAGGAAATCATATAAAGGGAAAAAACTTCCCCGTCCAGTTTTTTCCGTTTCCGGAACCACAGCAGGACAAAAAATGCCACAAGGTTCCACAAAGATTCATACAAGAAAAGCGGATGCACGGGTAATTCCGGATCTACGCCGGGAAACTGGGACGGCGAGCCGGCGACTGTGCTTTTTATTATGTCTCCTGTCATTCCCCATGGTAAATCGGTATTCGGTCCAAACAGTTCCTGGTTGACAAAATTACCCCAGCGGCCTATAACCTGTCCAAGTACAAGGTAAACAACAATATGATCCAGCAGTTTCAGCGTATTTATCCTTCTTATGCGGCAGAAAAGGTAAATCGTAAAAATGCCGCCGATAACACCGCCATATATCGCAAGCCCGCCATGCCAGATTTTATATACTTCACTCAGGTTGTTTTTGTAATAGCCCCAGTTAACAAGCACGTAAAATATCCGGGCACAAATTATGCCAACAGGCGTGGTGATTAGTATCAGATCAATGAGATCATCCTGTTTTAGTCCGTATTTCTCACTGTTTCTCAGTACACCGATAATTATAACCAGAAAAGCAAGCGCCGTTATAATTCCATACCAGTAAATATTTATCGGGCCAACCGAGAACGCCACAGGATCAAGGTTAATTTCTATTCCCAGTTTTGGAAAACTTATATAATGCATACCTATCCCCCACATTTTTCATAATTTATACCTATAAAATAGTAACATATTTTCTGTCTGCATTCAGTATATACGTCTTTTTTATCATAAAGTTTAACATCGGCCACGGGATTACATATTTACCGGCCATATGATGGATAAAGAGGGTTCCGCCGAAAAATGATCTTTAAAAATTTCTTCGGCTTCGTCCAGTGTAAGTTCTTCATATACTCTGGTGTGTTCAAAGAAATTTGCACCGTTGAAGTACAGCGGTATAAATTCGTGGGAGATATCCTCAGGGGAATTCAGGTTCCCTATAAACCTTCCTTCATGAGCTTTCTTAATGCGCTCGAAGCTTTTTTTGTCAAGTCCGTTTTTACGTACCTTTTCAAGCGCAGTAATAATTTTTTCGGCTGTTTTTTTTGGGTCTTTCGACTGTCCTCCCCATACGGTATACCCAAAGGAGCCTTCGAGGCTTACATCGCATCCGAACCCCTGGTTTATTAACCCATCGTTGTACAGTTGATTATACAACTCCGAACTTCTCCCCATCAACATTGAAAGTATTATTTCAAGGGCAACCTTCCTTTTTAAAAGATCATACCCTGTAACACCGGAATTGTCTTTGATTCCCATATTAAACTGCGGCATGGCCACGGCAAGGCTCTTTTCAATGAGCTTCATGTTATGATGCCGCGGCTCTTCCGGAAAAATTTTCTCTATCCTTCCGGGGTTATTTTTCGCTTTTATGCCGCGTTCCACCATGTCAAACACCAACGGCGGTTCAACGTCACCCACTGTAACTATAATCATATTCGAAGGATGATAAAAAGTATTATAACACTTGTACAGTGTTTCTTTTGTAATTTCCATAATGCTTTCTTCAGTTCCTGCAATGTCGATTTTTACCGGATGATTAACATACAACGCATTAAGAAGGTTAAAAAACACCCTCCAGTCCGCATTATCATTGTACATCTTTATCTCCTGGCTGATTATGCCTTTTTCCTTTTCCACGTTTTCATCGGTAAGATACGGGTTTTGAACAAAATCAAGCAAAAGCCTGAAATTGTCTTCAAACCTGTCGGTGCATGAAAAAAGATATACCGTCTGGGTAAACGACGTATAGGCATTGGAATCCGCACCCAACATTGAAAACTTATCCATTATGCTGCCGTCTTCCTGCTCGAAAAGCTTATGTTCCAGAAAATGGGCAATACCGTCCGGCACTCTTGTCTCATTATTCTCGTCGGGAGCAATAAAGGTATTGTTTATCGAACCGTAATTCGTGGCAAAAGTTGAGAAAATTTTGTTATAACCTTTCTTAGGTATGACAAAAGCCTTCAAACCGCTGGAATGTTCATAAATATAAACTTTTTCCTTTATACGTTCAAACTCAAGGACTTTCAACTTTCACTCTCTCCTTTCACCTTCACCTGACAAAGATGTAAGAAAATAGACGGTATCAGGAGTCAGCCTTTTCGACACCCGTATTACGTCTTCCTTTGTCACCGATGTTATTTTTTCTATGAAAGAATCCACGTTCTCATTCGTATTTGACAAGTACTGGCTGATATAGAAATCAACCATTGCGCCCTGGCTGTCCTGCATGGATTTCAGATCGGTTACAAGACTGTTCTTTGTGGCTTCCATTTCGTAATCACTTATATCCCCGTTCTCTATGGCTTTGAACTGATCCATTATAATTCTCTCAGCCCTGTCCCGGTTTGATATTTCAATGCCACATACCGCAACAAGCAGCCCCTTGAATTTTTCAATCGTTGAAAAGGCAGAGTATGCGAGGCTCGCTTTTTCCCTCACATTCTGAAACAGTTTTGAATGCACACCTCCGCCGAGAATTCCGTTATATATAACCAGCGGATAATATTCGGGACTGTTTGCCTCAATCTGGGTTCTGAAACCTATGCAAAGTTTTCCCTGGCTTACATCCATCGGTTCTTCTATCCGGCGTAATTCTCCGACTTCCTTTTTCACCTGTATTGACGGCAGGGATATTAAATTATTTCTCTCAATAACTTCAAATTTCCGAATATATCTTTCCAGTTCGTGGTCATTTATGTTTCCCGAAATATATACATAAACCGGGTTGTGGGTTAAAAGGCCGCGGTAATGTTCGAACAGCGCCTCATTTGTCAATGTCTTCGCCCTTTCCTCATCTCCGTCGTCATTAACCGCGAAAGGCTCTCCGGCGCACATTTCCTCCATACATCTTTGCATTGCATAATACATTTTGTTGTTTACCCGGCTGCGAATTCTCTGGATAAGATTTTCCCTTTCCTGCTCAAAATATTCTTTGCTGAATGCGCCATTTTCAGTAACGGGATCGGTCAGAATATCAAGTAACAGCGCACCCACCTCTTCAAAAAGGTTTGCCCCGTTTACGGTAAATCTGTCAGAGACAAACCTCGCACTCAGCTGAATTATCTGATACTCGCCCTTTTTGTGGACCGCAACGTTCACTCCCGCTCCATACAATTCCTCCAGCCTTAATGCGAGGTCCTGCTGGGTCGGATAACGTCTGCAGCCTCTTCTTAAAATATACGGCACCAGGGCATTCTGTGTAGCCCGTTCAATATCAAGGGGATCCAGAATAAAAATATCAATCCTGACCGTTTTAAATTTATCTGACTTTACATAAAAAAACGATATTCCGTTTTTTTCGTCAAGCTTTATTACCGAAGAAGAATTCCCTTCCTGTTTCAATTTCATTCATCCTTTCTTTACAGGATTGGTTATTTTTTATTCATACCCATTGTTAATGCAATAAATACATCCCGCCCTCCCCTATTATACAACAATTTTTTTATGGATTTTTTAATTAAATTTAAACTTGCGATAAAAGTATTGAGAAAGCAATTTCTTTTATTGTCTTATGGACTCATTTTACCGATATAGTGATCAAGGAAAACTAAATGTTGTAATTTGCGGAGGAATGCTGAATTGTTTTACATAACTCTTCAAAACCAGGTTCATTTGCTCATCGTACTTATTTTTTCATCATATATATATTTAACATCGGTCACGACAAAGCCTGAGCCTTTTCTCAAAAACGTCGGTACATCATTTATTATACCTATGATTCTCAGTATAATGTCGTTTTTAACACTGAATATAACGCCTGCACAGTTCTACCTGTTTTTTTCGGAATTTGCTCTGTTATTGGCTTTAATTGTGGTTTTGATTTTTAAAAACGCCAAAGGAATCAATTCATTTATCAATATCCTGCTTTACGCCTTTCCTCTTGCGGTAGCGCTGCCAAATCTGAACTTCGATTCATTGCACAAGCATAAATGGATCGACATTTGTCTTTTGGCCTGCATGGGAGTTATTCTGCTGGTTATAATCATATCCGCATTAAGGAAAAACAGCCCACCAACAGCTTTATACGCGGGTATGCTCCTGCTCTGCTGTTCACTGTTGATACCAAGAATAGAAATATTAGATGTTCCCGCTGCCGTTCCATTACTGTTAAAAGCCATATCCTATCTGATTTTTGCGAGTTTCATATACAAAGGATCGGTTCATAAGCTGAAAAAGGAATATATTGAGGCTTCAGGCGAACTTGCGAGAATTACCGACAATATACAACGGGAAGTCAACCGCAGGCTTGCACGGGTGGAAAAATCCGATATTTCCCTTGCTGAGCTTACCAAAACCGACACGCAGACGGGAGTTTATACCGAAAAAGCCATTACCGATTTTATCGAATACCAAATTGAAAAAGATCCCAATGGCGAATTTTCAGTTTTGCTGGTGGACATTAACAATCTCAGAAAAATCAGCAGCAAACTTGGAAACGTTGCAGTTGAGAAATGTCTCAGAACCCTTGCCCGCATCCTGAAGCAAAACATGGGGAAAGATGACAAAGTAGGGCGTTTCGGAGATTCATCCTTTATAGTCGTTCTGCCGAATACAAACGTCGCAAAGGCGTGGATTCTGGCCGAGCAGCTTGAAAAAGAGGCAGAAGCGACAAATGATCCTCATTTTTCAATCTCAACAGGCGTAGTCTCATATCCGATTGACGGCGAAAATCTGAAAGACATAATAAAGGCGGCCAAAAAATCGCTGAAATCTTTTAAGAAATCAGGCTGACTCCAGCTTAATCCAAAACTGAATATTTATAATCGCACTTCTTAAAACCGGTATGGTTAATAATTCTCTTTCTGCAGAAAATATTTTATGCTTCAACATATAAGTTAAGAATATGGAGAGATTACATGACTGCAAAGAGATTTTTTCTCATTTTTACCATTGTAATGGTTACCATATCGGGAATATGCATTCATGCCATTATCTCGAGAGCAAGGAACGAGCTTTCAAAAATGCGGGAGATACAGGCAAAACTACCCGCTGAAAATTCCGGCGTGACCGTTACCCCTACCCCTACCCTGCCGCCGTTGAACAACACCGGACAATCTTCAAAAAGCGGGGCGAAAGGCAGAAACCTTACAAACAACCAAAAATACTACACCGACGTCGCGGATCCATCCAACAGGAACATCCTGTTAATCGGCAAGGATCCTACCTACTCCAACTTTGACGTAATAATTATAGCCAGTATCAGCGAAAAAGACAAAACGGTAAAACTTATAGACATTCCAAGGGATATATTTATAGATTACTCGCCCGAAGTACTGAAGGAATTTAAGGAGAAAGCGCCTGATTTTTACAACGAAAAGGGAAGCAGAAAAATAAATGCTGCCCACGCGGTCGGAAAAATGACCGGCTATTCACCTGCCAATCCCAGGTTTCTCGGAAAACCGGGCATTAATTTTCTGACCGATTTAGTTTACGAAATTTTCCATGTGGAGATTCACGATTATATTGCAGTAGAAACCGACGGTTTTCGTGAAATAGTCGATTATTTCGGCGGTGTGGTGGTTAATGTGCCGGTATACATGCATTACGAAGACCCCTCACAGGACCTTTATATCCACCTTGAACCGGGTGTTCAGCTGCTTGACGGCAAAAACGCCGAGGGATTTGTAAGGTTCAGGCAGGGATATAACAGAAACGGGGAATATTTCACTTATCCCCGCTCGAAAAACGTTTACCTGTTTTTAAAAGCTTTCTTCGAGCAGCATTTTAATTTAAGAAACCTGAGCAAGATTGGCAAGGTTTATGAAATAATAAAACAAAACACCGAAACAAGCGTGCAGGACTTAAGTGAGACTTACGAGTATGTCGTGCTGGCAAGTAAAATCATAAATGAAAAATACTCAATCGAGCATGTAAATATAGAAACATCGGGTAAGAAAAAATTCAACGGCGCACTGTATGAAATACTGAAAACAAAATAACGGCCGGCTCACCGGAACGCAGCGGGGATTCACAGCATGTCCGCGGCACGGCTAAATCACCCGAACCATCCGCGGGCGTGGATATACACATAAAAAAACAGGCGGAACATAGTCCGCCTGTTTTCTGCACGCTTTATCATTCTATGGGTTTATATTCGTATGTCACCTGATCTCCCATAATTGTAACAAGGATATACTGCGCAACCTTTTTGTTGTTTGCCGTAAGGTTCTGCACATCCAGTCCGCAGGTTGAAAAATACCTTACTCCTCTGTCCTTTGTCACCGTATTGCTGTCCCCTTTGTAAAATACCCATACATTTCTGAACTTTTTGCCGGCGTATTCGGCCAGAATGTCTTTAAACAACTGGGCTTCCAGCCTGTCACTGAATGTATCGGGCGAGCTTTCCATGAAAATAAACACATTCTGCCCGTTAAAGGATTCAAGCTGGTTCAAAAGCCACTTCCACTGCCCTGTGGTACCGTTTCTTAAGCTGTTGGACTCTATATCCAGCTGTATAAACCGCGAACCCTGTACATCCATGGATTTATAACCTTTTCCTGTGGCTATTACAGGTTTCTTTACCTTTGATGTCACCTGGTGGGAACCGTTTCCGACAAATGCGCCTATCTCTATGTATTTATTTATTTTGTCAGCCAGGTAATTGGTAAGGTATTTTTCCACATCATTTGCAGGCTCGCGTGCTTCACCGAATACCGAGAACCTGTAATTCTTCTCACCGGCAACGTATTTTACCGCCTGGTTCTTGCTGTCCGCCTGCACGGTATTTTGGGGTATGTTATTGAAATTTCCGGTTTTGTTTGTCTTTATTCTGAACTGCAAATCATCAAGGTAAATACTGCCTTTCTCGTCTATAGGGCTCGGATTTACAACATACAGTCTCGTAACCCTTGCAGGCCTTTTTATATGCGATACCTTCCCCTCGACATATGCCCAGCCTGTCCAGTTAATTCCTTCTGAAAGCATCACATAATTTACCTTGCCGTCTGCATCAACCACTTCGGCCCTGAGCCAGCTTTTTGTGGTTTTCTGGCTATACGCCCACAGGCCGATTGTCTCGGCGCCGTCAGGAACGCTTATTCCGTTACCGGGCAGCACAATGTACGCAGCCTGGGTTTCGGGGGCTGCCTTGAAAACATAGTCCAGTCTGACGCTCGACGTACCGGTATTTTTGTAGTCACTCACGATGGCGGCGCTTGCCGGCACCCATGAAGGGAATGACGTAAAATCAACCGCATCCGTTTCGAAGCCTGTGGCCACGACTGTCTCCACTCCCGGTATTTCTGTACTTGCCGGCATTTTATTCCGCTCAACGGTAATAATGCTCAAATCGTCTATAAAAATTTCCCCAGCCTCTTCTACCGGATTAACTTGTACAAGGTATATCCTTGTGAGTTTTGCAGGAAGCGAAATGCCGTTTAACGGGATTTCTACATATCTCCATCCAATCCAGTCCATTTTTGTTATATCCCCAAGCCTTTGGGTTTTATTCTGGCTGTCCTGTACTTCTATCCTTAACCAGTTGGAATTTTCGTGGTCATTATATACCCAGAATCCGACCCTGATCGCATTTTCCGGTAATGTATAACCCTCTCCGTTAAATACGGCGTACACCGCTCTGTTCGTATCAGCCGTTTCAAACCTGTATGTCAGTTTTCCCGAAAAATTTCCGCCGTGTTTCTGCTCGCCGGAAATCTGATAGCTTCCCGTTACCGTTGAAGGGTATGACAGGAAAGTAGCGTTGTCCTTTTCGAAATCATCAACAAGGGTTGAAACGGTGGGAAGAACGGTTACCGCACAGTAAGCATACGCATTGCCGACCGATGCGGAAATATATCCGTAACCGGAATTTGTCGCCACAAATGTCCCGCCTGAAACAAAACCTATATTGCCTACAGTTTTCCAGCTGACATCGGCAGGATTGATTGACGCGGTAAAACCTTCTCCGTCCTCGCCTGTTACGGTTAATTTTTTCTGCTCTTTTGCAATCAGTGTTATGCTACTGCTGCTGAGGGTCAGCTTCGCAGGCTGGTCCAGAACTTTGACATACGTTTCGGCAGATACGTCGCCGACCGTCGCAATTATCTTCGCAGTGCCGGGAGACAGCGGTCTGAAGACATTTCCGGTGAAACTGCCCTCCACTCCTTCGACCCGCCATGTTACTTCGTCGGGATTTATCTGTACAGGATTGAAATATTGGTCATAACCCTTTACGGTAAACTTTCTTGAAGTATTGACAAAAACATTCGGCTCTTCTGCTTCTACGTAAAGCCCGGCCAGCGGTGCCGGAGGCGCAATGGAAAATACACCTATCGCGTTAGGGATCCTTCTCTGAACACCATCGCTTGGTTTGTTCTGAACGACAACGGTATTGGTTCCCGGTTCCCTTGAAGCAATGGTTGACGAACCGCCGCCGTCCAGCGCAAGCGCATTGTAAGCTCCTATCCCAAGCATGAACTGCGCCAGTTCGGTCATTGTCATGCCTATGCTGTGGGACTGCCTTCCGTCAACAACCACCATGTAAATGGTTTTTCCGTCCCGGCTTGTTCCCACCGCAGTCCGTGGATGTCTTCCTGCAACTTCATGGGTAAATTTGTCGGGTATTGTACCGTTAACGACGAGCATTCCTCCGCCGCTCACAGCCATCTGTATTTTTGTCCAGTCCGGAGACGTCGTTACTTCAAAACGTACAGGATCACCCACGTTAAAATTGTTCAGTATTCTGTTTTTATTTTCCCCTGATGTTATGACCACGTAACCGTTAACAGGTATTTCGGTGCCGGGCATATTCACCCGGATTTCCTTTACCACCCCGTCCTCCACTATCATTTCAAGGACATCGGTATAATAACCGTTGCGATTTCCGGTTGAAGTGGTTGTCCATTTCCTGTCCTGCACAGTAAAATCGGTATATCCGTAATACGGTTCATTATATCTTGATACGCTTATGTATTCACCGTTAGGTGCATATATGCGGATATCGGCTTTCCAGTAGTCAATAATACCGCTTCTCGTCTCGTCAATGGCAAAGGTGGCCATATTGTCCTTATCCCTGTTAAAAGTTGCGTCCGCCGTCAGCAAATTCCATGACTGCACCAACGGTCCGATGGGATTCTGCATTCCCGTCTGATCGGAACTTAAAAAGAAACTGCCGTTTATACCCGCTATTGCTCCCCATTCCTTCATGTGATCGGTTGTAGATAACGGTTTCTGGATGGTTTCGCCGTTCGCCAGGGCGTCAATATACACATACGGGTCGTTTAAATCGGCTTTAAGCACATAAATTGTCTGCCAGCCGAGATCGGTAAACCTTGTTATTGTTTCCTGGGTTACACCCGACGTGATAATTTTGGTTTCAACTTTCTGATAAATGACAGAATTGGATGTCGCATTAGAAGCGAAAGAAACAGGAATAATCCCAGCAAAAAACAGCAGAAGCGACAAGAAAAACACTGCAGCCTTTTTCATCCTCATGCCACAAGCCTCCGTATCATTTATTTGTCTTTTGTTGAATACGCACCTTTTTTGACGAACAAACTCGGATTTTGTTCCAAAAGTGCATATATTCTTTATCGGTATTTTACCATGCACAAGTAAAAATAACCACTTTACAACGTTTACTTTTCAGTTAAGAAAATGACAAGTTTAATACATTTATATTACATCAGAAAAAAATGCTAATCACGGAAAAAGTGCAACAGCCCCGGGGCGCTTTAACATTGTTTTTTATGGTTAAAAAATCATTCCATTCTCTGACTTCAGAAGAAGTCGCCGGTGCGTAAAAGAATATTACTCAACGCAACCACTGAATCTGCCGGGAATTGGTTTATCTGTCCCCATACAGTTTTTTGCCGATAAAGAGAATATTCCCTTCTTCGGTATCATAAATTACAAACACAAACGGCCTGTTGGCAATGAATGTTTTTGGCTCCTCAAGCGACGTTGTCATAATAATCACCGATGTCGCGGCAACTGCTTCGGTTCCTTCCTCATTTACTTCCACCACAGCCTTGTGAAAAACGCTGTCCATGCATATATCCTCAGCAATTCCACCAAAATCGGCATTTTTAGAGAAAACCTCTCCCATTCCAAGGGAAGCCAGTGCCTTATTAAGTTCCTTAACCCCGTATTCCATACGGAATTTCGGAATTTCCAGCCTTAAGTCATTAACCGTTTTGAAACTTTTAACAAGTTCATTCCATTTCTCACCGTCAAAATTGCTTATAAATTTGTTAATATCCTTTTTGGGCAGAATTACGGCCATCGCCACTTTTTCGTCTCCGTACGGGAGAGCTACGGCACTGCATTCTTCCAGTTCGGCCAATGCGAAGGTGTCGGTTTTCCGCATCATCTGAACCTTATCTGTAACTCCGTCATAGGAATAAAAATCGGCTTCGCCGGTGTTATTTTTATCAAAGGCGTTTTTCCATTCACCCTTGAAATAAATTGCATTTATCAGATACATCATAACATCATCGGCTATCGGTGGATCAATTACCGACTGTATACGATTCTGAGTCTTTTCAGACACCCACCGGTTAATTTAAAACGCTGCGTCGGGCTTTGTAAAATCAAGACTTCTGACGTCTGAAAAAAGATAATTTTTGTTCACGTCGATAAAGTCCGGTTTTACATTGAATTCATCCCTGATCCAGATTGAATTGGCAATTTCCAGTTTCACCTTTTCATCAATGTTGTTCAGTCTGTTTAACAAATTCCTGTATTCACTGTTTAATTCATCAACGGACATGCCACCATAATGCATCGCTTTGGCCATTGCTTCCCGCGTGCTTCCCTCTGCGCCGTTATAGGCCATCATAAGCACTGCCGAAACCGAAAACGGAGAGATAAAAGTTTCCTGTTTTGATTCCTCCGCGTTAAGCGCTTTGAACAGTTCCCAGGAAAAAATTTTATTTGCGTCGGAAACTCTGGCTGAGGGCTGGCTCTTTTCATCAACGGTAGTGCCTGCCGTTTCCCCTGACTCGGGTTTCAGCGTTGTATCGGTGACGTTTCCGCCACCCGTACAACCGGAAAAAATTATCAAAATGAACATTAAAACAAGTAAAGCATTTTTCTTCATATAACCCCTCCTTATTCCCGTAATGACGGTATAAGTTTTTCAGTGAAATTTTCAGTGAAAAAAAGCATAGCCGCAACCTGAAGTTGTGAACTATGCTTTTTTAATTTGTTTTGCAGCGGGTTGCCAGTTACGTTTGATTAGACGCATATACTGGTAAAAAGTTCCCGCTGATGAACTTATATGTTTAAATATTTTTACTTTTTTACAATCATCCCATTATAACAACACATTCACAAACCGTTCCTGCAGGTTTTACGGGTATTTTGTCGGTTTCAACTCCGTCTACGACAATTTTTTTCACACCTCTGCTTACGCCTTCAGGATTTCTTACTTCGATATTGTAAACACAACCCCGGAAAATTCTTCTCACTTTAAAACCTTTCCAGTCAGGCGGAATGCACGGATCCACCGTCAGGCCGTCGTATTCCGGTCTTATTCCCAAAATATACTGGCTTACCGCAACCATATTCCATGCTGCAGTGCCTGTAAGCCACGAATTACGGCCTATTCCGAACTGCGGATGCTCTTTTCCGAGTATATTCTGGCAGTACACGTAAGGTTCCACTTCAAGCAAATCGGCGTCGTCATTGCGCGTTAACGGGAGTATCTGCCTGTAGTACTGATAAGCCCGCCTTCCGTTGCCCATCATACATTCGGCAATCATTACCCATGGGTTGGTATGGGCAAAAATACCGCCGTTTTCCTTCGCCCCCGGCGGGTATGTGGTCATGCCCCCTATTTTCGGATTATATTCCGGATATGCCGGATATACTTTAACTATCCCGTACTTCGTGTTCAGGTGCCGATAAACCGACTCGAGGCATTTCTTAGCGTATTCTTCGGGCGCAACCATGCTAAGAACCGCCCATGACTGGCTGTTAATGAAAATTTTCCCGTATCTGTTTTTACCCGAACCAAGGACATTACCCTCATCGTCAAATGCCCTTATGTACCATTCTCCGTCCCAGCACCATTCATTTATGGCTTTTTTCATTTCATCATACCAATACCTGTATTTTGTCGCCAAATCCTTTTGTCCGGTATATTCGGCCATCTGAATCATTTCAAGGGCGGCTCTGCAGAAAAGCATTGAAGTAAAAACACTTTCGGCTATTCCGTTTCCCATATCCAGGTTCAGGGTATCGTTCCAGTCGGCTCTGCCTATAAGGGCAAGGCCGTGCGGTCCGCGGTGGTTGTATGTGAATTCCATGGCCCTGTTGAGATGCTCCCATACGGTACCTTCGGTTTTATTGTCGTTATACGGCACAACACTTTCCAAAAAATCGAAATTCGCCGTTTCCTTCAGATATGCGTTTGCGGCGATGGGCAGCCACAGATGATCATCGGAATACCAGTCAAATTTCACAACTGGGGCGTCACCGATCCCGCCTTCGCCTGTCAAAGGGAAAAACAGATGATAAACACGCCCGTCGGTATACTGGCAGTGAATTAACCGTTTAATAAGCCCGCCTGCCAGCTCGGGTATTGAATGCATAACGCCGAGCGTGTCCTGGGCGCTGTCCCTGATCCCTATTCCCCTTCCCAGCCCCAGCTGGTACATCGATACAAATCTTGACCAGTTGAAGGTTATTTTGCACTGATACTGATTCCATGTGTTAACAAAGAGATTGGTTTCCCGATCGGGGGTTTCAATCTGCAGTTTGTCCAGATATTCCTCCCAGGAGTCCTTTAGCCTTTTTAGAGCTTCTTTTGCATATTCCACGTTAAGGTAATCGCGGATTTCGTCCCTTATTGTACTCTTGTTTTCGGTAAAGCCCAAAATAAATATAATTTCCCGCTCTTCCCCCGGTTTTAAATTTACGTCGATGCAAAACGCACCGACACCGTTCATTCTGTAAGACACGGAATTGGAACATGCCCCTGTTTCCACGGCGATGGGGTTAGATTCGCAGCGGTATCTTCCGATAAACGCCTCAAGATTGGTATCAAAACTGTTTATTTCGGCATTTGTGGCAAAGAATGCGCATGCGTCCTTAAAATGATGCGGATGCCACGTTATAAGCCTGTCTTCATACCTTCCCTGGTTTATCTGCTGAACCCAGTCCACATTCTGCTGATCCATTATGGCATCCCAGAAACAGAATTCGGCGTAACTGAAGACCTGAAGGTTTCTTTCAACATGGCAGAGGTTTCTGATTTGTACAAGCCAGATTTCAAAGTCCCTGTCATCGGGTACAAAATAGGTCACATCGGCTGCAATGCCCTTGTACTCCCCTTCGAGAACAGTATAACCCATTCCATGCCTGCACCTGTAAGAGTCGAGTTTTCTCTGCACGGGCTGATAGCCGGGATTCCAGTATTCGCCCGTCAGCCTGTCGCGGACGTAAATATACCTGCCCGGCCTGTCGGTGGGGAGATTGTTGTATCTGTATCTTGTAATTCTTCTGTTCTGTGGGTCCTTGTGAAAACTGTAGCCGCCTCCGGTGTTTGTAACTATGCCTCCGTATTTCCCGTTGCCTATGTAGTTTATCCATGGTGTCGGAGTATCGGGTCTTGTAATAACATATTCGCGGGCTTTTTCATCAAAATAGCCATACCGCATTTCAATCCCTCCGAACCGAATATATCCTTATGCCCCCTCATGGCACACCGGGTTAAACAGGCTTTTAAACGTTATGGCGCCCGAAGCAGGCCTGTTACCACAAACAAGTTTCTCCCCGGGCACAGCATGATGGGTTTGAATTTCACGAATTTAACAAAGGCATGCATTTTTCCAGGAAATACTTTATGTTCTTTCTTTCCTCCTCCAGAACCTCCCTGGTCACTTCCCCCCGACCCAGTCTGTCACACATTGCAAGCAGCGCAATTTCGTGAACCGGCACTTCCTTTACCATTGTCTCCAAATCGGCCTGTGGCAGGTTTTTTATCACCATAAGAACCTGCATATGCCACCGGACCATTTTTGAAACTTTATATACAAAGTAGCCGTCACAGCCAAAAAAATTCAGAAATTCAGCAGCCAATCTCTCGCCGGCCTTATCGTGGTCATAAGCGGTTATTCTGCCTTTTGTCAGCTTTGTTGTTTCAGGCTTTCCTATGTCATGCAGCAGGCAGGACCACATGAATACCAGCGGGTCGTCGCTTTTCTCCTTTAACAGCGCACCGTTGTCAATCACATTCAGAGTATGGTTCCATACATTACCTTCAGGGTGCCATTTAAGGTTTTGTTCGGTATTCTTAAGGCGGCTCAGAAGAGTAAACGGATACTCATTATTGAAAAAGTCCTGGTCTTCAATTTTTCTGAAATAGGCCGACGGTTTGTCGCCTTCAAGCAAATGTTCGGTAAATTCATAAAAATACCTTTTCAGCATAATCATATCCACGCCTTGATTTTTGGATTCAGTCAACATAGGGTATAATATTCTTCGATATTTATTCTTTTATACCCTGCTGCATCATTTTTACGGCGGTCAGTACAAAAATATCCTTTTTATTGCCATTCGAAGCAGGCAATTTTTCCATGCTGATGTTTCCGAATCCGGCGTCCAGAAGCCACCGCTCAAGCTCGGCAGGATTTATCCCCCTGTGGCGGTCATGCATTTTTTCCTGAAACCCTTCATCTTCATGAGGCAGAAGATCGGCGATAAAAATAATCCCTGATGGCCTGAGTACACGGCTGAATTCCTTTAAAATATTCCTCGGGCTTTCAACATGATGAAGTATCATCGACGCGCAAACCAGATCAATCCTTCCATCCCTGAGCGGTACCTCGCTCTCCTCACATTCAACGGTAAGTATGTTTGTAATTCCCTGAAGCTTTGCTTTCCTGTCCAGCTCGTCCAGCATTGATACCGACATATCCATTGCAATAACTTTCCCGACATGCGAGGCAATGCCTCTGGAAATAAAGCCGTCGCCGCATCCATAGTCCAATACCGTTATATCCTTATTTAAAAGGTTTGAATCTATCAGCTTGTTAACGATTGAATTGTCATACAATCCTGAACTTATTTCCTCCCACCTGTCGGCTATATCCTCAAAAAACTGCCTGGTTTCCTGCTCACTGGCGGAATACATCTTTGAACTTCCGCCGGCAAGCCATTCAATAAGCGCCTTTCTTGAAAAACGCCATTCCCTTCCTATTTTCCTCGCGGGAACATCCTCTTCCCTTAAAAGTTTTATAAAGGTTTTAACACTTACGCCAAACAATTCGGCGGCTTCATCCATGTTCAATATTTCCTTTTCCAACTTACACCGCACCTTTCATTCACTGTCATCCAAGACCTCCGAAATAACAAGGCAGATTCGAACCGCAGGGCTTACCAGCTGTTTATATATCTTCTCTGCTCCTCGGTAAGTTCGTCTATCTTAATTCCCAGGCTTTTAAGCTTCATCATTGCGATTTTTTTATCAATCTCGTACGGTACCTCGAATACCTTTGCTTCAAGCTCCGAATGATGTTCGAGGATATACAGTGCGGCATATGCCTGGACGGCAAAACTCATGTCCATAATCTCGGCAGGATGGCCATCACCGCATGCCAGGTTGACAAGGCGTCCTTCGCCCAAAAGATATAGCCTCCTGCCGTTGTATAATTCATAACAGGTTATGTTTTTTCTTGTTTCGGTGATATTGCGGCTTATTTCCTCCAAATCGGGAATACAAATTTCAACGTTAAAATGTCCCGCGTTACACAAAATTGCGCCGTCCTTCATTCTCTCAAAATGCCTTTTAACTATAACTTTATTGCATCCTGTCACGGTAATAAAAATATCTCCCACTTCCGAGGCTTCATCCATCGTCATCACGCTGAAACCATCCATAACCGCTTCAATGGCCTTAACCGGATCAACTTCGGTGACAATAACCCTGGCACCTAACCCCTTCGCCCTCATGGCAACACCTTTTCCGCACCATCCGTATCCGGCAACTACAACCGTTTTTCCCGCAACTATGAGGTTTGTCGTCCTGTTAATTCCGTCCCATACCGACTGTCCTGTTCCATAGCGGTTGTCAAACAGGTGCTTGCACATGGCGTTATTTACCGCCATCATCGGGAATTTCAGCGTTCCTTCCCTTTCCATTGCCCTGAGGCGTAAAATCCCTGTGGTGGTCTCCTCACAGCCGCCGTAAATGCCGGGAAGCAACTCCTGTTTTCTCGTATGAAGGGCATGGGTCAGATCTCCGCCGTCATCTATTATTATCTGCGGGCCGTGATTAAGGGTTTCATCAATAAAATGATCGTATTCCTCCGGCGTGGCGTTATACCATGAATAAACACTGATACCATCTTCTGCAAGGGCAGCCGCAACGTCGTCCTGTGTGGAAAGGGGGTTACTTCCCGTAACAGCCATTATCGCGCCACCGGCTGCAAGAACTTTTGAAAGATATGCGGTTTTGGCTTCCAGATGAATGGAAAGTGATATCTTTATTCCCTCAAAGGGACGGGTTTTCTTAAATTCCTCTTCTATAGCGCTTAAAATAGGCATATTCCGTTTTGCCCATTCTATTTTCTGCCTGCCGCTCGGGGCAAGGCTTATATCCCTGATTATGCTTTTCATACGCCTGATTCTCCAGTTTCTTAAATTTATTTTTATTTTTGACAACTCATTATATCATTTGTAATCAGTTTAATACAAGACAATTTACAGCTAAATTCAGTCAGCAGACTTTTATTTTCAGTAATCAATCAAGATTTTATCATAAAACACCCTTTCATTCACTTCGGTCTCATTCGGCAGTAATAAAATAAATTCCGGCTTTGCTAAAATGCATAATTTGGAGTCTGAAATTGACAATTAGCCTTATACAGCATTGAAGCTAAATGATATAATTATTTACGCGCGAACAAGACTCACGAAAGAGGTTGGAATATGAAACTCCATGAAGTACTGGAGATAGCCATGGAAGCAGGTGAAATTCTGCTGCGTAACGGCGCTGAAACATACCGGGTTGAGGAGAGCATAACAAGAATTTGCAACGCCTATGGGCATTCCTGTGAAACCATTGTGCTTCCGACGGGTATTTTTTTAACTGTATATTCTTCCGGGCATGAATCCGAAACATCGGTACGCAGAATAAAGGTTCGTACGCTGGACCTAACGAAGATAGACCGCATAAATTCCTTTTCACGAAAAATATCATCTCACCCGTTGCCTTACGAAGAAGCGAAAAAAGAGCTTGAAGAAATAAAGGCTCTGAAATACTATCCCGTACCACTGCAGCTCATTGCGTCAACCGTAGCGTCTTTTGCCTATGCCCTTATTTTCGAGGGTGGTTTAACAGACGGGATTATCGCATTTGCAATAGGCGGGCTGCTTTATTTGCTTAACCTTTTCATGGTGAAATCGGGATATTTCCCGTTTTTGATATATTTCGTAATCGGTTTTTTCAGCGGTTTCATAAGCATGATCTCGGAATTCTTCATTCCAAACAGCAATGCCTATATCATTATAATTTCATCTATTATCATGTTCCTTCCCGGCGTGGCAATGACCAACGGCATCAGGGATCTTCTCGCCATTGATACGATAAGCGGGCTTACCAGGCTGGGTGAAGCATTCCTGACAGTACTGGCCCTTGGAATGGGAGTATGGCTTGCCATTTCGACAGCTCACTATATAATCTGAACGGAGGTTTTTATGAGAGTTTTTCTTTCCTTTTTCGCCACATTATGCCATGCAATATCACTTAACACCGACAGAAAAAACCTGATATGGGCGGGCCTGTCGGGCACTATAGGAATGCTTATCAATGACAGGCTTATGGCCATGTTCCCAAACGCCGCACTGATGGCTGTTTTCCTCGGTACCGCTGCAGTATCGGTTTACAGTGAATTAATGGCCAGAGTAAGAAAAACTCCGGCCACAATATTTCTGATACCCGGTATCATTCCATTGGTTCCCGGAGTTGATGCATACCGCACAATTCAGCTCATCGCCGAAAAAGACTATACCGCCGCAACATCCTACGGCGTAGCTGCTATAGCCAAAGCCTGTCTGATTGCTTTCGGTATTATGACGGTCTCGGCAGTCTTCAGAAAAATAAACCGAGCCAAAAGAACAAGAAAAGAACCGTCAGGGCCATGATTTGACTATTTCGGTGACAAGGGCGGCAAATTTCTCCTCAACCCTTTTTCCGGTTTCAAGAACTTCTTCGTGGTTCAACGGCTGCTCCAATACCCCTGCCGCCATATTTGTTATGCAGGATATTCCCAGCACCTTCATTCCCATATGCCTTGCGACAATTGCTTCCGGAACGGTGGACATTCCCACGGCATCAGCACCGAAATATTTAAGTGCCCTGATTTCCGACGGGGTTTCAAAAGACGGACCTTTCGTATATGCATAAATGCCCCTTCTTATGTCACAGTGAATGCGCATTGCGCATTCCGCAGCCATTTCCAGAAGTTCTCTGTCATACACATGGGACATGTCGGGAAAACGTGGGCCCAATTCATCTATGTTTTCCCCTCTTAAGGGGTTTTCGGCGAACAGACCGATGTGATCCTTAATGAGCATTAAATCTCCCGGCCTGAACTGAGTATTAACCGCACCGGCGGCATTAGTCAATATCAGGTTTTCAATGCCGAGAAGCTTAAATGCGCGTATCGGAAACACTACCTGTTCCATCGTCCATCCTTCATAATAATGAAATCTGCCTTTCATCGCGACTATATCCCTTCCGCCCAGCTCGCCGAAAATTAACCGTCCTTCATGCCCTGCAACCGTAGTCCTGGGAAAATTCGGTATCTCCTCATAAGGTATTTCAATGGCGTTGGACATATACTTTGCCAGGTTTCCAAGCCCTGAACCCAAAACAATGGCGATATACGGGGTTTTGTGAATTTTCTGACGAATATAATCAGATGTCTGTTTCAACGTATTGTAATAATTACTACTCATTAGGGGGCCTCCTCTGTTTAATGAGCGCTTATGCGAACCTGTATATAAAAACACCGACGCTGAAGCGCTTTAGTTGCATTTTTTCATTCACCTGCGCCGGCCTTTTTGCCGGTTCGGCGCAGTATGGGATTAGTCCATGACAATATTAGCCTAATAAACTTTGTTTGTCAACGGTACTGCGAAACTGCCCGGTTATACATTGACGTCCGAACACTATGTGTTGTATAATTATACAAATTTAATGTATTTTTAAACATTATGGAGGTAGGTATGGGTGAAATTAAACTTCCAAAAGGGTTTAAATCAGCAGGAGTAGCCTGCGGAATAAAAAAGGACGGAAAAAAGGACCTGGCGCTGATCCTTTCCGAATCTGAAGCCAATACGGCCGGAGTGTTTACAAAAAACATCGTAAAAGGTCATTCCCTTAAATGGACAATGAAAAACATCAGGGGCAACAAAATAAGGGCAGTTGTTATTAACAGCGGCAACGCCAATGCATGCGTCGGCGAAAAAGGTGATTCTGACGCAGAGCGTATGGCCGATTTAACCGCAAGGCTCGCAAAGTGTGGCAAAGAACAGGTATTGCTTGGTTCCACCGGAGTAATTGGTTTTCCTCTTCCCATGGAGAAAATAGAATCCGGGCTTCAAAAAGCCTTCAGCATGCTCAGCACCAGTCCGCACGACGCAGCATGCGCCATAATGACCACCGATACATATCCGAAAGAGATCTCCTTTGATATAAACCTGTCAGGTAAAAATGTTACCCTGTACGGCATGGCTAAAGGCTCGGGAATGATCCATCCGAATATGGCAACAATGATAGGTGTTTTTCTCACCGACGCCGCAATTTCAAAGGAAATGCTGCAAAAAGCCTTGACGGAAGCTGTAAATAAATCTTTTAACCGCATTTCGGTTGACGGCGATACCAGTGTTTGCGACATGGTAGTCATTCTTGCGAACGGCATGGCTGAAAATGAAGAAATATCATGTGAAAACAACGATTACGCAACTTTTGTAAATGCTTTGGAAAAAGCCGCGGTCATGTTGTCAAAAATGCTTGTTAAAGACGGCGAAGGTGCAACAAAGCTGATTGAAATTCGTGTGGTTAACGCTCCCGACTGTGAAACCGCTCATAAAATCACCAGTTCAATTGCCAAGTCGCCACTTGTAAAAACCGCGATGTTTGGGCAGGATGCAAACTGGGGAAGAATACTTACCGCCGCGGGGTACTCCGGCGCAGATTTCAACCCTGATCTGGTGGATATTCTGATAGGGGATCTTTTGGTATGCCAAAACGGCGTCGGCCTTAATTTTGACGAGGAAAAAGCCCTTGAAATTTTAAAGAAAGATGAAATAAAAATAACAGTGGATTTGAAAATAGGCAGCTCAGAAGACACAATGTGGACGTGTGATTTTTCATACGATTACGTCAGAATAAACGGCTCATACAGAACATAATGCGAGCAGGCGCATCGGTAGTCCTTCCTTTTAAAACTCCGGAAACACCCGAACGTCGTACCCGCGAAACCTCTTAACAAGCGGCGGTTCGGGTGTTTTCTTTAACGCCGGAAGCAAACAGCATTCCAATGCCAGATATTTGTTGCTTATTCCCCCGCTTATTGATAAAATGTTAAAAGAACAATTTTCCGTCGTTTTTTTGCTACCAATTGTAATTTACATAGGGGGTAGAATTTATGGCAATCCGTCAGTTTGTGAAATTTACTGTTGGAGATGCTGAATTTGGTGTGGAAATAAGTCAGGTAAGGGAAATAATAAAACTGCAGGAAATGGTCAAAGTTCCTGACGCCCCTGCTTATATAGAAGGGCTGATGAATCTCCGCGGAAGCGTTCTGACCGTTTACAATCTGAGGAAACGTCTTGGAATGCAGGACAAGGAATTTGACGAAAACTGCAAAATAATCACCGTATACCATAATGATTTACTTGTCGGTTTTACAGTGGATTCTGTCAATGAGATTATACGTATCGATGATGAAAGGATTGAGGATACACCTGCTTCGGTGCCCAACGTTGATCGCAAGTTTATATCAAAGGTTGTAAAACTGGATGAAAACAGGCTGATGATTGTCTTAGACCTGACCAACGTTTTCTCTCCCGACGAAGAGACAGAAATCAGAGAGTTCATCAGCAAAAATGAAAACAAAGTTTTGCAATGAATAAAAAAATTTAAGTCTTATACTTTTTATCGGCAAACATGCATATACTTACACAGGCATATTTTCCTGTAACCGTCGGTGAAGTTGACGGTTGGTCTGTGGGGAGTATTTATGTATGTTTTGGTGTTAACCCGGAAAAAGAGAAAACTTATTTTTCTCCTGCTGTGTGCGGTTTTTGTTTTTGCCGGTATTCTCTCAATTATGGATGCTTTAATTACCGGCGTGGAGATTAATATCGGATACAGGATGTCGTTAAGATTTCCGAAACCCCTTGAAATGTCTTCGGTCTATGCCTCCGAACCGAGCCAGCCGTATATTCAGGCCGGATCGGTTCTGGGGAAAAAACTGAAAACCGAAACCATAAAGCGTCACGGCCTTTCCGAAATAACTTTTCAGTACCCGGAAACCCTAAGGATGGGAGAAATAAGAAACCTGGGTAATGAAATAACTGTTCATCTGAATTTTAAGCATAAAAACAATAAAATGGTTGGTTTTTTTCAGGTCTGGAATCTCAGCATGCCTTTTGAGGAGTTTATTGACAATTCAAAAAAACTGTCATCGATGACTTTTACCGATTTCAACGAATCTCGGCTGAAACTTCACGGAATGAACGGTATAATGTGGGAGTATGTTTACATAACCAGAACCCAGGATATTAAAGGAATAGAAATTTTTATCGGAAACGGTCCGGAAATGTACAGGTTCGCAGCCTTTATACCGAAACACGAATACACCCCCAAGTATAAAAGAATTATAAAGCGTATGGCCAAATCACTTAAAATCAAAAATACCGTAAGCGCAGTTTTACTTATGAACGGAAAACTCCGATCAGACTTTTGAAACCGGACAGGTGTCTGATGATTTGGCCATGGCCACGCGATTCTTTCCCATTGCCTTTGCCATATACAGAGCTTCATCGGCACTGTTCAGAAGATCAATCTCGTTCAGTGCCAGCGTTGGGAAAGTGGAAACACCCATGCTTACTGATACCGATATGGCTGAATTGTCACTTTTATCGCAAACCACAATTTCGGATATTTTCCTGCGAAGTTCTTCGGCTTTTTCATAAGCCGTTTCCTTGTCTGTATGGGGAAGAAGCACAACAAATTCTTCCCCTCCGAAACGCGCGACAACGTCGTCTTTCCTCACGGCTTCCTTTACCGTCAATGCTATCGATTTCAGTATCATGTCACCAAACAGATGCCCGTATGTATCATTATAAACTTTGAAATCATCAACATCGAAAAATATAATCGATACTTCGTATCCTTGCTGCTTCGCACGGGCTATTTCCTCACGCAGCCTCTTCTGGAAATACGACCTGTTATAAACCTGCGTCAGGCTGTCAGTGTTTGCGTATTCCTGCAACTGTTCATACAGTTTTGCGTTTTCAATGGCAATGCTTATATGCTGGGTTATAACCTCAAGCAGCCTTACATTGTCTTCGCTGAATGCGTTCGGAATTGTATGTTCAATAAGTATAAGCCCGTATCCCTTCCCTTTGACCTGTAAAGGCACGCATAAAAGCGATTTAACGTTTCTGCCCTTTGTAAACGGGTACTTTTCAGGTTCCACCGCATTGTCAATTATCGTCCTGCCTTTATCGACACACTCCCTCAACGGAGGCACATTTATATTGTCCGTGAGTATTGCCCGTTCCCTTGGGTTGGAAATATTCGTAACCTGTACCTTCAGCCTGTTCCCTTCCTTGTTGTAAAGTGCTATGTTGGAAGTGGCCACTCCCATGACGCCTATAATAATGTCATTCACAAATTTTAAAAGTTCATCCATGTCAAAAATCGAGCCTATGGCCTGGGAAATCTGCTGCAAAGTAAAAAATTCAGCAAGGCTTGAAGCCAGTTTCTTATTCATATCCTCAAGCTGGTAATTTATTTCTTTCAGCTTTTCAAATTGTTCCTGTTTTTCAAACTTTGCCTGCTCAAGCTGTACATATTTTCTTTTCAGTTCAGCAACCAATTTCTGGTTATCCTTTTCCTTTAACCGGTATAATTCGCTGTGTATCCCAAAAATTCTGAACAACGCAATGAATACGAGAACATAAATAACAAGAAATACGGTATTTAATATATTGAAGCTCTCAAGCTCGGGTATGCGGTTGAGATGAATAAAATCCGCAAACAACAAGGACAGTATCTGAGTTACCAGTGCAAACATCATATAACCCATTGATGTCCCGAAACCATCGGTAATACATACGCTGAATACCGGAACCACGGTGATAAAGCAATATGAAAATCCATGTCTGAGAGTACTTACGAACAATGTAATCAACAGAATATCAATGTACTTCAGAATTTTGTATATTTTACCCGACAGCGGGTTGTTTTTCTTTATATAGTTCAGTTTCAACAAGCTAGTTGTAATCAATGCTGCATACAGCGCCACCTGAAGGACAATCTTGCCGTAGCTGGATGCGGCAGCGTTTTCGACACATCCTGCATACACATCTGACAGAACTAATAAAGGTACAGCCACCCATAGAAAGTTTCTGATAACTTTCTCATATCTGGTGAATTCAACCGGTAAATTGCTTATCATCCGGTATTTCCTTTTTAACACCCGTATTTCTCCCAATTTCATCAAATTATATATTTTACCTTAAAGTCTGTTAAATCTGTCTTTTTATATCTCTTAATTTAAGTATCAGGCTTTTTATTTAATTTTACCATATATGTTCAACAATTTGCTTATTTCTAATAAATAAAATTACTTCCATAATTATTTTAACGTTTTCTGCCCGTAAACGCAATACGGCCTTATGGAACACGCCTCGCAATCGGGTTTTCTGGCCTTACATACCGCGCGTCCATGGAAAACCAGCTGATTTGAGAACTTACTCCATTTTTCCCTTGGGATAATTTTCATCAGGTCAAATTCTATTTTTACGGGATCTTCCTCTTTGGTTAACCCCATGCGGTTGGACAGGCGCTTTGCATGAGTGTCAACAACAATTCCCGGAATATTATAAATATTTCCAAGAATAACATTGGCCGTTTTGCGTCCCACCCCAGGAAGCATTAACAATTTCTCCATACTGTCGGGTACTTCGCCGTTAAATTTCTCAATTATCATTCTGCAGCATTCTTTTATATTCCTCGCCTTGTTTCTGTAAAATCCCGTAGGGCGTATGTCCTGCTCAAGGGCCTTAAGATCTGCGTTTGCAAAGTCTTCCGCCGTTTTATATTTTTTAAACAGCTCCTTTGTAACAATATTAACCCGTTCATCGGTACACTGGGCAGCCAGTTGAGTTGCTATCAGAAGCTGTAGCGGCGTACTGTATGTAAGGCTGCATCCCGCATCGGGATATAGTCTTTCCAGTTCTTCTATGATTTTGTTCACCGTTTCCTTGCTTGGCATCAGTCCAACCCTTTCATCTATAGTAATTTTTTTGTTATTATGTTACTCCCTTAAAGCGCTGTTGTAAATATTCAAATATTGTTTTGCCGAATTTTCCCATGAAAAATCGGTTTTCAGCCCCCTTTTCACCATGGCAAGCCACAAACCGGGCTTGTTTCTGTACACCTCAACCGCTCTTTGAAGCGCGCCTAAAAAGGCATAAGGGGTATATTCGCTGAAAGTAAAGCCGTTTCCCCTTGTCAAATCCCTGCCTATATCAATTACCGTGTCTTTTAACCCTCCGGTTTCACGCACCAACGGTATTGTACCGTACCGCAGGCTTATCATTTGTCCAAGTCCGCACGGTTCGAACCTTGACGGCATAAGAAAAATATCACTGCCCGAATAGATTTTGTGCGCCAGTTCCTCATTGAATTCTATTCTGACTGCAACCTGCCGGGGATATTTGTGCATTAATGACACAAAACATTTCTCCAGGTTGGGATCTCCCGTTCCCAGCAATATAAACTGAATTCTCAACTCCATCATTTTATCGAATGCTTTTATAACCAAATCCAGGCCCTTCTGCAACACAAGCCGGTGCACCACTCCCACAACCGGAACATTTTCCACGGGAAGTCCGAGTTCAGCCTGGAGCAGGCTCTTGTTCCGCCTTTTTCCGCTTAAATTTTCTTCATTATACCCATACTTCAAATAGACATCAGTTTCAGGGTTAAACTGGGAATGGCTTATACCGTTAAGTATTCCGCAAAGATCCTTTCTTCTGTTGAATAAAACCCCTTCCAGCCCTTCGCCGTATTCGGGCGTAAGAATCTCTTCGGAATAAGTGGGGCTTACGGTGTTAATCTTGTCCGCGTAAAGAATTCCGGCTTTCAGGAAGTTAAACTTGCCGTAAAATTCCACTCCTTCAGGCGTGAACAACTCTTCGGGCAGTCCCAGCAAAAACAGTATGTCCTTTTCAAAATGGCCCTGATATTCAAGATTGTGAATGGTTAATACAGTTTTTATGTTACTGAAAAAAGAATCCCTTTGTTTATACTGTTCCTTTAACAACAGCGCAACCGGCCCGGAATGCCAGTCGTTCATGTGAATTATATCGGGTTTGAAACCAATTGCCCTGCATAAATCAAGGCTTGCCCTGCACAGAAAGGAAAATCTCTCCCCGTCGTCATGATGCATGTAAATGCCGTCCCTGTAATAATAGCAGTAATTATTGACGGTATAAGTGGTTACCGGAGCATCCTTAATTCTCTTTAATATACATGTCTCAAGGCGGTTTCCAATTGTAACAGGGAAGTCGGCAACATACTCCTGTTCGGCATCTATTCCCCTGTATCCGGGAAAAACAACCCGTATATCGATCCCCATCCCCGAAAGGACTTCGGGAAGAGAACCCGCCACATCGGCAAGACCGCCTGTTTTAGCATAAGGCGCAACTTCCGCAGAGACAAACAGCACTTTCAGATTTTTCCCCATACTTTTCCTCCGAAAATAGTTAAAAAATCAACACAATAAAAAAACAACCTCTTTTATGAGGTTGTCTCTTTTTTGACTTTTTATGCAAAATTAATTATTTGCAATCCTTCATTGAAAGATTTACTCTTCCCTGCTTATCGATTGCTATTACCTTAACGGGTATTCTGTCTCCCACCTTGACAACATCTTCCACTTTCCTTACACGTCTGTTGGACAGTTTTGAAATGTGCACCATTCCTTCCTTTCCGGGGAGGAACTCAACGAGAGCGCCGAAATTCATGATACGCGTTACCTTACCGGTGAACTGCTGGCCAATTTTTACTTCGCCCGCAATTCCCTCTATCATTTCAATTGCCCTCTTTCCTGCCTCTTCATCCGACGTGGACACATAAACCTTTCCGTCATCTTCAATGTCTATTTTTACGCCGGTATCGGCGATAATACGTTGAATAACCTTACCGCCCGGCCCGATAACCTCACGGATTTTATCAATATCTATCGTCGTAGTAAACACTTTCGGCGCATAAGGAGACAGATGATCCCTTGGCTTGTCTATTACCTTCAGGATTACGTCATTCAGTATCTTCAGCCTTCCCTGCCGCGTAATTTCAAAAGCCTGTTCTACCATCTCATAAGTAAGCCCGTCAACTTTTATATCCACCTGTATGGCGGTAATGCCGTTCTTCGTTCCTGCCACCTTGAAGTCCATGTCTCCGAAAAAGTCTTCAATTCCCTGGATATCTATGAATGTTATAAAATTATCCGGATTTTCCTCATCCACAACAAGCCCTGCGGATATTCCTGCAACCGGCTCCCTGATGGGTACACCCGCATCCATCAAGGCCAGAGTGCTTCCGCAGACACTTGCCTGCGAAGTCGAACCGTTAGACATTAAAACTTCAGAAACAAGGCGGATTGCATACGGGAATTCTGATTCCGGAGGAATAACCGGCTCAAGGGCACGCTCTGCAAGAGCACCATGACCGATTTCCCTTCTTCCGGGACCGCGGGCAGGCTTTGCTTCGCCCACACTGAAACCAGGGAAATTATAGTGGTGCATATAACGCTTTGTCTCTTCCACATCCACACCGTCCAGCAGCTGGACGTCTCCAAGGGGACCAAGGGTTACGTTTGTAAGAACCTGCGTATGTCCTCTCTGGAACAGAGCCGAACCGTGCGTCCTCGGTAATATTCCCACTTCGGCGTGAAGCGGCCTTATATCCATCAGGCCTCTTCCGTCCACACGTTTCTTTTCATGCAGTAACTTATCACGAACAATCTTCCTTTGCAGCTTGTAAAGCGCATCGGAAATCTGCGTAACCGCTTCAGGGTATTTTTCGTCAAGGGTTTCGTGGACCTTCTTGGATATCTCTTCCACATTTTTCTCCCGTTCGGCCTTATCCGCAGTCATGAGCGCATTGGTTAACTCTTCCTTACAGAGGCTTTCAACTTCATCATAGATTTCCTGAGGCACTGCCATGGAAACGTAGGTGATTTTTTCCTTTCCTACCTCTTTTACAATGCCGTCGATAAAGTCAATCAGCCTTCTTATTTCCTCATGGCCTTTCCTTATCGCCTGCATCATTACATCTTCAGGGACTTCATTCGCACCCGCTTCTATCATCACAATCTTTTCCCTGTCGGCGGATAGAGTTACATACATCCGGCTTTTCTTGCGCTGTTCCAGCGTCGGGTTTATTACCACTTCACCGTCTACAAGTCCCAGAATCACACCTGCGATAGGCCCGTTAAACGGAATATCCGAAATGCACAGTGACACAATTGTTCCAATAATTGCAGCAAATTCAGGTGAATTATCCTGTTCAACCGACAGCACCATGTTTACTACCGATACATCGTTTCTGAGATCCTTCGGAAACCTTGGACGTATCTGGCGATCTATTACCCTTGCGGTAAGTATTGCGCTGTCTGAAGGTTTACCCTCTCTTTTAATAAAACCACCGGGGATTTTTCCGACGGAATACAGTTTTTCTTCATAATCAACATTGAGCGGGAAAAAATCTATTCCTTCCCTTGGTTCCGGAGCCATTGTAGCGGTTGACAGCACCACCGTATCCCCGTATCTTACCAAAGCTGAGCCATTTGCGAACTGCGCAAGCTGGCCGACTTCTACAGTTAACTTTCTTCCGGCTACATCAATCGAAAACTCTCTCTTCATATCTCCTCTCAACATCCTTTCCTGATGTTGTGAACGGGGTGAAAAGATCAGGGAAGAAAATTCCGGAACCGGAACTCTCTTCTCTGAACTTCTGCACCACCTGTTCACAACATCATTGTTTTTATTTTTTATTATATATAACAAACATCTGCCACCACGTGGCAAAATACATCTAACATTATTTCACATATAAAGATTTTTATAACATGCGAGATATACTGAAAAGTCAAAAAAAGCGGAAATTCTCCGCTTTTTTTACTTTCTCAAATCCAATTTTTCAATGATATCACGATACCGGTTGATATCCTTCTTCATCAGGTAATTCAGAAGTCTCCTTCTTTGACCTACCATTTTCAGCAATCCTCTTCTTGAATGGTAATCCTTCTTATGAACCTTCAGGTGTTCGGTTAAATTATTAATACGATAGGTCAGAAGTGCAATCTGAACTTCAGGAGATCCGGTATCGGTTTCGTGAATCCGGTACTTTTCAATTATCTGTTGCTTAATTACATTGTCCATCGTCCCAACTCCCTTCATCAAAGTATCGCCGCCAGCCCAGTCTCCGGCCGGAGTCCTCCGACAACCGAGCTGATGGTCTTTTTAAAATACTGAATTAGTGTATCATAAAATCTGTAAACTGTAAAGATGGTTTTTATTCAGTATTTGTATTAAGCATTTCTATTTATATTTTATCATGTTACTCCCGGCACAACAAAGATTCCTTAAACAAACCATGCCCAAAAACACTCACTTTATGAGCCTTTTTCATACTTAAAAAATAACACTTCGGCCTGGAATCAGCAAAAAACTTTAATACGGTAAAGCTGCCGTACAGAACTTCTGAGAAAACCCAGCCCGGCAGCTTTTATATTTGACCGTCCGGACCTATTGCTTTTTAAATATTTTCTTCACCGACCAGTATGCCAGTTTTGGCTTTCTGTATTCGTTTACAAGCCCCTTATTATTAAATCCCCTTGCCCTTGTCAGCCCTACTTCCTTAGCCGTTCTTATATCGCAGTACTGCCATATGTAACAGCCGATAATATCCGGATCATCGTGGAACAGCTTTAATGTGTGATTTAACAGTTTTTCCTGATAGTTTTCAGACCATTTTATGCATTCGAAGGTATCCTCACCATAAAGCGCCGCCGCTCCGAATTCAGACACTATTATAGGCTTATCCTCGAGCCCTTGCCCCTTCAGCCTGCTTTTAAAATCCTCAAGGAAACCCGCCCATGTTTCAATTTCCCCGTAATACCATCCAAAATACTGGTTAATTGAAATTATATCCACCAATGTAAAACAAACATCGTCCATCGGATGGTATGATGCATAGGTTATCAGCCTTGAATTGTCCATGCTCCTGACTTTTTAAGCAAAAGCCTTTGTTATATTATAACCGGCTTCTGTATGAGTAGCTATTTCATTATGCAGCCCCCATATTATAATGCAGGGATGGTGATAATCTCTTTCTATCATTTCTTCCAGCATTTTTAATCCTCTTTCTTTAACAAGAGGATTTTTCAACACCGACTCAGGGAAACCCCACATGGGAATTTCTTCCCAGAAAAGCAGGCCTTCCTGATCCATGTAATCAAGGAATGCTTCGGAATTCGGGTAATGCGATCCCCTGATCGCATTGCACCCCAAATTTTTAATTATATCTATATCCTTTTTCATCAATTTCACCGGAAAGGCAAACCCCCAGTCGGGATGATCCTCGTGGCGGTTTACTCCTTTAAGGTATATCTTCTTTTTGTTTAAATACAGCACTTTGTTCTTAATTTCAATTTTTCTGAAACCTATTCTTTCGGTAAGATCGTCTTCCTCCGTTTCAAACCTCACATAGTAAAGATAAGGATTTTCCGTGTCCCATAATTTAACGTCATTCAGTTCAAGATTTTCTACCGTTATTTCGCTTTCACCGATTATTTCAACATCTGCTTCATATATTATGCTGTCATTTATATAAATTCTCAGGGTATCTGAACGCTTGACGCCGTCTGCCGATTTAAGCCTGACTTTCATATTGAGCCTTGCGCTTTTCAAATCGTCATCAAGTGTATAATATATTTTGCAGTTTTCTATCCAGACATTTTCCAGTTCGTTGATTTCCACACTGCGTATAATGCCGCCATAGTGATACCAGTCCACAGTGGAAAGGGGTATTGTGTCGGCGTCATTATGAGTATTGTCGACACATACAACAATTGTATGCTCACCTTCAGAAATTCCCGTTACATTGAAACTGAACGGGGTAAAGCTTCCATAATGACTGCCCAAATGTTTTCCGTCAAGATATACATCTGCAAATCCCGTTACGCCATGAAAAACAATTTTCACATTTTCCTTATTTACCGAAAAGGTTTTACTGTACCATGCCGTTCCTTCATATTCGTACAGCCCCAGTTCATTATTCCAGCAGGACGGTACGAATACCTCGGTGAAATCTTCGGGAAAGCATTCAAACCACTTTTCATCAAATCCTTTTCTTTCGGGATCGGTCCTGAATTTCCACAGGCCGTCAAGTGTAAACGATCGCCTTTTTTTATGCCTTTCAAAAAGTCTTATCATCGTAAATAACCTCCTGGGTTTGATATAAAACATCACGGATGTTATAATAATCCCGTAAAATATATGTATGGTTGATTCAAAAAGAGGGGCCGGCGCAATTGTTTTACGTCAGCCCTTTTTTTGTATAAAAATGCCTGCGGTTATTTATCATTTGCGGTTGTTATATCTGTCCACCGATTTTTGCCTGATTTCAATCGCTCTGTCAATATTCATGCTTTTCACGGTTTCAACAAACTTGTCAAAATTGCTTAACGGCTCGGTGCCGATTATAAACCTCAGCGTCATTTCATCCACATATGTATTTATATCGCTTTCTATTGTAGCCAGTTCCTGGGCCTCTTCAGGAGTGGTTGTCGCAGGCGGGTACTTGTTCGGGTAAGGATCGGCCTGGATAAGGATTTGCAAGGCCTCTTTCTGCTGCGGTAACTGCATGACCTGTTCAATATATTCCTTTCTCTGAATAAACGGACCGTCGGCATAAGCAGTTCTGGTGTAAACAGACAGGGCTTCCGCAACCGAAAATGTCGGATGCTTCATTACCGCATCGGTATAGGTAGGATACCCGTTAACCATTTCATAGCTTACGCCTTCAATTCCAAAGTTATAAAGCATTTCTCCCTCTTCCGTATAGCCATAGTTGAGGAATTTTGCCGCCAGTTCGGGATTTTGGCATGATGTGGTTATTGCAGTTGACCATCCGTTGAATTTCCAGTCCTTTTGCGCGAATTTCACCTTTTCTCCCTTGTTCAAGGTAGGATACTGGGAAGCAACCAGTTCGTAATTTGGATCCTTATCCTTCATCGCATTCATCCATGTGCCCATATTACCGCTAAGAAAACCGATGGTTAATCCCGAAGTACTGTTCAACATGTTTGCTTTTATGGCATCTCCGTCATTTGTGGCAAAATTATTGTCAAGCAATCCCTCTTCATACCATCTGTGCATAATGGTAAGGTATTCCTTATAATTCGGATGCAATCTTCCGTATGCGACTTTCCCGTTGTCGTCAATATACCAGTTCAAGCTGAAGCCGAGAGCGCCGGCTACGAAATTTTCGTCAAGGTTTTTTGTTATGGTGAAAGGAGCCGTCGCACCTTTCTTTTCCTTGAATGCCCTTAAAACCTCCTCATATTCCGCAACGGTTGTCGGTCTGGAAAGCCCCAGTTCCTTCAGCCAATCCCCTCTTAAAAGCGGTGCGACATATACCGTGTTAATATCGTCACCCCTAAAGCAGGCAAAACCATATAATACTCCGTCGTCGGTTCTTACCTGTTTATTCTTCTCAGGATCGGTTTCCAACACTTTCAAATAATCGGGAGCATATTTCTCGATTAAATCATTCAGCGGAAGAATTACGTTATCCTGTAAAGCCTTTTCAGCACCGCCGGGATACCAGGTACCCCATGGAGCATCAATTATATCAGCCATGTCCCCGGAAGCTATCATCAGGTTCAGCTGCTGCTGTTCCTGCCCCTGTGTCGGATGAACCCATTCAATTTCAATCCCCGTTCGCTTTGCCAGTTCCTTCGCAAATTCAGTATCCGCAATGGTTTTTGACGAAGCAGACACCTTCGGGTCCAGTTTTAACCAGTAAGTTAATTTTCCGCCGCCTTTAACCGGATAAGTTATTTCTTCTTTCGACAAATCGCTTGCAGCACTTTCAGCGACCGTCGGGGTCTGGTTAACGTCATTGCCTTCTGCAGGCGTCTTCGCCGTTTAATCCGAGCACCCCGCCAGTAAAGTCATAGCCAGCACAAAGCTTATTACCACCGTTATCGTTCTCATAAGCTTTCCTCTCATAACATTTCCTCCTTAACTTAAAATTTTATTTCCTACGTTTATCATTCAGCCGATAAACGTTAACGGTCTAATTCAGCCCTTAACCGCTCCAATCATGACGCCTTTTACAAAATATTTCTGAAGAAACGGGTATACAAAAAGTATTGGCAGTGTTGCCACAATTATGGTTGCATAGCGGACGGTTTCGGAAATTGCGAGCTTGTCGCCCGTATCTCCGGTTGCAGTCGCCACCATGCTGCTTGAGTCATTGTTAATAAGAATTTCCCTTAGTATAAGCTGAAGCGGGTATTTTGTTCTGGACTTCAGGTATATCATTGCATTAAACCAGCCATTCCAGTGCCCTACTGCATAATACAGGATTAAGACCGCCACTGTTGGCATTATTAACGGAAATAATATTCTGAAAAGAATGGTGAAATGGTTCGCCCCGTCTATTCTTGCCGCTTCTTCCAGGCTGTCCGGCACCGACAAAAACGCCGTTCTCATTATAATCATGTTATAACTGCTGATTGCTCCGGGCAATATCAGCGCCCAGATGGTATCATACAGACCCAACTGCTTAATGTTTAAATAATTGGGAATGAGCCCTCCGTTAAAATACATTGTTATGACAATCAAAAACATCATCAGCCTGTTCCACATCACATTTTTCCTTGAAACGAAGTAAGCCGTGATGGACGTAAGTATAATATTTACCGTCACTCCAACTAATACCAGTGTTATAGTGTTGATATATCCGTTCTCCCCCTTACCACAGGCTCATGTCATTATATTTCCTGCTCAGCCTGTTTGCACAGATTAACATGACAAAACTAACCACCGAATTGAAAAGTCCAACCGCCGTACTGTAATCGTAACGGAATTCCTGAAGGCCTTTCCTGTAGACAAAGGAAGAAATAACGTCGGACGTTTCATAAATTGCAGGATTATATAACAGGATTATTTTTTCAAACCCCAAATTCATGATATTACCAATCCTGAGTATGAATAAGGTCACAACTGTCGGCATGATCCCCGGTACGGAAATATGTATTACCTGCTGAAATCTATTGCAGCCGTCAATTTTTGCTGCTTCATACAGTTGTTGATCTATTCCTGCCAATGCTGCAAGAAATATAATTGATCCCCATCCGAACTCCTGCCAGATGTCGGATATAACATAGACAGGTACAAAATACTGGGGATAACCCAGCAATGTTTTCCTTGTCCCGCCAAACAGTGCAATTATGTCATTTATCACACCGGTGTCTCTGGTAAAATCAATAATCATTCCGCAGACAACAACCGTTGACAGGAAGTGCGGAAGATAAGAAACGGTCTGTACCGTCCGCGCAAAATACCTGTTTTTTATTTCATTAAGTAACAGGGCAAATATAATGGGAACGGGGAAACCGAAAATCAGGTTTGTAATGTTTATAACTATTGTATTCTTCACCGTTCTCAGAAAAAACACACTGTTTACAAAATCCCGGAAATGTTTCAAACCAATCCACGGACTTTTTAAAATTCCCAGATTTGGACTGAAGTTTTTAAAAGCAATGATCACACCGTACAGCGGTTTGTAACAGAATAAAACATAATACAGAACCACCGGTATAATCATCAGATACAGGGATTTATTCAAAACAAAATCCCTTTTCACTCTTTGCCGGAACGTATATTTGTTTTGACCGGCAAGTTTTGCCTTTGATTTTGACAGCATACTACCACCGCTTACCTTTATTTTGTTTTCAGCAGAACTAAACAGTTTTAAAGTTTGGAACTGCTCTGTCATCTGGTTTATAGTTTATTGGGTCTGTATACCGAAAGCCATAGACAGAATAAAAAAAGGGTTACAAAATCTAAAATGTTAGATTTTGTCCCTGTGCAAATCTGAATCCGTTGGAACCGGTTGTATACCTTTGATTAATTGAACTTTTCCCTGTACTTTCCGGGTGTGATACCCTCTGTTTTTGTAAATACCCGCGTAAATGTTTTTACATTCGTATACCCCACTTTTCTGGCTATTGTCTCAAGGTTGCCGTATTCGGATTTTAATAATTTTTTGGCCTCCTCTATTCTTACCATATTGATATAATCCAGCAGGCCTATGCCTACCTGTTGTTTAAACAGTCTTGACAGATAATTGGGATGTAAATCAAATCTGTCGGCAATAGTAGAGACGTTAAGTTCTTCGTCCATATAGTTTTCCCTAATGTAATTAATGATTTCATCTTCGGCACGCCTCGTCCCTTTTCTTTCATTATTAATCTTTTCGCATATGTCCTTCAGCACAATTAGAAGCTGTTCCTTGACCTTGTTCAGATTTTTGCTCTGAATCAACCTTTCTATTGTGTCGATTTCGCTCTGGTACTTCTGACTGTTACTGTTTATAAAACTGTTAAGCGTGTTTATTATCGTGCCGATAATGTCGCATTTGAAGCACTGTGCCATATTTTTGCTTAAAGTAAGGTTATTCAGGTTATAATTGAATAATTCATCCAGTATGTTTTTAATTCTCTCATACTGTCCTGATTTAACGGCATTCACAAGCGCATCCTTCATGACCGGCGGATAGAAATACGTATGACTGTTTTCATTTAACAGGAATTTTTTCGCTTCGCTGTATACGAGTATATCCTCTCCGCCTACTATCTCCTCAAACTCAAGCAACTGCCTGGTTTCCTTGTAGGACTGTTTTATAAAATCCTTTCCGTTATAGATATTCCCTATCGCAATAATAAGATTGACCTTGTAGTGTTCTTTTACCGTTTCCTGAACAGTCGTGACGGCATCCTTTAATTTTGTCATATATTTTTCGTCCTGTTCTTTAAAATTCATCAAGCAGAATATTATATTATCAAAATTTACGGTGTAGATCTTACATATATCCTGCAGCAGTTCCTCCAGAATATTCATTATTATAAAATGCAATAACTCAATATCCTCCTGCAGATTCAAATTCAGCACCGTTGACGGCTTTTCCATGTCCGCCGAAAACGCCGCAACGGCAAAACAGTCATGCTCGAATTCAATACCCGCCGTATCTCTGTCGGTCTGCTCGGCCGCATTGCCTGTTAACAATTCCTTCAGGTATCTCTCGCTTAACAGTTTTTTCTGAAACGCTCTCCATTTCTCCAGTTCCTTTTTGTCATCCAGTGACCTCAGAATAGCGTTCTGTATAATCCTGTATTCATTTATCATACCCTTGTCTTCTTCGTTATGACCTTTAAGCGATTTCAGTAACCTCTTAATAGGCTCATAATTCTTTTTAAACAGCAAAAAGGCCACAATACAGCTTACAACCAGAGAAAACGATATTCCGCTCAGAACCAGTTTCCTGTATTCCCCTAACTGTTTCCAATATTCGTCTTTGGGCATGATATACAAATACTTCCATCCCTGCATATTCGAATTAATGCAAGAAACCTGCCGCCTTTTACCGTCTGATGATGTATATTCAGTCAGGGAATTATTCTGAAAACCGTCAAATTTAAGAAGTGGCATCAAATCCAGATTATCTGACGTAAGTATTACCCGATTGTTTTCATCGATAATGGCCACGTTTCCATTGTTAATTATACTTAAATCATCTATCATTTTATAAAAATTTGACAGGTTAATAATCACGACTACGTTTATACCGTCATCGGCATTCTGATTAATGGAGTAAGTGAACATGTAAGCCAGCTGTTTGTTTTGCGGTGTTATATTTACAAAACTGCCCCTGTGCATTTCCTGGTTGATTTTTATCCATTTGGCGGCATCGGTTCCATACCTTTCAGCAAACAGATCAAAGAATTTTTCAGAATCCATCACATGCTTGCTGCTTATAACCGTATCAATCCTTTTAAAGTAGATATAAACCTCTTCTATTTCAGACTTATAATTGCTGCTTTGCATGGATCTGTTAAGAAGGATAATATCATAGCGTTCTTTCGGGGAAATGTCGCCTTTAAAGGTTGCAATTGCCTGCACCCGGTCATTAAACGCAAGACTTGACGCAATTCGTGCAGCGTCTGCCACTACCGAATCCATATACTGCTGTATTTGTTTCAGTGCAAAATAATTGGTCCTGTCAACCTGATCCTTGATTGTGCCGTCCACCAATACGAAAAGTATATTACACAGCAACAACGGAATTAAAAACAGAATAACATATGTAATCAACCAGGAATATTTTACACTTTTTGCTATTAAAGGCTTATTAGAAAACATAAATTAACCTCGATAATACTATAAAAAAATTAACATACTCATGTAACAAAACTATATAAGCCTGCCTGTTTCAAGTTAATCTTATACGAAATGTTACCGTTCTGATTTTTCCAGGGCAAATCTGTTCAAAAGTTTGTAAAAATTATGAACAATATTTTACCTGTTGATCTTTTATACCAAGATTATATAAACTATTAAAATCAGTGTCAAGAATTCCAATCCCCGCTCATAATCTAATGTCTGACCTTACCGTTATAAGACTTAACACAAATTTTACATTCATATGTAAATTCTTTTTACATTTCCCCTTTATTCTTAAGGCAAAACAAAAAGAAAGGGGAAAACTGAAAATGAAAAAATATTTCCCATTAGCGACCGCATTTCTACTTTTTGTAACCATATCGTCGGCCTGTACCGTCACGGAAGAGGAAGTCAGGAACTTTACCGTGAATAGCGGCAATACAACGGTCTTTGATCCATCAAGGGAAATCACCGTCATTTCCCGCGAAACCGGTTCGGGCACAAGAGATTCCTTTACAGAACTTCTGGGCATTGAAGTAAAGGACGAAAGCGGGAATAAAAAGGATCTTACCACACCCGATGCCATAATCTCCAACAGCACGTCAGTCGTAATGACATCGGTGGCGAACAATCGGTATGCAATAGGTTATATTTCCTCAGGCTCTCTGAATGATACGGTTAAAGCGGTTAAAGTGAACGGGATTGAGCCTACGGTTGAAAACATTAAAAACGGTACATACACAATATCACGTCCGTTCAACATCGTAACGGCAGGGAATATATCGGATTTAACAGAAGACTTTATCAGTTTCATTCTTAGCTCAGACGGGCAGAAAGTTATTGAGGAAAACCGTTATATTCCTGTCTCAGGCAGCGAAAAATTTACAAACTCCGGACTTTCCGGAAAGATAACCGTGGCCGGTTCGTCTTCGGTGGCTCCTGTAATGGAAAAGCTTAAAGAAGCATATCAGAGAATCAATCCCGATGCGGACATTGAAATTCAGTTAAGCGATTCCTCCACAGGAATAAACGCGGTAATAAACAGGACATGCGACATTGGCATGGCTTCAAGAGAACTTAAGGCAAGCGAACTGGAAAAGGGCCTTGTATCCACAGTTATAGCAATGGACGGGATCGCGGTTATCGTTAACACCGAAAATCCGGTGGACAACCTTACAACAGACCAGATAAAAGCAATATATACGGGAGAAATAACGCGCTGGAATGAAGTTCTGAATTAGGCAATATGCTTTTTAAGTATTCAGCAATGCGAACACATACAATACCACAGGGGGACGAAATGAAAAAGAATCATGAAAAGGTATATGAAATATTGTTTATGCTGGCAGCCTGCACATCAGTCATATGTGTGGCGCTAATCTGCCTTTTTCTTTTCAGCAGCGGCATACCCGCCATTGTTAAAATCGGGGCGAAAGAATTTTTATCAGGAACCGAATGGAAGCCGGGTGACACTCCCCCTTCCTTCGGCGTTTTGCCTATGATACTCGGAAGTATCATTGTTACTGCCGGAGCAATTATCATCGGGGCGCCTGTGGGGGTTTTCACTGCGGTATTTCTTGCAAAGTTTTGCCCGGGCAGGGTTTTGAAATTGTTAAAACCCGCAATTGACCTTCTGGCGGGCATCCCGTCAGTGGTATACGGTTTTTTCGGTATTGTGGCTTTGGTACCACTGGTAAGGAACATTTTCGGCGGGAACGGATACAGTATGCTGACCGCATCAATACTGCTCGGGATCATGACTCTTCCGACAATAATAAGCGTAAGTACAGAAGCGATAAATGCGGTGCCCGAAAGCTTTTACGAAGGCAGCCTGGCTCTTGGCGCGAGTCATGAAAGAAGCGTTTTTTTCACAGTGCTTCCTGCGGCAAAATCCGGAATTACAGCCTCAATCATTCTCGGCACGGGAAGAGCCATCGGGGAAACGATGGCTGTCATTATGGTTTCCGGTAATCAGGCAAGAATGCCCGCCGGCCTTTTGAAAGGAATCAGAACCTTAACGGCAAATATAGTCATCGAAATGGGATATGCGGCGGAGCTGCACCGTGAGGCCCTTTTTGCCTCAGGTGTCGTGCTGTTCGTTTTCATCCTCCTTATTAATATACTGTTCCTGCTGTTAAAAAGGGGAAATAAACAATGGTAGGCATTCATATAAAAATAAAAAACAAATTACGCCGTTATAAGAGAAATCCGGGGGCTCTGCTCATACGCCTGCTTGTTACCGGTTCGGCCTTTATAACATTATCGGTTCTGATTTTCATAATCGGTTATATTTTATATAACGGTATTCCGCATATAACCGCCGATTTTTTCGCATGGGAATATAATTCTGTTAATGTCTCGGTTACACCGGCGCTGGTAAACACCATAATCATGGTATTTTTTTCACTGATAATCACAGTACCTGTCGGTGTATTTGCAGCGGTCTATCTCGTCGAATACACCAAAAGGGAAAACAAAACGGTGGGAATAATCCGCCTTACTACTGAAACACTGTCAGCCATTCCTTCCATTGTATACGGCCTTTTTGGGTTTCTGTTTTTTGTTACCACCCTTAAATGGGGTATTTCGCTTATATCGGGCGTCTTTACAGTGTCGGTTATGGTGCTTCCGCTGATTGTCCGCACCACAGAAGAAGCCCTGAAGGCAGTGCCCGAATCCTACCGTGAAGGCAGTTTTGCTTTAGGTGCGGGAAAATTCAGGACGGTTTTCAGCATTGTCATTCCGGCTGCTTTTCCGGGTATTCTTTCAGGGATCATTCTCGCCATAGGAAGAATAGTCGGCGAAACCGCCGCCCTAATTTATACCGCAGGCACCGTTGCGGAAATACCCTCAGGGAAGGATTTCCTTTTTGACTCGGCGCGTACCCTGTCGCTGCACATGTATGCCCTGGCAAGCGAAGGCCTTCATATAAACCAGGCTTATGCAACTGCAGCGGTACTTCTGGTTATTGTTCTTCTTATTAACCGCCTATCGGCTTTACTGGCAAAAAAAATCATGAAAGGAAAGAAGACATGATTAAGGTTACAATAGAAAATCTGAATGTCTTTTACGGAAACTTTCAGGCACTGTATGGCATAAACATGCTTATACCCGCCAACAGAATAACGGCACTGATTGGTCCTTCGGGATGCGGCAAATCAACACTTCTTAAAACCCTCAACCGGATGAACGATTTAATTCCCAGCTGCAGCATAACGGGAAGGGTACTGCTTGACAGAGAGGACATCTACTGCGATATTGACGTAAACATGCTCAGGAAACGGGTGGGAATGGTATTTCAGAAACCAAACCCCTTTCCCATGAGCATCTACGACAATATAGCCTATGGTCCAAGGACGCATGGCATAAAGTCAAAAGCCATGCTTGATGAAATTGTTGAAACCTCCCTCAGAAAAGCAGCCGTATGGGATGAAGTCAAGGACAGGCTGAAAAAAAGCGCTCTTGGGCTTTCAGGCGGGCAGCAACAGAGGATTTGCATTGCAAGGGCACTGGCGGTGAACCCCGAGGTTCTTCTGATGGATGAGCCCACATCGGCCCTTGACCCTGTTTCGACAGCTAAAATTGAAGATTTGATCTCCGAACTGAAAACAAATTACACAATTGTTGTAGTAACGCATAATATGCAGCAGGCTTTGCGGGTGTCAGACAGAACGGCCTTTTTTCTCAACGGCAGGCTTATTGAATACGACTATACCGAAAAGCTTTTCTCAATGCCTCAGGATAAACGCACCGAAGACTATATTACCGGGAGGTTCGGGTAATGAGGAGCAAATTCGACGAACAGCTTGAAAACCTTAACAAGGCACTGATACAAATGGGAGCCCTGTGTGAAGAAGCGATAGAAAACTCTGCCGGAGCGCTTATGACCGGAAATTTTGAGCTCGCTGAAAAAGCCATTATGATCGATGAGAAAATTGATCAAAAGGAACGGGAAATCGAAAACCTGTGTTTACGGCTGCTTCTCCAGCAGCAGCCTGTCGCCGGTGATTTAAGGCTGATTTCAGCCGCCCTTAAAATGATAACCGACATGGAAAGAATCGGGGATCAGGCGGCGGATATTTCGGATATTATAATTATTGGAAAAATCCGTGCTGAAAATGGTACACTATATATAGGCGACATGGCAAATGCCACGATAAAAATGGTAACGCAGAGCATTGACGCATTTGTAAACAGGGATTTGAAACTTGCCGTTGCAGTGATAGACTATGACGACGCCGTTGACGAACTGTTTACAAGGGTAAGGAATGAACTGATAAAAAGGATTGAAAACAAAACGGTAAACGGGGAATATGCCATTGATCTTATTATGATAGCAAAGTATTTTGAAAGGATTGGCGATCACGCCACAAACATTGCCGAATGGGTAGAGTTTGCAATAACAGGCAGGCACAGAGGAGAAGGGGATGCATGATTTACTGCGTGGAAGATGATCCGAATATAAGGGAACTGGTCATTTATGCGCTTAAAACAAGCGGATTTGAAGCCAAAGGTTTCCCCGACGCAAAAAACTTTTTTGAGGAACTTAAAAAGAAGCTTCCGTCCTTGATCCTGCTGGATATAATGCTCCCGGGCACCGACGGACTAACGGTTTTAAAAATGCTTAAAGACAACGCCGTTACAAAGGACATTCCTGTTATCATGCTCACTGCAAAAGGGACAGAGTTTGACATAGTGCAAGGTCTTGACCTTGGCGCCGACGACTATATCACGAAACCGTTCGGCGTGCTGGAACTTATCTCGCGGATAAAGTCGGTATTGAGAAGAGTGGAACCAAAGACCGACCAAAGCATATTAAAAGTCGGGGATATAACCATCGATACCGGAAGACACATGGTAACGGCAGGCAATAATGAAATAAAGCTTACATCGAAGGAATTTCAGCTGCTTTACCTTTTAATGTCCAACGCCGGTATTGTGCTGACGCGGGACATGCTTCTGGACAAAATATGGGGATTTGATTTTGACTGCGAAACCCGGACTTTGGACGTACATATCCGTTCCCTGAGAAAAAAACTCGGCGAGCATGGCAGAAAAATTGAAACGGTCCGCGGGATCGGATACAGGATGGGAGTATGAATGAAGAAAAAAATATTCAAAAACATGGTTGTCCTCTCCTTTGCCGCCGTTTTAATAACATCCTTTCTGATTTGCATTGTGCTGTACAACTATAATTTCAGCACTATGAAACGGCAGTTAAGGAATATGGCTTTTTTTCTTGCTTCATCACTGAACAGTGAAGCCGTGCAAATTAGCGATTTTACCGAGCTGACACGCAACGTCAATAACCGTGTAACCGTTATCGCCGGAGACGGGACGGTATTGTTTGACAACATGACCGACATCCGGAGTCTGGAAAAACACTTGGACCGTCCCGAAGTAAAATCGGCGCTGGATACCGGTACGGGCGAAACCGTACGTTTGTCCGGCACGCTGGGCAAACAAACCTATTATTATGCCGTCAGGCTTAACAACGGCTTGGTACTGCGCCTTTCGTTCACCACTGACACTGTATATTCAACGTATTTCAGCATATTGCCATACATAGTGTTAATATCGCTTTTCGTTATTGTGCTGTCAATGATTATGGCCGTAAATCAGTCAAAACAGATTGTTGCCCCGATAAATGCTATCAACCTGGACAAACCCGCCGAAAGCTCCGTATATGATGAACTGTCGCCGTTACTGTTAAGGATCGGCTATTTGCGGAACCATCTGGACAGACAGATAGCCGAAGCGAAGGAACAGCAGAGACAGTTTGAAACCATTATAAACAACATGTCGGAAGGGCTTATCATACTTGACCGGCATGGAAGAGTACTTACAATAAACCCCAGTGCCGTAAAGCTTTTGGGCGGCTTGGCCGGTGATTACAACGGAAAGAACATATTAATTCTTAACCGCAGCAACGATTTCCAGCTTATCATTGAAAAAGCCATGGGAGGTACCCCTTCGGAGAGCATCATAACGAAACACGAAAGGAGCATAAGAATTTGGGCAAACCCCGTAGTAAAGGAAGGAAAAGTCGAAGGAGCAATCATGATTCTTCATGACGTTACCGAAGCACAGATGGCTGAAAATTTCAGGCGTGAATTTTCCGCGAACGTGTCCCACGAGTTAAAGTCACCACTAACCGTTATATCGGGCTTTGCCGAGCTTATTAAAAACAATATGGTAAAAAGCGACGATATCCCTGTTTTTGCCGGGCGCATACACTGTGAAGCCAAAAGGCTCCTTAAACTCATAGAGGATATTATAGAAATATCAAGGCTGGACGAGGGAATAAATGATTTGCCCCTTGAAGAAATCAACCTGCTTGAGATTTGTGCAAACGCAGCAAAAAGCCTCAGTGAACTTGCGGCAAAAAAAGAAGTTTCGGTAACGGTAAAAGGCGACGCGGTCGTAATCAGGGGAGTTTACAGGCTGATTGAAGAGCTGGTGTACAATCTTGTGGAGAATGCCATAAACTACAATAAAAACAGCGGAAGAGTAATTGTTACGGTAGAAAAGACAAACAGCGGAGCGGTGCTTAAAGTTGAAGACACTGGAATAGGCATACCGAAAGAACATCATCAGAGAATATTTGAAAGATTTTACCGCGTTGACAAGAGCCATTCAAAGGAAACAGGGGGTACAGGTCTTGGTCTGTCAATTGTAAAACATGCGGCGAAATATCATAATGCCGTAATCGATCTTCAAAGTGATGTCGGAAAGGGAACAACAGTAGCCGTCACCTTTCCGCAGTAACCCGTACCCCTTCCGCAGGTGTTTATTCAGGCATGGCTTTATTCACATGCACAGTTTCAATATATCAATAATTTCCTTTTTACCGTATTCGATATAGCCGGGCAGAGTGCGCTCACCGTAATTCGTGCACTTTTCCGCCATTTCTTCTATGTTTTCATCGGTAACGTTAATGTTAAGCTCTTTCATCGTCGTCGGCATGCCAATTTCCCTGAAAAACTTTTCAGTCGCTTCAATGCCTGCAATTGCGGTATTTTCCGGATTGGCATAATCCATTTCGCAGTTCCACACCCTAACCGCGTACTGGCAGAATCGCGGGATATTATACTTATACGCATATTTCATCCATGCGGGGAAAACAACCGCCAGGCCGGCCCCGTGGGCAACCTCCTCGAACATTCCGCTGATTTCATGCTCGATCTGATGGGATACCATAAAAAAGTCCCTGCCAAGGCCTGTAAGGCCGTTATGGGAAATGCTGCCCGCCCACATAAGCGTAGCTCTTGCCTTATAATCCCGCGGGTTTTTCAGGGCTTTCCTGCCAGCATTGATTGTTGATTTCAGCACCGCCTCCGCAATACGGTCGGTAACCTCCGCCTCACCTTTCTGGGTCAGATATCTTTCGGCAGTATGCATAATTATATCTACAATACCACACGCAGTCTGATACGGTGAAACTGTATATGTCAATTCAGGATTCAATATTGAAAACAGCGGCCTGTGGAAGTCGGAATTATATCCTCTTTTCAGCTTAAGTTCTTCATTTGTAATAACGGCAGATGCGCTGGTTTCACTTCCCGTTGCCGCGAGAGTCAGTATCGTACCTACCGGCAGTGCGCGTTCGGGTTCCCTTTTCTTCATAAAGAACAACCACGGATCACAGTCATTGGCGGCACCTACGGCTATTGCCTTTCCTGAGTCAATGGCGCTTCCCCCGCCTACTGCCAGGACCAGGTCCACATTTTCCTTTCTGCATATTTCTATTCCCTTCCTGACCAATCCAAGAACGGGATTGGGCCTTGCTCCGCCAAGCTCAACAAAATCAATTCCGGCATCATTTAAAGCTTTTACCACTTCATCATACAGCCCGGTTTTCTTTATACTTCCTTCACCATAGTGAAGCAGTACTTTTTTAAAACCATAGCTCTTGATTATTTCTCCAACTCTTTTGTGCTGATCACGGCCGAAGAACACCCGTGTAGGACAGTAAAACTCAAAATTAAGCATATTTCACCCACCTTTCGTTTTTTATGTTCAACAACATTGTATTGTAACGCAGCAAATTACGCAAGGGATACCAGCCTTTCCCCGATATTTTCTTGAAGGCATACGGCTTATGGGTTATAATTACATCATAAAGTTCTCGCTCGGGAGGCAATTATGCGTAAAACCGTTTTGGGGAAAACAGGGCTTGAAGTCACCCGTGTAGGATTTGGCGTACTGCCTTTGCAACGGGTATCCATGGATGAAGCAAAAAGGATTTTAACAAGGGCCTATGAAAGCGGTATCAATTTTTACGACACTGCAAGGGCATATACCGACAGTGAGGAAAAAATCGGCAATGCGCTGTCGGATGTAAGGGAAAACATTATTATCGCCACGAAAACCCAGGCAAAGGACGCGAAAACTTTCTGGCGTGATCTGGAGACAAGCCTTGAGAAACTGAAAACAGACTACATAGATATCTACCAGTTCCATAATCCTGAAAAAGTACCGATGGCGGGAGACGAACTCTACGAAGCCATGCTCCAGGCAAAACAGAAAGGATTAATCCGGCATATAGGAATTACAAACCACAGCTTTGAAAACGGGAAAAAAGCAATATTATCCGGACTGTATGAAACCCTTCAGTACCCGTTTAACCATATTTCCTCCGAAGAAGACCTGGAACTTGTAATGCTCTGTAAGGAAAAAAACATTGGTTTTATCGCTATGAAAGCCCTTTCAGGAGGCCTCATCACAAATGCCGAAACAGCTTTCTGCTATTTGTGGCAATACCAGCATGTGGTACCCATCTGGGGTATTCAAAGAATGGAGGAACTGGAGCAGTTTATTGCGCTGGAGAAAAATCCCCCTGTACTGGACGAAACAAGAAAACAATTGATTGAAAAGGACAGGCGGGAACTTTCGGGCAGTTTCTGCAGGGGCTGCGGCTATTGCATGCCATGTCCGGCAGGCATACCCATCAACAATGCCGCAAGAATGAAATTCCTTTTAAGAAGGGCCCCTTACCGGCAGTATATTACAAAGGAATGGCAGGAAAAAATGGAACTGATTGAAAACTGCATCGAATGCAACCAGTGTTCGAGCAAATGCCCGTATCATCTGAACACGCCCGCGCTTTTGAAAGAGATGCTTGCAGATTACCGCGAATTTGTAAAAAGCCATGCATGACCGAAAACGCAGGATAATCCCCGAATCAAAACGTGAAAAGCCTTTATCTGCTGCTCACGGGAATTATATGGGGTTTTTTCGAGACAGGGTTTTCGTAAACCAGGCATACTATATCATACACTTCTTCAATAACCTGATAAGTCAGAACTTCTTTAGGCGTTCCGCCGCATACAATGCGCCCGCCTTTCAGAAGATAAACGGTATCACAGTATTCGGCTGCCAGATTCAGATCGTGCAAAACGGTAACAACGGTAAGCCCCTGCTCATGGGCAAGCCTTGTTATCGTTTCCATTATTGAAAGCTGGTGGTGAATGTCAAGCTGGGATACCGGCTCGTCAAGGAGGATAATCGGGGTTTTCTGGGCAAGCGCCCTTGCTATTATCACGCGCTGCAGCTCTCCTCCGCTTATGGATCTTATGCTTCTGTCTTTAAGATGACTCACACCTGTGGTTTCAAGCGCCCAGCGGACAATTTCCCTGTCTTCTTCCGTCTCGTTTGAAAAGCCTTTTATATGCGGTGTCCTTCCCATCATAACAATGTCTTCCACGGTGAAGTCAAATTCTATATGGGTGCTTTGCGGGACCAGCGCAAGTTCCTTTGCTATTTCCGCCGATGTCATTTTGGCTATGTCTTTGAAGTTGATATACACCGCGTTTTTCTCAGGTTTTAAAATTGATGCAATATTTTTAAGCAGTGTGGTTTTACCCGAACCGTTAGGGCCGAGAAGGCCGTTGACCGTGCCGGGTTTGAACCGGGCACATATANNNNCCAGAACCTTTCTGTCACCATAAGAAAAATTCAGGTTCTCAACACTGACCGAGCGCTCCATTCACATCACGCTCCTTTTGCTGCGAATAAGAAGCGCTATGAAAAACGGAGAGCCAAAAACCGCGGTAATTGCTCCAACCGGGATTTCGGCCGGAGGCGCGATTATTCTCGCCAGAGTATCGCAGATTACAAGGAAAGCTGCACCTCCGACAATTGAATATGGCAGCAGAATTCTCTGATCGGATCCTACAACAAGCCGAAAAACATGAGGTATTATTAATCCGACGAATCCGATAATACCGCTGGTTGAAACACAGGCCGCCGTTATCATTGAACATACGGCAAGCAGAATTTTCTTCACCTTTTCAACCTCTATTCCAAGGGATTGCGCCGTCTCCTCCCCGGTGGAAATGACATTCAGCTGTCTTGCATACAGTAACAGTATTGTAATCCCGATAACCAAAAAGGGAAAAAGAATTAATATCTTATTCCAGCCTGAAGTTGTAAACGAGCCCATCGTCCAAAGAATGATATAATCCATGCGATCCCTTCTGAATACCATGATAAGCTGAATTATCGCGCTGTTCATGAAGCTTACCGCAGTTCCCGCCAGAATCAGGACGGTGGGTGATATTTTGGAGCCCGTCCTTGAGATATTATAAACAACCAAAATAGTTGACATTGCCCCCACAAATGCGGCAATGGCCGCAGAACCCATACCGAAAAAAGTTGTATTCGCCCCGATTACAATCGCAATTGTTGCACCAAGACCGGCTCCCGAAGATATACCCAAAAGCCCCGGTTCTGCCATTGGGTTCCTGAAAAGGCACTGCATTGTCGACCCAACGGCGGCAAGCCCTGCTCCGACCAGCATGGCAAGGATCACTCTTGTAAGCCTCAGTTTCACTATGATGGTTACGGCCGAATCGGGTATCCCGTCCATGCTGATGCGGTTTTCCATCCCGGGGATATGATGCAGAAGTATTCTGAACACGTCTCCATACCTTATATTCGCTGTTCCGAGAAAAAGCGACGCGGCCGCCACCAGAACCAGCAGCGCAGATAAAACAATCAGAAATATGCCGTAAATTTTTTTTGTACCTGAAAACACAATAAATCATCCCAGTCAGGTAAAATTTTGCTTGTTGAAAATCACTTAAAATTAAATAACAAAACACTGTCCTCGCCCGTGCAATAACCTGTTTCTCCTTAATTTGCCGGACTGTCCGGCAGGCTTTCGGAATGGAAAATCTCATAAAGCTTCACAAGCCCTTCGGCAAGCCTTGGCCCCTGGCGTTCAAGAAGGTTCACGTCTATTGCATATACTCTGCCTTCCCTTACGGCAGTGAGATCTTTATAGCCGCTGGTTTTCTCGAAATATTCCTTCGCATCCTCGGCCCCGATGATTATGTCGGGATCCTTTTCTATTAACTTTTCAAGGCTGTATACCCAACCCGTTGTATCCGCCGCTATGTTATCGCCGCCTGCCATTTCAATCATATCGGATATGAACGTTTCTCCCGTTGCCGTATAATCTCCGTATTCACCGTACCCCACTACGTAATATACCGAAGGCCTTTCTTTTCCTTCCGCTGCCTTTTGCACCGCTGAAACTGTCTCTTTCATTTTGTTTATGACTTTTTCCGCCTCTTCGCCTGCATTAAGGATTTTGCCTATCAGCTCAATGATCTCATATGTGCTTTCAAACGACTGCACCTGCGTCAGGAATACCACATTAACACCAAGCTCCTTGAGTTTTTTCTCGTTTTCTTCGGTGTTGAGCGAGGAAGCGAAAACCACATCGGGTTCGAGGGACAGTATTGTTTCAAAATTCCATTCATAAAAATCCCCTACAACAGTTACATTACTCACATCCTCCGGGTAATCACACAAGGCTGTCCTTCCCACCAGCCTGTCCCCCTTACCCAGCGCATAAATAATTTCGGTGATATTGGGGCTTAACGAAACCACTTTTTTCGGCTCTTCACCGAATTTAACGGTATTTCCCTTAGAATCGGTTATCTCCAGCGGATATACCGTGTTATTTTCAGTCTCCGGTGTTTGCTGCAGGCTTTCCCCTGCCATTTCCACAGGAGTGGGCATTGCTGTGTTCAAGCTTCCGGAATTATTTGTCTTTCCGCATCCAGCTGTCAGGAATATAGTCAGCAGAAAAGACAATAAAATAAGACCTTTTTTCATAATTGATACCTCCTTCAGATTATGATAAAGGCCCTTAAAAATTTAAAAACCTTTCCCACAAGCGCAAGGAAAGGCACATAATTGCAGTACGTCACTGCAGACCGTAGCGGGGCCCATCGCTCGTAGTACCCGTCACACCTATTACAGGCAGGTCTTCTGACTTGGAATCATCGGATGCATTCGCCTTCCCATCTTTCGACAGTGGCATTGTGAATGCACCCTCATCCTCACAGCGGCGTGACCGTCCGGGATTTTCACCCGGTTCCCTATTAAGTGCTGTACGCACACCTGCAATACATATATTGATTTGTCATTTTATCATGTAAGCTGTAAAATTTTAATTTTATTATAAATAAAATGTCACCGCATGTAAACCATTGTTTCTAATTTTTTACCATTGAATATACAAGCCAGATTAAAAGCGGGAGAAAATAAAATACGGCAATCAGTATCCAAATGTATGCAAGACGCCTGTTCTGAAAATTTTCCGCCGCATTTTCCATTTCTTTCGCGGTGGCGTCATCACTTTCACCGGTATTCTTATCGTTTATAAGCTCCAAAGCATCTTTGTAACATTCTTCCGGAACATAAATATCCACGCCGTAAATATTCATTCCCATGGATATATTAAGATATCCGCCGGCTTCTCTATGTTTTTTCAGAACCGGTATGCCATAGGCATCCAGCAGGGATTTGTACACGTCATATTCACGCTCATCCGCTGCCGTTAGCAAATACACTTCCCTGTTCTGTTTTTGTTTTCTGTCATACGGTACCGTTTTCATAAATTTCACCTGCAAATGCAGTTTTTTCAATATAATTACAAATTATACACGGCGTATGCGTGAAGGCACGAACTTTTTCATTAAAACCCCCGAAGTGTATAAAATAAGGCATTTAACGGGCAGCATTATCAAAGATTTGACAATGCGCGTAAATACAAGCACTTTGAAAGCCTCACCCGTCATAATGCTCAGCCATACCGGGTTTAGCACTAAATCTACAACAGGGGTTATCGTAACGACAGCAGCAATAACCCGTTTCAGCGTAATTTCCTTTTTATAGAAAAACATGCCATACATAAAACCAACAATAAAAGCATTTAAGGTAAAGCCCGGAAAAAACGGTCCCACCGGGTTTATAGCCCAGCCTATCACATCGCCAAGGGCTCCGGTTAACCCGCCTGCTACAGGGCCAAACAGCATCGCCGCCCATGCTACCGGCATAAAAGTAAAGCTGATTCTGAGCTGATTGGGGATAATGTAAATTCTGAGCAGTGAAAGGACTCCGTAGATAGCTATAAATAATGCCACCAAAACCAGGGAATAAACATCTTTCAGAAAAGAAAAAACATCTTTTTTTTCCATAAAAAAACCTCCTCATGAATAGCTTTTCTTTCCGGCCGTCGGTTTCCCGGCGACCTAACGAGGTAGATAAATTTGCTACATGAAGAGGATTTCATCCCTCATGTAGCAGCGGGATGCGGCGCCTGTACCGCAAGCCTTCCGGCTTTTCGTCCGGGTGTCAACTCCCCGTTCACCCGGCACTTAACGCACAAACGCCTACTCTGCTAACGAGAGACCCGTTATTAAATTTATTACCTCATTATTTGCGTCAATTATAAAACTTTTATTTTCACTTTTCAATACACAAAATGTATAAATTGTCGCCTAAAAGCAAAAAGTGATTTCCGCAAAAAAACGGAAATCACTTTTAAAACCAGAATGGTTTTATTCTTCCATTGTTTCAAGCATTTCTCTCAGTGTGTTCTTAATAATGTCATTTGAAAATCCTTTATGAGCCAGAAAGAATTTTATTTTCATCTGTATCTCGGGATCGGTGATATCATATTTTCCAAATTTCCTTTTTGCAAGGCGATAGGCAATAAGGGATTCGTCAACTTCGAATTCGGACAGTACTTCCTCTATAATACCGGGCTCAACTCCCTTTCTTTCAAGTTCATAAGCCAATGCCTTTTTAGACTTCGGTTTCAGTTTTAGGCGGTCGGAAATATACTTGCTGGCGAAAATTCTGTCGTTTATGTATCCCATTGATTTTAGCTCCAGTACCGCATTTTCCACCACAGTTTCATCAAAACCAAGCCGTATAAGTTTCGTCCTGATTTCATATTCTGTTTTTTCCCTTACTGCAAGCATTCTCAGTGCGCGCTGCTTTGCAAGCCTGACATTAATCTCTTCCCGGATCTTTTTTACTTCTTCAGGAGTTATTTCCTGTTTTTCATACAGATTCAGCCTGAAATATTCTTCTTCCGGAATGGAAAAGGCATAGGAATTATCTATGTAAATCTGTATCATTCCAGGATTGTTTTTATGTTTTATCGCAGCGGTAATTGTCATCTCAACCTCACCCTGTTTTTTGTAGAAATTATACCATATGTAAACAAACCCCCGCAAACTTACAAAACTCCAATAAAAAAAGCTTGTCTTAAAGACAAACTTTTTTGCCTGCGGTCAATAAAAGCTCAGGTAATATCGTTTATTTTACACCTCATCATCATCCGCCGCGTGGGATCCTATGCTCTGTATAAAAGCTTTGTCATACTGAGCGCGGATTTTGGCTTCTATTTCCCTGCAAATTTCAGGATTCTCCTTCAGGAACTTTTTAACGTTTTCACGTCCCTGACCAAGCCGCTGGTCATTATAGGAAAACCAGGCACCGCTTTTCTTGATAATATCCAGTTGGACAGCTATGTCCAAAACATTTCCTTCTTTAGAAATACCTTCACCGTAAATTATGTCAAACTCAGCCTCTTTGAACGGAGGAGCCACCTTGTTTTTGACAATCTTAACCCTCGTCCTGTTTCCTACCGGTTCGCCGCCTTCTTTCAACGTTTCGACTTTTCTGACATCCATGCGTATGGAAGCATAAAACTTCAAGGCTCGTCCTCCAGGCGTAACTTCGGGATTTCCAAACATAACGCCTACCTTTTCACGTAACTGGTTGATGAAAATGGCAACTGTTCTGGACTTGCTTATGACACCCGATAGTTTTCTCAACGCCTGCGACATCAGCCTTGCCTGCAACCCCACATACTGTTCTCCCATTTCACCGTCTATTTCGGCCTTCGGAACAAGCGCCGCAACCGAATCTATAACAATAACGTCTATGGCTCCGCTGCGTACCAATGCCTCCGCGATTTCAAGCGCCTGTTCACCTGTATCGGGTTGTGAAACAATAAGGTTTTCTATATTTACTCCCAGCGCTTTTGCATAAACCGGATCCAGCGCGTGCTCGGCATCTATAAAAGCTGCTTCGCCGCCGGCTTTTTGTGCCTCTGCTATTACATGCAACGCAACGGTGGTTTTACCTGATGACTCAGGACCGAAAATTTCAACAATTCGTCCTCTTGGCAGACCGCCGACCCCCAAAGCGATATCCAGCCCCAATGCGCCGGTTGGTATTACATCAATATTCATATGGGCGGCTTCACCAAGCTTCATTATGGCGCCCTTCCCAAACTGTTTCTCTATCTGGCTGAAAACCATCTCAAGAGCCTTTTTCTTTTCCTCACTTGCCATAATATAACCTCCCATTGGAGGCAAAAGAACTGCTCCCAGCCCTTTCGCCGAACATCTGTTCTTTATTATAATGTATATTTATATAAAAATCAATAGGATTCCATTAGTTATTGTAAAATTTTTCAGAAGTTGATTAACTGCAGAATATATACACTATATAAATAAAAAATGCCCCCACTTTTCCGGGGGACAAATTAACAAGTCAAATTCAAATCATCCTTTTAAACCGGTAGTTGCTATGCCTTCAACAAGATATTTCTGGAAGAATATAAACACCATTATAAGCGGCAAAAGCGATATTGTACCCATTGCCATCATTGCGCCCCAATCAGAAGAACCTGCCGGATCCGAAAACATTCTGAGCGCCAGCGGAACCGTATAAAGTCTCGGTTGATTCAAATACAAAAGTGCTGCAAAGAAGTCATCCCATCTCCAGCAGAATGAAAAAATCGTTGAAGTAATAATCGCAGGTCTCATCAAAGGCAGAATAATCCTGAAAAATATGGAAAAACGGTTGCAACCGTCAATTTTTGCCGACTGATCAAGTTCCGCCGGTATTCCCTGAATAAACTGTATCATCAGAAAGATAAAAAACGGCTGTCCAAGAAACTGTGGAACAATGATAGGAAGATAAGTGTTAACCCATCCCAGCCTGTGGAATAAAACAAATTGCGGAACCATCAAGACTTGATAAGGCAGCATCATTGTAATAAGCATCACAGCAAACCAAAATTTTTTACCTTTAAATTTAATCCTTGCGAGTCCGTAAGCAACCAGTGCCGATGAAGCTACTGCGCCAATGGTGGAAATAATACTCACTATAAGCGAATTTTCGATAAAATGCCCGAAAGTTAACGTACCAAAACCATTCCAGCCATTTACATAGTTCTCAAATCTGAAAGTTTTCGGAATCAAAGAAGCAGTCAGACTAAATATCTCATGATTATTCTTGAAGGATGCAAAAAACATCCAGATTATCGGATATAGCATAAATAGGCCGAATATGCTTACAAAAAAATGGTAAACTGCATTCAAGACGATTGCCCTTTTTTTCACGAACATTATTCCTCCTTAGACTCATAATAAACCCATGATGAAGACGTCTTAAAAGCCAATGCCGTCAAAGCACCGATAATAACCAGCATAAACCAAGCCATAGCCGATCCGTAGCCCATACGATAATATCCAAAGGCCTGCTGATACAGGTACAAGGCATACAGCAGCAAACTGTCAAGAGGCGCTCCCGATCCGTTGGAAATAATAAAAGTCTGTGTAAATGTCATAAATCCTGTTATCGTTTGCATAACAAGATTAAAAAATATAACCGGTGAAAGCATGGGTAACGTAATTTTGAAAAATTTCTGCACGGGTTTTGCACCATCTACATCAGCCGCTTCATAATAAGTTCTTGGTATTTGTTTCAATCCCGCAAGAAAAATCAGCATGGATGATCCGAATTGCCATACTGCCAATAAAATAAGCGTTAATAAAGCCGTATCAGGATTACCTATCCAGTTGGTATCCGAATAGATTCCAAAAAGCCTCAATATGGCATTGACCGCTCCGGTATCGCTGAATATTCTTTTCCACAGTACTGAAACAGCCACACTTCCTCCAAGAAGAGACGGTATATAATAAACGGCCCGGTAAAGTCCGGTTAATTTCGTTGTTTTCGAAAGAATCATGGCTACCAGTAATGCAAAAATCAGTCGCAGCGGCACCGAAACAACTACATAAAGGCATGTAATCCCGAAAGAATGCCAGAATTTCGGATCTTCAATAAACATCTCCTTATAATTTTCCAACCCTATAAACCTGGGTGATGAAAGGAGATCATAACGGGTAAAAGAAAAATAGAAAGATGAAATAATCGGATAAAGCGTAAAAGCGAGAAAGCCGATAACAAACGGCAGGATAAATATATACCCGACCACATTGTCATTGTCAGTTATTTTCCCGAGTTTCCTTTCTTTTTTTGACTGCGCTGTGTTCATATTTCAGTTTACCCCTTTGTTTTTTATGATCACGAAACTATAATTCTTAAACCAACTTTACCTTAAGATAAGTATTTTATCGCCGGCTATTATTCTGTTACAGACATAATAGCCGGCTTACCCTAAACTACCCGATTGAACCTGAGGTATTACTCTCCTTTGGCAAGAATTTCATTTGCTTCTTTCATAAACTGTTCTGCCGCGCTCTTCGGATCAAGCTTTCCAAAGGCAACCTGATCAAACAGGTTTTTCGTAAGAGTCTTAACCTGGCTTGCAGCAGAAGGATCAGGAGGATCTATCGGGCTGGTAATTTTATCAACATTGTTAACTTTATTTATGTATTCAAAAGTTTTTGCCACAGCTTCAGAAACGTCATTCTCAATTCCATCCCTTACCTTTCCGGCCACAGGCACGCCGCGTTCTGCAAGCAGAATCTTGTTGGCCCCCAGATCATTTATAAAGAAACTAACGAATTTTACTGCTTCGTCTTTATTCTGGGAACTTTGAGTTACAGAGAAGAAACACGAAGGTTTATTATACAGTCCCATCTTTTCTGAACTTTCTTTACTCAAGGGCAGACTTATCAATTCAACATCTCTTCCGGCGGCATTAGCTACAGCAACAAACTGGTTACTCCAGCCCGAACCCATGAAGGCCTCACCTTTCGTGAACGGTAAATCTTCTATAGCCGTACCTGTCGGAATCTTATCAGGCGAGATATATACTCCTGATTTCGTCAACTCATATACAAGACTGAAAACAAATTCCGGAATTGAAGAATCTGTAAAACCGAGGGATTTTTTATCTTCACTGTACATTGAATATCCTTTTTGTCTTGCGATATATTCTATCAGGAACTGCGGATCGGTATGGAACAGCGATTCAGCTTGTTTGCCTGTGGCTTCATGAACCTTTGTTAAAATATTCTTATAATCATCCCACGTCCATGACGAATCCGGAGGATTCACACCTGCCGCTTCAAACACCGCAGGATCATAATACAAACTCAGCACATTAGACCCGAGCGGAATACCGTACAGGCCGTCATTAATTCTTCCGCTTGCAAGAATACTTTCACTGATATCAGATACGTCCAGCAATCGGTTTTCGGTATATGGCTTCAGGTCTAAAAGCAGGTTTTTGCTTACATACTGATCTATATAGGCATAGTCCATCTGAATGACATCCGGCAGGCTGTTTGCTGATGCCTGCGTTGCGAGCTTCTGCCAGTAGCCGCTCCAGTCGACATATTCCCCTTGCAGTGTTACATTTGGATTTTTCTCATGATAAAGATCCATAACCTTCAGTGTACCTTCGTTCCTGGTCTGATTTCCCCACCACGCAATTCTAAGTTCTATATTTTTGGTCCCTTCATCTTTTGCCTTTTCATCCGAACCTCCAGGAGCAGTAGTTACCGTTGAACTGCTCTGGTCGCTCTGAACGGAACCGCCGCATCCCGCCAAAGTTAAAACCAGCATAAGCACTGCAAGTATAATCACCGCAGTCTTTTTCATTTTACTCATCTCCTTTGTTTTTTTTGTTTTTATAGCACCAGGTGCGATTATATTTTAGAAAGGATTGATAAATCATTTAATAAAAAAAAACGTCAAATTTGTTTAAAAAATAGTGTTTGTTATAGCTTTTCAGACATTCGAAAACGGAGGGGGGGTAATCGACGATAAGTGGTATTCAGTGCTTTTTTTAATTTTTCGGCCGATTTATATATTCCGTAGGGGTAAGTCCTGTATACTTTTTAAATACATGGCTGAAATATTGTGGATTGTCTCCAAGTCCTACTTTTTCGGCTACTTCGTATACTTTGTCGTTCTGATAAAGATCCAGCAGTTCCTTTGCTTTTTCCATTCTGATTCTCATAACGAACTGGGAAAATTTTTCGCCTGTTTCCCTATTGAAAAGCTTTCCGAGATACCCTTCATTCATGAACAATTTATTTTTCGCGAGCCATTTAAGGCTCAGATTATTATTGTCAATATTTTCATATATTAGTTTTATCATCTTTTTTACAATATGATTATGCCTTCTTATAATACCATTGTAATTTTCCTGACTGAGCCTCTCAGCAGTTTCCGTAATATATTTCTGGATCTGATCAATAGTGTCCATTTTCCCGATTTTCAAAATTCCTTTGGAATTTATTTCCGTCTCAGGATTCCGGTGCTGACGAATTAGCGACAGATAGAGTTCCATACAATATGTTTTCGCCACACTTACATTTATTTTACTACTTCTTAATTTATCAAAGAATTTGCCTATTTCGTCCTTTACTTCTTCTGTATTTCCGCTTTTTACCGCTATATTAATTTTATCATAATTGAAAATGAGGTCTTTAAGTTCGTAATTACAACCTTTTTCTGTATCTTCCCTGATATCATTCTTTGTTATAATTATTCCTTCACCTAAATAAAATGTGTACTTCAAGCATTCGAGCGCATCCTTATATGCATACGGGATATCTTCAAAGTTCACAGCATCACTGTATGAAACGGTTATTTCCCTTCTGTCATAGTAGCAGTAAAAAATTTTTACGGTATTAATAAATTCAATTATCTTTTCAATACTGACATCATTAACCAGAACCAGCACCCGTTCATCAATTATCGTGCTAAAATATACCATTTCATTTCCGCCATGCTCGTTGATGGTATTACTTAAAGCCAGAACTTCAGCAAATGAGTAATTCCCCTCCAGCTGAAACAGTATTAGCCTCATCTTTTTCCTATCAATTTTAAGCAGATCGCAGTAATAATCCATTTCTTCTGTGGTGTATGGCCTGTCCATAATAAAGTCACGCAAAAACTGTTCTTTTACAAGTGGCAGAACTTTTTCAAGCTTTTCCTGATTCCGTCTTAAGAACTCGTTGTATCTCTTTTTTTTCTCCAGTTCACTGTGAACATCACTCAGTGCTTCCATAATTTGGTTTTCATTACACGGTTTAAGCAGATAATGCCGTACTCCGTATTTCATCGCCTCATTTGCATAATCAAATTCTCCGTACCCTGACAATACGACAAAAATTGTTTCCGGATAATCCTTTTTCACTTCCGCCATCAATTCAAGTCCGTTAAGTGCAGGCATTTTTATATCTGTAATAACCACTTCCGGCTTATATGTCTTTATCATATGCAATGCCTCAATTCCGCTTTCAGCCGCTCCAATCAGCTCGAACCCACAATTTTTCCAATTAATTAACGACGCTATTCCCTCCCTGATAATCCGTTCGTCGTCAACCAGCAGCACCTTGTACATCCACGTCCCCCCTTGTATACGGAATAGTAACTCGAACTTTCGTACCCCTTCCAACTTCACTGGAAATGTGAACCCCGTACCGGTTGCCAAAAAGAAGTTTTATCCTGTCATCAATATTTTTCAGCCCAATTCCAAATCCGTTCGGCTTTATTTGTCCCTCATTCATTTTTTTTACTGTCTCCGGATCAATCCCGGGACCGTTGTCTTCAATAGTGATATCCAAAAAATCGGGCATCTGAACAAAAGAAACCCTTATACAGCAAGTTCCCAACATTTTCTCAAGACCATAATTGATCGAATTTTCCACAATGGGTTGCAGTGTCAGTTTAGGTATTTTTAGATCCTTCAGTGTATCAGGAACATACAGTTGGAAGTCCAGTTTCTTATCATAACGGAACTTTTGTATGACGATATAGCTTTCAAGAAGCCTTATTTCTTCTTCCAGCCGTATAACACTTTCCTTGCTAATAGCTCCTCTGAGAAGGGTTCCCAATGCCTCAACCATTCTGGATATATCTTCCTGGTGATTTACTTTTGCCATCCAATTTATAGTTTCCAGCGTATTATACAGAAAATGAGGATTAATTTGAGCCTGTAATGCCCTCAGTTGGGCATCTTTCAATACGATTTGCTTAATATAGTTTTCCTCAATCAGTGCATCAATTTTCCTAATCATAATTTCAAAATCACGATGCAGCTGGCCGATCTCATCATGCCTTTCCGGCTCGGTAAACGCATTATCGGGTATCTTAAAGTTTCCGCTCTCGATCTGCTTTATCTCCTGCGTCAGTATTTCCAATGGTCTTGTCAGATTCCATGCAAGCTTTCTCCCTGCGATAATTGTCAATAAAAAAATAAGAAAATACACAAGCAATACAATTGTTCTCATAAATATCAAACTTTTAAAAATCTTATCATACGGAATAATACTGACATATGTCCAACCGGTATAGTCCGAGACGTTATGCGCCAAAAAAAGTTTCTCGCCGTTTATTTTCTTTATTTCATATCCGGAATCCGATTTAAAAGTCATCATGTCTATTTCATTATCCGATAATTCTTTGGAGGAGAAAATCAAACCTTCTTCTGATATAATTGCAAGTATCGGCTCGTTGTCTTTGGATGAGGATAGATATTCATTTGCTATGTCTCCGATGTCGTACCTTATAATTACCGTTCCCATGTATTCCAAACTAAGTGCATGAATTTTGCGGATAATTCTTGCAATCATAATACAATTTTCATCATCCGGGGGTTTTAATATAACGCTCTTACCCTCAGCCGCAACAGCCTTTTCAATGACAAGATTTTTAACCTTTTCGTCAATTCCGAAAGGGGAAGCTCCGCGGTTATACTGCCGATTCTGCGTATCTACAAAACTAACGCTCTGTATATTGTTGTCCTGAAATGAATATGTCACCAATTGCTCTAAAAGTTTACTTAAGTGTTCACTCCTATTATAATCGGAAGAAGCATGCATCATCATATTTGCATTTTCCTGTATATTGGAATCAGTGGCAATATTATAGGTTAATGTTTCAATCTCCCTTATCTTTTTTTCTATGCTGGTTGTGGACAGATTCAAGACCTGTGCCGCCTGGGAATACACCAGACCGTTATAAATATTAAATGTAACCTGCATGATGAGAATACCTATGGATAAAGCAATGAAAACCTCTACAAACAGAATGATGAATATTTTTTTTCTAATCTTCAGATTCCGGATTATTGACTTAAAATTTTCATAATACTTTTTGAATCTCAAAAAATAGCCCGCTGTATTACAACAGTCATTTTCCTGCTTTATGTCCGGCATTCAGGTGCCCCCCTTATTAAACCCTAACACATTAAAGGGCGGAAGAGACATGGAATAAGACAGCTAATTCTCTTATTCACATATAATCATAAAAAGACTGTTTGTTGTTTTTTACCCACCATTATTATAGTCGTTCACTCTAAATCATTCAATATTGCTGATAACTGCAATAAGATTATAAAAAAACAAAAGGTCTATCTTTTTTCTCAAGTTTTCAAACAATTCTTTTCTTAATATTCTTTATCCTGAATCTCACATTTTTACCCTTCGTTAAGAATTTTGCAGCATGTAAGATCACAGAAGCCAGAATTTTTCTGATCTCATCAATTTTAAGCCAAACAGAGGTTACAATAAAAACCAGAAAGGCAGGAATAATTCTTGCGCATAACGACAGTATTTCCAATATTTTCCTTCCCACTGAAAAACTTTCAGCGGTGGGAAAGGGAATTATAAGCTTGCAAATCCATAACGTAATGCCTGATATTACCGTAACTACCGCAGTTTTTGCAAGGAATGTGATATTCTCCGGAATAAGCTCAATCCCGGTTTTTCTGGAGAACATAATAATCAGAAGAAAAGCGTTAATCATCACCGTAATGACGTAGGCCATGGCAGTTCCTATGGCGCCGTAGTCGGTATAATTCACAAAATATAAATTGGCGCATATATTTACTCCTATTGTCCCCAAACCTACAAGCAAGGGCACGCGGGTATTCTGTATGGAATAAAATGCGCGGTTAAGGATAACAACAACCGACTGGAACAGCAATGCAGGAGCATATGCCAGAAGAGCCAGGCCGTTCATTATCACTTCATAGTTCGACATATATCCCCATTTAAACAATATCTGCATTATTTCCCTGTTGAGAACAATTAAAACCATGGTACTGGGAATGCATAACGCCATTACCGTCCTTAATCCAGTATTTAAAACCCGTTTGTAATTCTCTTTTTCTTCCAGGGCATACTGGGATGACAGCGTGGGTAGCATTGCTACGCCAAGGCTCTGGGCAAAAATGCCGAGCGGCAGTTGCCATGTCCGGTTTGCATTATTCATCATTGTCACACTGTTCTGCGCAAACCGGGTGGAAAAACTTCTTGATATGATGGCGTTAACCTGAACAACCGCCGATGCTGCAAGGGACGGAATGGCGAGCTTTATAAGTCTGATGAAAGTTTCATCCTTCAAATACAGTTTAGGTCTGTAAAGCCTGAAATGTTCCCATATACATAACAGCTGCACTAAAAAATAAATAAATGAACTTATCATTACCCCTACGGTAGTAAGCTCCACGCTTCTTGCCCCAAAAGCAATAATGCTAAGCATGACGCACAAATTATACAAGACAGGGCCAAAGGAAGCCGCGGCAAATCTGTTGTAGGCATTCAGAATCCCGTTGCACTGTCCCGCAAGCATCATAAAAAGGGAGGACGGCAAAAGGATCCTCGTAAGCTTTACAACCAGGTTGAACTTTTCGGTTCCCGGTTCATATCCTATAGCTACAAGGCTTACAAACGCAGGCGTGAAAACATAAAAAATAATACTTAATAAAAAGAATGAAATGATTGTTATGTTCAGAAAGGTTCCTACAGCTTTCCATCCGTCTTTTTCGTTGCCCTTTGAAATGCTGGATGACAGTATCGGAATTATTGCAGCCGCAATAGCACCGCCTACCAGAAGCTCAAAGGTAAGGTCCGGAAGGGAAAACGCTACGAGGAACTCATCCGAATATCCTTTAGGCGACATTATGTTTTTAATCAGTACCGTGCGTAAAAAACCTGTTATCCTGCTGAGAAATGTCGCAAACATAACCAGCGCGGCAGTTCTTGACAGGCGTTTTTCTTCACCAGTTCCCAATCCGCAGTCCTCCTTCTTATCTCTGCTCCATGCCGAGTATCAGCCTTCTGAGCATATCCAGTGCATTCAGGCATGAATCATTTCTGATCCGTTCCCTGTTTCCCGACAGCTGAAGCTTTTTGCATACAATATTATCATTAACGTATGCCGCAATATAAACAAGGCCCACAGGCTTTTCTTCCGTGCCACCTCCCGGTCCTGCAATTCCGGTTATTGCAACGCCTGCCGACGCTCCGGTTTTATTTTTCAGCCCGGTAACCATTTCCACCGCAGTCTCTCGGCTTACCGCACCGTATTTATTGAGCGTATCCCATGAAACCCCTAAATCCTCAGCCTTTGCCCGGTTTGAATATGTGACGTAACCGCGCTCAAAAACCTCGGACGAACCCGGAATATCGGTAATTTTACCCGCCAGGAGGCCTCCCGTGCAGGACTCTGCCGTTGCCAAAACCAGCCTGTTCTCTTTTAGAAGGTTAAATACTACCTTTTCCAACGGTTCTCCGTCCTCAGAATAGACAAAGTCCCCCAGCCTTGATTTAATTTCGCCAACCACAGGGCTCAGCAACGCCGCAGCCTCGTCATGATTCGAACAGCAGGCCGTAACCCTTATTGTAACTTCGCCCTGTGAAGCATATGGAGCTATCGTCGGGTTACTCTGATTTTCAATTAAATCCATCAGCCGGGTTTCAATATCCGATTCCCCTATGCCGAAAATTTTCAGCATTTTTGATACAAGCATTATTCCAGTTTTCTGCCTAAGATAATTGAAAACCGTTTCGTCAAACATCGGCTGCATTTCTTTCGGCGGTCCGGGAAGCATTATAACCATCTTTCCGCCGTCTTCTATTATGCAGCCGGGAGCCGTCCCGTTCGGGTTGGGAATTACAATGGAATTCTCAGGCAAATACGCCTGTTTAATGTTTATCTCCGACATTTTCCTGTTTCTTTTTTCAAAATAATTTTTGATTTTTTCAAGAATATCCTCATGAAGGACAAGGTTTCGGTTTAACGCCCTCGAAATTGTCTCTTTCGTAAGGTCGTCCTTTGTGGGTCCGAGACCTCCTGTGGTAATAACGATATCCGAACGGCTCAGTGCTCTTTTCAGCGTTTCTTCCAGCCTTCCGGCATTATCGCCGACAACGGTATGAAAATATACGTTTATTCCCAGTTCCGCAAGCCTTCTTGATATATACTGGGCATTTGTATTCGCAATCTGACCCATTAAAATCTCGGTTCCCACCGCAAGTATTTCGGCTGTCATAGATAATCACCTTCTATGTGCATTGTTTCATTGCCGTATTAAATCATGCATATTTTCTTTATTTCACTCCAGACTTCGGAATAACCCATTTTCCTGGTTGCTGAAACAGGAATGACCGGAACGCCCGGCGCCAAATCCAAAGTCCGGCGTATTTCGTTAATAAGCCTTTGATGATGTGATCTGGAAACTTTGTCGGCCTTTGTTGCAACAATAATATGGGGTTTTCCCATTGTGATTATCCAACGGTACATGATTTCGTCCAGTTCAGTCGGCAGATGCCTGATATCCACCAGCATTATAATACCACACAGCTGGCTTCGATTGTTCAGATAAGTTTCAACAATTTTTTCCCACCTTTTCCTTTCACTTTCCGAAACCTTTGCATAACCGTAGCCCGGAAGATCAACCAAAATCAGCTTGTTTTCAACATTAAAAAAATTAATCACCCTTGTTTTTCCGGGAGTATTCCCCACTTTTGCAAGGGATTTCGATTTTGTAAGAAAGTTGATCAGTGAAGACTTTCCCACGTTTGATCTTCCAACCATGGCTATTTCGGGAAGGTTTCCGTTCGGATATCCTTCGGGACTCACCGCAGTAGCGATATGTTCAGCATTTTTAACGTTCATACCCTGATGTCACCCCAAATCCTTTCCTATCCTGCATTCTGCTTTTTTCTCAAATCCATACCCTTTTTTATCATTTCCCTTGCAAGTTTGGCGGTATTTGCACTTTCGTCACCGCTTAAAAGCCTTGCCACTTCTTTTTCCCTGCCTGCGCCGTCCAGCTTTTCCACCCTCGCAACGGTTCTTTCACCTATCGTTTCCTTGCTTATTCTGTAATGAGCCTTGGCAAGGCTTGCAATCTGCGCATGGTGCGTTATACATATCACCTGGTGTTTTGCCGAAATTTCAAGCAGCTTTTCACCTACTTTCAGAGCCGCTTTTCCGCTTACACCTGTATCAATTTCGTCAAATATCAGTACGCCGGTTTCATCAACGTCGGCGAGAATGGTTTTAATGGCAAGCATTATTCGCGCCATTTCGCCGCCCGAAGCAATTTTGCTCAATGGTTTTAACCCTTCCCCGGGGTTTGGAGAGATAAGAAATTCTATTGCGTCAAGTCCGTTTTCGGTATAATTCCGTGAATCGTCAAATCTTACTTCTACCAAAAACTCGGCTTTTGGCATTTCTAAATCCTTAAGCTGTTCGGTAATTTTGACTTTTAGTTCTTCTGCAGCCTTAACCCTCATATTATGTATATTTTGAGCTTTTTTATACAAAAGATCATCCAGCTCGTTTTTTTGCCTGCGCAGTTCGGCAAGCCGGCCTTCCACGTCAGATACCTCTTCCAGCTTTTTCTTCGCGTCTTCCATGTACAGGATAATCTCTTCCACGGTGTTTCCGTATTTTCTTTTCAGATTTTCAATAAGCGCAAGCCTTTCCTCCACTTCCTGCTGCAGCGCAGGATCGTAATTTATTTCCTCCCTCTTATTCCTTATTTTTCTCGCTATTTCCTCAAGCCTGTCAGAAATTTCCACAAGGGTTTCGGATATTGTTCCGAAATCGGGATCAAGATCGGCAATATTGTTCAGTGCCGCCTGAGCTTTCTGAACCTGCTCAATGGCGCCGGGCACCAGCTCGTCTTCACCGGCAAGACACGTGTAAGCACTGTTAAAAGCTTCAATTATTTCCTCAGCATTTGCAAGTAGCTTGCTCTGCTGCAAAAGCTCAATATCTTCCCCTTTTTTCAAATTCGCAGCCTCTATCTCGTTAACCTGATACCTGTAAAGGTCCTCCAGGCGTGCCCGTTCCTTTTCCTTTTCCGTAAGCTCGCTAATTTTTTTCTCAATTTCCCGGTATTTTTCAAGAAGCTCCCGGTATTCCTCCCTTTCCTTAAGAAGCCCGCCGCCTGAAAACTTGTCCAGGTAATCAATCTGCGCCTGATTCCTTAAAAGCGACTGGTTGTCATTCTGCCCGTGAATGTCTATTAAATACTCCCCTATCTCCTTAAGCTGTGCCACCGTTACCAGACTGCCGTTAACCCTGCAGATGTTTTTGCCTGAAGTAGTAAACTGGCGGGAAACAATCAGCATACCGTCTTCCCCGCCGTCTATTCCCATATTGTTTAACACCCCACAAAGCCTTTCGGGGACCTGGAAAACCGCTTCGACCTTCGCTTTTTCTTCACCGGTGCGAATAATGTCCCTCGATACCCTACCTCCCAAAAGGATGTTAACTGCATCTATCAGTATCGATTTTCCCGCCCCCGTTTCGCCGGTCAGTATATTAAGCCCGTCCTCCAGCTCCATCGTAAGCTTTTCTATAATTGCTACATTTTCAACCGAAAGCTGGACAAGCATCAGTTAATCCCCCTTTTTTAAAAGAGAGGTAAACCTTTCCTGCATCTCCTCGGCTATTCTTTCAGCACGGGTCACTACCATAATCGTATCATCTCCGGCAATTGTACCGACAATCTCGGGCCAGCCCAGAGAATCAATTGCGGAAGCCACCGCCTGGGCCATTCCGGGTAAGGTCTTAACAACAAGGATATTATTGGCATAATCGCTGGAAACATACCCTTCCCGAAGTATTGTCAAAAGCCTGTCGCTGATTACGCTTGAGTCATTGCTCATTGCCTTGTACCTGGCCTTCCCGTCGGGACTTGTAACCTTTACGAGCCGCAATTCCTTGATATCCCTCGATACCGTTGCCTGGGTAACGTCCATACCGTATTCCTTCAGTTTTGCCACAAGTTCATCCTGGGTTTCAATATCATAATTTTCAATTATTTCAAGAATCTTAGCGTGCCTGTTGTATTTCATAGGCTTCTCCTTTCATCTTTACTGAAATAACCTGGATTTTACAAATTGGCAAATTTTATATCCATAAACTGTTTCATTCAGTGGATTGGCTTTAAAACCGGATCATGAATCTTGGCTCGTAAAACATCAAAGAAATTAATATCCTTAAAAGAAACAAATTTAATATCTTTCGGGGCCCTGGTAACGACAATTTCATCCCCCGCCGCCACTCTGAATCCCTCCTGCCCGTCCATTGTTAAAATTGCGCTGTCGGCGTAATCGTCGTTAATTATAATTCGCAGCTTTCTGTCGGGGCTTGTGATAAAAGAGCGCGAATACAGTATGTGCGGGCATATGGGGGTTGTAATCATCATTTCCATGTCAGGCTGGACAATGGGGCCGCCGGCCGACAAATTATAAGCCGTTGAACCGGTCGGCGTCGACACAATAACACCATCCCCCGGAAAAGAATCCACAAACTGATCGTCTACAAACACATGAAGCCTTATAATTCTCGACAGCCCGTCCCTGTTTACCACCGCATCATTAATGGCAATACCCTCAAAAACGGCTGAATTATCCCGAAAGACCGTTGCCGAAAGCACCATACGGTTTTTAATTTCAAAGTCTTCATCGGCCAGCCGCTTAACCGCCTTTTCTATTTCGTTAATCTCCACGTCTGCGAGAAATCCAACAGTACCAAGATTAATTCCGAACAGCGGAATATCATGGCTATATGAAGTCCTCGCCATATTAAGAAGCGTTCCGTCCCCACCAATGGAAATTAAAAAAGAGGACATCCCCAGCATTTCTGACTCCGTATACCCCTCACGCAGTCCCAAATCGTCCGAGATTGATCTGGGCAAAAGGGGAGTCATTCCGTATTTCAGGATTAAATTAACAATTTTACCTGTAATTTTAAGCTCTTTGTCCTTTTTTCTGTTTACAAACAAACCGATGTTCTTCCGTCCCATTGGCAGTTTCTCCTCTATTGACTAATTCTATTATACAGTTAACCCGAATAAAAATACAACAGAATAAAACGAGGGTTCATTTAAGTTCGGCATGGGCTGCCTTAACAACCTCATCAACAGGCTTAAAATCATGCTCTTCCAAACTCCTGGCGATATACAGAAGATATTCTATATTGCCTTCAGGTCCCTTTATTGGCGAATATGAAAGACCTTTTACTGTGAAACCAAGCTCTTTTGAAAAGTCAATTATTTTCCCAATAACTTCCATGTGAACGGCAGGATCTTTTACAACCCCTTTTTTCCCAACCTTTTCCCTGCCCGCTTCAAACTGTGGCTTAATAAGGCAGACCATGCTTCCGCCGTGTTTCAGCAACTGCTTTGCGGGAGGTATGATTTTGGTAAGTGAAATAAACGACACGTCAGCAGTGGCAAAATCCACGAACTCACCAATATCTTCAGGTTTGACATATCTGAAATTTGTCCGCTCCATCACCACCACCCTGCTGTCGTTTCTCAGCTTCCACGCAAGCTGGCCGTACCCCACGTCAACGGCATAAACCTTGACCGCACCGTTTTTTAACATGCAGTCGGTAAAGCCTCCGGTCGAAGCTCCTATGTCAATACATACCTTTCCGGTCAGATCAATGCCGAATTCACTGAGCGCCTTTTCAAGCTTTAACCCGCCCCTGCTGACATAAGGAATAGGGTTTCCCCTTATTTCCAGTTCGGCTTCGGTATCAACCTGAAAACCGGGCTTATCCTCAACCACTCCGTTTACAAGCACAAGACCTTCCATAATTGCCCTGCGCGCTTTTTCGCGGCTGTCAAAATATCCTTTGTTAACAAGATGTATGTCAAGCCTCTCCTTTGCCATTTACATATCTCCTCTGCTCTTCAGCCTTTTAAGAACCCTTTCCGCCAGACTTTTGGAATCAAGGCCATACTTATGATACAAAAGTTCCCTCTTTCCGTGTTCTATCGGTATGTCCGGGAACGCAGCCACTTCAACGGGGATGTTCATTCCCGCTTCGTTAAGTTTAAACAGGGCTATGCTCCCAAAACCTCCGCTTTTTATATGGTCCTCAACCGTCATAAGCAGACAGGTTTTCTTTAGCGATTTACACAGCAACCCGGTATCAAAAGGTTTTATAAAACGATAGTACAAAACATCACTGTGTATTCCGTATTTTTCAAGTTCCTTTGCCGCCTCAACGGCTATCTCCAGCATATGCCCGGTGACTGCGATGGTAATGTCTCCTCCGTCCATAATCTTGACGGCCTTTCCAAACTCTATAGGAATGTCGGGCGCCAGATTTCTCTTCCCCTGCCCTCTCGGATATCTGATCGCAATCGGCCCTTTTCCATCCTCCACCGCAAACTCGAGCATTTTCTCCAGTTCGTCATAATCGGCGGGTGACATTATGGTTATATTCGGCAGTGTTGAAAACAGCGCTATATCATATATACCCTGATGGGTTTCCCCGTCGTCACCCACAATTCCCGCCCGGTCAACGGCAAAAATAACATTAAGATTCATCAGTGAAACATCGTGTATAATCTGGTCATAAGCCCTTTGCAGAAAAGATGAATAAACTGCCACAACGGGTCTCAGTCCTCTGATGGCCAGCCCCGCGGCCATTGTGACGGCATGCTGTTCGGCAATCCCCACGTCAAAAAAGCGTTTCGGGAATTTCTCACTGAAAAGACTAAGCCCTGTTCCTTCAGGCATTGCAGCCGTTATAGCCACAATTTCTTTATGCTTTTCGGCCAGTTCCACAAGTTTTTTGCCGAAAACTTTGGAAAAACTTCCGTTGCTTTCAGACAACACCTTGCCCGTTTCCACGTCGAACGGCGAAACGCCGTGGTACTTCTGCGGTTTCTCCTCAGCAGGGGAATAACCTCTGCCTTTTTTGGTGCAAACATGTATAAGAACTGGTTCCTTCAGGTTTTTGACTCTCTGGAAAACCCTGTACATTTCCGATATATTATGTCCGTCCAGCGGTCCGTAATAATGAAACCCCAGTTCTTCAAAGAAGACACCCGGAAGTAACAAATATTTCAAAGAACCTTTTACCTTATGCAAAACCTTTCTGGCCGATTTACCAATAGCGGGTATGTTATCTACCAGGGTCTGGAAATCGGTTCTCACCTTATAGTAAATGGGTTCTGTCCGTATTCGGCTGAGGTAACGCGACAAAGCCCCGACGTTTTTTGATATGGACATTTCATTGTCGTTCAGAACAACAATTAGGTTTGTTTTACTGTTTCCGGCGTCGTTCAGCGCTTCAAAGGCCATGCCTCCTGTCAGCGCCCCGTCGCCGATTACCGCAATGACATTGTAATTATCCCCCATCAGATCCCTTGCCCTGGCCATACCAAGAGCCGCCGATATGGACGTTGAACTGTGACCGGTATTAAAACAGTCATGCTCACTCTCGGTTATTTTTGGAAAACCCGAAATGCCGCCCATCTGTCTGATGGTAGCAAGTTGATCCCTTCTTCCGGTCAATATCTTATGCACATAGGTCTGATGGCCTACATCCCATATTATTTTATCCCTCGGCGACTGGAAAACGGTATGTAAAACAATGGTCAGTTCAACCACGCCAAGGTTTGAAGCAATATGCCCACCCGTCTGGGATATTTTTTCGATTAAAAAACTCCTTATTTCCCCGGCAAGGGTTTGAAGGCAGCACATTTTCAGGTTCTTCAAATCTTCAGGCCCGTTTATGTTCTGAAGGACTCCCGCCGAACACAAACAAATTTTTCCGTCCAATTGAGTTTCCTTCTTTCAACCTTAAAATCCGAAGCAAATTTGCGAGTTCCGTAATTGTATATTTTACTAAAGGATAAAAGTTAAATCAATTCTTTACTGCCATTTAATGGAACATGAGAAACGATTCTGCGACGGTCACTCTGAGAAGATGAAAATAAGCTAAATATAATTACTGAGCTAATTTAAAATTATGCCGGTTATAATTCCCAATGCCGCTCCGGCAACTACCTCGATAGGGGTGTGCCCCAAAAGTTCCTTTAACTGTTTATCAAGCTGTATGTTCTCATGGGAATTTACAAGCTTGTTCAGAACTTCGGCCTGCTTGCCCGCCGCCCTTCTTACCCCGGCTGCGTCGGCCATAACGACAAGTGAAAAAACAACCGCCAGTGCAAAAATATCCGACGTAAACCCGTTATGTATGCCCAGTATGGTTGCCAGCGACACAGTAAAAGCGGTATGAGAGCTCGGCATTCCGCCTGAGCCTATCAATTTTCTGAAATCAAGCTTTCGGGTTTTAACATAATTATGAAAAAATTTAATGCTCTGGGCCAAAAACCAAGTCAGTACAGGTGTGGTAATGGCTCTGTTACTCAGAACATCGGTGAAAAATTTCAGCATCGCTCACCTCATCAGGCTAATTTCTTCTTTCGGCGATATAATAAGCAATTTCCTTAAGAAACCATGCTCTTTCCCCAAACACATCCAAAGACTCAACGGCTTTCCTCGTAACTTCCCGAAGCATTTCCTTTGCCCCGTCCAGACCATACAGCGACACATAGGTTGTTTTCCTGTTCCTTTCATCGCTCCCTACGGGTTTGCCCAGCTCCTCGATTGTGCCTTCCACATCAAGGATATCGTCCCTTATCTGGAATGCGATGCCGATATTTTCTGCATATTCGGTCAGGGCTTTTATTTTATCCTCCGAAAGTCCTAAAAAAACAGCCGGAACAATTACGCTTGCCGTAATCAGGGCCCCTGTCTTCTTTCTGTGCATGGTTTTCAGCTTCGTGGCAGAAACCTGCGTGCCTTCAGACTCCATGTCAATGACCTGACCCGCAATCATTCCGTCCCGGCCTGCGGCCCTGGCAATTATACATGAGGCTTTAACCCAGTGTTCCATTTTGTCCCCCGCATTTGCCGAAGCCTCAAAAAGAAGGGAAAACGCCTCATTCAGCAATGCATCACCGGCAAGAATTGCCATGGCCTCGCCGAACACCTTATGATTTGTTAATTTTCCGCGGCGGTAGTCATCGTTGTCCATTGCAGGCAAGTCATCATGTATAAGCGAATAAGTATGAATCATTTCAATGGCCGCGGCAAAAGGCATCACTTCCTGAGGATCCCCGGACAACATTTTTGTCACGGCCAGCATTAAAACAGGCCTTATTCTTTTTCCACCCGCCATTACACTGTAGCTCATGGATTCTACAAGCCTTTTTTCGGGCACTTCTCTATTCAGTCTGTCAAAATACTTAACCAAATAATCATCAACCAGCGTGGTTAAATTCCTCATTTCTTCCTTAAAATTCATTGTTCTTCCCCCGGTGAAAAAGGTTCTTCCCTGCACTCGCCGTTAGCATCGATAAGTTTTACAATTTTCTTTTCGGTCTCATCAAGCTTTTTGGCGCAATATGCCGATAACTCAACGCCCTTCTGGAAGAGTTCCAGAGATTTTTCCAGAGGGATATCCCCGTTTTCCAAAAGCCTAACAATTTCCTCCAGTTGCTTTACGGCCTCTTCATAACTTAAATTCAGTTCCATTTTCCTTTCCCCTTGTCCTTATTGTTATATTTCCATTTTTTCGGCCACGCATTTTATCTTGCCGTCAGCAAGAATTATGTCCAGTTTGTCTCCGTTATGTACCTGCTCTGCCGATTTTATAATATTACCGTTTTTCATTGTAATGCTGTAACCCCTGGCCAGAACGGTAAGCGGGCTAAGCACGTCAAGTTTTCCGCACAAAACAGAAAGCATTCCCTTTTCCTTTTCAATTCTTCGCTTCATTGCGTCAGCAATGTTTTTCCTAATAATTTCCAGATCCATTTTTTTCTGATTTACCCTGTCCAGAGGATGTCTCATGGACGGGCTTTTCATCAGTTGTTCCAGTTTCAGTCTTTCACACTGAATTCTGTTGGTTATGGCTTTTTTCAAACGCAGCCTCAAATCCATAACATTTTTAACCAGCATTTCCTTTTCAGGAATAACCAGCTCTGCTGCCGCGGAAGGTGTTGGCGCCCTGAGATCGGCGACAAAATCAGAGATGGAAAAGTCGGTTTCATGCCCCACTGCTGAAATAACCGGGATTTCGGACCTGTAGATACTCCATGCTACAATCTCCTCATTAAACGGCCAAAGTTCTTCCAGCGAACCTCCTCCCCGTGCCAGGATAATCACGTCTGCTGCTTTGTGCCGGTTAATAAAATCCAGCGCATACGCTATCTGCCTTGCCGCATCTTCTCCCTGCACCTGCACGGGGAACAGCTTCAGAACCGCGTTGGGGAACCTTCTGAAAAGAATATTTATGATATCCCTTATAACTGCGCCGGTAGGAGAAGTAACAACGGCTATACTCCGGGGCAGGTATGGGATTTTCTTTTTTATTTCCGGCCTGAACAAACCTTCTTTTTCAAGTTTCTGTTTCAGTTGCTCAAAGGCAAGGTATAAATTCCCCAATCCGGCAGGCTCCATATATTCAGGATAAAGCTGGTATGAACCGCCTGCCTCGTAAATTGATACATATCCTCTGACTATTACTTTCATGCCGTCTTTGGGTTTGAACTTCAGCATCTGATTTTGCGATCTGAACATTACACATCTGATTACACTGGATTCATCCTTAAGCGTAAAATACATGTGACCGGACGAGTGCAGCTTGAAATTTGAGATTTCTCCCATTACACACACATCAGACAGGATACTGTCGTACGCAAACAAACGTTTTATATATCTTGTAAGCTGAGTTACGGTAATAACTTCCTGCATTTTTACTGCTCCTCATCGGCTTTCAGCCCGGCCGCAATTTTGCCAAGTACACCGTTTATAAAATTCTTTGACTGATCGGTACCGTATTTTTTGGCCAGCTCAACGGCTTCGTTTATTGAAACGTTTACAGGAATATCCTTACGGTATTTAAGTTCATAAACGGCAAGGCGCATTATGGCCAGGTCCACTTTTGGCATTCTTTCCAGCCGCCAGCCGATTGAATGGACCTGAATTAAATTGTCTATTTCCTCCTTATGGTCTATAACGCCATGAATAACGTCAAGAAAAAACTCCCTGTCCAAATTCTCCAGATCTTCGTTCTCTTCAAGAAACATCCTTATCTGTTCCTCTATGTCGTCATCCCTGAGCTGGATCTGATACAGAAGTTTCATTGCATTCTCTCGGGTTATTCTTCTGCTCAATTTGTCCACCTTACCTTAATTAACGATATAAGAGTGCTTTTTTCCTCACTATTATAACCACTGAAGGTTAACACTGCAAGGGTCATGTTAAAACAACTCCGCTGCCTGTAACCGCTTTACAATACGCCAAACCGTGTGGTATAATTGCTCAGAAGTATCATTCTTTGAAGATGCCGGCATTTGCCCGTATGAACCTGGAAATACCATTTTCAAAGATCAGTTTCTTTAAATCCCTGAATAATGACTTACTTTATTTACATAATTTTTTTCGGACTACTAAAGAGTAAATGTATGAGGTTGTGTTATGAGTACGCTTAAGGATGTGGCTGAAAAAGCCGGTGTTACAGTAACAACTGTTTCCCGTATGCTTAATAACAGGGGTTATGTCAGTGAGAAAACAAGGAACAAAATCCTTAAAGCCATGAAGGAGTTAAACTACCGCCCCAACGAATTTGCCAGGGCATTATCGCTGCAGAGAAGCAACTTCATTGGCCTGATTGTTCCGTCTGCCAGCAATATGTTCTTCAGCAAGGTAATTGACAGCGTCGAACGCCAGGTTTCAAAACATGGTTACAAATTGCTGCTCTGCACGTCAAATCTTGAACCAAAAAAGAATTCGAATATTTTGACATGCTGAGTGCAAATAAAGTTGCAGGAGTAATTATAGCAAGCCACACTCAGAATTTGGACAAAAAAATAAACATTGATGCTCCTGTGATTTCCATAGACAGAATCATTTCGCCTGACATACCGGCTATATGTTCAGACAATTACCAGGGCGGAGTGCTTGCAGCCGAACATCTGATTTCCAAAGGCTGCAAGAAGCTTGCACATATAAGCGGGAGCATACATTTGAACATGGATGCAAACAAACGTTACTACGGTTTCCGGGACGTGTGTGAAAAAAAAGGAATCCCTCATGTACTCATCGATGCCACCGAGGAACAATTCCTTTCAATGAACTATGAATCTATAATAAATATACTGCTGGATAATCATCCTGACGTGGACGGAATATTCACATCCAATGACATTATAGCCGCTCAGGCGATTACAACATGCAGCAAACGCGGCATCAAAGTCCCCGAACAAATCAAGGTTGTGGGCTACGATGACATTGATCTGTGCAAAATCTATAATCCGGCAATTACCACAATTCGTCAGTCAATTGACGATATTTGCATGTATGCCGTTGAAAGCATAATATCCAAAGTTGAAAACAATAAACCCATTCCGTCATGCATCATATTCCCCGTAACATTAATAGAAAGGGAGACAACCTGATATCTCCCTTTTAAATTTGTAACAAAAATTGTTTCTACTTTATCGCTCCCTGAACTACACCTTCTATAATATATTTCTGCGAAAACAGATAAACAACAAGAATGGGTATAATGGTCAATACAATGCCCGCCATTAACGGTGCATAGTCAACACTGTATGTGTTGAAAAAGTTGTATGTGGACAACGGCAGTGTTCTTTCCGCGGGCGACAGTAAAATAAGGCTTGGCAGCAAATAGTCGTTCCATATCCACAAAACGTCCAATATTAATACCGTAACAAGCACGGGTTTTAAAAGCGGAAATACAATCCGGAAAAACAGTCTAATTTTGTTGCATCCGTCAATAAGCGCCGATTCCTCCATTTCCCCAGGAATATTTTTTATAAATCCGTGGAATATGAATATCGCAAATGCCTGTCCAAACCCCATGTACATGAAAATTAAAACCCATTTGCTGTTCATTAAATTCAGGCTGCCGTAAATGCTTACCAGCGGTATCATTATTGCCTGAAAAGGAACAATCATCGAAGCCACCAGTATTGCAAATATTACCTTGTTTATCTTCCACGGATGCCTTACAAGGAAATAGGCTGCCATCGATGATGTGAGCAGTATCAGAATAATGCTGATAACAGTGATAACCACACTGTTTCCGATTGCCTGCAGAAAATTCATCTTGTTAAAAGCATTTACATAATTGCCGAATCCTATTTTCTCAGGCAACGCGAAAGGATTTGTAACAAACTGCTGCGTGGTTTTAAATGAATTGATTACCATCAGGTAAAACGGCATTATGAATATTATCAGCATTAAATATATCAGAACGTATCTAATGTATTTTAATTTGCCTTTCCTTTCTTTCACTATGCCTCCACCTCAAATCTTTTAGTTAAAAGAACCTGGGTTACCGCTACAATTGCCACTGTAACGAAGAATATAATCGCTTCAGCCTGTCCAATACCATATTCATTTGCCTGGAAGGCTTTCTGGTATATATGCATAGCTGCAAGCCTGGTGGAACCATATGGCTGACCGTTTGTCAGTGCGAGATTGAGATCATAAGTCATAAATCCCCGTGAAATAATTATAAAGAAACATATAATAAACGACGGTACCATCAACGGCATTGTTATATGCCATAGCCTTCGGAAACCTGTAGCTCCGTCAATTTCAGCCGCCTCATCAACATCTTGCGGTATGCTTACAAAGCCGGCTATATAAATTATCATCAGATAACCCGCGTATTGCCATACCGTAACGATAATCATCGAGACTATAGCTCTTTCAGGATGAGTGAGGAATGAAGTTTTGAGAAACTGGTAATCCAAGATTTCCCCCAGTTTAGTAACCACATTTGAAAAAAGGAACTTCCATATGTAACCGAGCACTATGCCTCCTATAAGATTGGGTGTAAAGAAACCTGCCCTGAGAAAATCTCGTCCTTTTATGTTGCCTGTCAGAAGAAATGCCAGCAAAAAAGCCAATATATTACAGAATATGGTTGAATACAGGACATACTTCAGTGTTTTTCCAAACTGCTGCCAGAATTCCTTGTCGGAAAAAACAGCCTTAAAATTGTTTATTCCTACAAATTCGTATGACATTTTTATCGGACTGTAATCGGTAAACGTCAGATAAATACCGTATACAAGCGGTATTAACAATACACATGTAAATGCAAAAAGCGAAGGTCCCATAAACAAAACAAAACTACCTATTTTGTTTAGTAGTTTCCTGTTACCATTCATTTTAACAACCCCAGTCCCCCTGAACGGATAACGGCAAAACTTTTGCCGCTATCCGTTCTGAATTTATATTAAATATTATATTTACTTATTTGTTGACCTCCAGTATTCGTTAATTCCTTTTGCAAGTTCCTCTCTTGTAATTGCTCCTGCTAAATATTTCAACATCAGATTACCGGTTTCGGTCCAGACGTCTCCGGAAATATAGGAGAAAACGCCCAGGTTGATTGTTTTGCCCCTCTGTGCATATTCGGCTATAGAAGTTGTCATTGAGTTATATGTTATATCTTTTCTGACATTCTTGTAAGGCATATAAAAACCCTGATCAAGGAAGAACTGCTGCCCTTCGGGATCGGTAAGCATCCACCCGAGAGCCTTCAGCGCAGCTTCCTGCTGTTCTGCTGTACTCTGGGATTTGTTGATACACTGGAATTTGGGTAATACCATTACAACTTCGGAGTTACCGTAAGCGTTCGGATCATTGCTCCACGGAACGGGTATGAAACCATATTCGGTATCAATGTTTTCCATAGTCACAAGTGTGGTCCACAGCCAGTCACCCATAAAGAACGTTGCACACTTGCCCTCGGCAAAAGCCTGAGCGTCCCTGTTAAAGTCTGCCACCAGCGGATCGGCTTTGTTGTAATTATATTTGGCAAGCAAATCAAATGTATCCATATACCCCTGGAAAATCGGATCGTCTGCTATGTCTATTTCTCCTGACTTTATTTTTTCTATAAAGTTAACACCGTCTTCGGTTTTACGGCCTTGTACGGCATAAACAAGAGTAAGATAATGTCCGCCTAACGACCAGTTTGCGCCATGCAGCATTGTGGCAGGCACACCGGCTTCTTCACATTTTTTGAAAAATGCCTCCAACGCATCTCTTGTGTTAATGCTTTTAGGATCGAAATTCCCTTCGCCGAATATTTCATCAACCACTCTCTTGTTATAGAGCAGGCCATACCCCTGAACACTCCACGGAGCTCCAAGTATTTTGCCGTCAAATGTACCTGAGGCAATGGCGTCCTCTTCGGCATAACTTAACCAGGGTGCATTCTCTTCTGTGAACTCAAGAAGATGATCCTGATATTCTATTACGTTGGCCGGGTCTACATTCATAAAGGTCGGTGCATTTCCGGATGCATAAAGGGACTGCAGTTTTTCCTGCTGTCCTTCTCCGATACCGGTCGGAATTAATTCAATTACAACATCGGGATTAAGCTCATTATATCTTTTGAACATTTTTTCAAACATTCATTAACTTCTGCGGAAGTGTTAAAGTATGTAATTGTTACTGTCTTTTTGCTTTCCGTTTTTCCAGAAGTGCCGGTGTCCGAAGTGCTTTGACCTGTACCGCTGCTGCTGTTACCTGTTGTAGTCTTTCCTCCGCACGCAGCCAGTAATGTGGTAAGAACGGCAACAATCAGCAGAATTGAGAATATCTTTTTTTTCATAAGTTTACCTCCTTTTTCTGTATAAAATGTATTCCCAGTAAATTCTGGGCTGATTTTATATTACTATAACCATGCACGTATGTCAACCCATTAACATATAAATGCCATTTTAAGACTTATAAAATCCTTTATCTCTGCTTTAACTATTAAGTTTTAGTTTATAATAATCGTTTGACAATAGAGAACAACTAATCCCTATCATTTGAACTGAATGAAAAAACGTTAACACCCTCGTTGTTTATGGCTTTTATACTGAAATCGTAAGTCGCCAAATCGGCTACAAGATTAGCAATATTTCCGTCTTTAACCCAATTTATTATCAGAATCTGTTCATCGGTATTGTCAACAGTAATCTTTGAATCAAAATCAAAAGCAGGGAATGTATTTCTGAATCTCAATAATGACAGCTGCTGCCTTACTATCTTTTTCTTCATGCCCTCATAAATCTGTTCCCATGTGAGGTTCGTCCGGTTAATTTCCTTATGCCCCCGTTTTATGGCTTCATAATCATTTTTGCCTGCAAACAGGTCCAGGTACCACACCTGAGGTTTACCAGGCATAAAAATCTGAATGGCCCTCGCCAGCAGCATCTTTTTGTCGTTTTCACCCAGGGCGCTGTAGTACGTGCAGTTAACCTGGTAATACATATTTTTTCTTCCGTGCAGATCTTTTATATAACCACCGCGTTTTACAAGCGTATCAATCAGTTTATCTATATACCGGTCGGGCAATAGGCCTTTTAAATCCAAAAGCGGAATTCCGTCATGACATCCGAGCATATTGACAACCCTTATTTCCTTTTCCTGTAATTCTCTGAACCACTTTACCAAATATTCGCCGGTATGCCTCTCCAGAGCATCTATAATAAGCCCAGGCAGGAAAAAGTCATAGGTCAGATATCCTTTCTCGGCAAGCTTTTCATGTATTTTTTCCTCATATTTTGAATGAATTTCGGGCAAAAGCACAAGTCCGTATTTGTCTGCAATTTCCTTTATTTTTTCCAGGAGCTCCCACGTTTCGGGCTCATTGAAGAAATTTCTAAGCCCCGGTTTTTTGGATACATAGGCAAATGCGTCAAGTCTTACAATTTTTGCACCGTACCGGGATAATTTACCCAGTGTTTCCTCATAGAATTCCCATACTTTCGGAGACCGAACGTTTAAATCCATTTGTCCAAGGTATTTCCGCCTTGATTCCAATAAATCAACCACTTTGTCCTTATAACGTGAAAATTCTCCGAAATCGATCTCTTTTGGTTTTTTCCCCGAAGAAATTTCGGCGTTTATTCTGTCCGTCAGCTTCTGAGCCGTAGGATACTGAATATCCAAGGCGTATACCAGATCTATTGCATCCAGTTTATCGTATCTTACTTCCTGATAAAACGTATTCCAGTAAGGAACTTCCCTGCCGTCAGGAAACCTGACGAAGAGAATGGGAAGCCCAGGTTTTCTGAAAAACATGTTTTCTATCAAATCCTCTTCAGGCATTATATAGCCTTCACCGGTCATTCGGCCGCAGCCTTCCCAGAACTTGTTCCAGTCAATAAAGAAATCTTTGTATTCAGAATTTTCACCTTTTTTCAAAATATCCCTGAACTGATGCGAAAGCACCGACAAATGATTCAGAACAAAATCAAGTTTCAGCTCAATATTTAAATTTTTGAGTTTCTCCAGGTCCTCAGCCGTTGCCAGTTGTTCATTAAGTTCATAGTCAATGACCGAAAAACCGCGATCCAAATCGGTGTTAAAAATACTGGGAAGTATGTAAAAAGACTGAAATACGTTTTTAAGTTCATCCATTTGAAGAAACTTAAGTATGTCCGATAACGTTCCGCCCAGACTGTCAGGATATGCATTAAACATGGGTCCGGCATTAATTTTATTACAAGGCGCTTTATTCATCCGTTACCCTCCCCTGAATTTACGTGGCTCCCTTCAGTCATTGCCTTTAAAAATTCCTTATACGTTATAATCCTGCCGTCGGATGAAACAATAATCTTGGCTTTTACAGCCTGCGATATTAACAGTTCATGTTCTATCTCCAGTACCATCGCGGTAAACGGGCTGTCCACTCCCCGGTCCCTGTTACGCTGTTTACGAAATTCCAAAGTTTCTTGTGGTGTACTGCTTAGCAAAATCGGAATATCAATGCCTCTAAGATAATGGCTGTTTCCATGGGTCCATTCTATTATCAATACCCTGACGTCTTTGAAATCAACCTCTTCATACCAAATCTCTTCAGGTTTTCTTCCCATGCGTTTGAGATATATTTTGCTTATACCGTTTTTAAACTGTGAAATTATTTCGTTGAGTTCACAAAAATCAATTTCGTTCGGAGTACCCAGATAATTTCTGAGTCCCAGTTTTCCTTCACTGTGATAAATCTCAAGCCATGGGTAATCGCTTATAAACCTTGGATCGGTATCATCACAATTGCTTTGCAGCTTATTAAGAATCTCTTTTCTTTCTTCCGTATACTCTCCGTGGGCAATAAGCCCTTTCAGCCCGCTTCGCCTGAAAACCCTAAGCCGTTCGGCGTCATTGTATTCAGGAATTCTGTGAGGATAATTATCTCCCGATAAGATATAACTGCCTATGCCCGTCTGATTAAGATAGTAAGACAGAAGAGATGCAATTTCGGACTTACCCGTCCCTGAACCGCCGCATACAGATACAACTGCCTTGTTATGAGCATGCTTCTCAATCATAGGCGTAAGCAAATCCATCAAAACCGGGGCTATGGCTTTCGCTTTGGTGAGATGAGTAAAATTTATCTGAATTTTATCCCCCGGCATGTCTCCTTTTGGTATACTGTTTAATTCTTCAATATTCTTGAATTTGTCAAATATATTATCACCCATTATAAAACCACCGTTCCTTGTATTTCTTTGTTTTTCATCAGAAACATTATAAAATATAAAACAAATACATGTCAACCGTTTGACATATAATATAATTCAAATTTACTTTTTTGATTTTTCAGAAGTGCCGGTTCCTTAGAAATGTATATAACTCTTGTATTTTTTTAAACTGACTTCCGGTTAAAAAAAAAGGAAGTCCTAAAACCTCCTGCAGCTTTAACGCTTTATTCAGACAATTCAGCATCATATCACGGAAACAGAACTTTATTAACTATATATGCCTAATAAATTTATCATCGTCTGATTTTTATAATTGGAACGGTGATATTGGGATTTTACGTCCTATTTTACAGCCCATTCAATCCCCTTTTCAATGTATTCATTCCAGAATTTCCAGTCATGGCTTCCCGGCCCTTCCACATATGTATGTTCTATTCCTTCGGACAGAAGAAACTCATGGAATTTTCTGTTTTCAGCCAGTAAAAAATCCTCTGTTCCACATGCCATGAATATTTCGGGAACCTGTTTCTTTTCCTCCTTTAACTGAAGCACCAGGGCTTCCGGGTCTTTGTCGCTGCCTTTGACCTTATTGACATCGCCAAACACCCTTGAGTAGTATTTGTAATCTGCAATACCGTCATTATAATCAACGGGTATTCCTGCTATTTTGTCCACAATCAGTGCAGATGACAACGCAATAATACGCCCGAAAGTTTCTGAGTATTTTAACCCGTTTCTGATGGCTCCGTACCCGCCCATTGACAATCCGCCGATAAACGTGTTTTCTCTTTTATCTGAAACGGGAAACATCTTGCGTGTGAACTCAACCAGTTCGCAACCAATATATTCGGAATACATTGCTCCGCTGTCGGTATCATTCAAATAAAAGAAATTTTCCCCGGACGGCATGAAAACAGCGATATTATACTTTGACGAAAACAGCTGCATATTACTGTTGCAAACCCAGTCCATATGGTTTCCGTGATAACCGTGCAGCAAATAAAGAGCTTTAAAAGGCTGTCCAGACGAATTTCCCCCGCTGCGTGCCTCCATATAATCCAGCGGTATAAAAGCGTTAAAAACCGTTAATCTTTTCAGCGCCTTTGAAAAAAAATTAACCTGCAGATAGGCCATTTTCCGGCTCCCCCTTTCAATTACATGGCTCTTAGAATATTTTTCCTAATTATAGCACATGGTTACAGGCAATCCAAATAACAATAAACCATGGGTACTGCAAATAATTTAAACCGTGCTCCGGTACCGGTGGCAAAAGCCGTTTTTTTCTTGTTTTTCATTCACTGTAGTTCATCTTTGAGAGTCCACAGACATCCAAGCTTATTAATATATCGAAAAAGCCGGAATTTTTGTTGTCAATCGGGAATATTTACTGTATAATAGGTATGACTTTTTAGCACAAATTTACATGATTTACCGCTTAGTGGCATTAGAAATGTCACAAAGGCTGGGTGGAAGTTTTTTATTTTTCAGGAGGGATTCTTATGTATTGTCCCAAGTGTGGGCACGAGGTCGGAGAGCATATGGTCATTTGCCCGTCCTGTGGGGAGCTGCTGGAAAACAGGAATAATGACACGGTGAATTCCTTTTCCCAGCCAAACTACGGATGGCAACAGCCTGAGGGTATGCCGAAAATTCAGGATATACCGGACTATAAAGTACAGTCCATACTCCTTATCGTATTCAGTGCCATATTATGCTGTGTTTTTTGTCTTCCCATACTTGCATTGCCTTTTGCCATAATTGCCCTTGTTAACTCCAACAAGATCGAAGCTCATATTGTTGCCGGAAATTATGAATACGCCCGTAAGGTTTCGGAAAATACAAAAAAATGGTGCTGGGCAAGCTTTGGTATACTTTTGGGTTCAATAGCAATAAGTATTGTGTTTGCAATTGTATTTATGAACAGCGGATTATACAAGGAATTTATGAATGAGTTCATGAAGCAGTATGAATACTATTATTACAATTTCCAATAAAATACATAAAAAATTAAAAAAATGGCTTACTTTTTTCGGTAAGCCATTTATCCGTTATATAATGCTGGTGCTTTCATGTGCGGTTATAATAACCTGCTGCGTTATAGTATACAGAATAGACCCGGCAAAGGTTCCCCTTACACCTCCGTGCTCCTTTCGTTATTTCACAGGCCTGTATTGCCCGGGATGCGGAATGACGCGCGCATTGCATGCTGCGCTGAATTTAAGGTTTTCCGACGCTTTTTCATATAACCTGCTGTGGCCTCTCATTACCATGTTTGTATTGATGTCCGTCGGTATGTGGTTTTCATTCCTGGTGACGGGTAAATGTCCGTTCAACCCGTTTAACAGGTTTCTCAAAAGATATTCGGCGGCGGCTTACGTGTTTATAATCGTCCTTTTTGCATTCTGGATTTTAAGAAATATTCCTGTTTATCCGTTTACGTTGCTGGCGCCGTAATCAGTTACTGAACAAATTTTTGAGGGGATTACCTGTAACCGCCAGTACCACCACACATGCAATCAAAATAATTATGAGCCAGAGCATTGCCGCCCTTGAAAAATTTCTCCTGTGAATGTTCCCCTCCGATGAAAAAGCCCATTTTGCCATAAAAACAATATTAACAACCGGTATTATCATTGCAAAAATAACAAGCATCCACTCTCCAACACTGAGTGTTTTCAAATTTCTGCCGGAAACAGGGCCGGTGGCATCTTTTTTCTTTTCTGCAGGCCTGTCCTGCATTTCACTGCTCTCTTTTTTGCTCTTTACTCCCTCCGTAGCTTTTAACTCACTCTCAATAAGCTCGTCCAGCACATCATTGCCATTTCCGTTCATTTTTCCATTCATTCCGTGTCCCCCCGTTTTAAATCGTATCTTTTTCATAAAGCGGGATCAGGCTTCCGTAATCATGAATGCCGTTACTGTCCAGATTTACCCACTTTACGCCATATTCCTTTAAAAAATCCTTTATTTCGTCACTGCTGTCCAACATGTCAATATTGCCTGCGAAAGCAATCAAATCTTTGTCTATAAACCCTGCAACACCGCCAATAAAGCCATAACTGTATCCGGGTAGGAGTATGTTTTTCTGCGGCGGTATCTGAAGTACATTAAACCCCTCTTTACGCGCAGCTTTCGCAATTGACGGATCATCGGTAATAATGCTTTCGGTCGATACAGGCAGGACAGAACATTTCGCATATCCCTGGTTAACATGGACAAGGCGGATATTGAACCGGGACAGAAATTCGGCAACCACCTTATCGGTGCATTTTGTGTTATGAAACGCCACCTGCCCGACTATTGCGACGTTATATGCCACATCCAGAGGGTAATCCTTTTGCAGTAACGTATTTCCGGTATACACATCAAATCCGTACTCTTTCAGTTTTTTAAGAATATCCGACGGTAATCCGGGCTGACACACCAAAACATTATCACCGACGTGTATTAACTGCATATCGACGTGCCCGGCTACAGGTTCCGCAAGCCCGCTGCAGGGAGGTATTTCAATCAGTTCAATTCCGTAATCCTTCAGAGTATTTTTCATCCGGGTTTCCATGCGTGCATCGACGGCCATCAGTGAAACGTTATTTTTCGGCAACAGCGTTTGTTTTAAAAAACCCAATATGCACACCTTCCCGATACTTTGCATATGATAATACAGCCAAAGGTTTCAGGGCCCGGAACCTTCAGGCTTTACAGATAGAGCGCCGCATCCTGCTACCGGGGTGCGGCATTCATTCTTTTATGTTCTGGATAATACTTTTTAATTCCGCAATAACCTCAAAGGGTATGGTTACGCCTTTTTGACTGGGCTTATAGGTATCGTCGGCAGGATCATACCAGAATGTTCTTATATCCAAATATTCCTTTCCGTTTTTCACAACCTGCTTTATATGTATTTCTTCACGGCTGTTTTTCGGCAGTTTCCCCAGCAGTTCTTCACTGTCCCAAAAAGAGCTCATACTTTTATCTCCTTTTAAAATCCAGTTTGCCATTTTGTTTTGACTGTAAAACATGTCCAAGTGCGATCATTATATCACAGCAAAACCAGGTACTTCAACAATCAATAAAAATACCGGTTTAGCTTACTGAAAAATTGAATTTACAAAATTTTCTTTAAACATTTGGAGTATTTTTTTTAATAAAGGTCATACTAAATTTCGAGATCCCGTATTTGCATTTTTTATTATTTCGGGATCCGAAGGTTTCCGGCTGTAAAAAGATTGTACTCTACTGTAAAAGGAGTTGTCGGTATGAGAACATTTGACAGAATAGCAGTTCTGCTTCTGATTGTGGGCGCATTAGACTGGCTGACGGTGGGACTTTTCAGTTTTGATTTTGTGGCAGCCATATTCGGAGGAGTGGACGCCCTGTGGAGCCGGATTATTTATACGCTGGTGGGCATTGCAGGAATTTACAGCATAAGCCTTTTATTCAGGGAGGCTCCTGCTTCCGAATAATTCACACATTTACAGAACGGTTCTAAAATCAGGCGCATTGAATATGCGCCTTTTTTTTAAATGTTACACGTATAAATTTGAGCCTGCGGACCTAAAATTAATAGTCAGTAACATTCTTTTGTCAAATACAAACTCAATTTTTTCCACTTTAAGGTCCATGGGCTTTAAAGCTTCGTTCATGTCTTTCCTGATAAGTTTTTCAAGGACTTCGACTGTAATTGTTTTTTCCATGGGAAAGACCCCTCTGCACAAAACCAGATCAGATAAAAAATTCCTTATTTTTGCTTTTATTTTATATTATTTCCCAAGAAAACAAAAGGCTTACCTGTAATAAGCAAACCCGTAAGGAAAACTCCTGCGTAACAATATCATTATTTCATTACCTTAATCTCTATTCTCCGGTTTTTACTTCTGCCTTCCGCAGTATTGTTATCCGCTATCGGCCTGTATTCCCCGCATCCTGCGGCCGTTAACCTTGAAGGGGCAATTCCTATCTCGTTTACCAGGTAAATGACCACATTTGTCGCCCTTCGTGTTGATAATTCCCAGTTTGTGGGAAACAACGGGGTATTTATCGGTACGGTGTCGGTATGCCCTTCTACAATAATTTCGCCATCCAGAGCTTTCAGCGATTCTCCAAGGGTTTTGAGTGTATTTTTGCCGTCCTCAAGAATTTCTGCGCTTCCCGGTTTAAACAATACCTTTTCGTTCAGTCTTATAAGGATATATTCCTTTTCTTCTATAAGATCCACCTGATTTGAAATCCCCAACTCGGAGATATCCTGTTTCAGCTGCTCTTTGGCTTTTTCAAATTTCTCTTCCCTTATTCTCTCCCGGTCGTCCAGGATAATTCCCTCAGCAGTCTGGATATAACGCTCGTTGTCAACTATTTTTTTACCAGTGTCATCGGGATTTATAAAATTTACTGTAAGTATCTTTTTCCCCATATTATGATACAAAATAGTTCCGGCGCTGCCTGATTTTATGAACGTATTTCTTATGGATCTCGAAAAAGTTTCAAATTTTTGAGCATCAATTACCGACATTGAAAAGAGCATTACAAAAAAACAAAGGAGATTGGTAACCAAATCACTGTATGTAGTCAGCCAGTTGCCGCCGAAGTCCAAACCCTCTTGATTTCCTTTTTTTCGAGCCATTCCCTTTCACCGCCTATAAATTACTGAAGCCTGTTTGCCTGAAAACTACTTCCTCCGGCTATCATTCTCTCATAATCTTCCCTCTGTTCGGGCGAGAGGAATGTCTTCAGCCTGTGTTCCATAATTCTCGGGTTTTCACCGGCCTGGATTGATAAAACCCCTTCAATTATCATTTCCTTAATTCTTATTTCTTCAGTGCTGAGTTCCTGTAATTTTGTGGCTACTGGAACACAAATCATGTTTGCCAGTATACTTCCGTAAAAAGTGGTTACCAGCGCCAGAGACATAGCCGCACCGATCTGGGAAGGATCATCCATAGACCTCAGAAGGTTTATCAATCCGAGCAAAGTTCCTATCATACCCCATGCAGGGAACTCAGCAGCCAGTGTCTTAAAAATTGAAATACACTTTCCGTGTCTGATGCTCATGTTATCAAGCTCGAGCTGCATTGAATCACGGATGATTTCAGGCTCGACTCCGTCCACAACAAGCTCAAGGGCTTTTTTCAAATATTCATCTTCAATTTCCTCCTGGTTTGATTCCAGGGCCAGTAAGCCTTCCCTTCTCGCTTTCTGGGATAATTCCACAAGCAGCTGAATAAGTTTATACGGCGATTGTTCCTTTCTTTTAAAAAGCTTGGGAAGAACTTTTAAAAGATTCCTGAAATCATCCAGCGTAAATGCAATGATGGTAGAAGCAAGTCCACCACCGAAAGTAACCGCCAGTGAACTTAAACTCCAGAATGCCGAAGGGTTTCCTCCGTCGTACATACCCCAAAGAATACATGCGATTCCTATTATAAGTCCTATCAGTGTTGCAAGATCCATACCCAATACTCCTATTTTCCGGTCTAAATTTTTTGTCTTATTTTGTAGTAAATTTTCTATAAGGATATATCGTAAATTTTTTCATTTAACTTAATAACAACACACCATTTACATCCATTCTTTGTTCAAAAGCCGCATTGAGAAAATCATAAAAGCCTTAATTTCTTAATTGTCCGAACAATTTCCATAAAAAATCAAATAACAGTATTGAATTTTTATTCGTTATAATGTATAATTATACAATCATTCCCCCTGGAGGTGTGTTATGAAACATTTAATAAGCTTAAGTGACTGGACTTCAGAAGAAATAGTTGAAGTGCTGGATTTGGCCGACAGGCTGAAATATGAAAACAAAAACCGGATTGCCCATAATCACTATCTGAGAGGTAAAACGCTGGGTATGATTTTCTCCAAGTCGTCAACCCGCACCCGTGTTTCCTTTGAAGTAGGAATACACCAGTTAGGCGGATACGCCCTGTATTTAAACGCTTCGGACATACAGCTCGGGCGGGGTGAAACAATTCACGATACCGCCAGAACACTGTCCCGTTATCTGGACGGCATTATGATCCGCACATATAAACAAAAAGACGTGGAAGACCTGGCGGCATACGGCGATATTCCAGTAATAAACGGGTTAACCGACGAGCTGCATCCATGTCAGATACTTGCCGATTTAATGACAATACGGGAAAAGAAGGGTAAGCTTAAAGGTCTTAAACTTTGCTATGTCGGCGACGGAAACAATGTGGCTCATTCGCTGATGATAGGCTGTGCGAAGACCGGGGTTGATATTTCAGTGGCAACACCTGAGGAATATACATGCATGGACAAGTATGTCAACATAGCAAAACAAATCGCATTGGAGACCGGAAGCAGGGTTGAAATACTTACTAATCCGAAGGACGCCGTTAAGGACGCTGACATCGTATATACCGATACATGGGTCAGTATGGGTATGGAAAACGAAAAAGAAAAACGCGTTAAAGTATTTGCTCCTTACCAGGTGAACAGGGAACTGTTTTCACTCGCAAAACCCGATGCAATATTCATGCACTGCCTTCCGGCATACAGGGGGTATGAAGTTACCGAAGATGTAATAGACGGCCCCAATTCCGTTGTATTCGACGAGGCCGAGAACCGTCTTCATGCACAAAAGGCGGTAATGGTGAAACTTATGGCTGATTACGCCTGAGGAGGTATATTCTTGGAAAATTGCTTTGTTTTAAGGCATGCAGTGGTTTCTGATGCCGCTGAAATTCATGTCCTGTTACAGGAGGCTTTTAGGGAATACGCAGAATTTATAGGCGTAACCCAACTTGAGGCGTTAAATGAATCCATAAAGGACGTAGAATATGAAATAAAGAATAATACCGTATTTGTTGCAATCGCCGACGGTTGTATTATCGGAACAATACGTGTCCGGATATCGGGTGATGAAGCGTATATCAGCAGACTTGCCGTAAGCAAACCTCACCGCAACATGGGCGTGGGAGAATCCCTTATAAATCTCGTTGACAGGTTTCTTCAGTCAAAGGGTGTAAAAAAAGCAATCCTGTACACCGCCTCGAACAACCCTAACCTGGTTCGTTTTTATTACGGCAGGGGATTCTACATTGATTCGGTCAGTCATGAAAGAGGCTACCCGAGAGCCAGGATGATCAAGGAATACCGGAATATCGATACCGATGAGGAACTTTGCTCCTGCCATAACAGTCAGATAAACTCTTTTCGTTAAAATAAGCCGTTTACGTAAAAAAACACTTATGTAGGCTGAATGCCCTTTTTTCTTTTTCTGTTTCCTTTCGTCATTTGTCTATTCCAGGCTGTTTTTTACACATATTTACGTCAGCCATTATTCACTCCTATTTTGGTAATTTCATACCGGATCCGTTTACCATTAACTTCAAAAAAAACGTCTGCGAAATTCCTTTAACTCCGTAAAACCTTTCTTGGGGCGTAAAAGGGATAATTAAATCCGCCGTACAAACCCGTTTTCCCCTTAATTATAGACTGTCATATGAACTTATGGTAGAATTTCTGTGTTAACATAAAAATCCTTAGGGGCGTTGCAAAAATGAAACAGCATATCGTTAATTTGGGAAATCTGCTTATTACTTTATCCGAAACCATGGATTTATCCAACCCTCTCGTATACCAGCATCAGCACAGAACAGCGTATATAGCACTGGAGATTTCAAAAAACGCCGGTATCACAGGCAAGCAGCTTGAAAGCATTTTTACAGCCGCCCTGCTGCATGATATAGGTGCTCTTACGGTGGAAGAAAAAATACTGCTCCATAATAACGAATCCGAAAACGAAGAACTTCACACCATTCGCGGAGCGATTCTGTTAAGCCAGATACCGTGGCTGAAGGATATTTCAGAAATAGTCAGATTTCATCACAGAGACTGGAAGGACTGGAATGAAGGACTTGAAAATCCTCTGGTTTTATCCTCGCAAATTGTTTATCTGTCAGATCAGGTTGAAAGACTAATTGACAGGAACAGATACATTTTGCATCAGACCGATGATATAACAGAGGCCGTCCGGAAACTGCAAAAAGAGAATAAAGTCTGTGAAAAACTCGCAGCTCACTTTATTGATATTTCAAAAAAAGAAGCTTTCTGGCTGAATCTGGTCTCTCCCTCGCTGTCATCGATATTATTGCATAATGGCCCCTTTAACAGTGTTTTTATTGATATGCATGATATCATGCTGATTTCCGGCATGTACCGCGACCTGATAGATTTTAAGTCACCGTATACCGCAACGCATACCACAGGCGTTGCGGAATGCGCGTCAAAACTTGCTGAATTTTTAGGATTTGCCGAACTTGACATAAGGGATATGAAAATAGCCGGAAACTTCCATGATATCGGGAAACTTCTGATTCCCAACAGCATCATTGAGAAGCCCGGGAAATTAACCGACCGTGAATATGCCATAATGCGATGCCATTCCTACTATACATACAGAACTCTTAATTCCGTCGGCGGCTTGCAAAAAATTGCCGAATGGGCGGGCTATCACCATGAAAGGCTTGACGGCAGCGGTTATCCGTTCCGGTACAGTGGCGATGAAATCGGCACGGGGGCAAGAGTTATGGCGGTGGCCGACATATTTACCGCACTTCTTGAGGACAGACCCTACAGAAAAGGTATGGAAACAAACCAGATTTATAAAACGATAAAATCCATGGCGGACAATAACAAACTGGACAGGAAAATCACCGAATTGCTGTTTGACAATTTTGACGCCGTCTATACTCATGTCAGGGAAAAACAGGCCGCCGCAAAGCATTTTTATGATAAGACACTGGTGGCATGATAAAACCTTCTGCTTATAAAGCTGCCGGACGATTTATGCCTGCAAAAACCGTCCGGCAGTTTTTAGTTTTACATTATTTTAAAAACTGCTTCATGTATGGGTATAATTCTGACGCTTCGGAGCTCGGCCATCGCCTCTTCGGCTTTTTCAAGCCTTCCTGCCATCGTTGACGATACATCTATTTTTACATTCTTTTTTACGGGGTTCAGAACAAAAGTTATTTTATTACCCTTACCCGGATTCCATGCACTTTTCAGGCCAATTTCCCAGACCGATCCGTTATAGAAGTTATCGGAAATAAGTTCCCCGTCGACAAAAGCATTCCCTATGTCTCCCATATATTCAATCTGAATCAGGGCTTCCTTGCAGTCATCATAACTTTCCGGTATTTCCACTTCATATCTGAATTTCCCCAACTGTTTTACCGGAACAGAGACAATTCTCTCCTCCTCTTCGGTCCATTCAATCTCCACACCTTTCCATATTCCCTCTTCCACTTCACGGCAACTACCTGCTGTATCAATACGCTTCAAATTATGTGCGGGGTACATAAGCAATTTAACCTTTTGTCCGTTCATGCTTCTGTTTTCTATACGTATTTCAGCTCCGTCATATATAAGCGGGCTGTTACATAAAACTGCGGTTTCCCGGCCCCCGGCTTCTATCTTATAAAACATAAGGCTCTGTTCCCTTGTAAGTGTAACTATCCGGACCTCACCGTGTTTCCCGCCGATGACAAACGAAGACATTCTTCCGTTTTCGGGCCTGACCGATATCAGTTTTTCCGATACGCCCTTGCCGTCAATACTTTCAATTTCACCGCCGTCCCACACATATTCGGGCTCCATGCCTTCAGGGACAAAGAAGAAATATACAGGCGCCTTTTCATCGCGGATTACTGACAACAACTGCGCCTTTGCATAAATAAGTCTGTATCCCCCCACATCCAGATTAAAAGGCAATATTGCCTCTTCTCCCGCTGCAAGGGAAATACCGGGTATTTCAATCTCCCCGTCGCGTAATTTGATTACCACTGTTTCGTCAGCTTTTGGCTTGCATTCAACATGATCCTGGAAATTGTTTATAAACAGATAACCGCCTTTTCCGTCGGTTCTTGCGGCATATCTCAACGTATCCACGTCTTCGGGCCGGATGTCCTGCGAGCCTTCGGGCAGTATTGTGAAAGTTCTGCAAAAACTTTCAGTAAAATCCCGTACGAAAATGTGCAGTGCCTTAAGCCTGAAATAACTGGGCCTGAGCTGCCCGAACTCTCCGATTGGCGCCTGGTAGTCGTAGGATATTTTCGGGCACTGATGCTCATTTAAATACGGCAGTCTGGTTCCTTTCGGATTGCTTCCTCCGCGGTACATATAGTATCCGAGAAAATTACAGCCCCCCGCCAGCTTAATGTTTGCCATTGCATCCACGCTTTCATAGGGCAGCTGGAATCTGTAATTATAAAAACAGGTCATGCCGCCGCCCATTTCGCAGCACGCATACGGAAAGCTCTCCGGGGCGTATCTTGGCTCAAAATTATATGTCTTAGGTACTTTATTATTATGATAATCCCTGTATATATACTCCGGCGTGGCGGGGTGTTCCCCGTCGTAATTGTAGAATATCCACGGCCAGTACGCATATCCGCCCCATAACGGAAGCATTTCCCCGGTGGGGGTAATCGCTCCTCCCCATGCGGTGCACGTATAAAAAGGTGCGATAATTCCCTCTTCCTGGGCAATCTGTTTCAGTTTAATCATGTATTCATCACCGTCATGGCCTCCGGGAATCCACTCATTGGATGTACCGGTGGTCATCTCCCACGGCGCCGCGGAATGCATATATTCATTTTCTATCTGTACGCCGATAATCGGCCCCCCGTCCTTAAAATACAGCCCTTCAAATTGTTCCGCGTATTTTCGGTAAATACGCCTTGTATATTCAAGGAAATCGGGATCAAGGCTTCGCACTTCAAAGGGTTTTCCGTACAGCCAGTCGGGCAGGCCGCCGTTTCTGACCTCGCCGTGGCAGAAAGGCCCAATTCGCACTATTACGTACATTTGGTGCTTGTGGCACAGCTGAAGAAATTTCCGTATATTTCTGTTTCCGCTGAAATTGAATACTCCCTCTTCTTCCTCGTGGTGAATCCAGAAGCAATATGTGGATACGATATTAAGACCGCCCATTTTCATTTTTAGAATGGTATCTTCCCATCGACTTTCAGGTACTCTTGAATAATGGCACTCGCCGCTTATCGCAAAGAAAGGCCTGCCGTTGAATTCCATATAATAGTTCGTAAACGAAATCACGTTTCCGTCCGGATCGGTTCCACGGAATTTTTCGGAAAGAGGGAATATTCTTTTGTCTTCATAATTTGACAAATCCAAATGATAAACCGCCATACCCATACCCCTTCCTTTTTATGAATTCCGGCAAAGGCATACTTTTTAATAAATAAGCGCTAAGTTCTATCTGCAAGGTACCTTTGGTAAACCCTGCACATCATATGAGAAGGCTCAATTTTTACCGCTTCGTCAAGGAAATTCTTCGCCTTTTCAAAATTACCCAGTCCTATATTACCAAGGGCCATCAGGTAAAAGCAATGGGCACGGTTTCTTATTGTATAATCCTCCTCAAAAATTCCGAAATCAGGCAGTGAAACCGCAAAGTAATCAATTTTGACTTCATCGTCCAAATGCTGTTCACCGTAATCAATCAGGCGGTAAAACCGGGATTTTGCCTCTGCGATCCTTCCCAGTTTCTGATAAGCCAATCCCTGATACAGAATCATATCGGCAGGCTGGTCGTAATAATACATAATCCCTTTAGGTTCGTAATTTCCTTCTGTAGCCCGTTCATAACATTCCTTTGCCTCCTGGATTTTTCCCAGCGCCTCCAGCACCAGTCCAAGATTATAATAAATGTGGTTATCCTTCGTTCCTTCAAGTTTGCCTTCGCCCAGATTTTCGGGATATACAAGGGCCTGCCTCAGTAATCTCTCCGCATCGCAAAAATGTCCTTCAGCCTTCGCCTTTGCTGCCATCTCAAGAAGGGACAGCTTATACTGAGTTGCAATTTTGCCTTCCCCGCCTTCCCATGGATGGAACCTGTGCCCCATTATGCATTCGTAGGCCTTTTCATAATAACCGCACATGTTAAGCAGAGTTACGTATTCGGTGTATAAATCATCCCGTCTTTCAATCAATTCCTTATGTGCTTCATAATTTTTCAGACGTTCTTCAAAACTCATTCCCAGTTTTTTATACAACTGATCCAGTTCCATAAATACCCGCTCATCACGGGGATTCAGTCGAAACGCCTTTTCCATTTCCGCTTTGGCTTTGTCCCGGGCTTTCAGTTTGTTGTAATAGGCTACCGCCAGGTTCCGGTGAATTATGTAAAAATCAGGTTCTGCTTCAGCGGCTTCTTCCCACAGCAAAACCGCCTTCTGCCACTGCAGCTTGTCGTAATAGAGATTCCCAAGGTAGTATTTCGCTCTGACCCCGTTTCCGAAATCAATGGCAAAACGGAGCACCGCAATATCTTCCGGTTTGTTCGGGAAACAATAGTCTGTCGGGCGGCTTTCGGCTTCATTTATAAGTTCCCGAACATTGTCATCGCTTTCTCCCGTTAAATGCCTGTAGTATGCTTCATAATACTTCAGCATCGGGTATTTGCCCGTACATTCGTTAAGTAACGCCACTGCTTCTTCATAAGCGCCGAACTCAGCGTAATCCCTTGCTGTCATAAGATAGTTTTCATGGAAATTTCGCATTCTTCTGTTCAATTCCACTCTAAGTTCGGCACTGTTACCGTTTATAATAACTTTCTCGTTTCCCGACACGAAATCGAACGGATCCAGCCTGAGATTTTCTTCTATCAGCGCTTTGCATTCATTTATCCGTCCCAGTTTTCTGAGTATATATGCTTTCAGGCCTCTTGCCTTAATATTGTGGGAGTTCTTAACCAGTCCCCTTTCCACGTGTTCCAAAGCCTTTGTGAAATTTCCCTTTTTCGCATCGATTGCCGCCAGAAAATAATACGACATTTCCTGCTGTTCGTTGCTCCACGTCGCCTTATAGAAAGCGTCATAGGCCTCCTCGTCCCTGCCCTGGTATAAGAGGACCAGACCCAGAAGATAATAGCTTTCGCTGTTATATGGATTGGGGTTTCTTTCGGTCAATCGTTTCAATGCCGTCCTGAAATGTTTTTCTGCGTTTGCAAAATCGCCCCTTCTCATTAACAGCAGACCATAAGCGTTGTTAATTCTTATGTCTCCGGGATCCCTCTTCAGTCCCTCCAGATAATACGGATCGGGCAGATACGTAGCATGCCTGTACTGTTCAATATGAAGTCCGGTTAAATACAATTCCTCGTTCGTCATAATCTCGGTGGGATCCTTTGCAGCCTTTGCCGGTTCGGGCATCTTCTGAATTTCCTCAGGTTCCGGCTGATACTCCACAAGGCATTTTCCATCGGCAAAAACGCGCAGTTTCAGCTTCTCATCCTCCGCTTTCCCCAGACCTAATTCCTTTTTCTTTAAAATCCTTTTATAAACGTCCACAGGTGAAAGCTTAACATTTTCCCTGAAAATTTCGATCAAGCCGTAAGTCAATACTACCTCGGCATTTTCATAAATACCGGTGGCATAAGCGGCAATGAATATTTCCTCATCATTACAGCTTAAATTTATTGCGGCTTCTGCTGTAGCGTTTTTAACCTGTCCAATCTCCTTATAGGGCATGAAATACTGTCTGAAGGTTTTCTCTTCAAAAGGCTTTAGCCAGCTGAAATCGGGCTGATTGTCGGTATAAACGCCCGTCATCAGTTCGATATATGGCCCGTCCTCATCGGTCAGATTCCTCTCCCACGCCTTTCCAAAATCTCCACAACCCCACGTCCATTGTTTCTTTCCGGGTGAAATGTGATGATCGGCTACATGAAGTATTCCCGCTTTTTTCCCGTGATCATAACCGCCAATAAAGTCATATTTGGATTTCTCGGCCATGAATGAAGTGGGAACCGGAATATTCTTATAACGGGAAATATCCACACCCTCACTGTAATCCTTCTTATAGTAAATTCCTGTGGCAACCGGAAAACGTGAAACATCCCTCTTGCCGTGATCCATAACGGCGTGAACATCGGGCGGGAAAATTGACTGGGTATTTTCATTTGCCGGGAAAGCGGGATTTGCCCACCAGAGAAAAGTCTGCGGAAGATGCGTGCGGTTGTATAGCTGTCCTGTAATTTCAATATAAGCCTTTCCGGGGTAAAGGGTGATTTTTGCAATTGCCTTTGTGCCGTACATCTGATCCACGTCATGCAACAGCACCGACTTGCTCCCGTCTTCGTTATCAAAAAGAATAAAGTCCACCGGAAGGAAAGTGGTTGGTCTGTGATGCTGTGGCCAGTTGAATTCAATGCCCCCTGAAATCCACGGGCCCAACAGTCCTACCAGCGCGGGTTTTATTACCCTGTTGTGGTAAACAAAATCAAAACCGTTGGTCTTGTCGTATGCCCGCTGTATTCTGCCGCCCAGCTCGGGCAAAACCATAACTTTCAGATATTCATTTTCAAGAAAGACGGCGGTATATTCCTTGTCTTTCTTTTCATCGCAGATTTTTTCAATCACCGGGTACGGATACACTTTTCCGCTGCTTCCCTGATAAACCCGCTTTTCAAGAAACATTGGAACTTTTTCAGGTTCCCCTGTGCCATAAGTGGGTATTATAACTTTTTCAACCCAAGCCTTAACACCGTTCATAACCAATCACCTTTTTAAATTTATTTTTATTGTCATGGCTTTTCCTAATGTCACTTTTAATATAAACGATGCCCAAAGATGAAACATTATTTATAATTGCTGAGTTATTTAGAATTTTTGCTATTGCCTGTTTGCTTGTCAGTCCCTTAAAATATTGGTACAAACCGGTTCCGGAGGTGCATGTTATGAAGTCCTGCGAAGAGCTTGTCGCGCACGAATCGGAGTATTTCATCTATTATCCCAGCAAAACCGCCCAAAAGATGTTTCTCTATCCCCTATACGCCGGATATTTTATATACAAAAGCGGTTATTCACTGAGGAGAAACTCCTATGACAGCTTTTTAATCATGTATATCCAGAAAGGAAAACTTACTCTTGAATACGAAGGCCGTACACAGGATGTAACGGCAGGTAACTTTGTATTTATAGACTGCTATAAGCCGCACGCCTATTATTCAGATACCGGCTGGGAATCGCTCTGGTGCCACTTTGACGGCGTAACTGCAAGAGCACACTATGAAAGTATTGTTTCCCGCCTCGGAAATTCATTTTTTATGCCCGATCCCTATCCGGTGTTATCAAAGCTGTCGGCTATATATAACACTTTTTATTCGGGTGATGTCATCAAAGAACCCCTTATGTCCAAGTACCTTAACGATATTCTGACGGCCTTTCACCTGTATACCCCCAACAGTGTACTGCCCCGGGATTATATAAACGTAGTGGAGGAAACCATTTCCTATATCAACAAGAATTTTGCCCGGAACATTAACGTTGAACACCTGGCTGAACGGACCGGATTCAGCCCGTACCATTTTATCAGGATATTTAAGAAAGAAACAGGCCTGACGCCGTATGAATACATTGTCAACGTGCGCATCAATACGGCGAAATATCTGCTCAGAAACTCCCGCCTTTCGGTAAAGGATATCTGTTATTCCACGGGATTCTCCAGTGAAAGTGTCTTCTGCAGCGCCTTTAAAAGGCGCCTGGGCGTAACTCCCACCGAATACAGGACAATGAAAGGGAATTAAGCAGGTTGCCTAAACTAAAAAGTATATTATAATGATTATAAACTACTGTCATCAGGGAGATGAAAAAATGCGACTGTATATTATACGCCATGCTGATCCTGATTACGAAAACGATACGATAACCCCCGACGGGCATCTGGAAGCCAGGGCTCTTGCAGAGCGGATGCGCAGGACAGGGCTCGACAAAATATTCTGTTCACCGCTGGGACGGGCAATGGCAACAATGAAATATACCGCCGATGCTTTAGGCATGGACTATGAAATCCTGGACTGGACCAGGGAACTGCATGAATTATGGTTTGAAAACACCCCATGGGGCCCGTCGATGACATGGGATATTCCGGGTGAATTCATACGAAGCCGCGACACAATGCCAAACCATGAAACATGGATGAAGGAGGAGTTTTTTAACCAGCCAATTATTTCCGAAGCTTTTGAAAAAGTAAAAAAAGGTTCGGATGATTTTCTGAAGAGTCTGGGCTATGAGAGAATCGGTGGCAGGTACAGAATTTTAAAACGGAACACGTACAAAATTGCGGTCTTCTGTCATAACGGCCTTGCTCTGACGTGGCTTGCCCATCTTCTCGAAATTCCTTTGACATTAATGTGGTCGGGGTTCTGGCTTGCTCCGACGTCGGTGACCACCGTTCTTTTTGATGAACGCTCAGATGAGTGGGCTGTTCCGAGGTGTCTGTATGTAGGGGACATTTCTCATTTGTATCACGCCGGGCTGCAGGAAAAGCCAAGCGGCATAATCAGAAACTTTTATTAATTCCGGAAACGGGGATGGAGAAACCCAAATATCCATCCCTCTTAATTGCAATCTTGTTTAAAGGAAATTATCACTCCGATTACACAGAAACGGACTATAAAAATATAAGGCTTTCATTATGAGTAAGCGGAACTTTTTATGTAAAACGGAGTTTATACCGCTTTATATATTTCCTTGAATTTTTCAGCAAAAAATCCTTAAACAGATTAAGGTTCTCCACATCCTTTTTTCTTATTAATGTAGCCTGGTTTGCCGTTAAATATAAAATAAAACAGTCTTTGCTTTCCAATACGGCATAAAACTGATTATATTTCAATTCTCCTTTTGACCTGAGCGCATCATTTTCAAAAACAATCCTGTCGACATAAAATTTTAAAGTATTTACGTTGTCAAAAGTCCCGGTTTTGTCGGTTTTCACCCGTTTTGCGTTTACCCTCTCAACCTTCAGTACTACGGTTAATACCGCAACGGCATATAAAAACACCCAGCCTAAAATGAATTTTACCGCGCTAAAATTCCCGTTGTCAAAAACAATAACCAAACCGCCAAGCAGTGCAACAAAAATTTTAATCTTTTGTTTAAATTAAGTTCATATTTGCCAACTATAATGAAGGACAAGAAAAGGCAAAGTCAAACCCATATAAAATCAGAATATAAAAGGTGAAGATATGTTAAAAAGGAAAAGGCAAAGCAATACACAGCTCGTGGTGGCAGGGCGTCAGGTGGATATAGCCGACCAAATTCAGGATTTTCTTGAGTTAAGGCAACTGTATAATGCAGCAATGAGAAAAGTCAAAACCAAAGTTGAAATCCTGGGCGAGGAATTTCAGGTAAGGTATAACCACAATCCGATACATCATATTGAATGCAGGCTGAAAACCCCTCAAAGCATTATTGAAAAACTGAACCGCAAAGGATATGAATTAAGTCTGGAATCAATCAGGAAAAATATTATGGATATAGCGGGTATCCGTGTTATATGTAATTACATCGACGATATTTACACAATCGCGGATTTGTTACTGAAACAGGATGATGTTGCATTAGTCCGGAAAAGAGACTACATAGCCAACCCGAAAGAAAACGGGTACCGCAGTCTGCACCTTGTGGTTGTTACACCCGTGTTCTTGTCCGACAGGAAGGAACATGTTCCGGTGGAAGTTCAAATCCGTACCATTGCGATGGACTGCTGGGCCAGCCTTGAACACAATTTAATCTACAAATCCTCCAGACCGTTGCCCGATAACATTAAGGAACAATTAAAAGAATGCGCCGATGCAGTGAATGCCATTGATATGAAAATCCGGGATATTTACAGGCAATTATGGCAATTGTAATTTATTCCGCGGTTTTAAAATTATAAAGCGGGCGTATGATGTCGACTATTTCAACCGTATCCCGGATATTGTCAATAATTTCATCCATTGGCTTATACGCCAGAGCGCACTCGTCCAGAGTGTCATAATTGACGGTGGTGGTATATATGCCCTCCATGGTTTTTTTAAAATCCTCAAGGCTTATGGTTTCCTTTGCCTTTCTTCTGCTCATAATCCGTCCCGCGCCATGGGGTGCCGAATAATTCCATTCCCTGTTGCCCTTTCCTGTGCAGATCAGGCTTCCGTCCCTCATATTAAGGGGTATTAACACTCTTTCGCCTTTTTTGGCGGATATGGCGCCCTTTCTTAGAATCATGCCATCCAGATCAATATAGTTGTGGATTGTAGTAAACCTGTCTTCCTCCTCCAGACCCATTCTTGTCAAAATCTCATCAATAATGGCTTTGCGGTTATACACGGCATATTGCTGAACTATTTTCATGTCATTGAGGTAATTCCGGAAACTCTCCCCATGGACATAAGCCAGGTGCTTGCCTACATTAACGTCTTTCCTTCTAAGCTCCTCATACGCCAGTTTCTGATAATATTCCGCCACCTGTTTTCCAAGATGCCTGCTGCCTGTATGGACAACCAGGTACAGATTGTCATGGCTGTCCCTGTTGACTTCTATAAAATGGTTTCCGCCGCCAAGCGTTCCTATACTCAGTCTTGCCCTGTCAAGATTGACATGATTTTTGCAGGCAAGTCTGCTCAGATCAATATATTCAGCGTATTTATGAGGTTTTTTCCTGATATCGAAACCGGAAGGTATATAATCATAAATTATTCTGTCAAGCTTTTTAAAATCGATGTTTCTTTGCCTAAGTTTTACCGTTTCCATTCCACAGCCTATGTCCACACCCACCAGATTGGGCACAATTTTATCGGTAATTGTCATCGTGGTACCAATGGTACAGCCAATGCCCTCATGCACATCAGGCATAATTCTTATTATGCTGTCCTTTACAAATTCCTGATCACACAATTCCTTAATTTGATCCAATGCTCCGCTTTCCACATTGCATGTAAATATTTTGGCGGTATTGTATTTTCCTTTTACCAGAATCATCTTTTCACCCTTTATTTCGGTATCGGACTGTCGCTGAGAAGCTGACAAAATCGGCGGTTACATTAAGGACAAGGCAGTAAAGGCTGAAAACGGGAACAAGAAATTTTTGCAACTTAAGAAAAAGACAAGCCTTTGATACAAAGGTTTGTCTTTTAAAAAACGCCGGTAAAAAATTCAGAGGGCAGGCGGTTGCCATTCCCCCGCCTGCTCAGCCAAATATCATTTCATGTTATTTTTACAGCATCTGCATGGCTTCAATTGCTTTTGCCGCTATGTTTTCAGCGGTAAGTCCGTACATTTTAAGTAATTCATACGGGTTCCCCGATTTACCGAACTGGTCCTGAATTCCGACCATTTTTACCGGTACAGGATATTCGCTGCATACAACCTCGGCAACGGCACTTCCAAGCCCGCCTACAACCGAGTGTTCTTCGGCAGTGACAATGCATCCTGTCTCTTTTGCGGCTTTTAATATGATATCCCTGTCTATCGGTTTTATTGTATGAATATCAATGACTCTTGCGCTGATATCCTGTTCTTCGAGAATTTTGGCTGCTTCCAGGGCGTATTGAACCATTAAGCCGTTTGCTATAATGGTCACATCGGTGCCGTCCCTGAGAAGGACTCCCTTCCCGAATTCGAAAGTGGCGTTTTCATCGTAAATCTGAGGAACTGCAAGCCTTCCGAACCTCAAATACACAGGACCTTCCTTCTCTATTGCTGCCTTTACCGCAAAACGTGTGCTCACAGCATCACACGGGCTTATAATCGACATGTTCGGCAGGGATCTCATCAGCGCAATATCCTCAATCGCCTGGTGAGAGGCTCCGTCTTCACCCACAGATATTCCTGCGTGGGTTGCACCTATTTTTACATTAAAATTCGGGTAACAGATTGAATTTCTTATCATTTCGAAAGCCCTTCCGGCGGCAAAAACCGCAAATGAGCTTGCGAAAACAATCTTTCCGCAGCTTGCAAGGCCCGCCGCGGTACACATCATACCGGCTTCGGCTATACCCATGTTGAAATGCCTTTCAGGGTATTTTTTCTTAAACAGATCGGTTTTCGTGGATTTCGATAAGTCCGCATCAAGCACGACAATTCTCTCATCTGCTCCAAATTCGGCCAAAGCTTCTCCATATGCCTGACGAGTTGCTATATTTGCCATAAATCGTTCAACCTCCGTTTTCTGTAAACTTAATTAACTCAAAGTTACAGAGCCTGCTCCTCCGCATCCAGCGATGCCAGGTACGCATCCAGTTCCGCCAGACCTCTCTCACATTCTTCAGGTTTCGGAGCCACTCCATGCCAGCCCGGCTGATTCTCCATGAAAGATACGCCTTTTCCTTTTATGGAGTGGGCAACAATCATATTGGGTCTGCCTTTCTGCTTCTTTGCGTTTTCCACTGCCTGCTCAATCTGATTGAAATCATGGGCATCTATTGACTGAACATACCAGCCAAAGGCCGTAAATTTATCAGCTATTGGTTCAGGATTCATAACCTCGGTGATTTTTCCGTCTATCTGAAGCCCGTTGTAATCAACGAAACAGATGAGATTATCCAGCTTATAGTGGGCAGCAGCCATTGCCGCCTCCCAGACAAGCCCTTCTTCAAGCTCGCCATCGCCCATTCCTACAAATACACGGTAATTTTTCCCGTCCAGTTTTCCGGCCAGTGCCATTCCAACAGCCGTAGACAACCCCTGCGCCAGAGAACCGGTAGACATGTCAACACCCGGCGTGCTCTTCATGTTCGGATGACCTTCAAGGTAGCTTGTGGTTTTTCTAAGCGTAATCAAATCCTCTTTCGGGAAAAAACCCCTTTCAGCAAGGGTTGCGTAAAGCACGGGCGCACAATGCCCCTTTGACATTACAAACCTGTCCCTGTCCGGGTTGCGCGGATCTTTAGGGTCTATATTCATCTCCTTAAAATATAAATAAGTCATAATATCAGCTATCGATAAGGAACCTCCGGGATGACCGCTGCCGGCCGCACAGGTTGCTCTTAAAATATTCTTTCGTATATTTGTGGCTATTCTTTTCAGACGGAGAATTTCCTTCTTGTCCATACGCACAATCCTTTCTATTATGAATTATAGTATATAAATTCCCAATTACTTACTTGTTAAATCAAGCAAAGCGCCGATATAGTATGTATTTTGGTATTCATAAATCAATAAAAAGTATAACCTAAAAATAAAAGTACGTCCACTTTTTAATATATTTAATATAAAAATTAAAACAGATCAAATATCCGAAATACATAGCCATATTTTCCTAACTTACATGATGCGAAGTAAATCCCTCGCCTAAAACCTCCCTGACATCGGTAAGCAATACAAAAGCGTTGGGATCTATTTTCTTTACTTCGTTTTTAACCCTGTGAATTTCTTCCTTCTTAACCACACATAACAATATCATATACGGATTGTCGGTATACATGCCTTTTCCGTATATACCCGTAACCCCTCTGTCAATATTCTCCATAAGGGCCCTGGCAATTTTCTCCGATTCCCGCGAAATAATCATCAACGACTTGGCATAATTAAGTCCTTCGAGGAACCTGTCCAATGTCCGTGCGGAAACGTACAGGGCAACTACAGAATACAAGCCAAGCCTGAAGCTTTTGAACACCACCGTTGCAATCAGAATAACCAACCCGTCCAGGATCATGAGCAAAGTTCCGACAGGAATCCATGGAAAGGCCTTGTTCAGAAGCGAAGCGGCCATGTCAGTACCGCCTGTAGTGGCATCCTCCTTAAAAACAAAGCCAAGCCCGATTCCCGACGCAAAACCGCCTGCCAGCGCAAAAAGCAATATGTCGGCGGAGCTGTAATCCGCCGAAGCGAGAACAAGCTCACGCAACCTGGATATTCCCTGCTCGGTAATGTCAATTATTACCGACAGGAATACTGCGCCAAGGGTCGATTTTATAATGAAATTTCTGCCTTTGATTTTCATGGCCGCGAGAAATAACGGGATATTTATTGCAAGCATCGTAAAACCGACGGGTATTCTTTCTCCGGAAACGTGGTAAATGACGGTGGCAATGCCTGAAACACCGCCGGGCGCGATTTTATACGGTATAAGAAAAATGTTCATCGCAAGAGCAAGAATTATTGAACCAAAAAAAATCTGTAACAATGAAGTGATTTTATAATGTGAAAACTTCACGCACAACACCCTTTGCACAACTGTTATAGATAGTTTCCTTCAAAACTTCGGCAATCATTCGGCTAATACTCAGAAATACAGGATAATTATAACACATCGTATCAAATGAACAAAAGAAAAACCGGGCTTTACCCGGTTTATTGCGCTTAGCAGCGTTTTTGAACACACCAGTCCGCAACGGCATAATTTATTTGAGACCGTACTTTTTCTTAAATCTGTCTACACGTCCGCCTGAATCAACAAATTTCTGTTTCCCTGTAAAGAACGGATGGCATTGTGAGCAGATTTCCACACGAAGTTCGGGTTTTGTTGAGCCTGTTTCAAATGTATTGCCGCAGGCACACCTGACAATTGCCTTTCCGTAATTTGGATGGATTCCTTCCTTCATGCTTATCACCTCTCTTAGTAGCTAATTATCTATTCACATATGCTTACATGCCCTTCCGAAAAAGCGCTGAGTGTAATTATAGCATAACGTCTCGGCCATATCAAGGGAAAAACTATTTTTTATACCCGTTAGGATGCGATGAATGCCATTTCCACGCCGATTCAATTATTGATTCAAGGGTGGTGTATTTTGGTGACCAGCCAAGCTCCTTCTTTATTTTTTCTGATGAGGCCACCAGGATCGCAGGGTCTCCCGGTCGTCTGCCCGTTACTTCCTCACGTATTGGTTTCCCTGTTACCTTTCTTGCCGTTTCAATCACTTCCTTAACAGAAAAGCCCATTCCGTTTCCAAGATTATAAACCGTACTTTCCCCTCCGTTTCTGAGCCGGTTCAGGGCAAGAATATGGGCGTCAGCCAAATCGGTAACATGGATATAATCCCTTATGCACGTACCGTCGGGTGTGTCATAGTCATTACCGAAAACATAAACGGCTTCCCGCTGCCCCAGCGCCGTCTGGAGAACTATCGGGATAAGATGTGTTTCGGGTGTGTGATCTTCACCAATTTTGCCGCTTTCATGCGCTCCTGCGGCGTTAAAGTATCTGAGGCATGTGTATTTAATTCCATAGGCTTTGTCGCACCACTTGAGCATTTTTTCAACGGCAAGTTTAGTCTCTCCGTACGGATTTGTAGGTTCGGTTTTATCGGTTTCCATAATCGGAATATTCTCAGGCTCTCCGTATGTAGCCGCCGTGGATGAAAAAACAATATAACGAACACCGTAGTCTCTCATTTTTTCAAGGAGTACCATTGTTGCCATCACATTGTTGTTATAATAAGCCAGCGGCTCGCTTACGCTTTCGCCCACGAGTGAAAAGGCGGCAAAATCAATAACGGCTTCAATTTCATTTTCCGAAAAAACCCTGTCCAGAAACTCGCCGTCCCTTAAATCGCCCTGATAAAACTTGCCGCCCAGTACGGCTTCCCTGTGTCCTTTGAAAAGATTATCAATAACCACAACCTCTTCGCCTGCTTCAAGAAGCTCAAGAACGGTGTGGCTTCCTATGTATCCTGCCCCTCCGGGAACCAGTATAGCCATCTTATATTACCTCCTCACGTCCTCCGTCACCGATTTCCGAAATATAAAAGCTTGCAGCGTATCCTATTTTCTTTTCGTATGCCTCTCCGACCTTATCGATAAATTCAGTAATACTGTCTTTATGAACCAGACTTACGGTACATCCGCCAAAACCGGCTCCTGTCATTCTCGAACCCAAAACCCCGTTTATCTTTCTTGCCTCGTTAACCAGCGTATCAAGCTCATTGCCTGTTACTTCATACAAATCCCTCAGTGAATCATGGGACTCATTCATAAGCTTTCCGAATGCAGTCAAGTCATTATTCTTGAGTGCCTTCACCGATTCCAGCACCCTCTGGTTTTCATATACCACATGTTTTACGCGTTTTTTGATTGTCTCGTCGGTAATAAGATTTTCATACTTTACAAAGTCCTCAACCGATACCTCTCTGAGACAGGTAATGCCGGGTAAGGCCTTCTGAAGCATCAAAAGACCTTCTTCGCATTCCCGTCTTCTTTCATTGTATTTGCCCTCGCCAAGGCTTCTTTTCTTGTTTGTATTGGAAATAACCAGCTTATAATCATTCATTTTCAGCGGAACCAGTTCATATTTCAAATCCCTGCAGTCCAGGAAAATGGCCATGTCCTTTTTGCCCATTGCCGATGCAAACTGATCCATAATTCCGCATTTTACGCCGACATAGTTATGCTCGGCCCGCTGCGATATCAATGCCAGTTCCACCATGTCAATTTCCCGGTTTATGCCGTTTGCCGCAAAACCCAGGCTTACCAGCGCCAGCGCGGTGGCTATTTCTATTGCCGCAGAAGACGACAACCCGCTGCCCAGGGGTACTTTGTCATAATACATCAAATCACAGCCGCACAGGGGATAACCGGCTTTCTGAAGCTCGTCCGCAACACCAAGCTGGTAATTTCCCCATTTCAAATCCCTGTATTGATCCAGGTTATCCAAATCGGCATTTACCATTTGTTTCAGATCTGTTGCAATCAAGTTGATTTTTCTGTCACTTCTCGGTCTTGCCAGTACGGTCGTGCACATTGTCAGCGCCGCAGGAAAAACAAAGCCGCCGTTATAATCGGTGTGTTCGCCTATGAGGTTCACCCTGCCCGGAGCTTTGAATACCCTGATCCCTTCACTTGTGCCGCCAAAATATTTAATAAAGGTTTCAACAAGCACATTAATCATAAACTGTACCCCCTGTTTTTATCCCGGTATACCGGTCTTAATTTTCATGACATACAAAAGCATACCTTAAAATTTTTCTGAGCTCATAAACAAGTCATTTCGTTGATACAAACTTCCGGTATGCGACTTTCAGTTCCTCCGCCTTTTCTTCGGGCGCCGTGGGATTACAGTGAGCCCACACACCGGTTTCACTGGACGCGTTAAATTTCTGTTTGTCCTTTGAACGCATCGGCGGGAAAAACTCGATATGGAAATGATAATAATCTTCTGTGTTTTCACTGTTTACGGGATTCTGGTGCATGCACATCATATACGGGAAAGGCATGTCAAATAACGCATCCAGCATTCCTGCGGTTTCCCTGACAGCCTTCGCCAGGTTCCGTTTTTCCCTTTCAGTCATCTGAGCAAGATTCTGAAAATGGCGTTTTGAAACAATATACACTCCGTACGGGTACTCAACAAAGAACGGAAGCACAACCGAAAAGTCCTCGTTTTCAAAAATAACCCTTTTGCCAAATTTCTGTTCTTCCTTCAAAAACCTGCACATCAGGCATTCGTGATGTTCCTCAAAATGCTCCTTCGACGCCTCCAGTTCCAGCTGTATCTTCTTCGGTATGAAGGAATAACCGTATATCTGGCCATGGGGATGGGGCATTGTTACGCCAACCACTTCTCCCCTGTTTTCAAAAATAAAAACGTATTTTATTTTTTCGTCCTTTGAAAGTTCGATAAATCGCTGTGTCCAGAGCTCCACCAGCTTTTCCACGTGTTCTTCAGGAAGCTCGGGCAATGTGACGGTATGTTCAGGGGAATACAAAATAACCTCGCATTTCCCATATGCTTCTTTCACTTTAAAGAAATCATTGCCCACCGGATCGGGTTCGGGCGGGTTTTGCATCAAAGCCGGAAAGTCATTGTCATATTTCAGCACCTCATAATTATCGGGCACCTTGCCTGAACCGGGACAGAACGGACACCAGTCCTTAGGCATCTGAGGCCTGTTCTGCCTGTGGGATGCAATCATTACCCAGTCCTTAATAAACGGATGCCAGCGTAATTCAGCCATAACAATTCTCCCTTCGGTAATCTTTTTAACCCATAAGGCCGAAAAAGCCGATTGTTCCAAAACCAGTAAACCAGTACTTATGTTATTATTTCATTTTTATTGTATTATTGCCGCGGGACAATGTAAATGGTACAATGTTTTTGGGATATGTGTTTTTGTTGTATGGGCAATTATGATTGAGAAATATTATTTTCACCAGTCCGACCAGACCGATTTGAATATATATCGATGCGGCATACAGGAATGCAAACCGGGATATACGTGGGGACCGGGTATTCGCGACCATTTCATTGTCCATTACATACTGGACGGCACGGGTATGTTTTCAAACGGAAAAATTCAGAAAAAGCTGTTCCCCGGTGATGGTTTTGTCGTTTTTCCCGACTGCCTGGTCACATATTCGGCGGACCCGGAAAATCCGTGGACGTATTCGTGGGTGGGCTTTCACGGGCTCAAGGCAGAGACATTTCTTAACAAGGCGGGCATTTACCGTGAATCCCCGTTTTTCACCTATAACGCCGACAACAGGCTTAGAGACTGCCTAAGCGATATGATATCCGAAGCGCGGCGGAATACCGTGTCTGAACTTATGCTTCTCGGGCATTTGTACATTTTCCTTTCAATTCTTATACAAAACAATCACAAAACCCTGCAAAATACCTCCCGGTACATGAATCAGGAGAAATACGTTAAGAAAGTTATCGAATTTATATCAAAAAATTATTCCGAAAAAATATCCATATCCGAGATTGCCCGAAGTATAGGCCTTGACAGAAGCTATTTATATATAATTTTTAAGAAAACAATGAAAATGTCGCCCCAGGAATATCTGATAAATTACAGAATTGAACGGGCGGTAAGCCTATTGAGAAATCCGGATCTTACAATAGGCGACGTCGCCCGTTCGGTAGGATATGAAGACAGACTTCAGTTTTCTAAAATTTTTAAGAAAGTTAAAGGCATATCTCCAAATCAGTTCAGAAAGATGCAGAATTCCGAACCGCAAAAAAACTGAGCGGCGTTATTCCATGCCAAAAAACATCTCGCCGTAAGTAGGTATAGGCCAGTATTTTGAATCCACCATGGTCTCAAGGGTGTCTATATCCTCGCGGAGACTCTGCATAACGGGAATAACCTTATCCCTGTACGCAATTCCCTGAGCAGTAACGTCTCCAATTGAAGAAGCCTCATTTACCGCTTCTTTTAATTTTGCCACCTTTTCTTCCGCCGACACCGCCAGCGTGGACAGATCTTTCAAAAGTTTTTCCCGTTTTTCCAGGATGATGTGTATTCCGGTCGCCCTCACCTGATTTATGCATTCGGCTATTTCTTTTATATACCGGTAAACCGCCGGGAGAATATCCCTCTCAACCATGTCTATCGCCGTAAGGGCTTCAATTTTTATGGTCTTGTTGTAGTTTTCCATCAAAATTTCATAACGGGACAGACATTCTTTTTCCGAAAGAACGCCCATTCTAGCAAACATCCTGATATTTTTTTCAGCAATGAGCGTTCTTTTTGCGTCAACAAAATTCGTAATGTTGGGCAATCCTCTTCTTTCGGCTTCCTTAACCCATTCTTCCGAATAATTATCGCCGTTGAAAATAACGCGTTTATGCTCATGAAAATATTCCCGTATAATTTTCTTTGCCTCTTCTTCGGGATTGCCTGACGCCTCAAGCCTGTCCGCCACGTCGTGAAGAATATCCGCAACGGCGGTGTTTATGATAAAATTCGGACCGGCTATGGACGCCGACGAGCCAACCATTCTGAATTCAAACTTGTTACCGGTAAATGCAATCGGGGAAGTCCTGTTCCTATCGGTTATATCCCGTGCAAAAACCGGGAGCGCTGACGCGCCCATTTCCAGTTTGGTGGAGCAGATGGATTTCTTAGCCTCGCCTTCCTTTTCAATCTGATCAATAATGTCGGTCAGCTGATCCCCCAGAAAAACCGAAACAATAGCCGGCGGAGCCTCATGGGCGCCAAGACGGTAGTCATTGCCTGCATTTGCGGCCGAACTTCTTATAACGTCGCCATATACGTCAATGGCTTTTATTATTGCAGCAAGGAAAAGCAGAAATATTGTATTCTTATGGGGCTCAGGGCCCGGATCAAGCAGATTGACCCCGTCATCGGTACCTATTGACCAGTTGTTGTGCTTACCCGAGCCGTTTACGCCGGCAAACGGTTTTTCGTGCAGCAGGCAGGCCAGGCCATGCCGCGCGGCAACCTTTTTCATTACTTCCATCATCAGCTGGTTTTGGTCTGCTGCGACATTGACAACATTATATATGGGCGCAATCTCATGCTGGGCGGGTGCTGCTTCATTATGCCTCGTTTTCCCGGGGATGCCCAGTTTCCACAGCTCTACGTCCAAATCCTGCATAAAATTCAGAACCCTTGTCTTTATGGACGCGTAGTACTGGTCACCCATTTCCTGCCCCTTCGGAGGCCTTGCACCGAAAAGGGTGCGCCCTGTAAATATAAGATCCTTTCTTTTCATGAAAAGCTCTCTGTCTATAAGAAAATATTCCTGTTCGGCGCCTACATAGGCTATGACCTTTCTGGCGGTTTTATTGCCGAGAGCACGCAGGACCCTCAGTCCTTCTCTGTTCAGCGCATCCATCGATCTCAGCAGGGGCGTTTTCTTATCCAGTGCCTCACCGCTGTATGAACAAAAGGCGGTAGGTATGTAAAGGGTTTTATCTTTCACAAAAGCCGGGGAAGTAAAATCCCACGCAGTATAACCGCGGGCTTCAAAAGTGGCGCGAATACCTCCGTTCGGAAAGGACGACGCATCTGATTCACCCTTTATCAGATCCTTCCCCGAGAATTCGGTAATAATTTTCCCTTCTTTTGATGTTGAAATAAAGGAATTATGTTTCTCCGCAGTCAGTCCGGTCATGGGCTGAAACCAGTGGCAGTAATGAGTGGCTCCCCGCTCCATTGCCCATTCTTTCATGGCGCCTGCCACAATTTCAGCCAGATTGGGATCCAACGTCAGATTATTGTCAATTATATTCCTGAATGCGTCATATACAGCAGTAGGAAGTTTTTCCCGCATTACCGCGTCGGTAAAAACATTTGACCCGGATATTTTTGAAAGTTCAGACATTTTAACAGCTCCTCTTTGTACGGAAAACTTATAAAGAAAATATCCGCTAAATATATATTGCAGTGCAAATTTATATTTTACAGAATGTTACTGCACTTTTCAACTTATTATATCTATTTTTCCAAATACTTCCTTATTGTCTTTAATTATATTTCTTCTGCAAGATTTCAATCGGCTTTTTTGAACTCTATCGTCCAGTGCCTGCCCGTGCCAATGCTGTATGCCTTGGCGAAATTCCCCTGATTAATTGCCACGGCCATTCTGTCAAGCGAATTAACATAAATAACCGGCTCACTAACATATACATCGCCGAAAGATTTTCCGTACGTTACCCTGTTATTGTAAACAAGAGTTGGGCCGTTTTTGATTACCACCTCAATTCTGTCCCCGTATTTAAACCCCATTTTTACAAAGTCTTCGCGCCTGATATTTGTCCAGAGGCTGCCGAATCTTACATCCAGAATATCAATGCATCCCTTTATGCCGTTTTCGGTATATGTAACCTCACTCAGTTCCAGCCCAATGATATTGTCCACGCCGGTTTTTTCACCGATGTCGTCAAAGCCAATCTTTCCCGACGCCAGTTTTGCACCGACGACGGCAAAAACATCCCTGCCGTGAAATGTATTGGAATACAGCGAGCCCGAACGTCTGTGCTTGGATTCATCTATTACACGGACTTCGGTTATTCCGACGTAATTTTTTATATGCGTCAAGGTACCGTTGTCCGGGGTTACAATATAGTGTCCCTTTTTTGTCAAAGCAACCACACTCTTTCTGTCGGTTCCGACACCGGGGTCCACCACCGATACGAAAACCGTTCCGCCGGGCCAGAAAGTGGCTGCCTGAAAAAGCCTGTATGACGCCTCCCAGGTATTATACGGCGTTATATCATGGGTAAGGTCGAAAATCTTAAGCTCGGGATCCACGTCAAGAGCCACTCCGTACATTGCCGCAACGGCACCGTCGGACAAACCGAAATCACTCTGAAAAACCAGTATTTTCCGCATAATATCACTTCTCCGATCTATCCTAAGAAAGTTCACTTCTCAAACTCAACTTCCCATGCGGGACCATAGGACAAGCCGTATATTTCGCAGAAACTTCCCTGGTTTACCGCCATTGCAATATTCATAAGCTCATTGTTGTAAATAATCACATCTCCCTTTTTGGCGAAACCGAAGGATTTCTCGAAAAGAACCTTCCCGGAAAATTTTACTTCGCCGTCATGTCTGACGGTTACATAAACATAATCACCGTAGTTGAACCCGGCTTTAACAAATTCGGCGGTAGGTATGTTCGTCCAAAGGTTCCCGAAATTGGGATCGTTAATTTCAAATATGCCTTTTACATGATTAGGCTTGATATCCGGATCCAAAATCGGATGTTCGACAATCTCGTCCACGCTGTATGCCGGCCCTACCTCCTCAAAGGTTATAATACCGCTGGCAAGCCTTGCGGCACAGTATGCAAACAGATCCCGTCCGTGAAAAACACTGACGTTCTCGGTTCCTTTTCCTTTTAGCCTGTTCACCGTTTCATCAATCTGTCTTATCTCTGCAATACCGATTTTCCTTTTAACATGGGTTAAGGAACCGTTATCGGGTGACACCACATAGTATCCGTCGCACGTTTTCGCGACCGCCGCTTTTCTGCCTGTTCCTACCCCGGGGTCCACCACCGATACGAAAACCGTCCCTTTGGGCCAGAATCTCATGTACTGGTAAAGCCTGTATGAGGCGCTCCACGTGTCATATTTCGGTATTTCATGGGTGGCGTCCATTATTTCCAGCTCACGGTCAACGCTTTTAACAACGCCGTACATCGCGGAAACAGCGCCTTCTTTATATGTGAAATCGGTCTGAAACACAAGAATTGGTTTCATAAAACCAAGCTTCCTTTCGCAAAACATTTTTGAATTTTAAAATAACGAACGGTCAGATAAACGGATTGTAGAACCTGCTTCCGTTTATAAACACCGAAATCAGTATGGATGCGGTGAATATAACCACCGCCAGCAAAATGGCGATATAGTCATGCACCGTCAGTTTCTTTTTACTGTACCACGATCTTTTCTTCAGCTTTCCAAAGCCTCTCAAATCCATGGCATTACTGATATATTCAATTCGCTCAAGGGTTGAAAAAATCAGCGGTATGATAATCATCAGTGAGTTTTTAAACCTGGTCATGAATTTGGCTTTTTTGGACATTTCCAGGCCCCGCGCCTGCTGGGCCTGGCTTATATTCTGGTAATCCCTCTGAATTTCGGGAAAATAACGCAGCGTCAGCGATACCGCATATGCCACTTTATACGGAACACCCACACCGTTTAAAGACGCAGCGAACTCGCTCGGGTTGGTTGTTAACAAAAATATGATTCCCAGCGGGATGACCGAACCGTATTTAAATACTTTCGTAATCTGATAAAACAATTGTTCAATGGTGACATTATAACGGCCGGAAATTCTGAGCAGTTCATGCCGTGTGCCGTAGATTTCCACCCCGTATTCCGGGGCAAACAGAAAAGTCAGAACAAAGTTAACGGCAATAAAAATCACCACATAAATGATCATAAGCCTTATCTGCGAGAATTTTATTTTCGAAATCTTTAAAATTACAATTGAAAACACCGTCACAAAAAGTATAAACCTGATATCATATGAATACATTACCGCAAAGGTCAGAAGAAGAAAGCAAATAAGCTTTGTAAGGCCCGACAGTCTGTGTATCGGCGTGTCTAAAACATTATATGAGAAAAGCTTAAGTTTCATTGTTTTTCCTTAGCTCCCTTTCGTAATCAATAAAACTTTGGACAAATGCGGTTTTATCCTCAATATCCGCCCTTTCGGCAAGAAAATAAAGAGATGTTTCTTTAAGATTGGCCTCCCTAATTAATTCCGGATCGGTCAATACAACAGAAGCCTTGGCATCGGCAAGGATTTTCCCGTCGGACATTACAATTGCCCTTGGCGTATATTCCAGCATCAGGTGCATGTCATGGGTAATCATGATTATCGTAACACCCATTTTATTGAGTTTTTCAAGAAAATTCATAATCTCGGTATAGTGATAATAGTCCTGACCCGCAGTGGGTTCATCCAAAATAATTATTTTGGGTTCCAGCACCAGTATTGACGCTATTGTAACCCGTTTTTTCTGGCCATAGCTCAAAGCCGAGACAGGCCAGTCTATAAAAGGCGCAAGCCCGCATACTTCCAGCACCTTCTCCACACGTTGCTTTATCTCCTCCTCGGGAACGTTGCGCAGCCTTAACCCCAGGGCGACTTCGTCATATATCATCGCCTTTGATATCATCTGATTGGGGTTCTGCATTACAAGCCCGATGATTTCTGCCCTTTCCTTTATGCTTTTATCCCTGATGTTCTCCGCATAATAATATATGTTTCCGGAATCCTGCCGTTCAAACCCGCACAATACCTTTGAAAGCGTGGATTTGCCCGCGCCGTTTCTCCCCACAATCGAAACCATTTCACCTTCCCTGATAGTAAAACTGACGTTGTCAAGCGCTTTTCGCCTGCCGTCATATGAATAGGTCAGATTCTCAACGGTAAGGATTGCAGGTCTTTCCTCCTCTTTCACCGGTTTTTCAATGGATTTGTGCCATGACTTTAAACGTCCGGCAACGGTATCCATTTTAAGCCTGTCCAGATTACTGGGGTTCATGTCGCTGCGGACGGTTATGCCGGCATATTTTAACGCGGTAATATATAAAGGCTCCCGAATACCGATCTCGGATAATATTGACGACGATACCAGGTCGTCGGGAGACATATCGGCTATAATCCGCCCTTCGTTTATTACAATGATCCTGTCCACATCGCGGTGCAGGACGTCTTCAAGCCGGTGCTCAATAATTATGATTGTTTTCTTTGTTTTTTTATGAATATCATCAATTATTTCTATTGCCGTTTTCCCGGTGGCAGGATCGAGATTGGCCAGAGGCTCGTCAAACAGCAGCACATCCACATCGTCCACCATAACCCCGGCCAGCGACGTTCTCTGCTTTTGCCCGCCTGAAAGTTCATAGGGCGAAGAGTCAAGGAATTTTTCCATTCCCACCATTGTCGCCACTCTGCGGACAATTTCATGCATTTCCTCGGTGGGGACATTGTCGTTTTCCAGCGCGAAGGCTATGTCTTCGCCCACGGTAAGCCCTACAAACTGTCCGTCGGAATCCTGAAGAACCGTTCCGACAATTTTTGAAAGCTTAAATATATTCTGTTCGGCGGCAACCAACCCTTTTATTTTCAGCGTACCTTTTATTTCGCCCTTGTAGGCAAACGGAATAAGCCCATTAATGCAGTGGCCTAGTGTACTTTTACCACTTCCACTAGGCCCGACGATTAATATTTTTTCACCAGGATAAATTTTCAGATTGATGTCATATAACGTTGGTTCTGCCTGAGTGAAATACTGAAAAGTAAAATTCGTGAATTCGATTATCGGATTTTCCTTCATGTCCAAACTCCGGTTTCTCAAGATGTATTAGACCTTTTTCGTAAGACTTCCTTTCTTTGTCCGCGTTGCGGCATATGCAATCAGCAGCAGCGTACCTATGATACCCGTGCTGATGGAATTCATCACGACTGCAGCAACCCCCTGCGCAAACACCTTGTTTGCAGGCTCGGCATATATAACGATATCAAGTACGGGAGCCACAACAATCCATGCAATAATATTACCGATTATCTGAATAATATTAAATTTCAGAATATCCTTGCCTTTAAATTCGCCCTCTTCAACCTTCGTGCTTTTGTATGCAAAGCCAAACACAAAACCTGAAATTCCACTCGCTATAACCCAGCTCCACCACGGTGAGCCGTACTGGACAGCATCACTTATGGCATGTCCAATAAACGCAATCAATCCACCGGCTACAGGACCGAACAGCGTTGCAAAAAACGCACTTACTCCATAGGCTGTCTGGAAACTCGTCTCAGGGATGGGAGAAGGTATTTTTACGTACATGAACAACAGTGTAAAAATGGCCGCACCAAGCCCTGTGGCAACAATGGTTTTTGTGCTCACCTCAAATTTTTCCGCAATTGCATGTTTTTTCATATTTTTTACTCTCCTTCTATGTATTGGAATTTATTATCAGGGCAGAACTGCCCATAATAACTGAGTTTCCACGCCTTATGACTCTGCCGATATCAAAATTCCCCCAAGCAATATCGACACCAATATTATAACATATCCCAAAAGCCTGTCAATTGCTGAAACAGCGGCCTTTCATGTTAATTTAACATTTTGGGTCAGTATCCTAACTTACAAATTCCCCGTCCCTTAAACTGATATATACAAGCCAGTAACCGGTCATGTCACCAAATTCAGAATTTTCAACCGAAACCCATCTGCATACGTTTTCAAAGGGTTTCCCGTCGGTTTCATCCTTTGCAGGCACTCCCAGGACAAAATAGGTCAGATTATTTATGTCCGAACGGTAAAAGCCCGCGAGCAAATGCCTGTATTTGAACAGACCGACCAGGATTTTCGGATTTGCAAACAGCGGTATTGTCAAGTTACATGTATACAGTATATTGCTCAGCTTTGCTATGTCATTTACTTTATACCATGAATAGTCATGCCGGGGATTGGAAAACGGATCCATGGCCTCAAAAGTATCTTTTAGCATCTTCTCAAGTTTAACGTCGTCCACTTTATTGTTTGAACTTTTTGTACCATTATTATCCCTGTGATTTGCCGTTTCGGCTTCAGCCTGCCTATTTTCCCTGTTTTCCTTATTTTCTTTGCTTTCCTTATTTTCTTTGTGTTCTCCTTTTTTGTCTTTTTCTTTCCTATCTTCCCTGTCTTCAGCCGTTTTCTCCCTGTGCAGAAGCCGGTCGCGAAGAGATTCATCCCATTGTTCAGCCTTTTTGCAACAGGCAATCAGCGGTATGTAAATTTTATCTTTCTGCTCCGACGCAATCAGGATATATTTGATTTTCTCCGGTTTGAGCTCAAGCGATTTAAGGGTGGGATTATCCAGGAATTTGCGGAAGCTTCCGACCATTGAAACAACCTGAAGCGTTCCCACTCTGAAAACTCCAAGCCCGCTGTCCTTGTCGTATATCAGAATAACCGTGTAAGGCAGACCGTCGTCTTTCAAAAATCTTATCTGAAGTGCCAGGGCAACCCCGTCCCTGTATCCTTCAAGGCGGGCGAAACCGTCAGGTGATCTGTGTGCGCCAAAACCCGGATCCAGCTGTTCAAAAATAACATATTTCCTGAAATAACCTGGCCGTTCCATGAACATACCCCCTGCATATTTCTTCATAAATATATATGCAGAGGAATTTAAAATAAAAACGAAAAAAATGGAACCCGTTAACAGTTAAATACCACCGCACCGAATCTTTTCTGCGACCATATTTGAAAGTAAAATGAACTGTTCCACCGAGAGCTCCTCTCCCCTTACCTGTTCCTTCAGGTTAAGGGCAGATAGCATGTCCTTTACCATTTCCTTATCAATTTTAAAAAACGGAGAATTCCCGAGGGAATTCACCAGTGTCTTTCTACGCTGAGAAAATGCGGCTTTCACACATTCATGAAATATTTTACGGTCCGATATTCTCTTTCTGTATTCGTCGGTAATAATAACCCTTACAACCGCCGAATCAACTTCCGGCTTCGGGATAAAACAATTCCTTGAAACACTGAAAAGTATCTTTGGTATCCCTGCAGCCTGTATTCCCACCGACAGTGCCCCGTAATCCTTTGTCCCGGGTTTGGCCGTCATTCTCTGTGCCACTTCTTTCTGAACCATCAAAACCATTCTTTCAATGGGATAATTTCCTTCCAGAAACATCATAATTATCGGAGTGGTTACATAATAAGGCAAATTCGAAATGACCTTTACATTTCCGTGCCAGCCGTCAATAAGCCCATATATGTCAACCTTTAAAACATCGGCGTTTACAAGCGTTACATTGTCAAACCCACCCGTGGTTTCTTCCAGGGCAGGAATAAGTTTTTTGTCTATTTCTACGGCAATCACCCTGCCCGCCTTTTGGGCAAGATTAACCGTCAACGCTCCTATTCCGGGCCCTACTTCAACAACAAGATCTTTCTCGGATAATTCACCTGCATCGGTAATTTTTCGTATTATGTTTGCATCGGTAAGAAAATTCTGCCCCAGGGTCTTTGTTAAACGGATATTGTATTTGTTTAAAATTTCATTTGTATTTATCAAAAAGCCACTCCCCCTTAAAATAAAAGCAAAATATGCCCCCTGTGTAAAAATTATACCGGAACAGTTCATGTTCCGGTATACAGATGACCTCATTTTACATTTTAACCCCGCTTATTTGGTATAGTCGGTTTTTTTCCACCTGTCGTCATCCTGCTCGTTGAGGATATAAACCCTTACTTTTTTTACGCCCCATTTCCTTACGGCCTCTCTTGTGTCCAGGTATACGTCAATCGTATTACCCTTTACCGCGCTTCCTATATCCCCGGCTATGGCAAAACCATAATCGGGTTCGTTTCCAATCACTTCAACATAAACTTTAGTATAAAGCGGGATTACATTCGGATCAACCGCTATAATCCCTTCCCTTGCTTTCAAGCCGGTATAGCATATTCCGAAATCAGGATCGCCGGGATTTTTCCCGGTATCCTCATAAGATGAAGTATAAGCTGTTGCACGCATCTCAATCACTTTTTTATATCTAACAAGTTCACCACGGGAGGTTACAAAGTTCGGAACTGTGCCGTATTCAACTATTTCGGTTACAGGTTCTTCTATTACCTTTTCGCTCAGGAATTCACGTGATACTATTCTGCCGTCTTCATAAGTTAATTTATAATATTTTTCCATCGTTCCTTCAACGCCGGCCTGAATGACGCGTTTTTCTCCTTTGTTCATTTTCTCATTGGGTATTTCCTCTATTGCATATGGAATTTTTTCTGTTTCTGTTAAAACTTCTTCGCGGACCCGGACAATTTTTATATTCATACCCATTTGTATCGGATCGTCCAAATCAAGTCCCTCTATCCTGTCCAGCGGTCCTAAAACTATTCCGTTATTTTTTATCGTTTCGCCCACCGTATCATAATAAGTCATCACCTCGGTTGTTTTTCCGTCAATTGTAATCGTTACCGGTACCGCCCGTTTTATAAATACCTCCTGAATAACATCATTCGTAAGCTTTGTAGAAAGGGGCGCACTGACGTAATCATACGATTCAACCAAAACCCCCAACTGGTTTAAAGCCGTTTCTATATCGTCACCCATTGTGCTGACAATTACCTCGCTGTCTCCGTCCACAATTTTCAGTTCTTTTTTCAGCCTGTCATATATTCCGTAACCAACCAGGACCGATACACCCATGATAACGAGCAGTATAAAAACACTTACATGGCTTTTTACAAATCTTACAATACTTATCGTAAGAGTTCCTTGCCGGGGCAGGCGTTGTTTCGCGTTTGGATTTCCCATTATCGACTTCCTTTCGTTTTCCCTGTAAGACATTACCCCATTCTGTCTCACAGCCGGTTCCTCCTTTTTGTCCAGAATTACGGTTTTCTTTCTGATTTTTCCGTTTCCGTACCTGACGAAGAACCTCTAACTCAGTCAGCAAGGGCATTCTACGGGATTATTCTTGCCTCACATTACCTCCCCTGGTAAACTTAAGCCATATAATCATAAACCATTACCCATGAATTGTCAAATTTTATAACATTATATACCATTTACGGAAAATTATTTTATGTCCCTGTTGAAGAATTACCATCTCCTTTTTCAGCTGATTCGGAATTTTCAGCAGACTCGGAAGTCACAGACGTAATAATCCATTGTTCAAGCCTGTCGTTATATGTAAAATCTAATTCAATAATATTTAATCCGTCTTTCAGATATTCGGTAATACCCTTTTCATTCAAATCAACTTCAACTTTAATAACGGCCTTTACGTTAAAATCGGGTGTCTGATATGGAATTATTTCAATCAATGGTTTACTGGTATCCGTGTCCAATACGGGCCGTATATAATTTACATTATGCACAATATAATTCGCAAACATACGCGGTGACCAGTTATTTCCCCAAAAAGTACACAGAGCTGAAAATTTAGGAAGTGCCTTGTCAAAATTTTTTTCAGATAATGAATTTATCCATTCATAAGCTTCTGATATAATTGGTTCGGGATTTATATGAGACTTAAGATTAACAATGAACTGATTCATTTCATTGATAACATTTTGCTGTTCGGAATTGGCGTTTTCAAGTTCAGTTATTTTTTCATTAAGTTCCTCTATTTGCGCCCGCATTTCTTCTATCTGCCGGGTTAGTTTGCTATTCTCTTCGCTCAAATTCATATTTATGCGGCTCAACGCATCAATACTGGCCTGATTGGATTCTTTCAGGTTTACAAGGCTTTCCCGGTCCCACAAAAGATAATTGAGGGCAATAAAAACAAAAATAATAAACAAAGAAGTAACTATCGCAACAAAGCGTTTCATATCCCATCCTCCTGCTAAAAAAAACAATGCCACCACATCAACAGGGACGTTTTTTGCTATAAACCAAGTCCGAACAAAATATTTGCATTTTTGGCCGTTGTTTCGGCGATAACATTGAAATCTTCGTTCCGAATCTCTGAGATTTTTCTGATTATTTCATGCAGATATCCGGAATTATTACGCTTGCCCCTGTAGGGTACCGGTGCCATATAAGGACTGTCGGTTTCCACAAGAAGCCTGTCGAGGGGCACGTACCCTGCAACCTCAACAGGTTTTTTGGCGTTTTTGAAAGTAACAGCACCGCCCAGTGCTATATAAAAGCCCAAATCAAGCACTTCCTTCGCCATTTCAACGCTTCCCGAAAAGCAATGAAAAACTCCGCCCGCCATATACCCTCTTTCAGCCCTGATAATATCGAGGGTATCCCTGTGTGCCTCCCTGTCATGAATAATTACAGGCAGCTTCAGTTCCAAAGCCAGTTGAATATGCGCGGCAAAACATTCTTTCTGCAGTTCCGGCGGCGAAAAGTTATAGTGATAATCCAGACCGATCTCGCCTATGGCGACCACTTTTTTGAAAGAAGCCAGTTTGCGGACGCTTTCCAGAGCATTTTTTGAAAATTCATTGGCGTCGTGGGGATGAATCCCCACGGCGCAGTATAAAATATCATATTTTTCGGAAAGTTCTATACATTTGCGGGCAGATTCCAGATTGCTTGACGGATTCACAACCCGTACCACGCCCTGTTGCCGTATGCTGTTTAATACCTCGTCCCTGTCGGTATCAAACTGTTCATCGTCATAATGAGCATGGGAATCAACTATCATAATTACCCTCTTCTGCCTTATATCTTAAAATTTTATCCGGTTTACTGAATAAGTTCAGCTTATCTTACTGCCGGCGGGAATATCACCGTCAACAGTAACCAAAACAAGTTTATCCTCATTGCTGGCGGCCAGTATCATTCCCTGCGACTCAATTCCCATTAATTTTGCCGGTTTGAGGTTTGCTATCATAACAACCTTTTTGCCTATAAGATCTTCAGGCTTATAATACTTGGCTATGCCCGAAACAACCTGGCGGGTTTCAATGCCAATATCCAGCTCAAGTTTAAGAAGTTTTTCGGATTTCTTGACCTTTTCACAGGAAATTACCTTTGCAACCCGCAAATCCAGCTTTGCAAAATCATCAATGAGGACCTGCGGAAGTATCCCCGGAATGTCCTTTAAATTTTCTGCGCTCTTGGCTGTATTATTGTTCATTCTTTCCAGTTCAGCCATTTCCTTTTCCAGGTCTATTCTCGGGAACAAAGGTTCCCCTTCTTCCACAGCTCCTGCGGATTTATACAAACCCCATGTTTTGGCACTCTCCCAAGTCCTTATTTCTTCGGTAATTCCGAACTGTTCCCAAATCTTTTGCGGGGTATCGGGCATAAACGGCTGTATCAGTATCGAAACTATTCTTATGCTTTCAGCAAGGTTAAACAAAACCTGGGCCAGACGCGGCCTGTTCTTTTCATCCCTTGCAAGTATCCACGGCGTAGTTTCGTCAATATATTTGTTCGTTCTGGAAACTGCTTTCCATATTTCCTGCAGTGCGGTGCTGAACTGTAACTGATCCAGCAGCTTTTCAACGGCTGCAGGGGTATTTATGACAGTTTGTATCAAATCGTTGTCAATATCGTCTGACTGCCTTTCTTCAGGGATAATTCCGTCAAAATACTTCTTAATCATTGCAGCCGTTCTGCTTACGAGGTTGCCCAAATCGTTTGCAAGATCCGAATTGATCCTGTTTATTAAAGCCTCGTTTGAGAACACGCCGTCAGAACCGAACGGTACTTCCCTCAGCAGGAAATACCTGATGGCGTCAAGACCGTACTTCTCAACCAGAACGGCGGGATCAACCACATTACCTTTGGATTTGGACATTTTTCCGCCTTCAAGGATAAGCCAGCCATGTCCAAAAACCTGTTTCGGCAACGGCAAGCCCAGGGCCATAAGCATACACGGCCATATAATGGTATGGAAACGGACAATTTCCTTACCTACAAGATGTACATCGGCAGGCCAGTAACGCCGGAAATCCTCGTCATTGTCCGACAAGTATCCAAGCGCGGTGATGTAGTTTGACAGGGCGTCAATCCAGACATAAATGACATGCTTTTCATCAAATGTCACCGGAATACCCCATTTGAAGGAGGTCCTTGATACACAGAGATCTTCAAGCCCGGGTTTGATAAAATTGTTGATCATTTCGTTTCTTCTGGATGCAGGCTGAATGAAATCCGGGTTTTCCTCATAGTATTTAAGCAGCCGATCCTGGTACTTTGAAAGCCTGAAAAAGTAAGCTTCTTCCCTCGTTAATTCCACATCGCGGCCGCAATCAGGGCATTTGCCGTCTTTAAGCTGAGTTTCGGTCCAGAACGATTCACACGGGGTACAGTACCAGCCTTCATATTCGCCTTTATAAATATCGCCCTGATCATACAGCTTTTTGAAAATCTTCTGTACAGCTTTGACATGGTAATCGTCGGTTGTACGGATAAATTTATCATTGGTAATCTTCATCAGTTTCCACAGCTTCTTTATTCCGTCCACAATTCCGTCAACGTATTCTTTCGGGGATACGCCCTTTTCTTTTGCAATCCTTTCTATTTTCTGGCCATGCTCGTCAGTGCCGGTAAGAAACATTACGTCGTATCCCTGAAGCCTCTTATACCTGGCCATTACGTCTGCAGCAACGGTCGTATATGAATGGCCTATATGGAGCTTTCCGCTTGGGTAGTAAATCGGTGTCGTGATATAATAAGTCTTTCGATTTAAATTTTTCCCTTCCACGTTAAATCCTCCATTTTCACTCTATACTGAAATTCCACCGCCGGTCACAAAAATGACGGGGTGGTGTCGGTATTCACAGCGGCCTGTAAAGTCTTTTTTATGTATTTAATACTATCTTAATCCACTGTTTTTTTCAAGTCAGGGGTTTACAGCCAAAAAAACAACTATACCTTGAAGTTTTTGCCATAATGCTATATTCTTATACATGGTAAGAGCAGTTTCAGGCATCAGATATACATGATTCGCGTATATATCCGAATGCCGGTGATTCTTACCAGTCAACAAAACAAAGGTGATTACATGTTCAAGGTTGCGATAGGTCAGGACAGCCACAGATTTGATTTTGACAATCATGACAAGAAGCTTGTGCTCGGCGGGGTTTTTTTTGATGGTCCGCCTCTTAAGGGCAACAGCGACGCTGATGTGGTGCTCCATGCACTAACGAACGCAATATCGGGAATAACCGGGGTTAATATATTGGGCGAAACAGCCGACAGGCTCTGTCTGGAACAAGGCATAACCGACAGCAGCGTATATGTCAGGGAAGCATTGAAATATTTAAACGGAGAAATCTGCCATGTATCTTTTTCTGTTGAATGCTTAAAACCGAAAATAAGTCCTAAAATTCCCGACATGAAAAAATCCATTGCCCGATTGCTTAATATTGATGAAAAAAATATAGGAATCACCGCCACCACGGGCGAAGGTCTGACAGACTTTGGAAAGGGTTTGGGAATTCAGTGTTTCTGTATACTTACAGCGTTGGTAAAATAACCGGCCTTTTTACCATGAGCGGTGATTTTAAGTTTACCGAAAATCACCATACCATTCAAAGGAGTCTGAGAAATGCTTCGTATTGAAAACCTGACAAAAAAATACGGTAACAAGACGGCGGTTGACAACCTTTCGCTGCATGTCAAAAAAGGACTGATTTATGGTTTCATCGGCCATAACGGTGCCGGAAAAACAACCACTATTAAATGCTGCTGCGGTATACTGCATTTTGATGCCGGTGAAATTTATATTGACGGAGTATCCATTAAGGAAGATCCCCTCGGCTGCAAACGTAAAATAGCCTATATTCCGGATAATCCTTACTTATACGAATTTCTCACAGGCATAAAATACCTGAACTTCATCGCGGATATTTTCGCTATCCCGCAAACAGAAAGGGAAGAAAAAATAAGAAGATATGCTGATTTATTTGAACTCACCGCCGATCTTCCCCTTCCAATTTCAGCTTACTCCCGCGGCATGAAGCAGAAGCTGGCAATTATATCGGCGCTAATTCACGACCCAAAGCTTGTAATACTGGATGAACCTTTTGTGGGTCTTGATCCCAAAGCCACTCATCATTTAAAAAACATAATGCGTGAAATCTGCAGCAACGGAGGGGCGGTATTTTTCTCCACCCATGTTCTTGAAGTTGCTGAAAAGCTTTGCGACGAGGTTGCCATAATTAAAAACGGAAAACTTGTGATATCGGGCAGCATGGAAGAAGTTAAAGGCAACGACTCCCTTGAAGACATCTTTCTTGAACTGGAGGGAGAATAGGATATGCTTAAAGCTTTGATAATCACACGGCTTCATGCTTTATATAATTCCTTTTTCCACAAACCGGTATCAAGTAAGAAGCGTAATTTCGGTCTAAAAATAATAGTTGCCTTTTTTTCCCTGTATGTCATTGCAAGCTTCGTTTTTATGTTCAGCGCTTTTTTCTCCGGCATTTGCCAGCCGATGGTAAGTTCAGGCTTTACATGGCTGTATTTTGGTATTGCTGCAACTACGGCGATAAGTTTATGTTTTATCGGAAGCGTGTTTTTAACCAAAGGACAGTTGTTTGAAGCTCAGGACAATGAGCTTCTGATGAGCATGCCAATACCACCGGGGTATATTCTTTTTAGCAGAATTCTTGCACTTCTTTTTCTGAACTATGTCATTGAACTGTTTGTGCTGGTCCCTGCAGGCGCCGTTTACTGCATAAAATATAAAGTAACGACGACCGGTGTAGTTTTCTTCTTAATTGAATTTTTATTCCTTCCACTTATACCGCTGACGTTGTCCTGCATTTCAGGCTGGCTGCTCGCGTTTATAAGTGAAAGAGTACGTTACAAATCCTTTATCGTTACACTTTTGTCACTGATCTGCCTTGCTTTATACATCTATTTCATGGCACAGATTAATAAATATCTCGAAGCTTTGATCCGGAATGCAGGCTCCATCGGAATTAAAATCAAAAATTTTGTGTTGCCGGTATACCTTTTCGGAGCGGCATTGGAAAATAAGAATATATATAACCTGATAATATTCATTCTATGGGCCTTCGTTCCTTTCGCCGCAATTTATGCCTTACTGGCGCATAATTTTATCAGAATTGCCACAGCCAGAAAGGGACTTGCCAGAATAAAATACAAAAGACATCGGCTTAAGGTAAGCAGTCCAAAGTCCGCATTACTGCAGAAGGAGCTAAGGCGTTTTTCATCCAGTCCGACATATATCCTGAATGCTTCTTTCGGAGTTGTATTAATCCTTGCCTTTGCCGTAATACTGATTATTTATCCCAATTTGCCGGATTTAATAACCGAAAATTTTTCCGGGTCCGAAACATTCATTAATCCACTGCTTATTGCAATTATTTGTCTTTTATCATCAACGAACATTATATCCGCACCTTCCGTATCCCTTGAAGGTAAAAGTCTTTGGATTATGCAGTCATTACCGGTAGACGGGGCCGATGTACTGATTGCGAAGGCAAAGCTGCATATCGTAATCTGCCTGCCGGCCGTGTATTTCGCATCGCTGATCTGCATATTTGCGGCTAAAATGACACCGGTACAAATTTTCCTGATACTTACGCTTCCTGCAGTCATTACGGTATTCTGCGCAATGTTTGGAGTGGTTATAAACCTTCACTTCCCGAAATTTGACTGGATAAATGAAACAGTTGTTATAAAACAAAGCATGAGTACCGGTGTAGCGTCGCTCGCTGCCGTGGCTTTCATAATTCTTCCCATATTACTGTACGCTTTCCTGCTCGCCCGGATAATGCCGGCGGAAATTTTCATGCTTATTTGCTTAATCATATTCAGCGCACTGTGCCTTTGGATGTACCGATACCTTAAAACGAAGGGAAGCGTGATTTGGGCCAATCTTGGGCAATAAAAAAGAGTACCTCGCGGTACTCTAATTTTGTTTATCCTTTTTTTTCTGCTCCTGTTCCTCCATTTCCTTTATCCGATAGCCCAAAACCGCCAGACCATCACTCAGGTGCACGTTTTCAATCACCACATTGTGAGAAAGTTTAAGATCCTGAGGCGAGAAATTCCATATACCCTTAACGCCGAGTTCTGCGACTTTCTCCGCAACTTCTGCGGTTGCGTGGCTTGGAACGGTGAGTATTGCTATATCAACCACGTGAGTTTTCATAAACTCTTCAAGCCTGTCCATATGCATAATTTCAATCCCGTTTATATACTGCCCAACCCGGTTGGGGCTAATGTCAAAGATCCCTATAAGATCAAAACCCCGTTTTTTAAAATTTTCATAATTTGCCAGAGCATTACCCATGTTACCCGCGCCGATTATTATAGTTGTAAACCGTCTTTCCACGCCAAGTATTTTACCTATTTCTTTATAAAGGGTTTCGACGTTATATCCGTAACCCTGTTGCCCAAAGCCTCCGAAACAGTTTAAATCCTGACGTATCTGCGAAGCCGTGATTCCCATCCTTTCACTGAGCTCTTTTGACGATATTCTTTTTATATCCACTCTTAATAAGTCGGCCAGATATCGGTAATACCTGGGAAGCCTCCTTATAACGGCCATGGAGATTTTCTTTCCCATATTTAAACTCCTCCTGTATTTCATATAACTGCATTGAGACATTTAGCTGCACTCGGTTCTTAAACCGGCCGGCTGGAAATAATTATATAATAAATTGTAAATGTCTGGATTTATTATAGCACCTTTGTGATTTTTTTGTCAAGCTTTGTTATTAGGCAGAAATTCCCCATTCTCAGAGCGTACCCTGAGTGCCGGTTTTTTATTCAGGTATCTTTACTTCAAGCCCCATGCTTCTTAAATACAGTTTTAAATCCATTATTTTTATTTCCCCGAAATGAAACAGCGACGCCGCCAGTACCGCATCGGCCTTTCCTATGGTCAATGCGTCACGGAAGTGTTCAAGTTTTCCTGCCCCTCCTGAGGCAATTACAGGAATATTCACCGCTTCTGCAACCTGGCGTATCAATTCTATGTCATAGCCACTTTTTGTACCGTCCCTGTCCATGCTGGTAAGAAGTATTTCGCCTGCTCCCAGCAATTCAAGTTTTTTCGCCCACTCAACGGCATCAAGTCCGGTATTAACCCTGCCGCCGTTAATATAAACATCCCAGCCTGATGAGTCATTCCGCCTTTTCGCATCAATTGCCGCTATTACGCACTTGCTGCCGAAATTCATCGCCACTTCGGAAATCAACTCAGGATTTTTCATTGCCGCAGAATTTATCGCAATTTTATCGGCTCCTGCCAAAAGAACGCGTCTGAAATCGTCTACAGAGCGAATACCGCCCCCTACAATCAACGGTATACGTACTTTTTCCGCTATGCGTGAAATCATATCTGTAACGATGCCTCTGTTTTCAGTGGTTGCCGTAATGTCAAGAAAAACAATCTCATCCGCTCCTGCCTTCGAATATGCCACTGCGCATTCCACCGGGTCCCCGGCATCAATCAGATTCACAAAATTCACGCCCTTAACAACGCGTCCGTTATGAACGTCCAGACAGGGAATAACCCTTTTTACCGACATACCATCAACCCCGCTTGATTTATGGAATATTATAACCTTTTCCTTACGCCGATAGCAACACCTTTTTACACTTAGGTTTGCCATGTTATATACAAAACCAAACATACTGCTGCCGACAAAATTTTTAATACAAAAAGCGACTGTGCCTCTGAAAACTTAAGGATCAACAAAAAACCGGGATGAAATTTTCCCGGTCTTTTATCGTTATAAAAAAGCATTAAAACTCGTATCAGACTCAAAACACACTGCAAATTTGTCAGTCTTTTCATGTAACGTTCTGACAAGAAAAAACGGGGAATTGTCCCCATGCTTTTCAATCAAGATGAAAAGCTTTTTTCAAGTCATCAATCTGCTGATCATTGATTTCAACAACATTCCCTATGCTTTTTGCGGCAATCAGGGCTTTAGCGCTGAATTCCGCAACCTCAAGCCTGTCATACGCATTCAGCAGCGAGTTTCCCGTTACAATGACACAGTCATTCTCCACAAGGACTATCGGTGTCTGTGGCACAAATAAATCTGCCACCATTGCGGGCTGCATAAAACTTGAGCCAAACGGTATTTTAGGAATATCCCTGAGCAGAATATAGCTTTCGGGTATGGTCCTTGAATCGAAAGGCACGTCTGTAACCGCAAACGTCATTATATTGAACGGGTGAGCAATTATAATCGAGTTAACGTGGGGATGCTTTTCATATATATACTTATGCAACAAAACCGAACGGCTCGGAGTTTTTCCAGCTTCCTTCCTGCCGTTTTCTATGCGTACAAGCTGATCAACGTCGATGTATTTGCGATCCACGTTGTAAGGAGTAATGACAAAAGAGTTTTCATCAAGACGTGTGGAGAATGTCCCCTGAGTGCTGGTGAACAGCCTTTGATTGTAAGCCCTGTGTATAAGATCGCACATTTCCTTTCTTACAAGCCTTTCGTAACTGCTGTAGCCTTTCGGGACAAATTCCTCCATTTCAACATGTCTCTTTTGCTTTGAAATTTCCACATATCTTGGAGTAAGCGAAACAGGATTTCCTATTCTCCGGGCGTTTATTTCCAGGCGCGCACTGAAATCAAGGGTCTCAAATGCCATAAATGCCTGGAACAGATCCTTTCCCACCACAACTGCGCCGTGATTTTCAAGCAATACCGTGTTTATTCCCTGCCTCAGTACTTTTGCAATTTTTTCGCCGAGCTCATCACTTCCGGGAAGACCATACTCAGCCATACCAACTTCCCCGCAGATAAGATTAACATCGGGTATGAGCCTTGTATCAGGAATTTTTCTTACAATACTGAAAGATACCAGCGCAGGCGAATGGGCGTGCAGAACCGCGCCGACATCGGGTCTTTGCTTATATGTGGAAAGATGAAACGGAAGCTCGCTGGAAGGCTTGTGTTTTCCGATGATTGTTCCGTCGGGTTTCACCTGGACAATGTCCTTTGTTGTAAGTGAACCCTTGTCTATACCGGCAGGGGTTATCCAAACATCTCCGTTTTCGTCCTTAATTGATAAATTCCCTCCTGATGTCGTGGTCATCCCGTACCCATAAATCCTTTCCATTATCATAACAATCTGTTCCGCCGGATGCAGCAATTCAAATTTCATAAAATACACTCCTTTTCATAAGACCCCCGACAGTCTCGGAAATTCTCGGTTCCGGAACTTTATTACAATTTTGAACAGGAGCCGGAAATTAAATATTATATATCTTAAGCATGCACTGCACTGTCAGCAGCATTCAAATATCATTCGGCAGTTTAAATAATATAATAGCACAAATTTATGATTTCGGATTAACAAAAGCTTAACATAATTGAAAGAAAAATTTTAATGTTTTGACCAATACAAATGTGGTTATATAAAAATATATTCTTGTGCGCAGGGGTGGTAAAGTGGATTATTTTCTAACATTCCTTGAGGGAATAATAACATTCATCTCTCCATGCCTGCTGCCTATGCTGCCGGTTTACATTTCATATTTCGCAGGGCAGGATTCAAAGGGCGACAGGAAAAAAGCATTAATAAACGCCCTGGGTTTTGTGGTCGGTTTTACAATAATTTTCATTATCATGGGAGCACTCGCAGGTTCGGTGGGAGGTTTTCTGAGAAAAAATCAGGTGTTTGTAAACCTGATTACAGGGCTGATTGTGATTGTTTTCGGCTTAAACTTCTTGGGTGTCGTGAACATTCCACTGCTTAACCGTACAAGGATTCTGGGTTTATCAAATAATGATCCCAAGTTTCTTCATACCGTGCTTTTCGGCCTGGTATTTTCAATCAGCTGGACGCCTTGTGTAGGCGTATTTCTCGGCTCGGCACTAATGCTAGCGGCCTACGGCGGAGAAAGTTTAAAAGGAATATTAATGCTGTTGTGCTTTTCACTGGGGCTCGGTATTCCGTTTGTCATAAGTGCGGTATTAATAGACCGGTTAAAAACATCCTTTGATTTCATAAAAAGAAATTACCGCGTTATCAACACATTATCGGGATCGCTGCTTGTGCTGATCGGCATTCTGATGGCAACCGGCCTTATGGGAAAATTTGTTTCACTGCTGTCGTCATAATATAAATAACATTTAACCACTGGAGGTTTCTATGAGCTCAAAAGTCAGAACAATAACCGGAATGCTTTTGTTAGCCGTTATTTTAGCCGGAGCATATATAGCCTACAACAAATTAAGCCTGATGAACCAACCTGATATCACAGTCCCCGGCGCAGGCAAAACAGGGCAGGCGAATAACAGCACGTCGGGCGAAACAATAACCGATATCTCCGGAAACAATGAAAACACCGATACCACCGACAATTCAGATACCGGTGCACCGGGAAAAAACGAGGATATGCAGTCCGGAGATGAAAAACAGCAGAGCGAGGAACAGAAATATAAAGCCTTTGATTTTACCGTATATGACAGTGAAGGCAAAGAAGTTAACCTTTCGGAGTTCTTCGGAAAACCTATAATTATAAATTTCTGGGCCACGTGGTGCCCGTACTGCATACAGGAAATGCCTCTTTTCGAACAGGGCTTCAGTAAATACAAAGACGACATTCACTTTATGATGGTGCAAAGCATTGACGGAATAAAAGACACAAAGGAAAAGGGGGAAAAATTCATAAATGATAACGGTTACACTTTCCCTGTTTATTTTGACCTCGATCTTGACGCAACTGCTACATACCAGGCTTATTCCCTGCCTACAACCGTGTTCATCGACAGGGACGGATATCTTAAGGCATACCATCGCGGAATGCTGACCGAGGAACTTTTTCAGAAAGGAATTGACTTACTTCTTGAATAGTTTGCAGAAAATTCAGTCCTGCATTTCAGTAAGGTTTTTCCAGTATTTTTTAGGCATAAAACGCATCTGGGCGCGGGGATTCCTGCGCTCTTTTATTGCTATTGATTTGAAAAAGGCTTTCCAAAGAGCTGCATATTCATCTTCTTCGACGGTTTTTTCATCACCGACCTGAGGAACCTTGTCGGTTATCACCAGTTCGCTGCCGTCAAAAACCGCACTTATGTTTCTCTTTCTGTCATGAATTATAAAGGACTGCATTGAAAGCCTTCGCACAAAATGAGGCGCAATTAAAATGGTAATGTTATAATCAGGCTCATATCCTGCATAGAAAATTCCCTCTGTAACTTCCTTGAACCTCAGAAGCCCGAGAAATCGGTGGGCTTCCCTTCCCACTTTTCTGTCGAGGTCAATTATTTTGCTTATTCTTTGATCCTGCAGATAGTCGGTAACCCTTCCGCCCATTTTGTAGCCAATTCTCAAAAAATAATAAATCAAATCGGGCGCATTTTCATCTTCACTCAGCCATGCACGGTAAACAATCTCCTGCGCCCTTTGGGATATTTTTTTTGGAATGGACAAATACACCCGCTCAAACTTGCCCATATCGGTTTCAATTTCCTTAACCTCATCCAGAAAGGACGGGATGTAGGTCGCTTTGTTTTTAATTGACACATCCCGTTCCTTTGATGAATATGCTTCAAATACGCAGGTTAACAAGCCTTCAAAACTGCCGTCGAACAGATAAACCATAAAATCACTCTTTCACCTGTTCATTCCCTTCAGTATTCTTTTCCTGCTTCGCACGCTCAAAAATTTCTCTAATCTCCGACGGGCTGAACACATATTTCGATCTGCAGAAATGGCATACAAGTTCTGTCTCCTTATTATCGGCGGCTATTTCCTCCAAATCCTTAATACCAAGGCTAAGCAAGTTTCTTTCCATCCTCTCCCTTGAACAGGTACATTTAAACCTGACCGGTCTGGTATCCAGATATACCAGTTCTTTCCCCGGCAGTACCTCGTCGAGGATATTCTCCAGCGTTCTGTCAGGTGCAAGCATTTTCGTTATAGGCGGCATTTTCTCTACGCATTTCTCAAGCCATGAAATGTCTTCTTCGCTGCACCCAGGCATCAGTTGTATGAAAATCCCGCCGGAGTTCACAATATCGCCGTTCCTGTCAACAAGAACCCCAAGGCTTGTTACGGTTGGTGTCTGCTCCGAAACGGCGTAATAGTAAGTTATATCTTCGGCAATTTCCCCCGATACCAGTTTCACACGGCCTATATATGGTTCCTTTAAACCAAGGTCGGTGATCACGTCCAGGTAACCTTTCCCCACGGCGCCCGCTATGTCAAACTTGCCTTTGTCATTTAACGGCATATCCAGGTACGGGTTATGGACATAACCCCTTACATTTGAACGGGCATCAGTCACTGCAAGAATACCGCCCAGAGGCCCGTCCCCTTTTATCTGTATTGTAATAGTGCTTTTTTCACTTTTCAGCGTGCCGCTCATCATAGCCGCTGCGGTTAAAGTTCTTCCCAGAGCCACCGCCGGAGTGGGAAACAGATCGTGAACCTTTTTGGCATACGCAACGGTATTAGTGGTAACAGCGGCGTATATACGTATCTGTCCGTCTTTCGTCATCGCCCTGAGCATATAATCTTCCATCGTAAAATAATCACTCCTCTTGAATTTTCCGCAGTAATTATATTTTTTGAAACTATCAATCCGCACTTTCAGCAAAGGAATATTTTCCGGAATATTCAGCTTCCAGCTCAATAAGCATTTTTTGAAGGGGGTTGCCGCCAATTCCCATAAACCCCACATATCTGCCCTTTGACCCAATTACACGGTGACACGGAATAATCAAAGGCAAAGGGTTCTTCTTAAGGGCCTGCCCGACCGCTCTTGCAGCATGCTTGTTCCCCGCCATTTCAGCAAGCTCCCGGTACGTTACCGTGCACCCGTAAGGCACTTTCAAAAGGGCATTGTATACATTTTTTTCGAAGTTTGTTCCCCGTATTTCAAACGGAATGTCAAACGACCGTATTTTTCCCTTGAAATATTCTTCAATCTGATTTTTAGCCAGCTCTGAAATCCTGTTTCCCGAAAATAAGGCAAAACCATCAGTTTCCGGCTCACTGCCGGGCAAAAACACTCCGGTTACAACCCGGTCATCCGCAAGGACAATGATTTCGCCAATCTCAGTTTTTGCCACCGATTTATATTTTACCCGGTTTTCCAAAGTATGCCTTATATAGCGCCACATACGCATTTTTTCTTCCGGCGGAACCGAAGCATTCGCCGGGCTTGTGGACGGCAGCCTTAGAAAATAAATTTCCCGCTTGATTTCAGGCAGCACATGCCTTCTAAAATGTTTCTCGGATGTTTCTCCGTTGCAGAAAACGTATTTTATGTTCGGGTATGCGTTCAATAGCCCGGCGACATCATTCGGAATTTCATCGCAGATGTTTGAATCAAGGCTTCCTTTACGCCTGCATGACTTATAAACATCCCACAGCGCAATCTTTTTGCTTCTCAGAAAATCAATTTTTTTATTATAATCGGCATCAGGATTTTCATCAAATATACCGTAAATAAGCGGCCAGAACAGATTTCTTGGATGAGCATAATACTGCCGCTTTCTTAAAGACTCGGCGCCGGGCATCGTACCGAGGATCAAAACCTTGCTTTGACTGTCCGCAATCGGGTCAAAGGATCTCAATATTAAATTTGAATCATCAAAGTTTGTCATTTTTCCGCCTTTCATAAAAATTCCGTTATAAAAACGTGCAAACAGGAAATATAATCATTAGCAGATGTTTTTCAACTGACACAACATATAATATACCATATAATGATCATGCTTTAAATATATGAATTTGTCGCAAAACTGCCAGATTTTGAAAAAGGTGAAACGGAAGGAACTACTTATGGATCCGTTACGGTTGTTCGTAATAGCGGTTACACCCGGAATTGCCCTTGCAATGGGGTTATACCTTACCGACAGATACGACAGAGAGCCGGTAGGGCTTCTTGTAAGGCTTTTTCTCCACGGAATGCTGGCTGCTGTTCCGACAATATTCGTGGAAAGATTTTTAAGCAATATAAACATATTCAGCGGTATATTTTCCGCAGTCTGGACGGCATACATTGTGGCAGGTTTCACTGAAGAATACTTCAAGCGCCTTGTGGTCATGCGCCTGGCTTATTATCATGTCTCATTTGACGAAAAACTTGACGGAATTATTTACTGCGCATACTCGGCCCTTGGCTTTGCAACAATTGAAAATATTATGTATGTTTTTTCGGGGTATGACGCAGATCCTTACATTGGATGGTACCGCGGTATCTTAAGTGTTCCCGCTCATATGCTGTTTGCCATCACAATGGGTTATTACCTGTCGCTGGCAAAATTCAGCCCTGACATAATAAACCGAAAAAGATACTATTCACTGTCACTTATTATGCCTATGCTCTTACACGGAACCTTTAACTTTATTCTCCTCTCACAGAACCATATGCTTATGTTTCTGTTCATACCGTTTGTCATTTACATGTGGATAACAAACTTAAGGAAACTGAACAAGTATTATCAGGAGTCAAAGGTCTGGAACAAATTTGACCTATGACTCCTTCGCAATTTCCCACAGATATATGGAAGCCGTCGTACAATACGGGGAATAAAGGGATCGGTATTCGTCAAATTTTTCTTTTGTGAGCCTGTCAATGCCATGGAGTTTCATTAGCCCTTTCCTGATACCAAAGTCGCTGAAGCTTAAAACATTCGGCCTGGCAAGGGAAAATATCAAAAGCATTTCCGCAGTCCATATACCAACGCCCGGGAGGGTTGTAAGAATGTCTATCACCTCCCGGTCGGGTTTGGCTTTAAGGCCGCCAAAGTCAACTGTTCCGTTTACAGCGGCCTCTGCAATTTTCCTTATATATTCAGCCTTTCTTAAAGACATACCGCAGGCCTTAATCTCTGAAATATCAAGCTCGGCCAGCCTTTCGGGCGCTATTTCTCCCGCCCTGGCGACCAGCCTGTTGAACACGGTATCCGCCGCCTTTCCTGTAATCTGCTGTCCGACTATGCTGTAAACAAGGGCCCGGAAGGGATCGGGAATAATCCGGCGCTTAACGAAACCAATCCTGTCAATCGCTTCTCCAAGCTTTTTATCCCGTTCCTTCAAATATTCTGTTTCTTTTTCCCCATATTCGAAATACACCGTTGATCACCATATACCCCAATTTTCGGTAAATTAGTTTGTTTCATATACCTTGACCAGGCAAACGGGGCCAATCAGACCTGATTTAAGTTTCGCCCCGCTGATTTTGTTTGCCATGGAATTTGTTACTTCTGCACGGACGGTGTTCACGCCCGATTTCATCCAGCGTGTAATGTCAAAAACATAAGGTTTCCACATTCTTACACCTGCGTCGTGTCCGTTAATATACAACCGGACTATTTCATGTACCTCTCCCAGATCCAGCAGATACCTGCAGTTGCCTTTTTCACTCTGAATGAATGACGTCTCGTAAATCAACGTTCCCGTAAAAGCATCCATGCCCGGCCATTCGGTCCATGAAACCAAACTGTTTTCCCTTTCTTTAATCAGCCTTTGGTTGTCAAAAATGCTCCAGCACAGCTGAAGTTCCTGCTTCTGCACCTTTCGGGCGAAACCTTTGACTCCAGGCACGGCTTTTTCGGACCGATCAATGCAGACTACAAGGCTTTCTCTCCGCGGAAGGCTTATTTCAATGCTCATATCATTCTCACCGCAAGCTATCGGATCAATTTCGGTCACCGCACCCCTCCACGCGTCCCAGAGCTCAGCCCTCCCCGTTATTCTGGTCCGGAGCACAGTATTGATTGTGTTTTCGCCTTCGTTTGTGAGGACATAAAGGTGGCACCCGCCCTTTACCACATGGCTAACCCTTAAATCGGGATGACGGGGTTCAAAGGAATAATCATATCCCCCGTGCTCTTTGATAAATTCTATAAACTCTTCCGGGCTGCTTACAGACTCAAATCCCAGCAAATTATCTTTGTTGGCGCCGTCATTATAGACAACGACTTTCCCGCCTTGACGGATAAACACCGAAAGCCTATCTTTCACCTCATCTGAAAGGATGTCTGGCTCCTCTATTACCGCTACCGTATATTCCTGTTTCTCAATTTTTATCCTGCCGCCTTCAATTTTGCATTTTTCGGAAAGCAGAAGTTCGGTTTCAAGGTAATTGAACTCCATCTGGTTCCGGTAAAGGTGTTTTGCCGCTTTCCACGGAAGACCGCTGCTTCCGCAAAGAATACAGACATTCGTCTGATTTACCGAGTCGGTCATAATAAAGCACATTCTTTTAATATAGTCGGAAACAAAATTATAATATTTCCACCATACATTATTGGGCCCGACATCGGGCGGCCTTTCTCCGAAACGCCTTTCACCTTCAATTGAGTAAAAGAAGGCATGGGGATACAGCAGATTCACACCCCGCACAAACATCCAATCCATATACCATTTCATGTCGTCCATCGAAAATGCCCAGTGAATGCCTTCAGGGCCGCAGCATCCAAAGCATTCGTTCGAGTTTCTGCGCCTGCCCCGGTGCCGCGCGGAGTCTGAAGAGCACTTTGCCATTGTGCTGTGTTCTCCTTCAATTCCCCTGTTATTCTCGGGGGCAACCCATCTCCATACAATATCCTGCCCGGGTATGTGAAAATATTTCAAAAGACCGATCTCGTCGCTTTTTTCGGGGTGTCCTGTTAAAGCAATGCCGTGTTTTTCACACCACTCGGAAATTTGCCTGTAATAGGACCATTCAAGTCTGAGATTTACGGCATTACTGTAATTCCTTCGGATTTCTTCGGTTTTCCCGCCGCATTCCCACCATAACGCGGGAAGGCTTGTTTCTTCGTTACCAGCCGATATAAAGCATTCCAGGAAATCATCGGTCCACGGTATCAGTCCTTTTCTATGGTTTCTTCCAAGAATGCACGGCTCATCTGTAAACATTGCAATTACCGTGTTTCCGAAATACTTCTTCAACACCTGGTAATATCTTTCATGGGTAATTTCTATGAAAGCTGCAACAGCATCGGGGTTTAAAAGATCTGCAGAAGGCGGTGCAAAGGGTTCTCCGTCGTCTTCGCCGAAATGAATTCCCCTTATTGTGCCTCCTGAAAAGCACAGCGTAAAAACCACCAGTGACCATTTTCCGTCTTTCGGCACCTTAAAGCGCACTTTTCCATTTTCCGCATGAAGTTTTTTGGTGCTTTCATAAACAAAGGAATCGGCAGACTTCTTTTCTACGGCAAGAATTGAAACAATCCTCTCGTTATTGGGAATGGGAAATTCTATTTCGTCAATATCATCCAGCGGATATTCGGTCATGCTTAAACCTTTTGAGGCATACTCGGGATTTTTCTTAACCACAAGTCCGTGGGCGGAACCTGACGGATACATGCCTTCATCATAGAGAACCACTTTCATTCCAAGCCGTGCTGCTTCGGCAACGGCGAACCTGACCAGTTGCATGAACCTGTCGGAAAGGTATTCAATATTCTTCGGTATTCCTATTCTCGGGTGTATTACAAAACCCATCACGCCCTTTTCCCTGAAATCATGAATCTGCCTTCTTATTTCCTCTTCATTCAGTGAATCATTCCAGAACCAGAAGGGAATTGGGGTGAATTCGTCGTCCGGGTGCAGAAATTTTTCCTTAAGCGCTTTGATCATACACATAACCTGTCCTTTATTTTTTTTATTGCCGAACCAAGAAAACTTATCTGTAAATGACCAGTTCCTCAAGAGCCTTTCTCCTTCTGGGGGTCTGTTCTCCCTTAGGATATCCCAGCGGAGTTAATACAATGGGTTCCAAATTGTTTCCAAGCTCCAGGACTTCGGCAGCGGCCTTCGGATCAAACGCTCCAATCCAGCAGGTACCAAGGCCTAACGCCGTCGCCGCAAGAATTATGTGATCCATAACGATTGTGGCATCGACATCTGCAAAACTTTTCTGATCGCTCCTTACCCAGCCCTTGCCTTTTTCGGCACAGACAGCAATTATATAGGGTGCCTCGGCAAACCAGCCCCGGGGGTATATTTTCCTAATCTCTTCCTTTCGGCCTTCGGTTTTGGCCACCACCACCTTAAATGCCTGCAAATTGCAAGCTGTTGGTGCAAGCCTTGCAGCTTCAAGTATTTTCTGTATTTTTTCAGCTTCAACTTCATCGGGGAGATAGGATCTTACACTGTACCTCCTGTTAATCACATCGAAAAAATCCATAATCAAACCTCCTTTTTATATGCAGCTGACCAATTACGATTAATTTATTCCGTCATAATCGAATATATTTTATATACCCCAAAATGTCAATTTACATCCCGGAGCCTGAAGATTTCGTCTTTATAATTTCATAGTGGAAGATTTTCGGGCAACATGATATAATTTCTTACATGAGCATTATTTGTTTTATAACGGCTTTTAAGCGGTGTCGTAAGGTCGAGGCTCTTTAGGATCTTTAAGTAAAGCATGCGGGTAATCAGTAAGCATTATCTTTCCGGGGGTTGTAGTGTTGTGCTGGCAAAAAGATTTGGTTTTTTCATTATAATTGCCGTCATAATAGCCCTAATTTCCGCAAATATTCTTTCCGGTCAGGTTTTAAGCCAGGTCCAGCCAATAACCGAGGTCGAAGAAAAGCTTCAGGATATCTCCGAAATTGAAAAAACCGTGCTTGAAAATCTGTTTACCCTTTCCCAGCAAATAGAGGAAACCGAAAGGCAAAAGGAAAAAATCTCTGCGGAAGTTCAACGGTTGAGGAGCGATTCAGAAAAACTTGCAAAGGAAATTGAAGAAAAGCAAAATACATACAACAGCCAGCTCAATGTCCTTAAAAAAGTGCTCGTAAGTTACCAAAGGAAAGGCCCCGCGTCTTTTCTCGAAACAATTCTGAAATCGGAAAATCTATCGGATTTCATTCAAAGTTTGAATATCATACGTCAAATAAGCCGAAATACAGATGAACTGCTGAACAGGCTGGAAAGCAGGAAAAAGGAACTGGTTTCCGAAAATGAAAAACTGAAAGCAAAGGAAGAAGAACTGGAAAAGTATATTGCCGAGCTTCAGAATACTTTGGATGAAATGTACGCATTAAGGGAGGAACAGGAAACAATACTCAATTCCGTAGGCGAGGCCAGGGAGATGTATCAAAACGAATTGCAGCGCCTTCAGCAGGAGTGGAATGACTTAAAAGTATTGTTTTCGGAAATCGTGGAATATTTCACCGAAATAGCAAAAAGGGGAGACTTCCCGGTTGAAGCTCTGAATCTGAAAATCAGTTTTCCGAAAATATCAGGTAAAATATATGATCAGACACTGAACTCGATTTGGGAAAAACAGTCCGATCTCCCCAAAATGGTGTTTGAATTCAGACCCGAAGGAATATGGGTTAACGTTCCGGAAAAACAGTTATCCCTCCGCGGGATTTTTAAAATTGAAAATAAAACCCTTTTAAAATTTGAAGTGGAAGAAGGCACATTTTGCGGTATGCCCCTTACCGAGGCGTCCATTGCGGAACTGTTTAAAAACGGGCAGATAGTTATAAATTTCGAAGAAATAATGGCGGGAAGCGTGACTTTGGAATCTGTTGAAGTTTTTGACGGATACCTGGAATTCGTAATAACACCAAGCTTTTGACAAATGCATGGAGGATAGCGGTATGATTGAGGCCACCAATGTTTCTTTAAGATATGGCGACGGCACCCTTGCCCTTCACGATGTAAACCTGAAAATAAAACAGGGAGAATTTGTTTACATTGTAGGGCCCAGCGGTTCGGGAAAAACCAGTCTGCTCAAGCTTTTAATGGGTATGGAGTTTCCTACGTCGGGCTCCCTTTATGTAATGGATCAGCTTATGGCAAAAAGTGAAATCAGAAACATAAGGAAACTCCGCAGGAAAATTGGGCCGGTTTTTCAGGAATTCAGGCTTATTCCGGGAAGAACGGCCTTTGATAATGTATTGATAGGCATGCGTTTCTTGGATATTCCGAAACGCCAGATGATGGATAATGCAAAAAACTCTCTTGAAAAAGTAGGGCTTGGGCACAAGGCTTCGGTAATGGTGGATAAGCTTTCTTACGGGGAAGCCCAAAGGGTCGCAATAGCAAGAGCGGTGGCCAGGAAGCCCTCGCTGATTCTTGCCGACGAGCCTACAGGCAATCTGGATTATGATAATGCAATCAATATCATGAACCTTTTTTATACGTTGAAAGATAAAAACACCACCGTACTTGTCACAACCCATGCAACGCATTTAATCGGAAATTACAAAGATGCCACAGTCATTCGTGTTGAGCAGGGCAATATTACCGTTGAACGCCGGGGTGAACACATATGAAAAACGCTTCATACTTTTTAAAAGAAGCCATAAGGATAGTCCTTACCAATAAGCTTTCAAACCTGTTTTCCTTTTTGGGAACCGCCCTTATTCTGTTTTTGCTTGCCCTCGTTATAGCCATCTGGAGCATAAGCAGCCAGTTGACCAGAATGCTTAGGGATGAGGCCGAAATTAATGCATATTTTAACAAGGCTGCTGCAAATACCGAGGAACTGCTTAATTTAATCCGGCAAATTGACGGAGTACGGGAAGTAAGGCTGGTCAGCGAGGAAGAAGCCAAAATACGCATGGAAAAAATTTTGGGCGAAGAGTCGGGTATACTTGACCTGTTTGATGAAAATCCCTTTGAAGCCTACTTTGAGGTGAAAATTGAGCTCGAAAAGCTGGATTCCGTTTTCACTCAAATATCCTCCCTTCGCGGGATAAATTACGTACGGGAAAACAGGGAGGTCCTTGAAAGAATTGAAGGGATAACGAAAGCCTTTGAGGTTCTCGGCTATCTGGTCATAGCAGCGGTAAGTATAACCACTCTGATAATTATATCCCATATGATAAGACAGGGTATCTATCAAAACCGCGAACAAATCCGGACCCTTGTGCTTTTGGGAGCTCCCGACAATTTTATCAATTTCCCTTACATATTGCTTGGTTTTTTGCTCACCTTCTGTGGAGGAATCGTTGCAACGGTATTTATCAACATATTAATAAATCAGGGATATTCAAGGCTCAGCAGCACTATCCCCTTCATACCGCTGCCGCCCAGGAACCAGCTGGTTTACGGGCTCAGCATATTCCTCCTTTCGGTAAGCGCATCCCTTGGAATACTGGGCAGTTTATTCGGTGTTTCCACATCAAAGAAGAGTTAGGGCATATATAAACTATCTGTAATACACCGAATAGCCCATTTGTTTCAGGATTTCATAACTTCTTTCCTGGCTTTCGCGATCATAGAAACTTATAGCCAGCGCCCCGCCTTCCATTTCACGGCTGTTATTGATGCCTATGTTTTTGATGTTAATCCGGTGTTTGCCCAGCTCACTTGCTATGGATGCAATAACGCCGGGCTTGTCCTCCACATCCACCGTAATGTCATACGTTTTTATCAAAGCCCCGACTCTTCTGTCGGAGAAAGAATCCCTGTATTCCTTTGCGTCCTTAAACAATTGCCTCAACTTTCTATCATCATTGCTGTTTAATGCTTCAACGAAAGAATTGATATTTTTTGCGAACTCCCCAAGAACCCTGATTATATTATCTTTGTTTGTAAGGCAGATACTTTCCCATACCGCCGGCTCGGAAGAAGCAATCCTTGTAATGTCCCTGAATCCTCCGGCAGCCAGCGTATGCATCAGTCTGTCGCTGCCGTCCAGCCCCTTTATTGTATTAACCAGCGCGCTGGCTATTACATGAGGTACATGGCTGATGGCCGCGGTGGCATAATCATGGACATGCGGATCAATTATTACCGGCAGCGCCCCCAATAATTTAAGAAATTCAGAAAGTTTATTTATGTAAACCTCATCAGTTCCCTCCAGAGGAGTTAAAACATAATACGCGTTTTCAAACAGCGTATGTCTTGAAGCCCTGTATCCCGATTCTTCGGAACCCGCCATAGGGTGTCCGCCTATAAACGGGCAGGAAAGTTTCAATTTTTTCACCGTTTCCATAACATTGCCTTTCGTACTGCCCACGTCTGTCAGAATACAGTCTGATTCCACTATTTTGTCCAATTGTTTCACTATTTCGGGTATGCTCTTTACCGGCACACATATAAAAACCATTTCACAGCCTTTAAAGGTTTCATCAATGCCTTGTGCCGCTTTATGGATAGTGCCTTCCTTTAATGCCAGCTCCATTGTATTTTCATTCTGGTCATAGGCAACAACCGTTTCGCACAATCCTTTTCTTTTTACTGCCTTGACCAGCGAACCGCCGATTATTCCAAGACCTATAACACCTATTTTTTTAACTGAGCTTCCCATATTACAAAACAAATTCTCCTTCTTCCAGTTCTATTTTTATTAATTTATTGTCCGATACTTTCAGCAAATATGCCTTCCTTCCCCTGTCTTCGTTCAATATTCTGTAACGGCCGTCTGTCTCGACCAATGACGTTCTATCCTCCAGCGCTATTCCCGGGATGGTTTCGTTTCTCATCATTTCATCAAAACTTTCCCTTCCCTCTTCATTATAATGAGGGCAATGCGCGGCAGGTATCAGCCCCAGCCCGTATGCGCGCACATAATCCCACTGTTCTGGGTTTATAAACCAATCACTGTCGCTGTGTCCAAACACAAACCAGCAAATCGCCCCGGCACTTAAACCAGACAACACAATCCCCTTTTCGTATGCTTATTTCAGATATTTATCCACGCCATGTTTCCAGCATTCTTACGGTGTCACCGCCACCTACATAAACGATATCAGAACCAAGAATCATGTCTCTGATCTGCCCGGCACTGTATGTATTTGACACAAGGCATAATGCGTCCGCACTGCAGCCCAGTTCTCCGAATCTGCTTTAACCAGCTCAATATATTCTTCTGCGTCTCTGCTTACGGTGGGTATGAAAAGCAATTTCGGATTTGCCTTTCCCGACAGTTCAACAATAAATCTGTTAATCCCTGTGTTTCACCTTTTCTGAGTTCACCGCCGCCAATGGCAACAATCTTCCCCATAATTGAACCTCCCACGCCGGAAAAACCCCATCGTGTTACACCGGGAAGATTTTCAGTTTCCTTGTGTTTTTCAGCAATTCAATTGTATTTATAAATTTTTCGGCCAATATCGTTTTACTCATTATATAACAAAATATTCCAATACTCAATATTTGCTGCGGGAATCACGCCTTACAAATATAAATCCGAAGTTGTTAATTAATTAACTATTTTCATAATACCGGTGTTGACAATACTTATTTTTGAATGTAGAATTTACTATGTTCTTGGGGTTTAGCCTTAACGGATTATTATTACTTAACAAAAGGTTTACAATCTTTTTTACTTTTTTCCTTGGCCTTTTTGGTAATACCATTTGATTTAATATTAAATTAATAATCTTATGTTAGGTTTTCTTGGCTGTGAACCAAAGATTTTGTCCGTAATATTATAAATCTAAAAGAAGGGGGTATTGGGGTGAAAAACAAAATTAAACTCTACGGATTTAACAACCTAACAAAATCCTTATGCTTCAATATCTTCGACGTCTGTTATACCATGTCGGAACAGGATCAGAAAGAATATGTCGAGTACATTGATGAACAGTACAATTCCGAAAGGCTTACCAATATATTGCTTAACGTTTCGGATATGATAGGTGCCAAGGTTTTGCACGTGTCCAAACAGGATTATGAACCCCAAGGCGCAAGTGCAACCGTTCTAATTGCGGAAAATAATTTTCATGGCAGCGAAACCCTCGCTCATCTGGATAAAAGCCATATTGCCGTTCACACATATCCCGAATGTCATCCGGTATCCTCTCTGGCGACATTCCGTGTTGATATAGATGTCTCAACCTGCGGCGAAATTTCCCCGTTGAATACTTTGAATTATTTAATAAGCAGCTTTGATTCGGACATTATTACAATGGATTACAGGATCAGAGGCTTTACGCGGGATATTGACGGAAACAAACTCTTTATGGATCACACCATCTCGTCCATCAGGGATTATATAAACAAAGAGACACTTGAAAAATATGAATCGGTGGACTTTAATATGCCCGAATGCAATCTGTTCCACACACGGATGATGATTAAGAACATTAACCTGAACAATTACCTGTTGCACACCGATGAAAATGAATTGTCCGAAGAAACCCGCCTTCAAATTATAAACAGCATAAAACGCGAAATGGAGGAAATATTCTGGGGTGAAATAAAGAAAAAATAACATTTAATTATTTGAAAGGGTAGATCAGAATGAGTTTATGGTTTAGTGAAAACTATGCTGATGGTGTTGTTTTTTCAATAAAGGTAAACAAACAGCTTGCCAGCGTAAAAAGTGAATTTCAGCAAATAGATGTATATGATTCCGACGATCTTGGCAGGATTTTGGTCATAGACGATTACCTGATGCTTACAGAAAAGGACGAATTCATCTATCACGAAATGCTGGTCCATGTTCCAATGGCAGTCCACCCCAAGGTTGAACAAATTCTTGTCATTGGAGCCGGCGACGGCGGAATAGTACGGGAACTGACCCGTTATGATTATGTTAAGAAAATAGACCTCGTTGAAATAGATGAAATGGTTATAAAGGTTTGCAGGGAGTTTTTCCCGCAGATCGCGTCTAAATTCGACGATGCCCGGGTAAATATTCATATCCAGGATGGGCTGGAATATGTAAAATATTGCCAAAATCAATACGACCTCATAATCGTGGATTCCACCGATCCTGTGGGCCCCGGGGAAGCGTTATTTACGGAAGATTTTTATAGAAATTGTTATAAAGCCCTAAAAGATGACGGCATAATGGTTAACCAACATGAAAGCCCGTTTTATCCCATAGATGTCGCCGGAATGAAAAAGGCGCATAAAAAAATATACAGGGTTTTTGACATAAGTGAAGTGTATCAGGCACATATTCCTACATATGCTTCAGGGCACTGGCTGTTTGGATTTGCATCGAAAAAATACCATCCGACAAGGGATTTTAATGCCGACAGATGGAACTCCCTCGGCATAAAAACGAAATACTACAATACCGACTTGCATATCGGCGCATTTGCACTGCCAAACTATGTGAAGGAATTACTTAAGGAAGCGGAAAACGAAGTCTAAAGTCAAATGATATATCAAACGCGTATTAAAGCGGCCACAGCGGTCCGGTAGCGGTTGCCACGGCCGCTGTGTCTGTTTTTTCACCCGAAAGCATAAATAAATAATTGTTTTTATTAAATTAAATAGTTGGAGTTTTTCTTTTTATTTCTCACTTTTTCATTAACAACCTCATACATTTGTTTTATACCGTTCTGAGAAGCTTCAAAGCCATACGCATCATTGCGGTTAATCCCAATACTGCCCGCTTCCTTAACCACGTCGATGTTGGCGCCAAGAAATATGAATTCCCAGTTGTATTTTTCCCTTTGCCGCTTAATAAGCTGTTTTACCGTTTCGTACGTGAATTCCCTGCTTGAGTTTTCCATACCGTCAGTTGTAATGACAAAAATCACCCTTCCGGGGCGTTTGCTTTTCTTGGTTTTTAAGATTCTGTTGTGAACATCCAAAATTGTTTTTCCGACGGCATCGAGCAGCGCGGTCATTCCCCTGACATAATACTCCTTGTCGGTAAGCTTTATATCTTTTATATTCACTCCGTTCCAAAGAATTTCGTACCGATCGTCGAACAGTACCGCCGTTATAATCGTCTCTCCCGGTATTTCCTTTTGTTTTTCAATAAAAGCATTGAAACCTCCTATTGTTTCGCTTTCAAGGCCTGCCATGGAACCGCTTCTGTCAAGAAGAAAAATTATTTCGGTCAAATCTTTGTTCACAACACTCAACCCCCTTAAACGCTTTTGTGTTATGCTATAATAATAAAAAATCACAAAAAATAAATGGTCGCCTGGCAGGCGACATTTTCAGAGGTTTAATATGCTTTCCGAAAAAGTGCTTGATGAACTGCAGTCATTTATATACAAAAACTTCCAATCATTTAAGGTTTCCGAAAGTGTGCCATATACAGTGTCAGAACCGTTTCATCAGGAACTGGAAAACTTTATTGAGGAAAACATAAAACCTTCTTTCAGTCAGACACTTATGAAATTTATTGAAAAAAAGGGACTGACCGCTTCCCAGGTTTACAGAAAAGCGGGCATTGATCGCAGACATTTTTCAAAAATACGCTCAAATAATGAATACAAACCAGGCAAAAACACGGTTATCTGCCTGGCGTTAGCCCTTGAGCTGAACATGAACGAAACCAACGAACTGCTGGCTTCTGCGGGATATTCCTTATCGAAAAGCGAACTGTCGGATCTTATAATCCTTTTCTGCATACAAAAAAAGATATACAAAATAGAAGACATAAACGAGGCTCTTATGCATTTCGGATTAAAGCCCATTGGCCGTGTTATTGAGAAATAACCGGTAAAGCCTTCAGTTCCTTTCTTAATTTCCGCCATCCGGGCAAAAACATGTCCATAAATGCATAAAACCTTTTATTGTGGTATCTTTCAATAAGATGTGTCATTTCATGTACCACTATGTATTCAAGATATTCAGGGGCCATTTTTGCCAGTTCAAGATTAATCCATATCCTGCCTGTAGCGGGATTGCACGTTCCCCATCTGGTTTTCATCAGCTTAACGCCAAAACTCCTGACATTAACCCCCATTACTTTTTCCCACCTGGCGATTAAATCCGGAAGCCGTTCTTTAAGCTTGTTCCGGTACCATTCGGTGAGTATCTTCTTTCTCTGTTCAGCATTGCTGTTTTCGCGGACGTAAAGATTTATCTCCCCTTTTTCCTCGCACAACTCAACTCTTTGCCTGTTGTTCGTATATATAACGTTCAGAAAATACTCCCTGCCCTGATAATAATGTATTTCTCCTGAAACAAATCTTTTAAGGGGACCTGCTTTGTACTCCCGGTATTTTGCACGGTGTTTTTTTATCCAGTTAAGTTTTGAGACCGCAAAATTTCTGATGACGCTTTCCTTCACCCTTAAAGGCGCAGTAATGCGTACCCTTCCGTCGGGCGGCAGCACGTACAAATGCATGTTTTTAATTTTTTTCCTTATTACTTCAATTTCAATCCCGTCAATATTAATATTGCTCATGGTTTAATATTGTCCCTGTTTAAAAATAATAATAGCTTTATTATACATCAATCAGGGTACCTTTTTAACCTTTGCCATAAAAATTTTCGCATAATTCGGGGATGGCGCTCCCATGAATGTTTTCCCCGACCGGATTTAAACCGATTTGTCGGAAAAAAACATAAAGAAAAGCAAAAAAACAGGATACATTGTTTCATGTATCCTGTTCCTTTTTTAACAGCCCACCGGTTTTATTTAATCCTCGTAACCAATGCCGGTGTCAATTTTCACCGTTGACGTTTCGCCTTCCCACACTACCCCTATATCAAATATTTTCGCAATGTCTCTCAGCTTAAAATAGTTATATCCGCCTATCGTATACGCCTTCAGCGTCACAAATTAAAAAAGTAAATTCACCCGTTAGTTTTCCATAAAGATTTGCCTTCCCCTTTACCGGCAAAAAAATATATGGTACTATTGAAAACGGTTAATTTCCTGTAACATTTAAAACAGTAGGTATTCCCATGTATGCTTCCATGTTACAGGAACCGGCAGACCAAAATCCGATGCCGATAATGCATATTTTTTTCTGCATCGGGTGCTGAACATAAAAATGCTTGATAAATGCATCTCATTGTGATAGATTATCATTTTATGTGCAGCAAAATAAATTAAATAAGCATACTTTATTTTGGGGGTTTAAATATACATGCGCAGAACTAAAATTATTTGTACCCTTGGTCCCGCATGCGAAAGTGAAGAAATCTTACGTGAGCTTGTTCTTGCGGGCATGGATGTAGCCAGGATGAATTTTTCCCATGGCTCATATGAGGAACACAAACGCAGGATTGACATGCTGAAAAAAATCAGGGAAGAAACAGGACGTCCAGTGGCGTTGCTGCTTGACACAAAAGGGCCTGAAATTCGCACGGGTAAGTTTAAAAACGGCTCTGCCACCCTTTCCGAAGGGGATAGCTTTGTATTGACCCATGATGATATCCTTGGTGACGAGCATAAGGTATCGGTATCATACAAAGGATTGTACAAGGATGTTAAAAAAGGTGACCGAATCCTTATAGATGACGGGCTGATAGAACTGGAAGTAACAGCCATTACAGGGAAGGACATTCACTGTGTTGTTTTAAACGGCGGCGTATTGGGCAATAACAAGGGAATCAATGTCCCGGGAGTGGATATTAACCTTCCGTCCGTTACCCAGCAGGATATAGAGGACATCAAGTTTGGTATTGAAAATGACGTTGATTTTATTGCTGCTTCTTTTGTACGCAAAGCCGATGATGTAATTGAAATCAGAAAAATCCTGGATAAATACAACGGTCAGGATATTAAAATCATATCCAAAATTGAAAACCGCCAGGGAGTAAACAATATCGACGAAATCCTTCTTGCTTCGGACGGAATTATGGTTGCCCGCGGCGATTTGGGCGTTGAAATCCCCGTGGAAGAAGTTCCCGTTGTCCAGAAAATGCTTATTGAGAAATGTTTCCGCAGCGGTAAACCTGTTATTACCGCCACTCAAATGCTTGACTCGATGATACGCAACCCAAGACCCACCCGTGCGGAAGCCAGTGACGTAGCCAATGCCATTTACGATGGTACAAGCGCAATTATGCTTTCGGGAGAAACCGCATCAGGAAAATACCCGGTTGAAGCTCTTAAAACGATGTCGAAAATAGCCGAAAAAGCAGAAAGTTCAATAGACTACTGGAAGCGTTTCATGAACACGCAGCATGAAATGCTCCCTACGATTACCAACGCAATAAGCCATGCCACATGCACAACCGCGATGGATCTGAAAGCATCGGCAATTATTACGGTAACAAAATCAGGACATACCGCGCGCATGATTTCACGTTTCAGGCCCGAATGTCCCATTATTGCCACTACCGTCAGCCCAAAGGTTCAACGCCAGCTGTCTCTGTGCTGGGGCGTGGTTCCGTTCCTGGTCAGCGAAGCGAAATCCACCGATGAGATGTTTGATACAGGCGTACAGAAAGCTTTGGAATCAGGTCTTGTAAAACACGGCGACCTGACCGTAATAACTGCCGGTGTGCCCATAGGAGTAAGCGGTACGACTAACATTCTGAAAGTACAGCTTGTAGGCAAAGTACTTGTGAAAGGAACGGGTATTGGGACAGGCGTGATTACCGGCGAGTTATGCGTTGCCAAAACTGCCGATGAACTGAAAAGGAAATACGCAAAAGGCAACATTATTGTAGTGCCGTATACCACAAATGAAATGCTTCCGATGATAAAAAGCGCTTCAGCGCTAATTGTTGAGGAAAGCGGCACAAACAATCACGCCGCTATCGTCGGTCTGGCACTGGACATACCGGTTATTGTAGGTGCACAGAATGCCACAAGCCTGTTGAAAAGCGGATGTGTAGTTACCGTAGACGCAGAACGCGGAATTGTTCACAACGAAAACTTAATGCCATGCAGTCTGGAATAAATGCAGGGTTAATAAGTCACTGCTGTCTGAACCTAAACAGAGCCGTTCTCATTGAATGTCTCTGTTTAGGTTTATTTATTTTCGCTGTTTACAGTGTCGGCAATAATAAATATAATGAGTAACGGAGTGGGTTGTTATGATAGTCAGTGTAAGCCGTCGAACAGACATTCCTGCCTTTTACAGCGAGTGGTTTTTTGAAAGGCTTAAGGAAGGGTACGTGCTTGTAAGGAATCCGATGAACTATCATCGGATAAGCAGGATTGAACTTAATCCCGAAGTTGTTGACTGTTTCGTTTTCATGACAAAAAACCCTGAAAAAATGTTGCCCAAAATGTACCTGTTAAAAGATTATAATTACTACTTTCTTTTTACTCTGACTCCGTATGATAACAGTATTGAAAGAAACATACCTGATAAAAGGAAATTAATAGACACATTTAAGGCGCTGTCTGACATGATAGGTCCCGACAGGGTAATATGGCGTTATGATCCTATAATTCTAAACGACGGTATAACCACTGACATTCAAGCCGATTACTTCGGCCGTCTTGCGAAAAATTTAAGCCGGTATACCGGCAGGTGTATAATCAGCTTTGTTGATTTATACAAATGCACGCTCAGAAATTCGTCAGACCTTAAATTAAGAGAAATAACCACCGATGAAATGTGCAGAATTGCCGAAGCCTTTTCCGGAATTGCCGCAACCGAAAACATAAAGATTCAGACATGTGCTGAGAAACTCGACCTCTCGCGTTTTGGCATAGAACGCGGAAGCTGCATTGACAGCAAACTGATTGAAAAAATAACAGGAAAACCTGTTAATTTAAAAAAAGACAAAAACCAGCGCCCTGAATGCGGATGCGTGGAGAGCGTTGACATCGGCGCTTATGACACATGCCTCCATTCCTGCGTTTACTGCTATGCGGTTCACAACCACAAAACAGCGTTGAAAAATTACTCAGGGCATAATCCCAAATCCCCCGTTCTGTACGGTGATATAGGACCGCAGGACGTCATATATGAACGAAAAATAACAAGTAACCTTTCCACACGACATAACTTTGAACAGTTAAAGTTCATATGATAATGTAAAAAAAATTGATTTTACAGGATATCGATATTTTCACCCTTTAGTATTCTGTTCATATTTTTTACCGCGCACATATTTCCGCACATCGTACAGGTATCATCATTCTCAGGGATTGAGTTTTCCCTGTATCTCCGCGGCTTTTCGGGATCCAGGGCAAGTTCGAACATGCAATTCCAGTCAAGGTTTCTCCTTGCCTCGCTCATTTTATAGTCCCATTCTCTTGCCCCACTTATACCTTTGGCAATGTCTGCGGCATGAGCTGCTATTCTTGCAGCAATAATACCCTCTTTCATATCGTTAATATCCGGAAGCCGCAGGTGTTCGGCAGGAGTGACATAACACAAAAAGTCCGCACCGCATGATGCCGCAATTGCCCCTCCAATTGCCGCGGTGATGTGATCGTATCCGGGCGCTATATCAGTGACCAGCGGGCCAAGGACGTAAAACGGCGCACCATGGCAAAGCCTTTTTTCCAGAACTACATTGGGTGCAATCTCATTCATTGCCATATGCCCAGGCCCTTCAATCATTACCTGCACATTCCTTTCCCATGCCCTTCTCGTCAGCTCTCCCAGGACAATAAGTTCATGAATCTGCGCGGCATCAGTTGAATCATTTATACTTCCTGGCCTTAACGCATCACCGAGACTAATTGTTACATCATACTTTTCACATATTTCCAAAAGCCTGTCGAACTGCTCATAAAACGGGTTTTCCCTTCCGGTCAGTTCCATCCACGCAAACAATAATGCCCCTCCTCTTGATACAATGTTTGTAAGCCTTTGGTTTTGCTTAAAACGCCGCGCCGTTTCCCTGTTTATTCCTGCATGAACGGTCATAAAGTCCACACCGTCTTTTGCGTGCTGTTCAACCACATTGAAAAATTCGTCGGCGGAAATTTTATCAAGTTCCTTATTGTAAAAGCCTGTCACGTCATATACAGGCACCGTTCCTATCATTACCGGAGACATTTCTATAAGTTTTTTTCTGAATTCATGCGTTTTGCCGTAGGAACTTAAATCCATTATTGAGTCGGTTTTTAAATCAATCGCCGTTCTTGCCTTCTCAAGCTCAATGTCAAAATTACGGCAGTCCCGCGAAATACCTATGTTAACATTTATTTTGGTTCTAAGCCCTTCACCGATCCCTGCCGGGTCAAGGCCTTTATGATTTCTGTTCGCAGGTATGACCACCCTTCCGCAGGCAACAAGTTCCCGGATTTTTTCGGCAGACACCCCTTCTTTTCTTGCAACAGTTCTCATTTCGTCGGTTATAATACCTTTTCTGGCAGCGTCCATTTGCGTCGTATACATTTGGCAGTTTCCCTCCTGCTTCTTTTTTTAACGATTTAAGCCTTTTTTGTACCCCATTAAATATATAAAAACGCTTACCTTCGAAGGTAAGCGTGAATGTCAATAATTATAAAAGTCAGCTTCCCTCCGGCGGTACTAACCGCATCAGGTTCAAAGGGTTAAGAGGATAATCCTCTTTCTCAGCCTTTGAAGGCACCCCCAGCTTTAATGCCTTATTCTGTTTCTAAACTATTCTGCCTTGATCTTATCGGTGCTTTATCAAATTTCAAAATTACCTTCAGTTTTATTCCCCATAATGCAACTTTAGCTTAGCAAAAAAATCTTCCAGTGTAAAGCGCGGATCGACGTAATTATAAACACCTATAAACCGTTCATTCTGGTAATGCACATACCGCATGTCCGGCGTTATTCGCGGCGCAGGCTTCATTTCATAATGATACTCGTGCGGATCCAAAAGCAGGCTTACCGCCGGCGAGTCTCCAAGACTCCACATTTCTCCTTTTGGAAAGCGCATATTGTCTTTCAATTTAAAATTCAAATCATAAAGCTGCCGGAATAAATATTCGCCGATTTTGCCGTAAGGCTTTACCTTCACCGCCAGGCTTACCCTCATTGTGGTGTAAACATTACGCGGTACCTGCCATAACGGTATGTTTGAACGCATTACAACGTTTGCGGCGTCGATGTCATTGCCAAGGTTAAATTCCCTTTCGCCATTTGGCCACGCACCGCCACCAATCCATATCGCCGTAAGCCTGTTTTCAATGGCGGGCTCTTTCAGGTAAGCCGAAGCCAAATCTGTTAGCGGGCCGAGGAATATCACATATAACGGCTTATCACTGTCAGACATGGCCTCGCGGATAATCAGGTCGGCACTTTCCGAAGGCATTGGCGTATGTTCATCGGGGATCTTTGCTTCGGCCCCGTGATATACTTTAACCTCACTGGTCAAATCCATAAGTTCAAGTATTTTAACACATTCCTCATAACTTTCCTGCATGGATTTCGCCGTGCGCTGAGTGCCAAAATGAGCCGCAATTATACCTTTAACAATAAATCTCGGCGTAAGTAACGCATGCACAATGGCAAACTGGTCGTCGGCCTCGTTTTTGGCATCGGTGTCAATAATCAGCCTTATTTTTTTGGTATCGGGAATGTCAAACCGGTGTTTCAATTGCCCCCCACCCCTTTTTCATAAAAAATTACAGTGCAGCTATATCCAGAATATAATATTATACCTGCTTAGTCAAACCATTGACACTCAATCGAAAATAATACTTATACGACTATAGACCTTCTATTTATTACTGTGACTATAAATTTTTATATTTAATATTACTTCCTGCGATAAAACCAAAACAGACTTCGGCTCTGTCTCCATACTCTCAGATTTCAAAAAACAGCCTTTTCCTATTATTTTGATATTTCGTTTTTAATTATGGTGTCCGCAATGATGTGTCCGCTCAGTATGAACTCTCCTGCATTTATTACAACCGTTCCCTTCGGTGCATAAATCAGCCCGTTTAACTCAAATTTCGAAGCATTTATTTCAATGTTTCCCTTTTCAGAACATATTACAATTTTCCCACCTTCAATGCCTTTGAGCCGGGAGACATTTAAAGATATGCCGCCGGTTGCAAAAATTCCTGCTGAGATATCTAACGACTCACAATTAATTGTTACATCCCCGTCAACAGCCAAAGGCGCTGTTATACTTGCCCGACTGCCGCTATAGCTCTTATTTGCAAAATAACGTATTCCGTTTTTCAATATTTCTGATTTTATATCATCCGCCCATTCAGGCATTCCAATAAATTCCGCACCGGCCTGCCTGTTTTTAACGTTTATGTGTTTCCCTAATGTCACGATTTCACCAGCTGCTTTGCAAATACCGTCCACCGAAAAATTAAAGCCATGGAACAGAAAATTATTGTTTGTGTGGATATCTCCGGATATTTCTATGTCCAAACCGTATACTGAAAGGGGAATTTTACCGCTTCCCGAAAACACGGCATAAGGGAAACTGCTGTAAACCTTGTCCTGTTTACCAATGTCCCATTCTTTTTCTCCGATATTTTTATCACCGCTGTCATTATTGTTGTTACTCTTCCCACTGTCCCCGCTACTGCTACCATTCTCCGTTATCTTTTTGACATGTATAATAACCGTATCCTCTGATTCAAGCCACCCGTCACTTACGATAAGCCTGCATTCCCATATCCCCGGGGGCATGACTACATTAGGTTTGACTCCTTCCGCTTCCCCGAAAGGGCCTGTCCACTTGTATCTCACAATGTTTCTTCCGTCAGGGTTGAGATCAGGTTCCCTTAATCCTTTTAAAGAAGCGTCCGGATCATACGACAACGAGCCGTCCAGCGTTACTTTTACACCATCATCGGAACGGGTTTCAAATGTTTTATCGTCTCCTGCATTTGCAACCGGAGCCCTGTTCGGAATGCCTATTCCAAAGAAACAAAAATGTTCAACTGCCCCTTCTATGGTTTTCTCTTTTGTGTCAGGGTTACCTCCCACCCCCGGGTTTACCGGAGAGGTTATGTCTATTGTCTTACCGTCCTTGAACTGGTATAGCCTTATATCATTTTCATTTTCCTCAAATCCTCTTATGTCATATTTAAGTTTTACCCGCGCCTTACCTGTAAATCCGGCATTAGTTTCAATGTTATAATATACAGGGAACGTATTCACTATCGAAGATATGCCGGCAGGCAGTTCATTATGAACTGTAACGGTTGTAGCACCCGGTGTATGCACTTTTTCAAAAATAACTGTCGTCCCGCTGTTCTCATCAATAACTTCAACATTTTCACCAACAGGAGTATTCACTCCTTTTACCGTAATAGTTATCTCTTCAACAAGAACAATATCGCCTACTAAAGCTTCGAACCTGATGCCCTTGTGAACTCCTACCTGTTTAAGAGCAGGCGTCCATGAAAATACTCCCGTTTCCGTGTCAAACTTTGCACCTTCCGGTAAATTATATGCCGCGAAAATTACTTTTTTATTATCATTCCCTGTAACACTTACCGTAAAAGTCAGTAACTGACCGGCATTAACCGTTTTGTCCCCTATCGGCTGAAGTTTAAGCGGTTCGGTTACTTCCACCTTCAGTATATTTCCTGCGGCGTCGTATGTATATTTTACCGTTGTGCCGTCATCGTATACCACTTCCACAAGCCTGTCTAAATCATCATATTTGTATGTAACCGCAAAACTGCCTGAGATATACATTAATGTGGTAATAAGCAAAAATAATATAAAAAAAGATGTTTTAATGCTGTTCATTTTACCCACCCCATAAGCGCCGAACATTAAAATTCAGATGTACATCGCCGTCAAAAATCTTTATCTGCAGAGATTACAAACAAAACAGTCAACATGTAATATTACAATTAAGGCTTATAAAATTATGCCTTGCGGGTTGTAAACAAATTCCTTTTTATAGACATACTCCAGTAGGGAACATTTTATCTAATATCAGTATAACATGTTATTTTATACCTGTAAAGTCATACCATATAACACTTTCACCGAAATGTCCAGCAACAACGATCAGTATATTTGCCCATTGATACCTTCTCTTTTATAGAATAATTTTTAAAGCTTTTTTATAAATATTTTTATATATATTTATCAAGTAAGTAGATTATATAAAATAGTGCACTCTTTTTCATTCATAAAACCCTTATACCTATATCTCAATTTCCTGATGTATAAATTATAATAAAAATAACAGATGTACCAAAATATTAAGAACTATTTTGACATACATTAAGCGTGTTTTTACCTAAAGAACTCTATTACACAACTGTATATATATTTTGAATCCTCTTTCTGTGTTGTAATAAAAGATCACACCAGCTTTATACTACGTGACCATACAACTATTAAACTAAATTCTGTTTTAGCACTTTGTATTTTACCGATATGTCTATTCCAACCATCATAGTCGATTAATTTGCACTTTCTAAATGCTGTATAAACTCCATAGGGTTATTGCAAAATCTCAAAGCATCTGATTCTTTAAGTACGTCGATAATTCTCTTCATATTGGCTTATATAGTATTACCATGGTAATGCTTTTTCACTGGAAGATTTGGCTGGTATCGGCTGAGGGTGTTAAAATAAAATTGTGTCTGGTGTATAATAAAATCACAAAGGAGGCTGGTAATTATGGATAAAAATACCTATTATGAAACAGTCAAAAATATGGCGGTTGAAAAAGTATTAAACCAGTATTGCTCTGATTCAGATCCATCACGCCCTGCCCTCAAAAAGTTGCTGGAGGATTTGCTCGACTGGTTTATGTTGTCTGAACGCCAAATCTATCTCTTGAAAAACGAGAACGACAAAGGCAACGGCTTTTATGATAGAAAACTTGGTACACCTATGGGTAACCTGGACATCTCTGTCCCAAGAACTCGCACTGGCGATTTCAGACCCCACATCCTACCTGAACCGTATAAAAGGGTGGATGAATCCTATACAGACCTTCTTATGTCCCTTGTTGTCAACGGTTATTCAGAATCTTCTCTCTTAAATACCCTCAAAAGCCTCAACCTTCCTTACTCTGATGATGAACTCAACAAAATCAAAGATGACCTAAAAAGTGAATTAGACCTTTTCAAACAACGGGAATTACCCGAATCGGTGTTTGCTTTATTAATCGATGCTTATCATTGTGAGATAAAAGACGGCTCAAAAGTGAAGAAAGCCGCATGCTACATAATCCTTGGCGTTGATATGGAAGGTAAGAAAGACATCTTTGGCCTTTACACCTTCTTCGGCAAAGAAAACAGAGCCGATTGGAACAAGGTCTTTGAAGACTTGATAAACCGCGGTCTTAAACGAGTTTTAGTGGTTGTAAGTGATGATTTCCCAGGTATTATCGAGACCGTCAAAGCTGTATATCCATATGCTGATCATCAGCTCTGTTTTGTACACCTTCAGAGAAATATCCGCAAATACATGACCAAAGCTGATGCCGCAGAATTCAATAAAGAACTCGATAAAATAAAATTTGCTTCTTCCTTTGATGAAGCTGTTCAAAAGTTTTATGACCTTTGCAGTAAATTTAAGAGTAAATATAGCCGATATATGAACATTCTCATGGAGAAAGCAGAACATTATATGGCTTTCATTAAATACCCCGAATCCTTGAGGAAGCATGTTTATACTACCAACAGTGTAGAGAGTATCAACAGTCTAGTTGAAAAAATTCGGATAAGATCGGGTGGTTACTTTAACTCTGTCGAAGTATTGGAAATTAACATATATTTACAGAGGGAGAACTTGAGGCGGACAAAATGGAAAAAAGCGGTACCAATGATAAATGCTCACATTTATGAAATACAACAAATTTTCCAGTTACGTTACTTTAATCAGACACAAAATTCTTGACAACTCTCTATTCATATCTTGTTATCCTGTTATTCCAGTCTGTAACTTTTACCAGTTTATTGATCTCATTATATTCGTACCTTACAATCCTTCCACCAGGATAGGTTAACGCAATTAAGTTTCCAACAGTGTCGTATGAATATTCTACCACATTGCCTCTGAAATCCGTATATTAGTCAATAGATGGGATTATAGGCATTCAGAAGCTCTGAATAAAAACAATGGTAATTGAAATGTAAAGGGAAAGCGCTCTCCGGCATTAAAAACAAAAAAAGCACAAGGGTGGTTTTCCGTCCGTAATGTAACTCAGGAAAACCACCTTCGCGCTCCTACCACTTCTTATTAATACCCGCTATTTTATGAAAGATTCCTTCTCAGCGTTTCTGCAAGATCAACACGTTCCCACGGCATGTTAATCGCATTACTGCCAAAATGTCCGTAACATGAAACTTTTGAAAATATAGGGTTATTCAGTCCAAACTTTCTGATAATCACCGCAGGACGGAGATCAATATTGTGTATAATGTAATTACACAGTTCTTCATCGGATACCTTACCTGTACCGAAAGTATCCACCATAACAGAGATGGGCTCGGTAAGCCCGATGGCATAACTTAACTGGACTTCGCATTTATCTGCAAGACCTGCCGCCACAATATTTTTTGCCAGGTACCTGGCCATATACGCTCCGCTGCGATCAACCTTTGATGCATCCTTACCTGAAAGCGCACCTCCGCCAAACCGTGAAAATCCGCCGTATGTATCTACAATCGTTTTTCTTCCGGTAAGACCCGAGTCGGCCGCAGGTCCGCCTATTACAAATCTTCCTCCAGGATTTATAAATATCTGTGTATCATCATCAATCAGCTCTTCAGGAAGAGCAGGATAAATTACGCGATTAAGCACATCATTGCGCAAAGTTTCTGTTTTTGCCTCTTCCCTGTGCTGACATGACAGTACAATTGCCGCAACTCTTGCAGGAATGCCGTTTCTGTATTGAACGGTTACCTGGGCCTTTCCGTCGGGCAACAGATACGGTAAATCTCCGGTTTTACGTACCTGTTCAAGTCGTTTTGTAAGAGCATGGGCCAGCTCGATGGGCAGAGGCATAAAGCACTCCGTATCACGGCAGGCAAAACCGAACATCATACCCTGGTCCCCTGCCCCCATATCCAGCTCATCCTGTTTTCTGATTACGCATTTTGCAATGTCCGGGGACTGTTCATGCAAATTGACATATATTTTACACGTGTCGGCGTCAAAACCGCGCCCCTGTTCAGTATAACCTATTTCCCTTATAACCTGCCTGGCAATTTCCTCGTAATCAACCCTGGCCGTTGTGGTAATTTCACCGAAAATATGCACCTGATCGGTTGTGCAGGTAACTTCGCAGGCTACATGGGCGTCCGGATCATAGATAAGAATTTCGTCCAGTATGCGATCGGCTATCTGGTCGCAAATTTTATCCGGATGCCCTCTTGTTACTGACTCGGAGGTAAAGTACGTTTTCATGGTGCTCCCTGCCTCACATGACCTTATGCGGTTTCAGTTTTCCGCTGGTAATCGGTTTGTAATCAATCTCCTTCCATAATTCATCCGCAACGGGAGCCCATTTTTCCGCGGCAGTTTTACATTTATCACAATAATCCCGGGCATTTTCAGGACATTTCAGATCAGTGGATTTCGCTCCGGTCTCTTCAACCATTTCGGCCAATCGGCCATAATTGTCCAGAACAGGGCAAGGCCTCAGCATATTGTCATTGAACGGCTGCCTTGCGCGATATGCCTTAAACAGAGGTGACTGATAAGCTTCAAGCAGTGTTTTTTCTCTGATATTGGAATCAGAGTAGTGTACAAAGGCACAGGGCTCAATGTCGCCATTTGCGTTAATGTGAATATATGCTCTTCCCGCTGCAATGCATCCGCCTACGAACTGGCCGTCATTCCAGAAATCAAGAGTAAATATGGGTTTTTCTTTTCTGAATTTACGAATCTGGTGATACATGAACTTACGCTGCTCGGGAGTAACCATCAATTCAGGTACTGCATCGGCACCTATCGGCATATATGTAAAGAACCATGCAAATTTCGCGCCTCGTTTAATCATTTCATCAAAATACTCTTCGCTGCCGATAACATCTACGTTCTTGCTCGTGTAGCAGCAAGAAATACCAAATGCCAGCTTGTGTTCCCTCAGTATGTCCATCGCTCGGATTATTTTCTGATATGTGCCTTTTCCGCGCCTGAAGTCAGTTGCGTCTTCAAATCCCTCAACACTTATGCATGGTACGAAGTTTTTAACCCGAAGCATTTCTTTTGCAAATTCTTCGTCAATCAGTGTTCCGTTTGTAAACGCCAGAAATGCACAATCATTATGTTTTTCGCACAATTTAATTATATCGTCTTTTCGAATAAGCGGCTCGCCGCCGGAATAGAGATAAACATATGTACCATGCGCTTTTCCCTGATTAATTATATTGTCCAGCTCGTCAAAGGAAAGATTCATTTTGTTTCCATACTGGGCGGCCCAGCATCCGGTGCATTTAAGGTTACATGCCGAGGTTGGATCCATCAGAATTGCCCACGGAACATTGCAATCATATTGCTCTGAAACTTTAGTCTGAATTGGCGTGCCTATCATTGAACCGTTGACCACAAAATTTTCGAAAAGTACCTTGCGTTGCCCGGCATCAATATCCGTCCACAGGCTTTTAATTAATTTTGACCAGTTGCTGTTGGGATCGGCGATGGCTTCCTTGACTGCGACAACCTGTTTCGTGACTCCCTTGCCTATATCATGTTCCAGAAGCCAGTCCAATATTTTCGGAATATTTGCGGTAGGATCTCTGTCAAGATAACTATAAACTGCCTTCATGCCCAATTTTATCGCTTTTTCGGATAAATTCATACCAGTACCTCCCTGATATATTTTCTCTAAATAAAGTTTAAACCGCTAAAGATTGCTCCCTCAACAGACAAAAGAGGAATTTTGTTCAAAAATCGAACAAAATTCCCCTTTTGAATAAACTTTAAACATTTTTACAGTTCTGTCTGATTTTCAGACAAATTCTTATTTTTGTCTGAACAGTTCTCAAGGGCACGCCGTATATTTCCTTCCATAATTGTACTTAATTTGTCTATGTACTCGTCTACATCGGGCTTCATATCATTCCACAGATATTTGAGAAACAGCCCCATAAAAGCAAACTGATAAAACTCGGCCACGTATCTGATATCTTCGTCGGTTACATTCAGGCCCTCTGCTTCCTTTTTTACCAGATCGTACATGTGTCTGTTCGTCGAATCAAACAAATAACGTTCCAGCTGGTCACGGTTCAGTGAATTGAATATATGATACACAATCTGCCGGTTTTCTCTTACCATTTCCATAACAGCCTTGAGCAAATTCTGCAGGGGCTCATTTGCATTTGCCTCTATAACCTTTTCCAGTTCCTCTTTGAAAAAAGAGTCAAGCAGATCATATATATCACGGAAATAGTAATAGAACGTATTTCTATTGATTCCGCATCTCTCTATTATATTTGTTACCGTGATTTTGTCCAGCGGACTTTTTTCAAGCATTTCACGGAACGTCTGTATTATTGCTTTCCGTGTAAACCGCGCCATTATCTTTCTCCTGAACCGGGTAATACCTTCTTTAAATAAAAACCAAATTTCCTCGTATGAACAATCTCATATTGTAGATATAGCAGGTTTTGCCGAAGCAAAACCTGCCACTATAATAACAAGGCCTCAATTTATGGAGGTGCTATACATTATTCTTCGGGCATTGCCGGAGTTGTATTCTTTGGTTCGGGTTTGTCGGCAACAGCGCTTTCGGTTGTCAGAATCATGGATGCGATTGAAGAAGCATTTTGCAAAGCGCTGCGGGTAACTTTAGCTGGGTCTATAATTCCAGCATCAAACATATTAACGAATTCTTCTTTTACTGCGTCAAAGCCGACGCCTTTTTCGCTCTTCTTAACCCTCTCAACAATAACCGAACCGTCCAACCCAGCATTTGTAGCTATCTGACGGAGGGGTTCCTCAAGAGCCTTCAGAATAATCATTGCACCTGTCTTTTCGTCACCTTCAAGAGTATTGACAAATTTTTCAACTTCAGGGATTGCATCTATAAGTGCCGTTCCGCCGCCGGCTACAATACCTTCCTCCACTGCAGCTCTTGTTGCGTTAAGAGCATCTTCAACCCTGTACTTCTTTTCCTTCATTTCTGTTTCGGTTGCGGCACCTACACGGATTACAGCAACACCGCCGGCAAGTTTAGCCAGTCTTTCGCTCAGTTTCTCTTTATCATATTCGGAAGTTGTTTCCTCAATTTGTTTTCTGATGGATTCAATTCTGTCTTTAATCTTCTTCGGATCTCCTGCACCGTCAACTATAATTGTGTTTTCTTTCTGAACTTTTACTGATTTTGCCTTACCAAACCATTCAAGCTTAATGTCCTTTAACGACAAACCAAGTTCGTCGGATATTACCTGTCCGCCTGTCAAAATTGCAATATCCTGTAGCATTTCCTTTCTTCTGTCGCCGTAGCCCGGAGCTTTTACGGCAACGCAGGTAAATGTACCCCTTAACTTGTTGACAATAAGTGTCGCCAGAGCGTCTCCTTCTACATCTTCGGCAATTATCAGGAGTTTTCCGCCGTTTTTAACAATCAGCTCGAGCGCAGGCAGCAAATCCTGGGCACTGCTGATTTTTTTGTCGGTTATCAGAATGTAAGGATCGTCAATTACTGCTTCCATTTTTTCACTGTCGGTCACCATGTAGTGGGAAATGTAGCCTCTGTCAAAAGACATTCCCTCTACATATTCAATGTATGTTTCGGATGTCTTGGATTCTTCTATTGTAATAACCCCGTCTGCCGTAACCTTTTCCATTGCCTCTGCAATAAGGTTTCCGATTTCAGGATCGCCGGAAGAAATTGTAGCTACATAAGCCATGTCATTTCTGCCCTGTATTTTTCTGCTGTTGTTCTTCAGTACCTCCACGGTCTTTTCGGTTGCCTTGTCAATTCCTCTCTTCAGAATAATCGGATTTGCACCGGCAGCAAGGTTTTTCATTCCTTCCCTTACAATTGCCTGAGCAAGTAAAGTAGCCGTTGTGGTTCCGTCACCGGCAATATCGTTGGTTTTGCTTGCTACTTCCTTTACAAGCTGAGCCCCCATATTTTCATAGGGATCTTCCAGTTCAATCTCCTTGGCAATTGTAACACCGTCATTTGTGATAACAGGGCTTCCGTATTTCTTTTCCAAAACTACGTTTCTTCCCTTAGGCCCAAGTGTTACCTTAACGGTATTTGCAAGTTTATTTACACCGGCTTCTATAGCCTTTCTTGCTTCAAGATCAAATGTTATGATTTTCGCCATATTAAGTCACCTTCCCTTTATTCTATAATTGCCAAAATATCATCCTGTTTGACAATCAAATATTCCTCGTCATCAATTTTTACTTCGGTTCCCGCGTATTTACTGTAAAGAACTTTGTCTCCGACTTTCACCTGCATTTTGATTTCTTTGCCGTCCTTAACCTCCCCGGGACCTACCGCAATTACCTCTGCAATATATGTTTTTTCCTTTGCCTTAGAGGGGAGAACAATTCCGCTTTTTGTGGTTTCTTCGGCTTCTGTCTCCTTTAATACAACCCTTGTTCCCAAAGGCTTTAAGGTCATAATCCAATCAACTCCTTCTTAACTTATTATTGTTATGAGTGAGGTATTACCTCGCTGCTATAAGACACTGAACGCCCCTTTCATAAAACAGACGGGGAAAACCTTAAAGGAGGATTAGAAGGACTTATTCGGATAATTTTATAATTTTTAGCACTCACTCATAACGAGTGCTAACAACTATAATTGTATTTTTTAAACTCCCATAGTCAATAAATAATGGACCTGAAAATTGGGGATTTATCCTAAATATCTGGGGATTTTTTTAAAAATCTTTTGATTTCTAAATAATGCTATGCCATTTATGCAAAATTTTCTAAGTGTTCAATTCATCATAGTTGCTTAAATAATGGCTACTAAGTTATACTTAAAATTAAAATGTTATATTTATAACCGGTATGTTTTCTGAATAAATCAGGAGAAAATGAATTTGGGCAAAAAAACAACCAGAAGAGGATTTGATCCCAACGACTTCAGATGGTTTTCAGACGAAGCCGTTGAAAAACTTAAAAAAGCCCAGGATGAAATTCAGTGGCTTCTTGACAGAGGCTACAAATTTGATACGGTGCTGCCTTTTGTATCCAATCATTACCTTTTTTCGGCAAGACAAAGGCTTGCCCTTCAGAGATCTGTTTCCAGCTCGGTTAAATTTGAAAAAAGGAAAAAATCAATGCTCCCACTTGAAACCGCAAAAGACGGCTGCATTTATATTGATGGATTTAATTTGATTATAACGCTAGAAGTTGCGCTTTCCGGAAGTCCGGTGATTCTGGGAAGGGACGGAGTTATGAGGGATCTTGCCGGTCTTCACGGAACATACAGGATAATAGACAAGACCGATACGGCACTGAAACTGATTGGAAAAAGTCTGAATGCCCTTTCGGTACAGGCAGCGATTTTTTATCTTGATGCCCCTGTTTCAAACTCCGGACGTCTTGGGAGAAAAATAATTGAATGTTCTTATGACTGGAATATTCCTGTCGATGTTGAACTTGTACCGAATGCCGATACGGTGCTTTCGAAAATGAACAGGGTTGTCACGTCTGACGCTATAATCCTGGATTCCTGCACGGGATGGTTTAACCTGGCAAGGGAAATAATAGAGAATTATATAAGTAATACATGGATTGTAGACCTGACTTAAAATATGCCGTCGGTTACGGGCTTTCTGGTCGGTGCAACGCTATTATTAAAATATAAAAGTGCAAACTGCGTTTTGTCGCGCAAATTCAGTTTTGTTTCTCAAAATAAAGCTGTGGAAGTATTATTTTAACTTATTTCTCTTCTTTGTCTTTCCAAAAAAAGACCGTCCTTTTGGAATTTGCATTTAGACTTTGTTCATTATCCGCCGGCATGCATTTAATAAAATTTTTTGTTAATTCCTTTAAGTTACGGGGGATATTTTACCTTAGAACAACACTTTGGAAATGCCATTCGTTATATATATGGTTTTATCAAAAACGTTAAAAACGAATGGAGGGAACATAATGCAAAAAGTTAACTTTGTTACTTCTTTCGAAAAATCTTTGAATCACGGTTTCAACCCCGGGTCATTATGCAAAACTAAAAATTCAAATTACAGATTTGGGTTTACGGCTTTAACAGATATCATAAAGAAATACATTTTTAAGATAAAAAAATTTCATGCCTCAACCCTGCATGAACTTAAACAATACTGTAATTCAGAACATTTACCCGAATTCCTTGAAATGGTTGAAACTATGGAAAGGACTCAAAAGTACAGTAACGGAGAAATTATATACAACAGCTGTAAACGGTATATAGTTTGACCGTTTTATAGAAGTTTTTATATTTAAAATTACTCCAGAACTATAAGCGGGACAAGCATTTCTTTCTCGGTCAGGCCCGCATGATGGCCTTTGAAAACATATGGTTCCCGGGAAGTAAGTGTTCTGTAACGCAAAAGCTTACCGGTCACGGCGCAGGCCAGGTAATTTCCTATAAAATCGTCAACCTTTTTGTGCGGTTTCCCCTTGCCAAGAAGGCCGCTGCTCAGCACCACTTCCCTTGGAATAAGAATAAAATCATCGCTGAAATATTTTTTGAATCTTTCCTCAAAAACCTTTTCCATCCCGGGTTTTACAAAAAGCGATGCAGCCCTTGGCTCTATCGAAGGCGGCATAACCAGGCATTCGTCTATTTCCGGAATTTCGTTCAAGTATATTTCCCCGTTTATATCAATCTGCCCGTGATCGGCACTAATAATGACCACTGTATCGTTTAGCTCTTTATGCATTTTCAAAACCAGTTCGTCAAGTTTTTGCATATAAAGTTTTACATCATCGGTATAGCAACCCTTTTCATGCATTGTGGAATCGGGCTCGAGCCAGTATGACATAATAAATTTTCTTCCCTCTTTGTTGCACAGCTCCAAAATGCTGTCAAAAAGACTCTCCTCCGAACTTATTCTTACTTCAATGTTCGGTCCGTCAGCCATGGTGATTTTTTCAGGTATTACCGTATACGATTTAACAGAACCGTTTGCCTCATCTATCAGCTGAAATATACTTTTATACGGCATTAATGTATAAGCGGCATGCAGACTATAGTTATTCGTTTTTGAAAAACTGTCCTGATTTGTAAAAGTGTCGATGCACCCGTTAAATTCCTTGAAATACAGCGACCACCCCAGCCATCCATGCTCATTGGGAGACAAGCCTGAATAGTAAGCGGTCATTGCGGCAGTGGTGGTGCTTGGGAATACCGACGTTACCCGGCGTTTAATGTTACTTCTTAGAAAACTTTCAGGCCTGAGATTTTTCTCAAGGACATCCGCGCCCATTCCGTCGAAAATCATCAGCACAATATTCTTATAGTTTTTAAGCAGAATATTGTCGAGTAAATCAATTGTGGAATATCCGGTGTCTATCCCGTAATGTTTAAGTATTGAAGAAACAATATTTAATATACAGTTATCATAATCAGGCCTTATTATTTTGCTCATTTTTCCGCTCCCGATTACTTATCCCCGATATATCTATATGTGTTATTTATGGATAATACACCGGAAAATTCAAAAATTCAAGCGCTTTTATTTAATTTTCGTCATGTTGTTAAATGCCACAGGACTGACTAAAATTTCTAACCCTTTATTGCTCCGCCTATTGTCAGGGCTTTTTCCACCTGCTTGCTAAACAGACAGTAAATAATTATTGTCGGCAAACTTGCCATTACCATTGTTGCTCCCATTGCACCCCAGTCGGTGGTAAACTGGCCCTGGAAAAACAATATTCCCAACGGCAGTGTTTTCAAATGCTCTTTTACAATTAACACGTTGGCAAGTATAAACTCGTTCCAGGCATTTAAAAAGATATAAATAACAAGCGTGGCGGTAGCCGGTTTCACAAGGGGTACAATGATTCGGAAAAAGCATGTATAAACACTTGCTCCGTCGATACATGCAGCTTCTTCAAATTCCGGGGGCAAAGTAACCAAAAAACTATAATACACGAGGGTGGCAAAGGCAAGGTTAATGCCTGTATAGGGCAAAACCAGGCCAAATCTGCTGGAACCCAAATTCAAGCCGTTAATAATCCGTGCCACGGGTATTAATATGGCCTGAACAGGAACAAACATTCCAACCGAAACAAGTATTCTTACAAATTCCCTTCCTCGCCATTTCATCCGGGATACCGCATAGGAGAAAGGCAACGCCAAAAGGATGGTAAGAAACACCGTCGCAAAAGATACAAAAACACTGTTACCGAAGTAAACCGGTACGCTGTATTCCGACCAGGCCCTTACATAGTTTTCAAAGCGAAATACCCGCGGAAAGCCGAACGGATTAGTCACAAAAATTTCGTTATTGTCTTTGAATGAATAGAATATCAGCCAAATAATGGGATACAATGACACAACCGCATAAATCCAGCAGAAAGCGTTAAATATTATCCTTGACGTTACATTTTTTTTTGCATTACCCCATCCAATCATTTGCACTACCCTTTCGCAGCAAATTTATGAAAAATTGGAACCGGCACCTGCCCCATCAGCATATACTGCAAATTTTTCAACCGGCCTTAAAATTCAAATTCTTCCTGGGTTTATAAAAATCTTCACTCTGGCGTACCAACCTGTTGATGATTATAATAACAAGAAGGCATTCCAAAACCATAATACTTGCAGCCGCCATTCCATATCCATACCGGTATTCCCTGAAAGCCGCCTTGTACATGATATATGTCAAAGTGTAAGTAGCATTCCCCGGTCCGCCTTTGGTCATGATAAACATTTCGGAAAATGCTTTTATTCCGCCTGTAAGTGACACAATAAGGCTCAGTTTGTAGGTTTCGGCAAGAAGAGGAAGAGTGACGTGCCAGTATGTTTTCCATTGTGAAGCGCCATCTATTTTTGCGGCTTCGTAATAATAATCCGGAATGGATTTCATTCCTGCCATAATAAGCGCAAACTGATAACCCATCCACTGCCATGCGTTTACAAAGGCAACCGCATAGATTGCCTTCGAAGTCTCTGAAAGCCACTTCTGTCGATATCTCAGCCCAAGGGCTTTAAAAAGATTGTTCAAAAGGCCGTAATCGGCGTTATATATGGAAAGCCACAGCTGACACACAACGGTAACAGAAAGAACCACCGGTAAAAAATATGCGACACGCAGAAAATTTTTGCCTGCTATTTTCATGTTTGTCAGGGCAAAGGCAAAAAAGCTGCCGAGTACAAGCTGAAATACCGTAATGACTGATGAAAAAATCAAAGCGTTTTTGTTCGCAATATAAAAAACCGTGTCCCGGAAAAGCATTGTGTAATTTTTAAAACCAATGAAATTACCGCTTCCAATCCCATTCCATTCATAGAAGCTTTTCACGAAAACCTGGATTATCGGGTATAGGATCATTATAATAAAAAGCGTAAGTGCCGGTAAAATAAACAGTATTATTGCAACAGGATTACTGTAGAATTTTCTCAAATGAATGCACCTTCCGAATTTTATAGTAATTTATAGTAAGGTTTTAATGAAAGGACAGTCATCCATAGAACGGGGATTCTTTGCCGGGTGATCGGCGGCATCGCCTTTCACCCGGTTTCGAAGAGCCCCCTTTGCTTAATCCAAATTCTAATTCAGGGAATTGTCAACTTCCCGGATAAAATCATCCACACTGTAATCGGAAATAAGTAAAAATTTGGTCTGATCTTCAATGGTTGTTTTAAACAGGGAATTGGTAAGATGCCAGTCAAATTTTGTAACACTGGTTATATTAGGTATGTGATCCAAAAGCTTTTTTGTCATCGGAGCGTAGTCGGTTTCAGGTTCAACATCCACCTTTAGGGCAACGAACGGCATTCCACGTAATTTCACTTTTGCTTCACAGTATTTCTCTGAAATAAACGCCGCAACTTCCGCCGCCAGTTGTGCATGTTTGGATGAAGGGTTTACCGCATAGCCTGATGCTGCCCCGCCACCTGACCATACAGTTTTTCCGGCCTCGTAGGATTCTTCGTCATAAGAAGGATAAAACATCCAGTCAACGTTGTCCCCCAAAGCTTTCGTTGCATCGGGAATGTACCACTGTCCGTTCAGGAACATGGCTGCTTTGCCTGACAGAAACAGTTCGGATGCCTGATCGTAATTCGTAACATTTACGCTGTCTGAGAACAGTCCGGCCTTAACCAACTGCTGCATTGTCTTTGCGGCATTTACATATGCCTCATTTGACGCCTTTGCTTCCCCGTTGTCAAGTTTTGCAATTCCACCGGCATCCCATCTGGTTGCAAGGCAGTCATAAAACGCAACCGTAATCCACCCTTCCGCTCCAAAAAGCGCCATGGGGATTATGTCATTTTCCCTGAAAACTTTTATAGCTTCCAGCAAATCGTCAAAAGTCTTTGGTACTTTCACCTTGTACTGTTCAAACAATGCCTTGTTGTAATACCACAGAACATATTCGTTGCCTGCATACGGAAATGCATAAATATTACCGTCTTCGTTATAAAGAATGTTTTTTGCACTTTCATAAACCTTGTCAATAAAACCTGTTTTTTCAGCCACCTCGTTCAGGATCATGATATTTCCCGACTTTTTAAAATTCTCAATCTGTGCAAGTCCAACCTGATAAATATCGGGGAGGTTGCCTGTGGCAGCCAGAGTCATCAGTTTCTGTCCGTCATCCTGCGCCTGAGGTTCAAGTTCCAGTTTTACATTCGGATATGCCTTTTTCAGTTCTTCCACGGCGTAATCATACGGTACCTTGGTGTCATCATCAAAATACTGGGCATAAATTCGAAGTGTAATTTTTTCTTCCGCATTGTTGTTTTTTTCTGTCGCATTTCCTCCTGTGGATGATTCATTGCCTGAATTTGTCGTACACCCTGCAAGCATTGAGACAGCAATTACAATGACGAGTAAGATTGCCAATTTCTTATTCATACTCTACCTCCTCCAGACAATTTTGGGAAGATTCCTTTCTTCCAAACCCCCCAAGGTCTAGTTTAGAGGCATTCTGTATTGTAAACAACGGAAATTTCAAAATTGTTTGGTAATATTCAAAATTTATTTTTCGTTGCGCTGGGTAAATAACCAAAAAATTTCTTGTAGCATTTGGTGAAATAACTTACATCATTATACCCGACGCTGCATGAAATGCTTGAAAGTTTCTGCCGCCCCTCCATAATCAGTTCCCGCGCTTTTTTCATTCGCACTGCGGTTATATAGCTGCTCATCGTCATATTATATGCTGACTTAAACATTCTCCTGAGATATGTCTGATTTACATGGAGTTTTTTTGAAATATCCGCCACCGTAAGATCCGGCTCATGGAAATGACTGTCTATGTACAATTTTGCCTTTTCGGCAATTACGGCTTCCGCACTGTCGGTGTTTTCTTTTTTGAATTCCACAGTCTTTTTGTAACAGTCGTATATAAATTCCCGTTTTTTCGTGTATGGCATGTTACCCGTCAGCATTGTGTAGGGATAAAAGTCTTTTCCGAAAATGTCATCTATATTCCTTCCGTTTTTTACTATGTATGAAAAAAGCAGACTTAACAGACTCATATATATCATCGGGGCAAATTTGGGATTTTCGTATTCCCTGATTCTGTCCAGTTCAGCGGAAATTAACCTTTCAATCCTCTCATAGTCCAGTGCGTCAAGACTATAATATATATCATCGATAATTTTCCATGAATAAAATTCCTGATTGGCATTCAGTCTCATTTTTCTATAATCAAATATCCCGGATTTTCGCAGATTGTATGAAACACTGAGCGCCTGTATTGTCTGGTAATAGGCGTCCTTTATTTGCGAAATTCGGTAACAGTAATCACTGATACCGACGGAAATGTTAAACCCCAGGTGCTTTCTGGCAAGATCAATCAAATCTTTAAATTCGTACGCGGCATAATTTTCCATGTCTTTTTTGTCGAGGAAGTTTAGTATTGTCACTATATTGCCCTCATAGTCATAAAAGATTTCAAACACGCCGTTAATTTTTATCATGTTATGAAGCAGCTCATATAAAATATGTCTCCATTTGACAATATTGTCCGGGTTTACCTTATTCTCGTGCAGTTCTGTTTTCACGGTAGCGACCAAAAAGTATTCCGACGGGAATATGCCGGACTCATACTGGCTGCCGGGATTGTTTGAATAAATGAGTTTCCTTAAGAAATCCTCCTTTTGTTTTATTTGTATTTCCTCTTTTTCATTCTGTTCCTCAAGGTGTCTGTTAACGTTATCCTGAAGTTTCAGCAGGGAAATTATAAGCTCTTCCTTTTCAAAAGGCTTGACTATGAAATCACATACTCCCAGCTTCACTGCCTTTCTTGCGTATTCAAATTCACTGTTGCCGGTTATAAGTATAATTGACAAATCCGGATTTTCAGCCAGCAGCATTTCCGACAGCTGAAGTCCGTCATAATACGGCATTACAATATCGGCCAGCACAATATCGGGAAGGTATTTTTCATAAAGTTCCAGCGCCTCTTTTCCGTCTTTTGCTTCACAGCATATTTCAAATCCGTATGCATTCCAGTCTATGAAATTTCTGAGATATTCCCGGAAAACAGGCATGTCATCCACAATCATTATCTTCATCATTTCCCTGTTTCAAAACTCCCTCCTGTTCTTTTGGAAGCCTGATGTCCACCTTTGTTCCCAATCCTTCGGTGCTGTTTACTGAAATTCCATATTTATCGCCAAACATAAGCTTTATTCTGTGGTTTACACTGTATACGCCAAAATGGCCTTCAACATTATTTAACAATATGGATTCCAATGTCTCTTTCTTCATTCCTACGCCGTTATCCTCAACTGAAAGGATAACATAATCTTCTTCCATTCTTCCGGTAATTGTTATATTTCCAGTCCTGTCCAGATACTTTATTCCATGATATATTGCATTTTCAACCAGAGGCTGAAGGGTAAGCTTTGGTATCAGCATATTTTCAATTTCCGCGTCGACGTCGATTTCATAAGTGAACAAATCACCGTACCTGATTTTCTGTAATTCCAGATAATCCTCAACAATTCTTATCTCCTGTCCGACTGTAATTATTTCCTTCCTGTCTGACAATGAATTTCGGTAATAATCGGCCAGCTTGCTGGTTGCCCTTCTTGCTTCACCGTTTTTATTCATTTCTATCAGTTTTATTATGATATCAAGGGTGTTATATAAAAAATGGGGTTTTACCTGCTGGTGCAGCAAAGAAAGTTCGTATTCCCGTTTTTTCCGGGCTTCGTAGTCCACCTTTTTAAGTAACTCTTCCACCTTTTCGGTCATATAATTAAAGCTCTTTCCCAACTGACCGATTTCATCCCCTGTTTTAAAATTGAACCTGATTTTCATATTCCCTTTTGCAATTTCTTCCGCGCCTTTTTTGAGTTTCATAAGCGGCTCGGTTATTCTGGAGGTAAGATAACCTGAAAGCGCAATTTCCAATAAAGTTGCCACCGTTGCGACCACAATAACAAGATAAAATATTCTCTTTGCATCCACATTGAATTTATCCAGATCGGTTATAGCTATCAGCGTCCATTGGTAATCTTCAATCCTGTAACGCGATATGAAATATTTCCTGCCTTTATGCCTTTGTATTACGTTTCGTGCGGATTTATCAATCAAATCCAAAGCATCCCGCTCGTTGAGGGTTTCAGAACAAATCCCGTAACTTATAACCCGGTTATTATCATCCAGAAGAAAGTAGCTAATCAGCTGATTTTCCAAATTCCGTTCTATGGAACCGATACTAACATTAATAATCAAATATCCCAAAGGTTCGCCCGAATTTATCCGTATAACCTTTTTACCAAGTGTAAGCACCGGCCGGTCTGCATCCCGGACCATATACTCGCGTTTCTCATAAGGAAACCATATTGATTTGCCCGTAGTAGCTTCCAATTTACGCAAAATAGGGCTGTCCCTGAATCTCTCAATGTTTTTCAGCATGGAATAGTCTGAAACATAAAAGTTGCCATCCACACTGTAAAAAGCCACCGAATCAATTTCATCAAAGATAATCTTGGAGACATACAATTCATTGGATATAGCTTTCTGGTAATTTAACACGTTTTGTTGCGACATCTGGCTCAGTTGTTCTTCAAAAGCTTTATTAATATTAACGGTTAAATAATTCGAGCAGTTTTCAGCATCCCGTAAAACCCGCGTAATGCGTGATGCAATTATTTTGCTTGAATCCTCCACACTTTTTTCGGTTCTTTTATTAACCGAATCGTCATAAACATCTGTTAAAAGAACTGCAAAGGCAATTACCGGTACTATGGCAACAATAATATTAATCAGAATAAGCTTTTTCTTAATGGATAACTGATTTTTGAACCGGAACATAGAGAACCCTGTCCTTCAAAATGCGGAATTTTTCTGTCTGTCCCCCTTTTTGCCGTTTCTGTTAAGGAATTTTTTCTCTCACATGTTTGCGGCAACCGACAGCACCTGACTGTTCCTCCTGCCGTTGCTTAAAACTCATATGCCTGTTTAAAACATGGCGAAAAGGTTTCACAGTTATCCGTTTACTATATCGAAATAATATGGATTGCCGTTAAGGCACAACTTTTACAAGACCATGGCCGGTAAAATACAGTTCACCGCTTACAGCCTTCTCATTCAGGATCTTTTCCAGAACGGAGCAGTAAATTTCAATTTGTTTTGAATAATGCCTAATGAGTAAATTTAATTGTTCTTCTGTTTCATAATGGTTAGTTTTATAATCAATTACGGCCCACCCGTCTTTCTCCTTGACGACAAGGTCAATTTTACCATGCAGAATTACAGGCAGTGAATCATTTATGCCCAGTTTTTCATATACTGCGTCGCCACTTTCCAGCCGGATCGCAAAAGGAATTTCGGTTAATTTCAGCTCAGCGTTCAGTATTCGTGAATAAAGTTCGCTTTCTTTAAATTCCTTTATCAGTTTCTCGGCCTGTTTGCCATGCTCCGGTTCCGTAAATCCATACCGCTTAAGTATTAAATCCATGCAGTTGCCGTAATATGCTTCATCCCTTACCAGCCTTTCAATAATTTCGTGCATGGCGCTTCCCCACTCAGGGCCAAGGCCGCCCTTTACGGCAGGAAGCGGATCTTCGCTTATTACGTCGGTCACAGCCAGCTCCATGTATGTCGGTCTTTCAGCGGTGTTAATCAGTTCCTTCACATGTTTCGTATATTCTTCAAGTTCCTTCCTTTTTATATATACTGATGATTTGGGGTAATCAGGCTTAGGAACAGGTATTTCAGGTATTTCATAAACGTCCTTGCTGGTATCGGTAAAGTCAAGCAACGGTTCCCATGGGTTTTTGTTGTTGTTTTTTTCACAGCAGGAAATAAAAAGCAGATTTTTGGCTCTTGTTGCGGCAACATACAAAAGACGGGTTTCCTCGGCATTCAGGTATCGGGTCTCAGCGGCCTCATATTCCGCCCAGTTCAAAGGCTGAGCCAAAATCCTTTTAGGCTGAAATTCGCCTGTTTTCTTTTTTATAACGAAATAGCCGACCGATTTGTTTTCGGCTCTTTGAATATGGTAATCGGGAGCAATGTTCGGTTTTTTGTAAGGATTGGCGAGAAAAACCACAGGGGCTTCAAGGCCCTTTGCCTTGTGGAGATTCATAATCCTTACCGCATTGCGCTCTTCACCGGTTATATCAAGCTCTTCGTCCAAATTCGCATTTACTATTGCGTCGAGCCGATCAACCATTGAATTGAAATCGCTGAAACCTGAAACGGCATTGCGTCTCAGTATTTCCAGAATTTTTATTATATACCCGCAGCCTGTCTGACCTTCTGTCCCGACAAGAACCAGCGGGATTAACCCTATATCCTGCGCAATTTTTTCAAAAGCGGTTACCGGCGGATTATTTCTCGTCCAGTTAAGGTACATCAAAAGTTTCTCATATGCAGTCCTGAACAAGGATGCGATCTCTTCGGGCAAATCTGCCGGAATTTCGGCATAAGGCCTGAAAACGCCTCCACAGAGTCTGTATTCCGCCAGAGCTTTGTCGCTGATGCCAAAAAATATCCCTTTAAGCACGGCAACAAGCAGGACCTGGTTTTCGGGATCCCGCAAAAACTTAAGAAGTATAATAAACTCCTTTAATTCCTCCACATCGGAAAGCAGACTGCCGCCCGACATCTGTACCGGGATACCGTACTTTTTCAGCGTTTTTGCATAAACTTCCATTCCGTCCTTGTAACGCAGAATGATTAGAAAATCCCTGTATTCCGGTTTTTCAGAAAGACCTTTTGCCTTCTCCTGCGGGGTTCTGTAGAGTTTTATTCCTCCATTGTCAACGGCGTTTCGGATAATCCGCGCAATATACTCTGCGTCGGTTTCAATTATCTCCTGCTTTTTTTCAAATTCTCCGGGTATTTTTATAACCCTTACACCCGAGTCACACCCGGCGGCATTCTCATTAACGGCATTCAGAGGAGAAAATTCGGCCTGGCAGGCAGTCTCCCCGCCCGACAGCAGATTCTCAAAAACCCGGTTAAACCATATCCCCAAAGTATCCATTGAGCGGAAACTGGTTGTCAGTTTCACCACACTTCCGCCGGTTTGCAAAAATATCTGTTTCACGCGGTTGTATATATCGATATCCGCCCTTCTGAATCTGTATATGGACTGTTTCGGATCCCCGACAACAAAAAGGGAACCGGGGTGGGGAACAAGTTTATGCCACTGCTTTTCATTTATGTCCTGCCCTGTAATCATAAACATCAGCTCGGCCTGAATGGGATCGGTATCCTGGAATTCGTCTATCAGAAGGCAACGGTATTTATTCTGGAAGTACAGCCTGACTTCGGGATGGTTTTTAAGCATGTTAACTGTTTTTAAAAGCAAGTCCTGGAAGTTAAGCCCCGACCGCCTGGCTTTAAGATTTTCGTAATACTCCACCGCAGGAAGCAGAAAGCTCATCACTACATCATGACAATATTCCCGCCATTTTTGCAAAGCAGGTTTTATTTGTGTTTGAGCAATGGTATTAAACTCTCCCTGAATCTGCTTTGTTGTTGCGCTGTCACAAAGCCACCTGTTCAGAATCACTCTCTGCTCGTTTTCAAACCTTTCAAGTATACTGACCCTGTTAATGTCAGTATCCATGTCAAAATAACTGAGCATTCGGACCGAATCCATGATTTTTGACTGAAGACTGTCATACCCCTTTTCAGGTTCGGTTTTCGGGATGTAATGCCTTGCCCTGTACAGAAGTTTTTTAAGTTCTTTAACAACAGGCATTAAGTCGGGCTTTTGAATACGGCTTCGCACAACCTCCACATCGGGATATTCGGTCAGAAGATTGAAAATCTCTTCCATGTCCGCAGGCTTAATTCCGATATCATTGAGTTCTGCCAGCTTTTCGGGAAAATCCTTCCTGATATCAAGCAAATACTGCTGCCATGCCTGTTTATGCATAAGTTTATCGGTCAATTCGTCCATTTCCTCAAAATCGGGATCAACACCGCCTTCGACAGGTCTTTCCCTCAGCAATGAAGCACAGAAGGAATGTATTGTCCCTATAAAACTCTTTTCCATATTCTCCAGCGCTTCTTTAAGAGCGCTTTTAATCGCTGTATTTTCCTCCTCACGGTACCGTCTTTCCAGTTCGTTCTGAAAGCGCTCTTTCAGCTCCTGCGCCGCTTTTCTGGTAAATGTTATCGCGGCCATGTTTTCCACTTTGCATTTTCCCGAAATTACAAGGCTTACCATACGGTTTACAATGCTTGTAGTCTTTCCAGATCCGGCTCCCGCTTCCACAAGCATATTTTTATCAAGTTCATTTACTATCTGATTTCTTTCGTCAATATCCGGGATTACCTTTTCATTCATAGTCTCTAAGCCCCCTTAACGCCACAAGAGCAGAAACGTCCTGATCATTTCTTTTGGCCTGTATCACATTCACGAGCCTGTGAACGCGGCACACCTGCCGGTAGTCACACCAATGGCAGTCGTCGGTATTTTCGGTCGGGGCGAACACCCCTTCCTCAATAATGTCAAAAAGGTTGTTAAGCAGTTTTATTAGTTTGGTCCGATCCCGCTGAACGCGGATAAAACGCCTGCCCTCACCTTTCCTTGTGGGGAACAGATAGACCCCCTCTCTTACTTTTACGTCTCCGGCATTATTTTTGTTTCTGAGCAGTACTTCCAAGGCATAGGCATACAAAGCATGCTGAAGCTGCCTTCCCTGCTTGAAAAAATCCCTGTCGCTGAAACCGTAAGTTCCTCCTGATTTATAGTCCACTATTCTGTAAATGTTTTCATCCAGTTTATCAACCCTGTCGATTTTTCCCGACAACAGAAGTGTTCTTTCTCCTCCAAGACGGATTTCCACCGGAGGGTAACCGTTGTCGTCCAGCCCGAATGCAAGTTCAAATTCAACAGGTATGCCTCCGTCATAATTCTCTTCTTCAGACGCCAGGAAAATCAGGCATGATTCAAGAATATCCCTTTTTTCAATGTCAAACACGACATCGTTCGGAGGCGAGATTTGTCTCCTGAATTCGTCGATCACCGTTTCGGCAATTTTAAGTATAAGCGAACAGTGAGCCTCTTTAGACGGTTTCTCGTTTTTTTCTGCTAACGTCTTGTAAAACCGTTCGAAAACAGCATGGTAAAGCAAGCCCTTCTGTAAGGGATCAAGCCACTTTTCAGGATCATATACCGGTTCCTCGGGTGGTGACACGTTCAGAACATAACGCAGGAAATACTGATACGGGCATTTTGCCAAAAACTCAAGCCGGCTTGCAGAAAACACTTCATTTTCCTTATACAGATTCAGTTTCCCGACATACCCGTCATAACAGGTCAATCTGTCACTCCAGCGGCAGTTCCACGCGTTTATCCCGTGTTTCAAATGAGGATAGCATTCGGTAACCGATTTGTTCAAATTCTCCGCCGAAAAACCTTTACAGTACACATTAAGCCAAAAATGCGTCTCATCGAGGGCGTTGTCCGAGGTATATCCTTTGGTATCGTCAAGATAATTTTTTAAATCAGAATAGTCGGCAGAAACATTTCCACTGATCATCCTGTAAACCTGAAGCACAAACGGCGAGGGTATTTTGGCCCTGTTTTCCGCCGTATCAAAGGCTGAATATGTAATTGTCACATTCCCCTCTGTCGCTGCCAGTAACTGAACAAGCCTGTATAAGTTTTCAGCGGGCTTGTCCCTGTTTGTGGCTATATGTTCCGAGATTCTTTGCTTTTCCACATCAAGTAAAACGGGATCCTCCCCCGCTCTTCCCGGGAATCTGTCCGCGTCAAAACCGATGAAATAGTGATTGCGGCGGTTTATATAAAAACCGCCATCGAAATCGGTAAGATGGATATGCCCTTTTTCCGGTCCGGATACTCTTATCCGGATACCACCGATATAATGCTCAATAATCCGAAGCCCTTCATCAAACTCAACCAACAGTCCCGTTGAAATCAGCTCAAGCCTTTCGGTTATTGCCTTTTTAGCCTCTGCGTCCATCACGCTTTTCACCTGGGCAAATGAACTGATAAAATCCGATATCCCCTTTGCGAGTTTATCCAGGTAAACCATTCCGTCATTTGACTCGGGAAGCATGTTCAGCACGGTCTCTGCAAAACCCCTGAGAATGGCAAATACTTTAATCCTGTTTTGCGCTTTTTCATCATCCGGACTGCTTTCATTTTGAAGAAGCGTTATTTTTTCATCGAGAACAGGAAGATACCTTTCTCTTCCCCAGCCAATTCCCGAAACCCTTAACGCGTTCGCCGCCTGAAACGGGGTTATTGTCCAGCCGTTTTCCCCGGGTATCTCTATCAGTTCCTGATAAAGCATTCCTGTCAGACAAGATACCTGATAATTTGAAGCCATCCACTGAATTAGGGCATTAAAGGCCTTTCCGGGCCTTGAGTTTAAAACGCTAATGCCAAAACCGAACGTAACATCTATGCCGAGAAGCATTGCTTTCTGGTATAACAGCTGGGCATAGGGCTCCATTGCAGATGTATAAATACATACACTGTCAAAGGGTATTTTTCGTTCCACAATGTCCCGCATCACGGCTTCAACCTCGTTGCTTTCACCGTAGGCTTTCATTATGCGAATATTGTTTAAGCAGTTATTTGTCCTGCGCTCATCCGGAGAAAACAAACTGGCAAATACAGAGGAGGATTTTTTCTCTTCAGGATATTCCCGGCGGTAATATGACCTCGGCGCATCCATGCCTGCGACAGGCTCGTCGTAAATTACCTTAACCGGGCTGAATGCCTTATCAATAAATTTTCTTTCAATAAAACGAAGTTTAAGGCTGTTAGGAACGAGCAGCAACACCTCCCTGCTCGATACCCCGCTTTCCAGAAGCATTTGTATAAGCCCCGGATAATCGGTCATTTTTTCTGCTTTGAGCAACAAATCATAGTTTTTAATTATATTTTTAATATCTCTCGCTTTTTCCGGGGAAACAAACAAAGTTTCATCAAGAGAGTCGGGATCCAAACCTGCATATTTGATTTCCATTACGGCGTTCCATATAATATCCGCAACTGAAGGTGTCGGCTGTATATCGGTGAAATACTCAAACTCGTTATTGCGTTTCATTTTATATATAACTGAAAACATTTCCCGGCGTGATACCGTATCATCGATTAGTATTTCATTTCTGCCGCTTAAAAGCGGCATGCCAAATTCATGCACCAGCCCCTGAACCGTCTCAACTCTCAGATTGAACACCGGGATTTTTGACGACGCAAGGGATGTGATAATATTCCGCCCCACCGAATATGACGGTACGATAAGTATTTTGTTCCTTAACAGATTATCAGTGCATACGGCAGCCAAAGCATCTATCATTGTTAATGTCTCCTGTCCGTTGGAAGTTTCGAACCGGTAACCACAAGCATGCTGAAGGACATTTAGGCTATATATTAATATTACTATAAAACCGTAATTCTGTTGAGAGAAAAATAACCGTAACTGGCGTAAAAAACTCTTCATGGGCAGACAAGTCGGACGAAAACGGTGATGATACAGCCTGTCGGGCTGACCCAACGCAGCAGACTTTGGAATATTGCAATAAAACTTTGGATAACTGAATAATAAGATGTTTAAACACCCGGAGAAGTCATATACGGAAATATACGCCGAAATCATGATTATGGCCATGCATATCAGAGGAAAAATTTCAAAATACCCGGAACCGAGTGCGTGATTTCGGAAAAAACAAGTCCCCTGTAACATGCCATGGCCATATTGTATTGTAAATCGGCAAGTTAAGTTTATAAATTGCCTGCAAGGCTGTCCATTTTGGCATTTCTCATACTGAGAGGCACATATTCTCTTTGAGGTGCTATGCTCTTATAAGCCGGCCTTATTATTTTGCCCTTATTCACCAATTCTTCTATTCGATGGGCGCTCCAGCCTACAATTCTTGCCACTGCAAAGAGCGGGGTGAACAGCTCTTCAGGAATGTTAAGCGCCCTGTAAACAAATCCTGAATAGAAATCCACATTGATGCTTACGCCTTTGTAGATTTTCCTTTTTTCCGCAATAACTTCAGGCGCAATTCGTTCCACTTTTTCATAAAGTCTGAATTCTTCCTCAAAGCCCTTTTCCTTCGCAAGCTCCCTTGCATATTCTTTCAGTATCTCGGCTCTTGGATCGGATACGGAATACACCGCATGGCCCACACCATAGATCAGGCCGCTTCTGTCAAAAGCCTCGCCATTCAGTAATTTGTTGAGGTAATCTCTTATCTGGCCTTCATTGTCCCAGTCTCTGACATTTTGTTTCATATCTTCAAACATCTGAACAACCTTTACATTCGCTCCGCCGTGCCTTGGTCCTTTCAGCGAACATATTGAAGACGCTATTGTGGAATAGGTATCGGTTCCGGTTGATGTTATTACATGGGTGGCAAAGGTGGAATTGTTTCCCCCGCCGTGTTCTGCGTGCAAAACCAGGGATAAATCCAGAATCACGGCTTCAAGATGGCTAAATTTTGAATCCGGCCGCAAAAGATGAAGAATATTCTCGGCAGTGGAATACCTGCGTTTCGGGACGTGGATCACAAGGCTCTTTTTCTGGTGATAATGAGCCAGCACCTGATACCCGTAAACGGCCAAAAGAGGGATTTGAGCTATTAACTGCAGACACTGCCTTATAACATTGCTGATGGATATGTCATCAGCCTGATCATCATAAGTATATAACGCAAGCACGCTTCTTGCCAGAATGTTCATAACATCCCTGCTTGGCAGCTTCATAATGGCGTCTTCCACAAAGGACGGAGGCAGCTTCCTGTATTCCGCCAACAAAGATTTAAACTCGTTCAGTTCGTTTATCGTGGGTAGCTCTCCGAAAAGCAACAAATACGCCACTTCTTCAAAACCGAACCTGCCTTCCGACAGGAACCCGTTGACTATGTCCTTTATGTCCATGCCTCTGTAAATTAATTTACCCGGCCCCGGAACAGTCTCGCCCTTTTCGTTGACATATGACGCCGTTACTTCACCAATTTCGGTGAGCCCTGCCAAAACGCCTTTCCCGTTTATGTCCCTCAGGCCCCTTTTCACGTCGTACTTAATATAGAGTTCGGGATCAATTCTGTTGCTTTTCTCCGCTATTGAAGCGTATTCCTCAAGCAAGGCATGTTTTCTTTTCTTAATTCCGTCCATGTTACACCTCCTTAAACCAAAATAATAAATTACAATTTGTGTAATAAAAGTAAGAATTTTAGCTGTTGTGTATAAAAAAACCATGGAGTATATCCATGGTTATGTGCTATACCCCTCTTTCAAGGCCTACGAGGTTAGCTGCCGGGCTCGGGCTGAAAGAGTTACCCTATCCTTTTAGAAAGGAATTCGCCCCAAAAAATTGGTTCCCCCGCTTCACTATATGTGAATTAAGCCTATACAATTTTAAGATAAAAACACCGATCGTATCATTATTTTACTATATGCAATACTCTTTGTCAAACAAAAACTTGGATGTAACGGGAACTCCGAAATGAAAATTTTCCCGAATTCCTTTCATTGCAAATATTGGGTTATTAATAATTTTGTGTTCATTATTTTAATGATCAGATTGGGGAAAATTTATGGTCATCAGTTGTAATGTGGAATTTATTTATTTAAATGTAACATTTCGACACCAGTTTTGTTTTATATAATGAAATCCGATGTCACCACGGCTTTGGCATCGGTGTTTTTTCAGATCTTCTTACAGCGCCGAAATACCGAAACTTCCGTTGTCCGGCGCATTGGGCAAAGACAACATTGTAATATTTAGTAACAAACAATTCACAATAAGTTAAGAAATTCTAAATCTTTTTCTGTTATAATTTTAGTGTATGGCTTTTCAAAAACGAATGAAAAAGAGGTAGATCCAGTTGAGTTTATATCAGAATGTATTAGTGTGCGTCACCAAACAAAAAACCTGCGAAAGACTCATAAAAGCCGCATCCAAACTTAAAGCAAAAAACGGAAATCTTCGTGTCCTGCATGTTGCAAAAAATTCATGGAATATTCTTGACAACAGCCGTGAAAGCGAAGCCCTTGAATATCTTTTTAAGGTCTCGAAGGAATACAATGCAGATATGACAGTATTAAGATCGGACAATATATCAAAAACCATAGCAGACTTTGCAAAAAACAACGGAATAGACTTAATTGTACTCGGGCAGTCGAATAATGAACAGGAAAACAAATTCTACAAACAGCTCTGCAACCTGCTAAAGGACGAAATAAACATTGAGGTTATACCTTAGGTTATACATAAGCAAAAAGGACTGTAATGATTAATACAGTCCTTTTATTTTTGCTTAAAACGTTTAATTTGCTTTTCCTTCTTTCGGTTTTACCGGCGGAAGCTTTGAAAATACTTTGCCTATCGCCTCCATAGCCCTGTCCATCTGCTCTTTTGTGTGCGTTGCAGTATAACTCGTTCTGAGTAGGCACTGCCCGGGCGGTACAGCGGGAACTATTACAGGATTTACGTAAACCCCCTCTTCAAAAAGCATTTTCGTAGCCAAAAATGTCCTTTCGGTCTCATAGGTCATTATCGGAATAATCGGGGTTTCTGAGTCAAGTATCGGAATACCCATTTTTTTTAGCCCCTGCCTCATATAATCTGCAATACTCAGCAAATTCTTTATCCTCCACGGCTCCTGTTCTATAATTTCGAGGGCTTTCAAAGCTGCAGCGGCGTTAGCGGGAGGTATTGACGCACTGAAGATAAAGGGGCGTGAATTATGCTTTACATAATGGATCACTTCCTCACTTGCGGCCATAAATCCGCCAAGGCTCGCCAAAGACTTACTGAAAGTACCCATTATGATATCCACTTTGTCTTCAAGGCCGTAGTACTCAGCCGTTCCACGGCCATGCTCACCTATAACGCCAAGGCCGTGGGCGTCATCCACCATAACCCGTGCGCCGTATTTTTCGGCAAGTCTGACTATTTCGGGAAGATTGCATATATCGCCTCTCATACTGAATACGCCGTCTGTTACAATCAGCTTTCCCTTGTTATCGGGAATTTCCCTTAATTTCCTCTCCAGATCCTCCATGTCGTTATGCTCGTATCTTACCATTTTCGCATAGCTCAAACGGCAGGCATCGTAAATGCTCGCGTGGTTTTCCTTGTCACATATGATATAGTCATTTCTCCCCGCAAGCGCCGAAATTATGCCGAGATTACTCTGAAAACCGGTACTGAATGTCAGTGCGGCTTCTTTGTTCAGGAATTTAGCCAGCCTTTCTTCCAGTTCCATATGTAATTTCAGGGTTCCGTTCAAAAAACGCGATCCTGAGCATCCCGTGCCGTATTTAAGCAAAGCCTCCTTAGCGGCCTCTATTACACGTCTGTCTGATGTAAGTCCCTGGTAATTATTTGACCCAATCATAATTATATGGCGGCCTTCCATAATTACTTCGGTGTCCTGGCCGGTCTCAAGATAGTGAAAATACGGGTAAATCCCAGCTTCCATAGCTTCTTTCGCCGCTGTGTAATCATAACATTTTTGAAACAGGTCCATACCAACATCTCCTTGTCCTTTATGAATCAGGCTGTTAAAAAAGTTACAAGCCGCATTTATTACTAAGTCATAATACCTGAAACAAAGGTAAATACAAAAATATTGTATCACACTTTTTTAAAATATCCATATATTTTTGATTTTTTGAAAGGTTTGTATTAGAATTGTTCTGAAATGGAAAATTTGTTCAAGGGGGCTTATTCATGCCGCAAAGCGGAAAAGTTATAATTGTCACGGGAGCGTCTTCGGGGCTGGGTCTTGCGGTTGCTAACCATCTTGGAAATATGGGGCATAACGTCTATGCGGGCGCAAGATCCTTTAAAAATTCCAGCCCGGACAGCGGAAATCTTAAAAAGATGTATTTGGACGTCACCGACGAAAACTCGGTAAACGAATTTGTCCGGAGCGTCATCGACGCCGAAGGAAAAATAGACGTTCTTGTAAACTGCGCCGCCATGCTGGTTTTGGGGTCGGTGGAGGATATTTCCATGTGTGAGTTCGAACAGGTTATAAACACAAACCTTATCGGAACGGTAAGAATGTGTAAGGCCGTACTGCCATATATGAGAGAAAGAAAAAACGGCCTTGTAATAAACTTCAGTTCCATAATGGGTCTTCTGGCAATACCTTTCCAATGTGCGTACAGCGCTTCAAAATTCGCAATAGAAGGTTTTTCTGAGGCACTCAGCCTTGAAACCCGGGATTTCGGAATTAAGGTCGTGATTGTTGAACCCACCGATCACAAATCTGGCTCACAGAAATACAGACCTCATGCGAAAGGTGCAGCACTTGAAACTTCGCCGTACAGGGATATGTTTCTCAGGGTTACTGAAAAAATAGAATACGATGAATCCCATGGAAGTGAGCCCGAAAAACTGGCCGAAGTGATAGGCAGAATAATAGACAGTAAAAATCCGAAATTAAGGTATAAAATAGGCAAATTTGATCAGAAACTTTCGGTCGCCGCAAAACGGATACTGCCCGGAAGAATTTTCGAATCGGTTATTCGATCTTATTACAACTGCGTGAAAAAATAATGTTTGCAATGGTTTTGATAAACCTGTATACTTGAAATTGCTGAGTCATGGCGAAAACAGAAAGGGAATTATGAATTCTGAATTAAAGTATAAAAAATTGTATAAAAAAGTCTGGGGAAAGCTGGAAAACATTACGCCTTTAAGTTTTGACTGCGGGCAGCTGTGCAACGCAAAATGCTGTACCGGCACTGATAACAACGGAATGCTGCTTTTCCCCGGAGAAGAATATTTATATGCCGGCAAGGGCTGGTGTTCGGTTAAAGACACCAATATAGTCCTTTCTGACGGGTATGTAATAAAGTTGCTGGTATGCGGCGGGGAATGTCCAAGGAACGAGCGTCCGCTGTCATGCAGAATCTTTCCTTTAATACCGTACCTGAATGAATACAGCAGAGTGGAGTTCAGGCTGGATCCAAGGAGTTTCGGGATTTGCCCCATTACCCGGGACCCCGTTAAGTATCCGGTGGAGGAAGTTTTTATTGACAGACTGTATGAAGTTTTTCCGCCGCTGCTGAAAGATGGAAAAGTGGTGGAATTCATTGAAATATTGTCGGAACAATATGACGGGTTAATGGACATTTTCCGGAAAATCTCCGGGGATTGATATTGTTTCCCGAACACTACCAATCATGCCGGCGTTAATAATCGAAACTAAAAATCAAGGCACTCTGAAAGCAGGTGCATCGTCAGGCCCTTTTCCTTTATTGCGCTGATTATATCGTCCAGCCTTGATGTGTCATAGGGATTAAAATGCAGAAGGACTATCGAACCTCCCGTCACTTTTTTCGAAATATGTTCAAGAACCTCCTCCGCTAATAAATCAACAGATTCCGTCTTTAAATCATGATGCCTGAGTACCGCATAATAGCTTTCCAGATTCCATCCCACCGGAATATACCCCATTTCGGAAACAAGCTTTAATATCCTGTCACTGTCATTTCCCGCGCCACCCGGGAGACGAATGAACGGAAACTCCCGTTTCATCCTGTCTATATATTCCTGTCCCAGTACCTCTGCGGCATTCGCTTCCCACTCGGTTATTTCCTTTTTCGCCTCGTCATTGCTGAGCCGTGTAAGCCAAACGTGGTTCTGTGTATGGTTGCATATTATATGGCCTTCCTCAACGGCCTGTTTCCACAAATCAGCATGGGTTTTCAGATACTTACCTATTATAAAAAAAGTGCCTTTCACATTGTGCTTTTTTAACACTTCCAGGACCTTTTTTACGGCTTTCTGATTTCCCCCGTCGTCAAATGTAAGGCAAATACGGGTTTCATCATTAAAACTTTTTACCGGGTACATCAGCTCAGAAGCGGCTTTCTCCTGATCCTGGGCAGGACTTGTCCCTGAGACTGGTTCGGGAGCCGGAGTCGGCGTAAAAACCGGAGTTGGAACCCGGGTCACGGTGACAGAAAGTCCGGCCGCAGGTGACGGTGTAAATTCCGGGTATGCCGTCGGCTCAGCCTTATTGGCATCAGTTTCAGAAACGGCATTTGATTCGGTTTCGGGTAAGGCGGAGCCTGAAGTTTCAGGGGAAGATACCTTATTGTTTTCCTCATTCTCCATCGTTCTCGAAACCGTAACCGTTTTACAACCGCTTAAAAGGGTTATCATCAGAAAAAATATCAAACAGAAATAAAAAAACCTAACCATTTGAAAATCTCCTTAAAACAAAAAATAATACGGCTTATCAGCCGCTCCATTTTACATCACATTGAGGATTATACCACAGATTGTCAGCACAGTATAACCCTAAAAAATTTTTATTATTGATCGCTTTCTCCGTACAAATCACCGCCCCTACTTTCCAAATCGCAGGCGGTGGAATTTTAAGCCAGACATGCAAAGTCAGGTCCATACCACCCACCGAATTATTATCTTTGGATAACAGTCTATGGGATTGGAAAATCAAAAATTATTTAAAAAGTGTATTGAAGCAATTTGCATTATATAATATTATATAAACTTAGAAAGTTTTAGAAATGAAATTTTGAAAACTTAAAATTGCATTTTCCATTTTTACCGACTTATTATTGTCTGCTTAAACAGCTTGTGCAAAACATTAAACCTCACATTTCATAGGTTAAGGAGCTAAATAATATGCCAAAAAGAACTGATATTAAAAAGATTCTCATTATTGGTTCAGGGCCGATTGTAATCGGCCAGGCGTGCGAATTTGACTATTCGGGCACTCAGGCCTGCAAAGCTTTAAAAAAGCTTGGTTACGAAATTGTACTTGTAAACTCCAATCCGGCCACAATTATGACCGATCCCGGCATTGCAGATGCCACGTATATTGAACCCCTGAACGTTGAACGGTTAACCCAAATCATTGAAAAAGAACGTCCCGACGCACTTCTTCCGAATCTGGGCGGTCAGTCAGCGTTAAATCTCTGTTCAGAACTGTCAAAAGCAGGAATCCTCGAAAAGTATAACGTCGAAGTAATTGGTGTGAAGGTTGATGCCATTGAACGCGGCGAAGACAGAATAGCATTCAAGGAAACAATGCGGAAGCTGGGTATTGAAACTCCCCGCAGTATGCCTGCCTACAGTGTTGAGGAAGCAGAAAGAATCGCCCTTGAGCTTGGTTTTCCTGTTGTTATACGCCCTGCATATACGCTTGGTGGCACAGGCGGCGGGCTTGTTTATAACATTGAGGAACTGAGGCAGGTCGCAAGCCGTGGTATTTCTGCAAGCATGGTGGGACAAATCCTGATTGAGGAATCGGTGCTTGGTTGGGAAGAACTTGAGGTTGAAGTGGTTCGCGACTCCAAAAATCAGATGGTGGCGGTATGTTTTATTGAAAATATTGATGCAATGGGAGTACACACGGGTGATTCGATTTGTGTTGCGCCGATGCTTACAATAAGTCCCCAGTTGCAGCAACGGCTCCGGGAATATGCCTTCAGAGTCGTTGAAGCAATAGAAGTAATCGGCGGTACAAATGTCCAGTTTGCCCACGACCCGGTGACAGACAGGATCGTTATTATTGAAATCAATCCTCGCACATCCCGTTCATCAGCTCTTGCATCAAAAGCCACCGGCTTTCCGATTGCCTTTATTTCAGCAATGCTGTCTGTAGGAATAACTCTTGACGAAATTCCGTATTACAAAGGCGGTACCCTTGACAAATATACGCCGTCGGCTGACTATGTGGTGGTTAAATACCCGCGCTGGGCTTTTGAAAAATTCAAGGACGCAAAGGACCAGCTTGGAACGCAGATGAAAGCCGTGGGCGAAGTAATGAGTATAGGCAAAAATTACAAGGAAGCCCTTCAGAAAGCCGTGCGTTCTCTGGAAATCGGACGCTATGGCTTTGGTTTCGCAAAAAACTACAATTCACTGGGGTTAAAGGAATTACTGGATCTTTTGATTGAACCTTCAAGCGAACGCCAGTTTATAATATATGAAGCGCTGCGCAAAGGTGCGGATGTTGATCAGCTCAGCAGAATCACCCATATCAAAAAATGGTTCATCCAGCAGATGAAGGAACTGGTTGAGCTGGAAGAAGAAATATTGAAATATAAAGGATCCAGGCTTCCTGATGAATTGCTTATAAAAGCAAAAAAAGACGGTTTTGCCGACAAATACATTGCAATGCTTTTGGACACAAGCGAAGAAGAAATACGGAAACAAAGAATTGGGCTTGGCGTTGTGCAGGAGTGGGATACAGTTCCTGTAAGCGGCGTTGAAAATGCCTGTTATTATTATTCCACATATAACGGCTCAAAAAAGAAAGAAACATGCACTTCAAACGCAAAACCGAAGGTTATGGTCCTGGGCGGAGGTCCAAACCGCATAGGCCAGGGAATAGAATTTGATTATTGCTGCGTCCATGCCGCTTTCGCACTCCGCGATCTGGGGTATGAGACGATTATTGTCAACTGTAACCCCGAAACTGTCTCAACCGACTACGACACATCCGACCGCCTGTATTTTGAACCTCTTACGGTAGAAGACGTATTAAGCATTTATGAACATGAAAAGCCGGCCGGAATAATAATCCAGTTTGGAGGGCAGACTCCGCTGAATATTGCCGGGGAACTTGCAAAAGCCGGTGTAAGGATCCTGGGCACAACCCCTGAAACGGTTGATACAGCTGAAGACAGAGATCTGTTTAGGCATATGATGGATAAGCTGAACATTCCGATGCCGGAGTCGGGAATGGCAAGCAATCTTAACGAAGCCCTGGAAATTGCCGAAAGAATCGGTTATCCGTTAATGGTAAGACCGTCTTATGTGCTGGGCGGACGCGGCATGGAAGTGATATATGATCAGGAAATGCTTGAAAGATACGTTTCCGAAGCCAAAGGCGTTACCCCCGATCGTCCGCTGCTTATAGACAAATTCCTTGAAAACGCCATTGAAGCCGAAGCCGATGCTCTGTCGGACGGCAGCAATACCTTTGTACCTGCGGTGATGGAGCATATAGAACTTGCCGGAATTCATTCAGGGGATTCGGCGTGCGTAATACCGCCAATCAGCCTTAAACCCGAGCATATACGGACAATATCCGAATACACGGCCAAGATTGCAAACGAATTAAAGGTTGTCGGGTTAATGAATATTCAGTATGCCGTCTGCAACGACAGGGTTTATGTGCTTGAGGCAAATCCCCGCGCGTCCAGGACGGTACCACTGGTGTCAAAGGTTTGCAATATACAAATGGCGCGGCTTGCCACCGAAATCATTATTGCCGCAGAAAGGGGCATGAAATCTCCGGTACCCGAATTGAAACACAGAAAGATAACCCACTTCGGAGTTAAGGAAGCGGTATTCCCGTTTAACATGTTCCCTGAAGTTGATCCGCTGCTGGGTCCTGAGATGCGTTCCACCGGAGAGGTGCTGGGAATTGCCAACTCGTTCGGCCTGGCATATTTCAAAGCCCAGGAGGCAACCAAGGTTCCTCTTCCGACGAAAGGCGCCGTTTTGATGAGCATTGCGGACAGGGATAAACCATACCTTCTTGAGATTGCGCAAAAATTTGCAGAACTTGATTTTGAAATAATCGCCACCGAGGGAACGTATAATTATCTTACGAATAACGGGATAAAGTGCCGGAAAGTAAAAAAAATGTATGAAGGAAGGCCTAATATTGTGGATTTAATCCTCAACGGGGAAATACAGCTCATAGTGAATACCCCTGCTGGAAAACAGAGCCAGCATGATGATTCATACATAAGGAAAAGCGCAATAAGGTATAAAATCCCGTATATTACCACAATGACCGCGGCCCTTGCAAGTGCTAAAGGTATTGCAGCATACAGGGCAAATCATGAGAAAGACGACAAGGTAAAGTCTCTTCAGGGCTACCATGCGGACATTGACAAATAGCAAGTTTAAGGAGTGTGCTGTCCTTGGGAGGAATATTTGGAGTTGTTTCAAAGAATGACTGTGTAATGGACCTTTATTTCGGTACCGATTACCACTCCCACCTCGGAACAAGCCGGGGTGGGATGGCGGTATGGTCGGGCCGTTCCTTTTCCAGGTCAATACATAATATTGAAAACGTCCAGTTCCGCTCGAAATTTGAAGTGGATTTGTCCTCAATGAGCGGGAATATGGGTATAGGCTGCATCAGTGACAACGAACCCCAGCCGTTGCTTGTCCGCTCCCATCTGGGGCATTATGCAATTACTACCGTCGGACGTATAAATAATCTGGATGAACTTGTTGACCACTGTTTGAAATCCAATCTGATGCATTTCCTTGAAATGACGCGTGGCGAAATAAATCCGACCGAAGTGGTTTCAGCATTAATTGACCGGGAAAGCACGATTAAAGACGGTATATTGCGTGTTCAGGAAACGATTGACGGTTCATGTTCGTTGCTGGTATTAACCAACAACGGCATATACGCCGCGCGGGATCGTCTGGGGAGAACCCCGCTTGTTATCGGGAAAAAGGAAGGGGCTTATTGCGTTTCGTTTGAGTCCTGTGCTTTTGCCAATCTCGGTTACAGCATGCATTATGAGCTCGGTCCCGGCGAAATAGTGCTTATAACTCCCGACGGCATTGAACAGCTTAATCCGCCCGGGAATAAAATGAAAATTTGCTCTTTCCTGTGGGTTTATTTCGGTTATCCCTCTTCAACTTATGAAGGCGTTAATGTGGAAATAATGCGGAACAGGAACGGTGCGATCATGGCAAGAAATGACAAAGTGGATGTTGACTATGTAGCCGGAATCCCTGATTCAGGCGTAGCTCATGCAATAGGCTATTCGAACGAAGCAAAAATACCCTATGTAAGGCCGTTTATCAAATACACCCCTACATGGTCAAGAAGTTTTATACCTCAAACCCAGGAAATGAGAAACCTTATCGCCAAAATGAAACTTATGCCAATTGTGGATCTGATAAACGGTAAAAAAATTTTATTCTGCGACGATTCTATAGTCCGCGGCACACAAATGAAGGAAACCGTCCAGTTCCTGTACAGCCATAACGCAAAAGAAGTTCATATTCGCTCGGCTTGCCCGCCGTTGCTGTTTAACTGCAAATACCACAATTTTTCAAGGTCAAAATCTGAAATGGAACTGATTACAAGGCGAGCGATCCAGTTCCTTGAAGGGGACAGTAACGCCCATCTGGACGAGTACTGCGACCACAGGACCGAAAGATACTGCCGCATGGTGGAATACATCGGAAAACAGCTTAACTTTACCACACTGAAATATCAGACTCTTCCCGATATGCTCGATGCAATCGGTCTTCCCCATGAAAACCTGTGTACCTATTGCTGGAACGGTTTGGAATAAAACCCCGTCTTCATGGATATATAACCATTGACTGCATCTATTGTGAACCTGTCGGGGGCCGATTCAAGCACATAAACGCCCGACCTTTCAAGAACGGAAAATGTTCGCAGCCTGTCATCCACCAGCTTAAGCGCCGCGCTTTTTGTGAAAATGTCTTCGTTTACTCTTATTATCTTCTCCGCCTCATCATAAAGATGAGGATTCTTTATGCATATGACCATGACCCTGTGGGCGGACGCACAGGTTTTCCACGCACTGACGATGTCCATTGCATGCTCGAAATTAAATGGATCGGTGAATAAAAGTACCAGGCTTTGCCTGCTCTGCTCTCTTTGCAAAAATGAAAAAGCCTTATGATAGTCGGCATAAGTGTCGGTTGCCTGAATATTGTAGAGGCTTTCCGCCAGTCTTTGAAAATGCGCTGTTCCCTTTGCCGCCGGCACAAACCTGCTTATTTCGCTGTCAAAAGCCAGAAGCCCTATATTGTCACCGCAGCCTATTACCGTTTCGGCAACCGTGAACGCAGCATTAACCGCGTAATCCAGCTTGGTTATTTCATTTATTTCCTCGTCCATAACCCTGCTTGTATCCATCATCAGATATACATACTGATTTTTTTCAGGCTCATAATAGTTTGTGTAAAGCTGTCCCGTTCTTGCCGTTACATTCCAGTTAATATATCTAAAATCATCGCCCGGAACATATTCACGGACACTTTCAAACTCCGTGCCCGCCCCCATGCTCCGTAGCTTCTTAATCCCCGCAGACACCATGTTTTTTCGGGTGATTGAAAGATTTCTGTTTCTGTAATCACCAAGGTTTGGATACACCTTTACCCTGTCGCTGATTTTAATCACTCCTGAAACGACGCACAGTCCCAGAACACCGGTTAACCTCACATACAAATCCGGAAACTCAAACTCTCCCCGTTTCACCGGCCTGACATTGTAATATACATTCCTGATCTCACCGGGATTTACCGTAAATTTCAGTATCTCACTGTCCACGCCGAAACTTTCCGGCACACTGTCCCTGAGTTCAATTGTGAACCTGTGATTAAAAGGATTTTCTATGTACAGATCAATTCTGTTCCAGTCGGAAAGGGACAAAATTCTCCCGGTTTCCCTTCTGAAAACAAGGTTCGCGGGTTTCGGAGATATGCAAAAATCCACAATAAGCAGCGCAGCCAGCACCAAGTTGTAAGCAAGCGCCGCATATGCTCCAACGCCAGGTATCAGCGAAAAAGCGGCAGGTATAAAGCCAAATAAAACCAGTAAAACAAACCGTTTGCTGAAAAACATACAAACATCCGCCCAACCGTCGTTATCTGGGCACTTCCACCGTCCTTAATATTTCGTCCAGAATGTCGTCAACGGTCAGATTACCAAGCACCGTCTCAGGCTTAACTATAATCCTGTGCCTCAGCACAGGCTTTACCATTTCAGTAACATCTTCAGGTATTACAAAATCCCGCCCCGAAATCGCCGCGACGGTCTTTGCACATTTAAGCAACGCTATCGACGCCCGGGAACTTGCTCCGAGAAGCACCGCATGCGAAGTCCTGGTAACGTAAATTAACGAAGTAATATAGCGTATTATGTTTTCGTTTACAAAAACCCTGTTTATTTCCTGCACAATTTGCGCCCATTCATCCGGATCAATAACGGCCGAAACAGCGTCAGCGCTAATCGTGCCCCCGCTCTCATTTACCTTTTTTAGAAGCACTTCCTCCTGCTCTGGCGGAAGATGCCTGACTTTCAGTTTCATTAAAAACCTGTCCAACTGTGCCTCGGGTAACGGGTAAGTTCCTTCAAACTCCAGCGGGTTCATCGTGGCAAGAACCATAAAGGGTTTCGGAAGTTCGTAGGTTTCCCCGTCAATCGTTACGTTTCCTTCTTCCATGCATTCCAAAAGTGCCGACTGGGTTTTCGGAGTGGCGCGGTTTATTTCATCGGCAAGCAATATATTCGTAAAAACAGGGCCTTTTTTCACATAAAAAGCACTGTTTTTGACATCAAACACTTTTGTTCCCGTAACATCCGAAGGCAAAAGATCGGGTGTAAACTGAATCCTTGAAAAGTCCGACTTAAGCGTCCTGGCCAAAGCCCTTGCCGCCAAGGTTTTCCCAATTCCCGGCACGCCTTCAATCAGCACATGTCCACCCGTAAACAGCGCTACTGCCAGTTGTTCCAGAAATTCATCCTGGCCCACTATGACTTTCCTTAGTTCATTCATCAGCCCGTCATATTTCTCTTTAACCAATGGTTTACCGTCCATTAGGTATCATTCCTTTCTTTGCCTTTGATTTCGGTTACTAATTTCAAGTTCAAGTTTTTGGAGCCCAAGGACAATCTCTTTCAGTTTCTTTTTGCTTAAATCCCCCGTCCTCAAATAATATTCGCATTCGTTCAGAAGGGGCAAGGCTTTGTCCCTTACATAGCCCGCCGTTCTCAAATATCCGCCGTATCTCCGGACAAAGCGGCCGTAATAATTTGACAATACCAGCGAATAGGCCTTTTCCTTCTGATAGAGACCTGCAAGTGCCATGACTATTTCATTTTCGGCTCTTTTTGTCATTTCCCTGTCGCCGCGCACCCTGCCAAATGTTTTCCAGCCCCTTATCACAACAAGAAGAACGACCGTTACAAGCTGGATGACTATAAGCTGACCGGTATGTCCAATCAAATCCCATAAACCGGGCGCAGGTTTCTGCATGAACCGGTAATACTCGTTAAATACCACCTTTGGATTATTAATTCTTGCGAGCACATTAATAAAAGCAACCGCCGCGCCGGTGTTGTCTGAGATGTTTTTGTTCAGAAATCTGTCAGCACTGTCCAAAACGCAAATAACCCCATTTTCAAGCCCATACCATGTAATTGTGACATTTCCTGCATTTTCCGTTTCATACCATCGTCTATTCTCTGAAATATAGTCAAAAATCCACAAATTATCAATATTCCGGTGATCCAGAATTACAACAAGCGTATTGCCGTTATTAAGCCAGTTTCTAAGGCCGTTCTTTTCTTCATTGTCATTAAACACCGAACCTGCGGGACAATATGCAACCATCACGGGATTATCCCTTAAAAATTTCACCGGGTAATGATACCGTGAAACCCGAAAACCGCATTTACCAGCAAGAAGGTATAAAGCCTTAAGCCCCAAGTCTCCGGTTCCGTACGTGGTGTAATCAGCATAATCCGTTTTATACACAGTTGCTGAATATAAAACTGTTACGGCGAATACCGACATAAATATTGCGAGCACGAATAAAAGACAGTTTTTCAGCCGGACATTCATACCGGTTTCTCCTTCTGCAAAGCATAAAATTCAAACCATCTGCTAACGCTGGCCTCGTCTATATTTCTGTTGCCGTAGCAGCATTCGTCGAACAGATTTACGAACTCCTGCACAGATACAGCCAATGTCTCGTCCTTCAGCCTGATTTCCCTCAGATACATACGGTTTGTTTTCCACTTTGCAATCTTAATAATTTTTCTTCTGTCAAGTTCCAGAAGCAGGGCTATAAAAAGAAACCTCAGGGCTTTTGAATACTCTTTTGCGGTCATGCATTCGCTATATTTATTTAATGCGTCTTCAGGCCGGCTGAGATACTCAGAGACGCGCGGAAATTCAGCAAATTTAATTTTTTTTGACATATACAGCCTTTTTGTTATCAGTCTTACCAGTAAAAAAAGCAGAACGGACGCGGTCAATACCAGCAAGACCTTCGCCACCGTCTGAAACGAAGAGCTGTTCAGCCCCGAATAAACTCGGATTTCCCGGTTCGGCTGCGAATAGTCAAAAAACTCCCTTACCCATTCCTGTATGGATTCCCATATATCACTTACCAGCTTAAACACCGAATTCGAATTCCCGTTCTGATTAAATTCGCGCCTTTTCAGTATGTCATCCAGTATGCGCCTGATCTCCCGCTCGCTTATTTTGTCAGACCTCATTGTATTCCCCCTGTATCGAAGGCGTCAATTTCCCGGCTTCTTCACGTTCTATTTCCCAAAGAGTCATTTCCAAATCAAGCCCCTCGCGTTTAACCCTGAGGGTAATGTACATAGCTGTAAATATGCATATAAGCACCGGGCGCAGTATCTCGGCAAAAATCTGCGCTATCACGATACTTATCCTATACAGTTCCATGTCAAATCTTCCTGAATTCAAAGCGATTAAACCGAAAACCACTCCTACAACCATTGGGAACAGCGAAACAAGTAAATTACCGAAAACAAAAGTAAGAGCGATCAGGAAAAAATTATTTTTACCAAGCACATTACATCTGCCGATACTTGCTGCCGCCTTTTTCCCCTCTATGCATATTGCGGGCATAAACATCCAGTATTTTCCGATAAAAAATCCCACTACCAGTGAAATCAAAATTATAATTCCAAGCACCGCCAAAATCCCCAGGATCAGAGGGGCAACCGCAATTTTATGGTATATAAATGCCGTGACTAAAAGTCCTGTGATACTGAAAGACAATGCAAACATCCCGGCAAACAGAACAATGTATAAAACCAAAAATACGGCGCACTGGATCAGCAGATACAGCACCCTCCCGAGGAGTAAAACGCCAAACTGGCCGAAACACTCCTTTATGGCCTGCTTGACCGTCACTTTTCTGTTCAGAACGGTATCGGCGTAAATAATCCTTACAACGGCACCTTCCATTACATTTTTTAACGTAATGGCATACAATCCTTGCAGAATCACTGCACCAAACAGCATTGCATACAAAGTAACCACTGATGAAACTATCGCCGCCGGGCTTGTTTTCACAAGTTCCGTGGGTTCCATAAGCTTCCAGTACTTCTCGGTAAATACCGGATTGAACAGGTTCAGTAATAGCATTGCAGGAATATTGAACATCAGGTTTATTATAAAAATATCTTTAAAATGTTTTTTAAAAAGAAAAATTCCATAATCCAGTATATCGGTAAATCTCGCTTTCCGTAACGCCCTTAGCGAATTCATAAATCCTCCGTCTGTAAAAAATCTATATTTATTATCATATAATACCATTCACTTTGTGTCAAACATTGTAAAACAAATAAAAAAAAAGGCGGAACTCCGCCCATTATGTATCCCCGGAATATATTATCTTCTTGCCAGTGAAAACCAATGTACCATAAGCCTTAAAAACAGTTTTATCCACGTAGCCTTTTCCACTTCCTCGGTTGCAACCAGCGGTATATTCAGTATTTCCTTGTTCTCAAGCAGTAACACCATTTCGCCGGCCCTGTCACCGATCGACACGGGCGCATTAATATATTCGGGAAGCCTGATTTCCTCTTTTACCTTGTCCCGCTGCCCGCGTTTCAGCAAAACCGATTTGTTATCCTCATATGCTACCGGCACAGTCAGCGTTAATCCCTTTTTAACGTTCACATTTCCGGCTATTGCATCCTTTCTCTCTATTTTCAGTATTTCATAGTTAGAAAAGCCGTAATCAAGGATTTTTGTCGTCTCTGAAAAGCGCAGGCTCATACTTTCGGCGCCAAGTATTACCGATATCAAATCCAGCCCGTCTCGGGAAGCCGTCGCTGCAAGGCAGTATCCGGCCGCGTCTGTAAAGCCGGTTTTAAGGCCTGTTATTCCCCTGTATTTTCCTATGAGGTGGTTTGTATTGTCCAGGTCAAAGGTACCGTTTCTGAAAGTATCATGTTTTATTGTGGTGTATTCAATTATCTGCGGGTATTTTGTTATAAGCTCCCTCGACATAATTGCTATATCCCTGGCTGTGCTGTAATGTCCCTCATCGGTTAACCCGGAGCAGTCAAGGAAATTGGTGTTTATCATACCCAGCTCTTTTGCCTTTTCATTCATCATTGATACGAAAACCCCTTCGCTGCCTGCCACGTGCTCCGCCAGAGCAACCGACGCGTCATTTGCCGAATGTACCGCAACGGCTTTCAGCAGATCATGAACGGTAAACTCTTCACCAGGGGCAAGGTATACCTGCGAGCCTCCCATGCCTGCGGCGTGTTCCGAAACCACTACCACATCGTTAAGGCTGATCTTATTCTGTGCAATGGCTTCCATTACCAGCAGCATTGTCATGATTTTCGTAATTGAAGCAATGGGACGCCGCTCATCACTGTTCATTTCAAAAATAATTTCCCCTGTATTTGCACACATAAGCAATGCCGATTTTGCCTTGATTTCAAAGGGAATGTTTTCAAGCAACGGCGCATTTTCATTTCCTGTCAACGGCCTGTTCTCATTTTGAAGCCCTGTTTCCTCTTCAACTGCGAAAACGCCCGGATTCGCCGGAACAAGCAACAGAGCGAAAAGCAAAACCCACACGACCGCCTTTTTTATCATTTACGAAAAACTCCCGCAATTTAGTCCCATAATAAATGTATGCATGGCCGATATAGGTTTATTCGGGCTTATTTTTTATTTTGTCTGCGTCATGGCTACTGAATCCTTCCCAAAATCATGGGCTTTTCCGGCACGGGTTCCGGACCGATGACAATCGAACTTTTCAAGACCTGAAGTGCCTCATGTATCCTGTTTTCATCCGAAGCATAAAGAAAAGCGATTGTTTCACCCTTTTCAACTTTGTCACGAGTTTTTTTCACAAGTTCAATACCTGCTGCTGGATCAATGGCTTCTTCCTTGGTTTTTCTTCCTGCGCCCAGTAACACTGATGCAATTCCAAGCCTTTCAGCGTTCATTTTTTCCACAAACCCCGATTTTTCGGCTTTCCATTCGGCCCTGAACTCCGCTCTGGGCAGTTTCGACGTATCTTCTATAACCTTTGGATCTCCGCCCTGCCTTATCACCATCTCAATCAGCTTATTAAGCGCGGTACGCTTTTCTATAGCTTCGGCGGCAAGGTTCCTGCACAATTCAATCTCCCCTTTTCCCGCAACAAAAAGCATATTTGCCGCAAGTTCGATACAAACTTCCTTCAGGTCTTCAGGGCCTTTTCCGTTCAGGGTTTCAACCGCTTCTTTCACTTCAAGCGCATTTCCTATATTGTTTCCGAGAGGCCTGTCCATATCGGTTATAAGTGCCACCGTTCTTCTGCCCGCGCCGTTGCCTATATCCACCATTAGCCTTGCAAGTCTCTCGGCCTCGGCAACGGTTTTCATAAACGCCCCGCTTCCGGTTTTAACGTCAAGAACAATTGCATCCGATCCCAATGCCAGCTTTTTGCTCATTATGCTTGCAGCAATCAGCGATATGTTTTCCACAGTGCCGGTTACATCCCTGAGCGCGTAAAGCTTTTTATCTGCAGGCACCAGGTTCTCGGTCTGGCCTGCAACTGCAATGCCTATTTCCCTTACGTTCCTGATAAATTCTTCCCGTGAAAGGTTCGTGCGGAAACCCGGTATGGATTCCAGTTTGTCAACCGTTCCGCCGGTATGCCCCAGCCCTCTTCCCGACATTTTGGCCACAGGGACTCCGTACGACGCGACAATCGGCGCCACCACAAGGGTGGTTTTGTCCCCGACACCGCCTGTGCTGTGTTTATCCACCTTCACGCCGGGTATTGCCGAAAGATCCACTCTGTCGCCGGAATTCAGCATGGCTTCGGTCAGCCACAGCGTTTCATCGGTATCCATTCCGTTAAAGTATACCGCCATCAGAAAAGCAGAAGCCTGGTAATCGGGTATTTCGCCTTTCGTGTACCCGTTTACGAAGTATTCAATCTCGCCTTTTGTAAGTTTCTGACCATTCCGTTTTTTTATAATCAAATCCAGTGCAAACATATCCATACTCCTTCCGGTATATCGGCATTGTTACACAGAAATATCCCTTTTCAAATATTTGTTCATGCCGCTTTAAAACAGAAGGTCCTTTCAAACGTCAAGTATAAGCTCAAGAAAACTTTTGCCGCCAAGCCGGTTTTCCACCCCGAAATACTCGGCTATTGTCTTTGCGACATCACAAAAGCTGCTTCTGGTATGAAGATTTACTCCCTTTTTGACATGCTTTCCGGTAATAAGCAGCGGAACATATTCCCTGGAATGATCGGTACTTGCCGTGGACGGATCACATCCGTGGTCGGCGGTAATAACCAATACATCCCCATCCCTGAGATTCCCGATTATTTCGGGCAGTCTCCGGTCAAAATCCATTAAAGCCTTTGCATACCCTTCCACATTGTTTCGGTGGCCGTAAAGCATATCAAAATCAACCAGGTTCGTAAACAGCATTCCTTCAAAGTCATCCTTAATCCATTCAATCGTTCTTTCTATCCCTTCGCTGTTTGAACCCGTATGAACCGATTTTGTAATTCCCGATCCGGCAAAAATGTCTTCAATTTTGCCGACCGCGCGGACCTCATAACCGTTTTCGGCAAGGTAATTCAATATTGTTTTGTCAGGCGGCTCAATGGAAAAGTCCTTTCTCCTCTCGGTCCGTGTGTAATTTCCCGATTCCCCCGTAAAAGGCCGCGCAATTACCCTGCCGACGCCATACTCGCCGGTCAGCAGCTCCCTGGCGATCCGGCATATTTCGTATAATTCTTCAACGGGTATCACGCCTTCATGGGCCGCAATCTGGAACACGCTGTCAGCCGATGTATATACGATAGGATAGCCGGTTCTTACATGTTCATCGCCCAATTCCTGTATTATAACTGTTCCGGACGCGGGTTTGTTTCCAAGGGTTTTTCGGCCTATTCTCCTTTCAAATTCCCTCATTAAATCTTCAGGAAAACCGTCCGGGAAAACGGGAAAAGGTTTGTCCAATACAATACCAGCTATTTCCCAGTGCCCGGTCGTGGTATCCTTTCCGGCAGATCTTTCGGTCATTTTTCCGTATGCGCCCGAAAGCTCAATTTTATTTAAATCCGTTGTCGTACGGTATGTTTCGCCGAATCCGTCTATAAACGCAAGCCCCAGTTTTTCCATATTCGGAAGGGAAAAATCCTTTACGAGCTGTGATATATGTCCGATGGTATTGCTGCCTTCATCCCCGTAATTTATGCTGTCGGGCTGCTCGCCTATCCCGGCACTGTCAAGTACAATGACAATAAATCTTTTCATTTTCATGCCTCCCGTCATTAAAGGATATAAAACAAACGCTATTCATATATTATCATTTATCTGTTAAAATAAACAACGTAACTCCCGGAGCAGAAAAAATCCCCTGAAAGGAAAGTGCTGAATGCTTAAATGGTATATAATGACACCTTTGTTCTTATTGACGGTAATTATTTACATGCTTGTTCAGGCTTCAGTATACAAAACGAGATACTATAACCTGAATTTCGGAACGGGGCTAAGGCTTTTGCACCTTACAGACATACATATAAACCTTCTGCTTGTTTCATCTTCCCGGCTAAGAAAAACCATACGCAAAGCAAATCCAGATTTTATACTGATAAGCGGCGACTTGATTGAAAAACCCGAAAATCTGAATAAATTCACAAAATGGTACAAAAATCTTGACATCGGCGTTCCTGTCTTTGCCGTATACGGAAACCATGAACACAGGTGTTTCAGGCAAAATCCGTCATTCAAGGACAACTTTGACATGACAATGAAGCAACTGAATATTCAGTTGCTTGTAAATGACGTGGTCTTTTTTTGCGGGAAAAATTCCGGGAAAGACAAAAAGGTTGCCCTTGTCGGGATTGACGACGTGAAAACAGGCAAGCCCGTCAGCAATGATATATTCAACCGCGTTAAAGGTAACAGCAACATTGTAATAGCCTTCTCCCATAACCCCGACGTTTCCCTCAATATTCCCGAAAAAAGCGTCGACCTGCTTTTACTGGGCCATTTTCACGGCGGCCAGATATGGATGCCGTTTAAAATCGAGTACCTGCTGCTGCGCAGGGACAAACTGAGCAGAATGGGATACATAAAGGGATTTGCAAAAGTACGGGACAACTTAATATACATAAGCAGAGGGCTGGGAACGGTATTAATACCTTTCCGCTTTTTCTCGGTTCCTGAGGTGACGGTAATTGACATTTAAAGCTTTCTCCGCGCTATACTCCGTATTGCTTCTATTGTAAGTTCTATTTCGGTCTCGTTGTTAAAGTATCCCGGACTGATCCTGACAAGTCCCGAGTCTGATGTGCCAAGAGCACGGTGTGCCAACGGCGCGCAGTGGAATCCGCTTCTTGTGCAAATTCCGAATTTTCTGTCAAGTATATAGCTGACCTCGGACGAATCCATATGATGTACCAGAAATGCAAAAATTCCGGAATTTTGCTCCGGCCCGGGCGAAAAAACGGTGATGTTTTCTTCCTTTGACAGGGCTTCAAAAAGCATTGTCAGCAGTTTCTTTTTTTTCAGCCGTATATGCTCGATTCCGGTTTCACTGATAAACGAAATTCCTTTGCCAAGGCCTACAATACCCGGTACATTCAGTGTTCCGCTTTCAAGAATGTCGGGAAAAACCTCGGGCTGAAAAAGGCGATCTGAAAAGCTCCCCGTGCCCCCCTGAATGAACGGTTTTATTTTTATCCCCTCTCTTACATATAACCCTGCCGTTCCCTGGGGTCCCAAAAGTCCTTTATGTCCCGGAAAAGCCAGCATATCAATATTCATCCTTTCAACGTCTATCGGGATTACTCCCGCTCCCTGTGCGGCATCCACCAAAAAGGTTATGCCCAGTTCCCTGCAAATCCTCCCGGCTTCGGTGACCGGCATTATTGCACCTGTAACATTTGAGGAAACTGTCATGCAAAAAAGGTCTATTCCTTTTCTTAAAACTTTTTTAATGCTCTGAACCGAAATTCTGCCGTACCTGTCAGGTTCTACCGTTTCCAGACCGATTATGCCCCTGCTTTCCAGTGTTTTCAGCGGCCGAAGCACCGAATTGTGTTCCATTGCCGTTGTTGCAACAACAGAACCTTCGGTGATTACTCCGTAAATTGCCGCGTTGAGTGCGTAGGTTGTGTTTGGCATGAAAGCTATCCTCAACGGGTCTTTTATATTAAAAAATTTTGCAACGGCTTCCCTTACGTTCAGCACCGCGTCCTCTGTCTGGCGCGCCATGGCATGGGCGCTTCTGCCGGGATTTGCACATCCTCTTTTCAAAATATCCGTCATTGCCTGTATTACCTGCGGAGGCTTAGGCCATGAAGTTGCGGCGTTATCCAGATAAATCATAGCAATACTCCTTTCCCCCGGATATTAAATTATATGACTATACTTCATGCAATTTAACCCTGTACCGGAATGTTAAACCCCGAAAAATTTATTGTGAAGCCGGTTTGCTATGCTTGCTTTTTCAGCTTTTCTGTGGTAAAAAGTTTCTGAATGAAGCAGACAGAATTTTTCATGTATAAAGGAAGGATAATATGAAAATTTATAAAATCACCGACCCTCCAATAAAAATTTACGGACTTAATGTAATTGATCCCGACAACGGGAACTTCTGGCGTCTCACGCCCGACATCATGGAGAAAATGCCCCAGTACAATATAGTGGGTAAACGCTGTATCGGCGGGAGAGTAAGATTTGTCACCGATTCAGCCACCATTACTATACGTATGGAGCTGAAAACCCTTAACGTGGACAGGGCTATTCCGTTGCCCGGCTCGGCGGGAGCCGACGTATACTTTGGTACTGGAATTCAATCCCGTTTTGCCGGATATGTCGCGCCGACAAATTACAATGAAACGGACAAAACAGTTGAAACCAAACTGGTCAAATCCTCAAAGCCTGAAACGGTAACAATAAATCTCCCCCGAAACGAGCAGATAGCATCGATGGAAATAGGCATTGATGACGGCGCAAATATTTACCAGGCCGCTGAATACAGGGTAAATAGCCCAATAATATACTATGGTTCATCGATTACCGAAGGAGGATGTGCACCCAGACCGGGAACGGCTTACACCAGCATACTGTCAAGATGGCTGGACGCCGATTACTTTAACTACGGATTTTCAGGCGGTGCGAAGGGCGAACTTGTATTTGCCGAATATATCGCAAAACATAAAAATATTTCGGTCTTTGTATATGACTATGATCACAATGCGCCGACTCCCGAGCATCTTGCCAATACCCATGAACCCTTTTTCAAGGTTATAAGAGAGGCTCACCCGGATATCCCGATAGTAATGATGTCCCGTCCGGATTTTGACAGGGATCCTAAGGACAGCATTGAACGAAGAAACATAATTTATCAGACATACATTAATGCAAAGAAATCCGGCGATAATAATGTATATTTCGTAGACGGCATGCAGTTCTTCGGGCCTGTGGGCAGAAGTGAATGCACGATTGACGGCTGCCACCCTAACGCCCTTGGGTTCATGCGTATGGCCGAAACCCTTTACCCGCTTATGTCACATCTTCTCAGAGATTACCGTTAAAAAATCAACGGACGGCATTCCTGGCAGAATGCCGTCCGTTTTTCAGCCGCGTTCATTCGGTTCATTACATGCCATGCCCTGCATATTGCCCATATTTGCTAAATAAGGCTTCAAACATATGAGATATGTTTTACGACGAAATGGAATCAAGGTATTCCTTAACCTTTTTCATATCCTGGTACAATTCCTCTTTTTTGGACGGATCCCTCAGAACCGCTGCCGGGTGATAAGTAGGCATTATTCTGAAAAATCCCGGTCTGTCGACCCAGTTGCCACGAACCTTGGTGATGCGCGCGTCACCCCCGACAATGTACCTTAACGCCGTACCGCCAAGACAGACTATAATTTTAGGTTTTATGTATCTTACCTGGAATCTGAGATAAGGAAGACATGCCTCAGCCTCTTCCCTTGTAGGCTCTCTGTTATTCGGCGGCCGGCATTTGACAATATTGCAGATATAATAATCTTCCGGGCTGAACATCAGAGCGTTAAGCAAATGATCAAGGAGCTTTCCAGCCCGGCCGACAAACGGCAGTCCCGTAAGATCTTCCTGTTCACCGGGACCTTCCCCCACAAGCATTACAGGCGCGTTTATATTATTCCCTCTGCCAATGACAACATTGGTCCTTGTTTTGGCAAGGTCACACTTCGTACAGTTTTGGCACGCCTTTACAAAATTTTCGTAAAGTTTCAGGTCCTGCATCATAATTCCCTTCAGAAAATTTTCTGTAGTTATCCTATCACAAAACAGCGGGCATGAAAAGCACCGGACCTGAAAAAGCGTAACCTATTGACGATATTTTTCAGCCCATTCCTGGAATGACAGTTTTTCCTTATCCTTTTTGTTTTTAACGTCTTCGCCTGAAGGATATTCCTTGCCCATTTCGCTCAAATGACTGTTTTTGTTGATAACGCCGTTGAATTCAGAGGTTTTTTTCAGCCTGTATACACCTTTCTTCTTTACAAATTTTGTCTTTTCGCCAAAGACGTCCTGATCATATCCATTGACCATAGTATCCCTCTTTCTTTGAAATGAATTATTTTAAAAAACTATTTTCAGAAAAATTAAAGAAACACCGAAAAACAAACCATATCAACAAAACACATCTTAATGCATTTGTATTGTGCCCGGTTAAAAGGGATACTATGCGCAGTTTTCTGAGGTTTCTGCGAAAAAATCCCGCTCGCTTAAAATTCAGCCGCGCCGGCGACAGATGAACAATTGCACAAATACCGGCAAAATCTCAGAATATTTCATTTCAGGAATTCATGCAAAAAGGGCAGGAATCCCCGCCCCTTTGGGTTCATTATTACAGACTGTATTATTTGTACAGTAATTCGAAATTATTTTTTTCCTTCTGCAGAAAAGCCAGGTTAATACTGTTTATAAACTCTTCATTTGTCTTTGTTTGCATCAGGCGGTTTATAATCATTTCCGTCACTTCCGCCGTGCCCATGTTGCTTATTGCCCTTCGTATAGCCCAGACAGACTCGAGTTCCTTCTGACTCAAAAGCAGTTCTTCACGGCGTGTTCCTGAACGGTTAATGTCTATTGCGGGGAATATTCTCTTTTCAGACAGCTTTCTGTCAAGATGCAGTTCCATGTTACCCGTTCCCTTAAATTCTTCGTATATAACATCATCCATACGGCTTCCGGTGTCTATCAGGGCGGTGGCTATGATTGTAAGGCTCCCTCCGTTTTCAATATTTCTTGCTGCACCGAAAAATCTTTTAGGTTTATGCAACGCACCGGGATCAAGACCACCTGACAAAGTTCTTCCCGTCGGCGGAATGGTTAAATTATACGCTCTCGCAAGACGGGTTATACTGTCCAGTAACACCACCACGTCCTTCTTTTGCTCAACAAGCCTCTGTGCACGTTCGAGCACCATTTCGGCCACTTTAATATGATGCTCCGGCAGCTCGTCAAAAGTACTGTAAATTACGTCGCCCTTTATTGAGCGCTGCATATCTGTTACTTCTTCCGGCCTCTCGTCAATAAGCAGCACTATTAATTCCATGTCTTTATAATTTTGGGTAATGGCATTCGCAATCTTTTTCAGAAGAACTGTTTTACCTGCTTTTGGAGGAGAGACAATCAACCCTCTCTGACCTTTGCCTATCGGAGCAATTAAGTCTATCAGCCTCGTCGACAGCTCCATTGGTTCGGTCTCCAGGGTAATCCTTTCATTGGGATAGATGGGCGTAAGCTGATCAAAGGGTTTGCGCTGCTGTGCGACCTCTGGTGGATCTCCGTTTACCGACAGTACGTATAAAAGCGCCTGGAATTTCTCGCCTTCTTTTTGAATTCTTCCCTTTCCTACAATCTTGTCGCCTGTTTTTAAATTGAAACGCCTGATTTGTGACGGGGAAACATAAATATCCCGAGGTCCCGAAAGATAATTCTGTCCTCTTAAGAACCCGTAACCATCGGGTAAAACTTCAAGTATACCGCTCACCGGCTCATCACTTTCAAGTTTGGAAAGGTCTCTTATATGAACCGGTTTTACGCTGTATTCCTTTGTTTCCTTAACATTGCTTTCAGTGGAAGTCTCTTTATCCTGAACCTTTTCCTGTTTATCAGTTCTTTCCTGTTTATCTTGTTTATCCTGTTTATCCGTATCCTCAACAGCCGTTTCCCGTTCGGTTTGCTGTTCTGAAGCCGGCTGTCTGCTTTCGCCGGTTTCGGCTTTTTTCTCCTCTTTTACAGCGGATTCGGTAACAACTTTTTCAGGATGTTCGGTATCTTTTTTGGCTTCTTCTTTAGCCGTCTCTTCGGTTTGCGCCGTTACAGTTGTTTCTTCCTGCTTATCATATGTTTCACCCGCTGCATCCGATTCTGCAGTTTCCTTATCCTTTTCTTCAGCGGGAACAGGCTGCTGTACGGCTTGCATCTCATTTTCCTCGGCATCCTTATTTTTTCTCGGACGCCCCGGTCTTTTTTTCACAGTAGCCTGCATCGGCTGGACAAGTTCGTCCTTTTTTTGTCCGGCTTCCAGTATTTTTTCTATTAATTCCTGCTTTCTGTAACGGGTTATGCTTTTTATACCCATTACTTTGGCAATATACCTCAAATCATTCAGGCTCTTGCCTTGCAGTTTCGCTATATCTTCCATGACACACCGCCTTATTCTGTTTTTCGTAATTGAAATCTATATTTGATTGGTACGGATGATTAAACCAATTATTTTTTCACGAAACGCCCGGGTTATTATATTGTTTATTGTTTTCAATTTTTATTGGCCCCGGGTGCCTGAATAAGTATACAATTTCCTTAACCTAATAATAGATCATATTAAAAATTTTGGTTTTTGTGAACACCAAAATATATTTCCCGCAGAAAAACCAACAAAATAACTAATTAATCTTTCATATATCCGGATATAAACTGGATTTTGTTGTGTCACTGGGTAGTTATTACGATCAACCGACTATAACAAAGCCCTTATCAATATCATGGACTGAAATACCAAAAATGATACATGTCGCAGGGAACAGCTTATACGCCTCTGTTCTGTTTTTTACTATAGCAGCTTGGTAAGGGCGTTGTCAATACCCTTTTCTAATATGTTTGCAAATTATTTTTGTCTATTCGTCTATTATATCAAGTTTTACTCCTTTTCTTTTGGCGAAGGCAAGAATGTTTTCAGGTACATCTGAATTCTTTTCTTCCTTTTTGTTATTAAGCACCGATACATTAACCTCCAAACCGGTAACTCTTTTTACGGTATCGGCTATTACTGACATATTGCCGTTCTCGTTCAGTATGCGCCGTTTGAATTCGTCTTCTTCCTGAAATAATATGCCTATGGTTTTATCGTCAGTCCAAACCGCCTTTGTTCCTATCAGGCTGCTATAGAGCTTCATACGCCCAATACCTGAAAGTTCCTTCAGAACGCTTTCCCATTCGGTAAACGGCTTAAACTGCGTTTTATTCTGAGTTTTGGAATTTTCGTCATTTCGTCCGGTATTGGTCTCCAGGCCGTTTTCAAAAGCCTCCGTCACGGGCCTGGTTCCATTTTCACCGTCATTTTTCACAGCACAGTCTGAGGCAAAATCCTGCCGCAATTCCCCTTTAACAATTCCTTCCTCAATTTCCCTCAATCTGTCTTCAAGAAGTTGAATACGCTCCGCAAGTTCCTCTTCTCCGTAACCAATATCCCTCGAACAAATACGTAAAAACGCAGTTTCAATCAGAATACGCTGGCTGGAACTCCATCTTAAAGAAGCTTCAAGGCCGGTCAGTTCACGTATTACCGCAAGGCCTAAAGGCATGGACATTTTCCCTGCGAAATTCTGAACAGCCTTTTTTTCCTCCTCGGTTACGCTGTATAAATGGGAAAGGTCGCCGGTGGTTTTAAAAATAAGAATGTCCCGCATGAAACGGATCAAATTATGAATGAATTGCCCCGGATCCATTCCTTCCGAAAATACCAAATCAATCTGCGAAATTGCCTCTCTGCTTCTCCGCTCTAAAAAATAACCCACCGTATTAATTATCACCGTACCCGGCGCAACCCCGACGATTTTTTGAACCGATTCCAGGTCCAGTTCAGGCTTTCCTGTGGAAATACACTGATCCAGTATGCTTATACCGTCCCTTAAAGCCCCCTCGCTGAGCGAGGCAATAAACAACGCCGCTTCTTCAGACAAAGCCACACCGCAGTCCTTTGCAATGGAAATGAGCCTGTTGGCTATTCCCCGTGACGTTATGCGCCGGAAATCAAACCTCTGACATCGTGAAAGCACGGTGGCAGGAAGCTTATGGGGTTCGGTCGTCGCCAAAATAAATATTACGTGTTCGGGAGGTTCCTCCAGAGTTTTCAGTAAGGCATTGAAGGCGCCAATCGACAGCATGTGCACTTCATCTATAATGTACACTTTCCTCGAAGCCCTCGTGGGAGTATATACCACTTCGTCAATTATGTTTCTTATATTGTCTACGCTGTTATTGGACGCAGCGTCGATTTCCATGACGTCAAGTATCGTCCCGTCGATAATTCCCCTGCATATCTCACACTTGTTGCAGGGATTACCGTCAACGGGATTCAGGCAATTAACCGCACGGGCAAATATCTTCGCCATCGTGGTTTTTCCCGTACCCCGGGTCCCGCAAAATAGATATGCATGGGCTATTTTTTTTGAAATAACCGCATTTTTCAGTGTTGTTACTATATGCTGCTGTTCCACGACCTCATCGAAGGTCTGAGGTCTATACATTCGGTATAATGCCAGATGTGACGTTTTAATCACCCCTTGCTTAGGTCAGCCATTCCCCCAAATAAAGAGGCTCAAATTTCAGATAATCCGCAGACACCAGGTGGTACCTTATCCCGTCAATTTCTCCCTCAGTAGCGGAATTACTGCTTTTGCCATGAAGATGACCGTAAATGCATATATTCACACCGTAGTTTTTCATTATATCCACAAACCCTGTAGGGTTACCCCTGGCTGAAAAAGGAGGATAGTGAAGCATTGCAATTTTCGTTCCGCCGAAATTTTCGGTTAATTTCAGCGATATTTTCAGCCGTTCCAGCTCACGGTTATATATTTTTTCGTCCTCGGCTGAAAAATCTTCGTCTTCCGGATTCTTCCATCCTCTTGTTCCGACTATCGCCAGGCTGCCGTAAAAAAAAGCGTTGTTATGAAGAAAGGCAATACTGTTCAATGACAGACTTTCTTTAAACTTGTTCAGTTTACTGTGGGTTGTCCACCAGTAATCATGATTTCCCTTTGATATTATTTTCTTTCCGGGAAGCGCTTCCAGATACAGAAAATCGGGAGCGGAATTTTCAATATACGTCGCCCATGATATATCACCGGGAATCAGGACCAGATCATCGTCATTTACGGCTTTAATCCAGTTTTCCCGGATACGGTCCATGTAATTTTCCCATACCCGATCAAAAATATCCATGGGTTTGTTTTCGGCCAGTGAAAGGTGTAAATCCGATATCGCAAATACACGCATAGCCTATTCTTTTCCCTTTTGTTCAATTATGGCAAATTTAATTATTCCCTCTGCCGCCGTCTGGTCCTGAACCGAAGCACGCACTCTGGCCTTCCCCATCCCATGGCGCATCTGAATGAACTCAACTTCAAGCCTTAAGGTATCTCCCGGCACCACCTGTCTTCTGAATTTCAAATCCTCTATTCCTGTAAACAGCGGAATCTTTCCCCTGTTCTCTTCCAGCATCATCCCCGCTACACACGCTGTTTGAGCAAGGGCTTCAACAATCAGTACACCGGGCATTACGGGATATGACGGGAAATGGCCCTGAAAAAACGGTTCGTTAATGGTCACGTTCTTAATTCCGACCGCCCTTATCACAGGTTCCAGCTCCAGTTCGGTTATTCTGTCCACCAGAAGGAATGGGAACCTGTGCGGGATAATTTCCTGAATAGCGGTTATATCCAGCGATTTTTTCTCCATAAATACTCTCCCGGACAAAATTTTTTAAATTACCCCTGTTCCCAGTTGTGATAAATATTCTGCACGTCATCGTGATCTTCAAGCTTTTCTATCAGTTTTTCCATGTTTGCGATCATTTCTTCATTGGTCAGCGTTGTTGTTGTCTTCGGAATCATGGCAACTTCCGCGCTTTCAAACTTATAGCCTTCCTTTTCCAGTGCATCGGCAACTTTCGAAAAGTCCTGCGGCTCGGTGATTATTTCATAATACTCATCCTCAACAGCCACATCAAGAGCACCGGCTTCGAGCGCAGACATCATGAGACTGTCTTCGTCTATGCTGTCGTTTTTTTCAATTATAATCTGCCCTCTTTTGTCAAACATGAAAGACACACATCCGGTTGTTCCGAGGTTTCCGCCGTATTTGTCAAAAATATGTCTTATATCCCCCGCGGTGCGGTTTCGGTTGTTCGTAAGGGTTTCCACAATAATTGCAACGCCGCCGGGACCATAGCCCTCATAAACAATTTCCTCGTAATCATCGGTGGATATATCCCCGGCTGCTTTTTTAATGCTTCTCATTATATTCTCGTTAGGCATGTTGTTGGCTTTCGCCTTTGCAATTGCATCCTTCAGGCGGGAATTCGTTTCGGGATCGGGCCCGCCGGCCTTAACTGCCATCGCTATTTCCCGGCCCAGTTTAGTAAATATCTTTCCCTTCTGCGCATCGGTTTTTTCTTTCTTGTGTCTGATATTGGCCCATTTCGAATGTCCTGACATAACCTCACCTCAAATAAAATAAATTCATATCGGTTTTTAGTTACAGTATATTCTCTCATGACATCAGAACAATTTCAACATTATTGTATTAAAATAATCACTTAACAAAATTTCCTTCTTCGTCAAAATAGGCATGTATTTTGTTCCCAAAAACAACCTCGGTTTTTCCGCCGGTAATTTCTGTCAGTCCATTGCAAAAAGAATCCTTTCTCCCTTCCTCTATAACCAGTACCACCTCTACGCTGTCGGTAAACCGTGTATCCTTAACCGGATAATTATTTGTCTCAAGAAAGTTCCGTATCTTGCCGTACAATGCGTAATCCACCCGAACACAGGCCTCACAGCATAATTTTCTTATTACCGTAGTGGTATTGTCAAGGGCGGAAATTGCAGCCTTGCCGTATGCCCTTACCAATCCCGAGGCACCAAGAAGTATGCCCCCGAAATACCTCACAACCACTACCAGGACGTTTACAAGCCCTTTTTTCCTGATGGCCTCAAGTATGGGCAGACCTGCCGTCCCGGAAGGCTCACCGTCATCGCTGAAACGCTGAATCTCCGTTTCATTTTCTATTATATAAGCATAGCAGTGATGCCTTGCATCATAATATTTTTTTCTAAGAAACTCCAAGTGTGAGAAAACTTCTTCTTCCGAACTTACGGGAAAAACCCACGCCAAAAAACGTGATCGTTTTTCTTCATACTCTCCTGTACCGATGTTCAAAACGGTACGAATATTTTCGTACATCCGACCACTCCGGTAAAAGCTTTTTTAATCACCCTTTATTCTATCAGAAAACATGCGGATATGACAAATGAATTATATAGGGATGTGATAAACCGAAAGGCGAATTTTTTCTGTAAATTCCGGCGAAATCACGGCCAGCCAGGAAATTTACACAGTCCGCCACATTCCGGGAGTAATTTATACAAATTACTCCCGGAAAATTTATATGATATTCAACATTTTATCGGCCAACCCCCAGGCTGATCCGTTATTTTCGTTTTTAATCGCTTTAGCTTGCAATCTGAACCAGTTCCTTAAATTTCAGATAAGAAACGTGAAGTAATGAACGATCCTGACTGTAAGTTATTTTTTCCATTGCCTCTTCTATTGTGAAAAATCCGGCATCCTGAAATTTCTCAGGTTCTCCTATTTTATAATCCTCACTTTCGGCGAGCATAATAAACCATGTTATACGGTTGCATACGGGCTGTTGCCTTGTTACTGAAAAGAATTCATAGTTGGTTCTACCTGCCGGTGAAATAATTGTGGCATTAATCCCGCCTTCTTCCCTCACCCTCCGCAGAGCCACCTCGCTTTGCGGCTCATTGTTTCTGATTACTCCCTTCGGAAAAACCCACTCCCCTTTTTCGTTCTTAAGAAGAAAAACTTTGTGGTTTTTTGAGAAAACCACACCTCCGGCGCAATTGCGCAATATCATATCCCATTACCCCTTTCATTTATTCTTATACGGTTCCCCGTAGTACGGACGGAAGGATAAACAGGTTTTAAAGATAACAAAAAAGGCACCATGATGAAATTACCAACAATTTCATTCAGGTGCCTTATAAACAGCTTATATAAATTTTTTAATACACACTTGTTAAAAAAAGTTAAATGAAATCCTTCCAATTTTACTACCTGCTTTCCGGCATATTATTCGAAAAAACTGTTGTTTGCCCTTCTAAAACCCTGCGCAGTATTTGAAACATCAATAAATTCATAATCAGGATTTCCAAACTGAGGCATGATGTCTTCCGGATTTTTTTTGGAGTATATGTCAATTATACGAAGATCCTGTTTCGAAAGCCTGATTTTTTCGTCTGTCAAAATTTCCAACTCCTTTTCAGGAGGATTCAACAAAATGTCACTTAAACCAAAACCGTTTTTTGTGCATCTCTTACTTATATTTTACCACAAAATTTGATTTTTACTACATCTTTAATAATATTTTAATATTATTTTATGATTAATATTCAGGTTCTATTAAACCGTAATTTCCGTCCTTACGTTTATAAACCACGTTTACTTCCTCGGTTTCGGCATTGGTGAATACGAAGAAATTGTGCCCCAGAAGATTCATTTGCAGTATGGCTTCCTCAACATCCATGGGTTTTATCGCAAACCGTTTGCTTTTTACAACTTTATAATTCTCTTCCTCTATGTCTTCTTTTATGTCAAAATTTTCAGGGATAACACTTTCCTGGCGAATTCTTTTTCCAAGTTTGGTTTTGTTTTTTCTGATTTGACGTTCCAGTTTGTCAATTACCATATCTATTGAAGCATACATGTCATTTGTCGTTTCTTCAGCCCTGATGAAGAGATCTTTGGAAAAAATGGTAACTTCGCAGATGTGACGGTTTTTTTCCACCTTGAACATAATATTGCATTCGGCGTCAGATTTGAAAAATTTCTCGATTTTGCTCAGTTTCTTTATTGCCCGTTCCCTTAATGCATCGGTCACTTCGATGTTTTTGCCGTTTACAATGTACTTCATATCCCATACTCCTTTCGGGAATTAGAATAGTTCTCCTTATCCAATATTATATATTAATATCGGATAATTAACATCCGTTTGTTTATTTTTTACCCGCAAAGAATTCGCATGAAACATTATTTGCACGCAGTACAGGCGGTTTAAACAGGATATCCACAAATGCACAGCAGTTATTCACAATTTATCTGAAAAAGCTGTGGATAATGTGAATAACTCTGTGAGTAACTATTACCGGTTGTATCTCAGGTTGTGGATAAGTTATGCACATTTTTGTGTATGTATGTGGGGAAGGTTTTAAGTTCAAAACAAAAATGGCCATTATCCGCGCGGGACACTGGCCATTTTCACTGCCTTCAGACAATAGTCGTCCTTTAAGTGTCAGTGGGTATCTACCCTTTCGGCGCCATTCTCATGAAGAATATTGAGTATTTCTTCAACCTTGTCGTCGTCTGTCCGCATTGTGAATACAACTTTTCCCTGTCTGATGTCATTCTCATATTTTCTGCTTTCCTGTTCAGGAATACCCAAATCAATAAGCCCTCCGATAATTCCGCCCGCAGCGGCACCACCGATGAGTCCGGTTATCGGTCCGGCGGCTGCAATAATCCCCAGGCCGGGTATTGCAACCATACCAGCTCCAAGCAGAAGGCCTGCAAGGCCACCTATTATGCCTCCGGTTACAGCCCCATTGGAAATATTGTCATTGGTCACGCCCTCTACTCTCTGACCGTTCCCTTCATCCTGGTTTTTAACCATTATTGAGATCTCATCGGTACTGTATCCCCGTTCCTTTATTTCCCTTGCCGCTCTTTCAGCGTTTTCCACCCTGTCAAATATGCCAACTATGGTTGCCATAAAAATATCCCTCCTTACAGCGTCGCTCTGATAAAGCGACAAAAAAATACTATATATGTTGAATAAAAATTCAACATATATAGTATTCCTGCAAAAATTTACGATTATTCGAATTCAATCAGGTTTCTGAGTACATCGTTTTTAATATTGAAATCGCAAATCGCCTCAAGTGTAGCCTGCCTGCGCGCCAGCAGCGAAATTTCGGTGTCTATCATATCCCTGCGGCTTATTACGCCGGCATTATATTTTATTTCCAGTGTTTTAAACCTGCTGTTTTCCAGTTCTTCCCGTCTCAAGGCCAGATCCAGTGCATCTGATGCGGTAAGAAGCTCGTTATATGCATTCCTTATTGATACTTCCAAATCTGTTTCGGCATCATACAAATCCTTTTTTGCCTTTTCAAATTCATAAACTTTTTTTTCATAAAAGTCATGGCCGGGCTTCAGATGCTGTTTTGTAATTTCAAGCTTTTTTTCCGCCGCTTCCAGAGCCATTTTTTTCTGATAAACCAGGGTATTGTTCTCTTTCGCCTTAATTATGGCATTTTCAATGTCAAAAATGTCAAGTACATAAGGCGTTCCTATTTTCTGAAGCTTATAATCAAATTCAATTCTGCAGTCATCGCTTAAGTCCACATGCAGCTTTTGTTTCATATTCAAAATATTTAAAGCCAGAGCGGTTTCCATGTTTTTAAGCTCAAGTCTTTCCACCGACAAAGCCAGTTCCTGTTCTGTTATTTCTGCCTCTGAAACAAGCCCCTCGTCAAAACGCTGCAAATCTATCTGATACTTTTCCTCGAGCAGATCTATCCTTTTCTTTTTTATCTCAATGCTTTCCTGCGCAAGCAATACCTTCATCATTTCCTGGTAGACATCGGCCTTAATCTGCCTTATGTTGTCGGCTTTTTGCCTTTTTGCAACCTCAAGGTTTACCTCTGCTTCAAAAGGCCCCACTTCTTTTATTATTTTTCTTTCAGCAACTTCCTGGGGCGTTCCGCCTATAAACCCCTTGATCGCCTCTTCCTTTGCCTTTTCCAATGCGCTTTCCATCGCCTTTATATTATAATCATCCAGTTCGGGCTGAATTGAGTTTTCCACTGCGGTTTCCACCGCCGATTCATAGGTGAATCTGACAACATTCTCTTCAGCATGGGCAAACGTACCGGTGGCAAGCATGCAACAAAGGATTAACACAACAAATTTTTTCATTTACACCTCTCCTTTCATTCAGTAACCCCCGGGCCAACCGAGATTGCGCGGTAAAACCTATCCTGCTTGTTTAAATAACTTATCAGGCTCATATTCACAGCAAATTCAAGGTTACTTATCGCAAGTTCGGTCTGCTCCACCGCTGAGGCCGGTATAAGTCCTTTTTCATACTGCTTTTTCAAAGTCTCGAGCTGATTTTTCTGCCTTTCCAGGTTAAGTTCGGCAAGTTTCAGATTATTATAACTCTTTTTCAGATCCTTATAAGCCTGACGTATTTCCTTTTCAATATCATATTCCTGCTGAACAAGGGTAAGCTTAAGGTTTTCCAGTTCATCCTGCGCTTCGGCATAGTCCTTAATCGTATAGTAATCGAATTTGTAAACATTTTTATGACGGTAGATTTCCATTCTCAGTTCAACAAGCTCAATCTGCCTCTTTGTACTCCAAATCTCCATGCGGTTTTCCAATGCACTTTTTACAGCCTCGTCCTCGGTTATCCGTATATCTTCTGCATCGGTCCTCGGGGTACCAATCAAATCATACCTGAAATCCAGAGGTAGGCCTGCAAGCCGGTTAAATGTACGGTGCATATTTTCAAAATCCCGTTTCGCCTTTTTAACCGAATTTTCGGCTTCTTTCAAATCCAGCACCGCTTCCTCAAGCTCAAGTTCGGTTATTATGCCTTTATCAAAAAGCTCCTGCTGTCTCTGCAGATTTTTTCTTGCCAGTTCAAGGCCCTTTTCCGCCAGTTTCACCGAATGATATGTACTGTACAGTCCCAGAAAAAGTTCGTCTGCGGCATTTGACAGAGCATTTTCTGTGAATTTTACAGTCTTTTCCTTAACTTCATGGCTGAATTTAAGGCTTTCGGGGACAAATTCCTTGGCCATCCTGAGCTGCATCTGTTCGGCCGATGTATAGTAGTAATATTCCTCCTCCCCGGTAAAAGGGTTTTCAAATGAAAACTTTTCAATGTCAATGCTCTGCGCTCTGGCCGCCTGCTCCTCGTATTCCTCCTTGGCAAACCGTTCTTCTTCCTTTGCATTCCAAAGCTGAGTGGAATTCTTTACAACAAGTTCAACCGCAGTTTGCCTGTTCAGAATGTTTTCCGAAACAGCCCGGGCCTGTGGAATAAACCATACGAAAAAAACGGACATCAATGTAACAAGGGCGGTTACTTTTTTTCCCATAATAGCCCTCCTTTTTATCTGTTCTTTGCCCTGCACATTTATTATATAAACGTAAATTCATCCTGAAAAGTCTGAAATACGCATTGAGTGCCCGAACTGTTCAGGACGCGTAATCAGCCTGTCTGCAAGGGGTCTTGCTTAACGGACCGGAACCCGCCCGGAAGCTGAAAAATTATTCCCTGGCAAAAAATAAAAAGGGTTCTGCCTCCGGTAATCCTTTCTTAGAGGCAGCCCTTTTTTTTTTCAATTATTGCGCAAATTAACGCCGGGATTCAGACGCTGAAAGCGTCGTTTCCTCCTTGTGGATGTTTTTACTTATTGTTGTTTTTCTTTTTTTGTTGTTCGTTATTCGGGTTTACCTCCTGCGCAAATTCGGTCAGGTTCTCTCCCAACTGGTCATTGCACAGGTTGGTATTCTTTTTCTTCTGTTCCTGAGTATTGTTATTGCGGTTTTCATTCTGATTACGGTTTTGGTTTTTGCTCACTTTCCGAACACCTCCATTGATTTCAGTTTTTACCGTCCAATAAACATTTGGACGAAAATTTTACCGTACTTCGGACTCTGATAAATTCCGATTCCCGTATAATTGAAATTTCCGTTCAGGATGTTTTTTCTGTGTCCTTCGGAATTCATCCACGCCTTAACAGCGCCTTCCTCAGTACTGTTCCCTGCTATATTTTCTCCCGCAGATTTAAAACTTATACCAAACTGTCTCATCATATCAAAAGGTGATCCGTATTTTGGGGACTGATGCGAAAAATAGTTGTTTTCAACCATGTCTTTTGCTTTGAGCCTTGCAACTTCCATAAGTTCAGGATCGGCCTTCAGGGCCGCAAGACCTGCCTTGGCGCGCTCAGCATTAATCAAATCAAGCAGCTCCTGTTCGTCCTTGGACAGAGTGACACTTGACGGAACCGGAGTAGGTGTCGGCGTTGCTGTCGCTTTTGGAGTGGAAGTACCTGTATCGGGAGTCTGATTTACTTTGTGAGGTGGCTGCAGATATTTGCTGCTGACACATCCAACCAATCCGGTATTCGGCTCGAAAATTACGTACCATCCGTCAATCTCCGCTAATACATTGACCCACTGATTCTTCTTCAGCGTACCTATAATTTGATACTTCGTTGACGGTCCTTTCCGCACATTCAGCTCATAAGCAGTAACAATTCCGCTGATAAAGTCCACCCTTTTCCACGTCATTTCGGCATTGGCCGGGGTCATATCGCGGCTTAACATGCCAAACACGCCTGTAAACAGAAAGGTAAGCAGAAGAACTGCTAAGACTTTTCTTTTCATATGTTCCCTCCTCATACCATAATCTGGATCCCATGGTTTCACCCTGCAAAGGCAGTGAAATTTCCTCGCAGTTCCGTTTTTGCCACAGAATCCGCATTGTAATAAATAGTATGTCTCGGGAGCATCAGAATTATTTACAGAAAATAAAAAAATTACACAATTCAAAGCTTTCTTTGAATTGTGTAATTTTAGTTTAAACAAAAATCCTCGGCTTTATTCCTGATTATATGTCACCGAATTTTTTACTCATGAATCTGATTAACAAATATCCGAGAATCAGGGTCGCAGCCGAAGCGACTATTTCCAGTACCGCCGGCAGGATTTCAGAAACAACTTCGCCGGTACCGCCCGAAAGAATTGTGTCAAATCCTTCCGGAAGCCCCGGGAACACCTCTATCACCGACCCTACCACAAAACCAAGTATCAGAAGATATGTCTGCCTTGGCTTTTTATTCATGCTGTTTTCAAGGATCCTTGTTGTAGTAAGAACCCCGAAAACCACCCCCAAACCGATGGGTATAAGATAGTTCAGCTTAACATTGCTTATTGCGTCTATAAAAACGTCATAAAGCCCTATAGCCAGCAACATGAATGAAGTGCTTATCCCGGGAAGGATTAGCGCCACTGCGATTACTATTCCGGCGACAAAAAGAAAAACAAACTGCAGAATTCCGGTAGAATTTGCAAGATTTACAATCGTTACGTTAAAAAGATTCATAATAAGGACAATGACAAAACCGGCGGCAAAAAAAATCCAGTCGACCGCCTTTTTATTTCCCGTATCGGTTTTCTTATACAAAACGGGTATGCCGCCGATAATAACGCCAATGAAAAGGTAGATCATGGGATACCTGAAATTGGCAAGCAGGTATTCCATGAGCCTGCTGAAGCCGAAAAGGCCTATCACCCCGCCGATTCCTACGGTTGCCAGAAATACGGCATTTTTTCTGACATCACTGAAAAATGAACTGATTGAATGAATAATATCATCATACACACCCAAAATAATAGCCATTGTTCCGCCGCTGACACCCGGAACAAGTGTGGCAATACCTATTATTATTCCCTTTAAGACATTCACAAGTTTATCCATCAATTCTTCCTCCTGCCGGTCATTACCGCGACCGCGTCAAGACCGTTTCATTAATAGGCCTTGCCCCAGATCACCATGTGTTTTGCAGGTCTTCCGCAGCATACGCAGGTATCCGAAATATGCTCCTGCTCAAACGGTATGCAGCGGGCAGTTGCGCTTGTCCTCTCCTTCACGGCATTTTCGCAAGCTTCATCGCCACACCACATGGCTTTAATGAATCCGGGTGTTTTTGTGATAATTTCGTCAAATTCATCCATGGTTTTTGCAGTATAAGTCTTTTTATTCCTTTCCTGCGTCGCCCTTACAAGCATGTCTTTCTGAATGCGGTTAAGAATTTCGGGGATCGTATCCCCCAGATTATCAAGGGAAACAAAAATCTTTTCTCTTGTATCGCGGCGAACCAGAACGCACCGGTTGTTCTCGATATCCTTCGGTCCCAGCTCAAGGCGCAGCGGAACACCTTTCATTTCGTATTCGCTGAATTTCCAGCCCGGCATCTTGTCACTGTCGTCAATCTTCACCCGGGCCACCCTGCTTATCCTTTCAGTTATTTCCCTTGCCTTTTCCAGAACTCCTTCCTTATGCTGCTGTACGGGAATTACCATAACCTGAACCGGAGCCACTTCAGGCGGCAGCACAAGGCCGTCGTCATCGCCGTGAACCATGATTATCGCTCCGATAAGCCTTGTAGTCATACCCCAGGATGTCTGATAAACATATTTCAGCTCATTGTTTTTGTCGGTATACCTGATGTTAAACACTCTTGCAAATTTGTCGCCAAAATTGTGAGACGTACCCGTCTGAAGCGCCTTTCCGTCATGCATCAGGCTTTCTATCGTAAATGTTGCCTCTGCACCGGCAAATTTCTCCTTTTCGGTTTTCCGGCCCTTAATCACCGGAATTGCCAGAATATTCTCACAGAATTCGGCATATATATTCAGCATTCTGATTGTCTCTTCCATTGCTTCTTCGGCAGTTGCATGCGCCGTATGGCCTTCCTGCCACAAAAATTCCAGTGTCCTTAAGAACGGGCGAGTTGTTTTTTCCCACCGCACAACCGAACACCATTGGTTATATAATTTGGGAAGATCCCTGTAGGAATGAATGATATTTGCATAATGCTCACAAAACAGGGTTTCGGAAGTGGGCCTTACACAGAGCCTTTCGGTGAGTTTCTCATTCCCGCCGTGGGTAACCCACGCCACTTCCGGCGCAAAACCTTCAACATGTTCTTTTTCCTTCTGCAAAAGGCTTTCGGGGATGAACAGCGGCATATACACATTTTCATGCCCGGTTTCCTTAAACCTTTTGTCCAGATGCTTCTGGATAAGCTCCCAGATTGCATAGCCATACGGGCGTATTATCATACATCCGCGCACGCTGGAATAATCCACTAAATCGGCCTTCTTCACAATATCGGTATACCACTGGGCAAAGTCTACATCCCTTGGAGTTATGGCTTCCACAAATTTCTTTTCGTTTGACATATATCCGCACTCCTCCTAAAGATCATCTGTTAATCTTATTTCGGTAACAAGCTGGATAAGGCATGTATATAAAAAAACGTCCCTCACGACAGGGACGGAAAAACCGCGGTACCACCCACATTGGTATTACTACCCAGCTCGAAAGCTTTTATCGCAAGCCAGACGGCAATTTCATCAATTGCTTCTCCGGGGTGGGAAGAAAAGTCTTTTGTTCAGAAGCCTTCCACCTTATGGCTTCATTCTCTGGGAACAGTTTACTTTTCGCAGCCCCTTCATCAAATTTGCCGTATGAAGTTTTTCAGAACCCTCCGGCAAATTCAGTCCGTCACTGTACGATGGCAAAGGCTGAATAAACACCGGATATTCTTAATATAGTATAGCTTTTTTTCCGTGTCAAGCAACCGGGCAAATTACCGTTTGCCTTTAAATATTTTTGCACTGCAGTAAAAATTCCCCGAAACTGCATTTTTTATCCGCGCACTCATCCCTTTTAATAAATTGTTCTCCCTTTTTCATCAGGAATTCCGCTTTTCCTGTAGAAATATGAATTTATAACGTCGCGCCATTCAATAGCGTCCCTTATCTGTATTTCCAGTCTCCCGAGGACGTGTTCAAAGCGTTCCTTATCTATCAGTTCTTTCAGCGTAAGCCATTGTTCCCTGAATTTCCGGACCTGCTCAACGCCCTCAAAATGTGTATCATAAATATGCTGGATAAGCGTTTTCCCTGATTTCAGCCTGTATGTATACGGCACATAATGGAAGAACAGCAACAGCTCTTCGGGGCAGGTTTCAATGTTATTGTACATTTCGGCATTTTCTTTGTGGTACCTTCCTGCAAAACCCGTACCTGTTTCAACCGAACGATCAACGCCGATGCCGAAGCAGTCTGCACGGTGATATGTACCCCACGGCGAATATTCATATCCGTCCACGTTCGGGCCATAATGGTGCCCGGGATTAACCATCCAGCCAATGCCAAGCGGTGAAGTGTAATTTTCGTATGTTCTCCAGGATTTCAGCAGAATGCTGCTTATTGTTTTAACTACATAGGGATGCGACGAAAAGGTAAGACGAACCCATTCTTCGGTAATTTCCTCAGCGCTCCTGTCAGGATTGAAAGCCAGACATCCGTAACCGTACAGATTGGCCTGGGCAAGAACGTGTCCGGTCCAGTTCAAATCGCTGCCGATATTGGAAACCGCAGCAATTCCCCCGTATTTCTGGGGATATATTTTACCGGCTATTATTTCCCTGACCGTTGAGCCCCTGCCTTCCGCAAAAGTGTCAAAATCAAGGATTTCTTTCCACTGCGGGACAAGATAGCATATATGCTTCTGCTGCCCTGTGTATTCCTGCGTAATCTGAAGCTCCAGCATCTGATTTGTCTTCGTCAGCCCGCCGAACAACGGCGATACCGGTTCACGCACCTGAAAATCCATTGGCCCGTTTTTGATCTGCAGTATTACATTATCCATAAATTTTCCGTCAAGGGGCATGAAAGTATCATAGGCTGCGTTGGCTCTGTCGGTCTTTCTGTCCCGCCAGTCCTGCTTGCAGTTATATACAAAACAGCGCCATATTACAACACCCCCGAAAGGTTCCAGAGCCTTTGCAAGCATATTGGCTCCTTCGGCGTGATCCCTGCCATACGTAAACGGGCCTGGCCTGTATTCCGAATCGGCTTTTACGAGAAAACCTCCGAAATCAGGTATGTAACTGTATATTTCTTCCGCCTTTTCACGCCACCAGTTCTGAACCCTTACATCCAGCGGGTCGGCAGTGGGCAGCTCTCCCAGTTCAACCGGGCTTGCGAAATTCACCGACAGGAATACGGTTATGCCGTATTCCCTGAATATATCAGCGAGTTTGGCCACTTCAGGAAGGTAAAGTTTTGTTATCAGGCGGGTTTCATGGTAATGAACATTGACATTGTTAATCACAATACCGTTTATACCGATGGACGCAAGGAGTCTTGCGTAATCTCTCACCCTTGTTTTGTCGTCTATAAAGCCATTATTGGCGTAAAAGATGGAATTTCCCGCATAACCCCTCTCTATCGTGCCGTCCATATTGTCCCAGTGGTTGATCATGCGAAGCATGTTCGCCGGATTGTTAACAAGGTTTATTTTCTCAAGCGGAGTCTCCAGCTGTAAAAGCCTCAGGAACGCGAAAACTCCGTATAAAACCCCCCTGTCGGTTTTCCCGGCTATTATGGTTTTTCCGTCCCGGTACCGGACAATGTATCCCTCTTTTTCAACACCTGATGCCAATTCTTCCGGAAGACTTTTTATGTTTTCGCAAAAGCCCAGGACAATTCCTCCGTCAGAATCCGCCGTATCTGCCGGAGCTTTGCCCAATATTTTTTCAAGGCCAAATTTAAGCTCATTTAATGCGGTTTTAAAAACCAGCGATTCCTCAAGCACAGATATTCCGGAAAAAGCCTCGGTATATTCCTTCAAAACTTCGGCGTTTTTTATAGTACGATAAGACAGCCAGCAGTCATAAGAAGGGTTTTCTCCGAAATTTGGCAGTTTCATGGCAGTTTAATTACGTAAAAAACGTAATTTTCTCTCCTTTCCATGCATATTTTATATAAGCCCGTTTTCCGCAAAACTGTAGTAATGGTTTCCCGACACGATTATATGATCCACCACCCTGATTGATATTGCCCGTAAGGCCTCTGATATCCTCCTCGTTACTTCTATATCGGCGGAAGAGGGTTTCAGACTTCCGCCAGGGTGATTATGCGCCAGTATCACACTGTTGGCCTGGTATCTCAGGGCGGTTTCCACAATAATCCGCGGGTAGACAGGTGCTTCGTTAATTGTTCCTTCATGTACAAGCGCGGCATAGTTCAACTGGTTCTGGGAGTTAAGGCAGCATACATAGAATGCTTCGTAATTCCTGCCGATGAAAAGTTTGGTTATATACTCGCCTGCTTTGGAAGAGCTGTCAAGCACCGGTTTTCTTCCCTGCTTTAATAGCATGTACTTTCTGGCCAGTTCGGGAACCATTGTCAGTAAAACGGCTGTATTTTTGGACACCTTCCCCAACGACATAAGTTGCTCGGGCGTGGAATCAAAAATTGCTTCAAGGGTGCCAAATTTTTTTATAAGCCTGTGGGCAATTTCATTGGTATCCTTTCTGGGTATGGCATAAAACAGCAGCAGCTCCAGCACCTGATGATCTTCAAAGGCCTCAAGGCCTTCTTCAATAAAACGTTGTTTCAGTTTTTCCCTGTGACCTGAATGCAAATTCTCAGCCATCGCTGACCTCTCCAATACATAATGTTTATTTGCCCATAAAACACCCCATTTAACTCAGTTTAAACAGAGTCCACGGATAACAGGTAGGCGGCAGTGATGTAAAACTGAGAATTTCATCTTTAACGGGATGCTTAAATGACAACTGATACGACCAAAGGGCCAGGTTATCGGTAAAACCGTTTTTACCGGTCTTGCCATATTTGGCATCACCAATTACCGGATGACCGTTATGCGACAGCTGTACGCGTATCTGGTGAGGCCTTCCGGTTATTAAATTTATTTTTAAAAGTGTCATGCCGTCAAACCTGTCAATAACATCGAAATGCAGAACGGCTTCATATGAGTTCGGCGTACCCTCGGGCACAACACTTACTCTGTTTTCATTCCGGTTTTTGATCAAATAATTGTGCAAAGTTCCGCTTTCGGTTTCAAAAGAACCTTCGGTCACGACAAGATAGGTCTTCTGCATTTTACGGCTGCGAATTTGTTCAGACAGCCTTGACGCCGCCTTGGAGGTCCTTGCAAAGACCATCACTCCGCCTACCGGCCTGTCAAGCCGGTGAACCAGCCCTAAAAACACATTGCCGGGTTTACTGTATTTTTCCTTTATATAATTCTTTAACATTGACAACAGATCGGGATCCCCGCTGATATCGGCCTGTACGGGTATATTAGGCGGCTTTTCCACCACCAGCAGGTGATTGTCTTCATATAACACGCTGATATTGTTTCTGACATCCATCTATTTCAACTCCGCCAAATTACAGTCATACATGCACATGCAGACGCAGGTCTTATCCGCCGTAGTTATATGTAAAAAAACAAAATAACCAAAATTTGTATATTTCATACGCAATTTATATAATATCCGTATTTTCATACTGCGTCAAGTCATAAATCAGAGCGCGTTATCCGTACAACAGACGTAACTTTTACCGGAATTAACCGTTTAAACTCATATAAACCCTTTGAGCCGGATAAATAGACTTATTTCCGCTGAAAACATACGCAACTGTTGATATTATGAAAAAATACGGCAGATAATCATACCCGAAAATCTCCGCTCCGACAAAAACAGGAGCGAGAACGGTATTTGTAGCGCTGCCGAATACAGCGACAAAACCAAGAGCCGAAACAAATTCGCCAGGCAGTCCGAAAACAGGTGCCAACACAACTCCCAGGCTTGCACCTATCGAAAAAAGCGGGGTGACTTCGCCTCCCTGAAATCCGGCGCTCATAGTCAGAATTGTAAGCATAAATTTGAACAGCCAGTCATACGGATATACTTTTTCATGAAAAAAAGCGGCTTCTATTAAATTTTCCCCCGATCCTGAATATCTTCCTCCGTGTAAAACCATAACCAGAACACTTAATATGCAGCCCATTATAAAAATTCTTAATATCGGGTTGTTAATGCGTTTATTCAAAAAACTTCTGGAAAAACTGAAAACATAAGCAAACAGTCCGCCGGTGATCCCGAAAATAACACCCAGAAGGATAATTTTAAGAATAAGGAATATACTGAGACTAAAGGTACAATTTAACCCTACGGTAAGCTTTTCAAGCCCCAGCAACCGTGAAGTATAATACGCTGCGAAAGACGCAATTATTGAGGGAAACATGGCACAGTACTCCATCACGCCGGCGGTGAAAACCTCCATTGCAAAGAAAGCGGCAGCCATAGGTGTCTGGAACATTCCTGCAAACCCCGCGGCCATTCCGGTGATAAGCAGAACTTTGGACCGGTTTTCAATATTTAACTTTTTCCCCACGGAGTAAGCAATAGTTCCTCCAATCTGAACGGCAGCCCCTTCCCGTCCGGCGCTGCCTCCAAACAGATGTGTCAGCCATGTACTGCCCATGAGCAATGGAACCAGCCTTTTCGGTATGCTTTCTTCTTCACCGAATGCCGCAGAGAAAATAAGCGACATTCCTTTTACGCTGTTTGCGCCTATGGTGGAATATGTATACATTATGAGCATCCCTGCTATCGGCAGAAAAGGCGTCAGTTGAAAAAAATGTCTTTGTCTTATTTCCCCTACTTCCGTTAAAACCCGGCCAAAAAGAGTTTCCACAGCTCCAATCAGAATTCCCAAAAAGACAGCCGCGACCCCCAGCAAAATTTCATTCCGGTAACGATTCAGCAGCATTTTCACCCATGACATTCTGTTTTCCCTTCTTTTTCAAAATAAAAAGCTAACGCTCCTGAAAACCAGAAGGCATTAGCCGTAAATTGTTAAGTTTTTAACTTCCGAAAACCTTTCTTCATTCCGGAAGTGTAGCAAATATTAATACCAAGATCAACCGTCAACAAAAGCCGTTATTCCACCGCAAGCAGTCCCCTGAAAAGACCTGTAAGCTTTATTTTTGATTCCTGAAATATTTCCACGATTTTGAACTTAATTTCAACGGGAATTTCCTTTTCCCCGTCGTTTATAATGATTTTCATTTCCTCATCGGACAATTCTTCTTTAAGGATGTTTAAATATTCTTCGTCCAGTTCGCCTTTTGCGTCTTCGGTAAAACACAGCGGAGGGAACATAACGCACCACCAGTTTTCACCTTTTGCCTCTCCTATTTCAATTTTAAGCGCATCATAAAATCCTGCCGGAAGAATTATATTTCCGTACCTTTTGGAAGGAAAAGGATATTTACCGAACGAAACCGTCGCATACTCATTTATTCCTTCCTTCACCAATACACTATTGGCCACCTGCTCAATCTCACGTATGTTGTTTCTGATGAAGGATATCGCATTACCTTTATTTTTCAGCTCTTTTGCCTTCTCCGACATATAGCCCACAACTGCATCCCTTACCCTGTATTTTAACGCCTGATCGCCTGTACTGTTGCTGTTCGCTACAATATGAAGGCGTATCATGCTGTCGGACAAATCCCGGTTTACTTTCTCAGCATAACAGTTTAATAACAGAAACACAAATAAAACAGTATATATTATTGCAGCGGCAATTTTCTTAAACATACTTTTATCTTTATGCAAAACGGCATGCATATCTCCATCACTCCCGTAATACAATAAAATAAATTCAAAAATAACTTAACGCAGTAAAAATTTACGGATATATCACTTTTGATATAAGTATTGACATAAATTCTAAAAACAATACATTGATAAAATAATTTTTAATACATTCGGGAAATAGAACACCTGATATATCTTTTCTGAAATGGGTATTTTGGCATCCGGCTTCGACAAATCTTTTGCAACTTTTTATACTTTGGCTTTTATTTTGTCACATTATCAACAGTTAACCATCCACATTATCCACAGACTTTTCCACAGAGAATTGTCGTAATATTCCCGGAAAAAATAACTTATCCACAGAATTCACACGGAGTTATTTGGGATAATCATGTTGAACAAATGCAGCCGCCCGGTCTAAAATTGCAAAAAAAAAAAACAAACGTTAATAGCTATCCGCGTTACCGCTCTCCCAGATCAAGGCCGGGTATTGCGTTCAGGCATTCGGGCGCAAAATCCTTCTCCACATATGAAAAATATGCCGCAGAAGCAATCATCGCAGCGTTGTCGGTACACAATCCAAGCGGCGGATAAAAAAGCTCTATGCCTGCCTCTGAACATGCTTTTTCAAGACTCTGACGCAGGAAAGTATTCGCGGAAACACCGCCGGCAATACATACCTTCTGGGATTTTGCGTTCACCGCAGCCTCAACGGTATTTTCCACAAGAACGTCAACCACCGCTTTCTGAAATGATGCACAGATATCCTCCACAGGAATTTTCTCGTTTTTCTGTTCCAGCTGGTGAACTGTATTAATCACCGCAGTCTTTAATCCGCTGAAACTGAAGTCATAGGGCGAATCCTTAAATTTTACCCTCGGAAAATTAAAAGCCTCCGGGTTTCCTTCAAGCGCTTTTTTTTCTACCTTGGGACCTCCGGGATAGCCCAGACCCAAAACCCTCGCTATCTTGTCAAACGCCTCGCCTGCGGCATCATCCCGCGTGCGCCCGAGAACAACGGTTTTTTTGTAATCGACAACATTAACAATATGACTGTGGCCGCCCGAAGCCACAAGGCAAATAAAAGGCGGTTCAAGTTCCTCATGGGCTATATAATTGGCGCAGATGTGCCCGTCTATGTGGTTCACTCCTATAAGAGGCTTTCCAAGGGCAAAAGCGATGGCTTTTGCAGCCGAGAGGCCGACAAGCAAAGCTCCCACCAGGCCGGGGCCATAAGTTACTCCGACCGCATCCAGCTCTTTCAGTTCCACGCCCGCTTCCCTGCACGCCTTATCAATAACCGGAATAATGGCTTCCACATGTTTTCTCGATGCCAGTTCGGGAACCACCCCGCCATATTCGGCGTGTAAATTAACCTGGGTGGCAATAATATTCGACAAAACCCTCCTGCCGTTAACGACCACTGCGGCTGATGTCTCATCACAGCTTGTTTCAATTCCAAGGATTATTATATCTTTCACGAAAAACCTCCAAAATCAAGTAAATAGTTCATGCCTGACAAAAAACAGGCTTTATAAGGTAAATTGTATGTTAAAAACATTTTTTATTCAAGGGAATAACGGGGATAAAAAAAAAGAGAGCTTTAATTAAAGCTCTTATAAAAACAGGAGAAATGCTAATGTTCGATATAAAATTAACAAATTTCAACAAAATATTCTATAGTTCTATAGGAGGGCAAAATAGTACTTTAGTCCTATCAATTTACGTAATCAGAAAAAGATGTGAAGAAATAACTGATCTGCCAAAACCAAGGCACCTATTATCCACAGGTAATATGAGAAATATTTAAGTTTCTTTTTCTGTATCAGGCTAATCATAAATTTTACGGCAATAAAACCCGATACCGCGGCAAAAATCATACCTGCCGCAAACTGAGCCGTACCTATTGCAGCCAGGCCACTTCCGCCTGTCTTGACAACTTTGTACAAATCAACCACAACCGCTCCCAGAATCGCGGGAATTGACAAAAGGAACGAAAAATCGGCAGCAGTCTTTCTTTCTATTCCCAGGGCCAGTGCCGTGGATATGGTCATACCCGATCTGGAAACGGCGGGAAGCATTGCAATTGCCTGCGATGTGCCAATCAGAAGGGGATCTTTTATGCCCATCTGTTCAATGTTTTTACTTTTCTCTCCCGTACTTTCGGCATACATCAAAACCAGTCCGGTAAAAATAAACCCCGTTCCGAGGGTGGAGCCTGTTTCAAAGATAGATTCCACAAGATCATTCAAAAGCAGTCCAAGAACGGCTATGGGTATTGTACCGACAATTATGTACAACGGCAGCTTTGAAAAAGGATTTCTGAGCATCTCAAATATTTTCTTCCTGTAAACCACAACGACCGCAAGGAGTGTGGCAAAATGCAGGGCTATGTCAAAAGTAAGGGCGCCTTCTTCTATATTAAAAACTTTCTGAAGCAGAACGAGATGCCCCGAACTGCTAACAGGCAGGAATTCTGTCAGTCCCTGCACAATTCCCAGAATAATGGCTTCAATTATCGACATGTCTGATACTTCCTTTCCTTATGTATTTTATAAGCTTACTGCCCTTCCGGCAAAAAGGCTTCCTCCACATAATTATTACGCGCATTCCAGAAAATCCATTCCTCATATCCTGCATCATATACCGCCTGTATCTGTGCGCGGTATTCCTCAACACCGTATTTCTTCCAGTACCCCTCCGGCAGGTAGTCGGCCGTAAACCCCTGAATATACGGCCTGCACTTTACATTATAACCATCAACCGATTCAATTCTCCTCTTTCCGACCATAAGCGTGTTATAAACCACTTCATAGGGATAAAGATCCGGATGGGTGAATTTAATGCCGTTTATCACCTGCCCCACTCCGTTGGCCATTGAACCCCTGGGCGCACTGTTTGCAAAATGGGAAGGATAGATCATCGGAGAGATATAATCCAGATTCCATCCTATCGACTCAAGAGTCTGACCAATTTCACCGTAATCCTTGGACGATATAAGAGGCATCCCAAAAATATCGGCGGAAAGAATGGTTCCTTCAGGCACGTTTTTCCTTATATACGCGAGGAATTCCTCTATATATTCATGCCTCTCCTTTCCCTCTTCAAGGTTAGCAAGTTCATATTTATAAAGGGATGTTTCGGGAAAACGGACATAGTCAAACTGGATTTCGTCAAAACCGAAATCTATCGCCTCCCTGACTATCGCCAGAATATAATCCCAGCTTTCCTTCCTTGTTGCGTCAAGCCAGTAAACGCCGCTGCCGTTTCCGCTCTGGTCAAAGAGTTTCCCGTCGTGATGAATTGCCAGCTCGGGTTTGTATTTCGTTATAACGCTGTCCTTGAAGGTAACCACCCGTCCTATTACCCTGATATTGTTATCGTGAAATTTTTTAATGATTTCACGAATATCTATGTCATCACGGCATGCCTTCGCAGCCCTGACATCTTCAATTTCGGACCTGTATGTAATCGTGCCCCAGTCACTTTTTATGTCAATAACGTAGGCATTTATTTCTGTCCTGTTTGCCAAATCAATATAATGATCAAGCGTGGTTGGATTTTGAAAGGATTCAGGCTTCAGATACAATGCCCTGACCGGCTGAAATTCAGGCTTTGGTGCAGGCGTTGCCGTTGGCGAGGGTTCGGGCGTAACAGAGGGTTCTTCGGCGGGAATTTCGGTTGGATACGGCGCTCCCGTAGGTTCCGGCGTCACGGTGGGTGTTATTGTGTTTAATGCTCCTGACCGATCTGCGCCGTTTCCGTCACGGCTGTCTGATGAGCTGTGCCGTATGTACAGGGCAAGTAATGACAACGATAATAAAACCAGCACGGTCAGAACAACAATTGAAACTGTTTTTTTCTTTTGTTTTCCCGTTTCTACATTTATCATTTGTTTTTTGTTTTCCATTGAAGGGCTCCCCCTTGTCCATATTTATTTAAATTAACCTTACTGTTCAGGCAGAAACGCATCCTCCACATAGTTGTTCCCTGAATTCCAGAATATCCATTCTGAGAATCCCGCGTCGTAAACCGCCTTAATCTGCGCTTTGTACTGTTCCACCCCATAATTTATATAATATCCCTGCGGCATATACGAAGCAGTAAAACCCTGAAGATACGGCCTCACCTTCACGTCAATACCGGCTTCCTCAAGCCTCTTTTTTGTAATAATCAGCGTATTGTAGATTACTTTATAGGGTTCCAGGTCGGGTTTTTCAAAAAGGATACCGTTGATTTTCGTTCCTACGCCGTTTCCTGTATAATGGTTGCTGTTATTGGCGAAATGCGACGGGTAAATCATCGGTGAAATATAATGAATTCTTTCACTGATGGTTTCAAGGGTCTGGCCTATTCCTCCCACATCCTTTGTCTGCAGGCAGATGCTTCCGAAAATATCGGCTGAAAGTGTAACATTGGGCATCTGTTCAATTGCAGTTTTTATAAAATTGTCGATATATTCGCTTTTTTCCTTCTGAAAATAACTCATATCGTATTTATAGTTTGTGGTTTCGGGAAAACGGATATAGTCAAACTGGATTTCATCAAATCCATAGGAAACCGCTTCCTTGGCTATATCGATAATGTATTGCCACGCCTTTTCATTTGTGGGATCCAGCCAGGCAAGGCGGGAATTGCCCACAGGAGCCGTAAAAACTTCCCCGTTGGTGTTTTTGAGGCTCAATGAAGGCTCTTTCAGCGGCATATAAGGATCGTTGAAACAAACCACCCTGCCTATTACTTTAATATTGTTTTCATGAAGTTTCCGTATAACTTCCTTTACGTCGTATTTCTTCTCCCACGCACCATGTTTCACCGCAAGCGGCACCTGAGTTTCATAACATACCTTGCCGTGATCGTCCTTTACGTCTATAACAAACGCATTTATCTCGGTTCTGTTCGCCAAGTCAATAAAATGCTGAAGTCTTGAAGGGTTTCCCGCGGTATTTGCGGTCAGATACAAACCTTTGACTTCAACCGAAGCAAGTGCCGACGGTGTCGGAGTGGGTTCGGGCGTCGGAGTGGGGGTAATTGTAGGTTCTGGTGTTACAGCGGGTGAAATTTCAGGTTTATCGTCATAAGCCACATCGGCGGGGGACGGTGTTATATGTATGTCGCCGTTCCGGCCGTTGTCGCTAATCAGCAGACTTAACATAATACCAATACTGCATCCCGCCACAATTATAACAATTATGCCAATAATCAGATTTAAGCGTCTGCGTCTCATAAAACGGGCACCCCATTGCTCTTTTTCTTTTGTTTCAACAAGTCAGGTGGAGTTTTACTCCACCTGAAAAGGAAAAACCTTACAGGAAATATAATTCAGCAAGGTCATAATCTGATTATAATGAAAACCCTTTTCCTGTGCAACATACACTTGATTAGATTTCCGGTTAATTTACGCCTTATTTTTTGTTTTTGGTTTTGATACCACCGCCATAATGTATCCGAAAAACACGGCTGCCGCTATTCCTACAGCTCCTGCCCTTACTCCGCCGCTGAACGCGCCGATCAGTCCTTTTTGCTCAACATCCTCAATAACACCTTTGGCAAGCACATTCCCGAAACCTATAATCGGTACGGTCGCCCCTGCGCCGCCCCATTCAACAAGCATGGGATATATTCCAAGCATTCCGAGAATAACACCCGCCACAACAAATATAACCATTATCCTTGCCGGTGTAAGTTTTGTCAGGTCAATAAGCAACTGCCCTATTACACAGATTATTCCTCCGAGTAGAAAAGCCCGTACAAATTCCATTTGTTTTCACCCCCGACTTCATACCATTTCAATACCGACCGCATGGGCTATGGCCGGTATGCTTTCCCCCTGCTGAACGCTTATCGGGCTGTGAAGTGCCCCCGTTCCGACAAAAAGCACCCTGTTCAGTTCCCGCCTGGACAACTTCTCAAGGATGTATCCCGCCAGCACCACCGCCGAACATGCGCACCCGCTCCCGCCACAGTCGGTTTTCTGTTTCTGCTGATCGTAAATCATAACCCCGCAGTCATCAAAAAAATCCTTAACAGTTATCCCGTTTTCCTCCAGCAGCCGCAGACACAGATTTTTGCCGTGTATCCCCAGGTCTCCCGTTACTATTAATTCATAGTAATTCAGCGGGAGGCCGGTTTCCCTGAAATGGGCGGTTATTGTATCGCACGCGGCGGGTGCCATTGCCGATCCCATGTCGTTTGCATCGGTTATTCCCATGTCCACTATTTTGCCCGTTGTAACATGAACCACTCTCGGGCCGTCGCCGGCTTTTCCGACCATTACACCGCCCGCCCCGGTAACCGTCCATTGTGCCGTGGGCGGCCGCTGATTTCCGAATTCCAGCGGAAACCTGAACTGTTTTTCCGCCGAACAGAAATGACTGGATGTTATGCAGACACATCGTTCCGCAAAGCCACCCTCCACCATCAGGCTTCCAAGCGTCAGAGATTCGGCCATCGTGGAGCAGGCACCATACAGCCCAAAAAAAGGTATTTCGCTTTCCCGCAGGCCAAAATTCGCAGCTATGCACTGGTTAAGAAGGTCTCCCGCAAATATATACTGTATGTCGCCGGTTGATACTTTACCTTTCATCAGTATTTTCGACAATGTCTCCCTTAAAAATTTGCTTTCGGCCTTCTCAAAACTTTCCTCGCCAAAATACTCGTCCTCCACAATTTCATCAAAAAACCTGCCCAACGGACCATGCCCTTCCTTCGCGCCTACAATTGAGGCCCACGACTGTATTACGGGTTTGCTGTCAAGCCTTATTGTCTGTTTTCCAAGCCTTGTGCCCATAATTACCACCTTCCCCGTATTCAAGCAATGGAATGTTAAAAATTTTTCAGGTTATAAGATAATAAATAATTCCTGCTATTATTGAGGATATAATTCCGTAAACAAGAACAGGACCTGCTATGAGGAACATTCTCGCCCCCACTCCCATCACGTATCCTTCCCTTTTATACTCCATGGCCGGAGATACAATGGAGTTTGCAAAACCTGTTACGGGAATTGCAGCCCCTGCACCGCCTATTCTTCCGATTTCGTCGTATACATTAAGACCGGTCAGAAATGCGCCCAAAAATATCATGAAAAGCGTGGTTAATGAACTGGCATCGTTTTTCGGCATTCCGGTGTTTAACAGCGCTCTTAAAATTACCTGGCCTATTGTGCAGATTATTCCTCCCACCAGGAAAGCCATAACCGAGTTTTTAACCTTTGGACTTTTTGGAGCCTGTTCCTGTGCCCATTTTTTGTACTCTTCCTTCGTCCTTTTCTGTTCCATAAGCCGTTCCTCCCCTGTAAATGCCTCATTTTCGGAAATTATTCCGTCAGACTGTAAGTTTCGTTAAAAACAAACACTCCCTTTTGCGGAATATGATCCTTTGCCCGTGTTGAGTAGAGGAAAAACGCAATAGCTGCTGCAACCGCCAGAACAGACAGGATAACAGCTATCCACAGGTATTTTGTCCTGTTTAAAATTCTTCCCGTCATCGTCATTCCTCCCGGAATTTCATCAGAAAATCATGATTATTTTTTGATGCTTGCTGTTAAAATATTCGGAAAGCATAAAAAAGAACAAGGCAAAATAAAAAGGCAAAAAAAAAGATCCGGCCTGAAACCGGATCTTTTAAGTTCATGGTAAAATTTTCAATTGTTTGCAGGTGTTAAATTCCGTATTTCAAAGGTGAATTTGTTCCCGTCATAGTCAACCGAAACAACAGAACCGTTTGAAATTTCGCCCTTTAAATACTTTTCGGCAAGCTCGTCTTCTATATACTGCTGAATCTTCTTCCTGAGCGGCCTTGCTCCGTATTTCGGGCTGTAGCCCTTTTCCACCAGGGCGTCCTTTGCCTTCTGACTGACCACAATGTCTATACCTTTTTCCGCAGCGTTTCTCCGCACTTCTTCTATCATCATGTTGACAATGGCATTGAGCTGCTCTTTCGTCAATTCCTCAAATACAATAATTTCATCCACCCTGTTCAGGAATTCGGGCCTGAAAGTGCTTTTTACCGCATCCATAATCTGCTTTTCCATGTTAACGACGTTCTCATTATTATAACCTATGCTGTAGGCCCTGTTACTGGTTCCGGCATTAGACGTCATGATAATGATTGTGTTTTCAAAGCTGACCGTTCTTCCCTGACTGTCGGTAAGCCTTCCGTCTTCCATAATCTGCAGCAGGATATTGAACACATCGGGATGGGCTTTTTCAATCTCGTCCAGCAGGATAACCGAATAAGGCTTTCTGCGTACTTTCTCGGTTAACTGCCCTCCCTGATCAAATCCTACGTATCCCGGAGGTGCGCCTATCAATTTCGAAACTGTATGTTTTTCCATATATTCCGACATATCAAGACGTATCATTGCATCCTCGCTGCCAAACAGTTCCTCGGCGACAGCACGGGCAAGCTCAGTTTTTCCGACACCGGTGGGCCCGACGAAAATGAACGAACTGGGCTTACGCTTCCTTCTGAAATCAGATCTGTTCCTTCTTATGGCTTTAGCCACACTTTCAACAGCCCTGTTCTGTCCTACAACCCTTCTGTGAAGGCGTTCCTCCAGCGAGATCAGTTTCTGGGCTTCGGCTTCCGTTATTCTGCTTACCGGTATCTTTGTCCATGACTCAATAACATAAGCAACATCGTCCTTTGTGACATCCATCGTCCCGTATTTCGCGGTAAGTTCATTGATTTTTTCCTGCAGCCTGCATTCCTCCACTTTATAGTCGGCCGCTTTCTTGTAATCATCATGCAGCGCCGCCTGTTCCTTGGCTTCCTGGACTCTCTGCAGCTCCTGCTTTAAAGCCTCCAGTTCCACAAGTCCCTGATTCATCAGATTTACCCTTGAGCCTGCCTCGTCAATCACGTCAATCGCCTTGTCGGGCAGAAATCTGTCATGGATATATCTGTCCGACAGCATTACCGCGTATTCAATAACATCATCGGGTATTCTGACATGGTGGTATTCCTCATAGTATCCCTTAATACCCTTAAGAATTTCTATTGTCTCCGCAACGGTAGGCTCATCTACCATAACGGGCTGGAACCGTCTTTCCAGTGCCGCATCCTTTTCAATGTATTTTCTGTATTCATCCAGTGTGGTTGCACCTATTACCTGCACTTCCCCACGGGCAAGGGCGGGTTTCAGAATATTGGCCGCATTCATTGCTCCGCCTTCGGCATCTCCCGCACCTATTATATTGTGCAATTCGTCTATTACAAGGATAATGTTTCCGTTTTCCTTTGCCTCCTTCAATATGGATTTCATCCTTGCCTCAAACTGGCCCCTGAACTGTGTTCCTGCCACAACTGCGGCCAGATCCAGCAAATAAATCTCAGTGGAAAAGAACCTTGCCGGTACCTGCTTGTTAACAATCCGCACCGCCAGCCCCTCGGCAATCGCGGTTTTACCTACACCGGGCTCACCGATAAGCACGGGATTGTTCTTGGTACGCCTGTTGAGAATCTGGATAACGCGATCTATCTCGCACTCGCGGCCGATAATCCTGTCAATTTCACCTTTTGCGGCCTTCTCGGTCAAATTTATCCCATACATGTCAAGATATTTACGTCTTCCTTTTTTGGTCTTAATCCTGACATTGTCGTAACCTCCGTTTTTTTTGTCATCATCGGAAGCTCTGTCATCGGATACCATATTGCCAAATGGCCGCAGCAACTGGTTGCTTCTTCCCTCTTCATTATCGGAAAAAGCGTCTTCAAAGCCTTCCATATCCATATTCTCAAACAAACTCATCATCTGATTGCTTAAATTCTCAAAATCCTGTGGCGTCAACCCAGTCTGCTGGAGTATATGATTTAGCGGGGCAATCCCCTGTTTTTGTGCGCACTGCATGCATAAACCTATCGGTTCCTGTTTTCCGTTAACTACCTTGGTTATAAAAATCACTGCAATATTTTTCTTGCATATTGAACACTTAATCATATATATCATCTCCATTCATGTTTGGATGTTTTCCGATCCAGAACCTTGGTGCCACATATCCCGTTAAATTCCCGTCTATATTAAAAAACCTTATTTTCATTCCCGCAATTAAATTTTACCACATTATTGCTTCTTTGACCAGAAAAAAGTTTGTCCTTCCCTAACCTTTATGGCATAAAATGGAAAAACCCTTCAAATCAACCGTTTTGTCACCCGTATACAGTTGCCTCTCTGATTAAAGGTTATATCATCGCATAAACTCTTCACTATCTGAAGTCCCCTGCCGCATTCAGGCAAATCCAGAATATCGCACTCGGTCTGGTTGTTTTTCATATCCAGCACCTTCCTCACATCAAACCCCTGTCCCTGATCCTTTATAGTAATATTCAGGACATCACTTTCGCGTATACACACATCCATATAAACCTTCTTATTGCAGTCCAGAAGGTTGCCGTGCTCTATAGCATTCTGAAGCAGCTCGTTTAATATTATCTTGATGTCGAAGCACTGATCGCTGTCTATTCCCAACGAGTTTTCCAAATAGGAAATAATATTCCTCACTGTTTCACATACGGCATTCACATCATTCAAAATAAACCCTCTGTAGATTTTCCTTACTTTCATCCGATCAGCTCCAACAGTCTCACCTGCGTAAAATGAAACCACAAAAATCCTGCTTATTATATACCACCATTTCGGTTATTTTTTCAGAATTCTTCTGAATTTCTCCAAAGTTTTTCGTTCCAGCCTTGAAATATACATCTGAGATACGTTAAAATTTTCGGCAATTTCCTTTTGGGTCTTGTTTTCAAAGTATCTTAGCCTGATAAATTTCTTTTCGGTCTCATTGAAATGTTTCAGCGATTTTTCAAGGAAATCCCTGTTGTTAATTTTTTCAAATGTCTCGTCATCCTCGCCTATGGCCTCATGAAGCTCCACATCGTCATCATCATAAATCGTCTGATCAAAGGACTGAATTTTATATACATTCCATGATTCAATTATTTCCAGAATTGTCTCTTCGCTGAGGTTCAGATATTCCGCAATCTCGTCCACCCTCGGCGCCCTTCCGTTTTTCTGCATAAGCAGTTCCCTGGTCTGGTTAACTTTCTGGTATATCTCATATATTCTTCTCGGTACCCTTATTACCGAAGCCTTGTCACGGAAATAACGCTTAATTTCGCCTATAATTGTAGGCGTTGCAAAGCTTACGAACTTAACATTGGCATTCACGTCAAAACGTTCAACGGCATTAATAAGCGCCATGCAGGCAACCTGATACAAATCATCGTATTCCACACCCCGGTTGATAAATTTTTTCGCAAGAATTTCAGCAAGATACAGATACCGGGAAACAATCTCATTACGTATGTTTACGTCCTTGGTTTTTCTATACTGCTCAAACAACTCCTTATCCGAAACTTCGTGCCGGTTTTCCTTATTTTTATCCATTAACGGAATCCCCCAAATTTTTCCCAATAGTGATTATACAGTTATCGCTGCATGTAATGCTGAATTCATCGGTAAGTGATGATATAATTGCTTTTGCAAACTCTCCCGAATCCCCTTCAAACAGGCATTGGGCCAAGCAATGCGGCACTTTAAAGACAGCCTGAAATCCGTCTTTGTACAGTTTAAATTTTATGTCGTAATACTGGTTAGGATCACAGTCCGACGAAACAATCCTCGAACAAATCTCCGAAACTACGACCTTTATGTCCTCAACGGTATCAATGTCAAATCCGATTTTTGACACAAGACCTGATACAGTAAGTCTTACAAAACTCAGATATTCGGCTTTTTTGGGGAGATTTATCGTAATTTCATCAAAGTTCCCGCTCATACGGCTTCCTCCAGGATAAATACTTTGTCAAGACCGGTTATTTTGAAGAGTTTCTTTATATTGTCCCGCAGATGATATATATAAACATTATTCTGATGATTTTTAACCCTCTTCAGAGCGCCAACCAGTATACCCAGTCCGGTACTGTCTATGTAAGACAGTCCGTCGCAAACAAGCTCAATGTCTTTTGTCCCGTCTCCGATTAAATCGTATAATCTGGTTTTAAACTCAGGTGCCGTTGCTATGTCGATTTCTCCGCTCAGAATAATCCTAACCTTTCCATTGTCGTTATGGTTGTCCACCTTCATCTCGAACATCGCCGAGCCTCCTTTCCTAAACGCTTATCTTCAGTTCCCCAGGCTTCTGATGAATTCCAAAGCGCTGTCCATCCTTTGGGTATTACGTGCTATGGCTACTATTGCACTTTCTGCATGGATATTGTTGTTTTTAATGAATTCACTGCCGGTAATATCAATACCGTAAATCTGCTCCGGCCCTTTTATGACATTGCCGTCTTCGGTCTCATCGATTATTTCGCTGCCTCGTATATAACTCTCCTCCGGGAACCCCAGTTCGTCAGCCAATTCATCCAGTGAAAGGAATATCCCCTGGGAAGCGTTTATATCAAAGTTTTCCCTGTCCATTATAATAATGTCTATTTCCTTTGCGGCTATCATCGCAACAAATTTCATCTGCGAAGCATATACATACTGGGGATCGTCGGAAACGGTTGCTAAAAACTGGACCGACGGAGTTGTAATTCCCGGCACTCTCTCCTTTACATTTTCCTCAACAGCGGTCTGATCTGCAGCAAAGATATTTCCGTAGCAGACTATCGTAAAATCAGGATCCACCCGGTTGATGCAGCTTCGAATCGAAAAGAACAGAATAACGATTACCGCAAGGCCGACGAGCATATGTATTTTATAATAGTGAAAGAAATTCTCCAGTTTTATCGGATCCACTCTGAGGATCCGGGCAAGTAAAGGAGGGTTTTCCCGCAGTCTCTTCTGCCGTTCTTCTTCTTCCTTATCCACATATGTTATTCCCATCAGAAGATTGTACGCATCGGTTATGTCGTTAAGGGTATAGCCCCTTTCATCCTTTTCCAAGGTTTTGAACTTTCTTGTCAGGATACTGTACCTTTTAGATACCTCATCCTTTGTCGCATCCGGGCTAAGTTCCAGAATCTCCAGCGCTTTTTCCCTTGTAAGCTGATTCATAGAAGAACCCTCCTTCAAAACCGCACCGTTATTCTCTTGGCTTCATAGTCGGGAACAGCAGCACATCGCGTATGGAATATGAATTTGTGAACAACATTACAAGCCTGTCAATGCCCACGCCAAGACCACCTGTGGGCGGCATGCCGTGCTCCAGCGCAATTATAAAGTCTTCATCCATCATATTTGCTTCCTCATCGCCCTGTTCCCGTTTTCTCAACTGAGCCAGAAATCTTTCCTTCTGATCAATGGGATCATTTAATTCAGAATAGGCATTTGCCATTTCCCGTCCCACAATAAACAGTTCAAACCTTTCGGTAAGTTCAGGCTTGTCGGGTTTTCTCTTCGTCAGCGGCGATACTTCAACAGGATAATCCATTATAAATGTGGGTTGGATAAGATGCTCTTCCACAAATTCTTCAAAAAACAGGTTAAGTATTTCCCCTTTTTTTGTCTTACCCGTCACATCAAGCCCTTTTTCCTTTGCCAGCGCAACAGCTTCGTCATCTGACGCAATCGTGTCAAAGTCAATTCCGGTGTATTTCTTTACAGCTTCTGTCATTGTCATGCGCGCCCATGGCAATGATAAATCAATCTCATACCCCTGATACTCAAACTTTCTCGTTCCCAGTACCGTGTCGGCGACATGCAGATACAAATCTTCGGTTAATTTCATCATTCCGTGATAGTCAGTATATGCTTCATACACTTCCAGTAACGTGAATTCCGGGTTATGCTTTACTGACATGCCTTCATTCCTGAACATCCGCCCTAACTCGTATACCTTTTCCATTCCGCCGACTATAAGCCTTTTTAAATATAATTCGGGCGCGATTCTTAAATACATATCCAGATCCAGTGTGTTATGATGAGTTATAAACGGCCTTGCATTAGCCCCTCCGGGAATCAGGTTCAGAATTGGGGTTTCAACTTCAAGAAATCCCCTGCTGTCCAAAAAGCTCCTTATTGCAGAGATAATCCTGCTGCGCATAATAAATGTTTTCTTTACTTCGGGATTCACAATAAGATCAAGATATCTCTGACGATAACGGGTATCGGTATCTTTCAGACCATGAAACTTTTCTGGCAACGGTCTTAAAGACTTTGCCAACAGCGTATATTCATGAACCCGTATGCTTATTTCACCCATCTTGGTTTTAAAAACCGTTCCTCTGACACCTATGATATCGCCTATGTCCAGTTTCTTGAACTCTTCATACGCTTCTTCCCCGAGCTCGTTTATGCGTACGAAAAGCTGAATTTTTCCGTCCCTGTCCTGAATATCGCAGAAACTGGTCTTCCCCATTCCCCGTTTTGCCATCAGTCTTCCGGCTATGGAAACTTCTTTTCCTTCAAATTCGTCAAAATTATCGGTTATTTCTTTTGTTTTTTGAGTTACATCGTATTTTACTATTTTAAACGGGTCCTTTCCCTTGCTTTGCAGATCGCCGAGCTTCTGTCTTCTCACCTTCAGTATTTCATTTAAATTCTGAACTTCTTCGGTATTTTGGCTATGATTAATATTTTCTGACATTTATAGTCCTCCTGAAACCAGATTACTTGTATTGCGCTTAAGAAGGAGAAAATCTCCAAAAATACAAAAACATACACAAAAACAGCTTACACGTTAATGTAAACTGTTTTGTTATAAACAATATTATAACCCATGCACACCGTATTAACAATACCGACCTTACTACTTATAGATTTCAAGCACCTTAAGCCTTACAACTCCGTCGGGAACTTGAACGGTTACAATGTCGCCCGGTTTTTTGCCCATAAGAGCACGCCCAACAGGTGAATCATTTGAAATCTTCTGTTCCAGCGGATCAGCCTCAGTTGAACCCACTATATAATAATCCATCTCTTCATCCAAATCCATGTCGTATACTTTCACTCTGGTTCCCAGTCTGACCGAGTTGGTATCCACCTCATCCTCATCTATTACAACGGCATTCTTAAGCATATTTTCCAGCTGCGCAATGCGCATTTCATTTTTTGCCTGTTCACTTTTGGCTTCATCATATTCTGAATTTTCGGAAATATCTCCAAAAGCAAGAGCCTGCTTTATTCTTTCGGCAATTTCCTTTCTTTTTTCACCTTTCAGACGTTCAAGTTCTTCTTCCAGTTTTTTAAGTCCCTCATATGTTAAATAAATTTCCTTGCCACTCATAAATGATGCTCCTTTTCAGTTTTCTCCTTCTAATCCCCCATTAAAGATTTTCAATAAAGAGTTATATTAATTTATCCCGTAACAATACTTTTATTCCTGGTGCATAAATGCTTTTATTCTGACGGGAGATTCAGAGGTAATTTCAAATTGTCCTTATTTATAAAATACGTTTATCGGCATTTTCTGTTCAAAAGTTTATAATGGGAGAAATACTTCCCCCATTACATTGCTAACATTATAAAGCAGACACTCGGTTATGTCAAGAACGCATATTTCTGTATTTCATCCGGGAAAATGGAAATCTTTACACCTAATAATTCCTCAGCTTCTGATATTGTGATTTCTTTCCTGTTTATTACCATAAACATTAAAAATTCAGCCAGTATCTGAGGATTAAACTTTTGGACCACCGCGGCTCCTATCCTTTTCAGCAATTTCCGCTGCAGGGAATACCCTATCCGGTAGCGCTTATCCAGCCCGCAGCCGGTTATTTTTTTTGAAGAAAGAGCTACCTTTATTCCGTCAAAAGGATAATCAACCTCCTTTTCCTCATATGAAATCCAAACATCACTTCTTGAAAGTACTCCGAAATCTTCGGTGATACAGACAGGCACACCTGTCTCTGCCATAAATTCATCCCATATTCCATCCATTTCATTATAAGAAGCCGTTACATTGACCATTTTGAAATTTCCGAGGACGTTCAAAAGCTTAGGGTTAATGAACCCTTTCTCAATTCCTGACAGGGTAATGGTCATATTCCGCATTTCAAGCCCCTTTAACGGTTCCATCGAAAAAAGCAGGTGCACATTCCGCCGTATGCTTTCATCAAGATATCCGTTCGGTTTCATTGTCCATTCCCGGTTTAAATATTCCTTTAACGGCTGTTCAAGCAAATAATGCTCAATATTATTGTTTTTCACAACCGCCGCCCATTTTTTAAGCGTCCGTTTCCTTCCCCTCCTGTTTTTGAGAAAAAACATTTCCGGCAGAGGCATTGTAATAATATATAAAAGCAAATTTTCGTCAATTTCCCTGAAACTTACATGAATCCTGGCAGGAAGAAAAGCCGTAATCATATCTTTAATTTTACTAAACGGCGAAAAACCCTTTTCAGTTTCTTCCTTCTCAGATGCAACAACCAGTGCATACGCCATAACAGACCCCGGCGCCCGAACATATGCTCCATGTATTTTATTATTATGGCTTATACCACAGGAATATTACAAATAAAAAGGCTTCCGGAAAAATCAAACTCCGAAAGCCGTCAGGAAACCAAGCCCAAAAAGCATCAGCTTAAAGACTCCTTGATTTCCTCTGCCAGTTTCCTGCTTATGCCTTTAACACTGCAAAGCTCCTCCACCGTTGCCTCACGAATTCTCTTAACCGATCCGAACTTTTTCAGCAGGGCTTTTTTCCTTTTCGGGCCAATCCCCTCTATTTCATCAAGGATTGATTCCTTTTGCAGCTTCTTTCTCTTCAGCTTGTGGAAGCTCAGCGAATACCTGTGGACTTCTTCCTGTATGGCAGCAATAAGAAAATGTAATTCAGGTTCTTCCTTCAGCTCAATGTCAATTTTGTCATTGACAAGCCTCTGGGTCCGGTGCTTGTCATTCTTCGCCATGCCTGCCACGGGAATACTCATTCCCAGTTCTGCAAAGACTTCCTCCGCTGCATGTACATGGCCTATACCCCCGTCTATCAGTATAAGATCGGGGCGTTCGGAAAAGCTCGCGTCTTCATCCCCTTCCTTCAGCCGTTTTAGCCTTCTGTATAAAACCTCCTGCATACACGCATAATCATTCTGCTCATTGATGCTTTTTATTTCATACTTCCTGTAGTGGGATGTCTTCTTAATACCGTCTTCAAAAACCACCATGCCGGCAACCATACCCTTATTTCCGGTATTAGAAATATCATAAGCCTCAATCCTGTGAGGTATGTCAGGCAATTCCAGAATCTCTTTCAGCTTATCAAGCGCCGTTTCTATATCTTCCTGCTTACTGACATAATTTATCCGGTATTTCTGGAATTCCTCCTCAGCGTTTTTGACTGCCAAGTCTATTTGTTTTTTTCTGTCGCCGCGTACAGGCACACTCAGATTAACCGATTTCCCGCGGACTGATTTCAGCCACTGCTCAATAAGCTCACCGCTGGCCGGGTAGTGAGTCAGAAGAATTTCAGGAGGTATCTCCCTTCCGTTTCCGTAGAACTGGGTTAGGAAAACCTCCATAACCTCCTCATCGGACATATTATACGTCTTTTCCATAAAATTTACGTTTTTGCCCATCAGTTTTCCGTTGCGCACAAAAAGCACAATGACCAGGCTATTGATTTCATCCCTGACCAGCGCGCACAAATCCCTGTCTTCAAATTTTGTTGATAAAACAAGCTGTTTTTCGGTTATTTTCGTTATGCTTTTTATCTTATCCCGAATGGATGCGGCTTTCTCAAACTCCAGATTCTCGGCGTATGCCTCCATACGCTTCCGCATCTCGTTTAATACCTCGTCCTGCCTGCCTTCAAGGAATCTGTAGGTTTCTTTTACAATTTCATTATAATCCTTGCTGCTTATCAATCCGGCACAAGGCGCAGAGCAAAGCTTTATATGATAAAAAAGGCAGGGACGCTGGTTATCCCCCTCTTTGATCTGCCTGTTGCACGTTCTGAGAGGAAATATTTTTCTCAGCGCTTCCAAAGACTTTCTGGCATCGGAAACTTTCGTATAAGCACCAAAATATCTTGAACCGTCCCTTTTTATCGTCCTTGTGAGTTCAATTTTAGGAAATAACTCCTGGGTGGTAATACGTATATAAGGATATGTTTTGTCATCTTTAAGAAGAATATTATATCTTGGCTTATGCAGCTTGATAAGGGTATTTTCAAGTATAAGCGCTTCGGCTTCGGTTTCGGTTACGATTGTTTCAATCGTGTTTATTTTCGACACAAGGGTCTTTGTTTTCGGATCTTTTTCCTCAGGACTCTGAAAATATTGCCGGACACGATTTTTCAAAACTTTAGCCTTCCCGACATATATAATCCTGCCCGACTTATCCTTCATCAGATATACACCAGGTGATTCCGGAATATTCTCAAGCAATTCCCTGATTCTGTCCATAATTTAAACTCTTTCTATTTTTGCTGATCGGTCATACCCCTTTCCACAAACTTCTCAAGCTCACTTATCGCCAGTTGCTCATCCGGGCCGTCGGCTATTAGCAGTACCTTTTCCCCTCTGCTGATACTGAGGGACAATATTCCCAGCAAACTCTTTGCATTTGCCCTTCGATCATTTTTTTGAATCCATATGTTGGACTCAAAACCGGAGACTTTTTGTATCAGCCGTGCTGCAACCTTTGATTCCAACCCGGATTCATTCTTTATTGTAATTTCTTTGCTTATCATTTCAGTTCCCCCTGCCAATTTTTTTCTTTTTTACCAGGTAGCTCTGTTTAAAAATTTCCGCCATTACCTATTATACAATGACGGGGCAGGGTTTTCAAATAAATTATTTATCCGGGGCAATAAAATGCGCAGCAGTGTATTTAAACCTTGCGCAGGGATTTTCTGTTTACCGTAAAATAAATGCCGCCCGCAATCAAAACAATGCCTGTAGCCATTCCCGTTATTTCCATTGATTTAAACAGGGCAATTACGTCCACTGCTTCCCATTTGGCCGAATTTATAAATTCAAGGCTTTCATTAAGCATAAATGCCATGGTGTTATTGTAAAATCTGCGCAGAAAATTTATTACCGGCTCAAACAGCAGGTTAAGGCTTAAAACCACTGATAAAACATACAGAAGCACAGGTACCGATATTCTGAATTCGTCATGCCAGACAACATTTACCGGTACGTTTTTTATTTTCTGCATGATTTTATTCTCCAGCCCGTCAAGCTCAAAATCATACTCCAGCCCTTCGAGATAAGCATACAGTTCCTTCCACTCTGCCAGTCTCTCACTGCATTTCCGGCATACAGAAAAGTGTTCTTCCAGTTTTCTCTGTTTTTCGGAATCAAGCCGGTTGTCAAGATATAAAGATATATCTCTTTCCCGTATATGCATATTTACGCCTCCCTGTAATATTCGGCCATTTTTTCCTTCAGCATTTTTCTGGCTCTGTAAATCCTGTTTTTAACAATGCTTAAAGGTACATTCATGGTTTTTGCAATTTCTTCATAACTCAGCCCTGCCTGGTGAAAAAGAAGAAGCGGGGTTTTGTAATCCGGTTTAAGCGCCCTTATCTGCTCTTCCAGCCAGTGTTTTTTTTCCTTTCTGACCAGTATCTCATCAGCTGCCTCCGCCGTATCCTCCACAACCGGATTTTCTTCTGCGGAAACCGAATAGTTTTTATTTTTCCTCAATGTGTCAATACATGTATTATGAGCTATCCTGCTGATCCACGCCGAGAACTTCATATTGGTGTCATACATATAAAGTTTTCTGTACGCCTTAAAAAACACTTCCTGCGTAACATCCTCGGCAAGATGCGGATCGTTAAAAAAACGAAGAGCTATGGAATATACAAGCTTTTTATACTTCGTAACCAGATATTCAAAAGAGTCAGTATCGCCGTTTAAGCATCTTTCCACAATCATCCTGTCTTCCATGAACTTTCCCTTCAGCAACCAATAACTTTCCAGGAACTCATATCTTAATGCAACTTGCATTAGAACCTTTTCATTCGGTAATATCAGCTTTCAATAAAATATGTACGATTGTCTCATACCGAAAGTCTGAAATCCGCAGGTTTACTATTGCGTTGCCAGCCCCTGGACAACGGATGAGGTTTTAATCCAAACCGGCCTTTCATTAAATATTTAACAATATAACACACTTGCCGATAAAAAATAATGACAGAAGGACTTCAGTTTTTTATTTTTCCGATTAATTTCATTTTAACCTTTAAAAGTGTGGGGGTCTACTATGTTCGAAAAATTTAAGCAAAAACTTATTTCTGGTAAGGATATTCTTAAGAAAGCATCCGACCTTCAGAAAATCGACATCAAAAACCTGGCCATCAGCGAAAGAATTAAATTCCTGCGAAAAATAAAAATACGGCAAAGACTGATCATTTCTTTTTTAATCCTGTCCATTCTTCCGCTGATTGTTTTGGGTCTTATATCATTTAGCAGTGCCAGGACACTTTTATCAGGCGTTATCAAACAGTATACCGAACAGGTGGTAATGCAGTTCGGAAACAATATTTCAGCCGAATTAAACAAAATAACTGAAACCACAAATTCATTTCTTTTTTCTAATTATGTACAGAAAACCTTTTTTAATTATGACGAACTTGAAATTTACGACAGGGGAGTTGCATTCAACGACCTTCTGAAAGAAATGAATGTGATATCTTCCCAGAATAAAAGCATTTCAGAATTGAGGCTGGTTTCTCCCGCCAATTCAGTCATATATGTAGGAGTCAGTTCGAATTCAATAGATTATGACAATTTAAACAGCAATTTCAGCGAAAGCGGGCAGGTATTCAAGTGGTATGTTTTCGGGAATGAAATTGTATATGCAAGAAAAGTGGTTTATATTACAACAAACAAATGGATGGGAAATTTTTTTGTCACCCTTAACAGTTCAAGATTAAACCAACTGTTTGATTCCCTCGAATTCGGTAAAAAAGTCGAATTGTTGCTGCTTGCCGAAGACGGAACGGTGATTTACTCAAGCGATGAATCCAAAGCCCCCGGGACGGAATACCCGTACAGCTACTTAATCGGAAACATTCTGTCGTTAACCGGCAGTGGTGAGAATTACGGCAGTTTTGAAATCAGCCTGAAGGAAAAATCTTACTGCAGTTATTACAGTATTCCCTCCACACCTTTCTATATAGTAATCATAACCCCGTATTCATTTTTAAACAGTGCCGCAAATGCCATTGGCGCAAGTATCATTATCACACTGGGTATAGTTATTGTCTTGTCGGTCGTGCTTTCCTTCGTAATTTCGAACAGTATTTCCACTCCCCTTGCAAAGCTGGTTAACCTGATGAGAAGGGCCAGTTCGGGAGATTTCACCGAAACCGTAGCCGATACGGCAAATGATGAAATCGGTGAAGTGATAAAAAACTACGATAATATGATTCAGAACATTAAAAAGCTCATTGAAAAGGTGCAGATTTCCGTCAACGACGTTTCGACCAGTGCGGAGAGAATAGCCGGATCATCCGAACATACCCTTGCCGCGTCCGAGCAGATTGCCCTGACCCTTCAGGAAGTGGCTAAAGGTTCTTCCGAACAGGCTCAGGAAGTATCCAAGACCGTTGAATATATGAATGATCTTTCTGACGGCATTAACAAAATGACAGGAAAACTTTCAAACATGTCCAAACTGATATCAACCACCGAAGAAACAAGCGCAGAAGCAATAAACAAGGTTAAGATCCTGAATGACAGGGCAAATCAGACGAAAGAGGCTTCCCAGAAAATAGTTGATGAAATAAACAGCCTCAATAATGACATGAAGCAAATCCGTAAAATTACCAAACTCATTGTCGGCATTTCAGATCAGACAAATCTGTTGTCTCTGAATGCCGCAATCGAAGCAGCACGTGCGGGTGAGGCCGGCCGCGGTTTCGCCGTAGTCGCCGACGAAGTCAGAAAACTCGCGGAGCAGACCAAGGAAGCTTCGATTATGATAAACAACATCATAAACGAAATAAACAGCAAAACCGAACACGCCGTATTTGAAGCAACCAACACCAGTAATATCGTTAATGAGCAAATGGTTGCCGTTGAACAGACCAATGAGGCGTTTAACACAATTTCAGCCTCAATGAAGGAAATTAACGAGTTTATGAACGAAGTGGAAAAAGCCGTAGGCGACATGCTTACACTCAGGCAGAAAACCCTTTCGGCAATGGAAAATATTTCGGCGGTATCGCAGGAAGCTGCAGCTACATCCGAGGAAGTATCGGCAAGCACGCAGGAACAGATGGCAAGCGCCGAAGTTCTTACCAATCTTGCAAAGGAACTGGACAGAATGGCAAAGGAACTGCAGACGGCAGTATCCATGTTCAAAATCAATTAAGGCCGCATAAGCAATCTCTCAATAAACGGCACGCAAAATATAAACCGAACGGCATAACCGAAATGGTTATGCCGTTCGGTTTTAAAAGCAAATTTCTTATTCAAGAAAACATTTACATTACATCAGAACGGTATATTTCGCAATTGCGCCCGTTGGGCAAACCTTAATGCATTCACCGCAGTTTTCACATTTGGCTGTGTCTATTACAGCTTTAAAATTCACAATAGTAATGGCTTCTTTCGGGCATGTCTTCACGCACTTTCCGCATGCAATGCAGGCTACCTTGCAGTTTTTGCGCGCCACGGCACCTTTTTCTTCATTGCTGCACGCCACCGAATACCCTGATCTCGCAGGAACCAGTTTAATAATCAGTTTGGGACATTCGGCTATGCATTTTCCGCAACCGGTGCATTTTGTCTCATCAATTCTCGCAAGCCCGTTTTCCACCGTAATGGCACCAAAGGCGCATGCCTTTTTACAGCTTCCCATTCCGACGCATCCGTAAACGCAGGACGAAGGACCGCCTGACATCGACGCAGCCGAACGGCAGTCCATAATACCGTCATAGTCAAATTTAATATTAACTTTATCCCATGAACCCTGGCACATAACGCGGGCTACCATCTTCTCACCGGCCTGGTTCTCAACTCCCATAATATCGCTGAGTTTTGCCACAAGTTCAGGCCCGCCGACAGGGCACCGATTAATTTCGGCTCCGTTCACAATGGCCTCGGCATAATTATCACAGCCTGAAAAACCGCAGGCACCGCAATTTGCACCCGGAAGGGCTTCACGTACTTTGGCTATTCTGTCATCAACCTTCACTTCAAACTTCACCGAGGCATAGGAAAGAATCAGTCCAAATATCAGCCCCAAACCCGATACAAGCGCAACGGGGAACAAAACCGTTTCCATAATACCACCACTCTTTCCGTTAAAAGTTCACATTTCCGCTTTTACTTCAAATAAAACTTTTCTGCTTTTACTAAAAACAACATTTCTGCTTTTACTAAATATTAGATTAAAATGTATTTATCATATGCCAAACAATCCCTGGAAGCCAAAAAACGCTACGGATACCAATGCAGCCGCAACCAGCGTAATCGGAAGACCGCGGAATGCCACAGGTATGTCATTTGTCTCAATTCGCTCCCTTACACCCGAAAACAGCACAAGTGCCAGTGTAAAACCAACCGCAGCTGAAAAACCGAAAACCACTGCCTGCAAAAAGGTATATTTTCTTTCGGCAATTAACAGCGCGGAACCTAAAACAGCGCAGTTTGTCGTGATAAGCGGCAAATAAATTCCAAGCGCTCTGTACAGCGGCGGCATGAACTTTTTCATAACCGTTTCCACCAACTGTACAAGTGCGGCAATGACGAGAATAAAAACTATCGTCTGCAAATAGGTAAGATCGTTCGGTATAAGCAGATATTCATTTATAACCCATGTAACAGTTGAAGAAATGGTGATTACAAATATTATAGCTCCTCCCATACCAACAGCGGTGGACGTTTTTTTGGAAACACCCAGGAAAGGACAAATGCCCAAAAACTTTGACAAAACAAAATTCTCAACAAAAATCGCAGTTATGGCAATGAGCACTATTTCCCTCATTATTTGTCACCTCCGTTGTGAGCGGCCGCACAACCGGCACAGTTCATGTCACATCCTGAAACAGTTTCACCTGACGCTATTTCCTTGTTTCTGACCTTAAGCACCGATAATTTCTGAATAACCGCAACTACAAATCCAAAAGCCAGAAAACCTCCCGGAGGAAGAATCATTATAACAGCAGGATCAAACAAATTCTTCGTTACAGGTATACCCATCCATGTGCCCGCACCGATAATTTCACGTACCGAGCCCATTATCAGCAGGGCCATCGTAAATCCGGCACCCATTCCCAATGCATCCAGGATGGACGCCACGACACCGTTCTTGCTGGCAAACATTTCGGCCCTTGCAAAGATGATGCAGTTAACCACAATAAGGGGGATATATATTCCCAACTCCTTGTACACATCGGGAAGATAAGCATGAAGCAGCATATCCACAATGGTTGTAAACCCGGCAATTACGGTAATAAACACCGGTATTCTGACCTTATCCGGAACAATTTTGCGAATCAGCGAAATAACTATATTGGAACCCAATAACACAAACGTTGCGGCTATTCCCATGCCAATGGCGTTTCTGGCCATTGTTGTAACGGCAAGAGTGGGGCATGTACCAAGCACCAGTTTCAAAACCGGGTTTTCCTTCATAATACCGTTTGTAAGAACTGAAAGCGCTTTCTTGTCAGACTTTGCCATATCAATTCACCCCATTCATGATTAATTTAACGGCATCCAAAGCAGCCTGAACCCCATCGGTGACCGCACGTGATGTAATTGTTGCGCCGCTAATGGCCTGGATTTCATTTGCCGATTTTTTGCCCTGTTTTACTACACTTAGGGTATCATTCACCGTTACTTCCCCGAACTGATTTATAAAATCAGGTTCCTTCGCCTTTGAACCCAGACCGGGCGTTTCACTGTTATCTCCCACAATGACTCCCGTAACATGCCCATCGGTATTCACTCCGACAGTTAAATTTATCGTGCCGCCATAACCTTTTGTTGTAACATCCACAACATAACCTATCAGATTATCCTGGCTGTAGGCTTCGTAAACTCCGGCCACTTTATCCGACAATAAACCTTCTTCTTCCAGTTTCACAAACCTGTCGGCCCCGTTCATTACCTGTATTCTGTACTGCTCCTGTTCCTCTTCTGTTCTTGCCAGTATAATATCTTTCGTCATCCCGTTAACATAAGCCAAAGCACCTGTCACTACCGCACAAACAATAAAAAGGACCAATGTCGGCTTAATAATACTATCCCACACGTTTTTCACCTCCGAAAGCAACGGGTATCGTATGCCTGTCAATAAGCGGCGTAACAATGTTCATTAAAATTATTGCAAAGGAAACGCCTTCGGGCATATTCCCGTAGAGTCTGAACAGAACGGTAAGAATTCCGCAGCCCAATGCGTATATAATCTGTCCTTTCCGTGTCACCGGGCATGTCACGTAATCGGTTGCCATGAACACCGCCCCCAGCAGCAACCCACCTGCCAGTACATGGTACAGAGGATCACCGGTGAAAAGACCGTCGGTTCCCAGAATCCATGTTAAAAGCGCCACTGTACCGGTATATATAACAGGTATATGCCATGTAATTACCCTTCTTATCAGTAAGTACACAAATCCCAGCAAAATTGCCAGTGCTGAAGTTTCACCGATACAACCGGGTACCCTGCCGAGGAACATATCCAGATATGAATACCACACACTTCCTTCAACGGGAGTGGCTGTCGTGGTAGCATCCAGCAGGCTCAGGGGCGTTGCGGAAGCAACGGCATCAACAAAGGGTTCTGTCCATGTAGTCATATGTTTTGCCCAGGCAACAACAAGAATAACCCTTGCGCCCAGTGCGGGATTCATAAAATTCTGTCCAAGACCGCCAAATAACTGCTTAATAAGCCCGGTTGCAATGACCGCTCCCACAACCGCTATCCATAAAGGTATTGACGGAGGAAGATTCAGAGCCAAAAGAAGACCTGTAACAACGGCACTTAAATCCGAAATTGTCTGTTCCCTTTTCAAACCCTTTCTCATAAGGTATTCGGTCAGTACCGATGCCGAGACGGTTACAGCAATTACCAATGCCGCACGTAACCCAAAAAACAGAATACCCGCGACCGTTGAAGGAATTAATGCGATAATTACATCCAACATTAATCTCTGCGTGGTCACATTATCCCTTAAATGTGGAGACGAACATACAAACAGCCTGTTTTCCAATGCCCTCACCTCAATTTCTGTTCACTTTCAGCCTTCTGACTGCATCTTTACCAATGCGGATGGACTGCACAAGATGCCTCTTTGACGGGCATGAATAAGAACAGCTTCCACATTCTATGCAATCGAGAATATGGTATCTTTCCAGTTCGTCAATTTTATTGGCCAGTACAAGACGATTTATTTCCAGAGGCAGTAAATTCATCGGGCAGGCTTCGACACATCTTCCGCAGCGGATGCATGGCCACTCGGAAGGAAGATCTCCCTCTTTTTTGTCAAATGCAAGTATTGCGTTAGTATTTTTAATAACCGAAGTCTCAAGGGAATATTGGGCAATTCCCATCATAGGCCCGCCCATCAGTACTTTGTACGGAGTTGACTTAAAACCCCCGCAAAAATCAAAAAGTGTCTGTAAAGATGTTCCGATCGGCGCCAAAACATTTTTAGGCTGGTTTACCACAGGCCCGTCCACGGTTACACGTCTTTGTACAAGAGGCATGCCTGTTTTGACATAAGAAGCTATGAACGCAACCGTGTTAACGTTAAGAACCACACAGCCCACGTCAGCAGGCAGTTTCCCCGAAGGAATCTTCCTGCCGGTAAGCGCGTAAACCAGTGTTTTTTCCGCCCCCTGGGGGTAACGGGATCTTAGGCTTTGCACCGAAATCCGATTATCGTTTTGAGCCTTTTCCTTTAACAGTTTATATGCCTTCGGTTTGTTGTCTTCAATACCCATAATGGCTTTGGGAATGCTAAGATAATCCAGTACAAGCTTAATCCCTTCAATTATTCCATCGGGATTCTCAAGCATTTCCCTGTAGTCCGACGTAATATAAGGCTCACATTCCGCGCCGTTAACGATAAGACAATCAATTACTTTATCCTTCGGAGGATTAAGTTTTACATGGGTTGGAAAGCCCGCGCCGCCCAGGCCGACGAGACCGGAACTCCTTACGGCTTTAAGAAAGTCTTCCCGGTTTTTTATTTCAGGCGGTGAAATGCCTTCATATACTTCCTGCTTGCCGTCGGTTTTAATTTCGACGGACATGACAAGATTGCCGCCTGCAAAAAGCATCGGTTCAACTCTCGTTACCGTGCCCGAAACACTGGAATGAATCGGAGCAGACACATACGCTTCACTGTCGCCAATCTTCTGTCCCACTTTCACTGTGTCACCCGGCTTGACAGTGGGCGTACATGGGGCACCTATATGCTGGACCATCGGTATTACCACTTTCTCCGGGATGTCGAGAACAGAGGTCTCCGACTCGGCGGTATTTTTGCGATGTGGTGCAGATACACCGCCATGAAACACCCATTTTAATGGCATAGACTCACCTCGTTTCATTTTGACGTAAAAAATCTACAAGTTAATAATATCATACGGCCAGTAAATTGTGAATATGGATTATGTTTTTTGTATACAAGACAAAAGCGTCAAAAAACCTTGTATAATGCTGATTTCCTCTATTTTTCCATAGCGGAAAAATCAAGATCCAGACTTGCTATGACCAGAGGCACGTCATTTAATTCGGTGCCTTTTAAAATGCCGTCCAGAAATGGGAAGTTTATTGTGGATGAATTTCGTATTTTTATATTGGTAACAAGCTCTTCGTCAAGGCTGACATGAATAACCAGCTCGCCAAAAGCCTCGGGTTCGCGGACAAGTATTTCCCCATTGCTTTTCAGCCTTGGCCTGTCAGATGTCCTTATATCTCCCTCATGCATTATTTCCACTGTCTGATCAATAAGTGACAGGGACAATAATATGTCTTCAAATATAAGCATCGTGCGGGTAAAACTATTGCTTTCGCCGGCTGTTGGAATTTTATATGACAATACATGATAAGGGAGTCTGGACAGTTTACGTACATCCTCCCTTAAACCTGCCGCGCGTGCGGCACGTCCAGTCATTCTCGCGGCGGTATTTTTGTCTATTTTTCCGGTGGCTTTCATTCTTTCTGTAATGGACTGGGTATTGTTCCACCTGTCCCGCATAGCCGATAAAACGCCCACCATTTCCTGAAGAATTACATTAACCCGCACCAGCGTCTCGATTCCTGTGTCAATGCTCAGGCCTCCGGGAACAAGTATGCCTTTAAGCTGTGGATCATTGGTTATTAATAATGCCGCTTCATTATACAGACTGATTAATTTAAAAATTTCCGAGCTGTCCGATAAAAGTCCGAGGCATTTGGTAATATGGCTAAGGCTGTACAGATTGGCACGCAAAAAACTCATTTCGTTTAAAATAAGCCTGAGTAAATTTGCCTTGGGAGGAACCGCAATTTCGTTTATTGCTTCAACTGCGTGTAAAAAAGCCAGCCCTATCGAAAATCCGTTTACCGACGATATTCTTTCCAGCATGTCCAATACATTCGGAATTTTTTCACCAATGCATAATCTTTCTATCCCTCGGTAATTATACCCTGTTTCAATACAAACTTTATCTATCACGTCATCCTTAAGGGAAAATCTGAATAAAACAGGTTCCTGAAGCAAAGGGTGAAATGGCCCCCATTCAAAGGACAAACCGTCATTTTTTTCATGTTCTTTATTATGTGATACGAACATTACAGGATAAGTTCCGGCTATTTCCCTCTCCATTTGTGCCCCTTCGGGAAAAACTCCGGTTATTGACGGGAAAGTACCGTTTTCCGGTAAATCTGTTTCCACCGTTTCAATATACCCGTCCTTTTCAAGCATATATTGCAGTTTAACATACCCGTCATCACAGGCGCTTTTAATGAAAACCAGCCTGTACCCCATCAATTTATATCCAAACATCTTGCCCATAAATGCCCTTCCCTGTTTTTCATTCCAAGAACGTTTCATACTGCATTCCTGCCTTTTCCCCAATGATAATCAGCCTCACCGGCATTTTCCAGCGCACGTACAACCGCTTCGAGCATTTCGTTTGCCCCGGGAGTACATCCCCTTATCCACGAATTAACAGGCAACACTTCCTCTGCGGTATAAAGCCCGTTATTTTCCTTACGGAACAGTCCTCCTGAACATGTACATGCACCTACTGCTATAACGGCCTTTGGAGACGGGATCTTTTCATACACTTCAAGAATCTTTTTCCTTGACTTTTCGTTAATACAGCCGCAAATGAGCATGCAGTCGGCATGCTTGGGATTATCGGTAACGGTTATACCCCTGATTTCACCGTTTCCGCACAAAGCCATCGAAAACTGGAAGTTACAGTCTCTACAGCCACCGGCCTGTACAATAAAAACCGATATCGAACGTGTCCTGAATTTTTTAAACCATTTCACCTGTAAGCACTCCTTTTTTCTTATTAAACTTCTGAATCAAAAATAAAAAACGTATATAAAGTTTATAAGGGACATACCGGCAGCCCAACCCCAGGACAGCCTTGCGGCCTTTTTCCACTCCACCGTTGAAATAAACCTGTCCAGAAGCATAAAAGCAAGGTATAACACCGAAATGATTAAATAGGATACAGATTTTACAACCGGAAGGAAATATGAAAGTATTTTAATCCATACACCCATTTCAATCCACTGGGCCATCTGAATTACCGCCAGACTCCATCCGCTGTACGGCGAATAAAGGGCATCACCGAAAACAGACATTTCGGTACCCGACAGTCCGAAATCAAAATGCATCAGATTACCCTTCATAAGCAGAATTATAAACAACGAAACAAAAGTAAACGGAAGGTCTATAATAATACAGTTGCTTTCCGAAAGCCGGGATATTTCACTGAGTTTAAGAGTTCTACAAACTTTATAAATCGTCGCCGAAGAAACAATTGAAGCAAACAGCCAGATTATAAACCTTGAAAGTCCCCTTTTGGCCGATACCCTGCCCGAAAAGTCGTTACTGCTGAAAGCGCCCGTTATAACAAGCAAATCCATCATTGACAGCACCGAAACCACAAAAAGGAAATTATATCCGGAAACGGCCATATAAAGCGCAATTAATGAAAATAAACATGCTCCGGCCGAAAAAAATACGAAGGAAAATTGCTGCCGTCGTCCTTCTTTCCAAAAAACTTCAACAGCCTGTAGACAGGCTGAAGTGCGTAAGTTTTGCTCTGTCCTGGCATCAGCGAATTTATATAATTGTATGCAATATATATCACCGGAACTGACAGGATTATGGCAATGAACCACGCTATTTTAAGCATGACAGACTCACCCCCAGAGTAATGGCCGCCGTGGTAATATAACCTATTTTAATTATAAGGCGGAAATTTATGTTGAACGGGAGAATGTAATTAACGGGATGTTCATCGTTTGTGTCGGTTGTATTACCCGTATGTGTGAATATCGTAGAAATCCACAGAATTATATATGCCACGGTCAGAACAATTCCGGCAATAACCAGCAGCAGTGGTATCGGATTGTCTGAAAGAAATCTCACATGGGACGGAATGTTCTTAAAGGCAGTAGCCACCGCAAGGCCCGATATGCTCATGATTAAACTTAAAATACTGTGCCTGTTCCTGTAAAACAAAAGGGCAAAATATGCCCCTGAAAATACCAGAATTCCTCCGTATATCATCATAAGGGAAATAACATTGCCGTCAAGGTTATTAAACAGCTGCCGGAATTTCAACAGTACACCGTAGGGCGCAAATAACGAAAAAATAATTAAATAAAGACCCGTCCCGGGAACAATTTTCAGTGTGTCAAACCAGTGTACGCAATTTTCGGGAATCAGCATCCCCATTAAAATTGCGGATGTGAAAATGATCAACGCCAAAAGTTCGGAAACTTTTCCAAAACCGTCTATAAAATCCGCCATTGCCAGTGAACCCGTTAATTTATAGGCTGTCACGCCAGCGGCCAGAAAAAGCGTAAGTGCCGCCTGCTGAAAATAAATAACCGTACGCGGAATGTTGTTTTCATTCCGGGAATCGCGAAAGCCTTTTAAAAATATATACGCCGATATAAACTGCCATTGCCAGAACAGAAACAAGCCTGTCATGCTGCTGGATGAAATAAGCCCTGCAAAAGAAGAAAGCAGAAGGGCAAATCCCATGGTAAAATATCTGAGTTTATCGGGTAAACCTTTATAATGCTTTTTCAGTAAATAAATTATAAATGGAATAAAAAACAAAACAATAACAGCACCAAAAAGTAACAAATATTTCTCTTTTATATTCAGGTATAAAAAACTTGCAGGCTCATCAGGCAGTAAAATAACTTCGAATAAAATGAGGATTAACGCCTGAACAGCGGCAAACACCGATATAATAAACTGCCTGTCCTTTATTGAGCGTAAAAAAATAACAATAACGGTGGCAACCGAAATAATTCTCCATATGACCGCGGGTACTGTGAAGTTTACCGAACCGGGAACCGCTAATGTTAAAATGGCACACAGCAAAAACAGAAGACCCGATATTGCCGTTACCAGATATATGCTTTTTTCCCTTTCCAAAAAAATTGTAACGAAAAACATAATCAGCGGCACAATAACCGGACACAGCACCAGTAAATCCATAACTTGTCCTCCAGCATAATTTATCTTTAATTAGTATATTAATTTTTGTATAATTCCACAAGGACTATTTATCATAGGAAATAATACCTGCTTCGGCTCTTTTCTCGGCTGCCTTGAAAACTATCAGTGCGGCGGCAATAGCGGCGTTAAGCGAGTTAATTTTCCCGAACATCGGGATTCTGATAAGCACATCACAGTTTTCCCGTACCAGTCGGCTTATTCCTTCCCCTTCACTGCCGATTACAATCGCCAGAGGACTTTTATAATCATATTCGCTATAATCGGTTTCACCGTGCATATCGGCTCCGGCAATCCAGAGCCCTGCTTCTTTTAAATCCTGTATTGTTCTTGTAAGATTTGTAACCCTTGCAATAGGGATATATTCCGCGGCGCCGGCCGCAACTTTTGCCACAACGGGGGTAAGCGCAGCCGCTCTTCTTTTGGGCAGAATAATCCCGTGCACTCCCGCGCACTCCGCGGTTCTGACAATGGAACCAAGATTATTCGGATCGGTTATTCCGTCAAGTATTAATATCAGCGGGGGCTGATTAAGGTTTCTGGCTTTTTCCAGTATATCCTCAACGTCGGCATACGAATAGGGAGCCACATCGGCAATTACTCCCTGGTGGTTTCTGGTTTCCGATAACTGATCCAGCCTGGATTTTTCCACGTATGATACAACAATCCCCTTACCTCTTGCAACGGCATAAATCTTTTCCAGAACGGGATCCTTTGAACCTTTTTCGATATAAATCCTGTTTATCGTGCGATCTGCCTTAAGCGCCTCAAGCACCGGGTTTTTCCCTTCGATTTTTCCGGTCTCTTCATGCTGCTCACCGGTGTTTTCGCGGTAATATTTCCCGTCCTCATTCTTCCTTTTCCCCATTGTGTTTTTCTCCTTCCTGCTCATTTTCAATTATTTCAGCGGCCATATTCAGAATCTCTTCAAGGCGTTCATTCATACCAAGGAGATACAAATATCCCAGAACCGCTTCAAAGGCGGTGGCCCTGCGGTAATCCAAAACGTCCGCGTGCTTGGGTATTGTGGCCGATTTGGTATTTCTCCCCCTTCTTAATATGTTTTTTTCTTCATCATTAAGCTTGTCCTGCAGTTTGCTCACAATTTTGCTCTGCGCCGAGGCTTTGACGTAATTTATGGCTTTGACATGCATCATGTGCGCCGATTCATTTTTTTTCATTACAAGGCGGCTTCTTATAAAAAGGTTAAACACCGCATCTCCGACAAATGCCAGAACAAGCGGCGAAAGCCGGTTAACATACTGTATATCAGGTTTTTCAGTTTTCATAAAATCAACCCTCGTTCTTTATTATATCCATAAAAAATAAAACACAATTCAGACCCCGTTAAATTGTGGAATTAAATCAGATTATGCCATCCCTGACAACTCCGCAAATTTACAATACAATTCTACAGTAATGCGTATAATCTATCAACAACCGATTAACGCGCCAAATAAGCGGACTTTTTTAATAAATCTAAAAATTGAACAAACATTTTGTCGGTAATTTTTTTAAATTAGTTGAATTTGTCACTTGTTCGCGCCGAAATAAAATCACTATAATTAATAGCGTACACTGATACTTTTAACATACTTTTACCTCCTTTCTTTTATGACTATATATATAAAACATTTTTTGGCGAACGGAGCTTAAGCTCCTGTTTTTTTTCCTTTTTCCGGCATTTATGATACTCCCGCTGCCGCTTGGATTTTACCCCTTTATTCCAAAATAGGACATAATCCCAAATTTTTTCTACAATATTGTTTTATCCGTCTAAGGGCTGTCTGTTTTCTCACACCGCATTCCCGGTCATTTTCTGCGTAATTTATATTTCACCGCTTAATTGAAATACTAACAAACAAAAGAGGAATTGCACCTTAAGCAAATAAGAGGATGTTGTTTTTGATGGGCGTTGAGATAAAAACTTTCAGTCCTGCGTGTTTACCGCCAGCTCCTTATACTGAGAAGGCAAAATTGCAGGTTAATTTTTTCCGCAAACAGGGTATATAAATATTAACAATCCCGAGTGTAAATGATTACCGGTACAAAGGGGGGATTATTATAAACAGCGTTATGGAAATTACCGAAAAAGAGTTTGAAACTGCAGTACTGAGCTGTAATCTGCCCGCAGCGGCTATTTTTTACAGCGACGGTTGTCCCGCAATCAGTTCGGTAATGCCTGTTTTTGAAAATATATCCGCCATGTTTTCCGATAAAATGCGGTTTGTCAAGGTCAATAAGGATGCAAATCCCGGACTTGCAAGAAAATATAATGCAGAGCACGGTTCAACAATAGTGTTTTTCAGAGACGGGAAAAATTTCGGCAAAACCATTTCAGGCTACACCGATGAAACTGAATTAAAACGCGCTATCGAAGACGTCCTGTCCAATAAATGCGAATACCTTGAACGTGATAAAACCTCCTGCGATGTCTTGATTCTGGGCGGAGGCCCCGCAGGGCTTACCGCGGCAATATACGCAGCCCGTGCCAGACTTTACACCGTCATTGTTGATGAAAACACGGTCGGCGGCCAGGTCGCCACCACTTACCAGGTTGCCAACTATCCGGGAACAAACGGGGTTATCAGCGGCATTGACCTGGTTAACAATATGAAAAAACAGGCACTGGATTTCGGAGCCCGGATTGATGACTTGCAGGATATATTAAAAATCGACCTTACAGGGGAAATAAAAAAACTTAAAACCAAAAAGACGGATTATTACGCCCGCGCTGTTATAATAGCCACAGGAGCGACACCGCGTAAATTGGGAATTGAGGGCGAAGAAAAATTTACCGGGAAAGGTGTACACTACTGTGCAACCTGTGACGGCGCCCTTTATTATGATGCCAATGTGATAGTCGTAGGCGGCGGGGATGCGGCCGTCGAGGAAGCGGTATTCCTTACGCGGTTTGCCAAAAAGGTGACTGTCGTACACAGAAGGGATCACTTTACCGCTGTAAAATCGGCACAGGATGAGCTTTTTAAAAATCCTGCCATTGAGGTGTTGTTCAATACCGAAGTAAAGGCTATACATGGAACCGATTTTGTTACCGGGGTTACATTGTTTAACAATAAAACCAACAGCAGTTATGAGATGCCGATTGACGGAATTTTCATATATATCGGCAATGAACCGAAAAGCCAGATGTTTAAAGGCCTGCTCGAGACCGATGAGCGCGGCTACATTATGACCGACGAGAACATGCAAACATCGGTTAAAGGGGTTTTTGCCGCCGGTGACGTCAGGAAAAAGGAAGTTCGTCAGATTACAACCGCGGTCGGAGACGGTACGGTTGCCGCCATAATGGCCGGACGTTATCTGGCTGCGAATGGTAATTGACATAAATATACAGAATTTTGGCCAATATAAACTGAAAGGAGTGTTGATAAATGAAAGTTACTGTTTATTCCACGCCCACATGTCCGTACTGCGTAATGGCAAAAAATTATCTTGCGGAAAGAAATATACCTTTTGAAGATATCGATGTATCCGCTGATCCTGCGAAAGCAATGGAAATGATAAAGAAATCAGGCCAAAGGGGTGTGCCGGTTATAGATATCAACGGAAATATAGTAATCGGTTTTGACAGGGAAAGAATTGACGAGTTGCTTAATCAATAAGCGGCCGCGGATTCTTCCCTCCGGAGAGCTGTCTCAGCTATTGCTGAGGCAGCTCTTTTTTATGGTTCTCCGGCTATTGCCTGGCCTAATTTAAGTAAAATGAGTTCATATAAATTTACCGACAGATGTTTATGCTTGATTGTCTTCTTTTCAGGTTTGTGTCTGGAACAACTTTAAACCTTACTGTACTTTTTCACCTCATGTTTACACTCAAGTCGCTTTTTTCTCATTATTAATTGAAATGCAAATCCAAAAAATTTAAAGGGGTGTTATTATGGGTGGAATTGATTTTAGTAAGGGACAAAGTTATGACGGCACAATTATCGACGGAGGTTTCATCTATGCAAATGGACCGGAGAATATATGCAACAACTTAATAAACACAGACGCAAAGGGTAAATGCTATGTTGCAATTCCTCTTCAGAGTGGAAAAACCTATGAAGCAGAGTTTTATAAATGGAATTATTCCAGTAAAACAATCCGCATCGGTATTGGCATTAAAAACGACTCCACAACACAGCAGGGCTCAGTTACCATTTTAAAATCAGCAATAATGTCCGGATATGTAAATGAATCTAATCCAAGCCAGTATATCGGAGCAGACATGTGTCTTTCCTTTATGCAAAGCTCATTATCAACTAATGTTACAATACCTGTCGGAACTTCCGGAAACCCAACTCAAGGTTTTAAGGCTTTAATATCACAAGCTGTATCCGGTTGCAAAGTTATAAATGGGCGTGTAAGATTTAGAGTAAATTCAGGAAATTTGCTTAAATGTAAAATATTTTTTGTAGAAGATGGCTCTGACTGGGAAAAAAGAGCCGGTTTGACAAGTCTAATTAGCATTAATGATTTAAATCTCTATGATGAAGCTTTCGAGGTTCCAAAAACTTATTATGAACAAGGCGGTTCTACCGGGCTTTATAAATACATTCAAAGATATGGCCCGATAGGAACAGAGCCCCAAATATTTGCATTGGGTAATGGCGCAGGAAAAGTAGTAACGGATAAATACAATACCGATGAATTTGAGGAACCAGAATATACGCTACCATTTGAAAGAAAAGGAAATATGGCTAACTGGGGTATTGTGTACACATTTTACGGCACAAATCCCAATGCTAAAAAAGTTAAATTAACTCCGCTTGGTAAAAAGTTACCGGCGGTATATGTAGTTAAGGAAAATGGTATATGGAAAAAAGTAACCGCAACACAACTTTCGCCTGCAACCCTTACTTTAACGGGTGGGACAACATTCTGGTTCATTTTACCTGGAGGAAACGGCGGAGAAGTGAAGATTCAATACGTAGAATAATCTTATGAGTAAGTGGAAGCAAGAATTGAAAACCCATATATCAATTTATCTAATGTCAGAAAAGGGCTATCTAAGGTTGAGATAGCTCTTTTTATGTACAGCATTAATACCAACCAAATACAACTGTTGAAACAGAATTATATATAAAACCAAAGTTGTATTATTTCCTGGAGTTTTTTGAATGCAGTGCATATTTTAAATTAAAATTTATTTTGACATCTTTACCTGCAATTCTTTTATTTCAAAACATCAGCCATAAAAAATATAAAACTATTTTTACTTATTTGAGCGGAAATGGAATTACTTGCGAAATTATTCTGATTGCTATAATATAAATAGAGTTATATGAAGCCTGAAAGGAGATTTATGATGGATTTAAATGCTGCTGTAATACGAAGGATAGTTTTCCCCCTTATGCACATTGTAAAAGGTAACAACATTGCGGAATACTTAGTATCCTTGCAGCAGAGCCAGTATTTTTCAAAAGAAGAGCTTCATAACCTTCAGAAAGAAAAACTGAAAAAGCTGTTGCTTCATTGTGTTAAATATGTGCCCGCATATGAGCCGTATAAATATTTAATTCCCTTAATAAACGAAGATCCATTTGGTGCGTTATCCGAGTTTCCCATACTTACAAAACAACAGGTAAACAAACACATGAACGATCTGATTTACATCAATGCTGACAGAAGCAGGCTGATTCCCAACAGAACAGGCGGTTCCACAGGAGAACCTGTAAGGTTTTTTATTGACAGGCCCACTTCGGAATATTCCGAAGCCGCAAGGTGGCGCGGACTTTCGTGGTGGGACATAAACATCGGCGACAAGTGCCTTATGGTGTGGGGAAATCCTCTGGAATTAAACAAAAGGGAAAATCTCATATATAATATGAAAGAAAGGTTTTTGAAAAACATAATTTTTATTTCGGCCTTCAGCCTTAATCCCCAATCCATTGAGAAATATTCAAAAATGATAAATTTGCAAAAACCGAGGTATTTTTACGGTTATGCTTCGGCATTATACCTTTTGGCACAGTTAATGATGAAAAAAAATATAAAGTTAAAATACAAACTCACGGGCATAGTTTCCACGTCCGAAACACTTTATGATTTTCAGCGCGAGACCATTGAAAAGGTGTTTGACTGCCCGGTGATTAATGAATACGGTGCGAGAGACGCAGGTATAATAGCATATGAATGCCCCTGCGGAAAAATGCATCTTTCAGCTGAAAACATGATTGTTGAGATATTGGACATTGAAACCAAAAAAAGGGTTGGCTCCGGACAAACCGGCCTTGTTGTTGTAACAGACCTGAACAACTATTCAATGCCAAGGATAAGATATCTTCTCGGTGACGTTGCGGCGCTGTCGGAAGAGGACTGTAACTGCGGAAGGTCTCTTCCTGTTATTGAAAAAATCGAGGGCCGCGAAGATGATATATTTATATCCTTAAACGGAAATTATGTTCATGGTGTTTATTTTTGCAATCTTGCACGCAATTATTCAAGCATAAGGCAGTTCCAGGTCATACAAAAGACCAGAAGCGACATACTGCTGAAAATAATTAAAAGCGATAATTTCAACGAAAGCGAAATTCAGTCTTATATTAATGAAATACATAAAATAATGGGTCCCGTTAACATCAAGGTTGAATATACCGATATTATTGAACCTACCGCATCAGGCAAGATCAGATATTCAAAACGGGAATTCCCCATTAGCGTTTGACATAATTTTTTATTTGCATCATAATCATAATCACTGAATTGTTTTTATTTATAAGCTTTTTGCCATACTGTCTTGAGAAAAATTAAATTTAGAAAGCAACAGGTGATCGCTTGAATACGCATGAAGTAAAAAAAACAATGGTTAAAGATACACTGCTGTATCTTCCGGCAAGAATAATAGAAGGCTTAATCGGCCTTATTACGATAACGCTATATACCAGTTTCTTCGCACCTGAGGTATACGGTTATTACGGCCTTATAACCACTACAATAAATATTTCCTCTTTTTTGCTGCTGGGATGGCTGATCCAGTCGGTTTACCGGTATGTAAACTCCTACGACACCGACAAAAGGCGTACTCTTTTTTATTCCACGTCCTTTACGCTGTGGTTGTCCGCAAACGTACTGGTTGTGGTTGTGGTGGGCATTGGCTTACTTCTTACCGGGAGGACAAGGGAAGATTATATTAATGAATTACTTCTCCTCAGCCTTTTCATGTTTGTCACATACAATACCAGTCAGGTCCTTATATCTGTTTTGTCGGCAACCCGGAAAACCAAGCTTCTTCTTTTTCTTTCCATTTTTTCGGTTTCAATGAAGCTTCTGCTCACCGTTTTCCTGGTTCATACGTATCAGAACAATGACTATACTCCCGCTTCCGCCGTTATAAGCAATATAGCTGTGGATTTTATAGTAATAGCGGTAATCGTGTTCAGAATAAAAATATACAAATATTTTACCCTTAAATATTTTTCCAAAAGAATCCTGAAAAAATTTATGGCATACAGTCTTCCCCTTGTTGGGGTAAATATTACAATGAGTATTCTGAACCTCTCGGACAGATATGTAATTACACCGTTACTGGGCACCGAACAGATGGGAATATACCATGCCAACTACACCATTTCCTCAACGGTTTTCAATCTCATCCTTGTTGCCGTAATGCGCGGTGTTTACCCGTCAATACTGAAAAACTGGCGTCAGAACAACAAGGAACAGACCGAATATTTTCTTTCTCAGGCAGTGAGGTATTATTTGCTGGTATCCACACCCGCCCTTACCGGACTGTGTATTTTATCGAGCACCGTTTCAAAACTTTTTCTTGATGCCGCATATTTTGAAAACGGTTTTGTAATAATATGGGTTGCAATAGGAATGTTCCTGTACGGCCTTGCCGAATACAGCAACAAAGCCTGGGAACTTACTTCAAACACAAAACCCCTTTTCTACAATACGGTAATAAGTGCTGTATTAAATGTGGTCCTTAATATTGTTTTTGTTAAAATATACGGTTACAGGGCTGCGGCAGTGAATACCGCGCTGGCTTACCTTGTATATTTGGCCCTTTCCCTCTCCAGAAGCAGAAAAATATTGAAAATCACATTCAACCCGTCAAGTATGGCACGCATTGTCCTTAGTTGCGTTATAATGGGGCTGGTTGTATGGACCGAAATCCGTTTTATGCAAATTTCCGTTATAACCCTTGCTTTATCCGTAATAACAGGGTGTGTTGTGTATTTTGCATGCCTGACTGTAACGGGTGAATTAAAGACTGAAATGAGCTATCTGATGAATTGGATAAAGAGCATGAAAAAACAGTGATATTGGAATGCGTAAAAACGGAATGAGGAGTTGTTCTATGAAAGTATTGCATTTAATTGGCGGCGGAGACGAGGGCGGCGCAAAAAGCCATGTTCTGTCCCTCGTTCAGCAGCTTGGGAACCATATAAGCGTAAAGCTTATAAGCCTGCGTCCCGGTCCTTTCGCCGAGGACGCAAAAAAAATGGGTATTGACGTGGAAGTAATACACACAGGGAATATTTTTAAGGATATCAGTCTGGTGAGAAAAATCATTGAAAACGGCAGGTATGATATCCTCCATACCCATGGCGCAAAAGCAAATATGATTGGCGTTTTTATGAAAAAACAGACCAAAATCCCGGTGGTTTCCACAATACATAGTGATTACCGGCTGGATTACCTGAACAGTATATGGAAAATGTATACATTCGGTCTTATAAACACGGTATCGCTGAGGTTTCTGGACTATTATGTCGCCGTTTCGAATAATTTCAGGGAAATGCTGATAAAAAGAGGTTTTCCGCCCCAGCGAATTTATACGGTTTATAACGGTATTCCTTTTGACAAACCCGTAGACATAATGCCTCCCGAGGATTTTGCGAAAAAATACGGTTTTCCTATACAGCCCGGAGACATTTTTATAGGGATTCTTGCAAGACTCGACCCTGTTAAGGGACATACAGTTTTTCTTGACGCAGCGGCCAAAGTTGCGAAAAAATGCCCACAAGCCAGATTTTTAATCGGAGGTCCGGGCGACGATTTGAGGCCTTCCCTTGAAAAAAGGGCAAGCCGGCTTGGAATTTCCGACAAAGTTTTCTTTCTCGGCAAGGTAACCGAGCCCTACTCGTTTTTTAACCTTATAGATATAAACGTGTTGGCGTCCTACAGCGAAAGTTTCCCTTACGTTATACTTGAGGGTGCAAGGATGAAAAAAGCAACTGTCTCAAGCCGTGTCGGCGGCCTTGAAGATTTGTTTGTGCAGGGCGAAAACGGCTATCTTTTCACTCCGGGCGACAGCGATGCTCTTGCCGATTACCTTATCGAGCTTATATGTGATGAGGAGAAAAGACGCCGTTTTGGGGAAAATATTTACAAATCGGCCAGCGAGAGGTTTTCGTTAAAAGCTATGACCGAAACCCAACTGAGTATTTACAGCCGAATAATGAAGCAGGTGAAAAAATCGAAGTCGGACCGGAAGAAATATGATATTGCAATACTGGGTTATTACGGGTACCGTAACAGCGGCGATGATGCAATACTGAAATCGATAATCGGGCAGCTTAAGCAAAAAAACGAAGAATTGTCCATTGTGGTTCTGTCAAACGACCCCCATGAAACCCGCACTCTTTACAAGGTCCAGGCCGTGCATCGTTTTAATCCGTTCAGCGTCCCGGCCGTTTTATCCAAAACCCGGCTTTTCATTGCCGGCGGCGGAACGCTTATTCAGGACGGTACAAGCAGCAGATCGCTGTGGTATTATCTTTTCGTCCTGCACCTTGCGAAAAGCAAAGGGGCCCGGACCGTGCTGCTTGCAAACGGGCTGGGGCCGCTCACGGGTAAAGGCAACAGAAAAGTCGCAGCCAGGATACTTAACAGGATGGATGCAATCACGCTGCGTGATTCCAACGCTTACGATGAACTGATATCACTGAACGTAACAAAGCCTGTTATCAAGATCACCGCAGATCCCGCTTTAATTCTGACATCATGCGATCTTTCAGCAGGGGCCAGGATTCTGCGAAAAGAAGGCATTCCTGCCGACAGGAAACTTGTGGCATTGTGCGTCAGAAAATGGAAGAAAGTTAAAAACGCCGTTCAGATTCTCGCATCTGTAGCTGACAGAATAGTAACCGACTTCGGTGCCACGCCCGTATTTATCTCCATGCAGCACCCTGACGATTTGCGTTTTTCGGAAAAGGTCCTTAAACAGATGAAACAGAAAGGATATATTCTCTCGCAGAGGTATACGGTGGATGAAACCCTTTCAGTAATGGGAAACATGAGCCTGGTTATCGGCATGCGCCTGCATTCGCTGATATATGCCGCGAACCTGAACATCCCCATGGTCGGCCTTGCCTATGAACAAAAAGTGGGCTCTTTCATGGAATCAATAAATCAGCCGTATGTAGACTGGAATGAAAATTTCAGCATGGACGAGTTGTTAGCCAAATTAAGCGACGTATGGGAAAACCCGGACAGGATAAAAAGGGAGCTGGAGGAAATCAAGCCGCAGCTTGAGAAAATGGTAATTGATTCGGTGGATCTCACCCTTTCCTTCCTGCCTGCCGATCCGAAATAGCCAAATCCTCTTTCCTGGTTACATTATTCTGTCCGTACGCGAGGAACATAATTATTCCTGCAAACATCCAGAAGTACGACGACAGAAGGGGTATTTCCAGCATATTCTCGGTAAGGTTATACAAAATTACACATACAAGCCCTGCCAGAATGCCCATTGCCCAGTCTTTCTGTTCCTGATCGGCGATTTTCGATAAAGCCCTGTAGCAGTGTATAAAGGTATTGTATAACAGCACAATAAGCGCAATAAGACCGACCAGTCCCATTTCCACCGCGGTTTTTATGTAATAGTTGTCCATTGAGAAGGTATTGTTAAGTTTATGGCTCAGAGCCACCGAACCGCCAAATTGGCCAAGCCCCATTCCAAACAGCGGATATTGCTTCCAAAGCTCAAAGCCCTTTATCGCCCGGTAAATTCTTCCGCCGCTGCTGCTGCTCGCATAATAGGCCGGCGAAAAAAGGTACAATATCCTGTTTGCCACCGAAGGCATGAATATGACCGACAGGATAAACAGCGCCAGCATACATAAAAGCATCGGAACAATGAATTTTCTGTTTTTCATCCACACATAAAACAGCATGGCGCAGAAACAGAAAATCCATCCGCTTCTGGACAGCGTGAACAGAAGGGCAAAGCCCATGCAGGCCGTAACAATTCCGTAATATATCTTCCTTGTTCTGTTCCTTTCTGCAAATAACATCCCCACCGACACGGGTATGAGCAAAGAAAGGTAACCGGCCAGCATATTGGGAGACGTAAATATCGAAAAGGCACGGGTACGAACCTTTCCTTCGGCCTGATCCACCCAGCTTGACGGTATTTCAACCCCTACAATAAACTGATAGATTCCGTACAGAGCAACAAACAAAGCCGTCAACAGTACAATATTTATAATTCTTTTTGCACCCTTCGGGGTTTTCAGAAGTTGGGTTACAACGAAAAACCAAAACATATACTGAATTACAACCCTCAAACCTTCAACACCGATGGCAAAATCCGGAGCTGCAATAAACAGCAGCGCAACCGATACCAGCATGAAAAGTACAATGGACAAATCCAGCGGCGTTGAGCGGTAAGGCGTCTGGCCTCTGAAAGCGAACCACTTGTAGAACCATATCCCGAAGCATAAAAGCAGAGCAACCTCATCCCATATGCTTGATATCAAAGGATGACCTATCAAAGTTCTGAGTACAAATTCAAACACTGTAAACAAAGCCACGATTATCGTTGCTTTTTCGTAATCGGCAAAAAACATTATTGCGGCAGTACCGCAAACCAAAACCGCCGTAACGGGCAACATTCCCAGATATGATGACAGAATTCCCAATACAAATATCACTGAAAAAAGAACGGTCCAATACCATCTTTTCATTTAACTACACCTTATTCCAATACAAGTAGATATAATTTGTAAAACCAGCTCTCCCTGAAATATTTCTTTAATTTTTCCCGGTCAGCAAATAAAACCGCTGCAGCGAAAAACATAAGGGACAAAAATACCACATCCCGTATCCGCAGCCTGTTAAAAAGCAGTCTCCCCACAAAATATCCCATGCCGAATACGGGTGCTGCAAGCGGAAAAATCCTTTCCTTTGAAGCTCTCGCAACAAACCTGAACAAACCGCACAGCAGACTTCCGTCCGACCATTTACACAACAGCCCGGACATTCCCAAAACCAACCGGTCAAGCCAACTGTACAGCCTGTTAAAGCCTTTCCTGATAAAAGCAGCAGAACGGGCAATAAACGAATACCGGTAAAAATACCTGCATCTTCCGACAGCACGGAAAAATCCGGCAGTGCGGCTGTTTCTGCAGCACATTGCAAAGGCTGCGAAGAACTTTCTTGTCCCGCTGTGCCCGTAGTATGAAAACAGTTTTTTAAGTATACCGTATATAACGCTTCCTTCCAAAACCCACATTGTTACTGCTCCTGTTTAACAACGCTGGTAATAACGCCCGGAATTTCCACGTACTGAGTTTTCAACACCAGTTCCTTGCCCACAGTTGCATGTAACTGACCAATCCATAACATCGGATCGTCAGGTTTGCTGTTTACCTTGACGGTAACATAAATGTCCTTTTTCTCAGGATGAGTGGAAACCGTTATGGTTCCGTCATCAAGCATAACATCTATTTTCGCAGGTTCAACGCTGACATCGGTGATAACCACATCGGTAAAACCGTTGGCATAGTAAAGCCTGTCACCGACATGCAGGTAATCGGCAATGCTTCCGTCAAGTTCAGGACACTTTATCGTAACATAATATGATTCAACGGGACCCGTATCCGTTTCACTCTGCCTTGAGACAAGCCAAATTCCCCCTGCGACAATAACTACCAGCACAACCAGCACAAACAGGTCAATAATATTGATAATGCCAAATAACCTTCCTTTTTCGTCCAAAACCTTCATTTTTAAGTTCCCGCTCCTTTAAAATATAGTTGTAATTCCGGATAATAAAGTGAAAAAAATGTATTTTATTTAAATTTTAACATAAACCGTCAAATATGTCTGCAAGTTTTTTTGTCAGTTTCCTTCTCTCATACTGGGCTATCTTCTCCCTGTCGGGGTTGAAAAACTCAACCCCATTTTTCCAGTAGTCATATAACATTTTAAAATTTCCGGCGGTGGTTTCAATATCATCACAGTCGGCCACAAAACCCGTTCTTGTTTCATTAATCAGCTGCGCTGCCGCCCCGTTGACAGGCACCGTTGCAAGGATTGGCTTTCCGGTGTTTATATATTCCATAAGTTTTCCTGTGTATATCGCCTCTGTTCCCTTCCCAAGCAGTAACAGCACGGCATCAGACTGCATAAGGCTGGCCACGCTTTCCTTATGCGGCTTATACGGAAGTATCTCAACCGCCTCGTGTATATTGTGCGCTTTTGCCAGCCTGTACAGCTCATCGGTTTTCAGGCGCCCGATAAAACGCAGCCTGATTTCGGAAAGATCCACAAGCTTCTCGCGGACAAGTTTTTCCACGGCCGCGAAAACCGTTTTCGGGCTGGTGTTTCCGTAAATAAGCCCGGTATACGTCAAAGTGAACCTATCATTCCCCGTTCCAGGCTCAATTCCTTCGAAATCCTCACGGTCAAATCCGTTGGGTATCACATGGAATTTATGTTCAAGATCGGGATTGTCCCTTACCGAGTTATTCCTCATGACAGGAGTATTCATTATAATTGCGTCTGAAAGCTCAAACACCTTTCTCTCAAGCCGCTTTTCCATCTTTATTCTGTATGGCCGGTAATTGTACGCTTTAATAAAGGCATTATTCGTCCATTCATCCCTGAAATCCGAAACCCACGGAATATCAGGGCAGGTCTGTTTCAGTTTCATTGCCAGCAAATGTGTGCTGAAAGGCTGAGAAGTGGAGTAAATAAGATCAACTTTTTCTTCTTTAATTATTTCCATAGCCTTTTTGTATGAGAATACCTCCCACAGCCTTTCTCCGTCGGGTATCAGAATCCTCCGCCTAATATATTTGCCTGCAAGGTTTAACGGAAAGGGCCATTCCGAAAAATCCCATGCCGCAGTACGGTATATTTTTGTATTTGCAGGAATATCGTTCAATAAAGTATTATCCTTAAGCTGTGCCCGTTTTGCGTCACGGGTCAGCACAATCCCTTCCCAACCATACATGGGCAGGTATTTAACAAATTTTACGGTACGCTGAACGCCCGACCCGCCAATGGGCGGAAACTGGTGAGCTATCATTAAAACTTTTTTCATACGTTTCAACCCTAATTTTATAATAAACGGTTAATTTCTGCTTTATATTATCATTTTTATGGCCTAAAATCAAATCTTTTAGTCAATTAACGGTTTGCTTGTCCTTTTCTCTGTCCCTGCCGCGTATTCCCCGGTATTCTGCTAAAATTTTACACATTTTATTATATTTTTGCCCGCCCTTTTCTTAATGCAATAAAAAAACCCGCGGAAACAATTCAACCCGTCCGCGGGCAACTTTTTTATGTACCTCTACTGAATATTCACAGGCTCTGTTTTCGCCAGTTTCATAAACAGGAAAGGCACAGGGACAACAAATATGCTCAATATCGTATATACAACGGCATTTTCGGGCACATACTGCCTGTAAAGGTTGTAAAGGCTTAAAAGAATTAAGGCGAAATATGCCAGCGTAATAATCAGTCCCAGAACAGGAATGCCGTTAAACAACAGATATGCCAGCATGGCGACGGGCAAAACGATTTCAAGAGCCGGAATTTCAAAATTGCTTATTCTAACTGACTTTACCATTTTTCCGATGACGTACATCTGCGCAATCGGAATCCATGCGAGCCACGGCATTTCCATATTCCTTTTCTGGGCCAGGCGGTACAGCGTAAATGCAAAAAATACGTAAAAGGCGACTGCAACAATTGCCATGAAAACTGCACCCACTATTGCCAAAGTTACAAAATATCCAAACCCGCCTACGGTCACAACAACACCTCCTAAAAAATACAATAATTTCCTTTAAGTATATACTATTTATATTTTATTATCAATACCATTAAGTATGTTCTTCAAATATATCTCATTTTTTTCATCAAACTTTTCAATTCATAACAAATGATGAAACGACAGAAGACGTAATTAGAGCATCAAAAAAAGATTTGACGACTCTCCGGTATTAAATAAATCAATCCCTCTTTGAACAGCTTTTTGATTCTCAAAACATGTTTTAACTTTTACTGTAAAACATTATTTTTGTCAATATATAGTTTCCATTTTTAATTAAATAATAACTATTAAAAAGGCAAACTGCTCACAAATCACTGATAAATTTATCAGTGTAAATAATCAATACAAATGTTTTAATATATGTTGACCATATTCTCCAAACCCAGGACTTAAGGTTGCGATTTTTAATACTGCTGTGTTATAATGAATTGCTATGGGCAAAAAGGACTTTCTTTTGCTGACTTTTGGCACGGAACTAATTTAACATTTCTCACAGGAGAGGATGAAGTCAATGAAGAAAACTTCGTACGATATCGTCGTGATAGGCTGCGGTACTGCCGGTATTTTTGCAGGATATGAGCTTAATAAGCTCCTGCCTGATGTAGATATCCTCATGCTTGAACAGGGTAATGACATATATCACAGGAATTGTCCGATAGTAAATAAAAGGGTACCTTCATGCATCCATTGCAAAAGCTGCGATATAATGAACGGATTCGGCGGAGCCGGGGCATTTTCGGACGGTAAATACAACTTTACCACCAAGTTCGGCGGATGGCTTACCGATTACCTTGATGAAGACTATATAATGGAACTTATTGAATACGTGGATGACATTAATGTCAGCTTTGGTGCAACCACTGTAAGATATTCCACCGAAAGTGAAGAAGCGAAAAAAATATCAAAACTTGCTCTTGGTTATGATCTCCATCTTCTTTCCGCTTCGGTGAAGCACCTCGGTACAGAGAACAATCGCCAGATCTTGCAGAGGATATACGATTACCTGACCGGACGGGTTGAAATTGTCTGCAATACGCCCGTGGAATCCATAAAAGATACCGACGGCGGTTATTTACTGAATTTAAAGAACGGACAGACTGTCACATGCAAATACCTGATTGTGGCCCCGGGACGTTCAGGAGCCGAATGGTTTGCATCCCAGTGCCGAAAACTGGGGCTGAAGCTTATAAACAACCAGGTGGACATAGGCGTCAGAGTAGAGCTTCCGGCAAAGGTGTTTGAACATATTACCGACGTTGTTTATGAAGCCAAGTTCCTTTACAGAACAAAGCAGTACGGAGACGTCGTAAGAACTTTCTGCATGAATCCGTACGGCTATGTTGTAAGCGAAAACGTGGACGGGATTATAACCGTTAACGGCCACAGCTACACCGACAAATCTTTAAGAAGTCAGAATACCAATTTCGCGCTGCTTGTAAGCAACCGTTTTACACAGCCGTTTAACGAACCGTACCAGTACGGAAAGGCCATTGCCTCACTGTCAAACATGCTGGGCGGAGGCGTGCTGGTTCAGCGTTTCGGCGATCTGATCCAGGGTAAGAGAACAAATGAGCACAGGCTCGGGCAAAGCTTTACAAGGCCGACGTTAAAGGCAACCCCGGGCGATTTGAGTCTGGTTCTCACAAAAAGGCACCTGGATAACATAATTGAAATGATTCACGTACTTGACAACATTGCTCCGGGAACCGCAAATTACGACACCCTCCTTTATGGCGTGGAAGTTAAGTTCTACAGCGCCCGCCTTGAATTGACCAATGAATTTGAAACCAAACTGGAAGGTTTCTTCGCCATCGGTGACGGGGCGGGAATTACCCGCGGGCTGTCACAGGCCGCAGCCAGTGGTGTTCATGTGGCACGGGCCATTGCGAAACGCCTGAGTAAATAACCTGTAATTTTGTTGTAATAATAATGTCATTTTTATGTAATATTTACAATTGCGGGTTATGTTATATTTTTAGTAAATGTTCATATAGATATAAAGAGATATAAATTTTAATTTATGGAAATCGTTAATAACAGGAGAGATGCAATGTGAAGCCGGGAGAGAAAATAAAGCTTCTCGATCGTGAGGCCATATTTCTGCTGGAAAGAAATCATGAAGTTCTTGTTCAGACCGAACGCAATATAGTGAAATGGGTGGATAAAAAATTAATCGATAAAATTGACGAAAATCAGAATTAAAATATACAAGGCAGGGTTTTAACCCTGCCTTAAATGTTCAGTTCCGGGTAATTCGTTTTATCACTTTTAGTCTGGTGAATTCCTCCCTGTCTTTCTCTTCCAAAGCGTCCTGTATGTCTTTTGAAATTTTTTCGTACCTTGGAATGAGTATATTTTTCAGTGCGTTGGCTCTTTTTTTTGTGCGCTTTATATTAACCGCAAGCCTGTAGATAGCGTTTTCCACCTCTGCATACTCGACGGTTAAATGCTTCACTTCTTCAAAACGCCTTCTTGCTATATCAAGCGCGGTATTTGTCTTTAAAAAACCATAGGCTGGCTTTAATTCATACGGCGCAATGTCCACTGTGGGTATTTCCACGCCCATTACGCTTCTGAGCTTGATTTTTACCGTTTGTTCCTCCGGAACGGAATACCCCAGTTGCTCAACCTCGGATATCCCCAGAGTAATATTGGCTATTCGGAGGGCTTCATAAGCCTCCCGGTAAGTATCCTGGATCTTTTTCTGGATCGTCCCCGCCCGTTCTATAAGTCCCATCATTTCCCTGACCAGTATGTTTTGTTTTCTGTCAAGGAGCTCATACCCCTGCTTTGAAAGGGCCAGAACGGACTTTGCCCTGATCAGGTTTCCTTTTGTGGGGAAAAAGGTCATGTCCACGGTCTTACAACCCCCTTGTCACTTTTAGCGGGGACATAATATTTTTTCAGAATTTCATCGGATACCCTGTCGAGTTCCTCTTTGGGCAGCAGTCCTAAAAGAACCCAGCCCAAATCCAGTGTTTCAGTAATATCCCTGTCATCCTCGAAATCCTGGGAAATAAACTCGTTCTCAAAGGCGCGTCCAAACTCCATGTACTTTTTGTCAATATCCGACAATTCATCCTCACCGATTACCGAAGCCAGCGCCCTTACCTCCTGTACCTTTGCATATGCCGAAAACAACTGGTTGGCAAGTTCGGGATGGTCTTCACGGGTAAATCCCTTACCTATTCCGTCCTTCATCAGTCTGGAAAGCGACGGCAAAACCGATATAGGTGGGTAAATGCCTTTCTGGCTCAGGCCTCTGTCCAGAACGATCTGGCCTTCCGTAATGTATCCGGTAAGGTCAGGAATGGGATGTGTTATGTCATCATTGGGCATCGTAAGTATTGGTATCTGCGTAATGGAACCTTCCCTGTCCTTAAGCATCCCTGCCCGTTCATAAATGGAGGCAAGGTCACTGTACAAATAACCGGGATAACCCTTTCGGGACGGAATTTCACCCTTTGACGACGATATTTCACGAAGTGCTTCGGCATAAGACGTCATGTCGGTAAGTATAACAAGGACATGCATATTGTGCTCAAATGCCAGATACTCCGCAGCTGTCAGCCCTGCCCTCGGAGCAATTATTCTCTCCACGACCGGATCGTTTGCCAAGTTCAGAAACATAACCACCCGGTTCATAACGCCGCTTTTTTCAAAGCTTCGCCTGAAATATTCGGCCACATCATGCTTAACACCCATTGCCACAAATACTATTGCAAAATTATCGCTGTTTCCGTCCGTGATTTTGGCCTGTTTCACTATCTGCACTGCCAGCTGGTTATGAGGTATTCCCTCTGCGGAAAAAATAGGCAGTTTCTGACCGCGTATAAGCGTAGCCAGTCCGTCAATCGCCGAAATCCCGGTCTGGATGAAATTTCGCGGGTATTTTCTTGACACGGGGTTGATGGGAGCGCCGTTTACATCCCTTTTCTGTTCGGGATATATCTCCCCGAACCCGTCTATCGGCTGACCGATACCGTTCAGGGTCCGTCCCAGGATTTCCTTTGAAAGAGGTATTTTCAATGGTTCGCCGGTAAGCTTTGTAACCGTGTTTGTAAGCGACAGACCGTCGGTACCTTCAAAAACCTGGACCACGCATATGTTGCCATACATCTCAATAATTCTTCCAAGCCTTCTGTTATTGCCAACCTTTATTTCCACCACTTCTTCATAGGAAGCACCCTTAACCCCCTGCAGAACCACAAGGGGTCCGTTAATTTCCTTAAGTCCCACATATTCCACACTCATAACAGGCTCTTCCTTTCCTGGGTCCCATAATCATCGCTGATTTTATTCAGCACCTCATATATTTTCCCGACCAGCTTTTCAAAACCTTCCGAATCATCATTGCCAATCGCATATTTCATCCTTATGACCTCATCAAAAATGCCCGTTTTCCGTATGACCGAAACGGGAATATTCCTTTCCACAAGCTTTTTGCACTCGTTGTAAAGTATCAGTATTGTGTCCATCATGTAATACTGTTTTTTGACGGGCACATAGGTGTCAACCTCATGGTACGCGTTCTGCTGCAGAAAGCCCTGGCGTATAACTTTCGATACTTCCAAAATCAGCTTCTGCTCATCAGGGAGAATATCACTGCCGATTAATTTTACAATTTCAAGCAGTTTGTTTTCCTCCTGCAGCAGCCTCAAAAGCTCGGCACGCTTTATGTCGAAAGTGCTGTCGGCGTTTTCCCGGTACCATTTTTTCATATCTTCATAGTATTCACTGTAGCTGTTAACCCAGTTAATCGCTGGATAATGCCTTGCATATGCAAGCTGTTTGTCCAGCGCCCAGAAGCATCTGATAAACCTTTTCGTATTCTGCGTAACCGGCTCGGAAAAATCATTCCCCTGGGGCGATACAGCACCTATTATCGTAATTGAACCCACCGTACCGTTCATATTCTCCACTCTGCCGGCCCGTTCATAAAACTGTGACAATCTTGATGGCAGATATGCCGGGAATCCTTCTTCGGCAGGCATTTCCTCAAGTCTTCCTGAAATCTCCCTCAAAGCCTCGGCCCATCTTGACGTGGAATCCGCCATAACCGCAACGTCATAACCCATGTCACGGTAATATTCTGCCAGAGTAATTCCGGTGTAAATTGACGCCTCACGTGCCGCAACCGGCATATTGGACGTATTCGCAATCAACACTGTGCGGTTCATCAGTGGCTTTCCTGTACGCGGGTCCACAAGTTTCGGGAAATCCTCCAGAACTTCGGTTATTTCGTTACCCCTTTCACCGCAGCCGATGTAAACAATAATATCCGCATCGGACCATTTTGCCAGCTGGTGCTGGGTCATCGTTTTTCCCGTTCCGAATCCTCCAGGAATCGCCGCAGCACCGCCCTTTGCCACGGGGAACAATGTGTCAATGACCCGTTGCCCCGTTATCAGCGGCTCATTAAGCTCCTTTCTTTTCTTATACGGCCTTGGGACACGCACCGGCCATTCCTGCAACATTGTAAGCTCTTTTTCGGTACCGTCCTCGGTTTTTATTTTCATAATTGTATCGGTAATCGTATACTCACCGTCAGGTGCGACATAAACAACTTCCCCCCGTATGTCGGGAGGAACCATGACAAAATGCACCACTGCATCGGTTTCCTGAACCTTCGCCACTTTTGTGCCCGCTTCCGCGAAATCGCCTTTTTTAACAAGAAATTCGGCTTTCCATTTTCTTGTCAGGTCAAGCTGTGAAACCGACATTCCTCTCTGAATGAAAGGCCCCGATGCTTTTTCAGCTTCCACCAAAGGTCTTTGTATTCCGTCAAAAATATTCCCGATTATCCCCGGCCCTAACATAACACTTAGGGGTCTGCCCGTGGATATTACGGGTTCGCCGGTTTTAAGCCCGGTTGTATTTTCATATACTTGAACAATGGTTTCATTCTCATTAATGCCGATCACTTCACCGATAAGTTTCTCAAATCCCACAAGGACGGTCTCATGCATTTTGAAACCATTGTTTCCCATGACCCGGATTACCGGGCCGTTGATACCGTAAATTGTTCCCTGTACTGTGACCATTTAATATCACCTGTTAACTCTAACTTATCAATTAGAAAAAATCCCGCTTCATCATGAAAAAAATCAGGCAGCCGGAATAAAAATTCCGGCTTCCGGCCTGTTTATACAGCTGATTTATACTGCGTTCACAACTCGACATTCAACCCTGAAAACTCCAAAAAGGCTTTCCGTTGTTCTTCCAGGCGGCTTTTGAAGGAATAATCGGCCAAAAGGCCGCTGCTTTCATTAATGGCAATACATCCGCCCAAAAGCTTTTTATCGCTTTTTGTTATTTCAATTTCCCGTTTAAATTGTGCCGCTATTTCCGACGCCGTTGTGAAATCCTCGTCATCGACGATAAGGCGTACCTTTCCTTCTCCTATCTCAGCCAATGCCTTTTCCATGAACCGCCTCAGCGTATCGGAGTAATCCTGCGTTTTACGGTAAATTTCCAGCTTTTTCATCACCCGTTCAAAAACCCTGTCTGTGATTTCATTCCTTTTGCCGTACAATGTTTTCTTAGCCTCAAGAAGTTTTCCGGAATATACGCTGTTGCTTTCATTTTCTATTTTGGCAAGAGCCTCATGGATTCTCCGGTAAGCCTCTTTAAGAAACTCTATTTCCTGCTCCTGCAGTTTTTCTTTCTTTTCCCTCTCGGCGTCTTTCAGAACGGCATCGGATTTGCTTGAAGCTTCCTTAAGCACCATTTCGGTAAAACCGTTCAGTTTTTCATTTATTTTTTCCATATCCATACTTATTACCTCAAATCTTAAGGCCAATGGCTTCACGGATATATTTTGTTATTTTGTCCGTGTCCCTCATTGTTCCATGCCTGTCTGGAATTTCAACAATAAGCGGATAATCCCGGCGGAGTTTTATGTTCATAACCTCTTCATAAACCAAATCCATTAATTTTTCAGTCAACAGTATAATGCCGATATCCCTGTCATTGAGCGCATTTGTCAATGCGCTCATCACTTCCTCCCGTTTATGGGCAACCACACCTTCAATTCCCGCCAGTCTCAGGCCGGTTTTGGTATCATTATTGTCGCTTATAAGAAACATTTTCATGGTGTTTCTACCTTCCTGCTGAATAAATCGGCATTAACTGTTCAAAATCAGTATTGTAACAATCAGTCCGTAAATAGCAATACCTTCGGCAAGACCTACAAATATCAGCGTCTTACCCAAAAGACCGGAATCTTCGCTTATTGCACCCAAAGCTGCCGATCCGGTTGAAGCAACCGCAATTCCTGCACCTATACATGCAAGGCCGGTGGAAAGAGCGGCAGCAATATAGCGAAGTCCTTCTCCGTTGCCGCCCGCCGCGTCTTCAGGTGCAGCATTGGCGGAAATTGGCATTAAAAGGATTGTTGCAACAATCAGAAGGCCAAAGAGAGCGGTAATGTTTATACCCATAAGTCTTCTCGCATTCTTCCCCTTCAGCCCTCTTTTAATACACACAATTCCCAGTATTATCATTCCAAGAACAAGCAAGATTGAAACAGCCAATATATAAATCATACAAGCTCCTCCAAACCTTTCCAGAATATATGACTCAAAATATCAGAACCGGATTAACCGGCAATTTGCTTATTATACAGTTTTAATCTTTCACAGACACGTATGGTCTTGAATTCTCGGCCCGTTCCCGAGAAAAATCTGCTGAAAAGCTCGTAGTATTCAAGCCTCAGTCCCTGTATTGCAACTATCAAGCCTTCAAGGCCGATAATCAGTATATTTCCAATAATCAAAACCACAATGCCGCCAATTCTGCCGACCATACCATACAACGTCCATATCGCCAGCGCAAGCCCGGCATGGCTAAGGGCAAACGCTCCAACTCTCACAAAGGATACGGTATTGCTTAAAAATCCAAGCACCGCCTCAAACACTTCAAAAAAGCTCTCAACCAGGCTTCCGCCTTCCCTATTGCCGCTTTCATGCCTGAAAAGCAGCCTTTCCAGCTTTTCCTTAAACAGCATCAGAAGCAACGGCACAATCACAATTAAGGCAATGACGGGAAAAGACAGTGAAAGATTCCCTTTTAACAAAGCCGACAGTACAATCCCCAATACCCCGCCATAGAAAACAAGCCCGGCAACTCCGTTCTTGTCAAAAAGCAAACGTCCGTAATCTTTCGCCTTAATACTGTTTATGATGTTAATCATAATAGCGGTAATCACCATGACAATGCCAAAGCCTATCGCCACAACAAGAAGCTGGCTTATATTCTCCATCGGCGGTTTCCATAACGGACTGATTAAATGCTCATATCCGAAAACACTGCCATACAGGAACCCGAAAACCACCGATGATACACCCACGCATCCAAGGATCCAGCCCAACGGCGACTTTTTCTTTCTGTACATGAATATTCCCGCCAGTGCAAGTATGGCTCCCTGCCCGACATCTCCAAACATTGCGCCGAACATGAGAATATATGTTAACGCAACAAAGGGAGTGGGATCTATCTCGTTGTGGGCGGGTATTCCGTACATTTTCACAAGAGCTTCAAACGGCTTGAAAAATTTATTGTTTTTCAGAATCGTAGGCGGTTTTATCCCTTTTACTTCTTCAGGCTCTTCAACGGTTATTACAATATCCTTCTGCCCTTTCAGATCTTCTGTCAGTTCCCGGTAAGAATTTTCGGTAATCCATCCGGTGAGGAGAAAGGTTTCCTTCACATATGCCGCGTATTTTTTAACGTTCGCAGCCTGGTTCAGGTAGAAAAACCTGCTGTAGAGCTTCCGGAATTCCTCCCCGTTCTCACTGACCAATTTCTGAAAATCACTCTCCAGCCTGCCAATTTCTTCCTCAAGCCTCTTTATATCCTGTTCAATCTTAACAATTGCGTCACGGGGATGTCCTTTTACTTTTCCCGAAATTCTGATCCGCTCGAAAAATAGGGATGACATTACGTTATCTATACGCTCCGCAACCGCAGCAGGCATGAGATAACAAATCCACACATCGTTTTCATCGCTTGAAAAGGGTATAACGATAACATCAAGGCTTTCAACAATCAGATCCAGTTTTTTGAAACTTTCCTTGGGAAGTTTTCCAAAACGTATCTTGATATATTCAAGATTAAACAACTGCTCCAGCTCAACCTCAAGATCCTTAATCGGCAGCAACTGTCTCAGAATTTGCCGGTTTTCAGCAATCTCAGCTTTGTTTCTTTCAATCTTTTCCCTGATTTCAGCAAGACGTGCCTCAATCTCTTTTGCGTAGGATATGGTTTTTTCAACATCCGCCGGCGCTTTTACCATATCCATAATTTCACTTTCACAGCATTCATATGGCTGCACCTTCATGAACCTGTTAATGCTTTCAAGGGCTTTAAAAGCCGACTCATAACTGTTGTCCTCGACAAAAGGTTTCAGCCCTTTCACCGATTCGGTAAAACTCAAAGCATGAACCGGCTGCATATCCTTATTCATGATGTGTTTGACTATAAACTCATCAAACCCCTGAATGGGGCCGACAATACTGACAAATTTCATGCGTTCTGTGGCCATAAACTCACTTCCCCACCATATTGTGAACAATTTGGCAATACCCCTTATAGGTATAGCATGTTTTCACTGTCCGTGGCAAATACAATGTCCGGTTTACACCATTCTTTTATGTTTAATAAATAAAAATTACATTCCCACAATAAATGATCGTATGGTTTCCACCGGCATTCCATATCTTATGCCCTCAATTATTGATACTATGTTTGAAATTTCATATTCCTTCAGATAAAGGTACGAAATTGCGCTTGCTATGGAAAAACCGTAATTTCTCAGCATTCTCCGGTGAAAATCATACATATACTCCGAAAATTTAAGGTCATAAAAGCGGCTGTCCTCAGACAGAAACAATTCTGAATATCTTGATTGGGCTGTTATCTGCATAAACGCGTCCTTATCCGTTGCATCCACAAGCTCATAGATTAAATCCATGGGCAATCTGTACCTGTGGGGAATAAGGTAACTCAGTACAATGCTTCTGTCCATGTTATATATAATTCTTCCCCTGTATATCCAGAGAAGGTTCAATATATCAATTTCTGTTCCAAGGGAGCGTGTGACCGTTTCTGCGTCCAGTCCGGATAGAAGGGTTTTCTTTTTTGAAAAAACCATATTGACGTAATACAGATCCAGTGACATTTCAATCATGAAAAGGTTATCTCCGTCTTTCTCATTCAGGAACGGGCGCAAAACGTCGTAATAAGGGGTACCCTTAAGTTCATTTATCAGTTCCCTGATATTCTGTACCGTAGCCAGTTTGGCTATATGCAACGGATCATAGTTTTTCAGAAAAATCAACGATTCTTCCGCCGTGCTGGTTGTTCCTTTCGTTTCGAGAACCCTCAACAGCCGCTTCAAGCTGTCTATTTCGTGCCGGAGATATATTACCTTTAAAAAATCCCGTATTTTTCCATGAGTAAAACAAAACAGCTTATCGTAATCATTCATCAGGCTCTTTCTCAGAATTTTTTCAAACTGGCCTCTGTGGATTTCGCCTTCATTAACATCGGTAAGAATATTCCCGTAATAGGTGTTGTGTTTTAAATAATAAACCACATCACCCACACTTTTTTGCTTCAGAAGCTCATTATAATCTTCCCGCTTCAGAAGCTTCCCATACATTGCTCTTGTTTTTGCCATAAGAGCATCATAGTCGCCCATTGCCACTTTGAATCATTCCCTTACCACGCTCAGAAAAATTCTTTCCACCCATTCATCAGCATTCTGAATATATTTTTCCTCCATTGCAGTCAGTTTTTCAGCCACCGCTGAATTGATATCCTTTACTTTTTCATCCACGTCTTTTCTGTTTTGGGAAACAAGCTGCTCTATCTTTTCATCTGCCATTTGTCTTATCTGATTTCTCATGGACTCAATTTCCCGAACGGTATCCTGCCGTAATCTTTCCCTTTCCTTCGCGGCTTCACTGAACAGTTCCTTTGCTCTGTTATCAATCTCGATAATCCGTCTGAAAATTTCATTCACGATAACTCACCTCTCCATTGTAAAATGATATTTTAGCACTTCATTTTTAGCAGTGCAAGGCGGTCAATTGTTACCAATTTAACTTTTATTAACCTTTATGGATTGTGCGTATTGCCAAAAGATAAAATTTTAAAACAGGCGCTTGTATTTTTATGCAATATTGTGTATAATTATACTCAGTACTAATGATATTATGACAAATTCCTTTTAGAGGTGCGCCATGGAACTTGATGAAATCATACAAAAGGATAAAAAATATTACATGAATACTTTTGGAAACAGAATTCCGGTATGTTTCACCCATGGAAAAGGCATCTATCTTTATGATAACGACGGCAATGAATACCGTGACTTTTTTGCAGGAATTGCCGTATGTGCGTTAGGGCATTCACATCCCGCACTGGTTAATGCAATATGCGATCAGGCTAAAAAACTTATACACTGTTCAAATTTGTATTACATAGAGCAACAGGCCAGGCTTGCAGAACTGATTGTTGAAAATTCATGCGCGGATCGGGTTTTCTTTGCCAACAGCGGTGCCGAAGCCAATGAAGGCGCCATTAAGCTTGCCCGTCTGTATTTCAGGAAAAAGGGCATGCCTGACAAATATGAAATTGTTACGTTGTATAATTCATTTCACGGCAGGACTCTTGCAACACTTGCCGCAACAGGTCAGGAAAAATATCAGAAGCCCTTTGCTCCGCTTACCCCGAAATTTTCCCATGTGCCCATAAACGATGTGCAGGCTTTGGAAAAGGCCATAAATGAAAACACATGCGCGGTAATGCTCGAACCAGTTCAGGGTGAAGGCGGCGTTCATCCCGCCACTGCCGAATACATGAATGCCGTACGTAAAATTTGCGACGAAAAGGGAATTCTGTTAATATTCGACGAGGTTCAATGCGGTTTGGGGAGGACGGGAAAACTTTTTGCATATCAGCATTATGGTGTCGAACCCGATATATTTACACTTGCAAAAGCTCTTGCAGGAGGTTTTCCGATAGGCGCACTGTGTGCAAAAGAACATGTCGCTTCAGCTTTTGAGCCCGGTGAGCACGGTTCCACTTTCGGCGGGAATCCTCTTGCCTGCAGTGCCGGTCTTGCGGTTCTTTCCACAATCATAAATGAAAAGTTGAGCGACAACGCCGCTGAAGTTGGAAATTACTTTTTTGAAAAAATGGACAGTCTAAAAAATAAATTCCCCATTATCAGCGAAGTACGCGGTAAAGGCCTGATGATAGGCATAGAATTTGCGAAACCCGTTGCAAAACAGGTAAACATGAAACTGTTTGAACGGAGATACCTTTTAGGCACAAGCGGTGAAAATGTCCTGAGAATTCTGCCGCCTCTGATTGTTACAAAAGAAGACATGGATGGACTAATAAACGTTCTGGCGGAGGTTCTTCAGGATATTAATTAAGGGTGACAGGCGCTCCTTCCCTCCTGTCCCCCTCTTTATTTTTTTACGGCTATTTTATCCGCCCAACAGCCTGTTGACCATTGAAACCAGCATGAAGTACAGGGCGACCAGTATAAGTATCACTATCGCATAAATAAAAATTGCTGCAATGGCCCAGTTCTTTTTGTTTTTATTCACTTTGCCGCTGAAGGCCCAGATGAACAGAAGAATCAAATTTACGCCCGGAATAAGCATCAAGAGCATTGTACCGAACCACTGCTTGACGCCGTATACCTTGTCCTGCTGCACGTCCCGGATTTCTGCCTCCACTGGTAAATTATTGCCGCAGTAGGGACAACGCATGCCAAACCCCTCCTTTTTATATACGGTACAATTTATCTCCTGCTTTTAAGTTCATTGCATATGTCTTCCCACGTTAAACCCTGATGTACCATTAACACCGTCAGGTGATATATTAAATCGGCTATTTCATATCTTATTTCATCCTTATTCTGGTTTTTCGCCCCTATTATGACTTCTGAGGCTTCCTCTCCGACCTTTTTGAGAATCTTGTCCAGCCCCTTGTCAAAAAGATAATTTGTATATGAACCTTCCTTAGGATTATGCTTCCTATCCAAAACCACATCATAAAGTTCCTGTAATATATCAAATTTACCGTCCATTATTTAATCCCTCCATATCCAGTTCCCTGAAAAAACAGGATTTGGCACCCGTATGACATGCCGCTCCTTGCTGTCTAACCAGCAAGAGCAGTGTATCGGCATCACAGTCATAATAAATTTTTTCAACCAACTGAAAATTTCCCGAAGTTTCACCCTTAACCCATATTTTCTTTCTGCTTCTGCTCCAGTATGTAGCTTTCCGGGTCTTTAACGTCATCGCAAGGGCTTCTTCGTTCATGTATGCCATCATTAATACTTCTTTTGTTTCCACGTCCTGCACAATTGCAGGAATTAGGCCATTTTCACCGAATTTCAGGCTAACCTGCTCCATTTTTTCCTTCCCCGCTCATTAACAGCGCTCAAATTTTTCCTGAAAAACTTTTTTATCATTATATAGCATATTTCAGCATTCTACAAGGCAAGTCCAAAGCAAACGGATCAAAAAAGAGGATTTATTTAAAGAATGCATCCTGTATCCACTGAATGCCATTCTTAGTGCTGTACTTGCCTCTGGGTACTCTTTGCTGTTATATAGAATTATTTCTATTTTTTAAATATATTGTTATAATATATACAGTTTTTTTGAAAAAGGCATGCCAAATCCATATTGTCCATATCTATCAGAAAATTACATACAAAAATGAAAAATAATGAAATGTAATGCAGATAAAGCAGTACAAGTGCGTGAAAAATATTTATGTGCATGGATTTGAAGTATAAAGCATAGCTAAACAAAATTGATTAGGAAGGGAATTATTATGGCAAAAAATACAGCAAAAAATTGGAAGATGTTACAAAACAATATACTATTATAGAAAAACGGGAAGTTATAGTCTCAAGTAGTGGTGTAAATTTCGTGGAGGCTAATTGACAAAAGTAACCACGATATGATTTCTACTTTATTAGGGAAACAAAACAAAACAAATAAAGTAGAGGAGGTCATACCGTGGCTACTAATAATAGAATGGCACTTTTAGAACAACTTAGCAAGTATGTTGTTGAAAAAGATAAAGATTTTTTAAAAGAAGCATTAACATTACTCATTAATGCCCTAATGGATGCGGAAGTTACATCAATAATAGGTGCTGAAAAGTATGAAAGAAATAATAATAGAAACAACTATCGCAATGGATATCGTCTAAGAGAATGGGATACTCGAGTAGGAACATTACAGTTAAGCATTCCCAAGTTACGTCACGGAAGTTATTTTCCAAGTCTTTTAGAACCGAGGAAAATGTCAGAGAAAGCATTATTGAATGTAGTTCAGGAAGCCTATGTTCATGGAGTAAGTACCAGGAAGGTGGATGAACTTGTAGAAGCTCTTGGAATGAAAGGGATTGATAAAAGCGAAGTATCAAGAATCAGTAAGCAACTGGATGAATTTGTAGAAGAATTTAAAAACCGTAGACTGGAAGGAGAATATCCTTACCTTTGGCTTGATGCCACTTTCCCCAAGGTTCGGGAAGGAGGCAGGGTATGCAGTATGGCACTGGTTATAGCAGTAGGAGTTAATCAACAAGGTGAACGGGAAATATTAGGTTTTGATGTAGGGATGAGTGAAGACGGGGCTTTTTGGGAGGAGTTTTTAAGAAGGCTGGTAGCAAGGGGTCTAAAAGGTGTAAGGCTTGTAATCAGTGATGCACATGAAGGGCTGAAGGCTGCAATAAAGAAGATTTTAACGGGAAGTGCATGGCAAAGATGCCGTGTACATTTTATGAGAAACGTATTAAGCCAGGTACCAAAGCATTATCAGGGAATGGTATCATCGATAATACGGACAATATTTGCCCAGAATGATCAGGAATCTGCGAGGGAACAGTTAAGGCATGTAGTAGATGAGCTTAAAAATCGTTTTCCAAAAGCAATGAAAATTCTTGAAGAAGCAGAAGAAGAAATCCTGGCATATATGGCTTTTCCCCGTGAGCATTGGGCACAGATACACTCCACCAATCCTCTTGAGAGACTTAACCGGGAAATTCGCCGTCGAACGGATGTTGTTTGCATATTTCCAAATCGTGAGGCGGTAATCCGATTGGTAGGAGCAATGCTCATGGAACAAAATGATGAATGGAAAGTAGGGCGGCGCTATTTCAGTCTGGAATCAATGTCAAAGATTACATCGATAAATGAATTTACATTGACACCAGTAGCTTTATTACATAAATGAGGTGAAAAAATGATAAAGTAGAAATCATTTTACACCACTTGACAAGACACTATCAACGGGAAGGACTAAAGGGCTATAAAAAACTCCTTCTATGCTTGGATTCTGACATAGAAGGAGTTTTTTAGTCTCCAGAAATATATAACTTTTACAATGTAAGTATACCCTCAGGTGTGTCAATTATTATCAGCACTTTTTCCTCCCTTCCCGTTTCGGCATTGATGTAGACGAGAAAATCCCGGTCGTTCATCCTTCCTTTCAGCTCATAACAGAATATCTCGGTGCCGAAATTGGTCGGGATTATTGCAAGACCTACAGATTTCAGCTCTTTTTTAGCCATGAAATTCGCCCTTATTTCTGCCTCGCTGACTTTAGGTTCAGGGATATCCCTTTCGGTATGGTTCATTAAATATCCCTTGGCCTCAAATCCCACTATTTCCCCGTTATCCAGAGCTATTTTCACTTTTATAAGATCGGGGTATACCACCACGCCGTTCTGCTCGTAAGCATAGTTTACCGTTGCGGTACCGTCCTCCTTGATATAATATGTGTCCTTCATGTTCTTATAGCCACGGCTTTCAAGAAACTCTTTCCCGATCTGCTTTACTTTATCCACGTCAAGGGTTTCCTGCCCCACGTTCCTGCTGTACAGCATCCAGATTACATGCCCGCCGGTTTTTGTCACGTCGGCTGTCGCAAACTCATCTTCAGGCCTGTCTTTAAAGGTTATTTTGAAATTATACGCAGGCAGCGTATCTGCATTGATGTCCCCTACGTGTTCAATTGACGCAACCTTATCCTCCCCGAAAAATTTTTTCAGTTTTTCCTTCGCTTCCTCAACACTGACTTCGTTACCCGTCACACCTTTCGGTTTCAGGCTTGTCATATGATCAGAAAAAGGGCCGTCATAAATCAAGGTGGGAAATTCCTGAAAGGTTTTGTCCACGTCGGAAAATAACTGAGCGGTCATGCTCTGCGACTGTTTTTTAAACAACTCGGTTCCTTTGTTGGCCAGCTCATTCCATTGTATTCTTCCTCCTGAAATGGAAGCCTGAAGGTTATTCAGCGCCTCATTCAGTGATACCGAATACTGGTAAAGCTGTTCCAGCTGTTTATACTGTTCCTCAGTTATTCCCTTACCGCTCAGATTCTGCCTGTCAAGGGCGTACGCAAAATCCCCCACCTGCGATAAAAATTTAGATGTATTGGCAAGTACTTCCTGTGTTACAGGAAGCTGGCCCAGATTGGTCTGGGCAAGGTTGGCCTGATGCCATGCTTCCTTCAGCGTTTCAGACACCATTTGCGGTGTCGCGGATATCATGCTTTTCATAAGCAGCACTTCAATATTTTGGACATATCCGACCATTTCATAAAATGCCCTGTTATACTGATTATCCAGCTCCTGCCTTAAATCGGCCGCTCTTTTATACTGGTATATTCCCCATAAGGCGACAACTGCAACCACTACAACGAAGATACTATACATGTGCCTGTCTGAGAGTCTTCTTTTCCAGTCCAGCAGTTTTTCTCGAACCTTCGCCACCAGAAACAACCTCCTTTAAGACATTTGGGTTACGTTCATTTTCCGAAATAATGCTTGCCGATTACTTTTATTACTTTTCTGCTCCATATCCATTTGCTCGTTGCCGTCTGAGGATTCCAGTAATACAATGAGCCACCGGTGGGATCCCAGCCGTTTAACGCGTCCCGCGCGGCTTTTACAACAGTGGAATTGGGATCAATCGGCACATTGATTTGCCCGTCGCTTACGGCGGTAAACGCCCCCGGCTGATAAATAACGCCCGCAACGGTATTAGGAAAATTAGGGGAAGCAACTCTGTTTAATATTACCGCGCCGACAGCCACCTGACCCTCGTAGGGTTCACCCCGCGCTTCGCCGTTTATTGCCCTTGCAATAAGCTGTTCATCAGATATCCTTGAAGCCTGGGCGTAGGATATCGTGTAATAAAGTTCGGGTACCAACATGCACATTAACACCGACAAAACCGACAGGAACAGCACAATTCTCTTTTTTTTCATTTTTCCCGTATTATCCTCCTTTGTTGATAACTGTCCATCGGTCTTATTTTTTCAAGCAGGCAACATATTTATACAAATTTCGTTTTCGTTATAATATTCAGACTGAAATAAAAAAATCCGGAATATAATCCGGACTGATAAAATTAAATTGAATCCATTTTAAAGAAAGGAATTTGGGAAACATTAAAGGTTTACAATGTTAATGCCTTTATCGCCGAAAACTTCCCTGGCAAGCTCCAGTTCCCGTTTCCTGCACGTGAAAAGAATTATCTGCCTTCTGCCGCTTTCTTCACACAAAAGCTTAAAAGCGTTTTTTGTCCTCTCCTCATCGTACTGAACAAAGGGATCGTCCAAAAACAGCGGCAAAGTTTCGCCGTCTTTTTCCATAAGTCTCACGGTGGCAAGACGAAGGGCAAAATACACCTGATCGGCAGTACCCGAAGACAACTGCTCCGGAACCACTTTCTCGGCAACGCCGGGCGGCTGTATATTTAATTTCAGGCTGTCGTCCGCCATAACCTCCTTGTACCTTCCGCCGGTGATCTTATCCAATATCTCGCCCATGGACTCATTCAGATAAGGGGAATAGTTTCTCTGTATATCCACACTGGCTTCGGTAAGCACTTCCATTGCAATTTCCAGCGCTTTTCCGAGAAACAGTTTCCTGTCTCTTTCCCAGGTCAGTAGCCGTACTTTCTCATGGGCCATCTGTATCATTTCCCCGTCAGGTATGTTTTCAAGGCGCGTTGAAAGCGTGTTTATCTGCAGCGAAACCTGTGCTAACTCATCGCCCAGCAGCTTTATTTTCAACTCCAGGTCGTCCCGGGTTAAGTTATCCGGCAGCGGAACCCAATCGCCCAATTCGGCTTTTGCATTTTCAAGCCTTGCGGATATGTTTTTAATTTCCTCTTCCAGATCGGCAATTACACCAATCCTCGTGCCCGATATAACCTGAACCTCCCTGCAGATGCTTTCTCTTTCCTGATTCAGCGAATTGAGCACCGTTTCCAAATCTTTAACGGTTTGTGTCAGAGTACCGCATATTTCAAAACCTTCCCGCCATTTCCGTATGTCTTCCTCGGTAAAATTTTCATCTTTCACCAGTCCCGTTTGGGAAAGCCTTGTCTGTATCCTTGTTTCAAATTCTTCGATCCTGCTTAAAATGTCGTTTTTTCTTTCAGTTATTTTCTGCCTTTTTTCAGATAATTCGTGAAGTTTTGCGATTTTCGCCTCAATCATGTTTTTAAGCCTGATAAAATCGTGTATGTTTTTTACATTCACCTGTTCCATCCATGAATTTAACAGTTTTGAATTTTCCATGTATTTTTTCTTACCGATGCTTTCGGGTGAATATTCCCCGTTGCTAACATTTACCTGCTTAGCGGCAATAATCATCAGTGCGCCGGCAGCCGCCGAAATTAATAAACCTGCAGCGGTGGCGATCGGGCTGTAAGGCTTAATTAAAAATGACAACAGCAGAATAATGATTCCTGCCGTAAGGGCTGCAAACGAAACATATTTTTTCAAAGCAGAGGGATGCATTTCATCTTTTTCCGGATTCACGGATTCGCGTTCGAACAGCAACACATTCTGAATCGCCTCATCCATTTTTGGCAGCGCGTCTTCTGAAAAAATACCGTACCTTTCAATTTCATTCCTTATTTCTTTTATTCTATCCTCGTTTTCCCTCCACTCCGCTTCACAATTTTCCAAATCCCTCCGCAGAAGCACGTAATTGGTATAATCAGAAACCATCTCTTCGTAATCTTTCCGTGAATAGTCTTTAAACACCTCGAATTCTTTCAGCCTGACAAGTGTTTCATCCAATTCCTGTTTTTTTCCCGCAATTTCATTTTCAATAACGTTAATCCGTTCCAGGCATTTTCCAAGAGTTCCATATATATTTTCAAGTTTTTCGGTTTCAATCTTTTTGTCCAGTTTCTTCCTCAGCAGGCTCAGTTCATCCAATCTGTTTCTCAGTTCGGCTTCCCTTTTACGCAGACGCTCCAGTTCAAGAAACATATCCATACAGCTTTCATGAAGCCTTATATATTCCTGCTCTTCTTCAATGGCTTCCTGCAGACGTGAATTGATAATATTAAGAGGTCTGGTAGTTGTCCTTTCGCTTCCCACGTACGTCATCTGTGCCTCTTTCAGCGTCTCAATCGCCTTTCTGAACGATACTTCTTCATCACCTGTATGCTTTATATTTGTAAGCCTTTCCGCGATAATCTTTTTGCCTTCACTGTTTATTGTGCTTTGCATTTGCCCGATAAACACTGTACGCTCAAAACAGCTTTCAGACAATCCCATGTGCTGTTCGGCAAATTTCACACCTTCCTCCCTGCCCGCGGGGAAATTGCCGGTTATATTGTTTGAGTATTTATCATAAACAGTAACCGTATTTTTATCGAAATTCCTGACTATTGTATAGCTGCTTCCGTCATCCAGTTCATACTCAAGACTTCCTCCGTAAGCTTTTGCAGTCCATGGCTTGTACTGCTTTACCGGGGGAAGGATTCCATCTTTCGTTCTCTTGCCTCCCTTAAGCCCGTAAAACATTCCTTTGATAAAAGACTGAAGCGTGGACTTGCCCGATTCGTTACAGCCGTAAAATATGTTCATGCCCGGGTTTAACGTAAATATCCTGTTTTCAAACTTGCCAAATCCACTGATATTAATTTTTCTTATTTTCATAAACCCGTACCGCCTTTTATTCAGAGATGTTCAGACTTCCCTCAAACAGTGCCTCAAGTCCAAAATAAAGCGCCTTTTCAAGTACCGGTTTTTCCTTCTCATCGGCATTGTCTATGCGTTCTTTCATTTTTTTTACAAAAACACCGGCAAGGGTTTTTTCTTTGCTCAGTGCCTCAAGATCATATCCCGGCTTTGTATTGTCTGTAAACCATACTGAAAAACAGTCGGTTTCAAACCTGCGTTCCAAAAATCCGACATCAACGTGGAAATCCTGGTTAAGTCTTCCCGTAAGGTTAATTCTGAGAATATTTTTCCGGCTGTCATACCGGCACAATGTGTTACTGATTTTCTCGGTGAGCATGTCCGTGCTTTCAACATCGCCAATATCAATGTCAAGTTCGTAATAGGCCCTTTGCTGCGTCCTGATAAACGTGCATTGGCGTTTTAAGGTGTCACCCTTTGTAAGTTCCACCAGATACACTCCATGCTCTCCTTTTTCGTCAAATCCCAATGGCTCAGGACTTCCGGGATTTATTATGCCTTTTCCGAAAAGCCCTTCGTCTTTTGTGTGGAAATGCCCGACGGCATAGTAGTCAAACCCCAGACCTGTAAGATAATCCAGCTCTGCCGGATTATAGGGATCTTCTGTAAACTGCATTTTCAAAGTCCCGTGGAAGAGGCATATGTTTATTCTTTCCGGCAATACCTCCGGCGGTTTTTGCACAGGCAGTGTTTCCTGGTGAAATGCATCAAAGCCGATTCCGTAAAAATATACATTCAAATTTTCGTCAAAATAGTCCGGGTTTTCACTTGTAAGTATATGTACATTGTCATTCCACCGGTAGCTTCTGTACCATGAATTCCTTACATACGGATCATGGTTCCCCGGAATTATTATCACAGGCTTCCGCCCCAGTTTTTTAAACTGTTCGTTAACCCATGTTATTGTGCTTCTTGTAACGTACCTGTGTTCGTACAGATCGCCGGCTACAAGAAGGAAATCGGCATTTTTTTCAAGCACCAGTTCAATGATTTTTTCAAATGTCCTTTTCAAATCCTTCCGGCGTTCGGCTGACAAATTTTCCTTTCCAAGAACCGAAAACGGAGCGTCAAGATGAATATCCGCACAATGTATAAAGGAGACACGTTTTTCCATAACTTATGCCCCTTCCCTGCACAGCAGCACCGCAAAAGCCGTTGCGTATTCCTTTGTATGAGTAAGGCTGATATCCGCCGAAATTCCTCCCATTTCTTCAAACAGTTCTTTTGCTTTGCCGTATAGCACCAATTTCGGGTTACCCGTTTCGGCAATCCTTACTTCAATATCCTTCAGCGAAACTCCTTTTGAAAAGCCCGTCCCTAATGCTTTCGAAACCGCCTCTTTGGCAGAAAATCTTACGGCGTAGCTCTGAAATTTCTGACTTTGCCTTTTTTCACAGTAGCTTATCTCCTCAGGGGTAAATACCTTCTCAACAAAAGACATTCCATGCCTTTCTATGGCATTCCTAATGCGTTTTATTTCTATCATATCCACACCGCAAAAAATTTGCACTGAAATCAGCTCCGGAATAAACTGGATAAATTAAAACACAGGCGGGATAACCCAGCCTGTGTCTCAACATGGTGTCCCGAGTAGGAATCGAACCCACACCAGTAGAACCGGAATCTACTATCCTATCCATTGGACCATCGGGACACATCGGTCTTCGCTTAATATTATACCCCGAATCAAAAGTTTTTTCAAACCTTTTTTAAAACATCATGTGTTTTATAAATTGCAATATTAAATGCCGTGCGAAATCTGGTAATCCACTGTTTACCGCAAAATTCCCTTATCCGCTTTATGAACTTAATGGAATCAAAGAATTCGAAGTAACATTTTCAGTCTTTTAAGGCATTCCATACAGTGAAGCAAACAATTTATATGCCAGCTCAATTATAAACATAATTGCCTGTCCTTCAAGGTTTAACCAGATAAACATTACAACGGCAACAAGAAGTTTTTCTGAAAAATCCAGTTTGCTTTTTATGCCGACGGTCCGGAGCAGAATAGCCGGCTGTACCGCAATCTGCAGTAAAGACCATACATACAGTACAATTATAATAATCCGGGTTGCCGGATTTATATTCCGATCCAATAATTTTTCCATCTGAAGCCCGGTGGGATTGTATATAAGCAGAACGGGATAAAACAATAAATGTGAATAGGCATAGGACTTCATCAAAATAATGTTGAAGCCCGGTATTATAAATTTATTGTTTTTTCTGGCAATAAATCTGCATAAGTCCGCAATCGGCCATGCTGCGCATAAAACGTCAAGGAACCCCACCGCTGCCACCGTAAGTATAAATAACAGCGCCTTTCCCGCTTTAGCCGCAGGGCTGCCTATTATGAAATCCAAAAATATGGATCTTGTGCGGTATACCAATACATCAAAAAAACCCACCAACAAAATCCCGGGCAAAAGAGACACCAGCGAATCATTCAGCCGCTTATGCCATGTTCTTGGCAAAAGAAACAAATCCCATCCGCTTTTTAACTGTTCCATTTTATTCTCCGGCTTAATACTTAAGTTAAACTTAACAGGATTGACTCCTATTATAGCACATTAAGTCGTTTCCCCGCAACAAACAAAACTTTTACTGAGCCGCTGATAATTCAACTTTTCCCGTCTCAGCGAGAGAAGCAAAATTACTTTTCCATTCTTCATAATGGCTGGTTTTTTTCAAATTCCGGTCATATACTGCCCATACGCTGTCATTTGCAAAATTATGGCTCCATGTGGCGGTTCCTGCGAGATTGTATTTATGGACCAGTGAAGATTTCAGGTTCACCGAATATTCATTTTCCAGCCACATTTTATATGTCTTGTTGTCCTTTTCAAATGTAACGACATACTGGCCACTTTCCGAATCCCACACCGGCACCGCATTGTTTTCCCGGATTAACAGTTCTGCGGCGTTTATTGACAAAGCCTTTCCCGTTTTCGCGGTAATCTTGCCGTTCTCATCGGCGGTTTCCTCCCACAGCCGCGTATACAGCGGAATACCAAGCAATAGCTTTTCAGCCGGGACCTCTTTCAATGTTTTTTTCACATTTTCCTCAACCCAGCCTATCTGGGCCGTAGACCCCGCAACCCTGCTTCCGGCCCATGTCTGATCATAGGTCATAAGGCACACATAATCCACCGTTTCGGCCAGCGCTTTTCTGTCGTAACACAGTGACCATGTATCGCTTCCTCCGGGAACTGTAACGTCAACAGACACAACCAGCCCCTGTTCCCTCAAAAGGGGGGTAAGCTCACGGACAAACTGCGTAAAGGCGTCTTTGTCACTTTTATAGATATTCTCAAAATCGATATTTATTCCGTCCAATTCATATAAAGCCGCAAACGCAAGGATTTGTTTTATGACATATTCCCTTTTTAATCCGTTGTTCAGTATTTCACTGGTATCATCAATATTGGAAAAGTCGTTGGCCACCAGCGCCCAGACCTGGTATCCGTTACGGTGTGCCCATTCCACGTACTGGGGATCGGCCCTGTTAATAAGTTCCCCGTCCCTGTTTGCAACCTGGAACCAGGTTGGAGACATGACATCTATTCCTTCTTCCCTTTTCCTTTCAAGATATGCCTTAGTGGGGCTGTACATCTGATCCCATACAAGACTTATCTTACCTTCCGGAAGTTTCGGCCTTTCTCGGATCTTCTCCGGCATTATGCCTATTTCATAAGACTTTATAACAATATCCTCTTTTCTGATATAACCTATATACCCTTCCGCAGTCCTGACCTTATACCACTTGTCATATTCCTCGAAAATATATATTTTTGAATCTTCCGAATTCAAATTCATGCCTTCAAATTTCTTTATAATGGGATACCTTACATTTCTCCCCTTTCTAACAACGGCGCCGGTACTTACGGGATAACCTATCCTGTGTATAACGTCCTGCCGATCGATTATTACCACGTTTGAACTGCTGCTATACCTTACATTTATTTTGTAAAAGGATGCTAAAAACTCAATGGGGAGATACACGACGCCGTCAATCTGCGTTGCGGGAAATTTCAGTTCTATAGGTTCATTGTTGATATAAGCGTCAAGTTTATCGGTCTCCATTTTTATAACTTTGTCACTGGTGGTTACGGTAACTTTCTGAAGCGCCTCATCCCACCAGATATATGGATCTATATATTTTTTTATTGTGTCAAAAGGAAGAAGTATCTGCCCGTCCCTTACCACAGGAGGGTTATTCTCGGAAATTACATCCCCTTCAATCACAAGTACGGTATCAGCAGTGTCATAACAACTTACAAAAACTTCGTTAGGTTTGAAATATTTGTTATAAAACGTCGCCGCGCCGGCTGCTAAACCAGTTACGACAATAAGTATCACTATAAATATGAAAATATCCTTCTTCATTACGACCCCCCGGATATAAGCCCCAAAAAGAGACATGCCGCCGCCAAAGGGCAGATTCAGTCAATGAAAACTTTTCGAGGTATATATGTTTTAAAATTGTTCAGCATTTTTTCATTTGGTTCAAAATACACAACGGTCTGTTCGTTATTGTAATTCAGCGCTATGAAATATACATTCTCGTTATCGATTGAACTGGTACAATCCAGCTGATTTTTGTAATTTTTATAATGATTGGAGAAGTGAGGGCTTTTTACCTTTGCAACTATCTCAAAATCCTTGCAGTTGGCACTGAATATCCTTTTTCTCTTTCTTTGGGCGATTATTTTGTCAATATCCAGATCACCGTTTGTAACCGCATATTCGTATTCAATATTCCTTGTCGTAATAATAAGGTATGCGATATAACCGAGAGCTGCCAGAAAAAACAGGCTCATTCCGGGTATAAAGGCCATTACCAGCAGCATAAGTATAATCGTCGCAATGATTACCCCTATGATAATCAGATAATCCTTTGCACCCTTACGCTTTTGCACTATTTTTTCTATAAAAACATCCATCTTTTAACCTCCTGTCCGTCTTAAATGAATTCTATCATAATTATTAGGCCTTTTGCAATAAATACACCTTTTACAAATTTATGCAACTGTATAATTACCAATATGTAATTTAAAAGAATTTAAATTCAAAATAACTGAACTTGACTGAATTTAATTCATATTGTATTATATCAGATAAAATATCCGTATAAAAATAAAAAAGGTATAAGCCAGAAGCTTGTTTGAAAAACAATTCAAAGGGGCCGTTACAATGAAGATTACAGAATTTTTTGAAAGAAAGAAGCAGACCGTTTCATTTGAAATCTTTCCCCCGAAACTTGATACGCCGATTGAAACCATTCTGAACAAACTTGGCGATTTTGCACAGCTTAAGCCTGATTTTATCAGTGTAACCTATGGAGCGGGAGGTTCTAAAAAAGCCGTACCGTTGAAATAGCATCAAAAATAAAAAACGAATACGGTATAGAAAGCCTTGCCCATTTTACATGCGTCGGTCATTCCATTGAAGAAATAGACGACATGATTAATAAACTGAAAAATGAAAAAATAGATAACATTCTGGCATTACGCGGCGATCCTCCAAAAGACATGCCCGATTTTGATTTTTCGAAAAATGTCTTTTCATATGCATCTGAGCTGATAAGACATATAAGAAAACGGGCAAATTTCTGCATAGGCGCCGCCTGTTATCCCGAAGGGCATGTGGATTCACCAAGAATCAGGCAGGATATATATTATCTTAAACAGAAGGTGAATGAAGGCGTTGACTTTCTAATAACCCAGCTTTTCTTTGATAACAGAATTTTTTACGATTTTATGGATAAATTGCTTGCAGCCGGCATAACATGTCCCGTATTGCCGGGTATCATGCCGATATTTCGGGCCGACCAGATAAAAAGAATAGCATCCATGTGCGGGGCGTCAATGCCTGCAAAACTTGTGCTGCTGCTTGACAAATACGGTAATACTCCCGATATGCAGAAGGCGGGTATAGAATATGCGACAAACCAGCTTAAGGATCTTCTTGACAACGGTGTGCACGGAATACATATAAATACAATGAATAATGTGGAAGCAACACGCACAATACTTCAGAACCTGGGGCTGTTTCCCGGCTGATTTCCCGCTATAAAAACTTCTTCAAGAGTCTTGCCCGCATTATGCGCCAGGATTGCGTCCATGAGCTGCTGCTCGGTAACCTCGCACAGGATTTTCAGGTTTTCATCCGCTATATGTATAACATGGTATTTATCATAATCCAGGAGCAGCAGCGCCTCTCCAAGGCTTACATTTTTGAGCACAAGAATATCCCGCATCTGATAGGCTCTTTTTTTGAGAATTCTCTCTTTCCTGCGTATAAGTGAACTTAAATTCAAACGCTTCACCGACCTTTTTACCGTTCCAAGTCCCGGCAAAAATATGATTGTTAAAAGCATGCTGGGATTTTTACCTGAAATCAGTATGTAAATCCCCGCAGCCAGAAGCAAACCCCTGATTCCTCGCCCGACCATTTTCATAATCTCATAAGTCCTGTCGGTACCTACCCTGCCGTATAGGAGAACCAACAATATATTTCCCCCGTCCAGAGGATACAGGGGTATTAAATTGAAAACTCCTATCAGTAAATTCGCAGTAACAAAATCGGCATCCGACGATTTGAAAAGGGCTTTTGATACAACGGCAGCAAAAATGTTTCCCAACGGTCCGAAAGCGTAAACAATGCACTGAACACGGCGTTCAGGCTGAAAACTCCTCCATTCTGCAGAAAACCCCGAAGGCAGAAAAGTAACGCTGAGTTTTTCCCTGAACAAAACTCCTGCCGCAAAAACGTGAAACAGTTCATGAATTATAATTGCCGAAAGGTAAATCAGCAAATGTCTCATTAATTATATCCTTTTATGTAGTCAACACATTCCCTGTATGCGTCAGCCAAAGTCTGATATAAATCTTCTGTGGACACATGTTTTTCTATCAGCAGAGTCCGTACGGCGGAGACTATGTCCCTTGGCAGTTTTTCAGTGCTGTTTTGAAGGTAGGCCAAAGAAAAAACAATGAGTATGCATATTAAGGACTGAATAATTATTTTTCTCGCGAGCACCGAACTTCCGTTATTATTCCTCTTAACCCTTGTATATGAATAATAATACGGAATACTCCTGCCATATCTTCCTGTTCTCAGTACATCAGCCAATTTAATCATCCCGACGGCATGTTCTAAAATAATTATATGGCCTTTACCGGACAATATGATAAAAAAAGAAAAACCCCGGATTTCAAATCCGGGGTCAGCATATCTGACATGAGGTACTACCCTGTAAAGGGTAGTAACCGCATCCATGCCCCAAAATGCCGTTCCTCTATATTTTGACACCCAGCATTCCGCCAGGTGGGTGCCCTGCTTTATTATTCACACTTCCCCTGCCGGACAGCGGTTATTCACCGTTGCCCAAATTAATTGGGGCCTGTGCTCCTAATAAAGACTCCGGGCTCCCTTTTCATATTTGCCGGTTCAAAATTAGAGGTCGGTCGGACATTTCAGGAACATGAACCGTTTCTGATAGTTATTATAACATTTGTTTGGCCGTTTCACAACTGATTTTATGCAAAAAAACGGTGTTTTAAACATGTAATACCTGGAAGAAGATTAACCGATGAACCGGCGAAAACGGAAAATGCGGCTCTCACGCTTCTTTCTGCAGTTCCAAGGCTTCCGAGAGATCTATTGCGCCGGTGTAAATTGCTTTGCCGACAACCGCCCCTGCTGCACCAATCTCTTTAAGATTTTTAAGGTCCTGTAACGAACTTACTCCGCCCGACGCGATTACATCCATGCTGACGCTGCTTATCATTTCCTTCATTGCTTTAAGGTTTGGTCCGGCCAGCGTACCGTCGGTATTAATATCGGTATACACAATAACACGACAGCCAAGGCGTTCCATTTGTTTTGCAAAATCCACGGCCGTATACTCGCTTAACCGTTCCCATCCTTCTATGGCCACATTCCCGTCTTTTGCGTCAATACCCACCGCAATCCTGTTAGGATATTTTGCCAGGGCTTCCTTTACAAGCCCGGGATTTTTAACCGCGGCGGTTCCCAGTACGACACGGGCGACGCCGGCATTAATCAGCTGTTCTATGTCTTCCATTGTCCGGATTCCGCCCCCTGTCTGGACCGGAATCCCGATTCTCTCAACAATTTTTAGAATTATTTTCCGGTTATTTTCCCCCTCGCCGCGGGCACCGTCAAGATCCACGACATGCAGCCATTTTGCTCCCAAAGATACCCACTTTGAGGCCATTTGCACCGGATCGTCGCCGTATACCGTAACACTGTCGAACCTGCCCCGCAACAGGCGTACGCAACGCCCGTTCTTTATGTCTATTGCAGGATAAACAATCATGCCTTTAACCCACCTGATACCGTATTTTGTAACAACTATTGCGTCATTTCCTTAAAATATAAGCTTGATTCCGGTTACCTTTCCGTGTATTTTGGCTCATTTCAGCAGAATTTGTTTCCTGTGAGACGTTCATAAGCCTCAATGTATTTTTCCCTTGTTTTTTCTATTATTTCCGCCGGAAGCGGTGGAGCAGGAGGTTCTTTATCCCAGCCTATGCCTTCAAGATATTCCCTTAAGAACTGCTTGTCAAAACTCTTCTGCGGACGGCCGGGTTCGTAGTCGTCAAGCGGCCAGAACCTTGAAGAATCGGGTGTAAGTATTTCATCGGCTATAACCAGTTCTCCGTCAAGGTAACCGAACTCAAATTTTGTGTCGGCAATAATAATTCCCCTGCTTTCAGCGTATTCCGCAGCAGCCGTGTATATTTCCAGCGATTTCTCCTTAAGCCTTTTTGCCCTTTCCGAACCTATCATGTCCACCAAGTCTTCAAAAGTTATATTTACATCGTGGCCTTCCTTTGATTTAGTTGACGGAGTAAATATCGGTTCAGGCAGTCTGTCTGCCTGTTTCAGTCCTTCCGGAAGCTTTATGCCGCAAACAGAACCTATGGCCCTGTACTCTTTCAGGCCGCTTCCTTCCAGATACCCCCTCACTATGCATTCCACATTTTCCATCCTTACCTTTCTTACCAGCATTGAGCGGCCTTCCAGCTCATCCCTGAACCTGTCAAGGCCTTTCGGATATTTCGATACGTCGGTTGTAATCACATGATTGCCTATTATGCCTTTTGTAAATTCAAACCAGAACTCCGATATTTTGTTCAGTACCTTTCCCTTGTCGGGTATCGGTTCGTTAAAAACCACGTCAAAAGCCGAAATCCTGTCGGTGACCACCATTAGCAGTGTTTCATCGTCAACTTCAAAAACATCCCTGACCTTTCCCCTCGCAAAAACAGGCAGATCAATGAAATCAGTATTTTTCAGCAGCATAGTCCCATCCTTTCCCGAAAAATTTTACAGAATTCCTTTCGTTGAAAGAACCCCTTTTATTCTCTGATCTTTTTCACAGGCTTTTCGGAAGGCCTGTCCAAAAGCCTTGAAAATCGCTTCGGCAATATGATGATTGTTTTTACCGTGTATCAGCTTTATATGAAGCGTAATACCCCCATGTACCGCCAGCGCCCTGAAAAATTCCTCAAACATTTCGGTATCCATGTCCCCCGCTTTTTCGCCGGAGAATTCCACCTCAAAATGAAGAAAAGGCCTTGATGACAGGTCCAGCGATACCATTGCAAGGGCTTCGTCCATCGGTACAAAAGCCGTACCATAGCGGGATATCGATGCCTTATCGCCAAGTGCTTCTGAAATTGCCCTGCCTATTACAATTCCGGTGTCCTCTATAGTATGGTGAGTATCAACGTTAAGATCGCCCCTTGAAATCACTTCAAGGTCAATTAAAGCATGCCTGGCGAACAAAGTCAGCATATGGTCAAAAAATCCTATCTGCGTGTCAACTTTTGATATTCCGGAACCATCTATGTTGAGTTTTACAGACACTTTGGTCTCAGCGGTTTTCCTGGAAACTTCGGCCGTTCTCTGCACCCCGTTTCCTCCTTTCAGGGAACAAGCTTATATTTTTACAATAAATCATCTGCCGAACAGACGCAAGTAATTCCGGATAAAAAAATAGCCGGTCACTGAAAATCCCGCGCCGCCTGCATCCTAACCCCCATTAATGTAACAGGCCAGCCGTTCAACCAGTATATCCATTTCTTCGTCTGTTCCTACTGAAATCCTGATAAAGTTTTCAATGCCTTTGGTATCGAAATGCCTGACAAGTATACCGTCGGCTTTAAGTTTTAAAAACAATTCACCGCCGCTTATTTTATCATGGGATACAAACAAAAAATTTGCACTGGACGGAAGAACCTTAAACCCGAGTGAAACTAATTTATGCGCTGTGGTCTCCCTGGTGCGGATTATTTTTCCGCAAATTTCATTAAAATAGTCTTTGTCCTTTATTGCGGCGACCGCAGCCGCTTGCGCTATTCTGTCAACAGTATATGAATTAAAGGAATTTTTAACCCTGTTCAAAGCCTCAATCAGATTGACATTTCCCAATGCGAACCCTATTCTAAGCCCTGCAAGCGCCCTTGATTTTGAAAAGGTCTGGATTATCAGAAGATTCTCATAATCTTCTATAAGAGGCACGGCCGATTCGGCGCCGAAATCCACGTAGGCTTCATCAATAATTATAAGCTTATCCCGGTTTTTTTTAAGAAAATTCTCAATTTCATCGAGCCCGGCCGCTATCCCTGTAGGTGCATTTGGGTTGGCAATCAGAATTCCCTTTGCGTGCGCCGGAAATTCGTCAAGATTAACGGTGAAATCTTCATTTAAAGGCACCGCCTGATAACAAACCCCAAACAGGTTTGCAAACACAGGGTAAAAGCTGTAAGTGATTTCTGGGAATGAGATCATGTCCCCGCGATTAAAAAAGGCGGGAAAACACAAGGCTAAAACTTCATCAGAACCGTTGCCGACAAAAACTTCGTCGGGATGAATACGGTAATAATCCGAGACAGCGTTTTTTACCGAAGAAGCCTCCGGATCGGGATACAGCCTCAGATCGCCGCAGGTTTCCCGTGTTATTGCCTCCAGTACTTTCGGAGACGGCGGATATGGGTTTTCATTTGTATTAAGTTTTATATATTTTCTGTCCCTTGGCTGTTCCCCGGGTATGTAGGGTGATATATTCCTTGCGGTATCGCTCCAGAACATGCTCATTTATTCTCCCCCTCAAACCTTATACGTACCGAATTGGCATGGGCGTCAAGCCCTTCGGTTTCAGCAAAGCGTATGATGTCTTTGTATATGCTTTTCAGCGCCTTTTCGGAATACGAAATCACACTTGATTTTTTGACAAAATCATTTACCGAAAGGGGCGACGAGAACCTTGCCGTACCGTTTGTCGGCAGAATATGATTCGGCCCGGCCATATAATCGCCCAGGGGTTCAGGCGCATATTCGCCAAGGAAAATCGCCCCTGCATTTTTTATACTCCCCAAAAGCGAAAAGGGATCTTTCACCATCAGCTCAAGGTGTTCGGGGGCGATAAGGTTTGAAAGCTTAACTGCTTCTTCGATTGATTCAACAAGAACGGCCGCACCGTAATTTTCAGTGGATTTGGTGATGATCTCCTTTCTGGAAAGTTTCCGAAGCTGCCTGTCCATTTCGGTCATGACATTTCGTATTAGATTCTCGCTGTTTGTAATGAATATTGCCGACGCCAGTACATCATGCTCTGCCTGTGACAGTAAATCTGCCGCGACATACGCAGGATTCGCATATTCGTCGGCTATTACAAGTATTTCACTGGGTCCTGCAATCATGTCTATATCACATACACCGTATACCATTTTTTTCGCAGTGGCAACGTAAATGTTCCCCGGCCCTGTTATCTTGTCCACCCGTGGTATGGTTTCGGTCCCGTAAGCCATTGCAGCCACCGCTTGGGCGCCGCCGACGCTGAAAACCCTGTCGACGCCAGTCAGATACGCACACGCCAGTATTACGGGACTGGGCATTCCGTTCCTCCCGGGAGGAGTACACATTATTACCTCACTTACCCCTGCCACTTTCGCCGGAATAACGTTCATAAGAACCGATGACGGAAGGGGAGCCGTACCTCCGGGAACGTATACCCCGACCCGTTCAAGGGGCGTTATTTTCTGCCCGACGAAAATCCCGTTGTCAAAACTTTCAAACCAGGAATTTTCCCTTTGTTTTTGATGAAATGCCGTTATATTTTCACATGCTTTTTCTATTGCGGCGGCAAGCTCCGGCTCAAGGGATTCGAAAGCTTTTTTTATTTGTTCCCTTCCAACTTCAAGGCTTTTCACGGATACTCCGTCAAATCTTTCGGTGAACTCAAAAAGGGCTTTATCTCCCTTTTCCCTCACCGTATTTATTATGTCGGCCACCGTCCCGGCCACATCGGGTCGTGCGGTGCCTTCCCGCGTTCTTAATGTTTTTACCAACAAATTAATATCACATTCTGCGGAAGAATAAACTTTCATCTTTTCTGCTCCTTTTTACCCGTTATTTTCAATTATTTTTCTGAGATTACCTATAAGTTTGTTAATTCTCTCCCTTTCCATTTTCATGCTGACACGGTTCACTATAAGCCGGGCGCTTATATCGGCAATTGTGTCCAAAATCACAAGCCCGTTTTCTTTTAATGTTTTGCCCGTTTCAACGAGGTCCACAATAACCTCCGAAAGTCCCACCAGCGGAGCCAGCTCCACAGAACCGTTGAGTTTTATGACTTCTACCGACTCTCTCCGCTTATGCCTAAAATATTCCATTGCAATTTCAGGATATTTCGTTGCAACCCTTGTTATTGTAAGGCTGTCCATTTTTCCTTCCAGTTCTTTCGGCCCGGCAACACACATTTTGCAGGCCGCAAACTTAAGATCAAGCACCTCATACAAATTTCTGCCCTCTTCAAGTAGCGTGTCCTTTCCCACAATGCCTATATCGGCGGCGCCGTACTCCACATATGTCGGTACATCAGCCGGTTTTGCGAGAAAAAAACGTATTTTGTTCTTTTCATCGGCAAATATTAATTTTCTGCTCTCCTGTTTCAGTTCGGAACAGTCAATGCCCGCCTTTTCCAGCAGTTCCACCGACAGTTCGGTCAGACGCCCCTTTGAAAGAGCCATTGTAAGGTATCTCATTAAACCCCTTCTTTCGGAATATATCTTCTAATCATCACACAATAAAAACAGTCCACTGAATAAACAAAGGTCGGGTCCTAACCCACCTCAATAATTTCCGTATTGCCGTCCCTGTCAATACTGATTATTTTCCTTATTCCCTTGTTTCTGGCGTATATTCTGGCTTTCTCAATATCCATTGACGCAATATCCAGTTCCGCCGTTTCACCGTTCTGCCTGAGTGCATTCAATACCGAAAAGGCCTTTTTCCTCGCATTCTTATCGTAAATAATGTAATAATCGCAGGAAAACGGACAGGCTAATTTGTTTTGCCGCTCAAGCGCCGTCATTATCATATTGATTCCCAGCGAAAAGCCTGTAGCCGGGCATTCCTTTCCAAATCTCCTCAAAAGATTGTCATACCTTCCGCCGCTCAATACCGGATACCCGACACCATATGTAAACCCTCTGAAAACAATTCCGGTATAGTAATTTAGCCTTTGAACCATTCCCAAATCTATCGAAACATAATCGCCAAAACCCCAGTCCTCAAGAATTTCCAGCACCTTTTTGAGGTATTCCAGCGCCCTTAGCGCCTTTCCGCTCACCTTTTTCGTGGCCAGTTTTTCAATCACGTCTGTTGAGCCGAAATACCCCGGCAGATTCAGTATCAGCTCTTTCAGTTCTGGATCAATGTCATGGCTGTTTACCAGCTGTTCCACGCCCACATAGTCCTTTTTATCTATCAGCTCCCTGATTTCCTCGGCTTCAAATTCCGATAACCCCGATTGTTCCATAAGACCTCTGAAAAAATCAACCTGGCCTATGTCAACCTGAAACTTTTCCAGGCCTGCTTTCTGTAATGCCTGAATTGCAAGGGATATAAGCTCTGCATCGGCTTCAGGGCTGCTTATGCCAAGTATTTCAACCCCCGCCTGCGTGTATTCCTTTTGTTTTCCTCCGCCCACTTCGTTGTATGAAAAGGTATTACCTATATAAAAAATTTTGACAGGCCATAAATCATCCTTGATTTTTGTAGCCACAACCCTTGCCACCGGGATTGTCATATCGGGCCGAAGCACCAGAATGCGTCCCTGAGGGTCAGTGAACTTAAACATATCTTCCTGTGGTATAAGATTTCCCGAAAAGACATCGTAAAACTCGACCGTCGGAGTTTCTATCTCCATATATCCGCTCTGCATAAAAAGCCGCCTTATATTGCTCTCCAGACTTCTTTTAAAATGACATCTTTCAAAAAGGAGGTCCTGCATTCCTTCGGGAGTGTAAATATTCCATTGTCTCATTTGCTTCACCTTAATATCACATTATCGAACTAAAGTATTGTTGTTAATTATAACTTTTTTCCCACTCCATGTCAATAATTTTGATGGAAGAAGCATTTTTTCATAAAAACGGGCTAATTGTGGCTCATGATACCGTCGGGCGGGTAAATATGAACAAAAACAAAATTGATCAGTAAAGCACATGTATCGCATTTTTATGATTAACTTACGAATAACTTTTACCGATCTATTTCTTGCTGATTTTTTATCTTCCAAGCGGGGGGGGGATTTTTGTGAACGAAAACTACAATATCAAAAAGGTTAACAAAACAAGCCTGTCTTTTATACTGATAGTTGCGGTTATGGTCGTGCTGCACGAAATTTTTTACGCTGGTTTTGAAAAAGGAACCGATACCGTCATTCAGGGGCTCATCGTAATGGTTGTTTGTATTATCAACTATTTCCTGCCCATTAATAAATATCTTAAAGGGCTGATTTTTTCACTCGTGCTTGCCGTAATAGCAATTTTTATGTGTATTTTTGAGCCCTTCTCACTGTCTCATCATTACATAATAATGGCTGCATCGGCAATGGCGGCGATGTATTTTAACAAAAACATTCTGATATACTTCGGTATAATAATGAATATTCTGATGACTGTTGCCTATATATTAAGACCCGAAAATTTCTTAGGCCAGGGTTATGGATTAAGTGTTTTCGCCAAAAGCATTATTATATATGACGCAGCGGTGGCTATGCTTTATTTTCTGGCCAAATGGGGACGTCAGCTCCTGAACGATTCAAACATGAAAACCGAAAAGGCCGGTGAACTGCTGGATAATCTGAAAAACACGATGGAAAACATAGAAGAGAGCACAAACATCCTTGATTCCAATATAAATACCTTCACCGACAGCATCAGGGATTTAAGTGAAGGAAGCAAAACCATTACCGTTTCAATGCAGGAAATGGCGAAAGCAATCCAGCAGGAAGCTTCAAGTATATACCAGATAAACGGTTCAATGCATGAAACCATAAAAAACGTGCATGAATCCAATGACACTTTCAAAACCATAGCCGAAAATTCAGGCCTTATGATTGAACGGGTCAATGCAGGCTATCAAATAATTAACGAACTTCACAAGCAAATGGAAATCATTGCCTATGCAATAGGCGCGGCGGTTGACACGGTTTCTGATTTAAAATCCAATATAGAAAAAATCAATTCATTCCTGGAATCTATATCCCAAGTCTCAAATCAGACAAATCTTCTTGCGTTAAACGCCGCCATTGAAGCCGCACATGCCGGGGAACACGGCAAAGGATTCGCCGTTGTTGCCGAGGAAATAAGAAAACTGGCCGAGGAAAGCGCGGCACTGACCAAAAATATTTATCAAATAACGGCTGAAATATTTATTAAATCCGACGAGGCCTTCGTTAAGGTCAATGAAGGTGATACCGCAACAATGGAAGGCAAAAAACTTGTCGACAGTATCTCTTCGCACTTCGGGGAAATAAAAGACACTGCGGATAAAACAAATCGGGCGATTGAAGTCGGTTACCAGAAAAACAGCCTGATAACGTCTGAACTTGAAAAGGTACAACAGCAGCTAGAAAACATCGCAAGCATTTCGGAAGAAAACTCCGCGGCAACCCAGGAAGTTCTTGCAACGATGGAAAACGAGAATAACCGCATACTTGAACTGAATGCGTCAATTGAGGAAATCCAAAAGCTCAGTAACAAGCTGAAATCTTTGTTGAATTCAGCCGGCTGAGACAAATCGCCGGCTTTGTGAAAAAAATATACAGCGGGGAATGGTCTCCCCGCTGTTTTTATTTTATCTTTTCATTTCCTTTTTCTTGAAATCACCACTTCTCATAATGAACTTTTGTATTGTCGAAACGGTCCTGGGGTGATTTTTCCTCATTTGGGTATCCCACGGCTATAAGCCCCACCGGTATTATATTATCAGGAAGGCTTAAAATCTCTGAAAATACCTTGGTTCTGTCGGCATCGGGATAAATGCCGCACCATACCGCACCCAGACCTATCCCGTGCGCTGCAAGAAGAATATTCTGTATTGCGGCCGAACAATCCTCAACCAGGAACCCCTCTCTTGTTTCCCTGTTAATGTCCCCGCATACTATAATGCCGCATCCTGACTGCGGGAGCATCTTGGCATAAGGATGTTTTTCCGCCATTTTTTCAAGTTTTTCCTTATCCTTAACCACAACAAAATGCCATGGCTGGAGATTATGGGCCGAAGGTGCCTGGAATCCGGCCTTCAGCAGTACATTCAACTCATCGTCGGAAATAACCCGTCCGGTGAATTTTCTTATGCTGCGCCTTGTAAGAATTGCATCAATTACATCCATTATACAATTCCCCTCCTTAAAACATTTTAACCTGCTTTTCCTCCCTGTCCTCGTCCTTAAGATAGCATCCGACGGCAGGGATGTTTTTGGTCCGGTAATAGTCAAAGTCGGTAAAGTTTACTTCGTCAAGTTCCTTAATTTTCACCATAATACTTCCGTTTTTGGACTTCATCACCTGTACTCCTCCGGAATCTCTTGTGGCCTTTGGATTTATATTGGCGGTATTGAAAATAAGCACCTTGTTAATATCAGAAAAAGCAACCAGTTCCCTGTCCTCCCTGAGGAAACGGATATCACACAGCGGCGATTCATTCGAGTAGGCATTTATAAGCTTCTTACGGTTTGTTTTGGTGGCATAACTGGATAACGGAATTTTGGCGCATTTACCATTCACAAAGGAAAACAGCATATAACCCGAGTAGTCTTCGGTGGCAACCATATAAAGTATTCTCTCACCTTCGTTCAGTTCCAAGACATTTCCAAGATATTCTCCAAGCATTGATGTCTTGCAGTCATTAATTTCGTGGACCTTGATTTTATAGGCCACATACTGGCTGGAAAAAAGTATAAGATCGCTTTTGTTTCTTGCTTCAATTTCCTGAATTATTCTGTCATCCTCTTTAAGTTTCTGCTCGCCCGAAGACCTTAACGACGTAAGCGGAATCTTCTTAAGGTACCCCTGTTCGGTAAGGAACAGCCTGACATTGTAATCTTCAATCATCACTTCCTCTGTAACCACTTCAACCTGCTGTTCGCTAATTATCCCTGTTCTGCGCGGCTGTCCGTATTTTTTGGATATCTCTTCCAGTTGTCTGCATATAATATCCAGTATTCTTGATTCTTTTTCATATATATCCTTAAGCTCGGCAATTTCAGCTTTTAAGGCCTCAATGTTCGCCGTTTGCTTCAATATGTACTCCCTGTTCAGGTTTCTAAGTTTAATCTCGGCAATAAATTCAGCCTGGGTCTGATCTATGCCGAACCCTTTCATCAGGTTTGGCACAACCTGATCTTCTTTTTCCGTTTCACGGATTATCTTTATTGCTTTGTCTATATCAAGAAGGATTCTGGACAACCCTTCCAGCAGGTGCAGTCTTTCGGACTTCCTTTTTATGTCGAAAGCCGTCTGCCTCCGGATACAGTTCATCCGGAATTCAATCCAGTTGTCCAGTATGCCCTTTATACCCAAAACCTGCGGCCTGCCGTTAATAAGAATATTGAAATTGCACCCGAAACTGTCCTCAAGGGGTGTAAGTTTAAACAGCTTATTCATCAAGGCGTCAGGATCAGCCGAACGCTTTATGTCAATGGTTATTTTCAAACCGCTAAGATCGGTTTCATCGCGTACGTCCGTTATGTCTTTTATTTTTCCGTTCTTGACAAGCTCTGTTATGGAATCAATAATGGTTTCCGCCGTAGTGGTGTACGGAATCTCATATATTTCTATACAATTGTTTTTTTTGTCAAACCTGTATCTTGCCCGGACTCTGAAACTTCCCCTTCCGGTTTCATAAATATTCCTGAGTTCCCGCTCGTTGTAAATCAGTTCCCCTCCGGTGGGAAAATCCGGAGCCTTCAAATATTGAAGAAGATCCACATTGTCATTTTTTATATATGCAATTGTAGCCTCACATACCTCTTTCAAATTAAAACTGCAGATATTGCTGGCCATTCCAACGGCAATACCCTGATTCGGGTTTACAAGAATATTCGGGAAAACGGTGGGCAGCAATACCGGTTCTTTCATCGTTCCATCGTAGTTATCTGTAAAATCCACCGTGTCCTTGTCAATGTCCCTGAACAATTCCGCACTTATAGGCGCAAGTTTTACCTCGGTATACCTCGGCGCCGCATACTTCATGTCCCTTGAATAGACCCGGCCGAAGTTACCTTTTGATTCTATTAGGGGATGCAATAAAGCACCGTATCCCGTTGTGAGGCGTACCATTGTTTCGTAAATGGCCATGTCTCCGTGGGGATTCAGTTTCATTGTCTGGCCTACCACATTGGCGGATTTGGTTTTGTCGCCGTTAAGAAGCCCCATTTTGTACATGGTGTATAAAAGTTTTCTGTGAGAGGGCTTCAACCCGTCTATTTCGGGTATGGCACGGGAAACAATGACGCTCATTGCATATGGCATATAGTTTAATTTCAGTGTTTCAACTATCTTTTGCTCGGTGAACTTCATACCTTATCCTCGCTTGCAATTTTATCGTTTCTCATATGTCCGAAAAATTCATTGAAAGCATGAATTTTTTCTTCCGGTGCTGTGGGCAAATCAGCTTACATCCAGCATGTCCAGATATTCATGACCATGTTCGCTTATATAGTCTTTTCTGCCCTGCAGATTGTCGCCGAGCAGAAGGTCGAAAAACTCCTCGGTAAGCTGCAGGTCATCCGGTACAACTTTTATCAGCCTTCTTGTTTCGGGATTCATTGTGGTATGCCACATCATATCCGGATCGTTTTCGCCAAGACCCTTTGAACGCATAATTGTGACTTTCTCGCCTTTAAGATTTTTCAGAATATCATTTTTTTCCTTTTCATTATATGCAAACCATATTTTATCTCTGCAGCGGATCTCAAACAACGGTGTTTCGGCAATGTAAACCTTTCCCTCACGGATTAACGTAGGCGTAAGCCGGTATATCATTGCCAGAATTAAAGTACGTATCTGGTACCCGTCCACATCGGCATCGGTGCATATAATAATCTTGTCCCATTTCAAATTCTCCATGTTAAATGTACTTAACTCTCTGTTATGCCTTGTTTTTATCTCAACGCCGCAACCTAAAACCTTTAGCAGATCCACAATTATTTCGCTTTTGAAAATAACGTCGTAATCGGCTTTAAGGCAGTTCAGTATTTTGCCGCGAACTGGCATTATTGCCTGAAATTCGGCATCACGGGCCATCTTACACGATCCAAGGGCGGAATCACCCTCAACAATGTAAAGCTCACGCTTTGAGACATCCTTTGTCCTGCAGTCAACAAACTTTTTCACCCGGTTTGTGAAATCCACCCTGCCGCTTAACTTTTTCCGCACGTCTATTCGTGTCTTTTCCGCCGTTTCACGGCTTCGTTTGTTCGCCAGTACCTGGTTCGCAATTCTCTCGGCTTCTTCCCTGTTCTCGATAAGATAAACCTCAAGCCGTTCTTTCAGGAATTCGGTCATTGCTTCCTGGATAAACTTGTTTGTTATGGCCTTCTTCGTCTGGTTCTCGTAACTGGTTATCGTCGAAAAGGAACTGCTGACAAATATCAGGCTGTCCTGAATATCCTGAAAGGTTATTTTGGATTCATTTTTGTTATATTTGTTGTTGTTTTTCAGATATTTATCAATTTCATATACAAAAGCGCTTTTAACGGCTTTGTCCGGTGCACCGCCGTACTCCAGATAACTGGAATTGTGATAATACTCAAGCGCGTTGACTTCATTGTTGAACACAAAAGCAACGCTTATTTTCACCTTATACTCTGGCTTGTCCTCCCTGTCACGGCCCTTTGCCGTGGTCTCAAAAAACTGAACGGTGGTAAAGCCCGTATCGCCCGATATCTCCTTTACATAATCCATAATACCGTTTTCATAGCAGAACACCTCGGTGCTTCCCGATTCCTCATCAATCAATATGAATTTAATTCCGGGGTTAACCACCGCCTGCCGTTTTAACGTTTGCCTGTAATATTCAAGGGGAATCTTTATATCGGTGAAAACTTCAAGATCGGGTTTCCAGTGGGTTATAGTACCGGTATGTTCATAGTCGAACTTTTCCTTCTTTAAGCCACCGACATTTTCCCCTTTCCTGAATTCCAGGGAATATTTGTATCCGTCCCTGAAAGACGTAACGAACATATACTCAGAACTGTACTGGGTCGCACATGCGCCAAGGCCGTTCAGGCCAAGGCTGAACTCGTAGTTTTCGCCGCTGTTGTTGTTGTATTTTCCGCCTGCGTACAGTTCACAGTATATCAGTTCCCAGTTATAGCGTTTTTCTATAGGATTGTAATCCACAGGAACACCGCGGCCTTTGTCCTCCACCGTAATAGACCAGTCGCGGTGACGGATAACCTTTATTTCGTCACCAAAGCCTTCACGGGCTTCATCAATGGAGTTTGACAAAATTTCAAAGAAAGCGTGCTCGCAGCCTTCCAGCCCGTCTGAACCAAAAATGACACTTGGACGAAGTCTGACGCGATCGGCACCTTTAAGAGCCACAATGCTTTCATTTCCGTAAATCTTTTCGTTCTTTTTCATTTGTACACCCCACTCTAAGTATTAATTTCCGGTTGCGTCAGAATCAGAAAAGAATCTGATATTTATTTTACGATATTCGAACTCATGTTCTATGATACAATATTGCACGGCTTTTTTCAATCTTGCCCATTACTGAACCTTGTTTGAGGCGCTTTTCGGCCCTGAACGGACGGAACCTGCAAGTGCTCCTGTCAAGAAAAAATAAACCCGCAAAATAAAAAAATCCGGCATTGCCGGATTTTTTAACCCCTTTACTTTTATGACGCAGAGTCAATATTCTCCTTATGTTTCTTTTTTTTTGGGGGGTTTAACGCCTTCTTGGCCTCATTGTAAATAAGAGTTGGCTCACGCCCTGAAAGAATAACTTCCCTGTCAATTATGCACTTTTCTACATTTTTCTTTGACGGGATTTCAAACATAACGTCTATCAGTATTTCCTCCATAATCGCGCGCAACCCTCTTGCTCCGGTCTTCCTTTCAAGGGCCTTGTCGGCAATTGCGTGAAGGGCATCTTCTTCTATAACAAGCTCAACGCCGTCCAGCTCAAACAGTTTCTTGTATTGCTTAACCAAAGCATTACGCGGCTTTGTAAGAATATCTATCAGTGCTTCACGGTCCAGCGAATGCAGGGAAGCGATAATAGGAACTCTTCCAACAAATTCCGGTATCATTCCATATTTCAGCAGGTCCTGCGGGGTTACCAGCTGGAACAGCTCTCCTACTTCCTTCAGGCGCTCGGTACCGCTTTCGTGGGCTGCACCAAATCCAATGGTTCTTTTGCCTATTCTTCTTTCTATAATTTTTTCAAGTCCGTCAAATGCCCCTCCGCAAATAAACAGAATATTGGTGGTGTCTATCTGTATGAATTCCTGATGCGGGTGTTTCCTTCCTCCCTGTGGCGGAACCGAAGCTATTGTTCCCTCGAGTATTTTCAGAAGAGCCTGCTGAACACCTTCGCCGCTTACATCACGGGTAATTGAAGGATTTTCTGACTTCCGGGCAATCTTGTCTATTTCATCTATATACACTATTCCTTTTTCGGCACGCTCTATGTCATAGTCTGCAGCCTGAATAAGCTTCAGAAGTATATTCTCCACGTCTTCTCCGACATAACCTGCTTCGGTTAAAGTCGTGGCATCGGCTATCGCAAACGGCACGTTTAATATTTTTGCGAGCGTCTGTGCAAGCAGCGTCTTACCCGAACCCGTCGGGCCTATCATAAGAATATTGCTTTTCTGCAGCTCCACATCACTTGACGACACTTCGGAGTTTATCCTTTTGTAGTGGTTATAAACTGCAACCGACAGAATTTTTTTCGCTTTTTCCTGACCGATAACATACTGGTCAAGAATACTTTTTATTTCAGCGGGTTTCGGGATGTCTTCTATCTGTACGTCAACACCGTTATCCTCAAATTCCTCGCCAATTATCTCTGAACAAAGCTCTATGCATTCATCGCAGATGTACACACCGGGTCCGGCAACCAGCCTTTTTACCTGATCCTGTGTCTTCCCGCAGAAAGAACATTTAAGCTGTTTTTTTTCCTCATATCGTGACACCAAACTTCACCTCGTTATTTGCGAACCATAACTTCGTCCACAATTCCGTATTCTTTTGCCTCCCATGCAGACATGAAATAGTCTCTTTCTACGTCACGCTGGATCTTTTCCAAAGGCTGCCCCGTTTTTTCTGCCAATATGCGGTTAAGGTTATCCTTTATTTTCAGTATCCACTCCGCATGAATTTTGATATCTGTAGCCGGACCTTTGGCTCCGCCTGCAGGCTGGTGTATCATAATGGTACTGTTAGGCAGCGCAAAACGCTTGCCCTTTGTTCCTGCAGCCAGCAGAAAAGCGCCCATGCTTGCCGCCATACCAACACATATTGTTGACACGTCAGCCTTCACATGCTGCATCGTGTCGTAAATTGCCAGGCCTGCAGTTACCGAACCACCGGGACTGTTAATGTAAAACTGGATATCCTTGTCCGGATCCTTGGCGTCCAAAAACAACATCTGCGCTACTATCAGGCTTGCAGTCGCATCATTAACCTCGTCGCTTAAAAATATTATTCTATCTTCCAGCAAACGGGAGTATATATCATATGAACGTTCTCCCCTGTTACTCTGCTCTATTACATAAGGTATAAGTGGCATACTACATCCCCCTTTTCTCTATTCACTTTTATGCCCGAACACCGATGTCTGTTAAACAATACTTCAATATTATTTATCATACAATAGTATAATATAAATTTCCCCTTTTGTTGTCTAAATAAACAAAATTACCCCAATGAACTAAAGGCTGCTGTTTCTCAACTCAGAAGCAGCCCGTTATTGCCTGACTACTGTTTCAGCAGCTCAATGGTTTTTCTCCTGACGATGGTCTCTTTAATATATTCTATATCGTCATTCTGTAAATGTTTCTTAAAATCCTCGGGGTTCTGCTTATACCTTTCGGCCATTTCGGCAATTTCCTTTTCAACTTCCTCGTCAGTTGCCTGTATATTTTCAGTCTGGGCAATCTTCTCCAGCACCAGTTCGGTTTTTACCTCTTCCAGGGCTCTTTCCCTGTAATCATCGCGCATTTTCTTCTCGTCAATCCCCATAATTTCCATATAGGTTTTTAAATTCAGCCCCTGGTAAGCCAAAGCAACGTCCATCCTCTGCAGAATATTGTTAATCTGGCGTTCAACCATGACTTCCGGTATGTCAACCTCTGCGTTTTCCACAGCTTTTTTTACAAGCTCATTTTCATATTTACGTTCGGCCTCCTGTTGTGCCCTTTCCTCAAGCTTCTTCCTGAGATCGGCCTTATATTCCTCAAGAGTATTAAACTCACTTATATCCTGAGCAAACTCATCGTCCAGGTTCGGAAGTTCCTTATATTTAATTTCGTTGATGCGAACCTTGAAAACAGCCTGTTTACCCTTTAAGCTCTCATTGTGATAATCTTCGGGGAATGTAACGTTTACCTCCACTTCCTGATTCAGCGCAGCACCGACCAACTGCTCCTCGAAACCGGGGATGAAAGTATTTGAACCAATAACCAGCGTATATCCCTTGGCTGAACCGCCGTCAAAGGGTTTGCCGTCAATGAACCCTTCAAAGTCAATATTTACAATATCATTTTGCTGAACAGGTCTGTCCTCTACGGTAACAAGCCTTGCATTCCTGTCCCTGATTTTTTCAAGTTCTTTCTGGACATCTTCGTCGGTTATATTCACCTGCTCTTTTTCCACATCCAGACCTTTATATTGCCCAAGTTTTACTTCAGGCTTAACAGTGACCTTTGCGGTAAATATAAGATTTTTATCCTTTCCTATTTGCTCAATATCCAGTTCGGGCGTGTCCACAGGGATTATCCCGTGTTCCTTGATCGCCGCTTCATAAGCTTCAGGACAGATAATATTCAAGGCTTCTTCAAAAAATACATTTTCTCCGTAATATTTTTCAATCAGGCTCATCGGGGCTTTTCCCCTTCTAAAGCCGGGAACTGTAAATCTGCCCTTGGTTTTCTGGTACGCTTTTTTAAGGCTCTCATTAAAACGTTCTGCGTCTTCTTCAATTGTAAGTTTTACAACATTCTTTTCCACAGTTTCTACTTTCGATTTCATTAGGGTAGGCCTCCTAAGTTTTATTTAATATTTTTAACAATCTGCTTAATTTCCGCAACATTGTATGTTTTATTGGAATGTGTTGTGTCTTTATCCTTGAAAGTATTTTAATACATCTATACCAGAGGAAACAAAGCAGATTCAATAATTTACAAAAAAAATCCTGGGGTCGGAAAAAACCTTTATGATTATATCACACAAATTTAATATTGCCAATAAAAACAATTGCCTTTCCCTTTAAAAATCCTTATTCATTTCCTTAATTCGTCTGCCTTTGTTCTGCTTTCATTCATAAGGGAGCTTTTTCTGAGCAACACCACACCGTTACCGGCATTCACGACCGGAAAACCTTCTTTGAAATGCTTTGAGCCGAAAATAAACCGTTAAAACCGACGTGAAAAATTTCCTCATAAAAAAATAAATCGTGCACCTGCCGTCGACATACAACTACAAACGGCACCACGATAAAAAGCTCGGATCAGGCACCCTTGCGGCACATCCAGTAAACTGCTTACCGCTGCTTCCTTCCGGACCTGACGGGGTTCACAGCCCTGAATTGCGCAAGACCCAATCTTCATTGCTCTTTAATCATGGCCCTGTCTTCACAGCTATATGCCTCGGGCAGGAATTCGACCCTGCTATAGCGGGTTGCAGGTACAGGGCACCGCTACCTCCCCGTCTAGCACGATATACTTATTATACAGGAACGGCCTGCAACTTGCAATAGGATAAACATGGTACAAGACCACCTTCACAGAAAAGGCTGAATGCCGGAGCAAACACATCTTTCGGAAATCACCCCGTGAATGCGGCATCATTGGCCGTATTAAACCTCTTATTTTAAAAATATTAAAAACGCTGAAAAAAGTCGTTATTTTTTCGTTTAATCCATTGACTTTTAGGGATTGACTTTAGTAAAATTTAGCCAACTATATGTTTACATAATACGTTTACATAATTATTCCGCTCGCATATAACCACCACTTGAGCGGAATTCAATATTTTTATTTAAGGAGGAATTTAATATGCGACAACATGTCAACCGGCTAATCTCTCTTGCACTCATTATTGTACTTGTTCTCGGCATGGGTATTAATGCCCTGGGCGAGGAACTGAATGAGAGCAGTACATATTCAGTTCCGTCCGGAACGGATGGTTCTGCCGGTGCAAACGCCCTGAGCGAGCTGAACGGTCACTGGGCAAAGAGCACAATTGAAGAGTGGATTCGTCTGGGATTGCTAAAAGGCGACAGCAACGGGAAATATTACCCAGACCGTGCAGTTACCCGTGCAGAATTTATGGCTATGGTAAACCGTGTCATGAATTATACCCAGCCGGGCGAATCAATTGAAAACTACACCGATATATCGCCTGACAAGTGGTATTATAACGACTGTGCCATTGCGTTGGAGGCAGGGTACATAATAGGCACTTCGGAAACCGAACTTTCACCCGAAGCTCCCATTACGAGGGAACAAGCCATTACCATTGTGGCAAGAATAAAAGGAATTGATCAGTCTGCTGATATGTCAGCACTTTCGCTGGCAACGGATTCCGCAGCGGTTTCATCCTGGGCAAAGAGCGCCGTGGCAGCAGCAATTAACGAAGGCTTCGTAACCGGAAGCAACGGGATGATAAATCCTGCAGGCATGATTACAAGAAGCGAGGCAATAGTACTCCTCGATCGTATCCGCACCGACACCAGAGTTTATTATTTCGCCAATGAATACGGTCCCGAAACCGGAACTGACACTGTGAACAATGTCATCATCGCAGGACCCGGGGTTTCACTGAAAAACACCATCGTTAACGGTAATCTGCAGATTGCCGGGAGTGTGGGCGACGGAGACGCATATCTGAACAATGTTACCGTACACGGCGATCTCATTGTCAACGGCGGCGGCAAAAACTCCCTTTATTTTGCGAATATAACCGTCGAAGGTGGAATTGTCGTCCGCAGGGATGACGCAGGCGCAGTAAGAATCGTTGTATCGGGTAAATCCAATGTAAACGCTGTTGTGCTGCAGTCAGGAGCAATCCTTGTTGCACAGGATTTGGCTGACGGAAATATTAAAGAAGTGATCATTCCCGCAGATTATCTGGGAGGCAGCCCTGTTGAATTCATCGGAAACTTCAGCTCCATAACCAGTTCATTCCCTGGTTTGGAAATTCTTCTTACGCGCGCTACTGTGGAAAATATGAATCTGAACGCCGGCGCCACAATAACAGGCACCGAAGGCAGTGTTGTCAAGAACGCAAATATAAGCAAGGAAGCAGGCAAGCAGACAACAATGAACATTTCACCGGTTAATATATCCGGTGAAGGGGCGGCCGATGCAAGTATTTCAGGTAAATCCGCGACTCCCACTCCCGTTCCGTCAAAGCCCTCCTCCTCAGCGGGCAGCGGAAGCAGTTCATCAAGGGACGATGATTCTTCAAGTGACGATTCCTCCTCATCCGAAACATACCCGTACATTGTATCGGTACCTACGGTAACCGAAACGGTATACCATAATCAACCCTATACTCTGCCACAAAAGGTAGCCGTAAACCTGTCAAACGGAAACACGGCCCTGCTTGCGGTCACGTGGGAGGCGTCAACGGTTTCAACTGAAAAATGCGGCACCTTCAGTTTTTCCGGAACATTAACTCTGGTATCGGGAATCAGAAATCCCAACAACCTTAAAGCACAGCTGCTACTGACGGTTGAGCCCACCGTCGAAAAAATAACCATCTACAGGCAACCAAACAAGGTTGATTATTATCTCGGTGAAGAGCTGGATATCACCGGTCTTGCAGTAAAAGTCCATTATTCCGATAATTCAGAAGCAGAAGCTGAAAATATCACCTTGGCCAATATTTCAGGCTATGATCCGAACAGCCCCGGGGAACAGACAATTACTGTCACGTTAAATGGTAAGACTGCAACTTTTAAAGTCTATGTTTATGAAAAACCCTCCGGAATTCTCAAGGCCGTTTATTCGGATAATTTGTCTCCCGTAGTATTACCCAACGGTGCGAGCAGTGACGATATCATGCGCGAACTGCCCCAAACCGTGCAGGTTGCTGTTTACCAGAATCAGCAGGAGTATCTGCAATCCTTCGTGAAAATTAGCTGGAATCGGGAAAGCTTCATTTATGATCCTGCAAAGAAGACCAGGCAGGAGTTTGTTGCAAAGGGTAAAGCGGTATTACCTGATACACTGACAAACCCCGACAATATCTCCCTTGACATTGCGCTGGGAGTAACCGTCGATTCTGCAAAATTCAAGGTTTATTTTAACCTGAACGGACACGGTGAAAAAGAAATTGAGCCTCAGATTGTTGAATACGGAAGCAAAGCGAATAAACCCAAAGATCCGGTAAGTTCGGGATATGAATTCCTGGGCTGGTACGAAAATGCGGAAGGAACGGGAGACCCGTTTGATTTTGACAATACAGTAATTGAAAATGATGTAACGCTTTATGCAAAATGGAAAGCCGTTTTTGATTTGAATGTTGTCAAGGAACAGCTTACCTTTGACAGAATCAGGGGCAATAATGAAAACCATCAGTCCATTGTATCCGATCTGAACCTGATCAGTTCAATGGACGAATACCCCGGCATAACAGTCAGCTGGAAATCTTCAAATCCTGCATACTTAACCGACGACGGAAAAGTAACCCGCCCCGGCCCGGATCAGGATGACGTGATTGTGATCCTGACAGCAACCATCTCCGACGGAAGCAATTCGGTAACAAAAGATTTCGAGCTGGTTGTAAGGAAGCAGGGAATTGAAAACGTAACAATCGGGTTTATTGATCCGTATTTTGTTTCGGGTTACCCTATGGCTACAGTGGAAGACGGACAGATTGTCATCAAGTTCAGGCTTAACAAAAAAGCAGACGTTTATATTACCGTAGACAATGTGAACGCAAACAACTGGAAGTCTTCGGTAACAGGTGTGCTTCACGGGCACGCAACAGAAACCATAGACAGTACCAGGGAAGACACCAGCACAGTATATGTAAGCCTGGCTGATTATGTAAAAGTAGAAGACCCGCAAAAAGAGTATTCAGTTAAAACAAATATCAGACCGAATTCAGGCAGGGCAGTAAACGTCAACTTTGTCGTCAGGGACGGGGATTACCTGTCAGAGAAGGTAACCACCATCCGTTTTGACATGGAAACGGTAACAGCGCTGGATGAAACGCCGCCGAGTTTTAGCGTAGCCTTTATCAATGACGCAATGACGAAAATTTACATTTACTGCATCTATGAAAAACTTGATTTGAAGAGCGCACCCGACGCAGACGCGTTCAGCCTCACTGACAAGAATGGCAACCCAAACGGAAAGGTAACCGGCGTAGCTCTTTATAATGTTCCCGATGCAGGACATTACTATGTTGAGTCATGGATCGAACTTACAGTAAGCGAAATAGCAAATCCGGATGATTTAACGGTTTGGTACACCGCTCAAGCCGACCGGCTGAAGGATGCAAGCGGCAATGCTGCAAAGGATTTCAAACTTACGGTAACATCGGCCGATATGTCCATAACAAATGTTTACGTGAATGTCGCAGCCGGAATAATGATGGTTGAAATCAGTCCTCTGATCAATCTTCTTGAAAAGGGCATTCCCACCGAGCATATTGCCGTTACCAACAACGGAGTTCCGGTAGATATAATATCCGCCGGACCAACCTACAGCATACACGATATGAGGTTATACTACACCTTTACTCCTGTTGAGACAGAAAATCTGAATTTCGAAGTGGTGTATAACCCCGAAACAGGTACAAAAGACCTGGCGTTTGACGATGTTTCAGGGCCAATTGCCTTCAAGGGCGAGATTCAGTATATACCTGTAATAGATACATCAAACGTAAAAGCAGTTTATGATTCAGAAGAACATGAAATTATTCTGACATTTGACGAAGATGTGCAAATTAGCAAACTAAGCTGCAACTGCGCATACGTCCTTAATGTCAACGGAACCGAGTACCGGCTGCGCGGATGGAATAACTCCATTCAAAACAATAATCAGATACGAATAACAGTAGGAAATCATGTTCCGGAATTGAGCGGAAATGTTACGATTACCTATGATCCGCTGCACAATGACGACGGCATTGAGGACATGGCCGGCGCAAAAATCGGCAAATTCGGCCCGATACCTGTAGAAATTAAATAATCCGCCAATAAATCAAAAACAGAGACGGACGGGGAAACCCGTCCGTTCTGTTTTCGCGATTTATCACGATTTCCGGACCGGGCGAAACTTCGCATCAGGAACGTTAGCAGCCAAAACGGCTTTTCGGGCAATTCGGAAACATGAGTATATGCCGCCGTTTTAACAGCACCGGGCGTTGCACAATATATCCATCATGGTACAATAATTGTTATAAAAAAAGTTAACCAGGGAGTGAACGGTATGATTGAAATTTCCGCACAGGACAGGGAATGGCTTGAGTCCGTATGGAAAAAAATATGTTCCAAAATGAGCAAGGTTGTTGACAATGTCGGGGACAAAATACCTTATACCACGATCGGCGGCAGGTTTGATGACAAATTTGAAGAAGACCCCGCATGGTGGACGAACGGTTTCTGGCCGGGCATAATGTGGCTTATGTACATGGGGACAAAGGACGAAAAATACAGGGAAAAAGCCGAAAAGGCAGAACTGCGTCTCGATAAGGTTCTTTTCGGTCTTGACGGAAGTTTTGAAGGGCTGCATCATGACGTAGGTTTCATGTGGCATATATCAAGCGTCGCAAACTATAGAATCACAGGTAATCCCCAGTCCAGGATCAGGGGACTTATCGCCGCAAACCATCTTGCGTCCAGGTTTAACATAAACGGCAGGTTTATAACCGCCTGGAACGGCAAAGATCGGGAAGGATGGTCGATAATAGACACAATGATGAACCTTCCCCTCCTGTACTGGGCTTCGGAAGAAACGGGATACAGCCGTTACCGCCGCATAGCGGAAGCCCATGCAGACAAGACAGCCGAAAACGTTGTTCGTCCCGACGGTTCTGTAGTCCATATTATCGAATATGACATTGATACGGGGGAAGTTATAAGGACTTACGGGGGACAGGGTTATGGTGTAGGTTCGTCATGGTCAAGAGGGCAGAGCTGGGCAATTTATGGATTCGCGCTGTCCTATATACATACCCGAAAAAACCTTTATCTCGATATTGCAAAACGTGTGGCTCATTATTTCATTTCATGCATTCAGGATAATAATTACATACCGGCAATAGATTTCAGAAGTCCCGAAAGCCCTGTATATATAGATACTACCGCAGGAGCCATTGCAGCCAGCGGAATGATTGAAATTTCAAAACACGTTCCGGAATATGAAAAAAAGACATATTTTAGCTCAGCGCTGAAAATTCTGAGAGCGCTGGAAAAAGAACACTGCAGCTGGTCCGATGCGACCGATTCCATTTTGCAGAACGGCTCGGAGGCATACAGCGGCGGAATACATAAAAGTATCATTTACGGTGATTTCTTTTTCATAGAGGCAATTATGAAACTGAAAGAATTGGGAATACTTCTGTGGTAAAGTTTTCAGAGCGGAAAGAGAGCCTTAATGGCTCTCTTTTCACTGTTCCATATGCTTCCCCAGAAAACTTGCAGCTGACTGTGCAAGTTTGGTTTCCACATCTCCCATTTTCGCATTGGGATCGGTTGATAAAATAATTACCGCTCCGATAGGATCACCTTCCGAAATTATAGGGGCAATAACCTGGGATGTATATTTGTCAGACGGGTCATCGCTTAAAATCGGAACCCTGGCTGAGTCGGCAGAAGGCGCAACAAATATGGTTTTGGATTCTATTATTTTCTCCAGCTCACTGCTTAACTGCTTTTCAAGGAATTCCTTTTTTGGCGCACCTGATACGGCAATTATTGAATCCCTGTCGGCAACGCAAATTATATGTCCGCTTGTATTATGCAGGGACTCAGCATAATCCGACGCAAAATCACCTAACTCTCCGATAGGTGAGTATTTCTTCAGGATAACTTCTCCTTCACGATCGGTAAATATTTCCAATGGATCGCCTTCACGTATTCTTAATGTCCGTCTGATTTCCTTGGGAATTACCACACGTCCTAAATCATCGATTCTTCTCACGATGCCTGTCGCCTTCAAGGTCTGTGCCTCCTTTCAATTTAAGAATCTTACACTCATATTATGAATAGTTCCTGTAGTTTTTATGCAAACATACCAAATATAAAAGGTTTAATCCAAAAGGAGGCACGAATTGAAAGACATGTTAGAATATACGGTTCATTTTTCAAAAACTTTCCTGGTCACGCTGTTCAGTGTTTTTTCATTTTTAATCAGATTAAAGTAAGGATCATTCAGCCAATCCTTTACCTGGTTCTGATAATACTCATTAAGCTTTTTGGCTTTTAGCTCACTTCTGGCAAGTTCCTTTTTATCCTCAAAATCGCTTCTGTTTTCAAGCCTTATGACATAATATCCCGTTTCGGTCTGAACAATACCCAAATCCCCGATTCTGGCGCCGAACGCCCAGTCTTTTACTTCCTGGGGATGGGATTCGGAAGAATATTTAAAGGTATATGTTCCGTCACTTTCATTTACGCCGGGATCCTCGGAATATTCCTTAACAAGCGAAGCCATATCGGTTCCCTGTCTGATTTTTTCCAGAATTTCTTCCGCAAGCTTCCGTTTTTCGGCTTTCTGTCCACTATCCATATTTTCATCAGCAGAGACAAAAATATACGTCACCGTTACATCGTCAAGATTTTTTCTGTTTTCGTTGTAGTATTGTTCAGCCTCTTCATCGGTAACGGTTACGGCATCGCTGTGTTTCTGCATGTAATCATAAGCAAACCTGCTCACAAGCTGCGACTTTACCATTACATCCTTAAACTGGCGAATACTGATTCCCAGCTTATTTTTTACATAATCTCTGTTTTCTTCATTTTTCAGCCAGTTGTTTAAATTTTGATTGATTTCCTTTCGTTCGGCGTCGGATAATTTAAAGTTTGCTTCTTTTGCCTTTATCAGCTGTACCTTGAATTCCTTTGCAATCTCCAAAGCCTGGTTCATTACGATTGCGACGGGATCCTCACCGTCAACGGTGTTCGTCCAAAGCTCCTTTTTCTCCTCTTCATCATTCACACCGGCTTCGGACTCGGTAACCCGCTTTTGCGTGTTGAGAAAAAAAACATACTCGTAATTCATTATTTTCTGCCCGCCGACTTTGGCTACATAACTTCGTGAATCCAGTATAAAATAAAGAACACCCGCTGCAAAAACAACAACAATCAGTATAATAATCAATGCCTTTTTCATTATTGATCCCCTTTTTTGTGAGGCGTGAATATAAAATTGACGACAACAAACGCAGCTCCGCCGGACACTTTAATTATAATCAATTATTACCCTGACTGCAATTTTTGAACCCTCTGTAACAGAATCTTAATATTGTCGAGCATCTCCGAAGGGCTCAGTCCCTTCACTTTGTACGAAAGATAGGGGTTCTTTCCCGCCGAGAACATAATCCTTCCTTTTTCTTCATGCACAAGCCTTGACAAAAGAGGCAGCGGAAGCGCGTTTTGCTCCTTAAAATACATCAGTACCGTATCGTCCTTTTGCTTGATAACGTTAAAACCGCATTTTGCAGCGAGTTTTCTTATCAAAACAATCTTAATAAGGTTTGAGGCCTCTTCGGGAACATCGCCGAACCTGTCAAGGAGTTCGTCATAGACATCTATGGCCTCTTCTTCGTTTTCCACTGCAGATATGGTTTTATACATATCCAGCCTTGCCTGCTCGTCGGGTATATACTGCGAATCCAGATATGCGCTAATCTTAAGGTCGACGTTTACCTCAATATCCTCTTGAGGAACTGCTTCGCCCTTCAGTTCCTTTATTGTCTCTTCCAGAAGCCTTACATAAGTGTCATAGCCCACTGCTTCCATATGCCCGTGCTGCTCGGGCCCCAGAAGGTTTCCGGCACCCCTTATCTGCAAATCCCGCATGGCTATTTTAAATCCCGATCCGAACTCGGTGAATTCGCGGATGGCTTTGAGCCTTTTTTCCGCGGTTTCGTTCAGCACTTTGTCCCTTTTGTACGTCAAATATGCGTAGGCCAGACGGTTTGAACGCCCCACCCTGCCCCTGAGCTGATAAAGTTGGGCAAGGCCAAGCCTGTCGGCATCTTCCACTATTATTGTATTAACATTCGGCATATCTATTCCCGATTCAATGATAGTAGTGCAGACCAATACGTCAAACTCCCGGTTTATAAAAGAAGTTATTATTTTTTCCAGTTGTCTTTCATTCATCTGCCCGTGGGCATACCCCACGCGTACCTGCCCGCCGAGCATCTCCTGCAGGCTCACAGCCTTTGCCTGAATGCCCTTCACCCTGTTATAAAGATAAAATACCTGTCCGTCTCTTGCGATTTCCCTTCTTATGGCGTCTGCGATCACATCTTCGTTATATTCAAGAACATAGGTCTGAACAGGATAACGGTGCTCCGGCGGCTGTTCTATTATGCTTATATCCCTTATTCCGGTAAGCGACATATGCAATGTTCTTGGTATTGGTGTAGCGGACAGGGTAAGGATATCCACCCTCGGATACATCCTTTTTATTTTCTCTTTCTGTTCAACGCCAAATCTGTGTTCCTCGTCAATCACCAAAAGTCCCAGGTCCTTAAAGCGCACCTCTTTGTTGAACAGTTTATGGGTGCCTATTATAACGTCTATTTTTCCGGCTTTTAAGTCCCTGATAATCCTTTTCTGCTCGCTTTCGGTCCGGAAACGACTCAGCATTTCCACCGTTATCGGGAACTGGGCAAACCGTTTTTTGAAATTCTCATAATGCTGGGCAGCCAAAACCGTTGTAGGAACCAGAAATGCCGACTGTTTTCCGTCCATTGCCGCTTTAAAGACGGCCCGCAGCGCCACTTCGGTCTTTCCATAACCCACATCCCCGCAAAGCAGGCGATCCATCGGCTTTTTGGATTCCATATCAGACTTTATTTCTTCGGTGCATCTCAGCTGATCTTCGGTTTCTTCCCACTCAAAAGCCTCTTCAAACTGTTTCTGCCAGACGGTATCGGGCGAAAAGGCATACCCTTCCATTGACGCCCGCTCGGCCTCCAGGCGTATCAGTTCCTCCGCAAGCTCTTTCAGCGCTTCCTTGACTTTTTTCTTTTGCCTTGTCCATTCGGCCCCGCCCAGTTTATTTATTTTAGGCGCTTTTCCTTCGGTACCGATGTATTTCTGAATCAGATCCAGCTGGGTTATGGGAATGTACAGAAATCCCCCGTCACGGTATTCAATTTTCAGATATTCGCTTTTAACCCCTTCAACGGTAAGGCTTTCTATTCCCTTGTAAACTCCTATTCCGTGAACCTGATGTACAACATAATCCCCCACCGTAAGATCGGTGAACACGTCTATTTTTTTCCCGGTTTTGTGCTGATGAGCAGCCCTTTTTTTCTTGCCCGCAACAATGTCGCTTTCACACAGCACAGCCCATTTTATTTCAGGATACACAAAACCGTTTTTAAGCTGCCCGGTTTTTATAACGACGCATGGCGTGTCGTCCTTTGGATATTCCGAATAGACCCTGATGCCGTTTTCTTCAAGGAAATTTTTCAGACCTTCCTTTCTCTGGTCCGACATGGCCTGTATCGTTATCTGGTATCCCTTTTCAAGCCATGCCTTTATGTCCTTTTTAAGTTCATCTATACGGCCTGCATAGGACACGGTATTGTTTCCGTAAAGCGAATATTGCTTTTTGACTTCTGTAAGGGTTTCACCTTCATCCAAGCTGTTCAGGTAAACGGTTTGAAACCGGGCAAACCGCCCGGGCAAATCTTCGGGATCGGAATACATTAAAAAGGAACCGGGCAAAAGCATGCCTTTGTCCAAAAGAACCTCACACTGGTTGTGATATTCTTCAACCACATTCTTTAATCTCTGCCTCAACCTGGCCACATCTTCAACGAACAATAATGAATCCCTGCCGACATAATCAAGCAGGCTATGATTTTCGTCGTAAAAATAAGGAATGAACTTGTCAATACCGGCGAAATATTCGGCATTTTCCAGCTTTTCTATATAGTTTTCAAAATTCTTATTAAGAGAATTAACAAGATCCTTGTCATCAGTCCGGGAGACCACCTCTCGAAGTTCACGCCGTATTCTGCCGGCTGCTTTCAAAGCCTGTTCTTTCGATAAAATGAACTCCTTAGCGGGAAGTATTTCAACCCTGTCAATGCCCTGAACCGATCTCTGACTTTCTGGATCGAAAACACGTATGGAATCAATTTCAATATCAAAAAGCTCAATTCTTACCGGTTCCCGCATCTGTATCGGAAATATGTCAATTATACCGCCTCTGACCGCGAACTGTCCTGAACCTTCCACTTCGTTTTCCCGTTCATACCCCAGCCTCGCAAGATCGGAAATAAGTTTTTCCAAATCCACCGTATCACCGGTTTTAAAGGACAATCTGCAAGCCGCAAACTCTTCAGGGGGCATAAAAATGTCGATGAGCGACTCACAGGAAAGCACAGCAATATCAAAGTCCTGCCTCAGAAGGCAATCGAGAATTTCAATTCTCTGGTACGCCTGATCATAGCTTTTGGCTTCCACATCATACAGCATTTTTTCCCTGAACGGGAAATACAGCACTTTGCCCGCCGCCATACCGCTGAAACTCTCCAGGGCATTACGCGCCTGCAAATCATTGGCGGCAATATACAAAGCCTTTCTGCCGGCCTTCGCTATAACCGAATAAATAAAGTGATGCCGTTGGGTCTCGGTCAGGCCGTTGAGTGAAATACTGTAACCGTTGGAAATATCGGAGATTATGTTCCGAAACTTTTCCCAGTTATCAAACCTGATACTGTTCATCAGTTACAACCTCAAACCCTGTTTATTTTTCCGTTGAATTTACTCATGGCCATATCAACTCCGCTGACAATTATTTCCCGGACCGATAAGGCCACCCTTTTTATAACCTCGGTCATTATTTCCCGCTCATCGTCATTTAATTTACCCAGAACATAAGAAACCAAATCCTGCTGCGGGCCGGGCTTGCCGATACCTATCCTTATTCTCGGAAAATCTTCGGATTCCAGATGATACAGAATTGAGCGCATACCGTTATGGGTACCTGCGCTTCCCCTTGAACGGATTCGTATCGTGCCCAAATCAAGATCAATATCATCATATATTACAACAAGCCTGTCAAGACTCAGATTAAAGTAATCCACAATTTCCCTCAGCGATTCTCCGCTGTTGTTCATATAAGTCTGAGGCTTTACAAGCATCACCTTTTCGCCTTCAATAAAACCTTCCCCAACCAGGGCTTTGAATTTCGCCTTTGCAACAGGTATATTATAAAGCACTGAAAGGTAATCAATGCATTCAAATCCAACATTATGCCTTGTCCAATCATATTGTTTTCCCGGGTTTCCGAGTCCGGCAAAAACGAACATCCGGCATCCTCCTTTTTACTATTTGAGTATACCATAGCTTTACGATTTTGTAATACGATAAAAAAATCAACGGGACACAATCAACCCGTTGACTTCTGTATGAGTTTCTGTATGAGAAAAAACTTGCATTCCTGCCTCATTAAATTATTATAGCCCTGCTTACTGCTGGGTAAACAGCGATGATATGGAAATATCTCCGTAAATCCTTTCTATAGCCTCGGCAAAAACATCTGCCACCGAAAGAACGGTAATTTTGTCTATCCGCTTTTCCTTCGGAATGGGTATCGTATTCAAAGCAACAAGTTCTTTTATCGGCGAATTCTTGATACGCTCTATCGCAGGTCCCGACAATACCCCATGAGTACAGCAGGCATATATTTCTTTTGCCCCTATATCGGCCAGAGCATTTGCAGCGCTGACTATCGTACCGGCGGTATCAATTATGTCATCCACCAGTATCGCCCTCTTGCCGCGCACATCCCCTATAATATTCATGATTTCGCAGACATTTGCCTTCGGACGGCGTTTATCTATAATCGCCAGCGGAGCGTCAAGTTTCTCGGCAAATTTTCTTGAGCGTGAAACACTGCCGACATCGGGAGAAACAACAACTATATCATCGGCGTTTCCGAACTTTTCCTGCATATACTTGGCAAGTATCGGCGCACCCAAAAGATGATCGACGGGAATGTCGAAAAATCCCTGAAGCTGACTGGCGTGCAAATCCATTGTCAGAACCCTGTCGGCTCCTGCGGTGGTTATCAGATTTGCCACAAGTTTGGCTGAAATGGGATCTCTTGCCTTTGCCTTTCTGTCCTGCCGCGCATAACCGAAATAGGGCATAACCGCAGTAATCCTGCCCGCCGAAGCACGCCGCAGAGCGTCTATAAGAATCAACAGTTCAACCAGATTATCATTTACCGGTGTGCACGTTGACTGGATAATGAAAACATCTGAACCTCTAACCACTTCGTTAATGCTTATCGCTATTTCCCCGTCACTGAAGCGGCCAACGTTCGAAGCACCAAGAGGCAAACCTATCTTCGCCGCAATTTCCTCGGCAAGTTCCCGGTTTGAATTACCCGCAAAGATTTTTATGTCCTTACCGTGTATGTTCATTATATAACAACCTCCGTAAAATTACTTTTCAGCTTTTTCCTCAGGTTTTCTCCCTCTTAACCTTCCTTTTTTTATTACCCAGTTCTCTTTGACTGTCTGACGGCATCTGGCAATTGCAAGGGCGTATTCGGGGACTTCCTCGGTTATTGTTGATCCTGCGGCTATATATGCATCAGGCTTTATTTCCACAGGCGCAACAAGGTTTACGTTACATCCGATGAAACAGTTGTCACCCACGATGGTCTTATTCTTCTTCTCGCCGTCATAATTGACAAAAACAACGCCACAGCCAATGTTTACGTTCCTGCCTACTTCCGCATCGCCCACATAAGTCAGATGCGAAATCTTTGTATCGTCGCCTATAACAGACTTCTTTATCTCTACAAAATCGCCAATTCTTACATTCTTCCCTATCTTGCTTCCGGGCCTGAGATAAGCAAAAGGCCCGACCTTGGTGTTATCCCCGATTGTGCTTTCAACTGTAACAGAACTCAATACGGTAACATTATTTCCGATAACGGTATCGGTGATTTTCGAATTGGGCCCAATCACACAGTTCTGACCTATTTTCGTGCTGCCTTCAAGGATTGTTGTGGGATATACAACCGTATCCATGCCTATTTCAACGTCACATCCGATAATACAGCTGTCGGGATCAAGAAAGGTAACACCGTTTCGCATGTGCTCCTCAATGATTCGCCTGTTCAAAATTTTCTGAGCCCATGCCAGCTGAACACGATCGTTAATCCCCATGACTTCATCGCTGCAGTTTACCGAACTTGTACCGACCTTTCCGCCGTTTGCAAGAATGATTGATAATGTATCAGTTAGATAGTATTCGTGCTGATTATTTTGATTTGACAATTTCCCCAGGGATGTTAAAAGAGACTGAATGTTAAAACAGTATATACCTGTATTAATCTCCCTGATTTTCAGCTGTTCCGGCGTGGCATCGCGGTGCTCAACAATTCCCGCCACCTGCCCGGACGCGTCTCTAAGTATCCTGCCGTAGCCTTCCGGTTTTTCAGGAAAAGCCGTTAAAACCGTCATGTCATTTCTATTTTCAGTATGCTCATGAATCAGCTCTTTTATGGTATCCGGCGTAATCAGCGGAGTGTCACCGCACAGGACCAGACATGTGCCTTTCTTACCGTCAAGCAAAGGCTTTGCCTGAAGAACCGCATGCCCTGTGCCCAGCTGTTCTTTCTGCGAGACAAATTCCACGTTTCCTCCTATACATGCCCTTACCTGTTCTTCCTGATGCCCTGTAACAACAATGATGTTTTCTATTCCTGAAGCTTTAACGGCGTCTATTACCCAGTTAACCATTGGTTTCCCGCACAGTTCGTGAATAACTTTGGCTTTTGCGGACTTCATCCGCGTTCCTGCTCCTGCAGCCAGTATAACAGCATAAACCGATTCCATATGGATTTTACTCCTTCCCCGGTGACCTAAACTTGAAATAACCAATATTTATAACTATATTAATAATAAAACAGCAGAACCCAAAGTACATCAGGCCATATTCATTCTCTCACGTTTATTGTATTTTTTCAACATACAAAATAGACAAAAGTACCGGTATTTTTTGCTCCGTCGGGATCAATAATGAAATGATTGCACTAAGAAAAGAAAAACGCACCGCCTTCTTCCGGCAGGTGCGGACGCGTCGAAATTTTTCACAACCGAAAATACTGAAACTTATAAAAACAACCGTTCAAATCTTTATGCCTGTTTTATTCAGTTTTGTCTTCTGCCTCTGAACTGCTTTTTGCGGCTTTATTCGCAACTTCTTCCTCAACCAGCATTGTCTGATATTTTTCAAGTATCGCTGACTGAATTTTTGCGCGTGCTTCAGAATGAATGGGATGCGCAATATCTCTGAATTCTCCGCTCGGTGTTTTTCTGCTGGGCATCGCGATGAACATTCCATTCTGGCTTTCGATAATTTTAATATCGTGAACCACAAACTCATTATCGAATGTCACCGACACGACAGCCTTCATTTTTCCGTCCGTATCAATTTTCCTGATGCGGATATCAGTAATTTCCATTTCCGTACCACCTTCCGTATCCAAGTGTTGTGGTTGGGAAATTGCACACAAATTATGTAATTTCCCGTTATAGGTATTATTCGCCACAAATTAAATAAATCCTTCTTTTTTTCAGAATTTTATTAAAAATTTTTTCTTTTATTTACCATATTCCTTATGAATATGCTTTGTGTAAAAATATTAACTGATTTGCATATAATGTATATGGATCAGGTAAACGCTGGATTGGCCACCGGCTGTTTTTTATTAAAGGGGACAGACAAAGTGAAACATTGTTATGTTGTGAATAATCTGTATATATAGTATAATGACGTTGGTTTCTGTTTTTCGTTGTAGTGTAACAGAGACCTGAAGCGGTTATAATTATATATATGAATTTTTTGGGAAAACATCCCCTCCGATAAATATTTGAGGTGTTACTATGAGCGAGCTTTTGACGAGTTTATCCGGCAAAACCGTCCATATGGTTGGTATAGGCGGTATAAGCATGAGCGGTCTTAGCGAAATCCTATTAAGCATGGGTATTCATGTTACCGGTTCGGATGTAAAAAATTCACCTATTGTTGAAAGATTAAAACTTAAAAACGTTCCTGTATTTTTAAAACAGGAACCTTCCAATATTACAAACCAGGATCTTGTCGTTTACACAGCGGCAATGCCCACCGATCACCCTGAGCTTGAAGCCGCCAGAAAAAAAGGCATTCCCGTTATTGACAGAGCTACGTTACTGGGCGAAATCATGCGCAGTTACAAAAAAAGCATTGCCGTATCGGGAACCCACGGAAAGACAACAACCACTTCTATGATTTCCTATTGCCTGATGGAAGCCGAAAAAGACCCCACCGTTCATATAGGGGGAGTTTTTGATGTCATTGGCGGCACCACAAGGGTGGGTTCATCCGAATTCTTTGTTACCGAGGCCTGTGAGTATAAGGACAGTTTTCTGAAATTAAATCCTTATATGGCAGTCATTCTGAATATCGAACCCGATCATTTGGACTATTTTCATGACATCAACCAGATAGTTAATTCCTTTTCGAAATTTGCAGGCAGTGTGCCGTCTGACGGTTTTGTTATAGGGAACGCAGACAATGAACATGTTCTTCGGATATTGGGACAGCTTAAATGCAGAACCATAACTTACGGGCTGACCTCTCCGAAAGCTTACTGGACAGCCAGAAACATTACTTTCGACGAAAACGGTTTTCCGTCTTTTCGCGTGGTCTGCGGAAAGAAAAGCATAATGCGGATGAAACTGAGCATTCCAGGCCTGCACAACGTAAGCAACAGTCTGGCCTGTATTGCCGCGTGCAATGCGCTGAATATCCCGCTGGACATTGTACAAAACAGCCTGAGGAAATTCAAAGGAACGCGCCGTCGCTTTGAACTTAAAGGTACCATCGACGGAATAAAGGTTGTGGATGATTATGCCCATCACCCCACCGAAGTCATAGCCACCCTGAAATCCGCGCGAAGCTGTACCAGGGGTAAGGTTTTATGCGTGTTCCAGCCCCACACCTATACGCGGACAAAAGAACTGATAGACGAATTTTCGAAAGCCTTCACCCTTGCCGATAAGGTTTATGTTACAGATATTTACGCCGCAAGGGAGAAAGACAATGGAATTATTCATTCATCCGAGCTTGTCAGAAGAATCAACGAACATTTGAACAATGCGGTTTATATTTCTTCTTTTGAAGACATAGTTGATTCCCTTATTCACGATTCTTCCGCCGGCGATCTGGTTCTTACAATGGGAGCCGGTGATGTATACAAAGTTGGGGAAATGTTTCTTGCAGAAAAAAAAATCAGGGCGGTGGGATAGAACCTTACCGTTTCCGGTAAGGTTCTTTTCATCCCGTTTTACGCCATACCTTTGCCACAAGTACGGTCATATCGTCATCTATGTTCTCGTCATCCCCGCAGGCTTTTTTTAGCAAACTGTCGGCCATTTCCTGTGGATTTAACATATTTTTCGTGCTAATCACCCTGTCCAGGAATTTTTCTCCAAAACCTTCGCTGAGCTTTTCGTAAACGCCGTCGGTCATCATTATAATAAACTCCCCGTCGGTGATTTTTCTCCTCTCGCACTGAACTGAGCCTTCCCGGTGAAACCCCGCGGGAAGGTTGTCAATCCGTATGTAGTCCATGCTGTTTCCGCTTACCACCAGGCTGGGCACGGCGCCCATTTTAAAAAATTCGGTTTCTCCGGTGTATAAATCTATCGATGCCACATCCATAGTCGCATATTTTTCGGAATTCCTGGCAGATATCAGCATGTTCACAAGATTTAGCGACAGCCGTATTGAAACGCCGCAGTTCAAAAGCTGTTCAAACAGTCCTATTGCCGTTTCACTGAGTTTGTTTGCCTCCCTTCCGCTGCCCATCCCGTCGCTTAACGCCACAACGTACTTTCCGTTGTCGGTTTTCAGAAAAGAAAAAGAATCCCCCGAAACATTTGCCTTGCTTTTTTTCAGCCTTGATATTCCGGTTATTACTCCCAGGGCTTCCTTCTCCCTTAAAGATACAATGCACAGTTCCCTGCCGCAGTTTTTACAGTCGCCTTCATCCATCACCATATTAACGCCCAAAACTTTTGTCACCGTGTCTTCAATCAGTTTCCGGCACAGCTTATGACCTTTGCAGCGGTCAAACCAGATTTCGGCATGGAACCTGCCGTTTTCATCCCTTTTCACTTCTGCCTTCATTACGGGAAAATCACTTTTTCTAAGCAACCCCTCGATGTTTTTTTCCTCTTCGCTGAAAAACTTAATTTTGTTTACCACTTCAGCCGAAATGCCGGTAAGTATTTCCGAAACACAGTATATTTGTTCGGGTATAATACTGCGGCTTTCATATAATATTTTCTGCCAAAGCCTGTCCACGCGCTTTATTTCAATCATTCTTGAAAGGGCGTCAATAACCGGCCCGCTTTTTACGCAAAAAAACGCCAGTTCCTTTTCGGCCTCACCGACGGTACCGGTACCTTCCGACTGGATTGAATCTATAAGATCGCACATTACCCTGTAGGTATAATACAGTTTCATTTCCCAGCATACGCTTGCTTTGTTGCACGAACTGCATATCTTTTGGGTGAGTTGATCTATTATGGAACCGCAAAAGTCGTCCCCGTCGAACGAATAATCCTGCAACTGACGTTCCATGGTATGGGCAAGCCTGTAAAAAGCTTTTGACATGCTGCATATTTTTTCCGCCGCGTAACGGCGTATCCTTCCGGTTATTTCAGATTCGCCTTCGGGCTCGTCAATCCGGCTTTTTATCGACAAAACCTTTCCCACCCTTAAATCAGGAACAATCATGAACAGTACTGCCGGGATCACCGCCTCGGCAAAATACAGGGGCAAATCAGGATACAAAATTAAAAAAATAAACTGCAGCAGAATAAACGTACTTCCAGCCGTAAACTTCGAACCGCGAAACATCCCCGTCGCCATGCCGGCTATCGAATACGCTCCTGCAAGGGATATGAAAGAATCATTGGAATCCGACAATGCAAGCCCTGCCATGCATCCCGCACATGCTCCAAAACCCGGACCTAAATGCCTCGTGAGCATAAGGAGACCCAACCCTGCAATTATCCTGTCGATGCGGAACCATGCCACACCAATTCCGGATATGCCAAGGATAAAGGCACTTCCAAGCACAAGTATTCCGAGATACCCTGTGTGTTTCCGCATATCACGGCCCTGCTGCGTTAATTCCCCATCGTGAACAGTTGCTGAAAACACAACGGTCAGAATATATACAATAACAGTTTCTATGACAGTAATAATCAGTGATTCAAGTATTTGCCCGGTGATAATGAAAAGAAATATCCCAGTAATTACTGTGGCGGCGGAAATTAATAATGAATTCCTGAAATACCCCGGATTTTTCTCATCCCGAAAAAAAATCTTTCCAATCCATTCATAAAGCAGAATTATTGCGATTTGCCTTAATGATTCATAAAGATCTCCCCTGACAACATTCCAGAGGAAAATAAAAACTGCCATTAACACTTTAACAGCGGTGCCTTCTGATAAAGCTGCGTAAAAGGAAATGCCAAAAGGTCTCAGTACACCCAAAACGGTACCGTGAGATATTATTCCGCAAAAAGCCGACACAAACAGTTTTCTGGAAGTAAGGTTAAGCCTGTTCCATACTTCCGTCATCTTTTTGCCGGTAACCGCAATGCCACGGCTGTATACAGAAGTCCCTTTCATGTAAAACGACCTCCCGGTTTTATCATTAGTAAAACTGTATAAATTGATTATACAGATCACTAATGTCTTTCGGTGTCGTTTTACAGTTTTTCCCGGAAAATTTCCGGCTCAGTTTTTTTCAGGGACTATTCCAATATCCGCCGCTACCTTGTCAAAAGCGTCAATTATGCACCGGGAGCCCGACCAGTTCTTGCACGTACTGCATGATATGCCTTCTTCCTCATATATCCTCATTACAGCGCCCGAACCATACCTCCGCTGCCTGTAATGGCTGCAGTTTTCTCCTATGAGCCTGAGTTCGTCATAGAACATTGAACCGCTCAACACAATCCCCTCCCGACAATATGAGCATTCTTCATGAAGTATGCCCACTGCAGGGAAAAATTATGTCGCAGTCCATAAGAAAATCATCATAACAGCTTCAGTTTCGCAAAAGAAGCCATCATCCTTTTCAGACCATATTCGTCAAAGATTATTTCCAGTTTATAATCCGATCCTTCCCGTTCTTTTTTTATTACCGTGCCCTCACCGAACTTTTTATGTATAACACGGGCCCCGACTTCAATATCACAGGGATCTGTTTCCTGTGCCTGCGAAAACGACGCAGTACGCTGTTTCCACGTCTCGGCGCCGATTAACCGGTTATTCAGTACGGAAATGCCGTCGTTGAAAGGCCTGTTTTCAGCATAATCCAGCAATTCCGGCGGAATTTCGTCAATAAATCTGGAAGGTCTTGTATATGTTGTATTTCCAAACAGCATTCTTGTTTTCGCATAGGTAAGGTAAAGATTTTCCTTTGCTCTTGTAATCCCAACGTAGCAGAGCCTGCGTTCCTCCTCCATCTCGCTTTCCGAACCGAAGGATCGCATACCGGGGAAAAGACCTTCCTCCATACCCGTAAGAAACACCACCGGAAATTCAAGTCCCTTGGCGCTGTGCATTGTCATCAGCACAACCCGGTCATCCTCTTCGTTCAAATCATCCACATCCGAAACAAGGGAGATTTGTGCAAGAAAATCCTCGACGGTGGGATTTGTCTCTTCACTGTTATTTACAAACTCCACCGCCACCGACTGGAACTCCCGGATGTTTTCAATCCTGCTTTTTGCCTCTTCCGTTCCTTCGGCCTCCAGTTCGCGAATAATACCGCTTTCTTCAACAAGCATTCTAATCCATTCCACCAAATCCATATATGAAAGCATCGTCCTGAACCTTGCCAGCGTATCGGTAAATGATTTAAGTTTTTCCGCCGCCCGCGCAAGTTCCGGGAAATTTTCAGGCTGCACTATCACCGAATAAATGCTTACGCCGTGGGTTATCGCCAGTTGTTCGGCCTTGTCGATGGTGGCTTTGCCGATACCTCTTTTCGGCACGTTAATTATCCTCTTTAAGCTTATGTCGTCGTGCGGATTCTGTATAACCTTGAGATATGCAATAATATCCTTTATTTCCTTGCGATCATAGAATTTATGGCCGCCGATTATTTTATACGGTACACCGTTTTTCATAAACGCATCTTCAAAAACGCGGGACTGGGCGTTTATTCTATAAAGGACGGCAAAATCCCGGTAACTTCGTCTGCCTTTCCTTACTTCGCTTTTAATTTGATTAGCCACAAAGTAAGCCTCTTCCTTTTCGTCCAGCGCTTCATATACCCGTACCTTATCCCCTTCCCCGTTTTCGGTCCACAGTGTCTTGGGCTTGCGGCCAAAGTTGTTCTTAATAACGTTATTCGCCGCATTCAATATATTGGCCGTTGATCTGTAATTTTGCTCAAGCTTTATTACCCGGCATCCTTTAAAGTCCTTTTCAAACTCCAGAATGTTGCGTATATTCGCTCCGCGCCAGCCGTATATTGACTGGTCATCGTCGCCGACCACGCAGACATTCCTGTGCTTCTGCGCCAGCATGCTCACCAGTACATACTGGGCGGTGTTTGTATCCTGATATTCGTCCACAAGGATGTATTTAAACTTATTCTGATAATATTCCAGTACTTCCGGAAAATCATCAAATATTTTCAGAGTATACATTATAATATCGTCAAAATCCAGGGCATTGTTGGCCTTCAGTTTTTTCTGGTACAACTCATAAAGCCTTGCTATTTTGCTGAGCCTGAAATCCGAACCTGCCATTATGGCGTATTTTTCAGGATCAATCAGTTCATCCTTTGCCCTACCAATCTCCGCCAGCACCATTTTCGGCGGAAAAAGTTTTTCATTGTACTGAAGCTGGCTGATACAGTCCTTCATCAGTGTCTCCTGATCAGAAGTGTCGTATATGACAAAATTCCGGCCAAACCCGATGCGTTCTATTTCCCGCCTTAATATTCTTACACAGCAGGAATGAAAAGTACCCGCCCATACATCAAGGGCTTTTGTACCAATCAGTTTTTCAAGCCGTTCTTTCATTTCCCCTGCGGCTTTATTCGTAAAGGTGATCGCCAGAATGTTATACGGCGAAACTCCTTTTTCTTCTATCAAATAAGCAATACGGTGGGTCAGTACTCTGGTTTTCCCCGAACCGGCTCCCGCCAGAACCAGCAACGGGCCTTCGGTATGCAATACCGCTTCTTTCTGCTGTGGGTTCAATCCCTGAATAAGATTCATCGTATTCCTCCGATTACTTTTTTAATTTTATTCAAATTGTAAATTTATTATACAGGTTTATGTTCATTATTTCAAACAACCGTTCTTTTGTCTGATTTCCTTCACCGGCAAGTTAAGGTAACTTAATTCCTGCGTATCCTGTATGAAGCCTTAGAATGGCATTACCTCACTCTCTTTTCTACACGGATAAAATGGGATATAATATATAAGCCAAAAGCACAACGGAGGATAAAACACATGACAAGGACAGACATCCACGGTGTTAAAATCCATAACGTCACAATGCGCGAAGCCGTTCGTCTGATACAGACATGGGTCGAGGAGGAAAGCCGGGTTCCACGGGCGGTTTTCACTCCTAATTCGGAAATAATAATGCAGGCGCAGCGGGACCCGGAATTCAAAGAACTTCTTAATTCGGCCGATCTGTTGGTGCCTGACGGGGCAGGAGTGATACTGGCTTCAAAAATACTGAAAACACCTCTCAAGGAAAAGGTTTCAGGAATAGACCTGACCAAAAATCTTTTCAGGGAGTTTGCCGGGAAAAACATAAGTTTCTACATACTCGGCGCCCAGCCCGGCGTGGCCGAAATGGCGGCAGTGAATTTGATTGCCGAGTATAAAAAGATAAAAATAGCAGGGTACGACCACGGGTATTTCAAACCCGAGGAGGAAGATGACGTAATTCAGCGGATAAACAGTGCCAAGCCCGACATAGTTCTTGTCGGAATGGGCGCACCTAAACAGGAATACTGGATAAACAGGAATATGTACCGCCTTAACTGCAAGGTCCTTATAGGCATAGGCGGAAGTATTGACGTATTTGCCGGCAAGGCGTCATTAGCCCCTGAATTTATAAGAAAAGCGGGATTTGAATGGCTGTACAGGCTTATAAAGGAACCGCGAAGGATTAAGCGCATGATGGATTTGCCGCGCTTTTTGATTTTAACGTTAAAAAAACGTTTTTTCAGGAAAGTGTGATAAAATGGCCGGATTTTCCGAAAAACACGTTATGAACAAAAAACGGAAAACAGTAATGCTGACGCTTTCGGCAGCGCTCCTGCTGACCGCGCAGGCTGTAAAAAGGTGGGCCTCACAAAATCCGCAGCTTGTTGAAAAATATTTTTCAAGGGGAATTTATCCTGTAAGTTCCAAAATCCAGACATCTGTTGCAAATCTCTTTCCCTTTTCTCTTTACGAATTAGTCATAGTAATTCTGGTCATTTACGGGTTATACAGGATCGTCAGGCTTGTCCGCTCTGCTTTCAGGCGGGAATTTATCAGGGAGTTAACCGGTTTTTTTACCCTTGTGATTTTGCTTTTTTCCATTGGCATTTTTCTTTTTCAGTTCTTATGGAATCTTAACAATTACCGTCTGCCGCTTAAAGATCAGCTGGGGCTTGACGTAACCGGTAACTCAGTGGAAGCCCTGGCTGACACCTATGAAGCCCTGGTTCTGAGGGCAAACGACATACGCCGGACACTCTCGGACACCGGGGATACCGTCAGGACCGGGAAGAAAGTGAAAAACATTCTCGAAACTGCATGGGAAGGATATATTACGCTGGCGGAGCAGTATGACCTTTTTCATTCACAAAAAGTGAAAGTGAAAGGCCTCATTTTCTCCCGCATACAGACAATATCCGGATACACGGGTGTTTACAGTTTCATTACCGGCGAGCCGAACATAAACACAGAACCGCCGCTTGTTACCCTTCCCCACACGGCATGTCATGAAATTGCGCATCAGATGGGAATTACCTTTGAAGACGAAGCCAATTACGTGGCATTTCTGGCATGTAAAAATCACCCCGACGTACTGTTTCAGTACTCGGGGTATCTTTCGGCATTAACCTATACCGGAAATGCTCTATACAGAAATTCGCCCGAACTGTACGGCGAAATTTCCGGGCTTCTAAGTGAAAGCATAAAAAACGACCTGCGGGAAATACGAAACTTCTGGCACAGGTATCAGAAAGAAACCGCAACGAAAATCGCCGACAGAATAAATGAGACCTACCTTAAAAGCAATAATCAGCCCGCAGGGATTCAAAGTTACGGAAAATTCGTTGATCTCCTTATAGCCCATTACCTTAAAAACAATTCCATTTAGATTCATCTTTCGGGTGATTACTGTTTCAGGAGGTCAACCACGCGCGTTGTAAGTACATATACACAATCCATCGTAACCGGGGATTCAGGGGTTATTTTCCCTGCAATTTCATCGGGGATGATGTTATTTTCCTTCGCCGTAACACATGCATTTCCGGGCTCAAACGGAATATCCAGCGCTTTCAGCACTATTTCACAGGCTTTCTCTCCGGTAAGCAAGTTCTCGGTGGCATAAGGCCTTATACGGCTGTCAAGCTTCAGCGAATACTTTTCCGGTGCCGCCTTTACAATCAGATTTATAATTAATGTTACAAGGTTTTCCTGATATGCTTCCACATCAAAGAGGTAGTCATTATCCGGCCCGCCTGCCACAAGGCCGTATTTAACAAGCTCCTTCACCGACGGCCATGCCCAGTGCCCTTCATTTGGGTTCTTCTCGTCAAAATCCATAAGGGTTATTCCCGATCTTTTCAGCAACTTCTGATAATCCTCAAGCACATTTTCATCCGCATTGCACAGTTCGACAGGAGTTACATCGTTAATATAACAGTATGCCGCAGTTACTCCAAGGGCATGTCCGGCGGTAATACTTACCGGCATTCTGCCCGCGCTCGTTGCAGCAAGCGAGGAAAAGGAAGCCTTTCGTCCCGCCATAAGCAGGTTGTCATAATTTTTCGAAATGAAACATTCGAGGGGAATGCTGTAAACCACTGGATTTCCAAGTATATACGTGTATTCTTCCGACAATTCGGCACTTATAAATTTGTCGGCATCTATCGGCCCCGTCGCCATTACTATTTTTGTGGGAAAATTCCTGTTCTCGAGAATGTCTTCGACAGTCAGCGTGTACCTGCCTTCAAAATGCCTGTATTCAGGAATATAGAAACCGGCAGGTCCTGTCTTGAACGAACAGTTTTCAAACGGTACAAAAGCGGTCTTAAGAAATGCGGTAAGCATTTTAGCCTCGGTTAATGCGTCATTAAAGGCTTCGTTTAACAGTTCTTTGTTGGCGACATTTACCTGATGCACGCGTATTCCGCTTATGACCACTTCATCATTGGGCTGGCCTATAATGCTGATATTTGAAATCCTTATTCTGCTGCTGTGTTTCTGATACTGGCTTAAAACCTCCTTAAAATCCTGCAAATTCTGACTGTGCTTGCTGATACTCTGAACATCGTCCCACGAAACGTTTGATAATACAAAATTAAACTCCACAGGCATAAACGCATTCGGTACATTTATGTCCTCGGAGCCGACAAAATACGGAACCCCGCACAGAATCAGCAAATCCCCGTTCTCCGTAGCGTCTATGAAATAAGGGGCTTTTATTGTTTCAGTCATTCCGTCATGCCGGAACGAAACCGACTTTACCACGTTTGCCTCTGTTTCGGCAGACAAAAATTCGGCATTATACAAAACCGTGATATTAGGCTCTTCCGCAAGCATCTGCCTCACGGTAACGATATAATCCTCGTATGAAAAATTCCCGCCCGTGTCTCCGAACAGCTCGGTATATATACCGGTATTTAGGTTTGTTTTCTTTTTGTTTATAACCGCATAGTCAGGAGAAGTGTATGTAATCATTGCAGACTTTATATAACTTCCGGGATCCGGGTCCTCGGTCACCACCAGTGTTTCTATTCCGATCCTTGCCGCAGACAGTGCTGCCGCAATTCCTTCGGGCTCGGTTCCGAATACAACCAGCCCGTATTCGTTATCATTCCTTGAAAAACTGGTTTTCCGTATCCGTTTTTCAAGCTCCTGACCTGTTATAATAGGGAGGATTCCAAACCTGAAAGTCAGAAAAAACAGCACACAAACTATTAAGTTCCGTATTATACGTTTCCTGTCCATAGCAATTACACCGACACCAAAAATTCACGCCTTACTGAACAGAATAACTGCCACGGATTAGCATGTAAGCCTTATCCGAAACCACCTTGACACCTCTTCCGTCATCACGGGAAGATATCAACAGATGCTGGTTGGGAACCTTATCACCTGTAACCAGATCCTTAGCTCCGGTTACATCGGCAAGGCCTCCGCTCATACCCGAAATAGCCGTGGTTTCTCCGCTTCTGACTATTATTTCCGAGCCTGCGCCAAGCACAACCACCTGCCCTTTTGTTGCTTCAACAACCACAAACCCGCTTTCAAGGGCCTGTATTCTCTGTATAAGCTCCAGATTTTGCTTCTCCAGGCTCTGGATTTTCGTATATGCGTCGATTATAAGATTGGTGAGATCTCTTATATCGGTTCTGAGATTATCGATGACTTGCTCATCAACGCTTCCGGTTTGCTTAGAACTTCCTGTGGATTTACCGCTTCCGATTTTTTCCGCCAGTTTCTGGATTTGTTCGTCAACATAACTTTTTGTCACGAGAGGATCAAATTCACTACCGGGCTGCGCCGACGTCGCCGCGTGTGCAATGATTACTGTTGAGAGAATTGCCGCCAGTGCCATTAAAATATAAAACTTCCTCTTCCTCTTCATCTTTTGTTACCCCCTGCATCAAAATATAACTCCCGCTTATTGATATATTATTGCCAAAGGCCTTTTTCAGACCTTTGGCAGATTAACTGATGGATTCTTCAGTTCGGGCCTCGTTATGAGCTTCCGCTGTATGTATTTCTACTGCATATAATTGGTTCCGAGGCCAAAACTGGTGCTTAGCGCTTCATTTACTTTCTTCATGATGTTTTCGTCCAAATGGCCTGTTTTTTCACGCAGCCTTCTTTTGTCAATCGTCCTGATCTGTTCCAGTAAAATAACCGAATCCTTGCTCAGTCCATACATTTCTCCAGGTATCTCTATGTGGGTCGGAAGCTTGGTTTTGTTGAGTCTCGATGTTATTGCCGAAACAATTATGGTAGGACTGTATTTGTTTCCCACGTCATTCTGGATAACGAGCACAGGCCTTACACCACCTTGTTCCGAACCTACTACTGGACTCAAATCCGCATAGAAGATATCCCCTCTTTTAATCTCCATACAACCACTCCTCCGTGCTGGATTTGACCCCACTGGTATCCGATTTCCAATTTAATTTCATTATATTTTTTTTCGTAGACCCCGTCAAATTAAATGTGCATTACATAAATTTTTGTCATCACTGTTATTTCTATCTATAATTAAGTATTACAATTTTTTAAAAGTTTCATACATTACCATATGACAGAAATTGTACAAAGGTTATTAAAAAGTTTGCCTGAGGTAATTCACCACATTGACAACCTTTCCGCCTCTTAAATAAACCCGTGGGATCCTTTTTCCTATCAGACATACAACCTCGTAATTTATAGTATTGCAAAGCTCCGCTATCTCTTCAACGGTTATCCTGTTATTTCCCTGAACACCGAATATCACCGCTTCATCTCCTGTCTTCACTTCCCCGTCTATATCCGTGACATCAACCATGCACTGATCCATACAGATCGTCCCCACGATAGGGGCATACTGCCCATGTATCAACACCCGGCCTTTGTTTGAAAGAAGCCTTGAGAAACCGTCAGCATACCCTATCGGCAATGTCGCTATGCGGCTTTTCCGCTTTGTCACGAATGTCCGGCCATAGCTTATCGGCGTTCCTTCCTCCACTTCCTTGACATGCACAACCTTTGCCTTCAGCTCCATCGCCGGCCTGATGTCAATAAGTTTCCTGTCCACCTCGTCGGACGGATACAGTCCGTAAAGAATTATGCCGGGCCGCACCATGTTCAGATGCAGGTTTGGGTATTGGATTACAGCGGCACTGTTGGCAATATGTTTCACGGGAATTAATATTCCTATCCGGTTAAGCTCCTGGACAATGCTTTCAAAGCGTTCGAACTGGAGCCTCGTATATTCCGGGTCGGCTTCATCGGCCGAAGCAAAATGGCTGAACAGTCCCTCTATAATTATACCCGGAAGTTCGCTTATTCTAACTACGTCTTTTACCGCACCGTATCCGGGCTTAAAACCTACTCTGCCCATTCCGGTGTCTATTTTTATATGTATTTTCGCCTGCCTGCCCAGCTTAACCGCGGCATCGGACAAAGCTTTTGCAAGCTCATGGCTAAAAACCGTCTGTGTAATGTTATATTTAATAATATCTTCGGCTCTCGACGGTTCGGTATAGCCTAACACCAGAATTGGAACCTTTATACCAAACTCCCTTAACTGGATTGCCTCGTCCAGCATTGAAACCGCAAGCCTGCTTGCTCCGTTTTCCAAAAGAGTGGGAACCGTTTCAAACACGCCATGGCCATAAGCATCGGCTTTAACCACCGCCATTATTTCAGTCATTTTACCTACTCGTTTTGCCACTTCCCTTACATTATGCGCTATATTGTCCAAATTGATTTCAGCCCATGCCCTGTAATAGTTAAAGCTCAAAACACGTCCTTCCTTCCCTATTTTTATTCGCATGATTGAAAGATTTTATGAAGCCTTTCCTCTGCATGCCTTTTCCAAAGCATATTCCCAATCACATAAGGTATGACGGGCGGAATTTCACCCGCCCTGTAACCCGCCTGGCCGTAGCTTTTTCCGGCAAGCACTTCCCCGCATCTGCCATGAATGAATACGCCAAGGCACGCGGCCATTTCCGGGGTCACACGCATACCCGCAAACGAGCCTATCATGCCCGCAAGGACATCCCCCGAGCCTGCAACCGCAAGGCAATTATGGCCGCTCGTGTTAATATAATATTTCCCGTCGGGACATGCTATAACCGTTCCCGCGCCTTTCAACACCACCACGGCACCGGTGTTCTTGCTCAGTTCTATGGCTTTCCTGCATCTGTCCTTCTGCACGCTTTCGGTACTTAACCCGCAGAGCCGTGAAAATTCCCCGGGATGGGGTGTAAGTATTGCAGGGGCTTTTCGTTTTTTCAGCACTTCAATGTCCAGCACGTTAAGCGCGTCGGCGTCTATCACAACAGGTACCGGGCAGTCGGCAACAAAACCGTTTACAAGCCGCTGTATTTCCGGCGCAGCGGACAAACCCGGTCCTATAACCACAGTGTCCATGCCTGCCGCTCTGTTTAGAAGAAAATCAGTTTCGGTATCCGATATAATCCCGTCGTTGTCTTTCAGCGGGATTAAAACCGCTTCCGGAACAGTGGTTCCGTAAATTGGCGAAAGAGACTGCGGCACGGCCAGATATACAAGGCCGGTGCCTGTTTTGAAAGCCGATAACGCGGCAAGCGTACCAGCTCCCGTCATTCCTTTAGAGCCGGTTATGATCATTACCTTTCCAAATGTACCTTTATGCCCGTCTGCGGGTCTTTCCGGAATATACCGAAGCAGAAAATCTTCATCGAGAAGTTCGCCCGCAATGGCAGCCTGTTCTATCGCCTGTGGGGGTATACCGATATCGGCGATGACAATATCACCCGAATACTCCCTGCCGGGATACTGATAAAGCCCGGGCTTTGGCAACGAAAAAGTAACGGTTTTTTCGGCCTTAACAGCTATACTGCAAATCTGCCCGGTTTCCCCGTCAATCCCTGAAGGAATGTCTATTGAAAGCACTCTTTTTCCGCTTTCGTTTATTATCGAGATAACATCGGCATAAAATCCTTTTATTTCCCCGCGAATTCCTGTTCCGAAAATACCGTCTATGATAAGATCCGAACCGTTTATAATCTCCTTTAATTCTCCAGCCGAATGGGAATTTGTACAATACCTAATGTCGGCATTCAGCTTCTCCAGAATATTCAGGAACACTCCGGCATCGCCGGATACTTTATCCCGTTCTGCGAGAGATATTACCGTCACGTCAAACTTTTTCATCAAATGTCTTGCGGCGGCGAAAGCGTCCCCGCCGTTATTTCCCTTTCCTGCTATAAGGGTTATTTTTGCAGAACCGCATTCCCGAAGCATCCCGGCTGCGGCTTTTACCACGTTCAGCGCCGCATTTTCCATCAGGATTATACCCGGAATTCCGAATTTTTTTATCGCAATTTCATCGATTTCTTTCATCTGAGCGGGTGTCGCCAGTTTCATATCGGAACGCCTCCGTACTGAAAATATTGCAGCTTTGCCGTTTTTTCCGCACCAATTTTAATTATACTAATGTAAATATGCCAAATCAATTTAGCCGGGCAGCTTATCGCCGGTATTTCCTAAATTCATGTTTAGCCTGCCGTTTCATGTGGTAAGTGATAATATGTACGAATTTCTAAATTAAAAAAGGGGAGTGTTCTGAATATGAAAAAACTGTTTAAATGTACGGTATGCGGTTTTGTATATGAAGGAGAAGAAGCTCCGGATTATTGTCCGAAATGCGAACAGCCGAAGGATAAGTTTGTGGAGCTGAGCAAGGAGGATGCCGATAAAATTTACGCTTCCGACCGCACAAACGACATCCATATGGAAATAGTTGAGCTCTGCATGAGAATAATCAAGTTATGTGAAGAAGGCATTCAGATCAATCTCGACCCGCCATGCGTATCCCTGTTTAACAAGGCAAAGAAGGAAGCATGGATAATCAAGCAGCGTTCTAAGGCAGAACTTGCAAGCCATATGAATAAAGGCAAATTCTGATAACGAAATTCCTTGTGGGTCTGCCGTTAATGTATTATAAAATGGAAAAAGGAACAAAAGCAGGTTTGCCGTTCGGCAGAACCTGCTTTTCCATGTTTGAACCGATATAACAAGGTGGAAAATTTCGTTGCCGGGTAAATCCGGTCATTCTTTGATTGTAGTATACATAAAGTACTTGTATCCAAGGGGGGAGGAATAAAAACCGTCCAGTTTTTCGCTCTTGAGATATATGTCAACGTAATAGTAAATAGGACACACAACCCATTCGTCAAAAAGTATGTCTTCTGCTTTATGCATAAGTTCAATTCGTTCCTTCCTGTCCGAAGAAGACTTGATACGCCTTATCAGCTCGTCGTACTCCGCATTTGACCATTGGGCGTCATTATTTCCGCCGCCGGTTATCCACATGTCAAGAAAACAGATGGGATCATTGTAATCGGCGGTCCAGCCGTTTCGCGCCATATAGTATTCACCGTTTTTGCGCGTATTCAAAAAAGTGTTCCACTCCTGTGAAGTCAGCGTTACATTTATCCCTATTTCCTTCCACATCGACTGAAGAGCTTCGGCTATCAGCTGGTGTCCCGTTCCCTCGTTGTAGATATATTCAATGGTCGGAATGCCCTCCCCGTTCGGGTATCCGGCATCGGCAAGCAGTTTTTTTGCCTCCCTCAGGTTTGCTTCATAAGCTTCTCCTGAAGGATCGTAATAGTTACCTCCAACTTCACGGAATTCCTTTGTGGGATCCACATCGAAAAGCCCGGTGGGAACAAAGGCGCCTGCAGGCTGCTGACCGGCTTTTCCTATGTTCTTCACTATATATTCCCTGTCTACTGCGAGTACAAGGGCTTTTCTGACCATGGGATTGTTCAGCGGCGGTTTGGTTACGTTAAAACTGATATAGTACGTACCCAACTGTGCCTGCAGATTAAATTCAGGTCTTCCCTTCCATGCATCAATTTCGTCAGTTGGTATAGAGTCGGCAAACAATATCTCGCCGTTTTTAAATGCCGCCATAATGGCATTGTCATCCGACATCAGCATAAACCGGATTTTGTCGGGTCCGGTTATTGAAGAAGCATTCCAGTAATTCGGGTTCTTTTTTAAAAGAATGTATGAATCATGCACCCATTCCTCGAGCATGTACGGTCCATTCCCAATATACGTTTCAGGTTTAAGCGTCCATGTATCAGGGTTTGCCTCGACTATGTCCTGCCTTACGGGGAAAAATGCCGGGAAGGCGCACAATTCAAGGAAATACGGGGTTACCGCCACCAGTTTCACAACCAGCGTCCTGTCATCAGGTGCGGTAACGTTCAGTTTTCCTTCGTTATAGCCCTCGATACATTCAAACATATAGGCATAGTCGGCGCCGGTTTCGGGGCTAATCGCTCTGTTCCATGAATATACAAAATCATGGGCTGTTAAAGGTTTTCCGTCGCTCCATTTAAGTCCCTCACGTAGTTTAAAAGTGTATGTCAGTCCGTCGTCGCTGACAGTATGGGATTCTGCCTGAGCATAAACAGGAGTGCCGTTTTTGTCAAGAGTGGTTAATCCTTCAAACATGTGGATCAGCATTGTGGCCACATCGGAAGCGGAATTCAGTGTAGGGTCAATGGTATCCGGTTCCGAGCCGACATGCACTGCGAGCTCGACAGGTTTCGGAGTGGGTGTGGCACCTCCCTGCCCCTGCCGGTTGTCGGTTCTGCAGGAACTTAGCAGAATGCTTGTTATAAGGACAATGGACACAAGAAACAGATTTTTTCTCAAAACCTTTTCACTCCTTTTAACCGTTTAATGCGAACCTTGTATTGTATTAAAACCAGATTGCAGCAGAACCAGTTTTCGCTACAGTATAAATATTTCCAGTTTTTATAAGGTTCATACATAGACTTGTACATATTAAAACCGTAATTAAACGTTTATACCTATGAAACCGGCAACCAAAACACAAAAAACGTGCTGAAACCGTTAACCCGGGCATCACGGAAAAGGGAACACAAGTGCTTTTCATTACTATTACCATAAGAAACTTTTACTATCTTGTTTTTGACTGTACCCTACCTGAACACATAAAAAATAAAGAGACGGTTTCTGTCTACTAAAACCGTCTCCTTTGTTTTTTATTTTATATAATGGCAGGCGGCGTAATGGCCTTTGCTTATTTCGGTCAGCTTAGGTTCCTCCGCGCTGCAGCGTTCATCAGCGTAAGGACAGCGGGTGCGGAAAGGGCATCCTCCGGGCGGATTTAACGGGCTTGGTACATCCCCGTCAAGAATAATTCTTTTCTTATTTCTGCCGGATACCGGATCGGGTATCGGGACGGCGGATATAAGCGTTTTGGTATACGGATGCACGTTATGGAACACAAGTTCATGGCTTTCGGCAAGCTCCACAAGTTTTCCGAGGTACATTACGCCTATCCTGTTGCTGATATGCTTCACAATTGAAATATCATGAGCAATAAAAAGATATGTCAGACCCATTTTTTCCTGCAGTTCCTCGAACATGTTTACTATCTGGGCCTGTATCGACACGTCAAGGGCCGATATGGGCTCGTCGCAGACAATAAACTCGGGATTGACCGCCAAAGCCCGGGCAATGCCAATCCTCTGCCTTTGCCCTCCCGAAAATTCGTGAGGATAGCGACTGGCATGTTCACTGCTTAAGCCCACCTTATTCAGCATTTCCATAATCATGTCGTTTCTTTCCTTTTTTGAACCCGCCAGTTTATTAATATCAATGGGTTCACCTATTATATCGCCTACGGTCATTCTCGGATCAAGAGAAGCGTACGGATCCTGGAACACAATCTGCATTTTCCGGCGGTAAGGCTTCATGTCAGCCTTTGTTATATCCACGCCGTCATAAATAATTCTGCCACCGGTGGGCTCATAGAGGCGCAGCAGCGTCCTTCCGGTGGTTGTTTTCCCGCATCCCGACTCACCTACAAGTCCAAGGGTTTCACCCTTGTTTATATAAAAGGATACGTCATCAACGGCTTTAATGTATTTTTTGCCGAAAAGACCGTTTTTTACAGGAAAATACTGCTTTAAATTCCGGACTTCCACTAAAGGGTGCGCCGGAATTCTAATTTGCTTTTCGGTTGTCCTGTCCATTTTCGCGCCTCCTTTCCCGTTCGAAAGATTCCTTCTGCAGCATCCAGCATGCGCTTTTATGGGTCTGGGTAATCTGTGTAAACTCGGGCATCCTTTTCAGACAAATCCTCATGCATTTTTCGCACCTTGGAGCGAACGGGCATCCCGCCGGAGGGTTAAGCATGTCCACCGGTGTCCCGTCAATGGGTATAAGTTTTTCGTGCTTTTCTGAATCAATTTTCGGTATACTGCGTAAAAGACCCTTCGTATATTCATGTTTCGGGTTATAAAAAATTTCGTCGGTGGTGCCTTCCTCAACGACCTTTCCCGCATACATCACCGCTATCCGGTTGCACATGCTTGCGACAATGCCAAGATCATGAGTTATCATAATGATTGACATGTTTATCTTGTTTTTAAGCTCTGTCATCAAATCTATAATCTGTGCCTGTATCGTAACGTCCAGAGCGGTTGTGGGCTCGTCGGCGATCAAAAGCTTTGGCTCACATGCCAGGGCCATGGCTATCATCACCCTCTGGCGCATCCCCCCCGAAAGCTCATGGGGATACTGTTTCAGCCTCTTTTCAGGCTCGTTTATTCCCACCAGTTTCAACAACTCCACGGAACGCTCGTATATTTCCTTTCTGCTCAAATCGGTATGCAGCCTTAAAACCTCACGTATCTGATTACCTATTGTATAAACGGGATTTAACGACGTCATGGGATCCTGGAATATCATGCTTACTTCCTTGCCGCGGATCTTTCTCAGTTCTTTCTCCGACATTTCATTTATACGGTGTCCGTTGAAATCTATTGTCCCGCCGATGATTTTCCCCGGATAGGCGGTAATCCCCATTATGGCCGAGGCGGTAACCGATTTCCCGCTTCCGCTCTCGCCCACAATACCCAGCACGTCTCCCTCCTGCATGCTGATGGAAACGTCGTTCAGGGCTTTTACCTCTCCTGCGGGGGTGAAAAAAGAAAGTCTTAAATTTTTTATATCCAATAACGTTTTACTCACATTACCCCTCCTGATTCTTGAGTTTAGGATCAAAAGCGTCCCTGAGTCCGTCTCCCAAAAGATTGAAGGACAGGATAATAAGGCTTATCATTATTGCGGGCGCCAGTAACCGGTGGGGATATGAGGTAATACCGCCTATTGCCTGGGACGCAAGAGAGCCAAGGCTCGGCATCGGCGCAAATACTCCCAGCCCCAGAAAGCTTAAGAAACTCTCCGTAAATATCGAAGACGGTATCTGTAATGTGGTTGTCACAATAAGCGTCCCAATGCTGTTTGTCAAAAGATGCTTTCTTATAATTCTGCTGCCCGAAGCCCCCAACGCCTTTGCAGCCACCACAAATTCCTGTTCTTTCAGCATAAGTACCTGGCTTCTTACAATCCTTGCCATTCCAACCCAGTACAGCAGCGAAAACACGACAAATATGCTTATAAGTCCAATTCCGACGGTATTTATCCACCCAAAACCCTTAACATTGTCCGAAAGTTCCTTCAGGGGGTATTTCAGCGTTACAGAAAGCAGTATTATAACGAGAATATCAGGGACGGTATAAATAATGTCCACCGTTCTCATCATAATCATGTCGATTTTGCCGCCGAAATAACCGGCTATGGCGCCGTAAACCGAACCTATTACCAGAATTATCGCGCTTGCCACAATTCCGACCAGCAGCGATATTCTGCTCCCGACCATAATTCTAATCATCAGGTCACGGCCAAGGCTGTCGGTGCCAAGAATATGCGGAAATACTTTTTCCCCCGCTTCAATCCGCTCCATTTCAGCATCGGAATATTCCATAATGCCCAGGTTTTCACTTCCCCGTATCTGCTGTTCGTAGGAATACGGGTAAAAGTACGGAACAATAAACGCAAAAATCATTATCAGTATAATAACAACAAGCGATACCATCGCCAGTTTGTTTTTTCTAAGCCTTCTGAAACCGTCTTTCCAGAAGCTCACACTTTCCCGCATAACAACAAGGCTCTGTTTTTCCGCATCGTCCGCAGGCAGAAAATCAGAAACATCAAGTTGAAAACTGAAAGGATTTTTCATTTTCTCCATCTCAGTCACTCCCTCCTACTTCAGTTTGATTCGCGGATCTATGATTTTATAGGCTATATCCACAATCACATTCAGAGTAATAAGCAAAAATGCGAAGAAAATCGTCGTTCCCATTATAAGCGGATAATCCCTGTCGGTAATGGAGCCGACAAACTGGCTCCCCAGACCAGGTATTGTAAATATTTTCTCCACAACAAAGCTTCCCGTAAGAATACCAGCCAGCATGGGCCCGAGATATGTCACAACAGGAAGCACGGCATTGCGGAGGGCGTGCTTGAACAATGATTTAAAACGGCTTAAGCCTTTGGCCCTTGCAGTCCGCATATAGTCCTGTCCCAGAACGTCCAGCATGCTCGAGCGCATTAGCCTTGAAATATATGCAGTGGGATAAAAGGCAAGGGAAACCACAGGGAGTATATAATGCAACGGCGAAGTAAGGCCAAATGTAGGCAAAACATGCAGTTCCACGCCAAAAAGGTACATCAGCACCGTTGCCACAACAAACCCGGGAACGGCTATACCCAGCGTGGAAACAAACATTATAAGCCTGTCAAACCATTTGCCTCTGTTCAGTGCGGCAACAGCTCCCATGGGTATACCCACGAGAATTGCCAGCGCAACGGCCATTAATCCCAGCCTTGCAGAAACGGGAAATCTTGTTTTTATAATATCGTTAACTTCCTGACCTCGCATTTTCAGTGAAGTACCCAAATCCCCGTGAAGCAGCCTTTTCATGTAATTCACGTACTGGACCCCTATTGGCTGATCCAGTCCGTATTTTTCCTCAAGTGCCTTCAATGTCTGCGGTGAAGGCGCCTTTTCGGAAAGAAACGGGCCTCCCGGAACCAGATACATCAGGAAAAAGGTCAGCGTGGCAACCAAAAACAAGGTAACCACGGCAGATACAATTCTTTTAATTATATATGCACTCATGAATGAACACCCCTCAATAAAGCAAAAAACCGTTTCTTCAACAAAAATAAAAACAGCCCCGTGCGGACATAATAAATATTTATATTTTTTACATGTTGCCGCCCGTTGTTTTCAGGAATAAAATAAAAACTCAAACGGTATTGAAATCAGAATATAAAAATGCCTTATACCTGATTTGCATGTTTTTCATTATACTTTACATAACGTTATCTGTCAATTTAACCAGGTAATATAATCCATGGTAATTTGTGTTTGTTTTTATAATAAAGAGGAGTTTTTTGAAATAAAAAAAGCCTGCACTCAGACCAGTGCAGGACTTCCTCAAACAATTAAAATAATGAGGTGGTAAACCGCAATTTACCACCTCATCTTAAGTTCCGTTTACTTTTTGTTGCATCTTTCATAAACCTGGGTTCTGATTTCACAGAATCTGTCAAGTCCCAGCTTCTTCATCGTCTGTATGTAGCTGTCCCAGTCTTTGTCGTTTTCAGGATCAAGATAACCCATTATAAATTGTGCGTAATATTGCTGAGCGGTCTGGTTAAGGCTGGTCGTAATGTCAGCCAGTTCACTGCTTTCTTCATCGGTGTATGTCATAACGGGAGAATTGAAGTAATAGTAACCTTCCCGGTTAAGGAATGTTTTCTCCAGTTCGGCAAGGTAAGGATAATAATACTCGTTCATATTCGGATGCTGTCTGCCGAATACTACAAATCCGTAATTCGTCAGAGTCTTGCCTTCGGATTTTAAAGGAGAAGACATCTGCTCGGTAAATACGTAATTGCCGCCTTCCTTTGTGTACGTTACACTTTCAATACCGTAGGTTCTGAATACCATACCTTCTTCGGTATGCAGCCAGTCCATATAGTCCATAAACCTTTCAGTGACTTCGTCGGAAGCATCTTCCGAAAAACCTATACCGTCCGCATTGTATAACGGGTTTCTCTTGAAATAGGTTGCCCTTTCGGGATTGCTTGACGGCATGACTTTTGCCCAGGTCCAGCTTGCTTCAGGGTTTTCGTTTCTTGACAGTCTGTTCATTTCACTGTCAATCTTTGAAGGATAACCCCATGCAACCATATGATTGCCCTTCGAAATTTCAGCATTCACCTGATCTGTTGTGCCTGTGGCAAATTCCGCAGGGCTTTCAAACGGATTATGCTTGTGTCTCCCACCGAATATACGCGTCTGCATGGCCAATAAGACTGCATTATTCGTTAACGGCGGAAACGGTAAAAAAAAGAGTCTGCATTAAGGCCATGCAGACTTAAATGCTTATTTAATTTTTCTAAACATGTTTTAACGCGTTTTTATTTTCCCTTAACCGCCCAAAGACCCAGTGCGGGATTTGAGATATAGAAATATCTCTCGCCGCTGTATTCGACATAACCGTCGGTAATTCCTTCGGGCATATATTTCCTTTCGGCTTCCTCGTATGGCATGTATCTAAAGCCTACACCTTCCACCTCTTCACGGGTCAAATGTTTAACCGCGTAAGTAATGGTGAACCTGCCGTCGCTGGAACCGTGAATTAAATGGGCCGCCGCCGAAGGATTTTCCCTGAGATCGGCATTCTCGTTGTATTTTTTCAGCGTGTTTTCCCTTCCCTTATAGCCGTATTTTCTGATTAGCCTGTCTATGCCGTCGTCCTCTCCGAATTTCCTTACACCCGGTGCCAGGATTATCAGCTCCCCGCCGTCGGCTATTGCCATACGCGTGCGGTAGATGGCCTTGTTCCCCAGCCACGTACTTTTAAACTCCCTCGGGTCAAGATACACAACCGCTTTCTTAATCGGCTCGTCAAGCCAGATCAGATTTTTCTCTCGGCTCAGTTCAACCGCCGCTTCAAACACTTTCCTGCTGTTGCCGGCAAACACCCCTTCAATCCTTACGTTGTCATGCGAGGCGGTGGTTACCGTCAGTATATATACCAGCGGCAGACTGTTCAGAAAATGTTCCTGGGCATAGTCAAAAACTTTTCTGACGGGGGAATGGTCCTTACCCATAATGCGCTCCATTCCGAAAACAGCGCCGAGTATATGACTGCGGTTAATGGTATCCTTGCCGCCGCACCCCACAAGTATATTTTTGGTATAGTTTGCCATTCCCACAACCTCATGAGGTACAACCTGGCCGATGGACAGGATAAGATCATACGAAGGATCCAAAAGGCGTTTGTTTATTTCCACCGGGAGAGGATCGTTTATAAGCCCTTCGGATACTTCGGCGACATAGCTTGCAGGAACCTCGCCTATCTTTACCACGTCCTCCCTCCAGTTGTGGACAAGCACCTCCTCATAAGGCACCATCCCCTCGAAAAAGACCTTTACCTGCTCTCTGGTCATGGGATCGTGGGTGCCCAGCGCAGGCATGATGTCCACCTGCACCGAATCCTTAAGTTTTGAATAAATCATCGCGGTTATTTTCCCCGCTCCGGAATGCATGCGGGTGAAATCGGGAGGAAGAAGCAATATTTTTTTCAGGGGCTGTTTTCCTGCTTCGCCCAGCACTTCATCCACAATCTCGCGGAGTTCATCATCGGTTATGCCGTTATTCGCACCAGCAATTCTGATTATATCCCTCATCTCAACCATCCTCATACCGGCTAATTCGCAGACAAATTTCTGCGAATTAGCCATATTTTTTGATTATATCCCTTTTCGCCGCAACGGCGAAACTTTTAAACATTATATGTCGTGGCTGACGTGGTTCCGCCTTCACCTGTCCAGTTGGTATGGAAGAATTCGCCTCTTGGCCTGTCAACCCTTTCATAGGTATGGGCGCCGAAGTAATCGCGCTGAGCCTGCAACAGGTTTGCGGGCAATCTTTCGCACCTGTAAGCGTCGTAATAACATAAAGCCGACGTAAATGCAGGAACAGGAATACCGTTCATTAATGCAACTGAAACAACTCTTCTCCAGCTGTCCTGAGCCTTTTCCACTTTTTCCTTGAAGAACGGATCCAACAGCAGATTTGTAAGGTCAGGATTCCTGTCAAAGGCTTCCTTTATCTTTCCAAGGAATTTTGAACGGATAATGCATCCTCCGCGCCACATCATCGCAATACCGCCGTAATTAAGGTTCCAGCCGTAGGTTTTTGCCGCTGAACGCATTAACGTAAAGCCCTGAGCGTATGAAACAATCTTCGACGCATACAGAGCGTTGCGGATGTCTTCGATAAACGCTTTCCTGTCCCCTTCAAATTTCGGGACCGGTCCTGAAAGCACCTTTGACGCCGCAACCCTTTCGTCCTTCATCGCCGACAGGCAGCGGGCGAAAACAGCTTCCCCAATCAGTGTCAAAGGTATACCTTCGTCAAGGGCCGCAATGGCGGTCCATTTGCCCGTACCTTTCTGGCCCGCGGTGTCAAGGATCTTATCCACCAGAGGCTGTCCGTCTTCGTCTTTGTACGCAAGAATGTCCCGGGTGATTTCAATAAGATAGCTGTTTAAATCGCCTTCGTTCCATTCCTTAAACACTTCATGCATTTCATCGGCGGTCATGCCAAGCAAATCCTTCATCAGGTGGTATGCTTCGCAAATCAGCTGCATGTCGCCGTATTCAATGCCGTTATGCACCATTTTTACAAAATGGCCGGCGCCGTTTTCCCCCACCCAGTCGCAGCAAGGAGTTCCGTCATCAACCTTTGCCGCTATTGCCTGGAATATTTCCTTAACATGGGGCCAGGCTTCAGGGGAGCCGCCGGGCATCAGACTCGGTCCCTTCAAAGCGCCTTCCTCGCCGCCCGATACTCCGGTACCGATATACAACAGACCCTTTTCTTCAAGGTATTTCGTGCGGCGTATTGTATCCGGGAAATGGGAATTTCCGCCGTCTATAATAATATCCCCTTTTTCAAGATGCGGAATCAGCATTTCGATAAAATCGTCAACGGGTTTGCCGGCTTTGACCATAAGCATTATCTTTCTGGGCTTCTTCAGCGAATTCACCAGTTCCTCTATGGAATAAGTGCCGATAATGTTCTTTCCTTTCGCCCTGCCGTTTATGAAAGCGCTTACTTTTTCGGTAGTACGATTAAACACGGCAACGGTAAAGCCCTTGCTCTCCATATTCATTGCAAGGTTTTCTCCCATAACCGCAAGTCCGATTAAACCAATATCCGCTTTGCTCATAAAAATCCCTCCCGTACTAACTGTTTCTTATCTTTTTACGCGGGCATTGCCTTCCCAGATGCTCCATACCTGTTCCTCATCAGCAGGCTGGGCGTAGTCCGTCAGGAATGTGGTTGCCATTGCACCGGTGGCCCATCCGAATTTCACCCATTTGTCGGGCTCCCAGCCTTTCAGAATGCCATAGAGAAGCCCGCCGACAAAGGCATCTCCGCCTCCTATTCTGTCAAGTACGTGAATTTCACGGGGCTCTGCCACATGCCAGTTATCGCCTTCAAGCATAATTGCACCCCATAAATGCTTGTTTGCGCTCAATACCTCCCGAAGGGTGGTTGCAAATACCGAAATGTTCGGATATACCGATTTAACCCGGGCAATCATTTCCTTGAAATTGTCCATCTGACCCAGGATATCCTTTCCGCCGGCTTCAGGCCCTTCAACGCCAAGGCACAGCTGGTAATCCTCCTCGTTACCAATAAGAATGTCCGCAACACGTACTATTTCGGTGAAAATATCCCTCAGTTCCTTTTCGCGGTTTTTCCAGAAAGAAGCCCGGTAATTCAGGTCAAAGGATATTTTTGTTCCGTATTTTTTTGCGGTTCTGGCCAGTTCAAGGCAGAATTCGCCCGTTTCAGGGGAAAGAGCGGCAATCAGGCCCGACATATGAAGAATTTTAACACCGTCATGCCCGAACAATTTTTCCAGGTCAAAATCCTTTGCGCTTAAAGTTCTTCCCACTTCACCGGCACGGTCATTCCAGACCCTCGGCCCTCTTACGCCAAAACCCATATCGGCGATATTGAACTGGTGACGATATCCCCACGGCCCGCCTTGCGGAACTTCCTTGCCTTCATATTCAATATGCCGGCTTGCCAGATCATCCTTGATAAACCTTGCAATGGGACTGTCCTTAACAAACGCGGTTAATACCTTGACCCTGAGTCCCAGATAGGAAATTACGCTGGCCACATTGGTTTCGGCGCTGGTAGCCTGCATGTAATACATATTACTGCAGTGTACCGGCTGAAAATTGACTGGAGTAATCCTTACGCCCATGCTTGTCGGAACCACGAGAGCATAAACAGCATTTTCCTTCAGTTGCATTAATTGCCCCTCCTTTGTTCAAAATATTAAAATTTATTAATTATATTTTAAATCATTTTGTCAATTTTGGACAGGTTAAATATTCCATTTCAACTCCGAACGCTATCAACCCCTCAAAACGAAAATCAGCATTAAATTGCCTGTATATCTTTGAATATTCCCACAGATGCAAAGAATAAACATACAACCACGAACAAATTCCATGCAGTAACCGACAAAAGGGCATAAAATTCATTTCCGGCGCTATGATAAATCAGCATCAAAAAAATAATCCCGGGGAGTACGACAAAAAACGAAACGAAAAGCTTTACAAAAATCAGCATGGCCTTACTGTGAGTTTTGCCGAAAAGCCGGCGGCACACTATATCGACGTAAATATATACCGCGCCGTAAAGCGTATAGCTCACAATACAAAGCAGTATAACAGGAATGCCGGCATCAAACATGAAACAGGCGATGGTAAACAGAATGGCGCCGTCAAGCAGGTTTTTAATGTTCTCCATAAGGGTGGCATAAAAAAGCTTTTTGACATTGGATTCCGGAATTAGGAATATATAATGTTTGCCCAACTCCATTGGCCATTTCCCCTGAACCACAAGAAAAAAAAGCATATATGCGCTGAAAAACAATGTAATAAATACGCTTGAGGCTTCTTCGGGCATTATAAACTTAGAACCTATGCCGCCGAGAATAACTATTAACGTTGACTTGTCGAAAAAAAGGAAATAGCTTATCTTCCTGTATTCCAGCATATGCTTTTCAAAAATGGTTTTTGCGCCGCAGGAAGAAAACCCGCCTTTCACCCGTCTTATTTTTTTGGTTTCGAGACTTGCGTCCCGGCCTTCACGCTTTGCCCTTATTCTTGATTCAAATTCTTCGGTGGCGTTCAAAACATCCTCATAGAAATCCAGATTCATTCCGGACATCGCAGCCATGCAAAACCCGATTATGACAACAAGAACAAAGATATTGACGAAGAAATTCAGGTCAATGCCGTACACGGCGGCTGACGCTATTGCCGAAATCTGTCCGGAAACGGGAATGTACGAAAAAACAACGGAATTCAGATATGCGATCAAAGCATCGCCCAATGAGCGTTTTTCCGCCAGTGTTAAAACAAATCCCAGTATAAACAGTACTGCGGAAATATCAAGAATTCGTTTTACCAATATTCGCCTTTCTCCGCTTTTCGACGCAAAACTGTAAACAACCATTCCCAGTACGGGAGAAGAAACAGAATAAAACAGGACTGCAATAAGGAATGCGACAACGCCGTTTTTTGCGAGTATAAAATTGTTTTTTATATTGGGTATTTGAAAAAACGCAATTAAAACAACAAGCAAGGAAGTGCCCATACGTTTTATAAAACCGTATAAGAGCACATGGCTTGGCTTTAGCGGCGCAGTGAAAACCATGTTCACGTCGGCAAAACGGAAATATGTGCTGCCCTTTTCAATTCCCCGCCTCAGCCCGGTATATAACGCCATTAAGTTGAAACCGGTAACCGCTGCGCTGAATAAATCGCCGTTAATGTTTCTTACCGTTCCAGAAGGCATAATCAGCGCAATTACGATAAAACACGCCAGCATCATTCCGATTATTATATATCCAATGAGCGCAAGGGGTTTATAGGCCAGCCCCCGTATGATGTTTTTCAGCTGTTTTCGTATTATAAAGAACATTGAGTTCATAGAGCCTGGCTCCCTTCTGTGCACCTGAAAAACACTTCTTCAAGCTTTTCGCCTTTTTCTTCCAGTTCCTGTCGTGTCCTGGCCAGCACAACCTTACCCCTGTTCATGATAAGGACCTTATCCCAGACCTCCTCAATGCTGTCTATTATATGCGTACTGATTAACACTGCGCATCCGGCGTTTTTGAGTTCGATAAATATATTTTTCAGCTCTTTAATGGCTTTTGGATCAAGCCCCACCATTGGCTCGTCAAACATAACCATTCTGGGATTAATTATTAGTGCGCAGCATATGCTGAGTTTCTGCTGCATACCTTTCGACAGCTCCTTGCCAAGTTTGTTCACCTTATCCTGCAAATCAAAGCGACAAATCAGTTTTTCCGCCCTTTCTTTCCAGCCGGCGTCCAGCCTGTAGGCACGAGCAATGAATTCAATATGCTCATATACCGTTAAATATTCGTACACAGCCGCAGTTTCGGGCACATAGCCGAAAATTTTTTTTGCTTCCACCGACTTGCACGGATGTCCGTCAATCAGAATATCACCGTCAAACCTTAAAAGTCCGGCTATGGACTTTATCGTCGTACTCTTTCCCGCGCCGTTCGGCCCCAGTAATACGACAATTTCACCGTTTTCCACCTCAAAACTTATATTGTCAGCGGCAACGATATTATTATATTTCTTAGTCAACCCCTTAACCTGAAGCATAAATTCTCACCTTCCTTAAGTCACATGCCTTCTTATGCCGTATAACGGTATTATAACCATGAATTTTGCAAGCCTTACGCCAATGCTATAAACGCAGCAGACATGTATGAAGTTTTCTGCAAGGAATAAATTCCAAATAAAAAAGAGTGAGGTTAATTTACTCACTCTTTGTTTTTCCACAGCACTTTTTATATTTTTTGCCGCTGCCGCACGGGCAGGGATCGTTTCTGCCGATTTTCTGAACGGTAACACGGCTGTCCTGATGGACCTGCATGCGGATTTGCCGCCTTTTTTCCTCCGCCAGGATGTCATTCCACTGCGGCAGGGTATACAGCCACTCGGCCTTCACTTTAAGCATATTATAGTAAAGCTTTTCAAAATCAATATTTAAAGTAATCTCTGAATCCTCGTTCAGGTCCTCAAGGTTCAGCTTTTCGGTAAGGCTTGTGTTAATCCCGTCAAGAAAGCCCATGAAGACCACCGGCTCCATTGAAAAACCGCCGGCAAGTTCTTTTACGGTACCTTTTAAAGTATTTTGCCGTTTCTCAAGAATTTCTTCATATGCCTTCTTTTCCAGGTCCAGGTATGATTCTATAAACTGCCTGTATGTAGCGGTATTCTGGCTGTTTTCCAGCTTCTCTCTCCATTCCTGGTATAAACCCATATGTTTTCTCCTTTCCTTATTTTTTCACCGGTATATTTATCCAAAGAGAGCGCAATTTACTACATTTTTTCGGGGGCTTCTATTTTGAGCAAATCCAGTACGTTTTTTATCACAATTCTGGTGCAGTGGATAAGGAACAGTCTCGCCTGCATTAAATCCTCCCGTTCCCCCTTAACCCTGCATGCATTATAAAATCTATGGAAATGGGAAGCCACATCAATTACATAGTGAGTCAGCCGGCTTGGCTCCAGCGTTTGCGCGGCCATTCTGATTTCTTCGGGATATTCGGCAAGCTTTTTAATCAGTGCCAGTTCTTCGGGCTGCGTCAGCAGAGCCAGGTTAATCCTGTCGGCAGGAAGCATTTCTATATTTTCTTCATTAAGCTTTCTCAAAATGCTGCAAATCCTTGCATGGGCATACTGGACATAGAAAACTGGGTTGTTATTGGACTGCTCAACCGCCAGGTCCATATCAAAATCCAGATGACTGCCCGAAGTCTTCATGTTGAAAAAGAACCTTGCCGCATCCACGCCCACTTCGTCAAGCAGGTCGTCCAGGGTTATGGCGCGGCCTGTTCTCTTGGACATTCTTACAATCTCGCCGTCTTTGTAAAGATGAACAAGCTGGAACAGCACAATCTGCAGCCTGTCCTTCGAGATTCCCAGCGCTTCCATCGCGGCCTTCATTCTTGCCACATGTCCGTGATGATCGGCGCCCCAAAGGTTTATAACCCTGTCAAAACCTCTCTTTACAAACTTATTGCGGTGATATGCTATATCCGATGCCATATATGTCGGATAACCGTTTTGCCGTATCAGGACCTCATCCTTTTCAAGCCCTGTTTTTTCGGCACTTAACCACACCGCACCGTCCTTTTCAACAACATATCCCCGTTCCCTTAAAATGTTCATTGTCTCTTCTATTTCGCCTTCATAAAGCGAGCTTTCGCTGAACCAGACATCGTAATTTATCCTGTATCTGGTAAGACCGTCGCGGATCCTTTTAAGGTTCCTCGGCAGCGCATATTCAACAAGGGCCTTTCTTCTCTCCTCAGGGCTCTTATCGAGAAGATTGTCGCCATGTTCCTTTATATAGTCTTTTACATGATCTATAATATCCTCGCCATGGTATCCGTCCTCGGGGAACGGCACGCTGTCTTCCCCCATGAACTGCTGAAGGTATCTTGCTTCAAGGGATATCCCAAACTTCTCAATCTGGTTTCCAGCGTCATTAATGTAATATTCCCTTGTTACATTGTAGCCCGCCTTTTCAAGCACACTGGCTATGCAATCACCCAGCGCACCGCCGCGGGCATTGCCCATATGCAAAGGACCGGTGGGATTGGCACTGACAAACTCCACCATTACCTTTTCGCCGTTTCCGATATTTATTTCGCCGTAGTGTTCCCGTTTTTCGTCTATAAGCCTTAAAGTCCTGTACAGCCATTCGTTGTTGAAATAAAAGTTAATAAACCCCGGCCCCGCCACTTCAACCTTATCGATATACGTTCCTTCGGTTTTAATGTGCTTCACAATAACCTGAGCCAAATTCCGCGGCGCCATTTTCATCTGTTTTGCCATTTGCATAGCCAGGTTTGTGGATAAATCGCCAAAGGCTTCTTCCCTTGGCCTTTCAAACATAATTTTTGGAATTTCGGCCTCGGGAAGCTCTCCTTCGGATATTGCCCGAGAAATTGCATTTTTTACCGCAGTTTCAAGCTGTTCGGTAATTTCCTCATAAATACTGTACATAAAGTTATCATCCCTCTTTATTTACTGAACTTTTACATTGAGAGTGGTAAAGCTTGTAAGCTGATTATTCACTTCGATAAAGTATTCCACATCAATGCTGCCACCTGAATCGTCCATATTTACGGATACTTTCTGGGCCGTTACCCCAACCTCGAAGGTACCGTATTCGGTACTGTATTCGGAGGTATGCTTCCGTCCTTTCTGAAAAACCATTAAACTGCTTACATTCCCGGAACGGATAAGCGTAACCGAATCGGGTTCTATTTTCAGGGTGGTGGTTGTTCCCTCCATACCCGTTAAATCGCTTTCATTATACGTGATATAGTAATTATCTCCTTCCTTGTAATAAACGCCTTCGGTAACAAAATTGAAAACATCTGCTTCCTTGTCCGGATGCTCCTGCACGCTGTTAACTGTAATCATTACGTCTTTCTTCAACGTTTTTCCCTCTTTCACATACTTAATAACTTAATATTTCTATATCATATTTACCATAAATTTTACAAGTTTTATTTAATAATTTTCCAAATCCACCCGTTCAATATTGGCAATCTCCTGTCCGAGTATCATTTTACCAAGTTTTTTGAACTTTTCCACGCTGTCACTTGTATAATACCGGTATGTGGCAGTTTCATTCCGGCTTTCAAGATTCTCTTTACGTAAAGTTTCCTTCAGAGCAACCGCCAGTTCTTCAGCCGAACTTACAAGAACCACATCATCACCCATGACTTTTCGTATTGTATCGGCAAGCAGCGGATAATGAGTGCATCCCAATACAAGAGTGTCTATCTGTGCCTGTTTCAGTTCCTTCAGATATTCTTCGGCAACCATCCGGGCAATTTCATTATCCCACCAGCCTTCTTCCGCGAGATTTACAAACAGCGGGCACGCCTTTGAAAAGATCTGCACGCCGGGATTCACTTTCTTGATGGCTTCGTAATAAACGCCGCTTTGTATGGTTGCCGGCGTGGCTATTACCCCTATTCTTCCGTGTTTAGTTTTTTTTAGCGCGCTTTTTGCTCCCGATTCGATAACCCCGAGAACGGGCACGCCAACCGTCGTACTTAGTTCGGGAAGAGCCACCGCGCTTATCGTATTACACGCCGCAACCAAAAGCTTAACATCCATCGACAGCAAAAAAGCCATATCCTGCTTCGTGTACTGAATAACAGTTTCCCGTGATTTTGTACCGTATGGCGCCCTGCCGTCATCACCAAAATAAATAATGCTTTCACTGGGAAGCTGCTTCATGATTTCCTTTACCACCGTCAGTCCGCCCAGCCCTGAATCAAAAACTCCTATAGGTCTGTTATCCATTATAATCTCCTCTCAAACGATCTATAATACTCCTTACAGCGCAGTAACGAAAGCTCGATCAGTTTCTCCAGCAATTCTTTGTAGCTTATACCGACCGCCTCCCACAGCTTCGGATACATGCTTATGCTTGTAAAACCGGGCATCGTATTTATTTCGTTAATAATTACCTTCTGTGTGCGTTTTTCCACGAAGAAATCAACCCGGGCAAGAATCGCGCAGTCCAGCGCTTTAAACGCCGTCACGGCATCGGCGCGGATTTTTTCCACAATTTCCCTGTCCAGGTCGGCGGGTATGCAAATCCTTGAATCGGATTTTATATATTTGGCTTCATAATCATAAAACTCATTACAAGGAATAATTTCTCCGACGGTCGACGCAACAGGCTCGTCAAACCCAAGGACCGCACATTCCACTTCCCTGCCGTCTATATATTCCTCTACAAGGATTTTACGGTCATAATTCGCAGCATACTCAAGGGCTTTGGGAAGCTCATCCGGATGTTTTACCTTTGAAACGCCAACCGACGAACCCGCGTTTGAAGGCTTTACAAAACACGGGTATCCTATCAGAGTTTCAACCTTTTTCTGGACTTCGGATATATTGCTGTGAATCTCCGGCCTTTTCACCACAATATACTTTGCCTGGTTAAGACCCGCCTTTTCAAAAAGGACCTTGCTTACCGCTTTGTCCATTCCGACCGCCGACGAAAGAACGTTGCAGCCGACATAAGGAATTCCGGCCAGTTCAAGCAGCCCCTGAATTGTTCCGTCTTCACCGTTTACACCATGCAATACGGGAAAAACAATGTCTACCGGGCGGCCGCATATTTCCTCAATAAATTTCCTTACAGACGGGAAAGTTGTCTCAGAACCGGCCTTGTTTTTTCCGAACTCCCGCCGTGCCTGTTCTTCCCATTCGCCTGTCCCTATGTATTTATATTCGCCATGATAAGGAAGCCATTCTCCGTTTTTTGTAATTCCCACAGGTAATATATCGAATTTTTCCTTATCGAGATTTTCAAGAACTGACTGGGCGGAAACCCGCGACACTTCGTGCTCGGATGACTGGCCACCGAAAAGGACAATAACCCTGACTTTTTCTTTCACAATAATCACCTTCTAATCCGGAAATATATAGTACCATCGGCTTTGACACTTATATGAAACCTATCAAGCACCGCATTGTGCAATATGCTGCGATACAGAAGCTCCTTTGATTATACATGAAACTACCCGTCTTTTACAAGACGGGCAGACTTTTGGTCGACTGAATAAAATCTGCATGTTAAGCTGCCTGAAACATGTTAAGCTGCCTGAAATCAGTCTTCAAGGATGTCCTCGTCATATGTTTCGGTTGCACCCGTTTCCTGAGCTTCGTCCTGGAAAAGGCCGTCATCCTCAGGAAGCACCGTAAAGCTTTGTTTCCTGTCAATTAACGATTCATTTCTCGGAAATGCGTTATCAAACCGGAAATTACCCTTGAATTCCTTCTGCTCCTTTCCGTTTATCAAAAACTTCACCGTTTCAATGTCTTTAAGCTCGGTAAGTGTATTAACAATAGAAAATATCGTGATTTCCTCAGCCTCCTTGCCGCCGGGATGATTGTCCACAAATTCCTTCGTCATGTCAACAATGGCGGTGCGTCCCTCAATTTTAACCGGTGATCTGAGGGAAGCTCCTTCAGGTATTGTGGGTTTCAACTCACTGCTCGACGGCCCCTTAACAAGTTCCTTAACCAGTACCGAAGCCAGCTGTTCGGTTCCCTGCTTTGCATCTTCCATATTTATATAGCGTATTTCGTTTACAAGACGGGTTCCGTCCTGATTCGAAAAATAAAGTGTTACAGGTAACTTTTCATTCAGCCTTCGTGCATCTTCCTCGCTTAAAACAATACTGCTTACCGGGCGTAATTCGTCCTCTTCAAGCTGTTTTAACGCTTTGTCGTCGGATTTAAGGCAACTGGTGAACAGTACAAGAAAAATCAGCGGCAAAGTTATAGCGAGAAATTTTTTCATGCTCCATAAACTCCTTTTCGGATTTGTCTAAAATATACCTATGCCTTTGACCGGACAAATATACTTCCGGAGAAAAGCAAATTTTTATTAGTTTATGGAGCATGAATAATTGTACCGCACGGGATTAATCAGCTTTCCCTCTGAGAACGCACATATTCAATCATGCTTCTTCCCGCAATGGCTCCCTGGCCTACAGCCACGGCTATCTGTTTAAAAACTCCTGTGCAGTCTCCGGCCGCAAAAAGCCCCGGGATGTTTGTTTCCTGCCTCTCATTTACAATTATTGACTGTTCCCTGGTCAATATCCCCATTTTCAGCGCAAAATTCACGCTGGATGCCGTGCCATAGGCTATAAACATCCCGTCAAGGGGAAATTCCGATCCATCCTCAAATACTATTTTTTCAAGCACTTCGCCGCCTTCAAAGGCTGCAATCGGCTTTTCGTTTATTTCAAATTTGTCCAGCATGGAGGTTTCGGTGAACTCGGTTTTTTCACCGTTTGTAAAAACCGTTACGTTTTTCGTGAAATTAAGCAGCTCGTTTGCTTCATGCAGCGCAAAATCTTTGAACCCAAGAACCCCGACCTTTTTTCCGCGGTAAAAGAAGCCGTCACAGGTGGTGCAGTAGCTTATCCCCCTGCCTTCAAACTTTTTCAGGTTGCGTATTTTTATATTAGCCTGTTTCTGGCCGGTTGCAATCAGCACGGTGCGTGCCGTGTAAGTATTGTTGACGGTTTTTACATGGAAATTGTCTTCCTTTTCAATACCTATAACTTCTTCTTTAAGAATTTCTCCCCCAAGGCGTTTTAACTGCTTTTCACCTTCGCTGATAATCCACTCTCCCGAAACAGGCTCGGAAAAACCGTAATAATTCTCGATTTTTGAGGCTTTTCTCAGAACACTGTCTCCCAAACCAAGAACCAGTGTTTTAATATTTGCGCGTACCGTATACAGTGCGGCCGAAATACCCGCAGGGCCGTCGCCTATAATAATTGCATCATATATCATTACGTCTCACCTCCTTTCTGGTATTTTACAGTTTATAAGTCACAAGAACAAGCCCCAAGGCATAAAATGACACTGTAACATTCAACCGAGGTGATATAATGAATGATTTCTCAAACTACCTACACGGCCAGATAACCAGAAAAAAAATAGAGAAAGGGATTGAAATGCTGCGCAACGAGAGCGCCGCTGAACTTAGAAAAAAGCTACAGAGCGTAAATATCGACGAGGCCCTGAAAAAGCTTGACGAATACGATAAAAACCGTTTAAGGGAACTTGGGATTAATATAAGTGAATACAGAAACAGGATTACGGAGGCAGACATTCAAAAGATATATCAGGTTCTGGGCCGTGATGGCGAAAAGGTAATCAGGAAACTACGGGAACTTCTGCGTTAAACCAATTTTTTACCGATTGTTCTGTAAAGGGGGTAAATGTTCATGGGGCAGAGCATGGACGACAAAATAAGGCAAATAACCGATATGCTTAACAATCCGGACGCTCAGGAAGGTATACGCCAGCTGTTCAGCTCCCTTAACCGGTCTCAGGACTATGCCCCGGCGTCATATGACGGGGATTATGCCGGCAACGCGGCGGAAAATACGGGGAATGCAGGGCAACTGATGCTTCGCGATACCGACTGGATCAGAAGAATACAGAACTTATTAAATCAGGTTAACAGTATAGAGGATTCCAGGATTAACCTTCTTAATTCAATACAGCCGTTTCTAAATCCCGTAAGGAGGGAACGCTGTGCCACATGCCTGAATATCCTTAAAATTGCAGGCATAATAAGGAATTTTACAAACAATGGCGGGAGGTTGTTGTAATGTCCGGAAGCAGTGAACTGTTAAACATTCCGTTACCTACCGAAAAGGATAATATAAAATACCCGCAGGTACCTTCGGTGTCCGATGACTACCACGGCAATCTTCCCGATATAAAAGGCCTGCTGAAAAAAATACAGCTGGACGATGTTCTGCTGCTGGGACTTATCATCCTGATTGCGTCAGATGATGACTGCGACAATTTTCTTCTCGCCCTTTTGATTTTTATCTTCCTTGCAGGTCTTGACAAACTTTTTCCCTTTTAAGGTGCCTGTTTAGCGGTTGAAAAATTTTGCCCGCTTCTTGCTTTACTGAGCCATAAGAAGCGGATTTGCCTTTATATTTCCATTCATTGCATACATACGTAAAGAATAGTTTTCCCTTTTAGTGCGCACAATTTTACTGAAAAGAGAATTCGGTTAAATTCATGCCAGCGGAAAAAAACCTGAAATGAGGGAGAATATGCGAAAGGGAAAAATATTAAGGATTGTTTTTGCGCTTGTCATTGCCGCGGCCCTTTTATACCCCGTCCTGTCCGACGTGGCAAGGGACTTTTTCGGATACAGCCATGCCGTTCTTTCATATTACGGCTCACGGGGGACCGAGGTTGTCAACATACAGAAAAAGTTAAAACAATGGGGATACTATAACGGTGAAATTGACGGTATTTTCGGATATCAAACCTATAAAGCGGTGAGATATTTTCAGTATAAAAACGGACTTAAAGTCGACGGAGTGGTAGGTCCCGAAACTCTGTCGGCGTTAGGGCTCCCCACAGGCACGAAACATTCGGTAACCGACAGGGACCTGGATCTTCTCGCCCATCTTGTGCACGGCGAAGCAAGAGGTGAACCGTATATAGGTCAGGTAGCGGTTGCGGCAGTGGTTCTGAACCGTGTAAAAGACAGCAGGTTTCCGAATACAATAGCGGGGGTCATATACCAGCCGGGTGCTTTTGATGCGGTTAGAGACGGGCAAATAAACCTTGAACCCAACGCCCAGTCATACAGAGCCGCCCGTGACGCAATGAACGGCTGGGATCCCACATACGGATGTTTATATTATTACAATCCCAGTACCGCAACCAGTAAATGGATATGGTCAAGGCCTGTAATGCTGTCAATCGGAAAACACAATTTTGCGAAATAACGGTACAGGGATGCGTCATCCGCATCCCTGTATTTTTTATGATATCAGAATTTCGATGGCAATATCCGGAGTATTTAGTGGATTTACTGGGCGTCATTTACCTTATTGCGCTGTGCAAAATAATTGTCAATTCCTTTTTTAATGGCTTTCGCCAGCTTTTTCTGATAACTTTCGGTCCTTAATTTCTGTTCTTCCTGCTCATTGGACAGAAATCCGCATTCCACAATTACCGTAGGGGTTTTAAGATTGCGCAGTATCATGATTGGAGTGGTTTTTACCAGTGCCTCCCGTTTGTTGGTAGGATCGACGTCTTCCCTTAATACCTTCTGAATACACACCGCAAGCTTTTCACTTTCGGCCGAATTGGGCGGATAGAAAACCTGGGCGCCGTAATATTTACTGTCGCTGAAATCGTTTAAATGAATACTTACAACTATATCCGCACCGCCGTTGTCCATTATCTCCTTTCTTCGGGTCAAATCCTGCCTTCTTTTTTCGGTGATATCGGTAGTACCCTCACTGTAAACCAGTTTATCTTCTTCCCTGGTCATTATTACCTGGTATCCCGCCGATTTTAATTCCTCCGCGAGGAATTTTGCAATTGCCAGATTAATGTCTTTCTCCTTTGCGCCTGAATAACTGCTTACCTTTCCTGGATCTTCACCGCCGTGTCCCGCATCAACTATAACAGTGCCAAGGCTCGAAATTGATGATGCCGGGGTCGCTTCCACATCACCGCCGAGGTTAAGGCAATAAAGGGCAATTGACAAAAGGAAAATAAGTATAACGAGCGTTACATTGCTTTTTTTAACGAGTACGATCATAAATACACCCCGTCCTTTGTTTCATCTGTAATAACATATTCAAGGAGGGGTTGGCCATATACTTAATATTTCAGATATTATTTTCTGTACCGGGCTTTTACATCCTTTTTGGCATTCTGCGGCTGTTTCTTTAATTTTTCAAATATTTTCAGTTTTTTAGTAATATAGAAGTTGTGAAATCCGGCCAAATATCCAAGTCCCGCAATAACGGGAATAATCAAAAGCACCACATGATAAGACCATTCGTCATGGGATATAAGCTTTGCAAGCCAGTACAACGGAGCCGTAAACGCCTGCAGCATCCGCCTTTTAAACGTGGTTAATTCGGCAGGTACATTAACCAGATAATAAACAAGCTGTATAAGAAGTATAGGCAATACCGCTATAAAACCATATTTAAATCCCTTATACGGCGGTGGATTAATGTTGTACTGCGGGCGTTTTTCCCTGAAAGCGGTATCCCGCATATCGCTGTACATCATCGCCGTCATCAGAAGAAAGACAATAACCGAAAAGATTGTAATTCCCGTCTCAAAATTTTCTTTAAACAATGAAAACACTATTGATGAAAAAACTCCGAAAATGATTAGGGCGACAAAATAGTCCACCGTAATCCTCAAAGCCCGTTTTATCTGTGACCAGACTTTATTATCCAATTAATCTCCTCTCCTGTCTTTCAGAAAATTATGGTTTTCAAAGGCTTTAACATATTTTCCCGGCCTCCGCGGCATCTTCTACACATTCTTTCCGGCTGACACGAACCGCAATCAATTCCGAGTTTGCTGCGGATTATTCCGATTGGAACTAATTTTGATTTCTTTATTCAATTATACAAAAAGAAAATCTTTTAATCAAAGCCTTTACCGATTTTTCATACGGCTTATATTTCCGACGGACAGATTTGAAATAAGCCGCATTATCATCATGTGTGGATATCAACGGGAATAAAATGGAATTACATGGTTTCTTCAGGCTCTAATTATTAGCCCAAACAAGTCATCCTCTTGCTGGTCAGTTTGGATTTAAATATAATATTATACATGTATGGAATATTTTATATTATATACAAGAAAATAGGAGGATTTTTAATGGGTTTTTTTCTTATTTTATATCCAAAAAATCTTTACCTGACGAAGTAATCAGAAAAGCACATGATGAACATTACAGTTTGTCCGATGTGACAAAATTTGTGAATGATGCAGGGAACGGTTTAAAATTTTACTCATTTAATCCAGCGGCAATTTATATTTCATCCCCGGACTTTATACTGAACGCTAAAAATCCATACGACTGCAGAAAATTACCGCTGAATGAATTTTACAAGTGGATTATTGAGGAATTCAGTAAAACCGGCAATTTTCAATACATACAGTTTTTTGAGGACTATACCAAGATAGTTGACGGTTACAGTGAAGTGTACTTTAAAAAATGCAGGAAGGAAGATATTACCCCTTCCCGTCTTCTGGAAGGTCTTACAGGCCTTTCAGAACCACTTAGGGATGATGTTTTATACAATGTAATTGTAACCGGAAAAGTACCACAAAATGATTAAGCTGTGCTTTTGGGCGCTGAAAAAGCGGGGATTTATAAAATCCCCGCTGTGGTATTCATGACTGTTTCAGACCGCTTCCCTGTGCTCCACTTTAAAGTTTTTGCTGCATCTGTTGGCATAGCTGCTGGCAACAAAGGCATCAGGCTTGATTTTTGTGTCAACACCCATACCTTCGAAATACCCTATCATTTCCCTTATAAGTTTCCTGGTTTCACCCTTTGTACCAATGTCTATATGCGCCTCCATTTTACAGTCAAAGTTCTTGTAATTCTCAGTAAATTCACACAGGGTATCGAATAACAAATCATGCAGTATGGATAAAATTTCATAGGTTATTACCGTTTCCCTTGAAATTTTCTCCCTGAGATTGGTATATCTCCTGTTTTCCACCTTTTTCGCAACACAGCACCAGGCACCCTGCCCAATTCTGTGAATATGAATACCGGTAGCAAAACATGTATAATTTCCTCTAACCTGCGAATCGGTTCCGACGGCAAGACGATAGCGCTGATTCGGGTTTTGGGCAATGAAATTCCTGATCATTTTGGCCACCGTCTCAATATCCATGTTCTTTTGAGTTGAGTTGAAAAATTTCATTTTTTCACCAACTATAGGCAAGGATTTAGAGGAAACCATACGCATCATCCGCTAAACCAAAATTGCCGTTTTTTCTGTATAATATAAAATATATGTTAACACTCATTAACTCGCCATACAAGGGTTATTTTGCAATATTTTTGTTTCTGATATACGAATATTCCTTTAACATTTTGTCTTTTATATCCCACAGCGGTTTCGAGAGGTCAACATAGTATCTGTGAGGGTTGTCGAACCTCGTTACCTCGTCCCACAGCGTTTCGGTCTGAGCAAGGCAATAGTCCCGAATCTCCTTGAGCGTCGGGCTTTTATACACGCATTTTCCTTTGTCGAAAATCTTAACCTGAAGGTCCCTGACGCTGAAATTGGTAACGATCTTCCTTTTCCATGTAAACTCAGGGTCGAACAGTTCATACGGTTCATTTTCATTTATTACCTCATCGGGAAGGGTTAACAGGTCGGCAACTGCTTTTCCGGATTCTTTGTCGTAAAACCTCCATACTTTTTTAAACCCCGGATTGGTTATCTTTTCAACATTCTCGCTTATTTTTATCTTAGGTATAATCCTGCCGTTCTCCTCAATGGCAACAAGCTTGTATACCCCGCCGAAGACAGGCTCCGAGCTTGACGTGATAAGCCTTTCCCCTACGCCGAAAATGTCCACTTTAGCACCCTGGACAAGTATATCCCGTATTCTGTATTCATCCAGCGAGTTCGACGCAACTATCTTGCAGTCGGGGAAACCCGCCTCATCAAGCATCCTGCGTGCCTGTTTCGACAGATACGTGATATCACCGCTGTCTATTCTTATTCCCTTCGGTCTATATCCTTTTGGAAGCAGAACCTCGTTAAATACTTTTATCGCGTTTGGCACTCCCGACCTTAAAACGTCATAGGTATCCACCAGCAAAATGCAGTTGTCGGGGTACATATTCGCGTAGGCGCGGAAAGCTTCCAGTTCGTTCGGGAACATCTGAACCCAGCTGTGAGCCATTGTTCCCATCGCGGGTATTCCAAATTCCCTTTCGGCAATGGTACATGCCGTTCCCACACACCCGCCGATATATGCCGCCCGTGCGCCGTATATCGCCCCGTCATACCCTTGAGCCCGCCTTGAGCCAAACTCCATCACGCTGCGTCCCTGAGCCGCCCTGACTATCCTGTTTGCCTTCGTGGCTATAAGGCTCTGATGGTTTATGGTCAGCAGAACCATTGTTTCAATAAACTGTGCCTGGATAACCGGTCCCCTTACGGTAACAACCGGCTCATTCGGGAATATGGGCGTTCCTTCGGGTATGGCCCATATATCGCATGTAAACTTAAAATTTTTCAGATAGTCCAGAAACTCCTCGCTGAATATTTTTTTGCTTCTGAGGTAATTTATGTCCTCGTCGGTGAATTTCAAATTATTGATATACTCAATAAGCTGCTCCACTCCGGCCATTATTGCATATCCGCCGTTATCGGGCACTTTGCGGAAAAACATGTCGAAATACACTATTTTATCGGCCAAACCGTTTTTAAAGTAGCCGTTTGCCATTGTAAGCTCATAAAAATCGGTTAACATCGTTAAATTCAATCTATCCATAAAATTCACTCCCTCAATACTATTACCCGGCTTATTTAACAATATAGATCATTATTTGTTAAATTTAAAGCATTGTCGGTTTTTAAATGAAAAAATAATAATTTTGTCTGGAGTCTTATGGTAAACATGTATGTTGTTTATAAATTTTTTATGTAATATAATAAACTTGAAACCTTCAAAAATTACGCATTTTAGATTTTTTGAATCCTTTCCGGGGGAGGAAGATTTATGCCAGAAATTAATGTAAAAACATTTAAAAGCAATCCAAGTCTCAGCGGAATGGCAAAGCTTGTTCCCGATGTCGTCTTTTCAAAAGTTTCGGGTGTTGAACTGAAAATGCAGATAATAGTTCCCTGGGTAAATGAACAAACTTACGAGACAAACACTAAAAAATGGCCGCTCATTGTATTCCTGCAAGGCAGTGCCTGGACTTTCCCCGATGTTTATTACCAGTTGCCTCAGCTTGCGACTATTGCAAGAAAAGGTTATGTCGTAGCCACAATAACCCACCGCAATTTCATGGAAGGCCATCCCGCGCCGGCATTTCTGCAGGATGCCAAAACCGCAATTAGATTTTTGAGAAAAAACGCAGAAGAATACCATATCGATCCCGAACGCGTTTGTTTCTGGGGCACGTCTTCGGGAGGCAATACCGCGCTGCTTGTCGCACTGACGGGGGACGATCCAAAATACAAAACCGATGAATACCGTGAATTCTCTGACAGTGTTTCGGTTGCGGTCGACTGCTTCGGCCCGACCAACCTGGTAGGGCTTTTTGAAAAGGTGAAGGACACATTGGATCCCGCTCTTATTAACGGCCTTGTAGGAGGCAATGTTACAAAGCACATGGATTTGCTTAAAGAAATAAGTCCGCTGCTCATTCTTGAAAATAACAGGAACTATCCCCCCATTCTTCTGGTTCACGGTGATGCCGACGCCGTTGTTCCGTATTCGGAAAGCGAAAACATGTACAACGCTCTTATTGAAAACGGCTATGACGCAGAACTTATACGTGTCGAGAACGCATCTCACGAGGGTTCTTTCTGGAGCTGCGAGCTTATTGATGAAATAATGGACTTTATAAAGAGAAAACTATAGTCGGTATAAGCCATTTTGACATGTTTAACTGAAATGTTCCAAATCTTGTGCATGAAGAGTATTAAATTGCCCGCTTTCTTTTTCGTACAAAGGAAGCGGGCATTTAACGCTCATAAATTCAGAATGTCATCTATTTCCTGCAGCTCTTCGGCTGTAAAATTCAGATTGTCCAGTGCCCTGACATTGTCGGCTATCTGCTCCTTGCGGCTTGCGCCTATAATTGCCGAAGTTACTTTTCCATTTCTCAGCACCCAGCTTAATGCCATCTGTGCCATAGACTGACCACGGCGTTTTGCAATCTCATTCAGTTTTCTGATTTTGCTCAGCAGTTCCTCTGTAATATTTTCCTTCTTCAAAAATATTGATTTCATTGCACGGGAATCTTCGGGAATGCCGTCCAGGTATCTGGATGTCAGAAGCCCCTGGGCAAGCGGCGAATAAACCACAGTCCCAATACCCTCTTCTTCCAGCACCTGTTGCAGGCCGTCTTCTATCCGTCTCTCCAGCATGGAATACCGCGGCTGGTTTACAAGCAACTTGACTCCCATCTGTTTTATAATCCGGGAAGCTTTTCTTGTTTCTTCAGGCCCATAATTGGACACACCCACATACAGCGCCTTTCCTTGCCTTACGGCCTGTGCCAGCGCCTCCATAGTCTCTTCCAGCGGAGTATTCGGATCATACCTGTGATGATAGAAAATGTCCACGTATTCCAGCCCCATTCTTTTCAGGCTCTGATCAAGGCTTGCAATGAGGTATTTCTTTGAGCCCCAGTCTCCGTACGGGCCCTCCCACATGTAATATCCTGCTTTTGTGGATATAATAAGTTCGTCCCGGTAAGGCCTGAAATCTTTCTTAAGAATTCTGCCGAAATTTTCTTCCGCGCTTCCAGGCGGCGGACCATAATTGTTTGCCAAATCAAAATGGGTTATTCCCAGATCAAAGGCGTATCTCACCATTTCCCTCTGATTTTCAAACGGGGATGAGTCTCCGAAATTATGCCACAGTCCCAGAGATAAGGCGGGCAGAAGCAATCCGCTTTTTCCGCAGCGGTTGTATTTCATTTTTTCATACCGGGTTTTATCCGCAACGTATTCGTTCATAGTTTTAACCCCATTTCTTTTTTGTTTAATTATATATTTATCCGTTCCCGGTCTTGGAATAACACTCAAATGCCACGCGATTATAATCCTAAATATAGTGTCCTGTTAATTGCGAAAATGGTTTCTGCTTTCTGACATCAGCTTTCCTTAAAAACCTTCTTCAATGATCTCGCCTTATTTCATTCCGACATCAGAGCAATGAATAGAACCTGCCCTTCAGGAAAAAACTAAATAACACAAAATCAGCAGGTGATCGAAGTGCATTTGTTCATGCCTGAAACGGTTGTATTTGAACCCGGTTCACTGCAGTACCCGCTTGGTGAAAAAATTTATAAATTTTTTATGACAAAACCCGTGGAAATTGTCAAGGCTTCTCTTTCAGCCTTTACCCGCAATCTTTCAGGTCTGACCGAAAAACAGCGGTATGCCCGTTCAAAGACCATACTCGCGGTGTCGGTAAACCGTGAAAAAAAACTTGACGTCTGCAAGCCTTCTGCCGATTACTCCTTCAAGCTGGTAAGCAATTGCCCGGGAAGCTGCGAATACTGTTACCTGCAAACAAATTATTCATATAAACCTTACCTGAAAGTATTTGTTAACCTTGACGAGATATGGGACACGGTAGCCGGCTATATTCCGGAAACTCCCGGACAAATTGTGACCTTTGAGGCCGCAAGCAACGGCGATCCGCTTGCCGTGGAACATATCACCGGGAGCCTTGGCGAAACGATAGAATTTTTCAGCAAGCTTCAAAACGGAAGACTCCGTGTTGTAACGAAATTTAATAACATGGATTTAATCACCGGCAAAAATCATGGCGGCCATACCCGTTTCAGGGTAAGTATAAACACCGAATATATAATCAGGCAGTTCGAACACAGAACCAGTACTTTCGAAGAAAGGCTTGAGGCCGCCGTAAAACTCGCCGACGCGGGTTATCCGCTGGGGTTTGTTATCGCCCCCATAATGATTTACGAGAACTGGGAACGGGAATACCGCTCAATGCTTCAAAAGCTGCAGGAAAAACTGAAAAACCATAAAGTGAATGATCTTACTTTCGAACTAATCCAGCATCGCTATACCGAGCCCGCAAAGAAAAGGAGCCTTGAGCGGTTTCCGTATACAAGGCTGGATATGGACGATACCAGAAGAGAGCTTAAGTGGGGAAAATTCGGGAAATTCAAATATGTTTACCCGAAAGAAGACGCCGGAATGCTGAATGAAACATTAAGCGAGATAATTCATTCACTCTTTCCGGACGCGGTAATCGAATACTTTACTTAGCTCTCTCCAATGTCACTATAACAAGTTCAGGCCTGCAGTTTATCCTGACGGGCAGAAGGCTGATTTTCTGCCCGAATTTTTCGCAGTAATTTGGAATTGTTTTTCCCGAACTCGGTATTGTGAAGATCCGACACATGAGCAATTTTGTATTGGAAAAACGATTCAGGAAGTCTTTCGCTGAATATGGTTATTCTGGAAACATCAATGGACGTATTTTCCCAAATAATCCAGTTCGCAAAGACCGAAAGAATTATCACCGTTAATACAATAATTTTTACCTTTCTGTTTCTGTATCCCATAAACCGCTTAAAACCTGTGCCTTTCTTTGTCTGTATTATTTTACTGTTTTACCGCACATAAATCCTAAGTACAAATTAAAACAGCAATAACAGTGCCGGTACGGTCATATATGTCTTTTTCCGTTAAAAAATTAACGCCGACAAAGGCTTTTTAGAATTTACGAAATAAATCGGTTTTATTGATCCTTTTGATTTGCTTCTGCTATCATTTTATTAACAGCCAATATAAATGAAATAACACCGGAGGGCATTATATGCGTTACCATAATCCTATCATACCGGGTTTTTATCCTGATCCCAGTATCTGCAAAAAAGGTGATGATTATTATCTGGTAACCAGTTCCTTTGAATTTTTTCCCGGTGTACCCATTTTCCACTCAAAGGATTTGGTTAACTGGAAACAGATCGGTCACTGCCTGACCAGAAAAAGTCAGCTGGACCTGGAAGGCGTCCCATGCTCAAAAGGCATTTATGCACCCACAATCCGTTATAATCCCAATGATGATATGTTTTATATGGTTACGACAAATGTTACAAAAGGCGGCAATTTCTATGTAACTGCCAAAGACCCCGCGGGTGAATGGTCGGATCCGATTTGGGTTGAACAGGGAGGCATCGACCCGTCGCTGTTTTTTGACGATGACGGAAGCGCCCATTTTATTTCAAACGCCAGAGACAGAAGCGTAAGCGGAGCAGGCTTTCTGTGTGCGCCCATTGATTTGAAAACGGGCAAATTTTTAAGACCTGCGACCCCGCTTTGGGGCGGAACGGGAGAAAGCGCCCCCGAAGGCCCTCATATCTATAAAATCGGCGGCTGGTACTACCAGATGATTGCCGAAGGCGGAACCGAACTAGGCCATATGGTTACAATCGCAAGAAGCCGCGAGCTTTACGGAAAATACGAACCGTGCCCTTTTAATCCCATACTGACCCATCGACATCGCAAAGGGGATATAATCCAGGCTACCGGACACGCAGATTTAATCGAAGACAATGACGGAAACTGGTGGGCGGTGTTTTTGGGTTACCGCCAGACACATCAGTATTTCCACCACCTGGGCCGCGAAACTTTCCTGGCACCCGTGTCATGGCGTGACGGCTGGCCTGTTATAAATAACGGCGAAGCCATTAAACTTGTCATGGAAGGCCCCGGCTCTGCCGTCCAAACGCTGAGTACCGACTATGAAACAGACTTCACTTCAGGAATTGACTTCAACTGGGTTCATTTGCGTAATCCGCAGGAAGGAGCCTGCGAAGCCGGTCCCAACGGCCTTATTCTGAGGGGAAATTCCTACACTTTGTCAGACATCGGAAATCCGGCTTTTCTTGGCATCAGGCAGCGGGATCTTTCCAACCGGGTTGAGGTGGACATGATATTTTCGCCCAAGCTCAATTATGAGGAAGCGGGATTCACTATCTATTACAAATGCGACGCCCATATGGATGTTTATATAAGCAGGGTGAACAACGAAAATTATCTGTTCTTCCGCAAGGTTGTAGGTGAGATTAATCATGAGGCGGCACGTGTGCCTCTCGATATTGACAGAATAACTATCCGGGTCATTGCGGATAAACTTGAATACAGAGTGTATGCAGTAGTAAACGGCGCCGAAATATACCTTGGCAAAGGCCTGACCCGCCATGTTTCCACAGAGGCCCATGAATTAGGTTTTACCGGCGTTTTCTACGCCTTATACGCAACAGGAAACGGCAGAAACTGTGAAACCGAAGCCCTGTTCACCCGGTTCTCATACAAGGGCTTCGACAGAGAAGATATAAGTCTGTAACAGTCCAGACAAACCGGCTTTGGATGCCGTTTTGTCTGAATTTCCATGTCCGTAAACCCTTTACCTGACTACGTAATCCGAAAGGCTTACTGACTTAATACTTAACATAATTCAGCCAAGCACAAATAAAAAACCCACAGAAGTTTTTCTTCTGTGGGTACTGGAGGCGCCACCCAGATTCGAACTGGGGAATAAAGGTTTTGCAGACCTCTGCCTTACCACTTGGCTATGGCGCCAAATAAGATACAACAAAGAATATATATTCCCTCTATATTCTTTGTTGTTTTACTGGAGCGGGATACGAGATTCGAACTCGCGACTTTCACCTTGGCAAGGTGACACTCTACCACTGAGTTAATCCCGCACAGTATAGAGGTTGTTCGCCTCTATTCTGGTGCCCAGAGGCGGAATCGAACCACCGACACGGGGATTTTCAGTCCCCTGCTCTACCGACTGAGCTATCTGGGCGTATGGCGACCCGAAAGGGACTCGAACCCTCGACCTCTAGCGTGACAGGCTAGCGTTCTAACCGGCTGAACTATCGGGCCATGTAATCTCTTTATTTTCAATGTGGTGGGCACAATAGGGCTCGAACCTATGACCCCCTGCTTGTAAGGCAGGTGCTCTCCCAGCTGAGCTATGCGCCCGTTTCGTCTTTCGCTATCCGCTATCGTCTCGCGGCTTTTTCAGTATACAAAATTATTTGCTTCTTGTCAAGTCGTTATTAAAAGTTTTTTTATTAATAAATATCTGTAAATTGCAATATTAAATGCAACACCTATAGTGGAAATCATCCATAATTTTAGGTGTTAAAGTACAACATCATCTTTTAGCCCTTCTTAACTACTATCTTGAGCGAGTGCAGAGGGTAGTCAAGGGTTATCGATAGATAAGACAAAGTCTTTACCCTTGACTACCCTCAAATGAGCTTTAAAATATCTTGGATGAAGGGCTCAGACTATTGCTGATATATTTTTGTTTACCAGGTTATGTATCTCTTCATTAAAACATTCTTCAGGTGTTTTGTAACCTAATATCCTTCGTGGAAGGCTGTTTAACCATTGTTGTATCCGTTTTATCGTTTCTTCAGAAAAATCTTTTATAGCCTTTCCTTTAGGAATAAAACGCCTAATAAGTCCATTATGACGTTCATTAGTTCCTCTCTCCCATGAGGAATAAGGATGAGTGAAATAAGCTTCAATTCCTAGCCCTTGTAACATTTCGGATAGTCTACTAAATTCAGAACCATTGTCTGCCGTTATAGTGCGAAATACATTTGAAACATCCTTACCATAACAATTCTTAAGTTCTGAAAGTGCCTCGTTAACAGTATTACTGTCTTTTGCGTCCAAAAGAAACAATAACTCGTAGCGGGTTTTTCGTTCAGTTAAGGTTAAAATTACTGAATCGTTAGACTTTTTGCCTGTTACCGTATCAATTTCCCAATGCCCAAAGGTTTGACGTGATTGTACTTCTTCCGGCCTTTGATCAATGCTTTTCCCTACAACCCGTTTGTTTTGACGTATCCTTTTTATTTTAGATTTTAAACGTAGTTTAAGATTTAAATCTATATTTCGTACTTTTATGAGTCCCAGGTCTATATAATTATACAGTGTTTTGGTACATACAATAGTAGAATTTTGCCACTTGGGGTCTCTCCTACATAAACCAACAACTGCATCTGGAGACCATTTTTCGCGTAGTATCTTATCTTCTGCAAACTTAAGAAAATCTTCAACTTGAGCCAATTTACGCTTTGCTCCGCAATTCATACGATTTTTCTCATAAACTGCCTGCCCTGTTTCAGGAAAATATACTTTGTATGTCGATAAATCAGTTCTCATCTGCATTGTTGTCCCTCTTTTAATTTCACGGCTAATTGTACTTGGCGAGCGACCTAGTTTATTAGCAATATAACGTTGACTCTTTCCTTCTTTTAAAAGAGCTGCAATCTGCCCTCTTTCATAAACACTTAAGTGTTTAAACTTATGCTCAGTTGTGGTAGACTTATATTGTACAGCCATAGTTGAGAACCTCCTGTATGTTTGGATTGGACACCTAAATCATACATGATTTCTCACTATGGTTGTCAATTTTTTATTTCATTTTACTGTTGCATTTAATTTTACAACGAACCATTAATAAATATCAGAAATTTTTTGCAAAACCCGGTCAAAACATCCTCAACTGTTCATATAGCACTGTGTCCTCGGTTTCGACAAGGGAATTTCTTATGCTTTCGCTTTTAAACGGCACGTTGCCGTAATATTTCCCCTTGCATGTAATAAAATACTTGGCACGCTTTAAAACCACTCTGAACCTTTTCAGGTCGTCATAGGATATACTTCCAAGCCGCCTTGCCTTTACGATTTTCAACGCCGATTTCACACCTATCCCCGGCACTCTCAGCAGCATTTCATATGGCGCCTTATTTATTTCCACCGGGAAAAGGTGAAGGTTTCTCAGTGCCCAGCCGCACTTTGGATCCACATCCAGATCAAGATTCTGATGAAATTCGTCAACAAGCTCACTGGCCTGAAAACCGTAATATCTCAAAAGCCAGTCGGCTTGATAAATTCTGTGCTCGCGCAGCAGCGGAGGCTCGGTATATATCGCCGGCAGGTTGGGATGCTGGTTTACAGGCACATACGCCGAATAATAAACGCGTTTCAGCCCGAAATTCCGGTAAAGATATTCGGCCAGGCGCAAAATCTGGGCGTCGGATTCAGGCGTTGCGCCTATAATCATCTGCGTCGACTGCCCTGCGGGGGCAAATACGGGAGTATGGCGGATTTTTCTTTTATCCTCATTGAACTCAAGAATCCTCTGATGAATGTAAGACATCGGCGTTATTATATGTTCATGCTGTTTATGGGGCGCAAGCATTTGCAGGCTTTTTCTTGTAGGGAGCTCAATATTGACGCTCACGCGGTCTGCATACAGCCCGGCCTGGTCAATGAGCACGGGATCGGCACCCGGAATGACCTTTACATGTATGTATCCGTTAAACCTGTAATTAACCCTTAAAAGCTTAAGGGTTTTAATCAGCAATTCCATTGTATAATCGGGCGATTTCAGAACCGCAGAACTTAAAAACAGGCCCTCTATGTAATTTCTGCGGTAAAACTGTATTGTCAGCTCGGCCAATTCCTCAGGGGTAAACGTGGCCCGCGGAATATTGTTTGTAACACGGTTAATGCAGTATGCACAGTCGTAAACGCATGCATTTGAAAACAAAACCTTCAAAAGGGAAATGCACCTGCCGTCATCGGCCCATGAATGGCATATACCAGCCATATACGCATTTCCTATGCCACCGGGCGTATTCTTTCTTCCGCTTCCGCTTGACGCACACGATACGTCGTATTTCGCAGAATCAGCCAGTATTCTAAGTTTTTCCATCAAATTCAACAGAATCACCCGAACATATGTTTGCTTATATTTTATCAAAATTAGTGATAAGAATCAAATGTTATTCTGTTTCTAAAAAAATAAATTAACGCATATTTATTATTTAAACGCTGTATATAGCTGATAGTATTTGCAGCCAAAATTTAATTTATTGGGGGTTTTCAAATGAGTTTTATGGATTTGGAGGCGTTTCGCAAAACAGATGAACCGGTATGTGAATTCAATGATTTTGCCGGCAATTTCCCGGGTTATATTCTGAACCGGTATGTGACCCCAAGAACCGACATTTATCAGACAGACAAAACAATCATAATCAAATCCGAAGTTCCCGGAATTTCAAAAGACGATATGGAAATAATAGTTGAAAACACATATGTTAAGCTTTCCGGGCATAAAAGGAGGGTTAAAACTGCGAACAACGAAGAAATTTACCGTTCAGAACAGTTTTACGGCAGGTTTTCAAGAATCCTTCCTCTTCCGTGCGAAGTTCAGCCCGACAAGGCGGTTGCCGAATACAGGGACGGAATACTGACCATTATAATCCCGAAATCCGACAGCAAAACTTCCCACGGAAGAAGAATTGAAATTAAATGAACGGTTCGGGTTTTTTATCGGTAAGCCCAAACCAGTACCGGACGGCACCCACAATCCTTTCGGAAGCATGTCCGTCGCCGTAGGGATTAACACTGTGGGCCATTCTGCGGTATTCGTTTTCGTCTTCAAGCAGCCTTGAAGCTTCTTCTATTATATTTTCCTTTTCGGTACCCACCACTTTAACCGTCCCGGCTTCCACCGCCTCGGGACGTTCTGTTTCATTCCGCAATACAAGTACCGGCTTACCCAATGACGGCGCTTCCTCCTGAAGCCCGCCGGAGTCTGTCAGCACAAGATATGACCTCGACAAAAGGTTGTGCATGTCAAGAACCTGGACTGGATCTATTAAATGAACACCGGGCACTTCACCGAGAATTTCCCTTACAGGGCCCTGCACCTGGGGATTCAAGTGCACGGGATAGACTATTTCAACATCGCCTTCGTATTTCCGAACTATTTCCTTTAACGCATGGCATATGTTTTTAAGCGGCTGTCCGAGGTTTTCCCTCCTGTGCGCCGTTACGGTTATCACCCTTTTGTTCCGGAAATCCACTTTTCTTAAAAATTCATTTTCAAACTCGTAATTGTCCGAAACAGTGGATTTTAACGCATCTATTGCGGTATTCCCGGTAATGTATATGTTTTCAGGGTTTACTCCCTCCCTTACCAGGTTGTTGAAATTATTTCTTGTGGGTGAAAAATGGATGTCCGCAATGCATCCTGTCAGTTTCCTGTTCATTTCTTCAGGGAAGGGAAAATATTTGTCAAAGGTTCTCAGCCCCGCTTCAACGTGTCCGACGGGTATTTTGCAGTAAAAGGATGCCAGCGCGGCAGCGAATGTAGTGGTTGTATCACCATGAACCAGGACCATGTCGGGCTTTAATTCCTTAAGCACCTTTTCCACACCGTCAAGCACAAGGTTTGTAATACCCGACAGTGTCTGTCCCTCTTTCATTATGTTTAAATCGTAATCGGGGTTTATGTTAAAGATTTCAAGCACCTGATCCAGCATTTGCCTGTGCTGTGCGGTTACACACACCTTTGACACGAGGTCCTGCGTATTCTCAATAGCCTTTACAAGAGGTGCCATCTTTATGGCCTCAGGTCTTGTTCCGAATATTGTGAGTATAACAGGTTTGCTCATACTTACACTCCGTTAAGGTTTTTCTGCCTGTTCGTGGGTATATTTTCGTGTCTGGTCATGAGCCTTATTTTTTTCTTCACCGTCGTCATGGATCCTTTCGGTTATTTCCTCATTCTGCTTGTCTCCGATAATCTCCGACAAATACCTTGCTCCGGCCACCACAAAAACGGATATTATGACCACAAGGATAATTGCAGGAAGAAGGCCCTTATTGGCCAAAAGTATGGACACAAGACCCAAAGCGCCGCTTACGACATACAGTATCGTAACCGAGTATTTCGGGGAAATTCCCATATCCACCAGCCGGTGATGTATATGCCCCCTGTCGGCCTGTCCGATTGGCTTTCTGTTAATAACTCTTCTTATAATCGCAAAAGCCGTGTCAAATATCGGAAGTCCCAAAGCAATAAGCGAAACAACCATCGTCAGTGCGGTATATGCCTTCGTCGCACCTTCAATGGATATGACCGACATAATAAAACCCAGGAAATAAGCGCCGGTGGAACCTATGAATATCTTTGCCGGATTGAAATTATACGGCAGAAAACCCATAACGGCGCCTGCCAGCGCTACATACAACACCGCAAAAACGGCGTGAATATCGGGGGCCATCATGACCGCAACAACGAAAAGCGACAGTGAAGCAATTCCGGTAACACCCGCCGCAAGCCCGTCCAGCCCGTCAATTAAATTTATTGCATTTGTGATTCCGACAATCCAGAAAATTGACAAAATCACAGATATCGTCTCATCAATGCTCACGTATTTTATATCCTTGACCGAAATCGTAAAATACTTAATCTTTGTTCCGGTAAAAACCACAATCGCGGCAGCGACAAGCTGTACCGGGAATTTAACCTTAGCCGACAGCGGATGTATGTCGTCTATGATGCCCATGGCTACGATAATTATCAGCGCGACAAAAAAGCCTATCAATTTCATCGGCGAAATATCACTGAGCCATTTAATGAGTTCATCGGGCTGATACACCAGGAACTCATAGAAAACCGAAACCAGAAAGCCAGCGATCACGGCAAGGCCGCCCATAAGGGCAGTGGGCTTTTTATGCATTCTTCTGTCGTCCTTCGGAACATCAATCGCATTAAGGCGCACTGCTATCTTTTTTGCTATGGGGCAGGTAAAAAACGAAACAATCAGAGCTATCGCAAAAGGTATAATGTATTCATACTCCACCATTTATATTTCGACACCTCTTTTGTATAAAACAATTGCCAAAAATATTTTTCCCATCATATAAGACAGTATAACCCCGCCGAATGTTCCGTGAGTGTCAAAAAATCATTTTTTATACTGAACATTTTTGAAATCATTCATATTATATCATTATAAACCGCAGGATTTTTTCATTTTATTTAAATATATGTTAAGCCTTAATTACACGGCTGTCACCCGGGCCTTCGTACCGCACCACTCTGACCCCGGCCTCCTGTAATAACTCCATTGCAAGGCTGTCGGGATAATCGCCCTTGAATACTATTTTCTTTATACCGGCATTGATTATAAGCTTGGCACACAGAACACATGGCTGAGTTGTTACATACATCGTACCGCCGTTGACACTGGTTCCCGAATATGCCGCCTGGACAATCGCGTTTTGTTCCGCGTGGGCAGCCCGGCATATTTCATGCCGCTGCCCCGACGGAATGCCGAGCTTGTCCCTGAGACAGCCCACTTCCGCGCAGTGTTTGCATCCTACCGGCGCGCCGTTATATCCCGTTGCAAGAATCCTCTTGTCTTTGACAATCAGTGCTCCCACCTGACGGCGCAAGCAGGTGGAACGTTTTTTCACCAGCTCGACAATGTCCATGAAATACTCATCCCACGACGGTCTCACACATTTCACCCCTGAGCCTTTCCGCTGCCTTTTGCCTGTTTTTCCTTACTTTGTTCCGAAAAGCCTGTCTCCGGCGTCACCCAAACCGGGAACGATATAACCGTGTTCGTTTAACTTTTCGTCCACGGCAGCACAGTAAATGGCTACATCCGGGTGATCATTGTGAAGTCTTCGTATTCCTTCCTGGGACGCAATCAGGCACATGAATTTTATGTTTTTTACGTTCCTCTTTTTCAGGAAATTCACTGCTCCGCTGGCCGAGCCTCCGGTGGCAAGCATCGGATCCACAAGCACCACGTCCCGTTCGTCAATATCCGACGGGAGTTTGCAGTAGTATTCTATCGGTTCCAGCGTCTCATGGTCCCTGTAAATCCCTATATGACCCACACGTGCCATCGGAACAAGTTTCAAAAAGCCGTCTGCCATTCCGAGCCCGGCCCTGAGAATGGGTACCACGGCCAGCTTCTTTCCCGCTATAACCTTGGTTTTTGCGACGGCCAAAGGAGTTTCCACTTCAATGTCCATCAGCGGAAGGTCCCTTGTAACTTCGTAACCCATTAAAACCGCAACTTCCGAAACCAATTCCCTGAATTCCTTCGAACTTGTATTCTTGTCCCTCAGTAATGAGACTTTGTGCTGGATAAGGGGATGATCAAATATAAAAACATTGTCCATATTCTGCATAATAAACCTGCCTTTCCTACTTTCTTTAGTTTTTTTTCATATTCAGAGACCTTAAAAAATGGAATGCCTGTAACAGACATTCCACTTACTCCTTATATTCTTCTTCAATAGCGTTAATTTTATCAATTCTTCTCTGATGCCGAGCCTCATGGGAGAAAGGAGTTTCCATAAAGGTTTTAACTATGTCAAGTGCAAGACCGATGCCAAGAACACGGCCCCCAAGGGCCAATACATTGGCATTGTTGTGTTCTCTGGCCATTCGCGCCATATATGTGTCGGTACACAAAGCCGCTCTGATTCCGGGCACCTTGTTTGCCGCAATGGATATGCCGATGCCTGTTCCGCATATCACGATGCCCAAATCACATTCACCCGACGCTACAGCCTTTGCGACCACAACACCTATATCAGAATAGTCCACCGCTTCGGTACTGTAGGTGCCATAATCCCTGTAAGGTATTTTTTCACTGTCCAGATAACCTTTTATGGCTTCTTTCAGTTCGTATCCGCCATGGTCGCTTCCAATCGCGATCATAAAAAATAAGTCTCCCCTTTTTCACACAAAGCCCTGTTTTTTCGTACGGAACTTCGGCTTGCCACGTTCCATAGTTCATTTTATAACAATAAGATAAATTGTGCAACAATTGCAGACACAGTACGCATGAATTTGCATCAAAGTTTGTCCAGTATTCTAAGAAGCGCCGTTTCAATCTCCTCGGCACAGTCCTCATATACCTCCACGCCGTATCCGAAAGGATCGGATATATCCCAGTCATTTTTGGAATAACCGGCATATTCCTTCAGCGTGAAGACCTTGTCGGCCGCTTCAGGGTACACGTCAAGGATCATTCGCTTGTGGTCCCTTGTCATCGTCAAGACAACATAGGCATCCCTGATCATGTCAATATCCAGAACGCGGGCGTAATGCCCTGAAATGTCAAGCCCGTATTTTCTCATCGCCTCTATGGCCTCAAAGCTTGCACCATCGCCTTCGAAGGCATAAACTCCCGCCGACGAGCATGTATATTTATTGTCCAGGCCCTTGGCTTCAACAATGCTTTTAAAAAGCGCTTCAGCCATCGGGCTTCTGCATGTATTGCCGGTACATACAAACAGTACATTTTTCATATCGCTGACTACCCCGTTCATTTTTATACTCTCATTCATATTATTCCCGAATATTATTCTCCGGCCTGTATTATTTTCCCTCCGGCCGCTTTTTCAATACGGTTCATCACCGCGAGGCCCATGCCCTCCTTCGGGATTGCCTCGACATATATCCTGTCGGCTCCCATTCTGTCACATTCCCTGAAAAGCCTGAATATGCTCGAAGCTATTTCAGCCGCATTTTCAATGCTGCCATAGGAAATTGCGTTTTTCAGGCCGTATTCCCGTATATGTTCTTTTGCCGCCAGTATTACCGATTTTATACCCGCATTTTCGTCGTCCGTAACCGCCTTTTTCAGCCACTCAGCAATATTTCCGTATTCTCCCGAAACGACAAACACATCGGCTTTCGGCGCATAGTGTTTGTATTTCATTCCCGGCGCCCTTGGCCTGTCAACCGGCTTTCTCTCCAAAATGCTTCTGTCCAGCTCCACCCGTCCTATTACCTGTTCTATCATCCGTGGTGTTATACCTCCGGGCCTTAAAATCACAGCCGGTTCAGACGTCATGTCAACAACGGTGGATTCAACGCCAACCCGGCACGGGCCGCCGTCGATGATATAAGAGATTCTGCCGTCGAGATCCTCCAGCACGTGTTTCGCCATTGTCGGGCTTGGCCTTCCCGAACGGTTCGCGCTGGGCGCAGCGACAGGAACACCGGCTTTGCGTATCAGCTCCAGCGCAATATCATTGTCAGGCATTCTTATTGCCACAGTATTAAGACCGCCTGTCGTAACGTCGGGAACAATATCGGTTTTTTTAAGAATAATTGTAAGGGGTCCGGGCCAGTAAGCCGACATGAGCTTCAACGCGTTGGGACTGATTTCGGTTACGAGAGGTTCCAGCATATCACGATCGGCGATATGCACAATCAGGGGGTTATCGGACGGGCGGCCCTTTGCGATATAGATTGACCTAACGGCTTCGCTGTCCAAAGCATTTGCTCCGAGACCGTAAACCGTCTCGGTCGGGAAAGCCACCAGCTTTCCTTCCCTAAGCGCCATAGCCGCTTCTATAAATTCGGGCGCATCCCCGGACGTAAATTCGATATATTTCGTCTGCATTTCCTACTCCGTTCAAGTCCTTTCGGTAAATTCATCTTCGGTAATCAAATAGATTATAGCATAATTAAACAATGCTGCAAGCCGAAAGAACGGTTTCGGCAAAATCATACATCTTTTGTCGCAAGTTCTATTATCTTCTCCACCGTTATGTCCTTTGTTGAAACATTGCATGCCAGAGTCCGGCTGGAAAGAACCGCAACGCGATCACAAATCCCCAGGATTTCCTCTATGTCCGAAGAAATGAAAATTACGCCCACTTCTTTCTTTACCAGATCGTTTATAAAATTGTAAATGTCAATTTTACTTGCAATATCCAGACCACGGGTGGGCTCATCAAGTATGAATATTTTTGCCCGGTTCATAATCCATTTTGCAAAAACTGCCTTTTGTTGATTACCGCTTGAATATTCAAGAATATTTTCCCTCGGATCCTGAGTTATATTCAGTTTTTTGATGTATTCCATAACCGACTGGGTCAATATTGAAGTGTTAATTTTCAGCGCATGGGCAAATCTTTTTAACGATGACACCGAAATATTGTCGCTTACGGAAAGGTAACTGAAAATGGAGTAGTTTATCCGGTCCTCGGGGATTAAAGCAATCCCGTTTGATATGGCTATGTACGGATCTGAAATTTTAACTTCTGAACCGTTTATGAATATTTTGCCTTTGACATTATCCACCGCACCAAACAGGCATTTCGCCAGAAGAGTCCTTCCCGAACCTGCAAGCCCCGTTACTCCCAATATTTCTCCCTTTCGCAAATCAAAACTAATATTCTGAAGTTTGTCTTCAAAACATAAGTCCCTTACCGACAATATAACGTCTCCCGTTTTTACCCTGATTTTCGGATACCTGTTTTTTATCTGCCGCCCGCTTATCAGCCGTATTATCTCATCCCTCGTACAGTCCGCGACCTTTCTTGTGTCAACGATTCTGCCGTCCCTGATTATCGTAATTCTGTCCCCGAGGAGAAATACATCATCCAGGCTGTGAGTAATGTAAAAAATACCGGCGCCTCTTTCCCGTATGCTTTTTACCACATTACACATGAGTTCTTTTTCGTTCTGAGTAAGAGCGGCAAAAGGTTCATCCAGAATAACAATATCCGCCTCTGATACATAAGCCCTCAGAACTTCGCATATTTGCCGCTGTGCAAGTCCCAGTGAGGAAACCCTGTCATTTATCGATATGGGCAGATTAAACTCATCAAGCAGTTTCCGGCACATATAATTGAGTTTGTTGTAGTCAATGATCTTCAGAAACCTGTTTTTGTACGGCAAATTATTAAAGAACAGATTTTCGGCTATCGTGAGATTTGTCAGCATCTCAGATTCCTGTCTTACATAGGTTATATCCTTTTTCACGGCGGAAGAGTACTCACTGTATTTCAGTTCCCTGCCTTTCAGGAAAAACCGGCCGGAATCGGGCGGCAACTGTCCGCTGACCACATGCATAAGCAGGCTTTTGCCTGAGCGGTTCTCACCCATAATTACATGAATCTCGTTCGGGTATAAATCAAGGTTAATGCCGGACAACGAGAAATTCTCAATTCTCAAATTCACATTCTCCAGTTTTAAAACCGGTATTTCCATGTTTTCTCCCTGGCCTTAAGCCACAAATACTTATTCTTCATATATGTCAACGGACGTATATACCTGAATGTTCAGGCCAAACAAATAATCCTTGTAGGAATCGTCCAATGCAGAATTTGTTATGATTTTGTCGGCAAGATCGACGCTGCCCACACGGTAAAGGGATTTCTCACCAAAGCAGTTAGCCAGGCAGACAACCGACACTATCTCAGCAGAACGTATGGCCTTTTGGATAAACGACGCCTTGCTTATGCTCGAGACCATAATTCCCGCCTGCTTATTAATGGCGTCAACCTCAACAAACAGATGTTTCACCGAAAAATACTGCATATTGTTTTCGGCCAGCTGGCCGTAGACGGCGTATTCCTTCACATCCCCGCCCAATAATATCACATTGTTTACAGGGGAATTGGCAAACTCCATCGCCACCCTCATATCATTCGTAAGAACGGTCAGGTTGCTCTTCTGCGTCAGTTTCCGCGCGATATAAACGTTGGTAAGCCCTTCGGTAATCATAATCATGTCGTTGTCCGAAACCAAATGAAAAACCGTTTCGGCATTTCCTGCCGTTGGGTTTTATATATATCAACAAATTCCTCTGCGTGCTCCTCTTCCGTATATTCCTTCAATATCGCGCCGCCGTGGGTACGCTCCAAAAAGCCCTCTTTCTCAAGCTTTTCCAGATCCCTTCTGATTGTTACTTCGGTAACATTCAGAAGTTCGCTCAGTTTCGCAACCGACACCTTATGCTCTTTTAACAGATAATTTTTAATTATCCTTATCCGTTCCGCTGCAAACATATCTTCACTGTCCGGTTCCTTTCCGCTTGATATGATTATTTTATATTACTTTTTTGAATATTTCAATGTCTTAAAACGAAAAAATAAATAAATAAACGCAACAATTCAAACAAAAATCTATTGACACTATAACTAATTTTTGTTAATATCGCAGAGGAATCGAACATAAATATAAATTAACAGAAAAAAATGAAAAAATAGAATTTTTGTTTTCAATCTATAGGGCGCCCTATATAAAAATAAAAAAATATTGGGGAGGACTTGGGGTATGAAAAGTCTCAAAAAATTATTCGCATGTCTCCTTTCGCTGTTACTAATCCTTTCGCTCTCAGCCTGCAACACTTCTCCAGCCGGCAAAACCCAGACGACGAAAAAGGCGTACATAGGTATCTCAATGCCCACGCAGTCTTCGGAACGCTGGATCAAGGACGGCGGAACAATGAAGGAAATCCTTGAGAAAAGAGGATACACCGTCGACCTTCAGTTTGCGGAAGACGATATTCCCACTCAGAAAGCGCAGATTGAAAACATGATTATGAAGGGCGCAAAAGTTCTTGTGATAGCTCCGATTGACGGCTCCACCCTGTCGGAAACCCTGGATCAGGCTGGTAAAGACGGCGTCAAAATCATCGCTTACGACCGCCTTTTGGTAAACACCGACGCAGTTTCCTATTACGCTACGTTTGATAACAGAAAAGTGGGACAGCTTCAGGCACAATCCCTTCTGGAAGGCCTGAAAAAGCTAAAAGGCGATGGTCCCTACAATATCGAACTCTTTGCCGGTTCTCCCGATGACACGAATTCATACTACTTCTATCAGGGAGCAATGGATGTTCTGAAACCGTTAATCGACAACGGAACAATCCGCATTCCGTCGGGGCAGACAAAACAGGAGGAAATCGGTATTTTGCGCTGGGACGGCGCAGTTGCCCAGGCCCGAATGGATGCGCTGCTTGCAGCACATTACACCGACGGCACCGTCCTCCACGGGGTTCTTTCACCCTATGACGGCCTGTCAAGGGGGATTATATCGGCTCTGATATCCTTCGGCTACACACCCGGCGATAATTTCCCCGTCGTTACGGGTCAGGACGCCGAAGCGGCTTCAATAAAACTTATTATATCCGGCGAACAGTATTCCACCATTCTGAAGGACACCAGAAAACTGGCAGAAGTGGCCGCGAACATGGTTGAGGCGCTGCTTAACGGAACCGAACCTGAAATCAACGATACCGAAACCTACCATAACAATGTCAAGGTAGTTCCCGCCTATTTGCTTGAGCCTTACATTGTAACCAAGGAGAACTACAAAGAACTGGTCATTGATTCGGGTTACCTGACAGAGGACGATATAAAATAGTCAATTCCCATTTCGAATGTTTCGGTCGGTTAGCGGCGATTTGCCGCTAACCGGCTGAAATATCATTAAGTAATCCCAAACAAATTCATATGGCGAAAAGGAGTCGGTCATGGAACAGTATATTCTGGAAATGAGAAATATAACAAAGGAATTTCCGGGAGTCAAAGCCCTGGACAATGTCAACCTTAAAGTCAGGCGTGGCCAGATTCACGCCCTGGTTGGCGAAAACGGCGCGGGAAAGTCAACTTTGATGAATATTTTAAGCGGCGTATATCCGTACGGAACTTATGAGGGCGAGATAATTGTCGAAGGAGAAGTATGCAGATTCAGAGACATAAAGGAAAGCGAGGCAAAAGGCATTACGATAATTCACCAGGAACTGGCGCTGATCCCCACCCTGTCCATTGCCGAAAACATATTCCTGGGCAATGAGCAAACCCAGAGACGCTGGATTATAGACTGGCACAAGACGCACAGAAAGGCCATGGAAATGATGAAAAAAGTAGGCCTTAACGAAAACATAAATACAAAGGTGGCGGACCTGGGTATGGGGAAACAGCAGCTTGTGGAGATTATCAAAGCCCTTGCAAAGGACGTTAAGATTCTAATTCTTGACGAGCCCACCGCTGCATTGAACGACGAAGATTCAAAAAATCTCTTAAGGCTTCTTGTCGAATTGAAAAATCAGGGAATTACCTGCATTATAATATCCCATAAAATAAACGAAATTGTCGAAGTGGCCGATGAGATAACAATCCTCAGGGACGGAACGACGATTGAAACCCTCCGCAGAGGCGTTGATGACTTTTCCGAGGACAGGATCATAAAGGGCATGGTAGGCCGTGAACTGACCAACAGATTCCCCAAACGCAGCAGCAAAATCGGAGAGGTGCGGTTCGAGGTCCTGAACTGGAATGTATATGATCCCAAAGACCCGTCGAAGCACGTAATCAAAAACGTTTCAATCTATGCCCGGAGAGGTGAGGTAGTAGGCATTGCCGGGCTGATGGGGTCCGGAAGGACCGAATTCGCAATGAGCGTGTTCGGCAGGGCCTATGGCACAAACATATCGGGCACCATAAAGAAAGACGGGAAAGAAATTGTTTTGCGCGACGAAAGCGAGGCAATAGCAAACGGTATAGCCTATACCACGGAGGACAGGAAATCCGCAGGCCTCATACTGATTGACGACATAAAACGAAATATCGTACTCCCCAGCCTTTCAAAAATAAGCAAAGGAATTGTCATTAACGAAAACGAGGAAATCAGGGTCGGGGAAGAGTACAGAAGGAAACTCAGGATTAAATCTTCCAGCGTTCTGCAGAAAACCGGGCAGCTTTCGGGCGGAAACCAGCAAAAAGTGGTTTTCAGCAAATGGATATTCGCAGAACCAGACATACTGATACTGGATGAACCCACAAGAGGAATTGACGTGGGCGCAAAATATGAAATTTACTGCATAATAAACGAACTGGCCGAAAACGGAAAAACAATAATAATGATATCCTCTGAACTGCCTGAAATACTTGGAATGTGCGACAGAATATACGTAATGAACGAAGGCAGAATAGTCGGCGAATTAACGGCAGAAGAGGCTTCCCAGGAAAAAATCATGCAATGCATTATGAGAAGCAACAAGGAGGTATTTTAATGAAAAAACTCAACTTACTGCTTGGTGGCAACCTTCGTCAGTATGTAATGATAATTGCCCTTGTAGTGGTGATTATATTTTTTCAAATCATAACAGGCGGAATTCTGTTAAGCCCGCTGAACATTACAAACATCATCCAGCAGAACGCATATATACTGATACTTACAACAGGAATGCTGCTGTGCATCCTGACATGCGGAAACATTGACCTTTCGGTCGGCTCAGTCGCGGGATTTATCGGCGCAGTGTCGGCGGTGTTTATTTTGAAAATTAATATGCCGGTTTTTCCCGCCATTTTAATATCACTGCTGATTGGGGTCTTAATAGGCGCCTGGCACGGTTTCTGGATCGCTTATGTAGGTGTTCCCGCGTTTATCACAACACTGGCCGGAATGCTAATTTTCAGGGGGCTCACGATGGTTATCCTCCAGGGAATGAGCCTTGCGCCGTTCCCCAAATCGTACACGTTCATATCGGCGGGTTTTATCCCCGATATTGCCAACATAGAAGGCATAAATCTTCTGGCAATAATAACCGGCATTGTGGCTTCGGCGCTGTACATACTGAGCCAGGTAAATGACAGGAAAAACAAGAAAAAATACAATTTTGAGGTTTCATCCACAGGCGCATTCCTGGCAAAAATCGCGGCCATTGTCGCAGTCATAAACGCCTTCACCTATTCGCTTGCAAGGTACAAGGGAATCCCGGCGGTGCTTATTATCGTGGTTTCACTGGTCTTAATATATTCATTCATCACAAATAAAACAATACCGGGAAGGCATATTTATGCCTATGGCGGCAATCCCAAAGCAGCCAAACTTTCAGGCGTGAAGACCAAAAAGGTTTTGTTTTGGGTATATGTAAACATGGGCTTCCTTGCTGCTCTCGCAGGAATTATTTTTACCGGGAGGCTTAATTCTGCCACACCTAAGGCCGGAAACGGCTTTGAACTGGACGCCATTGCCTCGTGTTTTATCGGCGGGGCCTCCACAACCGGCGGTATCGGTACCGTCGTCGGGGCGATAGTCGGGGGCCTCTTAATGGGGGTTCTTAATAACGGCATGTCCATACTGGGCGTCAGCATAGACTGGCAACAAGCAATTAAAGGCGTGGTTCTCCTTGCCGCCGTTTCCTTCGACGTGTATTCAAAATCGAGATCAAGGTCTGTTTAAACATATCCGCAGGAAATTAACACCTACGGAATTTGTCGGTAAGTTCCGCACTTCACGGAAAACTTACGGCGCGCCGACATACTCCTCCGGCCTGATGCATGGGCGGCCAGAGCATAAATATTGTGCAATACCGGAAAAAACGCTCCATTTTCCGCACCTCACCTAAAGTTTCCGGTATTGCACAATTATTTTGAGAAAACCAGCGCAATTTCATTGAAGGTTTTTTATTGAAGGGAATAAAAGCGGTGTGATATAATGATGCAAACATTATCAGAATTTGTTGAGGAAGTGCAGCTTATGGAGGAGCTCAGGCGGGAATACCTGAAAAACGTAAAACGTATTGTAATTAAGGTCGGTACCTCCACCCTAACGCATGAAACGGGGCGGATTAACCTCTTAAGAATGGACAGGCTCGCGATGACAATTTCAGAGCTGATAAACGAGGGATATGAGGTAATCCTTGTATCCTCGGGCGCGATCGGAGTGGGCATGGGCAAACTGAGCCTGAAGGAACGGCCTCAGGTAATGGGTATGAAACAGGCCCTTGCAGCCATAGGCCAGTGCGAACTGATGAATATTTACAGCAAAATGTTTGCTTCATACAACCAGATAGTTGCGCAGATTTTGCTTACAAAAAACGATGTGGATGACGATATAAAAAAAAGGAACATTGAAAATACTTTTGAACACCTGCTGGAAAAACACGTGCTTCCGATTGTCAATGAGAACGATACCGTTTCGACCGACGAAATAAGCTCAATGGATCACTTCGGGGACAACGATACGTTGTCCGCCGTCGTGGCGAAACTGGTAAACGCCGACCTGCTGATTATTCTTTCGGATATAAACGGGTTTTATGACTCGGATCCGAGGGAAAACAAAAACTCAAAGCTGATAGACACCGTAACCGAAATAGATGACCGCGTAATGCGGTGCGCGGGCGGCGAAGGCACTAAATTGGGCACCGGGGGCATGGTAACAAAGCTGAACGCCGCGAAAATAGTCATAAACGCGGGAATACATATGGTGCTGGCAAACGGCTGCGATCCGTTTATCATTTTTGATATCCTGCGCGGCGAAAAAATCGGAACTTTTTTCGTCGCAAAAAGATAAAAATTTATGAAATTCATCAAATATCGATAAAATATTTATGAATGTTTTTCCAGGAATATAATGGTAATTTTTTGTCTGACCTGATATATAGGCAAACAAAAAATTTTTAATGGAAAAAATTTAAACTTGTTTTAGAAAAAATAACCTCAAATACTTGACTTTGGTGGATTTTCATTATAAAATGATGTCGAAATTAAGTGCGGGAGGTTATCTTGTATGAACAAAGCAGAATTAGTCAATGTTATAGCCGCTAAATCAGGCTTAAGCAAGAAGAATAGCGAAGCTGCACTGAATGCAACTCTCTCTGCTATAGAAGAAGCTTTGGTTGCCGGCGAAAAAGTTGTGCTTGTGGGTTTCGGTACGTTCGAAGTTAAGCAAAGAGCCGAAAGAAAAGGAAGAAATCCTCAGACCAAGGAAGAGATCGTAATTCCTGCTTCCAAAGCACCCGTATTCAAGCCTGGTAAAGGGCTGAAAGACAAGGTTAACGGATAAAAAAACTGAAAAAAGTGAAAATAAAATGCTCTGCATAAAGCAGAGCATTTTATTTTTATCCGAGAACGGATATAAGCGCTCCCGTAAGAATTCCGGCCAGGTTTCCGAGAAGGGGAAACCTTCCCCTGTAAGCGGTGCGGGATTCATTAATCAGTTCTCCGAGGCTTACATAAAGCATCGCGCCACCCGCAGTCCCGAGGCATATCGCAGAAAACATGTCGGATATGCTTCCGAAGGCCGCTCCGAAAAATGCCCCTATCCCCATCGGAATACCTGAAAGAATTGTAATCAGAAACACTTTCAGCGGTTTTATTCTGCCCATTCTCAGTGGAATTGCCATCGCCATCCCTTCAGGAATATCATGAAGAAGTATCGCCACCGACAGCGTTATTCCAACGCTTGTCCCCGACTGAAAACCCGCCCCCACGGCAAATCCCTCCGGGAGGTTGTGAAGCGCCACGGCAAGCACCATCATCCAGCCTGACAGCATAATCGGGTTTGTGTCACGGTACGCGTCAGCCGGTTTATTTTTGCCGCTTTTCCTGTAAAAAGACCTCAAATATTCGTCTACGAAGATAATCATTATTACTCCTGCTAAAAGTCCTACGGACGTGTGAAAAAATCCCGACGTCTTATAGCCCTCGGGCAAGAGTTCCATGCAAACCGTGCTAATCATAATTCCGCTTGTAAACTCAAGCAGTGTGCTCTGAACCCTGTCCGAAAGCGAAACGGGGATAAAAGCCGTTAATCCGCCTATTCCTGTCCCTATTAAACCCGTAATCAGGCCCTTAAGGGTTATTGACAGAAGGCTGTTGACGGTAACCGTAATATTAATCCCTCCCCGTCACCCGTTCCTATCATATATATGAAACAAGGCATAAAAAAAGAATTCACCCACGGTGAATTCTTCGTCTTTATATAAATTTTTGTCTTCACTTCTTTTTGTCAATGAAATATGAAGGAACATTCAAAGGCTTAGGCGTGTACGCGCTCGCAATTTTTTTCGCGTTATTTATGTTTTTTATCTCCTGTCCGAATTGGTTCTGGAGCGCTACCGCGTTTTCATATCCCTGTTTTTCTATTTTTATTATCTCTTCAACAAGGGCCGTAATTTGCTCAATAAGGCTTTTTAATTCGCTGCAGCCTTCAATGCCGGTGTCCTCAAGCTGGGTCAGACTCTCTATGCCCAAAAGCTTTTTTAAGGCGTCAGAAGCCTTCAAAAAGGCATCATCCAGTTTTCCTATATAGTCTATTATCTCATCCTTTTTGTTAAGCACCCTTTCGACTTCGTCAAGGCGCTGCTCCCTGAATGCCTCGTCCTGCTTTTCGGACAATGCTTTCAGCTGCTTCAGCAGCTCCAGCTTTTTAGCCGAGAGTTTAATCATCTGTTCCAGAATGGTTTGTTCCTGCATTTTACCCACCACGGTTAATTTTATTCACCGGCTGCAGCGGCACTGCTTCTTGTCTGCTTTCTGGCAATTCTCATCGCCTGCTCCCATGTATCCCTGAGCTCTTTTGCAAATTCCAGCACTTCGTCGAGGATTTCGCAGCTTTTCTTCACGTTGGCCTCAATAAGCCTTCTGAGCATAAAATCATACAGCATTTCCAGGTTGTTTGCTATTTCGTATTTTTTATCAAGGGTGGACATCAGTTCGGAAACTATGTCCTGCGCCCTTAAAATGTTTTCATTGGCTCCTTCAATATCTTTTTTTGAAATCGCATTCTGGGCCTTCATTATGAATTTTATAAGCCCGTTATACAGCATCAGCGTAAGCTCTTCCGGACTTGCGGTATATACGCTGTTCTCTCTGTACTGGTTATAAGCTGCCATGTTCATAAATCAATTCCTCCGTTAAAATCAGATGAACCCGATTATTGCCGGTACACCCCCAACTGGGCGAAAAGCCAGCTTAACTGGGAATTCATCTGACTCATATATTTTTCCAGCTCGGTAAATTTCCTGTAATAGCTTTCCTCTTTTTCAGCCAGCCTCGTATACATTTCATTTATTCTTTCTTCGAAAGCCCTAATTTCTTTTGAAAGGCTGCTTTCATACTGGCTCAAATCGCCTTCCATTCCGGCCTTTTCAAGAAGAATTCCTTTATACCCTTCTTTGTTTCGCAGTGTTGATATATAATCGTTAAGAATATCCGATATTCTGTGCAGCAATCCCTGTTCCTTGTATCTTACATTGCGCTGCTCCTGAGTAAGATCGCGATCATAAAGGGGAACGCTGTCTGAAGTCTTTATAAACAGTTCCCTTACTTCATCGGGCCTGTCCCTGAGGGCTGCCTTCAGCTTGTCTTCATCTATTGAAAGCTTGCCTTTATCCAGATAGGAATTTGATGAAATGCCTATCGACGAAAGGCTGATTCCCACTCCTTCAACGGCGTCTATCAGGGCAACGCGCATGCTCCGCTGAATCTGTTGGAGTATTGAGTCGTTTCTGAGCAAACCTGTCTTAGCCTTTTCTTCCCACTTCTTTATTTCATCTTCTGTCAGTTCTTCCTTTTCATCGTCGGTCAGCGGGAAGTAATTCCTGTCATATTTTTCAGTCAGTTTGGTATTGAACATGTCCACCAGCTTGTTGTATTCGTCAACAAAGCTTTTTATTAAATTATAAACGGTGTCAATGTCCCGTTCGACGGTAATTGTCGCGGAGCCTTGCCCTTCATGCACTTTCTTGAGGGTGTATTCAATGCCGTTTACGGTAAATGTGTTGGAGCTTCTGACAATCTCAACTCCGTCTATTTCCACCTTGGCATCCTGACCGGATTTTTCCGTATATCCTGAAAGAATAGCCTTTAAAAACGGATCAACGTTACCATTATTCCCCAAATCAATATTTTTACCGGCGCCGGTCTGTTTTGCCGTTATAATGAACCTATCTTCTATTTCATCGTAACTTAATGTCACCTTTGCATCAGAGTCATTATTAACCGTGCTCATCACTTTTTGGAGTGTATCATTTGCAGAAAATGTAAAAGTTTTACCGTTAATCGTGAATGAAACATTCCCGTTTTCATCAATAAACTTAAGAGTCTCATTATTCTGCGAACTTCTGAGTTTATTTTCCAGATCTCTTAAAGTAATGCCGGTCGACAGACGGTTTGACGCCCCCGAAGCAATTCCGAGAATTGATAACCCATCGTTGCTTCCTGATGAAAGCGTAAGCTTGGATGCGCCATTCGTCGTTGAAAAATAAATTTTACCGTCTTCATTAGTTCCGACAACTATTTTTCTTACCACATTATTTTGGCCGTCTGTAGTTAAACCGAAAGCCTCATCAAGCCGATCTTGAAGTTCCTCAACAAAATTTGAGCCACCCGGCAGTTCGATTTCCTTCGTTACTCCGTCAAGGGTTACTTTAATTGTCTTTCCTTCCAGCGCCTCTGAATCTAATGACTTCAAATCGGAAACCGTTACGCCTGTTGTTATATTCCCTGATACTCCTTTTCCGCCTTCGACGACAGCCGCCGTGGCAAGCTGTTTCACCACAACCTTGTGGGAACCGGCCTGCGCGGATGCTGTTCCTTTCGCAGTAACATATTCGTCCGACGAGGAGATAACCTTGAAAACGTTAAAGGAATTTTCGGACAACATGTAAGAAGTTCTTTTTGTTATATCAAAAAACTTTTCCTTAAAGCCTCTCAAAGCGTTTATAAATTCCCTGTACGCTTCCTGTTTCCATTCGGCCAGCTGTTTCTGCCTCTGGAGCTTGTACAGCGACTGCTTTTCAACAAACATCAGCTGCTTAACAATTGTATCGGTATCAAGTCCCGTCGCAATACCGACCAAACGCATTGTACTGTATTTGTTAATATTATTAATACCACTCATTCATTCACCTTCTTTCATCCACTAAAATCCCTGCAAGTTCGAGAATATTTGCTATCAAATCCAGTATTTTTTCCGACGGGATTTCTCGTATTACTTCCTTTGTTTCAACGTCTATCACTTTCACAATAATTTCTTTTGTTTTTTCATGTATTGAAAACTCCAGCGCACGGTTTGCAATAACCAGTTTCTCATTTGCTTTTTCAATGGTTTTTATCAGCATTTTTTCAGATATATCAATGTTATTTTCGCCAGCCGGAGTCGTCTTTTGTGCGGTATGTACTTTATCTACGTTAATATCACCGGTTTTGACCAGGGTATTCATCCCATCAATTCTCACGATGATTCCCTCCAATCGGACAAATACGAAATCTTCAAAATATCAAATGCATTCTGCACTTGCCGGTTTAATAAAACATACACCTTTATGCTCTCTTTCTTACAATATATATCGGTAACATCCTTACTGTAATTTACAATATTACCTCAGAATATACCGGTTATTTTCAATGCATTATTCAATATTGCAACTTTACAGGGCATAACTTCGCCGCTTAAATACTGTTACTCTGATAATTGCATTTATAAATGCAATGCCATACTAATCATTTTGCTGTTTAAAGGCCCGAAACCTGAGGGAATGGCATCGACCGGCCGGGGTTTTCCATAAAAAAATAAGGAACAGCTTGCACTGTTCCTTATTTTCATAATACCGGAGAGTTGCTTTTTCCGGTTGGTTAGCGGTCTTTTGTTCATTATCTTAACAACTGGAGAACTCCCTGAGGCATCTGATTTGCATGAGCCAGCATAGCCTGTGCAGCCTGCTGCAGTATGCTGTTCTTCGTGTATTCCATCATTTCCTTTGCCATGTCTACGTCGCGGATTCTGCTTTCTGCTGCAGTCAGGTTCTCTGCTGATGCACCCAGGTTGTTGATGGTGTGTTCGAGGCGGTTCTGGTAAGCTCCGAGTTTTGCACGTTCGGTCGATACCTTGTTGATTGCATTGTTAATTGCCGTAATTGCGTCATTTGCTGCTGTCTGAGAGGAAATATCAATACCGCCGATATTAATCTCTGTATTTGCCGTTAAACCTCCATCAATCGCTAAAACTATGTTTCCATCTTTGTCTTTATAAATCTTATCAGTATCATCATAAGTTGCCACTTTATTACCATTACTATCTATCAGATTTAGAGCATCATCTACTGTATATTTTCCTGCTTGGAGGCCAATATTGGTAACATTAATCTGCGCTGTTGCTTTGCCTTTTTCTATGACAACATTACTATTTACTACTGGTGCGCTGAGAGAGAAGAGGCTCTGGTCGTCTGCATCCTTAAATTCTATTTTACCATCTGCGTTAGCAGTGCCTGTAGCTACAGTCTCCCCTTCGGAATTTAAAAGTAAATAGCTGTCGTCTGAATCACTTTCTATCCTATAAGTACCGTCTTTTATCGTTGCATCGCTATCAACAGACACGGTCTCTTTTAACACACCTACCCCAAGACTAAAAGCTCTCATATCACCGATGCTTATGTCGAGGTTCTGGTCTGCATTAGCTCCTATATGCAAACGTCCTGTGAAGGTTCCGTCCAGAATCTTCTTTGTGTTGAATTCGGTGGTTGCTCCTATTCTGGACAGTTCCTGTGCAAGCTGGTCTACTTCCTTCTGCAGTGCTTCTCTGTCGTAATCGGTGTTGGTGTCGTTTGCTGCCTGCACTGCAAGCTCACGCATACGCTGCAGAATTTCATGGGTTTCATTCAGCGCGCTTTCTGCGGTCTGAATTAATGAAATACCGTCCTGAGCGTTCTTTGATGCCATGTTCAGGCCTCTGATCTGAGCTCTCATCTTTTCACTAATGGCAAGCCCTGCTGCGTCGTCCCCTGCACGGTTGATTCTGTAACCGGATGAAAGTTTTTCAATTGATTTTGCAGCATTGGAATTGTTCAGTGATAACTGACGATAGGTATTCAATGCTGAAATGTTATGATTGATAATCATTATAACAACCTCCTTGTTTTTTTGTTTCCGGCCTCCCTGCCGGAATAACGCTGGTTTTAGTTTTTAAGACTCTAAAACCGGCCGACCGATTTTTAAAGTCTCACCTTATATATCGAATAAAAGTTTATATAACTTTAGCTTTTATTTTCTTCTTCGCCATATTTTTGGTTTTCGTTCCTGTTAATCTTTATACCCTTAATTATTTCAGGATTAACAGGAATTGTGGCGGCTTCCCTGTTTTCGTTTATAATTTCTTCATAGACTTCCTTCCTGTAAACTGCCACCGTTCTCGGCGCGTTTATCCCTATACGTACCTGCTCACCCTGGATGTCTATGACCGAAATTTCTATGTCATTCCCTATAATTATCGACTGGCCTTTCTTTCTTGACAGTACAAGCATGGTTTCACTCCTTTATCGCGGCGGTTCACTTCCCCCGGTCAATATATAATATCTCACAGGAAAGGTGTCATTTTTCATTATTACCTGTTTTCCCATGTTGTTTTTCATATTGATCAGAACCGGCGCTTTAAGGTTCACCGTCATAAACCGTATGTCTTCAGGAATTGTTACAATGGCCAGCGTCAGCACATTTTCGGGATCGTTTATCTCAATTTCGGCTATTTCCTCATCGTCCACGTCCACATAATAATCTTCCTTAATATAAAACGGATCGGTTACAACAAACGCCAGATCGGGTTTATCAACACACTGGAGCCAGAAAAAAGGGCTGTCGGCCTCCTGCCTTCCCAGCAGAACAAACTTCCTGACATTCTCAAACCCTGGTATTCCAGACGGAAAATACAGGATTTCTTTCTCATCCACTTCAATAACGCCAAAATGCTTTGTGTTAAGCTGCATAGCTACTCCTCCATTTAAAAGAACCGGGGACACATAACTCCTTCACCATGCAAATCAGAGCAGGAAATCCACCAGGGTGGGCTGAATTACCTTTGCGCCTACTGCCAGCGCAGCGTTGTATACATTCATTTCGTTTGTCCAATGCATAATTGCCTCGGCCAAATCCACGTCTTCGTTTTTGCTCATCAGTTTCGTGAAGTTGATATAATCGTCGTCCAGCCTGTTGGATGTAAGCTCAAGCCTGTTCGTCCTTGCGCCCACGGCGGAAAGAACCCTTAAAATGTTTTCTATTTCAGTGTCGATATCGGCAATTACATCCCCTACCGCTTTTTCATTGCCTGACTCAAGCGCGGCAATAAGATTGTCAAAAGTGCCGATCAGACGGCTTTTTGTTCCTTCCGCAACTCCCTTGCTTCCGCCATGGAACAGATCGCATCCTACAACATTGACGTCTATGTCATCCCCTATGCCTATCTCATAAAACATCTTCTCATCATCCGAAACCTCAATCAGGAAATTGCCCTGTTCATCCAGCAGGGCTTTATCGGTTTTAAATCCCGAGAAAATATATCTTCCTGAATATGTGGTGTTTGCCAGCTGGATCATTTGCGCTTTCAGCTGTTCAATCTCGGCCTTGATCTTGGCCATGTCCTCCGGCGTTTTGGTTCCGTTGGCAGCGTCAACGGTCAGTTCCCTGGCCCGCTGCATTACGTTTTCTATTTGCATAATCGTCGTCTCGGTAATCTCCATCCATGATTCCGCGTCATCGACATTTCTTTTGTACTGCTCAATCTCAGCAACGTCGGTGCGGAGTTTCAACGCCCTGGACGCCACAATGGGATCATCGGAAGGAAGGCTTATTTTCTTCTTCGATGCCACCTGATTCTGATATTTACTGACTCTGTTCAGACTATTGCTTAAATTCGACAGCATGTTATTAATGAGCATGTTATTTGTAATACGCATAATACCACTCCCTTCACCTAATGCGGAATTTCAGCGTTACCGTTAAACTCCAAGCCTGTTTACAAGAACATCCAGTATTTCGTCATATGTCTGAATCATTTTCGCCGCTGCCTTATAAGCGTGCTGGTACCGAACCAGATTGCTCATTTCTTCATTAACCGAAACGCCCGATACCGACTCCCTTCTGTTGTCTATCTGCTGGGTTATGGCAGTCTGGTTGTTTAAATAATGCATTGCCAGCTGACCGTCAACGCCAACACATGATATTACGGTTTTTATGTAATCCTCCGGGCTTCCTTCCCTGAACATGTACGGATTATGCCGCATGTCTATCAGCGATCTCAGAACCTCGAAGTTGCCAACCTCACCGGGCGCTGACGATATGCATATGTTGTTTGTCGGGTCCTCATATATTTCACTGCTGATCGAAAAATTCTTTGCGGTGATATGCCTGTACATCTCTTCAATGTCCCCGCCGCCCAGTTTGGCGAAATCCTCGCTGCTCATCGGCTTGCCGTTCTCGTCAAACATCGTGAAAAATCTGATACCGGCGGCAGAATCCCCTTCCTTTGAATTCAGTTTGTATCCGTCAACATGGCCCATTACGTCTTCGACAACGCCGTCGCCGTTAATATCTATAAGCCCTTCATTGAATGTAAGCGCAAATGTCCGTACAAATTCATTCAACTTTCTCATATAATAAGGAATTCCTCTGAAACCACTGCTTCCGTTCAGGCCTTCGTTACCGTCCCGAACATCCAGATATCCCTTAAGTTCTCCCGATTTTACCACCAGCCTGTTCCCGTCAGCCCAGGCCACCTCATACAGGTCGGGTATATCTTCTTCGTTGAGTTTGTTTTCCCGCTGTATTGTGGTAAGGTACGAAACTTTGTTGTGGTCAACAAGGGCCTTTCCGCTTATTGTTATCACAAACCGCATGTCATCCTGCCCGTTCGGGAGTTTCCCGTAGCTTACTTCATAGGCCTCAATGTTTATCAGTCTGGCCAGCTTGTCCACAAGATACCCTCTCTGATCCCTCAGGTCATTTGCGACATTTCCGGACACTTCATAACTGTAAATCTGCTGATTCAGTTTCGCAATCTGATCGGCCAGAGAGTTTATTTCCTGTACCTTCGCGTAAATGATTTCGTTTATGTCATTCTGCATGTACTCAAAATGCGCCGCTACGCTGTTGAAATATTTTGTAAGCATAACGGCTTTTTCCTTCAGCGCCGCACGGGTTGACGGGTTTGACGGGTCGGTGGAAAGCCGCTGCAGACTGTCGTAAAATTCATTAAGGACGGTATTGAAACCACTTTCAGACGGTTCATTGTATATTACCTGCAGTTCCTCAAGTAGGGCCTGCTTTACATCCCATTCGCCGAGGTACTGGGCTTCTGTGCGGTATTTGACATCCAGATACTCGTCCCGCACCCGTTTAACTCCGATAACTTCAGAACCCGTTCCAAGCATTCCGGTACCGTTGGCCATAAGGATTGGCCTTGCCGCCCTCTGTTCCAGTACCTGACGTGAAAATCCGGGAGTGGTTATATTGCCTATGTTGTGGTTTACCGTTGCAAGCCCGCGCTGCGCGCTGTAAAGGCCTCTTGTGGCTATGTCTATTCCGAAAAAGCTTGAACCGCTCATTTTCTTTACCCCTTTTGCCTCAAGTTTTTAATTACCTTCCCACAATTCCGGTCCTGTAAATTATCGTTTCGAGCATTTCGTTTATAACGTTCACTATTTTCGTCGCGGAGTTGTATGCATATTTATATTTGATCAGGTTGCCCATTTCTTCGTCCAGCGAAACGCCCATCAGGGACTGCCGTTCGTTTTCGGCGGCATTTACAAGCACCTGCTGGCTTTCCACATACTGTCTTGATTCGTTTCCGATATTCCCCACAGTGAGAATTATCTGCTGGTAGTAGGAATCGACGCTCAAAGTCTGGTTGTAGCTTGCCATAATGCTTTCATTGCGAAGTTTTGCTATTTTCATCGCTATAACGTTGTCGCCGTTAGCGTCGGTGGAAGACGCAACAATGCTGTTCAAATCCAGCAGGGAATCGGACAACTTAATATTTCCCATTTCAAGCGGCCTGGACGGATCTATTGTTTCAAACAACGCTCCGCCCGGTTTTCCGTCCAGCGTATAACCTGACATATGGAGGCGGTTTACTTCCCGTAGTACGATATTCACCATCGCATTCAGCATTTTCTTCACATTCGAGATTATATTCATCGACTCTTCCACGGTGGCGATGCGCTTGTTCACGTCGGCGGCGGTATCGGTTCCCACTTTGGACATAAGCGAGGAATAATCGTCAGCAGTTATATTATAAACCGATCCGCCGGTGGCTTTGACAACGCTGTTCCAGCCCGCATCCGTACCTATTACCGAAACCTGAATATTATTCTTCGTCAGCGTGCTTATATAATCGTCCAGATTACCGGTGGTGCTCAGGGCTTCGGCTGAGAATACAACCAGATATCTGTTGGCTCCTTCGGCAAACGGCCCTGTTCCGGCCACGTTTGAAACCACAGTCCCAAAATCCAGCGCTCCACCGCCGGAAATATTTAAGCTTTTAACAGCGCTAATAAAATCATCTGTATTATTCCCAAAATCAATATTGCTGACAGTTCCGGCGTTAAACGTAACAAGCCTGAGGTTATATTCCAGCCCGTTACTCTTAAGTTCACTGACATATTTTTCTATGCTGTTTTGCAGATCAGCCAGGTATCCGGACGAGGCACTGGACAAATCCACAGCAAAGGTTACATCGCAGGTGGTGTTCGGAGTGCCGTTGTCATAGCTCCCCTTGGCGCCGCTGACCATTCCCCGCGCCTCCATCAGGCCTTTTATTCTGCCCATGCCCGGATCTATTTCAACCCCAAGATCTTCAATCACAGGCACAACAAAATGCGACAACGGCGCATTCTGCACGGCAACCAAATTGGTGTGGCTTGTCTTGCTTACAAGGTAATAGCCTCCCACCAGAATATCCATATATCCGTCGGGATGTTCGTAAACTTCAACCTTAATAAGATCTGAAAGCTGATCAACCAGTAAATTGCGCTGGTCATAGTAGTCATTGGGGTTATTGTTGGCCGCAATTGCCTTGGCAATTAAAACATTGAGTTCGGCAATCTGCTTTGTTATGCTGTTCACCTTCTCAATGCCCTTTATAATTTCGTTGTTTATGTCTTCCTGAAGCTTGTCTATCTGATAACCAATGTGGTTAAGATGATAAACCAGCGCTTCGGCCCTCTGCCTTACCAGTGCTCTTACCGTTAAACTTTCGGGAGACTTTGCCAGTTCCTGCCATGCATTCCAGAATTCATTCAGGATGCTTTGCAGGCCATCGGTCATCGGCTCGCCCAGAATGGATTCAAGTTCACTTATGCCGTTGTACCGCGCTTCCCAGTATCCGAGGGCATTTGCCTCCCTGCGGTAAATCCCGTCAAGGAAGGAATTGCGTATCTGGCGTATCTCCTGAACCTTCGAGCCCAGTTCAACCCAGTTGTTTACAATGTACCGGCTGTTGGCCGTCGCAAGAATGGCCTGCTGCCTTGTGTATCCCTTTGTGTTCAGGTTGGATATATTATGACCTGTTACCTCAAGAGCTTTCTGGTTATTGTGCATTCCCGTTACGGCAGTAGTTAATCCTGAGAAACCGGTTGACACTTAATTCACCTCTTAATCTTTTCTATTCTTGTCAAAAACCCGTTAAACCGGTGCTTTAAATCCAATAACTAATATCGGGCAAAACTTCTGCGGAATTTAAATGCGCTGCCCGTCAGTACTTAATATCCAGCACGCTTCCGCCGTTTATCTGCTTTTCAGCGCCCTTTCTGCCATACTGCGTGGTTTGCGGAGCTGGCTGCATGTAAAGGTTCAATGAAAAATTTATGTACTCTATCGCATTCTCCAGCAGTTTCTGGTTAGTATCATTCCGCGCCTTTAATTTTTCAATTGTTTCCCTCAGACTGTCCCTTACGCTCAAAAGCTTCTTTGCCTTATCCTCGGGCAATATTTCAGCCAAGCAGGATGCAGTGACTTCCGCGGGCTTTTTCCCAAGTTTTCTTGCAATCTGCACCACAATCTGTTCCCTTGCGCTGTTGAGCTTTTCCAGTTCCTTAACAATCTTCTGTTCCCTTATTGTGGTCTCCTCAAGAGCCTGCACATCGCCTTTTACAATAATATCGGTTTTTTTCTCAGCTTCTTCCAGAATCTGAGCGTAAAATTTATTTTCCAGTTCCAGAACCCTTATCAGGTTATCGGTCCAAACCGCGTCTATCATTTCATTTCCTCCGTACGTTTCAGGGTAAAGGTTTTATTGCCGCAAAATTCACCGCCTGTAATAAATACGTTTACCGACAAATCAACAGGATTTTGGGGATCAATCTTTTATATATTTATCGGATAAAAGCAAAAACGGGATAACAATTTTCTGTTATCCCGTTGTTTATCTTTTGTTTGGCTAAATTTTTTCCTTCAACAGAGTTTGGATCAGTTTTTCGGCAATATCCTCGGCACTTACGTAGTATTCCCCTCTTTCGATTTTCCGGGAAATTTCCTTCACTTTGTCCTCTCTGATATCGGGGATGTTCCGCAGAGCCCTCATTGCAACCTGGTACTCTTTCGCAAGCCCTGAAATGCTGAACTCGTCCTTTTTTGAAGCAACAACGTCTTTTTGCGTGAACTTTCCTGTCGGGCCCGGCTTGTTGTAGACACCGTAAATTTTGGGATTATCTCCCCAAATTTTCATTCATATCCCTCTCTCCTTGTTGTCTGCCATAGATATCGGTTTATATAAAATCCCTCTTTTGTTTTTCACTGATTGTATCGTCAATTTGATATTATAATTTTATGGTTAAAGTAATATTTCCCTTTTTATGTCTCGTTTTTATGTTTATAATACAGTCCAAACTCGTCCTTCTCAAACGGTACTCTCTCTCTCCCCAGACGCTGACGAAGGTCACCGCTTGCCTGCATCATTTCCCTTGCCAGCATCTTGGAACACTCTATGCAAAACCTTCCGCTGCGTATCCTCACACCGCATCTTTCACAGTTCAGCGCAACAGGACTGCCTTCACTGACCTCAAGACGCTCTTCCTTAAGCCAGCGGTTAATTTTACTGGGCTTTACACCGGTAGCGTTCGATACCTCCTGCATGGTTGCGCCGGGATATTCCTTTAAAAACGCCCTGACCTTTTCAAATTCCTCATCATCCTTCTTCCTGCAGTAACTGCATAAGACGGGGCCACCCATATACTGGAATATTCTATGGCATTCTTTGCAATATCTTATTTCAGGCATATCTAACACCCCCATTAATATATCGGCAAATCAGGCACGTTGCTAAAATCCTGCTGACCTACCCCGTTATGACCTGTGCCGTATTGCGACTACATACGCGTCAATATACGCAGCTCCGGCATTTTTTAATGCCTTCGCACAATGTTCAAGCGTGCTTCCTGTTGTCATTATATCGTCAACAAGAAGTATTCTCCGGCCTTTAACCAAACCAGGCTTCTTTACGGAAAAAACCCCGACAAGATTTATTAAACGCTCTCCACGTCCCAGCCTGCTTTGAGGAGGAGTGTTGATTTTTTTAACAAGAACACCTTTTAGCGCGGGCACATTCATATGATAAGAAAGCCGCGAGGCAATGAGTTCCGACTGGTTATACCCTCTTTGCCGTTTTCTTCTTGGGTGTAACGGGGTCGGTATTATTATATCATATTTCATAACAGACTTAAAGGTTTCATTTTTGAGAAAACTTTCAAGGAAAGGAAAGGATAAATCAACCAGAACCGATGCATTGTGCGGGGTTTCGCCGAATTTAAGGCGGTGAATAGCTTCTCTTACATTACCTTCGTATTCAAACGCAGAGTATACTTTGCGGATATTGCTGCCCGCAGGGAATATATGCTCGAAATTTCTCAGAAATCTTATATCCTTTTTGCATTCATCGCATATTTCGAGGGGTATGTCAAACGGCAGTATTCGGTCGCAGCATATGCATCTCGCCGGAAAAAGAAGCCTTAAAAAATACTCGGCTTTGGAAATTCTCCGGGTCTGCATGAGCACCTCCGCGGAAACATTTGTACTGTCCTCTTTGTTCCTTTTCATTGCGGCCTTGTTCATTCAAAATACCGTATCAGCCTTTCTTTCAGCCCTGTATACCTCTCCCTTTCGGTAGCGTTATTAACCATCTGCCTCAGTATTTCAATATCGCCTACGATTACTACAAGCTGCCGCGCTCTGGTTATTGCGGTGTATAAAAGGTTTCTTAACCGCAGCATCGGCGGGACGCCCGACAGCGCTACAACCACCGCGGGGAACTCACTTCCCTGGCTTTTGTGAACGGTAATCGCATATGAATGCTCCAGTTCATCCAGCATGTCGAAACTGTATTCCACAATTTTCCCGTCATCAAACAGGACAGTCAAATAATCATTTTCCGGGTCAATTTCCCGGATTATGCCCATATCTCCGTTGAATACGCCTTCACCGCTTACAACCTTTCGGTTTTTGTCCTCCATCGTCCATGGCAAATTGTAGTTATTCTTTATCTGCATTACCCTGTCATTTTCCCTGAAAACCACGCCCCTGAAGTTTTTTTCCCTCACTCCTGATTCCGGCGGGTTCAGGCACTGCTGCAACAGAGCGTTCAGGTTGTAAATCCCCGCATCACCTTTTTTCGACGGCGACAGCACCTGGATGTCTTTCATCGGGTCCAGGCCGAATTTCTCAGGAATCCGAGCCGTGCATAGCTCCAGTACGGCCTGTGCCGTTGCTTTCGGCGTGCTTCTCGGGATAAAGAAAAAATCTCCTTCGGACATACTAAATTCCGGAAAGATACCTTTGTTTATCCTGTGGGCGTTAATGACGATGGAACTTTCACCGGCCTGCCTGAAAACCGTGTTTAACCGTATGACTTTAAGGCATTCGCTTTCAATTATGTCGCCCAGTACCTTTCCCGGTCCCACCGACGGAAGCTGGTCCACGTCTCCGACCAGAATAAGCCTTGTACCGGGTTCAACCGCCTTAAGCAACGAATGCATAAGCAGAATGTCAACCATTGACATTTCGTCTATAATTATGGCATCGGCCTTTATCGGATCCCGCTCATTCTTCCTGAATTCCCTGTAGCTTTCATCCACTGAGAACTCCATCTCAAGAAGGCGGTGAATGGTTTTTGCCTCTTTGCCCGTGGCCTCGGTCATCCTTTTTGCCGCCCTCCCGGTAGGTGCCGCTAAAACAATTTCCAGGCCGCTTTTTTCAAATATCGATATAATACCCCTTATAAGCGTGGTTTTACCCGTTCCGGGGCCGCCGGTAACAACCAGTATGCTTTCCGTGGCCGAACAGCGTATTGCCTCAAGCTGTTCTGCGGTGTATTCAATACGCTGTTCTTCCTGGACTTCCTCAAGCAGCTTTTCCAGATTCAATATATTCTTTTTCGGCCCTATGCTGCTTAAAACTGCAAGTTTCCTTGCCACGCACTGCTCGGCTTTGAAAAATGGGGACAGATATACCCTGTCTTCCTCGGGCGTTTTTTCAATACAGACGCTTTCTTCAAAGATAAGGCCTGACAGGACTCTTTCCACCGCTTCGGCTGACACATCCAGAAGCCTTGAGGCATATGGTATCAGTACATCGGACGGCAGATACACATGCCCGTCCTGCACCGCTTTCGACAACGCGTACTGGATTCCGCTGGCAATTCTGAATTCGGATTCGATATCAATTCCCATCGATATTGCAACACGGTCCGCAATTTTAAATCCGATATTTATATCCTCATCGGTCAGTCGGTATGGATTGCGTTTTATTTCATTAACGGCTTCATTTCCGAACTTTTTCCATACTTTTACGGCATAAGTGGCTGAAATTCCGTATTTCTGAAGGAACATCACGATTTGCCGCATCTGTTCCCTTTCAATAAAAGCCTGTCCAATCTGTAAAGCCTTCTCTTCACTGATTCCCTTTATCTCGGACAGGCGCTGCGGTTCGAACTGCAAAATCCTTAACGTGTCCTCGCCGAACCTGTCAACAATTTTTTTCGCCGTTGTTTCGCCAATTCCCTTAATTATACCCGACGCGAGGTACTTATATATGGCATCGGTCGTCGTCGGAAGCACTCTTTCACAGGTCTCAACCTTCAGCTGTTTCCCATAGTCCTGATGTACCGTCCACGTCCCGCTTACAACAACCGTTTCGCCAATGGCAATGTCGGGCATATAACCCACCACGGTTATAAGCCTTCTCCCCGAGCGTATATCACATACGGTATACCAGTTGTCCCTATTGCAAAATATAATATCTTCCACAATTCCTTCTATTCTCTCCAAGGGAACCTCCCGGCCAGGATTCTGGTTTATTGTAAAATCCCTTTTTCTTCTGCCGTTTCTTCCTTATTATATCTCATTCTATCCCAATTATTATCATCTATCAATACCAGGCGCGGATACTCCATGCAAAGCTTTTCCACAATGGCTCTGTTCGGATCGTTTTCTTTAAGTTTTATATACAGAAATCCGTCGGTACCAAGTTTCTCGGTAACTTCATTAAGAAAAAACGAACGGATTTTCCCTTCAAGGCCTTCATCTCCCGGATAGGGGTAAAGGCACAGTTTTCCGCCCAGGCTGTTACATCCGACTTTAATCCGTGTTATTATATCGTTTACCAGGCTTATTAAACCATAAATCGCAAGTACCGATAATACTATATAGACAGCCATATTTTTCCCTGCCCATATTCTTTTCATTCTATTCTATGCATGATTTGATTTTTTGCCAACAATCATGCATAATATATTGGGCGGATTACATGTTTTTGCTAATCTGCTACAAATATCTAATGGAACAATGAGGGAAAGTATGAAAAAAGTAGCTGTAGATGATCTTAAGCCGGGAATGAAACTGGCAAAGGATATTATCCTGGACGACGGCCGGTTCCTGCTTCTTAAGGGGTTTACGCTAAAAAAACGGTTTCTTGAAAAAATTCGTCTTTACAACATTCCATATGTTTATGTTGAGGATGACAGCGAAGAAACTGAATATGTAAGCGAAGAAAAGATATACTCGGAAACATTCCACACCATCAAGAACATCATGCAGGCCGTCCGTGAGGGCAGCGACATTGACGTGGATTCGGTAAAAAAGACCATATGCCAGATTATATGCAGAATAATAAATAACGACAGCGTTTTTATGAACCTGACGGGTATACGTGACATCGACAATTACACTTACCTGCATTCGGTGGATGTTTGCATCTATTCGATAATTGCCGGCAAAAACATGAACCTGCCGATGGAATTGCTCAACAATCTCGCCCTCGGGGCAATACTCCACGACATAGGAAAATGCAAAGTACCCCTGGAAATTCTGAATAAACCCGCAAGACTTACCGACAGCGAATACGAGATTGTCAAAAAACATTCCGAATACGGCTATGAAATACTGACCAAAACTTCAGGCCTGAATGAGGAAATTGCAAAAATAGCACTGAACCATCATGAACACTGGAACGGCAACGGATACCCCAGAGGTCTTAAAGGCGAAGAAATTGATTTATTGTCCCGTATTGTCGCCATTGCCGATGTTTATGACGCCCTTACTGCAAACCGCGTTTACAGGAAGAGATTCATGCCTCACGAAGCGGCGGAATATATAATCGCCAATTCCGGAACCCAGTTTGATCCGCAGATTGTAAACGTGTTTATCCAAAGCATTTCGGTATACCCGCCCGATATTATAGTTATGCTGAACACGGGCGAAATTGCGAGGGTTCTGGAAACAAAAGGCCCTCCTTCCATCAGGCCGAAAGTAATGGTTATTACCCGGAAAGAAGGGCCTCCTGTATTTGAACCTTACGAAGTGGATCTGTCAAAAAACCCTGAGTATAATATAGTAGACATAATAAGTTAAATACCCGCCGCGCGTCTCATTGCTTCGGCCTTGTCGGTTTTCTCCCATGTGAAATCCTCATCTTCACGGCCAAAATGCCCATATGCGGCGGTTTTACGGTATATCGGCCGTCTCAGCTTCAGGTCGCGGATTATTGCGTCGGGCCGCAGATCGAAGTGTTCCTTTACTATTTCAAGTATTCTCTCATCATCTATCTTTCCTGTCCCGAAAGTGTCGACCATAATTGAAACAGGATGGGCCACACCAATAGCATAGGCAATCTGTACTTCGCACCTGGATGCCAGACCGGCTGCTACTATGTTTTTTGCCACATATCTCGCGGCGTATGCGCCCGAACGGTCCACCTTCGTGGGATCCTTGCCCGAGAAAGCCCCGCCGCCGTGGCGGCCCATTCCGCCATAGGTATCCACAATTATCTTCCTTCCCGTAAGCCCTGAATCTCCCTGAGGCCCGCCTACAACAAACCTTCCCGTGGGGTTTATGAAATACTTCGTTCCGTCATCCAGCAAATTTGCCGGGATTACAGGTCTTATAACATATTCCATGATGTCATTTCTGATTTTTAAATAATCCACATCGGGGCTGTGCTGCGCCGAAACAACCACGGTATCCACCCTTACAGGCCTTCCGTCCGCATATTCGACCGTTACCTGCGTTTTTCCGTCGGGTCTTAAATAGTCCAGAATCCCCTGCTTACGCACATCGGTGAGCCTTTTCGCCAGCTTGTGAGCCAGTGAAATGGGCATCGGCATAAGCTCAGGTGTTTCATCACACGCAAACCCGAACACCATTCCCTGATCCCCGGCACCTGTAACGCCCACTTCGCCGTGATTATCCGCATCCCTGTATTCCAGCGCCTTATTAACCCCTAATGCAATATCCGGCGACTGCTCATCTATAGAGGTTATAACGGCACACGTGTCACAGTCGAAGCCATATTTGGCCCTGTCGTAGCCAATATCGCGTATCGTATCCCTGACTATTTTCGGGATGTCCACATAGCACTTCGTTGAAATTTCGCCCATGACAATTACTAAACCCGTGGTTACCGCGGTTTCACATGCAACCCTTGCCATCGGGTCCTCTGAAATAATTGCGTCAAGTATTGCGTCTGAGATATTATCACATATCTTGTCAGGATGACCTTCAGTAACCGATTCCGATGTAAACAGCATTCTTGCCATACCAACAACTCCCTTACCTATATTTAATATCTTCCGTGAGACATGAGATCATTCGATATTGAATAAGTAATGCCTTCGTCACAGTAATTAAAAAAAAATCTCTTCCATGAAGAGATTTGCCTTGCTCCTCATCTCTCAGGAATTAATCCTGCAGGATTTGGCACCGTGCAAATGCCGGTTGCCGGGTTTCATAGGGCGCAGTCCCTCCACCTCTCTTGATAAGGATATACCGTATTAAGTTATACAACTTGTCCGCTGTTTATAATAGCATACCACAGACTGGAAATCAAGGCTTGGATGCGTGGGGATGCAAACCGGACTTCCGGACGTTTTCGTACCGGTAAAACCGCATTAATAACGGGGTTTGTGTTTTCACAAACCCCATTCCGTTATTCCTTCTCAAACATGTCCTTGCCGACACCGCAGTCCGGACAGACCCAATCGTCCGGCAAATCTTCAAAAGGCGTTCCCGGCGCTATACCATGCTCAGGATCTCCTACCTCCGGATCATAAACATAACCGCATACAGTGCAAACCCACTTTTCCATAAAAACACCCCTTTCCACTACCTTCTTTAAATATACCACTATCCTCTTTACAGGACAACCCATATTTTTCAGATAATTTTCCGTTTCTAACAAATTATTGCATATGGGGATTTAAAAGCTTTCCGCCGGTCCTGTGATATTTCCATAAGGCATACTGCAGCCCGTCGGCAATGGTTTCGCTCATTTTCATAACAAGGCTAAGCCTGGTATTCTGAAGAACCATGAAATCCATAAATCCGCCATGGTTTACAATACCTGTGATATGGATATCGCCGGTTTCAGGCAAATCCTTTTTCAAACCCGAGCCCGGTTTCAGAGGCCCTTTTGCCACTTTTATATAACCTATGTTCCCATGCGTTCCAAGACATGCATCCACGGCTATTATAAAATTATTTGGGATATCTCTGTTTATTCTTTCCAGCGTTTCTTTTAGATTCACCGCATGAACCGGATGATCCAGTGTCCCGACAACCAAAGCGCTTAAAGTGCGATACCGGCTCAGCCTGTATCCTACCAGTGGCCCCAGGGAATCCCCCGTGGATCTGTCTGTGCCTATGCATAAAATAACAATTTTTTCATTGGAACTCAGGCCTGACAGATGTTTAAGTACCGCCCGCCCTACCTCCAGAACCGCATTGCTCTTGTAAACATCAATCCAATCCTTCAATATTCCTTCTCCTTTTCCATACCCATCCTGTTTCCAGCTATTTAATGATTATTCCCCTGTGAGGCATTCTTATGCATTGCAACCGAACAATCCCGGAAATTAATGCTATTCTGCTTTGCAGTGGCGGCGGGGCGGATTGTTCCATAATTAAATAATGTCGAAACGGCAATTTCCATTGCGGCTGTTTGTATTTTATGTTAATATATGTTTAATAACCGAAAAAATTCTTTAATATAACACATTGCTTTTACGGGGCTGAAAATTCAGTGTGTTCCGTGAAACACGGGTGTTCTTTTCAAGCCTCGTTATATAATTTAAGGACAGGCAGGATAACGTATGTTTTCACCTTATTTTTCCTCAGGGAATTCAAGCTTCAAGTTTATATTGGACATACTCGACGGCATGGACGACTGGGTGCGTGTTGTGGACCGCTCCAATTCGGTTATTTTCATAAACCGATCCATGGAAAGGGATCTGGGGATACGGGATCTTGCAGGGAAAAAATGCTATGAAATTATGGGCTGCGGCGATCCCTGCGATAACTGCATAACCGATAAGGCGGTTTTTGAAGGCAAATCCTGCAAAAAGATAGAGGTATTCAACAACAGGATTTTTTCGGTAATGAGCTCGCCCATCATAGCCGACGACGGGAACGTGTATTATGCCGTTGAGGTTCTGCGGGATATTACGAAGGAAAAGGAAATGGAAAGGGAACTGATAAGGCAGAACCAGAAGCTGCAGCATGACCTGGAAATGGCCAGGAAGCTTCAGATGCAGCTTTTGCCTCGGAAAAATGTAAAAATCCCGGGCCTGGATTTTGCTTACCTTTATCAGCCATGCGACGATTTAAGCGGCGATATGGTAAACATCTTCCAGGTTGACAGGGATCGTGTCGGCATTTATATAGCCGACGTGTCGGGGCATGGGGTGTCTGCTTCAATGCTTACCATATTTATAATATCCACACTGAACCAAAAGACCCGTTCACCCTCAAGGGCTCTGTACAGGCTGTTCAGGCAGTACAATCTGGGTGACTTTGACAAGGATTCCTATATTACCATATTCTACGGGATATATAATACCCGTACCCGTGTATTAACCTATTCCAATGCCGGGCATAACTGCGCTCCTGTGATAATAGGCCGGAACGGCGTTAAAAAGCTGTATATGCCCGCCATACCCATAAGCAATTGGGTTGACGATCCCAAATATTACGACGCAACCATACAACTGGATACGGGTGACAGATTGTTCCTGTACACCGACGGTGTAGCGGATCAATGGCTTGAAGAGCCGGGAAAAATTACATCCGACGGCTTTATTATGGAAACGCTGAGCGAGAAAAACAGTGATTTGCAGGCAATCCTGAACAAAATATACGATTATGTACATACCCGTCTTGAAAATATAGGCGTAAGACAAAAAGACGATATAACCATGGCTTTGATGCAGCCGGTTCAGTCAAAAGGCTGCTGAGAACATTACATTTCTCTTCTTCTGTCGCATACATTTCACGCGCGAAAACCGGGCAGAATAAATTATAAAACCATTGCACAGCGGCCGTTTCCGGCATTGCGCAATATCCTTTCGGTGCAAATTTTTACTCTTTACAAAAGAACATATGTTCGGTTATAATAATAGCATGAACGTAAAAAATCTGTCTCCGAAGTAATACCAAAGGTGGTTCTCAATGAAAATTCTTATGCGGCCTGTGGACATGATTAGCTATACAACAAAAGACGGGGCTGTTTACCCGGTTAAATTCCGTATAAGCGACGACAGGGATGAAAACAGGGTCATTCGGATAGACAGGGTGGTATCCCGCCGCGAGGAGAAGCTTGCCGGAAACCGCATGCTGGTTTTTACCGTGAAAAGCGTGATTAACGGTACCGAGTGCCTCTATGAAATGAAATACGAGCTCAGCACGTGTAAATGGTTTCTTTACAAAATTTAACCTCACTTTTTAAGAGTCATCATGATATCCCGGAAAACTTGTTTTTCGGGTACATCGGGCAAAGGCTCAAGCATCATATCGGCTTTTTTTAAGATAGCGATCAATCCAGGCACGGGTATCATCAATACCGCCCGAATTCAGGATTTCATTTATTATAAGCCCAACCTCCGCGTCGCTTACCTTTTTGTCAGCCATTATCCCTGAAACGGTTTCGGCAAAGGCGGGGTTTTTTCTTAATGCTATAATCAGGGGAATGGTAATTATTCCCTCCTTTATATCATTTCCTCTCGGCTTTCCCGTTTTTGCCTCATCCCCCACAAGATTCAGAACATCGTCGTACATCTGAAATGCCATACCGAAATAAAAGCCGAATTTCACAAGATTCTTCTGAACCTTTTCATCACATCCCGAAAGAAAGGCACCTTCGCCGCAGGAAAAAGCAAACAGCGCCGAAGTTTTCCTGGCAATTCTTTTCAGGTACGTGAAAAGGGATATGCTCAAATCAAATCTGCTGAAAAACTGTTCAATTTCAGCTTCACATATGGATTTTAAGCCTCCTGCGATTTTTTCAAGCCTGTCTTCGGGCAGACTTTTTGAAAGCAGAAGCACAGCCCGGGTCAAAAGAAAATCGCCCATGTAAACCGCTATTTTGTCACCGTAAAGTTTATTGGCAGTAGCCTTTCCCCGCCTCGTATCGGCGTCGTCAATGACATCGTCGTGCACAAGGGTTGCCATATGGAGAATTTCAATACCCGCAGCGGCGTCGTATATTTTTTCATTCTCCTGTTTTCCAAACCCCGCCGCAAGTATCGTAAAAGCGGGTCTGAGCCTTTTCCCGCCTGAAGAAAGCGTATGAAGAAACTCCTCGAAGGGTTTGCTTCTGCATCTGAGGCTTTTTTGAATTATTTCCTCAACCTTTGCCAGTTTTTGTTTTATCTCCGGGTAATTGTCCCACAGCATCGGGTTTCTCCTTATTGCCGTTATTCCGCTTTTATTCCGATTTGCAAAAATTCTATTATTTATTATTTTAGCCAGGCTGTTAAAAATTCTTAAGCATTATTAAAAGAAACAGTCAAAAAAGGAATTTTTATTCTAAAAAGAAAAGCCCCGGAAGGGCTTGGAGCTAATATTTATTTACCTCCCTTTGCCTTTGCCAGGGCATCCTTAGCTGCTTCCTGGAATGCTTTCCATGAGCTTGTTGCACCGGTTATCGAATCAACCTTTTCCACATCCTGAGTCTCTACCAGTTTCTCGGCATACTGTTTCGATGCCTCAAGAGCGGCCTGCGCCTTCTTGTAATTTTCCTCCCCGGAATCTTTTCCGTATGATTCATCCTTTAACGAACCGTCAGCGTTATACTGTAAGAATTCTGCCGATTCAATCTTTCCGTCCTTGACCTCAATCTTCACAATCCCGTAGCCGCCGCGGCTGTCAGGTGTGCTCTGTCCTTCATATGTTCCGTCCTGCAATTTTGACTGTGATGTTCCTCCACATGCGGTCAGTGCAACAAGCAGACACACTGACATTAATAATGCTCCTATTTTCCTCACTGTTATCACCCCGTAATGATTTAATTTTAACAATCAAAGCTATGCACCCTTTTTCTTTACCCAGAAAAAGCGGTAATAAAACAAAAATTTAACAACCTTATTGTTCTATATTATTTTATGAAATATAATAAAATTATACTTACATGAGAAAATAAGTCAATCATCAGGATAATTTTTTTAATATATTTAAATGAGGTGGTAAACATATTATTGATTTACAATAAACAATATTAACGCTTTTAAAAAACTGGAGGTGTACCAATGTCATACAGGGTTGTTGTCCTTGGGGCGGGTTATGCAGGTATTGAGGCGGCCATGACCCTGCACAAGAAAAAGAAAAAAACCGATAATATCGAAATTATCCTGATCGATAAAAATCCATATCATACATTTCTGACCGAGCTTCACGAAGTGGCAGGTAACCGGGTGGACGCCGAAGCCGTTACCTATCCGCTTAATAAAATCTTCCGTTATACCGATGTACGCGTAATTCAGGATGAAATTGTCAGTTATGACTTTGAAAATAACAAAATCTTTTCAGAAAAACGTGAATACCCCTATGACTATCTTATAATCGCCGCGGGAAGCAATCCGAATTACTATGGAATACCCGGTATGAAAGAAAACGCGTTCTCCCTCTGGTCTTACGAAGATGCGCTGAGAATCCGCGGGCATATAGAAGACTGCTTTATAAAGGCATCACAGGAAACCGATCCCGAACTGAGGAGGAAACTTTTAACCATTGTTGTGGGTGGCGGCGGTTTTACAGGCGTAGAAGCCGTAGGAGAAATTGCCATATGGGTTAAATCCCTTTGCCGCGAGTACGGCATAAACAGATCCGAAGTAAGGCTGTACCTTGTCGAGGCATTGCCTGATATACTTCGCACAATGAAGGAAAAGAACCGGATAAAGGCAACAAAATACCTGAAAAACAGGCTGAAGGTTGAGGTTTTGACCAATACCACCATTACAAAGCTGGAGGACGACAAACTGTATTTCGGAGACGGAAGCAGTATCCTCACATCCACGGTTATCTGGACCGCCGGCGTGAAAGCCTGCGACATGACCAATAAAATGAATCTCCCAAAAGGACATGCCTGCCGCATTGAAGTGGACGAATACACACAGGTAAAAGGCTTTGATAATGTATATGCGGTAGGTGATATAGCACTTTTTATCCACGAAGGCCAAGCATTGCCCGCCATGGTTGAAACAGCCCTCCAGACCGGTAAGGCAGCGGCAATGAACATTCTGCGTTCGATACGCGGAGAAGAGAAAAAGAAGCTTGAACCTAAATATCACGGCATGATGGTTTCGGTGGGTTATTATTTTGCCGTTGCCGAAATCATGGGTGTTTCGCTTAACAGGCTTTTTGCCGTTATTATGAAACATCTCGTAAACATGCATTATTATTTTGGAATTGGCGGATTTGAACTTGTTTTTCGCTACCTTAAGCATGAATTCCTGTATAAACGCCAGCACAAGCCGGCACTGGAAGCATTTATCACGAAAAAGACCATGCTGGTATGGCTTGTTCCGCTAAGGCTGTATATTGGCTATTACTGGCTGATGGAAGGTTTAAAAAAGGCATGGGACGGATGGTTTGTGGTTGAAATGCTGGCAGGCCGGGCAACCGACGCTGAAGCGACCGCATCGTTAACCGAGGAAGGCCGGAAAGTATTCCGTATTGTTTCCGAGCATACTCCACAGTGGTACGAATGGATTGTCGATCATGTTATCCTTCCGCGCCCCATGCTTTTCCAGTATCTGATTGTTTTGACCGAAATAGGTTTGGGGCTTGCGTTTATTACAGGTACATTTACCATTCTTGCCGCAATCGTCGGCATTGGGTTAAATATTAACTTCCTGTTGTCCACCGGAATGTACCCTGAAACTTACTGGCTGATACCCGCGCAGATAGCCATGTTCCAGGATGCCGGGAAATCCTTCGGCGTGGACTATTACTTAATCCCTTATCTCACAAGGCAGTGGAGATACTTTGTAAGGAACAGGAAAATCAAACTTAACCTGTTCAGGGAATAAAGCAATGAAATATACGAAATGAAACATAAATATCAGTGCTGTCACGCTGTGTATAAATACAGAAGGCCGCACTGATATTTTATTTTTTATTCAATCATTGGCTTCCGCATGGTCTGGCAGCTCATTACGCCGGCTTATTATGCTTCCGAAAACAAAGGCAAGAATCCGGTAAATAACAAGCCCTGCGGCAGCACCCGCGCAGTCAATAAATACATCGGACGCCTTCGCTCCCCGCCCGGGAACGTACAACTGGTGAATTTCATCCGACACCGCATAAAGCGCGCATAAAAAGAACGACAAAAGCGCGCTTTTATTCATAGGAAATCCGCTTCGCCGGAACGCGTTCATTGCCAGAAGCCCTAATACCAGATAGCAAAAAAAGTGGGCGTTTTTCCTGATTATGTGGTTTAAAACCTTGGCGTTAATCTCGGCTTCAGGTTTTACTTTTTCCACGGTCTTAACAACAATATCGGTTACTCCGCCACTCAGCTGATTGGACTGTTCCGCAACCTGCGCTGACAGACAGAAAATAACCACCATCCATAAAACAACTGCTGCCCAGGATATTTTTTTATACATCTGCCCGTAATCCTTTTAATTTACTTTAAAGTCAAATTTCCGGATATATACTGCAAATTATACCAGTCAAACATCAATTTGTATATATTTTTATTTGCAGTTGGGACATATGCCGTATATTTCAAGCTTATGACCCGTAAGTTCAAAACCCTGTTTATTGCACATTTCCCGCGCATATTCGTCAATCGGACAATCCTCTATGGATATCATCCGGTTGCACACGGTGCAGACAAGATGATGCTTGTGCTCTACCCTTTTGTATTCGTACATTGACTTATTGAAATCCATTAACGTGGTTTTTTCAACCAAGCCGTTCTTCAGCAGGACATCCATTGTCCTGTATACCGTTGAAAGATTAACAGACGTAATCATGTTTCTTAAAAGGTTAAAAACCTCTTCGACGGTCATCGGAGTTTCAGCGCCATCCAGTATTTCAAGGACTTTAACCCTTACATTTGTAATTCTGAGCCCTTTTTGCATAAGCAATTTGCGATAAACGTTATTTTCAGCCAACTCAATCCTCTCCCCGAATTTTAACCGCTCTTTTTATCCTTTCTTTAAAGCTTTTGACCAAAAGTGTGGCTACCAGCGTCAGAACCCCCGTCATAACAATGGTTCCTCCGGGCTTCAAATCCAGGTAGTACGAAAGGAAAAGCCCCGTCACGACAAAAAACACCGAAAACAGAACCGAAAAAACAACGGTTTTTTTATAGCTTTTCGCAATCTGCATCGACACTGCTACGGGAAGCACCATCATCGACGAAACCACAAGCGTTCCCACTACCCGCGAGGATATAGAGATTGTAACGGCGGTCAGAACGGTAAAAATAACGGTCACCAGTTTCACAGGTATGCCTGCAAGCCTTGCCGACTCCTCGTCAAAAGTTACGTAAAACAAAGCCCTGTAAAGCAAAAGGAACATTGCAAGCACTACAACCGAAAGCCCTATTATCAGGTATTTCTCAAAGGGATTTATCGCCATCAGGCTTCCGAAAAGGAAACTGTTGAAATTCCCGCTTGTGACAAATCCCGAAAGTATCGCCGCAAGCCCTATACCGAAAGACATGATTACCGCTGTTGATATTTCGCCGTATTTTGGAATAGCGCTGCGTATTTTTTCAATACACAGTGAGGCAATCACCGCAAACACCACGGCGCTTAGAATGGGATTTATGCCGAAAACCAGACCTGCAGCTACACCGGCAAGCGAAATATGGGATAACGCATCACCCATTATGGAAAGCCTTCTTAACACAACAACAGTCCCTATGCATGGAATTATAGCCGCGATTAAAATGCCGACGATAAAGGCATTAACCATAAAATCATACTTAAACATTTCCAGCATCAGTTGTTCACCTGCCTTGCGTGACCGCAGAACCGGCACAGCCGGCTTTGGATTTTTACAGGATAACCATATACATCCGAAACAATGTCACCAGCTTCGGGGTCCTTCATATCATGCACCGAAAGCCCTTTTTCTTCAAGGACTATCAGTTTGTTCGCGTGGGCGGTTATCGCCCCTATATCATGGGTTACCATTATTATTGTAATCCCCAGTTCGCTGTTCAGCCTTGCCAGAAGGCAGTACAGCGCTTCCTCGGATTTGGCGTCAATTCCCACCGTCGGTTCGTCCAAAAACATTATTTCAGGCTCGGTTACAAGTACCCGGGCAATAAAAACCCTCTGCTGCTGTCCTCCCGAAAGCCTTCCGATCATTTTATCGCCATAGTCCTGCATTCCCACTTTTTTCAGCGCTTCGTTGATTCTCCGGTTATAATCCCGCAGCTTTCTTTGAAAAAGGCCCTTGTTTGCAAGCAGGGCTGCGCCCACAATTTCGTTTACCGTTGCGGGAAAATCACCGTTGAAGCTGTTGGCTTTCTGGGAAACATAACCTATTTTCGGCCATTCGCTGAATTTTCTTATATCCTCGCCAAAAATCCTTATCTGCCCCGCTTCGGGAGTAAGTATCCCCAGCATAAGCTTAATCAGCGTACTTTTCCCAGAGCCGTTAGGGCCGATAATACCGACAAAATCGCCTTTGTTCACCGAAAAGCTCACGTTTTTAAAAATATATTTCTTCTGATACGCAAATGTTAAATTTTCAACTTCCAGTATACGCATATGCTCCCCCTACCGTAAGGCTTCCGACAAAGCTTTCAGGTTTTCTTCCATTATTGAGAAATAGTCCTTTCCGGCTTTCAAATCCTCTTCGGTTAATCCTTCAATGGCGCTCAGGACCGCGGTGCGAATTCCCGTTTCCCGCGCGACTGCGTCAACAACCTTGGAACTGGAAAGGCTGTCGTAAAAAATAACCTTTATATTGTGTGCCCTGATAAAGTCAATAATTTCTTTCATTTTCGCCGCTGTGGGTTCCGAATCCCCCGTAACATTCTCCAGCGCAAACTGCTCAAGGCCGTACGCATTGCATAAATAGCCATAGGCCGCATGGGAAACCACTATTTCCTTACGCGAAAAGCCTTTAGCCGCTTCCTTGAATTTCCTGTCCAGCTCATCCAGTTTTTCGGCATAATAATTGTAGTTTTTTTCATAATAGTCGCTGTTTTCGGCGTCGGCCAGTACCAGCGCGTCCTTAATCGCCTTCATCTGAATTTTTGCATTCATTGGGTTAAGCCAGACATGCGGATCATATCCATCTTCCGGATGCCCGTCCTCCGTTTCCTCTTCACCATGTCCGTGGGAATGGGCTGATTCCTGCAGCGCAATGCCTTTCGACGTCTCCACCGCAATAAGGTTTTTGTTACTAACCGCGTCCAGGACTTTTTCAACCCAGCCTTCCATTCCCGCACCGCTGTATATGAACAAATCGGCCTCCGCCAGGCCTGCAATATCCTTCGGGCTCGGCTCCCAGTCATGGGGTTCCATTCCCGACGGCACCATATTTATAACGTTAACTTTTTCGCCGCCTATTTTGGACGCAAAATCGTACATTACAAAAAAGCTTGTGTAGACGGTTATTTTGCCGTCATCGTTTTTCACCCCGCCCGAACTGCATGAAGAAAGTACCAAAGAAATAACAAGCGCCATTAATGCCGCTGAAAATTTTTTCTTCTTATGCGGGTTTCCGGACAAATCTGCCTGCTTTGAATGTTTGTTTTTTAATATTTCCGCACAGATATTCCTGTTCCGCATATTTCTTTCTCCCGTATTATTTTTTATATAAATGCAAATGCTTTGCATTTGCATATTATACTGTATTTTTTCCAAAAAATAAATACCCTATTCAAAATTTTGCGGAAACGGAACAAAACCTTTCACAACTTAATTTGTCTTTGCAAGTGAGGGACCTGAGAAAAATTTCAGAAGCTATTTTGAGAGTATACGCATATTATGATATGAGGTCATGATTTTCAAGGCAAAAAGAGAGACGCCCACCATACGGCTTTTGGCCAGTGAGCGTCTTTTGGGGTTTATATATTTGAACTGTTAGGGGGGGGTAGACCTATATAAAATTACAGATCAGGCTGTTATGTATTATTCATAAACTTTAACAGAGCTTACCATCCGGTGCTCTTCAACCACTTTACCGTTAACATATACATATCCCGTCGCAACGGAACGGTACATGTTGTCGCTCATTACATACCACGTTCCGCCTGCCCCGCAAAGATCTCCGGCTTCAGTTGAAGACCATGTTTTTATAGTTTTCCACTCATAATTTTTGATGTCATACTGCTGAAGTTCAACTACCACCTTTAACTCATCGGCGTTAAAAGCGTTTAACAGAGCGCTGCATGTAGCTTTTCCATACCTGTTAATGTCAAAGTAGTGCGTCATTGTGTTAATATATTTAAACATCGGCCTTACGATTGTGCCATCGGCTGTCACATCCCTGCTGACGGCTAAGGTGGGAACTGAGAACACTGACAGGATAAGACACAGAATCAATAAAACCTTTAATGCTTTTTTCATCTTTCCACCTCCTTCTGTTAATAAAACAAGCGAAGGTGAATTTTTGTTACACTTTTTCATAAAATTTTTTTATTTTTTTTCCAGGCTTTCTGCGATAAATATCAACTTTTTTTCGTCCAAATTAGATGTCATATGAAAACTAAACTCTTCATTATTCCAAATCAGAATATTTTTATCCCCTTTTTGAGTAAGCAGAGCCTTTTTGTCGTTAACCTTCACCTCTCTCTTTTCCCCGCTCTCGGTATCCAGACTCATCTCTGTTCCATTTGGAGTCTGAATAAAATAAATATATTCATTGTCATCATTGACAAATTTAATTACTCTGATTCCTTCTATCTCCCTTGCACTTTTAATGTAAAAACCCTCGGGTATATATGCCGGAAAATAGTAATCGCTCCATCCGCTGATTGCATTGTTTTCATCGGATATTTCCATGGTTTTTGCATTTGAAAACTCCTTATGGTCGGTGAAAAACAGGTTGTATATATGCACTCTGAAAGCCTCCACGCTGAGGGTGAGGGTTATAAGCGAAAACAGCAACGCAAGAAGGATAACCGCCACTCTCGACGATGTGTTTCTGAATTTGGCGATAAACCTTTGCCGGCTTTTTCTTCCCTTCACGCTGTTAATATACCGATAGACCCGTTCGTCCAGCGTTTCAGGAATTTCTATTTTATCTATTTCCTCCTTCAGATTCTCGGTTTCCGCGCATATGTTGTCTATATGGCATTCCCCGATGTAATCATAAAACGCCGTCATCAGCTTGTTCAGCCTTTCCTCTTTTCTACTCTTTTGTATTTTCATAATATTCACCTTTCATAATCTCGTGCAGAGCCTTCCGGGCACGGTGCAGTTTCACCCTTACATTGCCTTCCGTGGTATTCAGCAGATAGGCTATCTCCTCAATCGAAAACTGGTATGTATACCGTAATACCAGAACATCGGCGTATTCGGGATTTATGGATGCCAGTTTTCTTGCCACCCATTCGGCATTTTCAATTTTTAACATATACTCTTCAGGATTTATATTGGTATCACTTGAATCAAAAAGCCTCTCCATGGAAAAATCCAACAGTCTCCTTTTTTTATTATAAACGTTTATAGCGATGTTTCTTACTATAATAACAAGAAAGGCTTTCGTTTTGTTACACTTAATGTCATCAATTTTGTCCAGATACTCGCATACTTTTATTATTGCCATGTGAACTACGTCTTCCGCCTCATGATAGTCCTTCAGTATGCTGTATGCCGTATAGAACAGAAGTTTTCTGTATTCCCTGTATATTTCCTCAATTTTGTTACGAACCGGTTCATTATCCATTACAATGCCCGTGATTAGCATATCCGGCGTCTCCTGAAAAATTTGCCAAAACTTTTGTATGAATACCTTTGCATGTATAAAATAACATTAATCTACATTATATGTCAATCAGGATATGTTTCTCACAGGATTGCACCAATAATGAAAGATTTGAAATGATTATAATATTTATCCGTGTTTCGGGGATTATTCTGTCGAGAAAAGAAAAAAACAGGGTTATTATTTGAGATATGAACGGTAAACCCTGATGCCACCCTGTTTTTCCACGTCTTCCACATTTCCGAAGTTTTCTTCCATTATCCTTTTGTAAGTTGAACCGCCTTTATTGTGATATGCAACCAGCCATAACGCGCCGCCAGGCTCCAAATGTTCCACTGCTTCCTGTATCAGTTGCGTAACCACCTTTTTCCCCGCGGTTATCGGAGGGTTCGTAACAATATCGTCAAAACGGCTGTCACCGACGCTTTCGTACAAATTTCCCCTTACTACTTTAACCCAAAGATTGTTCCTCTCGGCGTTTTTTTGGGCATACGCTACCGCCCGTTCGTTTATGTCGGTCAATGTAACAATCAGTTGGGGATAAAGAGCTTTTATAAAAAGCCCGATTGCACCGTAACCGCAGCCCATGTCAAGAACCGTCCTGCCCGTTGGCCTGAAAGTTTCAATCAAAAGGCGGGAAGCCTTGTCAATGCGGGTGTCAAATGCAAACACACCGCTTACCGAAACAAATTCCAGCGTTTTATTTCTGTAAGTTTCGGTAAAAACCTTTTCCTTTATTTCCGATGTCGGCTTTTCGGTGTAATAATGCTCATTCATTTCTCTTCTCCCTGTCCTGTAAATATTTTTTTAACGCCTGGTATCCCGGATGTTTTCTTACACTTTCCAGGTCCTTATCCTTTTCCGCATAGCTCAGGAACTCGGGATTCAGCCTTGCGGCGCGGACCACATCCAGAAAGGCTTCTTCTATATTGCCCGCCATTGCAAGAAAACACGCCCGGTTATAATAAAGGGACGGAACTCCGGGATTGCAGCGTATACCCTCACTTATTACCAGAATAGCCCTGTCCAGCTTTTTTTCCTCCTTGTACAAAAGGGACAGGTTTAAAAAACTGTAAGGGTATTTTTTATACCTTTTGATGGATTCCAAGTAACATTCCTGGGCTTTTTTGTCATAGCCCATTTTGGCATAAACAACGCCCAGGTTAAACAATATCCTGTGATGTTCGGGGATTATTTCAAGGGCTTTACGGAAATAATTCAGCGCTTCAACGTTCATATTCAGTTCTTCGCATATTGAGCCGGCATTGTTATGAGCCCAGAAGTTTTCCGGATCCAGCGCAATAACTTTTTTATAGCACTCCAGGGCATTGGCTTTATCCCCTTTTTCATACAGGGCATTGGCCATGAAAAAACACGCCGGTATATAATCAGCTTTAACATTTATGGACTTTTTATACCAGGTAATTGCATCCTCGTACCTCTTCTTATTGTCGTAAAGTATTGCAATTCCGTAATAAGCTCTTGGATCCTGAGGATGCAGTTTAATAACTTTATGATATATCCTGGCAGCACGGTAGATTCTGCCCATCCGGTCATATACCAGCGCAAGGTTTATGGAAATCCACGGAAATTTCCATCCTGTTATATAATTAACAAGACCGTATATACACAGTCCAATATACAATCTGACCCTTTTCATCGCCGCTTTCAGCTTCCGCGTTTTTTTCTTAACTCCCCGTTTCGCCATAGTCTTCATCTCATACAATACTCCGACCTTATGCGAATGTATTAAATAACAAACGTGGATATAATAAAAACAATCGAAAAGGCTATTAAAAACATATGAATATTTCTGTCAACCCTGGTATAGGCAAGTTCTTTCATCCGTGTGCGGCCAATATCGCCCCGGTAGCATCTTGCCTCCATCGCGGTCGCAAGTTCCTCAGCCCTTTTGAATGCACTTACGAAAAGCGGTATAAGCACAGGTATGAAACTTTTGGCCCTTTCAATAAAATTCCCGGTATCAAAATCTGCGCCTCTCGATGACTGGGCCTTTATTATTCTGTCGGTCTCTTCTAATAATGTCGGAATAAAACGCAGCGCAATTGACATCATCATCGCCATTTCATGCACCGGGACCTTTATTTTTTTCAAAGGCCGCATAAGTTTTTCCAGCCCGTCGGTCAGCTGAATCGGAGTTGTGGTAAACGTCAAAATCGAACCTATGATAACCATTAACGAAAGCCTTACTGCTACTATGACTGCCTGAAGAATTCCTTCCAGAGTGATTTTAAACGATCCTACCGAAACAAGCACGGTGTTTCCCTGGTATGCAAAAATGTTTATCACGGCGGTCAATATAAGGATTATTAACAGCGGTTTTATACCCCTCAGTGTATATTTCACCGGGATTTCACTGACTACGAGGATTATGCCGACAAGCGCAAGCATCATAACATAACCGTATATGTTATTCGCGGTGAAAAGCGCAATCAGCAGCAGAAAGGTCCATATTATTTTGGTTCTCGGGTCTGCCCTGTGCAATATTGAATTTCCCGGAATATACTGACCCATCGTTATGTTTTTTATCATAATGATCCCTCTGACGACTATAACCTTTTATAACTTTAACAATTCCCCAAATCCATTACCTCATTTTTTTAATACTCTTTTCAGTTCCTCAATTCCTTCTTCCACCGTCAATATATCTTTTCTTACAAACGGAAATTTTTTATTAAGGCGATAAAAAATCTCGGTTATCTGGGGCACGTCCAACCCCATTTCAGCAAGGAATTCCCGTTTTGAGAATACTTCACGGGTTTTTCCCGCCAAAACCAGTTTTCCGTGATTCATAACCGCCACTCTGTCACAATAATACGCAACATGCTCCATTGTATGTGAAACCACAATAATTGTAGTATTTTTTTCCTTCCTCAGTTTCAGCAGAAATTGATACATTTCGGTACTGCCGGCCGGATCAAGGCCTGCCGTGGGTTCATCCAGCACAAGAATTTCCGGATTCATTGCAATAACCCCTGCGATGGCAACCCTTCGTTTCTGACCCCCCGACAGTTCAAACGGCGATCTGCCCAGAACCTCTTTTGGCAAACCGGTAATTTCGGCAGCCTCGATAACCCGTTTTTCAATTTCCTCATCGGGCAGTCCCATTTTCTTAAGCCCAAATGCTATGTCTTTTTCAACCGTTTCCTCAAACAACTGATCTTCAGGATTCTGAAAAATCAACCCCACTCTCCTGCGCAATTCTTTCAAAGCCTTCCCCTTTGGAACTATACCCGCTACGTTTATGCTTCCCTCGGTGGGAGTAAGAAGGCCGTTTAAATGCTGAATGAGGGTTGACTTGCCCGAACCTGTCTGCCCTATTATTCCAAGGATTTCTCCCCTGTATACGTCCAGCGAGACATTGTCAAGGGCTTTTCTTTCATATGGCGTGCCGGGCATGTAGACATATGAAAGGTTTTTTATTTCTATAATCTTTTCCCTGGATTCGGTAATCCCGTCCGGGCTTTCATGAGTCCTTTCCTGCTTCCTGCTGTCAACAAAATCAAGTTTCAGCAGCACTTTCTCCAGCTCATCCATTAAAACGGGTATTTCCCCGCCTTTGACAATACCTTCGTTAACCGCCCTGATATACAGTGAAGTCACCTCCGGTATGTCCAGGCCCGCCTTTTTCAGTATTTCAGAATTGGCGAAAACCTCTCTCGGCGTGCCTTCCAGCACAAGACTCCCCCTGTTTATAACCATAACCCTGTCGGCATGGGCGGCTTCATCCATATGATGGGTTATCAGTATGACGGTGATTCCGTCCTCCTTGTTCAGTTTCTGAAGTATCCTTATAACATCCCTGCGGCCTGTCGGATCAAGCATTGATGTGGCTTCATCCAGCACAAGGCACTTCGGATTCATCGCAAGCACACCTGCAATCGCGACTCTTTGCTTCTGACCTCCTGAAAGCATATGGGGTGAATGATGTATGTATTTAAGCATATTCACCTTTTCCAGCGATTCATTAACTCTCTTCCGTATCTCTTCAGGGGCAACGCCGAGATTTTCAGGACCAAAAGCCACATCTTCCTCAACCGTCGTGGCAACAATCTGGTTGTCCGGATTTTGGAAAACCATTCCCACCTGACTTCTTATTTCCCAGATAAGGTCTTCGGCATTGGTGTATTTGCCGAATACGCATACAGTGCCCCCTGTCGGAAGCAAAAGCGCATTCAGGTGCTTTGCGAGGGTTGATTTGCCCGAACCGTTTCTTCCGACTATCGCGACAAACTCACCTTCATTTATTGAAAAGGATATATTATTCAAAGCCCTGGCAGGCTCGTTTCCTCCACGGCTTAAATAAACATGTTCCAAATCTTTTGCAACTATTGCTTCCATGCTGATACTCCAATATAAAAAAATTGATGAAATTGCACTGCAATTTCAACCAATCCGAACAAAATTTTATTATTAAAACAAAGGAGAACGAAAATTTCCGCTCTCCCCTCATGAAGTGCCGTTATTTATTACACAAGCTCAAGTATTACCATGTTTGCCCCGTCTCCTCTTCGCGGCCCTATCTTATACATTCTTGTAAAACCGCTTGTCCTGTTTTGTTCCTTATAACGCGGGGCAATCTCATCCAGCAGTTTGTTTGCAAGGTTTATGTTCTTGCCGTTCTTGTCCTTGACTCTGTAAAGCCATGAAATCATCATTCTTCTTGCATGAAGTCTTGAAGGGCTGTCAACAGGCTTCATTTCGGTCTTTACTTCCCTTTCAACAACTTCATAGCTTCTGTCGTTCTTTGATTTCTTGGACTTGGTCATTTTATTTCCCTTGCTGTCAAGAACGGGCGCACTTATTTTAACCTGTTTGGTTGTAAAGTTATCGCACTCCTTAACAGCCATAGCAATCAACCTGTCTGCAATAGGCGCAACCTCTTTGGCCCTTGCTTCGGTTGTTTCAATTCTTCCATACATAATAAGTGAAGTTACCAGACTTCTCAGCATAGCCTTTCTCTGATCTGTCGGTCTTCCCAGTTTCCTTTGCCAAGGCATTGTAAGTTCCCTCCTTATAGTTTTTTATCAGCTGTCTTCAGACGGGGCCAAAGACAACCCCAGGGCCTCCAGTTTCTGTATTACTTCTTCAAGAGACTTACGCCCCAGGTTCCTCACTTTCATCATCTCTTCAGGCGTCTTGCTGATAAGCTCCTCAACGGTGTTTATGCCGGCTCGTTTCAGACAATTGTAGGAACGTACCGAAAGATCCAGTTCCTCAATCGTCATTTCGAGCACCTTTTCCTTCTTCGTCTCTTCCTTTTCCACCATGATTTCCGCATCTTTTGCGTGCTCGGTCAGATTTATGAACAGGTTCAGGTGCTCACTCAGTATTTTTGCAGCAAGACTTATCGCCTCGTCGGGATGGATGCTGCCGTTCGTCCAGACTTCTATCGTAAGCTTGTCATAATCGGTTACCTGACCTACACGGGTATCTTCCACTGTGTAGTTTACTTTTTTAACCGGTGTATAAATTGAATCGACGGGAATTATACCAATAGGCTGGTTAGGCTTTTTGTTTTTCTCAGCAGGTACATATCCGCGGCCCCTGTCCACTATCATTTCCATATACAGCCGATGATTTCCGCTGATAGTTGCTATATGCAGATCGGGATTCAGAATCTCCACGTCCGCGTCTGTCTTAATATCGCCTGCTTTTATTTCACCGTCGCCTTCATAATCAATATAAATTACCTTTGGACCGTCTGAATGAAGTCTCAGCGAAAGTTCCTTAATGTTCAGTATGATTTCGGTTACATCTTCCACAACGCCCGGAATGGTTGAAAATTCATGCAGCACGCCGTCTATCTTTATTGAAGTCACCGCAGCCCCCGGAAGTGAAGAAAGCAATACACGCCTCAGAGAATTTCCCAAAGTAATCCCATATCCTCTTTCGAGCGGCTCAACTACAAACTTCCCGTAGGTGAAGTCCTCGGCCATTTCCACACATTCAATTTTCGGCTTTTCAATTTCTATCATCAAAGACCCTCCCTGTTACACTTAATTACAACGCGGAATGCTTAACAGGCGCAATCCGCTTAAACGAGGGCAACCATAAAAGCAGTTGCTTATTGCAGAGGCTATATCGGTTACTTCGAGTACAACTCAACAATAAGATGCTCTTCAATCGGCAGATCGATATCTTCTCTTGCAGGCAATGTAACAACCCGGCCTTTCATATTCTCATGATCGACTTCAAGCCATTTCGGTACAGTCCTGCCTCCAGTAACTTCGAGGATTTCCTTGAAACGCTCCAGTTTCCTGCTCTTTTCAGCCACTTCAACCACATCACCTTCCCTAACCAGGTAGGAAGGAATATTCACTCTTTTTCCGTTTACAAGGAAGTGGCCGTGGGTAATCAGCTGACGTGCTTCTGCTCTTGATGTACCGAAACCCATTCTGTATACTACATTGTCCAGGCGGCTTTCAAGAATTTGAAGCAGGATTTCACCGGTAATTCCCTTTCTGCGGATAGCCATTTCATAATATTTTCTGAACTGGCTTTCAAGAACTCCGTAAAAGCGTTTCGCCTTCTGCTTTTCACGAAGCTGTATGCCGTATTCGGACAGCTTCTTCCTCTGCTGGCCGTGCATACCCGGTGCATAAGACCTTCTCTCGATAGCACATTTATTCGAATAGCATCTTTCACCCTTCAGGAAAAGCTTTTGACCTTCCCTGCGGCACAATCTACAAGATGCACCTGTATATCTTGCCATTTATATTTACACCTCCGACTAAATTCACAAGTTTTATCAGGTCCTGCATTAACAAACAACCCTTAACCGTTATTTTGCATAATGTTTACGGACCATCTACTCTTATAAATTATCGACAACATACGTTATTTCCAATCAATTTGTTTATACTCTTCTTCTCTTTGGAGGCCTGCAACCGTTATGGGGAATGGGCGTAACATCCTTTATCATTGTTACCTCAAGTCCTGCAGCCTGCAGCGCGCGTATTGCCGCTTCACGTCCTGCACCGGGACCTTTAACATATACAGCCACCGATTTCATTCCATGATCCATAGCTGCTTTTGCTGCTGCCTCCGCTGCCTGCTGTGCCGCAAAAGGAGTACTCTTCTTCGAGCCCTTAAAGCCCAGCGCTCCTGCACTTGCCCATGCAATTGTATTTCCCTGGACATCAGTGATTGTTACGATTGTATTATTGAAAGAGGAATGAATGTGCGCACATCCACGCTCAACATTCTTTTTCTCTCTTTTTTTTCTTGTTCTACGAGCAACTTTAGCTGCCATTTAATAACCAACCTCCCGTTATTTCTTCTTGTTGGCCACCGTTTTCTTCGGGCCTTTTCTTGTTCTTGCGTTGGTTCTTGTCCTCTGACCACGCACAGGCAATCCCATTCTGTGTCTTCTTCCCCGGTAGCATCCGATATCTATCAGCCTTTTGATATTCATCGCAATTTCTCTTCTGAGATCACCTTCAACAACATATTCCTTTTCGATGGTCTCTCTGAGCCTGTTGATTTCATCGTCCGTAAGGTCTTTTACCCGGGTATCGGGATTAATGCCTGTTTTCTCCAATATCTGCTTAGACCGGGTCCTTCCTATTCCAAATATATAGGTCAACCCTATTTCAACCCTTTTATCTCTTGGCAGATCAACACCTGCAATACGAGCCAATTTTTTACACCTCCGAAAGCATTCGCATTTTATATGACCTTTTACCGAATAATACTTCTGCCTGGCAATGCCGTCAGTGATTATATTATTCCTGCAATTATACCCAACTTCAACATATCTATATAAAAGGTTCAAAAGCAACAAACAAATTTTGTTGCAGCCGCGGTTTTTGAACCCTTATTTTCGTTCGGGTTCCGAAAAATCCGGAACCATATTCAGCTTTTTTATATTTTCCTTCACCCAAAAAGCAACTTTCCGTTATCCCTGGCGCTGTTTATGCTTAGGGTTTTCACAGATTACCATTACTCTGCCTTTCCTGCGAATAATCTTGCATTTTTCGCATATTTTTTTTACTGAAGGTTTAACTTTCATAATCCGACCCTCCCGTCATAAATGTGCGTTTTGTTATTTTCCTCTCCAGGTTATACGTCCTCGGGTAAGGTCGTATGGCGACATTTCCACTGTGACCTTATCACCGGGTAAAATCCTGATATAATGCATTCTCAGTTTACCTGAAATATGAGCAAGGATTTTATGGCCATTTTCAAGCTCAACCCTGAACATTGCATTAGGCATTGCTTCAATAACCCTACCTTCAACCTCGATTACATCTTCCTTTGACAAATCGACACCCTCCTTAACTTTCCTCCTCCAGAATTTTTTTCATTTCCTTTATTGCCTTCCGAATGTCAGCGTTCAGCGGCATTCTGCCGCTTTTTAAAATCTCAGCAATATTTTCAGCCACCAAATCCGTATATTTTAAGTGCTTAATCCTTTTCTTTTTAGGTTTCTCAACGGGTCTTAAATCCCCGTCGCAAACCAGCACAAAATCTTCATCCACTATACCGATAACTATGAACAGTTTACCTTTATCCCTGCCTGCCTTGGAGTACGCAACCCTGCCAATCACAGGATTTGACCAGTCCATTCAAATCATCCTTTTTAGGGCTTAACTACTATATTTTAAAGTAATTTCAATGGTTTTTCAAGCTATTAATAAAATTTTCATTCTGTCAGTATTTCGGGCTCGTTTTCGGTCACAACAATGGTGTTTTCATAATGGGCAGACAGCTTTCCGTCTTTCGTAACCACCGTCCACTTATTGCTCAGTATATCCACTTCCCAGCGTCCTTCGTTAACCATGGGTTCGATTGCCAAAGTCATGCCTTTACGCAACCGCGGGCCGCGTTCCAGTGTGACAAAATTCGGTATCTGTGGTTCCTCATGCATCTCTCTTCCGATGCCATGCCCAACAAAATCACGGACTACCGAATAGCCGTTCTGTTCAACGTACTGCTGAATCGCCCGCGATATGTCCCGGATTCTCATGCCTTCCCTGGCCATTTCAATGCCCTTGTAAAAACTTTCCCTTGTAACTGCAATCAGCCTTTTTGCTTCCGGAGATACTTTTCCCACTTCGTAAGTCCTTGCCGCATCTCCATGGTAACCTTCATATATCGCACCTATGTCGATGCTGACAATGTCTCCTTCTTTCAGAGGTATATCATTTGGTATACCATGAATGACTTCGTGGTTTACCGAGGCACAGATACTGGCCGGGAAGTCAATCCCTCCGTACGGATTTGGTACACCTTTAAAAGAAGGAATACCACCCAATTTCCGGATGACTTCCTCCGCAGCTCTGTCAAGTTCCCTGGTTGTTATCCCCGGCGCTATCAGTTCCTCTATCCTGCGATGTGCCATCGCCACTATATATCCGGCCTTTCGCATCAGGTCTATTTCCCGCTGCGATTTTATTGTTATCATCACTATCGCCTACTTTTTCAACAACGCTTCCATTATTTCGCTGGTGGTTTCCAGAATGGCTTTCGTACCATCAAACTGAAGAAGCAAACCTTTTTCCTTATAATAACCTATCAGCGGTTCAGTTTTTTCATGATAGGTTTTCAGTCTTTCGATGACGGTTTCTTCCTTATCGTCGTCGCGAATTATCAGTTCATCGCCGCATGAATCGCACTTGCCTTCAACCCTGGGAGGATTCGTGACAACATGATAAGCCATGCCACATCTTCTGCATACCCTTCTGCCTGCCATTCTCTTCACGATAACTTCATCGGGGACTTCAAGGTTGATTACAGCGTCCAGTTTCAGTCCCATACCTTTTAAAACTTCGTCAAGCTGCTCAGCCTGTGGTATTGTACGAGGAAAACCGTCAAGCAAAAACCCGTTGCTGCAGTCAGGCTTCTGTATCCTGTCCTTCACAATGCTGACCGTCAGATCGTCGGGTACCAGAAGCCCCTGATCTATATACTCCTTTGCTTTCTTTCCCAGTTCGGTTCCCTCTTTAATATTGGCCCTGAAAATGTCTCCCGTTGAAATATGGGGAATATTAAGCCTTTGCGACAGATTAACAGCCTGTGTACCTTTCCCCGCACCGGGAGCTCCTAACAAAATCAGTCTCATTGCCAAACACCTTCTACGAATTCAGGTTTTGGCAGGAGCAAGGACAAAGCCCCCTCCTGCCGATTATTCTTTAATCCAGGAATCCTTTGTAATGTCTCAGCATAAGCTGCGATTCTATCTGTCTTACCGTCTCTATGGCCACACTGACCAAAATCAGCAGCGATGTCCCGCCCAGCCATACGTTGGATATCTTAGTAAATGCCTGAAGCAAGCTTGGCAACACTGTAACCAGCGCGAGGAAAAACGCCCCGAACCATGTTACGCGGTTAAGTACTTTTGTAATATAGTCGGCTGTAGGTTTCCCCGGCCTTATACCTGGTACAAATCCTCCGTTTTTCTTGATGTTATTTGCAAGCTCTATCGGGTTAAACGCAATCATTGTATAGAAGAATGTAAAGAACATAACCAGCAGAGCATATGCTATAGTGAACCACCATTTGTCGTTGATATTTTTAAGGTAAGTCAATACCGGCCCTGTTTCCTTCGAACCCCATATCAGGTTTATTATCGTGGGCGGGAATGTCATTATCGACATTGCAAAGATTATCGGCATTACTCCGGCGGAGTTTACCTTGATGGGTATATGCGTACTCTGCCCGCCGTACATTTTGCGTCCTACCACTCGCTTTGCATACTGAACGGGGATTCTTCTTTCGGCCTCCTGCACATAAACAACAAGTGCGATCATTGCAATCATGACAAGGATTATAACAACCAGCACAATGTATCCCACAACCCCCGGGCCGAGAATTTCAGCCCTGAGGTATTCATACAGTATGGCTGCAAGAGAAGGACCTCTGCTCAATATTCCGGTGAAAATCAGCAGTGAAATTCCGTTCCCTATACCGTATTCGGTAATCTGTTCTCCCAGCCACATCAGAAACGCCGTACCTGCGGTAAAGGTCAGCGTTATTGTCAGATAGGACCAGAAATTCCTTCTTACGACCGCATCTCTGATACCTGCATACATGGCCGATGCCTGTATAAATCCAAGTATCACAGTACTGTAACGTGTCCACTGGGCCAGGATCTTTCTTCCATGCTCTCCTTCCTTTGAGAGCTGTTCAAGTTTTGGAATGGCAATGGTCAGTAACTGAATTATAATAGAGGCAGTAATATATGGTGAAATAGACATGGAGAATATACTGGCATTACTGAAAGCGCCACCCGATATTATATTAATAAAACCAAACAAAGAGCTTCCAGTCTGAGCCAACTGCGATAATGCTGCCGCACTTAAGCCTGGTACCGGAATGTGAGTACCAAGCCGGAAAATCAACAGCATCAGTACTGTCATCAGCATCCTCTTGCGAAGTTCAGGGACTTTCCAGGCATTCCTGATGGATGCCACCATGTTATTCGCCATATTATACCACCTCTACCTTTCCTCCTGCAGCTTCAATCTTCTGCTGAGCAGATTTTGTAAATCTTGCGGCCTGTACCGTCAGTTTCCTGGTTATTTCTCCGGATCCCAACACTACAATACCGTCGTTTTTTTCCTTGATTACTTTTTCTTTCAGCAACAGCTCTGCATTAACCACAGTTCCGTCTTCAAATCTTTCCAGGTCGGAGAGCTTAACCTCGGTGTATTTTTTCCCAAATATGTTATTGAATCCTCTCTTGGGAATCCTTCTGTAAAGAGGCATCTGTCCTCCTTCAAAACCGAGCCTTACGCCACCGCCTGAACGGGCGTTTTGTCCCTTATGACCTCTTCCGGAAGTTTTACCTCTTCCTGAGCCTATGCCTCTTCCTACCCTTTTCCCCCGTTTTTTGGGTACAGCAGGTCTTAAATCAGCCAATGTCATAGGTTTTCACCTCCCTATATTTCTTCCACTTCAACCAGGTGTTCCACTTTCTTTATCATTCCGCGTATTGCCGGATTGTCCTTTTTTATTACGGAGCTTCCTACTTTATGAAGGCCAAGAGCTTCAACGGTAGCCTTCTGATCTTTCTTAGATTCGATGGTACTCTTAACAAGCGTTATTTTCAAATCACCCATGGAAAAGCCTCCTATCCCAAGATTTCCTCAACCGTTTTTCCTCTTAACCTTGCATACTCCTCTGCGGTACGCAACTGGGAAAGTGCTTCAATGGTGGCACGAACCATATTGGTGGGATTGTTGGACCCAAGTGACTTCGTACGAATGTCGCGAATACCTGCCAGTTCAAGAACTGCACGTACAGGTCCCCCGGCGATAACACCCGTTCCTTCCTCGGCCGGTTTCAGCAATACTTTTCCTGCTCCGTATTCGCCCAGTGACTCATGCGGAATTGTTGTTCCCGACAACGGAACTCTTATCAGGTGTTTTTTCGCATCTTCAATACCCTTACGGATTGCATCGGGTATTTCGGCAGCTTTTCCTGTTCCCACGCCTACATGTCCGTTTTCATCACCAATCACAACCAGGGCACTGAAACGGAAATTGCGGCCGCCCTTAACAACCTTGGCTACACGTCTGATATTTACAACCTTTTCTTTTAAGTCTAATGTGCTAGGATCAATTCTCTGCAAGTGACTCCCCTCCTTTGTTCAAGAACTAAAATTCCAGGCCGGCTTCTCTTGCTCCGTCCGCCAGTTCCTGTACTCTTCCGTGATAGAGGTATCCGCCTCTGTCAAAAACAACTTTCTTTATTCCCTTTTCAATGGCCCTCTGGCCAATTAATTTTCCAACTTCACGAGCCGCAGCCTTGTTTCCGGTATGCTCAAGCTTTCCTCTGAGAGCTTCATCCAGCGTGGATGCGGCAACAAGCGTACGTCCGGATTCATCATCAATAATCTGCGCATAGATATGCTTTAAGCTCCTGTAAACACACAGTCTCGGCTTTTCTGCCGTTCCCTTTATTTTTTTGCGTATCCTTAAATGTTTCTTCTTCCGGACTTCGTTCTTATCCTGAAACTTAATCATATGCCACTCACTCCTTTCTGCTATTTCTTAGCCCCTGTTTTACCTTCTTTTCTGATAATTACTTCATCGACGTACTTGATACCCTTACCCTTGTATGGTTCAGGCGGTCTCTTGCTGCGAATTACCGCGGCAACCTGCCCCACCAGCTGTTTGTCTATTCCCTTGACAATTATCTGGTTCTGATCCGGTACATCGATGGTAATTCCTGCAGGTTCTTCGATTTCAACAGGGTGTGAAAAACCTAAGTTTAAAATGAGCTTTTTACCCTGCTTCTGGGCCCTGTAACCAACACCGTTGATTTCAAGCCGCTTTTCATAACCCTGAGTTACGCCAATTATCATATTGTTTATCAGTGTACGGGTAAGGCCATGCAAAGCTTTATGCTTTTTCAGGTCAGAAGGTCTTTTAACAATTACCTGGTTACCTTCCTTTTCTATTGTCATGTCAGGGTGAAAAACCTGAGTGAGTGTTCCTTTCGGACCTTTAACAGTAACTTCATGTCCGTTAACTTTTACATCTACGCCTGCTGGTATAACTACCGGCATTTTTCCTACACGGGACATTAATTTTACACCTCCGTCCTTACATTGAAGATGGAATCTCCATTAATTCCATCCTTTTCAGAACTTTTCAGTTCATATGTTCTTTTATGTTCACCGACCTGTTATCGGTTACTGCTTACCATACAAAGGCAAGCACTTCTCCTCCGACACCTGCTTTTCTCGCAGCTTTATCGGTCATTACGCCTTTTGATGTGGATATAATAGCAATTCCCAGGCCTCCAAGCACTTTTGGAAGCTCGTCCTTTCCGGCATAAACCCTGAGCCCGGGTTTTGAAATTCTCTTAATTCCTGAAATGACACTTTTCTTGTTTTCTGTATATTTCAACGTTATGCGAATGATACCCTGTTTTTTGTCGTCTATTACGGTGAATCCCTTAATGTATCCTTCCTCCAGAAGGATTTCCGCTATTCTCTTTTTCAAATTCGACGCAGGAATATCTACCGTTTCATGCTTCGAATTCGCTGCATTCCTTATTCTTGTCAGCATATCAGCAATTACGTCGGTTGCATTCATTGGTTACGACCTCCTTCCGGTACTGAACTGTTACCAACTGGCTTTTCTCACGCCGGGTATCTGACCTTTATAAGCCAGGTCCCTGAAACACAGACGGCATACCCCGAATTTCCTCATATACGCATGAGGTCTTCCGCAAATTTTGCACCTGTTATAATAACGGGTTGAAAATTTGGGCTTTAATTTTTGTTTGTGAATTAATGATTTCTTTGCCAAACCATATACCTCCCTTAACGGCTGAATGGCATTCCTAAGAGTGCCAGCAGTTCTTTCGCCTCTTCGTCAGTTTTGGCTGTAGTAACAAAAGTAATATCCATTCCGCGTATTTTTTCAACTTTGTCAATGTCTATTTCAGGAAAAATCAGCTGTTCCTTTACGCCCAGCGAGAAATTGCCGCGTCCATCAAATGAATTGGGATTTATTCCCCGGAAGTCACGAACTCTCGGGAGGGCTATATTGAACAGCTTGTCAGCAAATTCATACATTCTGTTTCCTCTGAGTGTAACTTTGCAGCCGATGTTCATCCCCTGACGGATTTTAAAGTTTGAAATGGACTTCTTTGCCTTGGTCACCACAGGCTTTTGCCCTGATATTAACGCAAGTTCGTTAACAGCAGATTCCAGAGCCTTGGGATTGTCTTTTCCATCGCCAACACCCATATTGATAACTATTTTCACAAGCTTTGGTATCTGCATCGGATTTTTATAATTAAACTTCTCTTTCAGTGCCGGAGCAACCTCTTCCCTGTATTTGTCCAGTAATCTTGGCATTATCGGTTAACCTCCCTTCAAATTAGTCCCCGCTTTTCTTCAGAATATCGATAATCTCACCGCATTTCTTGCAAACACGGGCTTTCGAACCGTCTTCCAGAATCTTCTTTCCTACCTTTGTGGGAGCACCGCATTTGCTGCAAACCAGCATTACCTTAGCCGCGTATATCGGTGCTTCTCTGTGAATAATGCCACCCTGCTGGAGTTCGCTTCTCGGCTTAACATGTTTTGCCACCATGTTAACTCCTTCCACAATAACCATCTGCTTGGATGGCAGTACTCTCAATACCTTTCCCTTTTTGCCCCTGTCTTTTCCGTTAAGTATATAAACGGTATCACCTTTTTTTACATGAACTTTGTTTTTCAATTCACGTGCCTCCCCTCTCTCCGGTTTTTGCACTTTAACCTGTTCCTGTTTGCCCATTACGGTAAAACATCACAAAAACCGTTTTCTTTTTGTTTGCTTATATAACTTCGGGCGCTAAAGAAATAATTTTCATGAAATCCTTTTCCCTCAGTTCTCTGGCAACAGGTCCGAAAATACGTGTTCCTCTCGGACTTCCGTCATCCCTGAGAATAACTGCGGCATTTTCGTCAAATCTGATATATGAACCGTCGCTGCGTCTTACTCCCTTTACAGAACGGACCACAACAGCCCTAACAACTTCACCTTTCTTTACAACACCGCCGGGCGTTGCATCTTTAACAGAACAAACAATTACATCCCCTATATTTGCATATTTTCTCTTAGAGCCACCGAGTACCTTTATACACATAAGTTCTTTTGCTCCCGTATTATCGGCTGCCCTAAGTATTGTCTGCATCTGAATCATTTCAGGCACCTCCCTAAACCGATATTCAGCTTCCTTTTGCTGCACAGTCAATCTGAATTCGAACAAAATTTCCGATACTCATCAACAATACACTTATTTTGCTCTTTCAATTATTTCAACCAGGCGCCATCTTTTTTCCTTTGACAACGGTCTGGTTTCCATAACGCGCACTATATCGCCAACCCTGCAGATATTATTCTCATCATGAGCTTTCAGCTTAAGAGTTCTCTTCATCGTCTTTTTGTAAAGTGGGTGTCTTACGATGTTTTCTACGGCAACAACAATGGTTTTATCCATTTTATCGCTGACCACTCTGCCAACGCGGGTCTTTCTCAAATTTCTCTGAGCCATGCGGAACAAACCTCCTTCCGGTCATTAACGCTTAATTCCCAGTTCCTTTTCCCGTATAACGGTCTTCACACGGGCTATGTCCCTTTTAACGCTTTTCAGTTTCATCGGGTTATCCAATTGATTTGTTGCATGCTGAAAGCGCAATTTAAACAGTTCATTCTTTAATTCCTGTAATTCCTGCTGTAATTCAGCAATACTTTTTTCTCTCAGTTCACTTGCTTTCATTTGCTCCACCTACCTCTTCCCGTGCTACTACCTTGCATTTGATCGGCAATTTATGTGATGCAAGACGCAATGCTTCTCTGGCTTCTTCTTCCGGAATTCCTGCTATTTCAAACATAATGCGTCCCGGCTTTACAACCGCCACCCAGTATTCCGGTGCACCTTTACCGCTACCCATACGGGTTTCAGCCGGTTTTTTGGTTACAGGCTTATCAGGGAAAATTTTAATCCAAATCTTTCCGCCTCTTCTTACAAAACGGGAAATTGCGATACGCGCTGCCTCAATCTGGTTGCTGGTAACCCAGCCGGGTTCCAAAGCCTGAAGTCCATATTCACCGTATGCAATCACGTTACCACGTGTTGCCTTTCCCTTCATTCTTCCCCTCTGTACACGTCTGTATTTAACTCTTTTCGGCATTAACATTATCTGTCTCCCCCTTCCTTTTTGTCCTTTTTAGCGGGAAGCACTTCACCTTTGTATATCCAAACCTTAACACCGAGCTTGCCATATGTGGTATCTGCTTCTGCAAAACCGTAATCTATATCGGCTCTCAGTGTCTGAAGAGGAATTGTCCCTTCATGATAATGTTCTGTTCTTGCTATTTCCGCACCTGCAATACGCCCTGATACCGCAGTCTTTATTCCTTTCGCTCCGGCTTTCATGGCTCTCGACATTGCCTGTTTCATTGCACGGCGGAATGAAATTCTGCGTTCAAGCTGGCTGGCAATGGTTTCCGCAACTAACTGGGCATTCAGTTCCGGAACCTTTATTTCTGTAATGTTAATCAACACACTCTTTCCTGTGAGTTTTTCTATTTCCTTCCGGAGCTGCTCAATTCCCGTACCGCCTTTTCCAATCACAAGACCGGGTTTTGCGGTATGAATGTTCAGTTTTATTTTATTTGCGGCACGCTCAATTTCAATCCTTGCAATACCTGCAATATACAGCTTCTTCTTTATATACTTTCTGATGTTGTAGTCTTCGATCAGAAAATTGGCAAAATCCTTTTTCTCCGCGTACCATTTCGTGTCCCAGTCTTTAATAATTCCGATTCTAAGTCCGTGCGGATTAACTTTCTGGCCCATTAGAAAACCTCCTTATTTATGCCATTTCTCTCAACACCACAGTAATATGGCTGGTTCTTTTGTTTATCCTGTAAGCACGCCCGTGTGCCCTCGGTCTGATTCTCTTCATAGTCGGTCCCTGGGTTGCATAAATTTCGGCCACATATAAATTGTCGCGGTTCAGACCGTTGTTGTTCACGGCATTAGCTTCTGCAGATTTCAGCAGTTTTTCCAGGATTCCTGCCGCTCTCTTCGGTGTATATCTTAAAATGGCATAAGCCTCATCAAGTTTCTTGTTACGTATCAAATCAATAACCAATTTTGCTTTTCTGGACGACACCCTGACATTTCTCAATACGGCTCTGCCTTCATCCTTTCCAATGCCCAGAATTTTCTTCTCTTTTTTCGTGAGTATTGGAAGCTTTTCAGATTTTCTGCGTGCCTGCCGGTATTGAGCCAATATTTCGTCCTTTTTTTCCAGAAGTTCGTCCCTGGACATAACCTTTCTACCCACGTCGATTCCTCCTTTTGGCTTTGTACCGATATTTTACGTGGCTTCAAACCAGAACCCCGCTTAGGCTTCTGCATTTGTTGCTGTCAGTTTGACTTCAAAATTTATTTCAGTTTGCTGCTTTTTTCGTCCTTACCGTGACCCCTGAAGGTACGGGTGGGTGCAAACTCGCCTAATTTATGGCCAACCATATCTTCAGTTATATATATGGGAACATGTTTCCTTCCATCATGAACGGCAATGGTGTGCCCAACCATCTGAGGGAATATGGTAGACGCTCTTGACCAGGTTTTTATAACCTTCTTCTCACCTTTCGCATTCATTTCCTCAATCTTCTTCAGCAGACTTTCGCTAACAAAAGGTCCTTTTTTTAATGATCTACCCACAGAACAAACCTCCTCCCGATACCTTAAATGGCATTACGTCTCTTAATAATGAACTTGTCACTCAGTTTTCTCTTCTTCCTTGTCTTGTAACCCAATGTAGGCTTACCCCAAGGAGTAACAGGACTTGGCATACCAATGGGAGATTTTCCTTCTCCACCGCCATGAGGATGGTCATTCGGGTTCATAGCAGAACCGCGGACATGCGGTCTTCTGCCCAACCAGCGGCTTCTTCCCGCTTTACCTATGCTTACGTTTTCATGATCCACATTTCCAACCTGTCCAATGGTTGCCTTGCAATTCAAGCTAATCATGCGAACTTCACCGGAAGGAAGCCTTACCTGAGCATAGTTTCCCTCTTTTGCCATCAGCTGGGCCATATTGCCGGCCGCACGAACAAGCTGCCCGCCTTTTCCGGGTTTCAGTTCTATATTGTGAATAATCGAACCTATCGGAATATTTCTCAGCGGGAGTGCGTTTCCTACGCGTATGTCGACATTTTCTCCCGACATAACGGTATCACCGACTTTAAGACCAAGCGGGGCAAGAATGTACCGCTTTTCTCCGTCTGCATAGTGCAGAAGAGCTATATGCGCCGAACGGTTAGGATCGTATTCAATGGCTGCAACCTTTGCCGGTATATTGTCCTTATCCCTCTTGAAATCTATAAGTCTGTAATGTCTTTTCGCTCCGCCGCCACGGAACCTTACGGTTATTTTTCCGTAGGAATTTCGTCCGCCGGTTTTCTTAACAGGAACCAGCAAGGATTTTTCCGGTTCATGCTTTGTAATTTCCTCAAAGGTAGACACAGTCATATTTCTTCTTCCAGGAGAAGTTGGTCTGTATTTTTTTATTGGCATTACATTCACTCCTTTACGTTAATTGCATCTATCCGTTAGCAGGCCGACTGTATAACCTATTCAACCGAATAGCTGCAGCAATCTGCCTTCTTTACCGCGATTGCCCGTTATGAATTTAGTATTATTGCGCTCCACCGAATTCCTCAATTTCGGTCTTATATTTCTTAGCCACCGTTACAGGTTTGCCTTCCTTGTCAAGATAAGTTACAGGTTGAGGATTGGTATCGATTTTAACAATGGCTTTTTTCCATTTGGATGTTCTTCCCACATGCACACCCAGTCTTTTTTCTTTTCCTTTATAGTTAACGGTATTCACCGATAAAACCTTGACATTGAAAAGCTTTTCAACAGCATGCTTGATTTCTGTTTTTGTTGCTTTCGGATCCACAATAAAGGTGTATTTGCCCTGGGCCATGTTTTCATAGCTCTTTTCGGTTATATACGGACGGATAATAATATCCTCAGCAAGCTTCATTATGCGTACACCTCCTCAACCTTGGCAACAGCTGCCTTGGTGATAATGAACTTCTTGTATTTCAGTATATCGTAGGTGTTAATTGTATTTACAAGAGCTGTCTTTACATCGGGTATGTTCCTGGCTGATTTGATGACCTTTTCATCAACTTCAGGGAGCACCACCAATGCTGATTCATCGGCAACTTTCAGATTCTTCAAAATTTTTACAAATTCCTTTGTCTTGATTTCATCCATTACCAGTTCATCAAGAACTATAATGTTGTTGTCCAGTACCTTTGTGGTCAGTGCACTTTTCAGTGCAAGCCTCTTCAGTTTCTTGGGAATTGTGTAACGATAACTTCTCGGTTTCGGAGCAAAAGCCACACCGCCGCCTTTCCACTGAACGGCACGGATACTACCCTGACGGGCACGACCTGTACCTTTCTGCCTCCACGGCTTTCTGCCACCGCCCCGTACTTCACTTCTGGTCTTGGCTGATTGCGTTCCCTGACGTGTGTTGGCCAGATGGTTGACTACCGCGGTATGCATGGCATCCGTGTTTACTTCTACACCAAATATATCATCGCTGAGGTATATATCCCCTACGACTTCGCCTTTGATATTGTATACATCCACTTTTGGCATTTCAGGTCCTCCTTCCATCTCGTAAGTGCTTTACACCTTGACCGAATCCTTGATCATTAAGAGCCCGCCTTTAACACCGGGTACCGCTCCCTTAACGAGCAGCAGGCCTCTTTCAGCATCAACACGGACAACAGTCAGGTTCTGTACAGTAACTTTTTCATTTCCCATATGCCCCGGCATCTTTTTGCCCTTGAAAACACGTGCGGGATCGGTATTAGCACCCATCGAACCAACGCCTCTGTGATAACCCGAACCGTGTGACATGGGTCCGCGGCTCGCTCCAAAGCGCTTAATCGTACCCTGGAAACCTTTACCTTTCGAAATACCGGTTACATCCACTCTGTCGCCTTCACTGAACATATCCTGTACTTTTATTTCCTGTCCGACTTCATAGTTATCAACATTCTCAATGCGGAACTCTCTCAAATACTTTTTCGGGCTCACTCCGGCCTTGTCAAACTGGCCCTTTGTCGGTTTATTTACCTTCTTTTCGCTTACATCCTCAAATCCTACCTTCAGCGCATTATACCCGTCAGTTTCCACAGTTTTCTTCTGAATCACCGTTACGGGTCCTGCCTTTATAACCGTTACGGGAATCAATGTCCCATCTTCGGCGAAGATTTGAGTCATACCAATCTTTTTACCCAGCATACATTTCTTCATTTTTACATTTCCCTCCTGTCATTGGTTCGAATAAATCGAACATAACATTACTGTCGATTTACAGCTTGATCTCAATATCCACCCCTGCCGGTAAATCCAACCTCATTAACGCATCAACGGTCTTCGGTGTGGGAACAAGGATGTCTATCAGTCTCTTATGAGTTCTTATTTCGAACTGCTCACGCGAATCCTTATACTTGTGAGGAGCGCGCAAAATTGTAATAACTTCTCTCTTAGTTGGCAGCGGCACAGGACCCGAAACTTTTGCACCAGTCCTCTTTGCTGTTTCAACTATTTTTTCAGCCGATTGATCAAGCAATTGATGATCAAAAGCCTTTAACCTAATACGAATTTTCTGATTGCTCGCCATACATATGCCTCCTAATCCTTGCTTTAAACAAAGGTTTTGTAAAACAGCTCCTTTTGTGGTATCGCAACAAGTTTTTCGCTGTACACTCTGCCGGGTGTGTCGCATCCTTAAATATATAAAACCCAGGACATGACAAGTTGACCCCAACTTGTAAACCTAGGCTCAGTAACAAACATACTTCACGCATGTACATGAATACATGCATGAACGCAAGATGTACAGTGACTTGTCGCCCGGTTTCTACGAATCGGACATTCTCCGTTGAAGTTCCCCGGAATTCCGGCAATCTCCAACTTCATCGTATGCCATGTCACAACAGGCAACATTATACTATAGTTTTTTGGGCATGACAAGTATTTTTCATAAATTTTTTACTTAAAATTCTACGTTAAATTTTTAATTATTCCCCGTCCAGATAACACCACATTATAAGTGCGTCTTCATGGGTGTCGCTGTAATAGTTTTTCCTCAGCCCTTCAACCTTGAAGCCGAACTTCTTATACATCGATATTGCGGCAATGTTGCTTTTTCTTACCTCCAGCGTCAGTGCCCGCAGTTTACTGCTCCTGGCCGATTCAATAATCTTTTCCATCAGCCTTGTTCCAATTTTCATCCTTCGATACGACGGATCCACCGCTATGTTTGTAATATGGCCTTCGTCCAATATAATCCAAAACCCGGTATACCCCACTATTCTGCCCGAAATCTCAGCGACAAAATAACGGGCACGGGGATTTTCCAGTTCATCAAAAAACATCAGCCTGGACCACGGACTTGTAAATGAGCGTTTTTCAACGGCAAGCACTCTGTCTATGTCTTCAAGTCTCATCGGTCTGATAGTCAGCTCATTTTCCATTGGAGTTACTCCCCGATAACAGTTCTTTCATCCTTTCAGCCTGTGATTTTCTGAGGTAATTCGGGACCACATGAAATGCATCGGTAACCTTTCCGTCTTTCTGCATTAACCAGGCAAGATACGCCACTGCTGCAGCCCGATGCGTAAAAATGTTATCGGGTGCAAACCTTGCCTTTATACCCTGATCAAGTATATAGTCCTCGTATAACGAAACGGCATCACCAACAAAATGTATCGGCATATCATACGCCCTAAGTTTAGATACAAGTTCCTCAATGGCTATCCCTGTATCCTCCATCAGAACCGATACCGATTCGTTGTCTATTTTATAAAGCCCGGTGTAAACCTGGCGGTTCCGCGCGTCCATTACAGGGCATACCAGCCCGTCGGGGGCACTTACGGTATATGCCAGAGCCATAAGGGTTGAAACCTCCACAACGGGCAAATTCAGCGCGTAAGCCATTGCTTTTATCGTAACCACACCTATTCTCAGCCCGGTAAAAGAACCGGGGCCGTTTGCAACCGCCAGCATATCCAGGTCTTCCGGCTTATAATCAAGTATTTCAAGCAACTGGTGGATCATCGGAATAACTTTCTGCGAATGGGTTTTTCCGTTCCTGATGGTTATTTCGCCCGTAAGGTAGCCATCCTTTACCACTGCCACCGACGCTGCCTGTGCCGACGTATCCAAAGCAAGTATAATCATTCGCTTTCAAGCCCCTTTACAGTAATCCTTCGCTTGTCCGCACCGTCTTCTGTCCGTTCGAAATGTATCCATATCGCCCGCGGCGGGATCAGGTTTTTTATCAAATCCGCCCACTCAATTACACAAATATCATTTTCGTACAGGTATTCATTAAAACCTATCTCAAACATCTCTTCCTCGTCGGATATACGGTACACGTCAAAATGGTGCAGACTGACATCACGGCCTTTATAGCTTTGCACCAGAGTGAACGTGGGACTTGTAACATATTCGGCAACGCCAAGACCACGGGCAAGGCCTTTGACAAACGCGGTCTTGCCCGTTCCCAAATCCCCGGTCAAAGCAATAATGTCGCCTTTTTTCAGTTTTGCCGCTATTTTCTCTCCAAACCTGACGGTATCGGCTTCACTTTCCGAAATCACCGTAAACATCGCTATCTCCATTCCATGGTTCACTGTTTACATCAATACCTTTACTGTCCCCCGGTATTGCAAATTCATACAGGTACTTTACAGTTCCTGTCATTCCTGTCTGCCGCTCAGCCACGGCAGGATTTTTTCAATGGTATATTCCTTTGCCTCTTCATCGGTAAGTATTTTTGCCCACTGAACCCTTTTATCGGGCCGGGCCCCGGGCCCGTAGCTGTTATACTCGGCATAAAAAACGGTGGATTCGCTTTCAGGTTTATCCCAGTTATGCCAGCCTTCACTTTTAATATGATCATCCATATAGCAATTTATAAAAACGGTTCTCGCAAAATTCCTCCACGGTCTGCCGAGATACACGGTGGACGGTTTGCATTTGCCCAGAAGCCTGCAGTTAATAAAAACATAACCGTATTTCACGCCTTCAGGCGTGGACGCGGCCGTAATATATCCGTTTACGCCGCCTTCTGGTTCACCCCTGTCCAGCGACACAATAGTACAGTTCTTGAAAACCGCTGTTGCCGAGCCGAATATAAAATCCACATCGCCTTCAATATAGCAGTTTTCATAATAGTGACTCTGCATTTTTCTTTCTCTGTGCTCACCCGGCCCTTTAAATCCGTTTTTTATAATAGGCGCCGGGGGCAGCGGTGCTGTGAAGAGAGTATCCTGATGCCCCAAAAAACGGCAGTTCCGGAACACTGCACGGTCGGCATCCACGTAAGCTGCAAGGGCTTGTCCCTTTATTGTACCCGATCCTGCCGCGTTTTCAATAGTCAGGTTGCGCGCTTCAAATCCGTCGCCAGTAATAAGAACGGTATATGAATTAAACGTACCGTATTCTTCGCCGTTTTCAAACCTCTTCCTTGCATAGTCGTCGTAAGTAATCACCGTTGATTCGGCGTCTTCCCCAATCAGTGTGACATTGGGCCTGCTTATGTGAAGTTTCTCCCTGTATATTCCTTTCTTAATATGAATTACAACTCTTTCGCCGCTGTCTTTCATATTTTCCAGTGCCTGCAAGGCCTGTCCCAGCGAAAGATAATCTCCGCTTCCGTCCGCTGCGACGATCATGTTTCCTGCCCCTTTCGTTTCTGAATGGTATTAAATCTATATTTGAGTATATTTAATATAAACGCATTTTACAATTATCTTTTTTACAAAACAAAAAAACGTAACTATTTCCTTATTATATTACCCGATTCGTCCTTTACCAGCCCGAACAGTTTTATCATGAACGGAGGAACGGGAATGCCCAGGATAATGAGATTTTGGATTATGCTCAAGCCTTCGGTGCCGATAAGGTATATATAAACCGCCATCGTAATGGAGTTTTCTATTTTGATGTCAAATCCCGTGTTCTCTGTCAAATATTTAATCAAAAATTCAACCAGGATTGTGACAAGTATAAGTATCAGGTACGACAGCTTTTTTAAAGCGCCCCTGATTCCCTTTTTATAATTAAACCCGTTGTTTTTAACCAGCCCGCAGATAATGCCCGTTATATAATCCAGAACCATAAACGCCGCCAGTATTACAAAAACCTCATGCATCGAATTGGAAACATAGGCGATTACCATAACCAGGGAACCAAGAAAGGTTTTTGTTTCCAACGCCTGCATAAGCCTGTACATAAAATCCCCTCTTTTCAGTTAAGGTTAATTTATTATATGCACGCCGGGAAAAGTTGACAAACCCCTGCAACAGTGCTCCATGCAGGCAAAATGCAATTGCGCTCGACCGGCTCCGCCCCGTAAAAACCGACATGCGGCGGAGAGTACAGTGCCGCAAGGCCATGACAAAAAAAAGGCCGGGAAAACCCGGCCGGCAAAGCGAATATTACAACAACGATTATTTCGGTTTATTCTTAAGCCATTCGTCATACTGCCTCTGCATTTCGGCAATGAGCTCATCCACGCCTGCCGCTTTAAGCTCTTTTGCGAACTGCTCAACGGTAGGCTCCACTTCAACCGAACCTGTGAACAGTTGCTTGTAATATGCCTGAACAACGTTTTTGCAGGCTGAAATCTGGGTTTCCACGTTGGTCTTGTCAAATACGAATCCAAGACTGTTCAGCACCAGGCCTTCTTCGTTGAATTTCAGGAATTTTTCCCACTTCTGCGGATCCTCGTTGCTCATCAGGTAATCTTTGAACTGATCGCCGAATTTCCATCCATGTCCCGGATTATATCCTGAATTTTCAGGATTTATAAGTTCAATCACATTATCGTTTATCTTCCTGTAATGAACATTTTCAATACCATAGTTCAGAAGATTCTTCAGGTATTTGTCGGTATACAGCAGTTCTATGAACAGGAAAGCTTTTTCGGGATTCTTCGACGCTTTGGGTATTGCCAGCATTGCTCCCGTAGTTTCACGGTTGGACATAACGGGACGCGTTACATCAACCTGTACCCACTCAATTCCCGTAGTAGCCGACATTTCGGCATCTTTTCCGGGTTTCAGGGACTGAGATGCCGCAAAATATTTTCCTGACTTCATAAGCTCAACCTGATTCTGCATTGTTGCGGCGTCGGGATGAATATATCCTTTGTTCATCCAGTCCCTCATAAGATGATAGTGTTCTATGCTTTCAGGGGCAAGGAAGTGGTTAATTATTTTCGTATCCCTGTTATCGGGGTATAGTGCACCGGGAACATCGTCGTCACTGATGCGGTCCCAGTCAAGAAGCTGGAAAGGCGCATCCATTGTGGCAATACACAGCGGTATAATATCCGGTTCGTTTTCCTTTATTATTTTCAGCAGCGGTTCAATTGCTTCTATTGTTTTAATGTTGCTGATATCCATGTTGTATTTTTCCACAAGATCTTTTCTGAGAAGCCATCCCCAGTTATGCACCTTTTCCTTGTTGGTCGGAAGGGCGTAGTTCTTGCCGTTGATTGCCGAACCGTTAAGGAAATCTTCACCGAGGATTTGTTTTATTGCTGGATATTTTTCCAGATACCCGTTCAGTTCGGTAAAATAACCCGACGCGGCATTTACATTGTAATTTGCGGCCCAGTTTGCGGTAAACACAATATCAATTGGTTCTCCTGCCGCCAGTGCCGTATTTACCTTCTGGTCATATTCGTCGCCCCAGCCGAATACATACAGGTCAATGGCAACATTCAGCTTGTCTTTCAGGTACTTGTTTGCCTCGGCAAGGACTTTGGGCGTATCGGGTTCCTGTCTGTTGCCTACAAGATACCATGTGAGCGTGACGGTGGGTTCTTCTGTAGGAGTTTTGACGTCGTTGCCGGTGTCAACGGTTGTTCCGCCCTCCGGTGTTGAAGTCCTTGATGTACATCCTGTAAGAATCAGGGCCAGCGCCAGGAGCATAATAAGCGGGAAGCTGAAAATTCTTTTTCCCTTTAACATAAAATCCCTCCTTAAATTTTTTTATTTACAGAACCGTATAACGGTTTCAGCCCTTTACGGCGCCAATGGTAAGGCCCTTAACGAAATATTTCTGGAAAAACGGATAGGCGAATATGATGGGGCCTATGGAAAGCACGGCTATAGCCATTCTTGCGCTTTCACTGGGAAGCTCGGCAAGTATTTTGGAAGATTCGGAAAACTGGGCACTGCCGCTTACAAGGTACTGTATGCTGTTAAGTGTCTGGTACATGAGATACTGAATGTTATAAAGCCTGTGTTCGGTTATGAACATCAGCGGGAGCCACCAGTCGTTCCAATACCCCAACGTGCAGAAAAGTCCTATTGTCGCAAGACCCGCCCTGCACAACGGCAATACAATTACAAAGAAAATCCTGAACTCACCGGCGCCGTCTATTTTTGCCGACTCTATGATTGACTCGTGAATGGTGGTCTTGAAAAACGTCCTCATTATCATCATGTACCATGCGTTCATTAAATATGGAACTATCATCACCCAAATGGTATTTTTTATGGGGATCAGTTGGGTATACACCATATACCACGGAACAAGCCCGCCACCGAATATCATTGTGAAATACGCGAAAAAGGAGAAGAAATTTCTGTATTTAAAGCTCTGCCGGGACAGCGGGTAAGCATAAAAACATATAACAGCAAGGCTCAAAATCGTTCCCAGCACCGTTACAATGACCGAAACACCGTAAGCCCTCCAGATTGTATCACCGGCCGAAATAACATAGTCATAAGCTTTCAGCGAATACTTCGACGGAAAGAAACTGTATCCGTTAACCAGAAGTTCCTTTTCATCGGTAAAGGAAATCGCAATTATCAGCAAAATCGGAGCTACGCATATTATGCTGCAGATTATGAAAAACAAATTAATTAGTACGTTGGCAAACGGCGATATCCTGTTCCCGACACTTTTCCCCCTGAAAAACTTTTTAACGGCCATATCGGAATTGCGCACCATCTCACTACTCATTATCAGCGCCCCCTTAAAACAGTGCCTTATCCCGGTCGATTTTTCTTACGATGAAATTCGCGGTAAATACCGTAATACAGCCAACAATGGCCTGATACGTGCCCGCAGCCGCAGCCATTGAAATATTGTTTGTGTTTCTCAACGCCCTGTACACATAGGTATCTATAACGTCGGTGACAGGATAAAGCTGTCCGCTGTTTCTCGGGACATGGTAAAACAGGCCGAAGTCGGCGTTAAAAATTCTGCCCACCGCAAGCAACGTCAGAATTATCATCAGTGAGCGCAACAGCGGTATTGTTATGTATCTTATCTGCTGAAATTTCGTCGCCCCGTCAATTTCGGCGGCTTCATAGTACTCATTGTCTATACCTGATATAGCCGCCAGGTATACCACAGTATTATAACCTGTATATTTCCATAACTGGAAGAAAATAATTATAAACGGCCAGTATTTGGGCTCAAAATACCATTTGATCGGGCTGATGCCGAAAGCCGCCAGCAGGGTTCTGTTCAGAAAACCGTTTTCAATGCTTAAAAACGAATAAGCGAGGTAACTTACTATAATCCAGGACAGGAAATAGGGCAGAAACATAACGCTCTGATAGACCTTCGACAATTTTTTGTTTGTAATTTCGTTCATCATGATCGCAAAAGCAACCGGAATAATTAAACCGAGTATGATGAATGCGAGATTATACAGTATTGTGTTCCGGGTAATCTGGTAAGCGTACGGCGTTTTAAAGAAAAATTCAAAATTTTTAAACCCTATCCATTCGCTCTGGATTATGCTGCTTATAAAATCCCCGTGGAAGCGGTATCTTTTGAAGGCAATAACAATTCCCAACATAGGGATGTAATTGTTTATAATAAGTACAACCACGCCCGGAAGCAGCATCAAAAACAATTGCCAGTTGTTTTTGAGTTCGTATAAGAACCCCCTGTGAGAGGTTGGTTTTATAACGGTAGTGTTATCCCTTCCCGAATGCATCATCTTAACCCCTTCACATTTTTTAAATTTCTCTTTCATAAGTCTTTCGCGGAAAACCAAAGAGCACCGGCACAAGGCCGATAAACACCACACCAATCGTCACACTTGGATCGTATCAGAGGCGGGATAATTTATGAATGGAACATATTGAATTATCGTTCAAAATATTGATGAGTTGATGTGCAAAAAATTACAACAAAAAAATCCACCGAAAAGTCATTCACCCATTGAGGCATCCCTGTATTCGGTCGGGGACAAACCTTCATATTTCTTAAACAGACGTGAAAAATAATGGGCGTCGGGAATTCCAACAATCTCCGCAACTTCATAGGTCTTGTATTTAGGATCCATAAGTAATTCCTTTGCCTTCTCTATACGCAGCCCGTTCAGATAATCCACGAAATTCTTCCCCAGCTCTTTCTTAAACATCCTGCTGAGATATGAAGGGCTTACATAAACATGCTCTGCGACGTCGTTAAGAGTCAACTGTTCACTGTAATGCTGATGAATATACTCAAGCGCATTCCGCAGAATAAGCTTAATGCTCTTGTTGTTATAATTGTTTATTTTGGCCGTAATACTCAGCGAAACCTCTTTCAGAAGATCATTAAGCTCGTTTATGTTTTCCGACTTGCTGATCATGTTGTGAAGACTTATGATATTTATGCTTTCCACCTTGCTTTCATTGGAAGCCATTGCCACCGAAAGACGTATGTTGTTTATATACGTAATAATCCCCCAGTAGAAGTTTTTCAAATACTCCATGTTCAAATGATCCAGGCTGTTTATGTACTTTTTTATATCCTCAATTCTTTTCATCACAATGGCCTCGTTTCCTGTCTTTATACCGTCAAGCAGCAGTTTTTGATACTCTTCAAGCACCGAGTAATCCTCGAATTTTAAAAACCCGCTCATATCATTATAAAAAATTACGGTGCCGTTTCCTATGTAGAATTTTCTCTCCAGCGCCTCAATGCATTCACGGAATTTCTCGGGAAGCTGCATAATGCCACGCCCTTCAGAACTCACCGCAACGGTTACGGTAAAACCGAAACAGTTGATAAGAAGTTCCTGGAGATAATTACATTTGTCGCTTATTAAATTATGCAGCTTTTCCTTTTCATTTCCTCCCTGCAGGATGAATGCAACACCCCTGTCTTTCAGCGGAACGTCAATCACGCTGAAACTGTCTGAAAACACATCCATAAACGTATTGACTATCCCAAACAGATACAGATTTTTTTCATACTGGCTTAATTTTTTGTTCTCATCGGTATCAATTTCCACCACGAGAAGGAAAAAACTTTCTATTTTTACTCCAAGAAGCTCGGCCCTCGGCAGTATTTCCTCAGTATTGGGATATATTTCATACATCAGATCATACAGAAACTTCTCCCTGAGTATCGGAATATTCTGCTCAAAAAGTTTCTTCAGCTTGTTGAATTCCTCAGCCCTGTTCTTAAGCTTCTTAAGTTCTTCCACCGCCCTGTGTATAATTGTTGTAAGTTCCTCAATCTTCGAAGGTTTAAGGACAAAATCAAAAACTCCCAGCTTCAACGCTTCCTGCACATAGTCAAAATCCCGGTACCCTGTCAGAACTATTATTTTGCAGTCCGGAATCAGAGCCTTTACTTCGCTTATCATTTTCAGGCCGTCGGTCCCGGGCATGCGTATGTCTGTTATCAGTATATCCGGCCTGTATTTTTCAATAAGGATCTTTCCCTCTTCACCGTCCGAGGCTTCGGCGCATACCTCGCAGTCAAACTTTTCCCAGTTCAGTATATTTTTAATGCCTTTCCTGATTATCGGCTCATCATCAATAATCATTACCTTGAACATAATACCCCTCCGCCGATTCCACATTGGCCGGAATATTTACTATTACCCTTGTATATTTTCCCTTCTCGCTCTCTATTTTAAGGCCGTAATTGTCACCGTAAAACAGCTTTATTCTGCGGTTGACATTTTCTATTCCTATGCTTTGCCTTTTTTCGGTACTCAGGTTCTTGAAATAGGTGTCATTGTCCATAGAAAGCCTTCTGTTCAAAGCGTCCAGCTCGGCACTGTCAATGCCGGGCCCGGTATCCATGACTATAATCACCAGTCTTTCCCCTTCCAGATATGCTTTCAGCAAAATCTCGCCCTTTCCGCGCAGTTTGTCAATGCCGTGGTACACGGCGTTCTCCACAAGGGGCTGTATCAAAAGCCTTGGGATTTTTATCTTTCCCGCCCCGTTAAGGATTTCCTTCCTAAATTCGATTTTGTCCTCAAACCTTCTTTTGATAATGGATATGTATTTATCCGAATACATAAACTCCTCTTCGACGGTAATAAGCCTGTCTCCCCTTCCGATACTGGCCTCCAGCAAATCGGACAGGTCGGTAACCGCTTCACTTATCTCGGGTACATTGTTCAGCATTGCCATCCAGTTTATGGATTCCAGTGTGTTAAACAGGAAATGCGGATTTATCTGGGCCTGAAGCGCCTTCAGCTCGGCTTCCTTTCTCGTAATCTGCTCTCTGTACACCCAGTTCACCAGATGATTTATTTCCCGCGACATCTCATTGAAGGTTTTATTTAAAAATCCTATTTCGTCTTCCCTCTCGTCGTCTATATATACAATACGGTTGTCCTTCTGAACCATTTTCATACCCTTTACGAGCCGGTTAATCGGATTTATAAAACTCATTGCAATCGCCAGGTTGAACGCCGACAAAATAATGGCGGTTACAATACACAAAAGCAGCAGGTTCCTTCTCAGCGCATAGGCATCCCGGTACAGCACGTTCAGCGGAACATATGTTATCACTTTCCACCCCGTTCCGCTTACGGTTATGTACGATACCAGAGCGTTGATATTCCTGTCAATTTTCGAATCCCTTTCATTTTCCAGCCTTCCGAAAGAAGTTCCGTCGATAAAATAGCCGGAATCACTGTTTCTCGCGGCTATCAAATCATAACCGTCAGAAAGAATGACAATATTCTGCATGCTCCGTGTAAGCCCGTCGAAAACGGTTTTTATAAAATCCTTGTCCACCAGTATGGCCTGCAGCCCTATTTCCTCAAACGTGTCCTGGTGGTATATCGTCCTCACGAGGTATATATAATTTACAACGCCATTACTGCTGTCGGTATACCATGTAACTTTTCCCTGGGCTTTTCTGGCTTTTTCCAGTACCTTTTCATAAGGAAGGATGTTTTTTATACTGCTGGTTGAAGAATTGTCATCGGCGTAATAGAATTTTCCGTTGTTTCCAACCACCGCTATCGCCTGAACCTCAGGCCGCGACAGTATTATTTTCTTCATTGTATTGCTTATTTCGTTGTCAATCTCGTAATCCAGAATGGGATCTTCTATATATTTTGAAATCAGGGCGTTGTAGATTGTTTTGTCATACAAAAGGTCCTGGGAAATTACACTCAGGTTTGTGAGGAAATCCTCAAAACGCAGTTCAATCATCTGCAGCAAATCCCTTGCATAATTCATTGACATTCGGTTAATTGTCTCGGCAAAATTTCTGTAGCTTAAAAAGCCCATAAAAATCATAGGGATTATAATTTGAATGTAAAAGGCCAGCAGAAGTTTTTTCTTTATGGACAAATTCTTATAGAACCTGACTATTCTGTTTTTCAACTGTTTCACCGTACCCCACAAAATGTTATTGGTATGCCTTGCCGCGTTGAAACACATGTCCTTCATGCGGCCTGAATTTGCCGTATTTTTCACGCCTCAGGCCGCAGTCGCAAATAATGTCCTAATTGGACAACAAGCCCGCCTTCACCGCCTTGTCATACAGTTCGTCAATTTCCATTTTCCCTTCAAGAACATACGGAATTCCCGGAACAATAACCTCTTCCCAGACCGTTCTGTCGATAAAGTGGTCAGGAGGACCTATAAACTGCCTGCTGTTGTTAACGAGTATCTGGGCTTTTCCTGTGAGAGCGTTGTAATCAATACTGTAATCCCTTATATCAACACAGCTTATCATGCCCGTCTGCCTTGCAAATTCAGCAGCGGTTTCCTTTGACGTTAAAAACCTTAGCAGACTGACGGCGGCATCCCTTTTCGTGTCGTCATTATAAGTTTCGGAGCTTATATAAAAACATCCGTTGCCAAGGCCGTAAATCAGCGTCTTGGGGGGCGCATTCCCGTTGCTGAAATACGGAAAATATACAATATCAACGGTCTCGTCGTCTGGCGGTATGTTTCCGATAAACCATGACCCCTGCACAATCATTGCGGCTTTTTTCTCCAGAAACATTGTGTTTCTTTCATGGTTTGTCATTGTAAATGCATCATCAGGGAACGCGCCAATCCTGTAAAGCTCCTGCATATACGACATTGCCTTCTTATAATAATTTCCAAATTCAGGATGAAGGGGGTTTTCGGCAATTTCCTTTCCCGCAAGAAGGGCAACCATGTTCTGATACAGATATGTACCTTCGGCAAGGGAGTTATAGGCAATAGGAACTATATCATTCTCACGGAATATTTTCACCGCGTCCTTTAGCTCCTCGAAAGTAGCGGGAATTGGCACGTTATACTTCTCAAAAAGATCTCTGTTAATAAACAGGGCTTCAAAAATGATTTCAAAAGGCAGGCCATACAGTTTTCCGTCATAAGTGGTGTATTTCAGCATACTGCTTTTAAATAACCTTAACCATTCGGGATTTTCCTCCATAAGACCAGTCAAATCTGCTACCTTTCCCGCCTGAATAAGGGCTCTTATGTCCGAGCCCGGCCATATTCCGAATACATCGGGATTATTTCCCGAAGCAAAGTCGGTTTTTATTTTTGGAAGAAAATCTTCACCGAAAAGAGATTCATTTATTATTTCTATATTGGGGTTTTCATTGGTGAAACGGACGAATATTTCCTGCAGCGTTTCGGCTTTTGAATCGACCCCACCCCAACTGCTGATAAAGCGTAGCCTGACTTTTTCCTGCTCCTCCGACATTACGGGAGAGGCATTATATCTCAGGTTCGTACAGGAAGTAACCGACAGGGATAAAACGGCCGCCGCTGCTGCCACCAGCCATTTATTTTTTTTCATGATTTGCTCACGATCCCTGATTTTCCATTATTTATCTCAGTATTTTTATTATACCGCAAATGTAACGAATATCAAGAATTTGTATTTTATATTGCGGCGAAATCACTCCCTTGTAAGCAATTTTACAACCTCGGGGTTTTCCATTATCTCCTCTATTTTGTTTATTCCAAGTTGCCTTAAAATTTTCATTACGTTCAGATTATCAAAGGGCGTCATGATAATCGAATCTTCGGCGACTTCATTAACAATCTGAGTTGCCTTATCCACATCGATAATTGTTCTCGGCCCGCCGACGCAGCCTCCGACGCAGCCCATGCCCTCTATGAAATTATAGTCGCGAACCCCTCCGCCGGACAGTTCATCCAGTATTTTTTTACAGTTTGCCGCACCGTCCACTTTTTTCGCCTTTAACTTTATCAGCCTGCTGGGGTTGATCCTGTTGACAACCGTCTTTACCGAAAAACTTACCCCTCCCGTTCTGGCGTAGAGCCTTCCGCCGAGAGAGCCCTGATCCTTCTCCTCTCCGGGCAGTTCGGCGGGATTTATTTGCAGCGCATTAAAAATTTCCTTCAGTTCTCTGAAGTTTATAACAAAGTCTATTGCGCCTTTCAGCTCTTCTTCCTTTATTTCAGCCTTCTTTGCAATGCATGGCGCAATAAACACCACACGGCAGTCAGGATAAAGCTTTTTAAGTATTCTTCCTGAAGCTATCATCGGGGATACCGACGGGGACATATGCTTGTATAACTCACTGTAATTTTTCTTTGTCATATTGAACCATACAGGGCAGCAACAACTTGTGAGGAAAAAATCCTCGGTGGTCTTAACCAAATGGTTGAATTCAAATGCCTCCTTAATGGTGAGGATATCTGCAAACATTGCAACCTCAATCATGTCGGTAAAGCCCATTAATTTAAAAGCGCTGCGGAGCTGTCCCAATGTAACGTCATCCCCAAACTGTCCCGCAATGGCAGGGGCAACCACAACAAAAACCGGATTTTTTTTCTCTTTTAAAAGCTCAATTACGGGTATGAATTCAATTTTGTCGGCCAGAGCGCCGAAATCACAGGCGGTAACGCATCTTCCGCATGTAACGCACTTGTCGTTTACAATAACCGGCCCCTGGCTTCTTCTGTATACATGGGATTCAAACAGACATGTATCCCTGCAGGTTCGTGAGTTTTCATCACAGTATTCACACGGGCCGTCAATCCTTGCAATTACAGGCTTATTCACAACGTTAAAATTTTTTACAAGCTCAAGTTCATTCCTGAAAACATCTTCACCGGTGGGATCAAGGCCCATCGCAATCCGTATGTGATCCATGATAAACGCCCTGTCTTCATCGCGGAAACCGTATTGTTCCTTTATTTCGTCGGTCAGTTCATTGAGATCCTCCACGTCATTCAGCCGGCCGTTCCAATACCTTTTTACAAGCTCACCGAAAATAATCATCCTTTTGCGCTGAAAATCTGAAAAACTGTTCTCCATAAAAAACCTCCATGTTAAAATAAGGGTATCGCATTATTATACGATACCCTTATTAAATATATTTATAACTGAATGCCGCAAGTCAGCCGATTAATAATTCTCAACAAACAGTTCAAAATAGCCCTTCGGATAACCGCATGACGGACATTTCTGCGGCGGCTCGGTACCTTCATGAATATAACCGCAGTTAATGCACTTCCAGTAAACCTTGCCGTCCCTCACAAACACTATGCCCTTTTCAATATTTTCAGCAAGTTTCTTGTATCTTGCCTCATGCATTTTTTCGGATACGCAAACCATTCTGAAAGTATGGGCCACTTCCGGAAATCCTTCCTGTTCGGCGACTTCTGCAAAGTGGGCATATAAGTCATGCCATTCTTCATATTCACCGGCAGCGGCGGCTTTCAGGTTTTCCAGTGTGGTGCCCATGGCCACAGGATAACTTGCCTCGGTGATGGTAACATGGGTCGGCAACTCATCCTTAAACCCGTCAACAAGATACTGGAAAAACCTTTTTGCATGCTCCTTTTCATGATCGGCGGTCTCGAGGAAAATGTTGCTGATTTGCTTATAACCTTCTTTCTCGGCTATGGCTGCATAATAGGTGTACCTGTTTCTGGCCTGACCCTCGCCGGCAAATGCTTTAAGCAAGTTTTCTGCAGTTTTTGTGCCTTTCAGTGACTTCATCGCAGAAACCCTCCTTTAAAATATGATAGATTTTGGTCCGAACGCAATAATGTAACGCAATGATGTGACGTTATATAAACCAGCAGGCATAAGTTAAAATGCCTGTTGAAATGATGTGCCCAATTTATCGGTGTTTTATATATATATGCACATATGTCATGGTTCCAGCGTTTACTTTTAGTCTAATTCTAAAAACATCCAATGTCAATATTCCGGGAAAAGCAGTTTTCCGGCGTAGTATGACCACGCCGCAAAGTTCCGGAAAACGCCGGAACCTAAACATTAAAACTCCGGTTTGAACATATTTTCAATAATGGTTAAAGATGTGAAAATTATCGCATGATGAGCCACAATACAGTAAACAGCATATGACAAGCAAAATAACATGTTTTATTTAATCCCGAAAACGTAAGGCCTTAAAACTTCGGCACAGATCCTGTAGCCTTCAACGGTAAGATGCAGCCCCTCAACAGTGTATTCCAGCCTCAGATTGCCTTCTTCATCAATGAGATGGCTGTACACATCAATATATTCAACACCTTTTTGCTTTGCCATCTCTTTCAGGGCTTCATTTATACGGCGTATTTTCTCATTGTTTCTTTTTCCGACGATATATTTCCTGATTTTTTTATGCCCTGCCTTTGACACGGGATAAATCGACTGGAGATAAATCCGGGTTTCGGGGCACTTTTCCCGAATCCGGTCTATTATCTCTCCAATATTGCGTACAATATGTCCATCGCTTTTATTGCCGCCAATGTCATTCGTTCCGATCAGAAGAAAAACTTTTGAGGGCTGAAGTTCAAAAACACTTTCGTTAAGCCGTTTAAGCACGCCGTCAGTTGTATCCCCGCTAATGCCCCGGTTAATCACGTAAGCACCGTGAAAAAATTCGTTCAGCCTGAAAAAATCGGTAATGGAATCTCCGACAAACACAATGCTGCCGGGTTTCGCACTTTTATTCAGCTCAACGAACGCATTGTCAACCTGTTTCTTATAAAGACTGGTGACCGCATCAATAAATCTTGATATCATCCCGCACACCTTTTTGGATGCATTCACTGAGGGTAAGCCGTTTTCATAATTTTCCACGGCCTACCCCTGTAATTATTCTATTCCCGCGCATAAACAATCTTACCATTTATTATTGTCATATCAACCTTTGTCTTATATTCAAAAGGATGGCCGCTGAAGATAACAATATCGGCGTCTTTTCCTTTCTCAAGGCTTCCTACCCGGTCGTCTATTCCTCCCGCCCTGGCGGCATTTATGGTTATGGCTTTCAGGGCGTCCTCCTCGGGCATTCCTTCCCTTACCGCCAGTGCCGCACATAAAAGCAGATGCTGAATTGGAACGCACGGGTGATCGGTCATTATCGCCACAGGTATCCCCGCTTTCGCAAGAATTCCCGGCGCAGCCAGGCTCTGATTCCTCAGTTCTATCTTCGACCTGTCGGTAAGCAGCGGTCCCAGGATGACCCTCACGTTATTCTCCTTCAGGATATCTGCAATTAAATAACCTTCTGTGCAGTGATCAATTGTTATTTTCAAATTAAACTCCTTCGCGATACGGATGGCGGTGAGGATATCATCGGCCCTGTGGGCGTGCATCTTCACAATCATCTCACCTTTGAGAGCGGGAATAAGCGCCTCAAGGCGGATGTCAAACTCGGGTTTGTCGTTGTTTTCCTTGTCCTTCCTGTATTCTTCCCATTCCTCCATATATTCTTTTGCCTTGTAAAACTGTTCTCTCAGAATGGCCGCCGTTGCCATTCTCGTGCTGGGCGTATGGTTTTTTTCATGATAAACGCTTTTCGGATTTTCGCCAAAGGCAACCTTAAGCGCGCAGGGCGCCTTTAAAATCATCTCGTCCACAGAACGACCGTTAGTTTTCAGCGCGGCAAACTGCCCGCCTATTACATTTGCGCTGCCGGGGCCGCTGAGAACGGTTGTTACCCCCCACTGTCTGGCTTCCTCAAATGAGCGATCGGCGTGGTATATGCCGTCTATTGCCCGCAAATGGGGTGTAACGGGCTCGGTCATCTCGTTAACGTCATCACCTTCAAAGCCAACCGAGTCTTCTATCATGCCCACATGGGTATGAGCATCCACAAGCCCGGGCAAAACAAACCTTCCCTTTGCATCAATAATCTCGCTGTCGCCCGGGCATTCATCCATCGGGCCTATATCCTGAATCTTACCGTTTTTCACCAGTATATAGCCGTTTTCATATTTGAGTGTTTCGGACTGAGAATCCTGTCTTTCAGCCATTGTATATATTTTTCCGTTAATTATAAGCATAAAAGAAAAGCCCTCCGTTTATGATTATGCACTGACATATGTTTCTTAAATCTCTGTTGCTTTTAAAGTCTTACTAAGATTATAACACACAGTATACTGCCACACAATGCAGAGTACATACCCCGCAGTGCTGCCCCGTCATACGGGAAAAGTCTTTCGCAAAAAAAGAATAAAGGGATGAAGCCTTTTGAAAAGTGCTTCATCCCTTTACTAAATGCAGAGGTTATCTCAGTGTTCCACAGTAACTGCCGCTTCGTCCTTTGCTTTTTGTATATCAATATGGGTTTCGGTCTTATTTTCCTCCTCACCCTTATTCCGGTTTTCCGGAACAGGGAACCTGACAAGCGCATTCTTCATTACTTCGTCCATCGATGAGACGGGTATTAAATTTAACTTCTTGACAACGTTCTCGGGTATTTCCTCCACGTCCTTTTCATTATCCTTCGGAAACAAAACGGTATCTATTCCAGCCCTGTGGGCAGCAAGGACTTTTTCCTTCAATCCGCCTATTGCCAGTACTTTTCCTCTAAGCGTTATTTCGCCGGTCATCGCAACGTTTCTTTTCACCGGAATGTTGGTCAAAGCGGATATCATTGCAGTTGCCAGGGTTATCCCTGCAGAAGGCCCGTCCTTCGGCACCGCTCCCTCGGGGACATGAATATGCATGTCGTATTTCTTGTGAAAATCCTTTTCTATACCTATCATCTCGGCAATGGACCGGACATAGCTTCTGGCAATTCTGGCCGACTCCTTCATCACGTCTCCCAGCTGTCCCGTAAGCTCCAGTGCACCGTCGCCGGGCATGAGGTTAACCTCTATCGAAAGGGTGTCTCCCCCGACCGGTGTCCATGCAAGGCCGCGTGCTATGCCCACTTCATCCTTATCATTCGCTTTATCGAACAAATACAGTCTCCGGCCGAGGAACTTGTCCAGATTTTTGGAAGTTACACGCACCGACTTTTTCTGCCCTGAAACAATTAACCTGGCAACCTTTCTGCATACCGTGGCTATCTGCCTTTCAAGGTTCCTTACGCCTGCCTCGCGGGTGTAATAATTAATAATATCCCTGATGGCGCTTTCGTCGAACTTTATTTCACTTGGCTTAAGGCCGTGCTTTTCAATCTGTTTTGGTATAAGGTGCCTTTTTGCAATCTCGACTTTTTCTTCCTCCACATAGCCCGATATGTCTATTACTTCCATTCTGTCCAGAAGCGGACGCGGTATTGCATCCTTGTAATTTGCCGTAGTAATAAACATGACGTCAGAAAGATCAAAAGGCAGATCAATATAGTGATCAAGGAATTCCTTATTCTGCTCGGCATCCAGCACTTCCAGCAGTGCAGCGGCGGGATCTCCCCTGAAGTCGCCCGACATTTTGTCTATTTCATCGAGCAGAATCAGCGGGTTTTTCGAACCTGCCTGCCTTATTGCCTTAATTATCCTGCCCGGCATGGCCCCTACATAAGTACGCCTGTGTCCCCTGATTTCAGCTTCATCCCTTACACCGCCGAGAGACACGCGCACATATTTCCGGTTCAGGGCCTTCGCAATTGAACGTACTATTGAGGTCTTACCCACACCCGGCGGTCCTGCCAGGCAGATTATCGGCCCCTGCAGGCTGTTTCTCAGTTTTCTTATAGCCAGATATTCAATTATTCGTTCCTTTACTTTTGTAAGCCCGTAATGATCTTCGTCGAGGATTCTTTCAGCGTCACTTAGATTCAGGTTCTCCTCCGTTTTTGTATTCCACGGCAGTTCAACAATCCAGTCAAGATATGTCCTGACAACCGCACTTTCGGCCGATGAAGGATGCATTTTCGACAGCCTGTCCACTTCCTTGAGAACTTTGCTTTCAATATCCTGAGGCAATCCCAATTGTTTTATCTTTTCACGGTATTCCTCAGCTTCTTCATCCTGCTGCTGGTTTCCTTCTCCCAGCTCGTTCTGTATTGCTTTCAGCTGTTCTCTCAAATAATACTCTCTCTGGCTTTTGTCAATTTGCTGACGAACCTTCTTGTTTATGTTCTTCTCAACCTCAAGTATCTCGATCTCATTAACAAGGATTTTCAGGAGTTTCTCCATTCGCTTCTTTGGAGAAAACTCATTCAGAATACTCTGCCTGTCCTCAAGTTTTATAACAAGATTGGCCGCGATTACATCCGAAAGCCGTGCATAATCATCTATAGTGGTCAGCGTAAATGTTATGTCCGGAGAAACACGGTTTGACAGTTTGGCATACTTTTCAAAATAGCTTACAACCTGCCTTATAAGCGCCTCGGTTTCCGAATCCTTAACCAGATGTTTCGGATTGGGATGTTCCCGCACCTTTACCTCATAATAAGGCTCATTCGAAGTATACTCAACAATCTTAGCCCTTTCCAGCCCTTCCACAAGCACACGTATGGTGTCACCGGGAAGCCTGAGAAGCTGCTTGACCTTTGAAATGGTTCCCACTGGATATATGTCTTCAGGTCCCGGATCATCCAGAGCGGGATCCTTCTGTGCCGAAAGAAAGATCTTCTGATCCTTAACCATAGCCTCTTCCAGGGCCTTAATCGACTTTGTCCTGCCAACGTCGAAATGAAGAATCATATGTGGAAAAACAACAATCCCTCTCAACGGCAGAAGCGGGATTGTTAATATTTTATCCTGTGCCATCGGTATCAAATCCTTTCAATATGTGCTCCATACTTACAATATGGGGTGATCCCTGTTGTTAGCGGGATTCTATAACCATCTGAAACAGACCAACAAAACCAGCTTCGGATAATATTGGATCCATCAAAGTATGGTTATGTACTTCAGTTATCGTAACAAACTATGTACTTGAATTTCCGGATACTTGTCAGGATTTGAACGCCGGTAACTTATTAATACTATAAGGCTATTATATTATAACGTCTTGATAAACCAATTTCAATGTATTATTCTGGACGGGCTAACAGGTTATAGATCACTGTCCTGCCTGGAGTACTGCCGGCAGTATTTTAAGGCATTTCGCATTAACTCATGGTATAAAAAAGGCCGTCTCCACACATTTGCCGGAGGCAGCCCGTTAATTTCCAGATTTCATGAACGCCTGAAAAACCTTAACCAAAACGCCATCCTGTCACAGGCATATAAAACAGAAGCCATTCGCCGCGTTCCGCCGGCGAACAGCTTCCATTCCTGCTGCTAATATATTCGTAAATTACTTAATTATGCCTGAAACACGTCCGGATGCTACCGTTCTTCCACCTTCGCGGATGGAGAATGTCTGACCTTTTTCCATAGCGATGGGTGTAATAAGCTCTACCGTCATGGTGACATTGTCACCAGGCATGCACATCTCTACACCCTCAGGAAGGGAGATGGTTCCGGTAACGTCCGTTGTTCTGAAGAAGAACTGAGGTCTGTAACCGTTGAAGAACGGAGTATGTCTTCCCCCTTCTTCCTTGGTCAATACGTAAACCTCAGCGGTAAAATTGGTATGCGGGGTAATCGTACCGGGTTTAGCCAAAACCTGGCCTCTTTCAATTTCGTTTCTCTGAATACCTCTTAACAGACAACCGATATTGTCACCGGCAAATGCCTGATCAAGAGTCTTTCTGAACATTTCAACACCGGTAACGGTGGTCTTTCTCTTTTCGGTTGACAAACCGACGATTTCAACTTCGTCGCCAACCTTCAGGGTTCCTCTTTCAACCCTACCGGTAGCAACTGTTCCACGACCGGTAATGGAGAATACGTCCTCAACGGACATCAGGAACGGCAGGTCGATCTGACGTTCAGGAGTCGGGATATAGCTATCAACTGCATCCATAAGATCCAGTATGGGCTTGTATGCAGGATGATTCGGATCATTTGAATCGCATTCCAGAGCCTGCAGAGCAGATCCACGAACAATGGGGATCTCGTCTCCGGGGAATCCGTACTGGCTGAGCAGTTCTCTTACTTCCATTTCAACAAGTTCAATTAATTCTTCATCGTCAACCTGATCGCATTTATTGAGGAAAACTACAATATAGTTAACGCCAACCTGGTGAGCAAGCAGAATATGTTCACGGGTCTGAGGCATCGGGCCGTCGGCTGCTGATACAACCAGAATAGCACCGTCCATCTGAGCCGCACCGGTGATCATGTTCTTAACATAGTCAGCGTGTCCGGGGCAGTCAACGTGAGCATAGTGGCGTTTCAATGTTTCATATTCAACGTGAGAGGTATTGATGGTAATTCCTCTTTCCTTTTCTTCCGGAGCGGAGTCAATCTGATCATAAGACTTTACTTCAACATTTCCGGTACCTGCTAATGCCAAAACCTTTGTTATTGCTGCAGTCAAAGTGGTTTTGCCATGGTCAACGTGACCGATAGTTCCTACGTTAACATGGGGTTTAGTTCTTTCGAACTTAGCTTTTGCCATCGAAATTCTCCTCCTTACACAGTTCGGTAACTGTTGATAATTATATTATTAATCAGTAAAAAATTCAACGTAATCTTTCAATGCTTATAGAATTATACTATAACATTTTAATTTTGTCTGTCAATATTTCGTCTATTTCCTTATTCCTTGGGTTTCCTCAACCCGGCTATTTGTTCCTGGATATTCCGTGGAACTTCAGCGTAATGATCAAACTGCATTGAATAAACCGCTCTTCCCTGGGATCTTGACCTCAGTACCGTAGCATAGCCAAACATTTCACTCAGCGGTACATAAGCTGTAATAACCTGCGCTCCGGAACGGGCCTCCATCCCTTCAATACGTCCGCGGCGTGAGTTCAAATCGCCAATGATGTCGCCCATGTATTCTTCAGGTGTTGTAACTTCCACTTTCATTATCGGCTCCAGCAGAACAGGATCGGCGTTCTTCATTGCCTCCTTGAAAGCCATTGAACCCGCAATCTTGAATGCCATTTCTGATGAGTCCACTTCATGGTATGAACCGTCAAACAGTTTAACTCTTACATTAATAACCGGATATCCTGCAACAACACCGGTGTTCATTGCGTCCCTTATACCGGCGTCTACAGCAGGAATATATTCCTTAGGAATTACTCCTCCTACAATGTTATTAATGAATTCATACCCGCCGCTTTCAAGAGGCTCAATTTCAATCCAGCAGTGACCGTACTGACCGCGACCGCCGGACTGACGAACAAACTTGCCTTCGGCCTTGGCCGACTTGCGTATGGTTTCCTTATAAGCAACCTGCGGTTTGCCTACATTGGCCTCAACTTTGAATTCACGCATAAGCCGGTCGACAATAATCTCCAGATGCAGTTCTCCCATTCCGGCGATAAGGGTCTGGCCGGTTTCAGGATCTGTGTAAACCCTGAAAGTAGGATCCTCTTCTGCCAGTTTCTGCAGAGCGATGGCCATTTTCTCCTGTCCTGCCTTTGTCTTAGGTTCTATAGCCACATTAATAACAGGCTCAGGAAATTCCATGGACTCCAGAATTATCGGGTTGTTTTCGTCGCAAAGAGTATCCCCGGTAGTTGTAAATTTTAACCCAACGGCTGCAGCGATTTCACCGGCATAGGCCGCATCAATCTCCTCACGGTGATTGGCATGCATGCGCAGGATTCTTCCCACTCGCTCACGCTTTCCTTTGGTTGAGTTCAGCACATAGGACCCGGAGCTCAAAACGCCGGAGTAAACACGGAAATAAGCCAGTTTACCCACATACGGGTCTGACATGATCTTAAACGCCAGTGCAGCCAGCGGTTCATTATCATCCGCATGTCTGACCAGTTCTACCTGTTCTTCCCCATACAGGCTGTCAGGATGGATACCCTTAACAGGCGGAATGTCAAGGGGTGACGGCAAGTAATCGACAATGCAGTCCAACAGTTTCTGTACACCCTTGTTCTTATAAGATGAACCGCAGGTTACGGGAATCATCTTTACGCTGACGGTAGCCTTTCGAATGGCTTTCTTCAGCTGTTCTTCCGAAATCTCTTCCCCTTCAAGATACTTCATCATCAGTTCGTCATCAAAATCTGCGACGGCTTCGAGTAATTTCACATGATATTCTTCCGCCAATGCCTTCATGTCTTCAGGGATTTCCTTTTCCACAATGTTCTTGCCAAGGTCATCCATATAGTAATAGGCCTTCATTTTCACCAGGTCTATAATTCCCTCAAAGTGATCTTCCTTGCCTATCGGAAGCTGAATCGGTACTGCATTGGCATTCAAACGATCCTTCATCATCTGGACACAGTTAAAAAAGTCCGCGCCCAGAATGTCCATTTTGTTCACGTACGCCAGTCTTGGGACTCTGTATTTGTCAGCCTGACGCCATACGGTTTCAGACTGCGGTTCAACACCGCCCTTTGCACAGAACAGTGCAACGGCCCCGTCAAGAACGCGGAGCGAGCGTTCCACCTCCACTGTAAAGTCAACGTGTCCCGGCGTATCTATAATATTTAACCTTGTTCCTTTCCAGAAAGCGGTAGTGGCCGCCGATGTAATGGTAATACCCCTCTCCTGTTCCTGCTCCATCCAGTCCATTGTGGCCGCTCCCTCGTGAACTTCGCCTAACTTGTGAACCTTACCGGTGTAGAACAGTATTCTCTCGGTGGTGGTTGTTTTCCCCGCATCGATATGCGCCATTATACCGATATTTCTTGTGTTTTCCAGACTATATTCCCGGGGCATCCATGTCCTCCTTTCAAAATGTATAAAAGCAGATTACCATCTGTAATGCGCAAACGCTTTATTGGCTTCTGCCATCTTATGAGTATCTTCCTTCTTCTTAACCGCATTACCGGTATTATTGGCCGCATCCATAATTTCTGCGGCAAGCTTCTGTTTCATGGTGCGTTCGCCTCTTAAGCGGGCGTAATTTACAAGCCACCGAATACCCAAAGCCTGTCTTCTTTCAGGGCGAACCTCAATAGGTACCTGGTAAGTCGCACCGCCCACTCTTCTTGCTCTTACTTCGAGAACAGGCATTACATTGTTGAGTGCCTGATCAAAAACTTCCAGCGGATCCTTTCCGGTTTTTTCACGTACAATATCAAACGCGCCATAAACTATTCTCTGTGCTAATCCTTTTTTGCCGTCCAACATAACTTTATTGATGAGTTTTGTAACTACCGTGCTGTTATAAATTGGATCGGGCAATACTTCCCGTTTGGGCACATGTCCTTTTCTTGGCACTTTCTTCCCTCCTTTACATGATAACTGATGGATTATTCCATCGTATCACAGGTACTCGTCCCGTAAAAACGGTCCGTCAGCGCTTGTTCAGTTGCTCGTATAAAAACCGGCAACCTTCAGACTTGCCCAGTTTATATATCAAACAACGCACAAAAGCGCTGTAGTATCCTGTCATTAAACTGAAAAGGCTCTACAAAGCTTACTTCTTCGGCTTCTTTGCACCGTACTTCGAGCGCCCCTGCATTCTGTTTGCAACACCTGCTGCGTCAAGGGTACCACGGATGATATGGTAGCGTACACCAGGAAGGTCCTTAACACGTCCGCCACGAACAAGAACCACGCTGTGTTCCTGAAGGTTATGCCCGATACCGGGTATATACGCCGTTACTTCAATCTGATTTGACAGACGTACTCTGGCAACTTTACGCAGAGCTGAGTTCGGCTTCTTCGGTGTAACTGTTTTTACAACTGTGCAAACACCGCGTTTCTGAGGGCAATTAATCTGTGTGGTTATCTTCTTCAGCGAATTCAGACCATACTGGAGAGCCGGGGCGGATGACTTTTTTTCCACCTTTTTTCTTCCTTTCCGTACCAGCTGATTAAACGTCGGCATTCCTCATTCACCTCCTTTAAAAAATTGTCTATACTCATATCCACTCAAAGAGCGGCAGAATAAACAATTATAAGCAATCATTCCTTTAATATCGCAGCCACTGCAGCCCCAACGTCTATACCGCACTTTTTGCCTAACAGTTTCATGCTTTCAACCCTGTTAATCTCAACATCCTTGCCACTACAGGCTTCAAGGATTTTCGATACGATTCTTTCCTCTGCATCCTGCGCAATAAAAAGCACCTGAACCTTATCGGCTGCCAGCGCCTTCAGGGTCTGTTTCAACCCCACTGTCTTATTGCGATGTTTCAACTCATCCAGCACGACCATATTACCTCCGGTCTTCTATTTCCAAAGTCAGCCGCATATTAATTATCAACCCATAAAAAGTCTGCTTTACATGACAAGCAGACAAATCCCGTTCATCCTAAAACCATGACGCTGTCGTTTCTGTGCCGGATTTATCCTTATCTGCAACGCATAAGCGTTCATATCTTCTTACTTATATGTTAAAAAAAACCTCTCCACGCAAAAACAGCATGAAAACCCATGCTGAATTAAACACTGAAATATTGTATCACTGCCCTCTTCTTTTTGTCAAGGAATTTTAACAAAAGGGCCCTTTCAGTCAAAACTTCTGATTATAATACTTTTTCCGGAACCATATTATATTATTATTGAATAATCTCGGCTAATTCAATCCATTTCTCATACAGAATATCCAGTTTAGCCTTTAATTCAGTTCCTGCAGTCTTTCATAATTGCTCGCTTCTTCTTCCATTTGCGCGTCAATTCTTTTTATTTCCAGTTCATTGGCCGCAATCTCCCGTTCTATGGCTTTAAGCTTCCTTTCGGCTTCCTTTGTGTTTACTCTTCTTTTGGTGTCATGCTCAGCCCTTTTTCCGTTTTTCGGTTTAGTGGTTTCGGTTTGCGGGCTGTTCATCTGTTTCCATAATACATACTCGTCGTAAGTGCCGTTATGGTCTGTAATTTTCCCGTTATTTAAGTCCCATATTCTTGTAGCAAATTTTGAAATAAAATAGCGGTCATGGGAAACAAACAAAAGCGTTCCTCCAAATGACTCCAGAGTCCGTTCAATCCATTCCCGCGAATAAACATCAAGGTGATTTGTCGGCTCATCCAGTATTAAAAAATTTATCTCCTGCTGCATCAGCAGAAAAAGCTTAAGCCTGCTTCTCTCGCCGCCCGATAACGAAGAAACGCGTTTGAACACTTCTTCGCCGGTAAAATTAAAAGCTGCCAGCCGGTTTCTTGCCGTATCCTCACTCCACTCCATTTCAAACCTTACGGTATCAAGCATTGTCAGTTCAGGGCGATTAAACCTGACAATCTGAGGCAAAAACGCGTACCTTACGCTGTTTCCTATAATTACTTCTCCTTCATCGGGATGTAAATTTCCGGTTATAATGTTCAGCAGCGTCGTTTTTCCGCACCCGTTAGGGCCCAGCAGCCCCACGCGATCCCCTTTTCTCACAAGAAGGGAAATATCTTTCAATACTTCATGTCCGCCGAAACTTTTACTTACGTTCCGGATTTTTACAAATTCCTTTCCGCCGAAATCCACTTCCCTGAACGTTGCCTTGAGCTCTCTTTCCATTACGGGCTTTTCGGTCTTTCTCATCCGCTCAATCCTTTTTTCCATCGAAAAAGCCCTTGTATGAAACGACTGGTCATGCAGTCTTTTTGCGGCCTCCTCCAACCGCTTTATTTCCCTCTGTTCCTGCTCATACATTTCCAGCTGCTGCCTCAACCGCTTTTCCTTTTCGCTGACATAATACGAATAGTTTCCTGCATAGAAAAAGGCTTTGCCCTGCTCAATCTCAATAATTCTTGTGACAATTTTGTCCAGAAAGTATCTGTCATGGGATATCACAACAACCGTACCCTTAAACGTGCCGAGGTATTCCTCCAGCCATTCGCAGGACTTTATGTCAAGATGATTTGTCGGTTCGTCCAGCAAAAGAATATCCGGATTTTTCAGTATAATTCTGGCAAAATTAACTCTTGTCTGCTCACCGCAGCTTAAATTGCAGAAAAGCTCGTTCTGCATGCGCAGGTCAATCAAAAGACCTTCACATACCCTTGCCAGCTCCGCCTCCATCACATAGCCGCCCTTTGCTTCAAACAGCGTAGCAAGCTCGCCATACCGCTTAAGAAGCCCGTCATCATGCTGAAGCGCCAACATTTCTTCCAGTTCCTTCATCTGACGCTGAATTGACAAAAGGTTTTCAAAGCCGGTATTTAATACATCCCTTACAGTGTAATGCCGCGGAAAGTCAGGAATTTGATCGAGCACTTCCATCTGTTTTCCTTTTGCTACAGACACCTGACCTTCATCAAAAGGCTCCCTTCCGCTGAGTATCTTAAAGAGAGTGGTTTTCCCCGCCCCGTTTTTGCCTAAAAGCCCGACTCTTTCGCCTTCATATATTTCAAAAGAAATCCCTTTCAGGATATGATTTTCGCCGTAATATTTGTGGACATTCTGACAAACTATGTCTGCCATCGTTTCTGACTCACACTCTTCCTTTCCTCGGTATAATTTCTATACCCGTCCCCGCATTTTTCTTCTGTATTCCAGAGGTGTCATTCCGGTATTCTTCTTAAATGCTTCATTAAACCGCTGCTGAGATGAAAAGCCAACGCTTAAAGCAATCTCACTTACTTTTTCGTCGGTGCATGCCAGCAATTCTTTTGCCCTTTCAATGCGGGTGTTAATCAAAAAGTTTATCGGGGAATATCCCGTCTCTTTTTTAAAAATGCGGGTAAAGTAGCTTGGGCTCAGAAAAACGTAACCGCATATATCGTGCAGGTTAATATCCCTTTCGTAGTGATTCTGAATAAACTGTACGGCAAGGTTAACCAGCTCTTTCTGCTGCGGGCTGTCTTCAATAATACTGCGTTCCCATTCAAGCTTTAAAACCCGCGAAATCATAACAAAAAGCTCAAGTATTAAAAGGTGTATCAGAAAGTCACTTCCGAACTGCTCTCCGGACTTCTCGGCAACAATGCGGTTAAGCAGCGTTATTATGTCATTTTTCTGGTTGACCTTGAGTTTCAAAAAAGGCCCGGTGTGCTGCCCTGTATAAAAATTTATGAAATCTTCAATAGGTATTTCCGACGGATAACTGTTGCCACTGGAGCCGTTCCCTTTTGTAAACGAAAAATACAGAACAATAAATTCGCAGGTGCTTCCCTGCTGAATCCTTAAGGAATGTGTCCGGTGGGGCTTGATAATTATTATGTCATTCGGTCCTACCGTTACTTTTGTGCCTTCTATTTCAAAAACAGATACACCTTTTTTGGCGTAAACCATTTCATAATACTCATGCTGGCTTGATGTTTTCGACCAGCTGTCATTGAGATGGCGCTCAATGGAATTAATAACAACGGGCATGTATCCCGAGCTGTTCATGAATTCCTGCCATGTTTTCGGAAACAATTCTCCTCCCAACCACTCAGCCCCCCTGCAAGCACTGCCGGAAATAATTATTGAATAAATTATAGCATACTGTTTTTTCATGCCGCAAATACGGTAATATTAGTCAATTAATGACATAAAAGCATGCAAACGCAATATGGCGAACCGGGGCTGTGAACGCACCGCAGGATATAAAAAAGCACCCGGGCCATCTGTCCATAGGCCCGGATGCTTTAACCGTCCATACCGGTTACTCATTTTTCACTTCTGATTACATCATGTTCTGCATGCCACCGCCAGGCATTTGCGGTTCTTTTTCAGGAATATCCGCAACCAGGCTTTCGGTGGTCAGTACCATGGATGCCACAGATGCCGCATTCTGAAGTGCCGTACGTGTTACCTTAGCAGGATCAACAATACCTGCTTCAATCATATTAACGCATTTCTCGGTTAATACGTCAAAGCCCACTCCCTTTTCACTGTTCTTAACCTTTTCAACAATAACCGAACCCTCAAGACCTGCATTAATTGCAATCTGGCGAACTGGTTCCTCAAGGGCCTTCAGAATAATCATCGCACCTGTCTTTTCGTCGCCTTCGAGTGTGTCAACAAGTTCCTTAACCTTCGGAATTACGTTAATAAATGCAGTACCGCCGCCGGGTACAATACCCTCCTCAACAGCAGCACGGGTAGCTGCAAGAGCGTCTTCAATTCTCAGCTTCTTTTCCTTCATTTCAACTTCGGTAGCAGCACCTACACGGATTACAGCCACACCGCCGGAGAGTTTTGCAAGTCTTTCCTGGAGTTTTTCACGATCAAAATCAGATGTGGTTTCTTCGATCTGTGCCTTAATTGAGGCAATTCTGTCTTTGATAGCCTTCTGATCCCCGGCTCCGCCGACTATAATGGTGTTTTCCTTCTGCACAACCACCTTTGCGGCACGGCCCAGCTGATCCAGCGTTGCTTCCTTCAGGTCGAGGCCAAGCTCCTCGGTGATTACCTGACCGCCTGTTAAAATCGCTATGTCACGCAGCATTTCCTTTCTTCTGTCGCCAAATCCCGGAGCCTTCACCGCGCAGCAGATGAATGTTCCTCTCAGTTTGTTCAGTATCAGGGTTGCCAATGCTTCGCCTTCAACATCTTCGGCAATTATCAGCAATTTCTTGCCCTGCTGAACGACCTGTTCCAGTATCGGAAGCAGTTCCTGCACATTGGAAAGTTTCTTGTCAGTAATCAGGATATATGGGTCTTCAAGCACTGCTTCCATTTTATCGGTATCGGTAACCATATATGAAGAAATATATCCACGATCGAACTGCATTCCTTCTACAACTTCCAGTTCGGTTTTTACAGTCTTGGATTCTTCAACGGTAATAACGCCGTCATTGGAGACTTTCTCCATCGCATCGGCAATCAATGCTCCGATTTCCTCATCGTTGGCCGAAATGGAAGCAACCCTTGCGATGTCTTTCTTGCCGCTTACTTTCTTACTGATTTCCTGAATACCCTTTACGGCAGTTTCAACAGCCTTGCTGATACCCTTCTTCAGAATCATCGGGTTAGCACCGGCTGCAACGTTTTTCAAACCTTCACGGATAATTGCCTGTGCTAAGAGAGTTGCCGTTGTTGTACCGTCTCCCGCAACATCGTTTGTCTTCGTTGCAACTTCCTTAACCAGCTGCGCACCCATATTTTCATAAGGATCTTCAAGTTCAATTTCCTTCGCAATGGTTACTCCGTCGTTGGTAATTAAAGGAGAACCGTATTTCTTTTCAAGAACAACGTTTCTTCCCTTGGGTCCAAGTGTAACCTTTACTGTATCCGCAAGTTTATTGGCACCTGTCTCAAGTGCTTTTCTGGCCTCTTCTCCGAAGATAATCTGCTTTGCCATTAAATATTCCCTCCTCATTCAACTATAGCAAGAATGTCGCTTTGCTTTAAAATGGTATATTCAACATCGTCAATCTTAACTTCGGTTCCAGCGTATTTGCTGATAAGAACCTTATCGCCCACTTTAACATGCATTTTGACTTCATCGGTACCAGGACCAACAGCTTTTACTTCAGCAATCTGAGGCTTTTCCTTTGCTGAACCCGGAAGTACTATTCCGCTCTTCGTGGTTTCTTCTGCTTCAATCATTTTAACTACCACTCTGTCAGCTAATGGTTTAATATTCATTCTTGATATACCCTCCTTACTCTTCTTACCGGATAACCGGATTAATGGTTGTATTCTTATGTAAAAATATGGGCTAAATAATTATTAGCACTCAATAAGAATGAGTGCTAATACAATATTATATATAATTCTTTCCGGTAGCAAACGGATAAACCAAATATTTTTTCTTAAATAACGTTTTTATTAATAATTAAATCAAATTATCTTTATATTACTTTAGTTTCCTTCAATTATCAAGCTATTGTTTTTAAATTCCATTTCTTAAAATTTCAGCTTAGTCCTTTCCGCCGATGCTTAATATTCGCCTTTCCAATCACTGTTATGCATTTTTATCTTGCATTCAGATAATATATTTCCCTAAGGCCTTCAAGGGTGAGCAGCGTATTGATTTCGTCCACACACCGGCACTGGGACGCAATAAGCCGCGCCAGACCGCCCGTTGCCACGACTTTTATATTATCCTCTTTCATTTCCTCCTTTATTTTTGCCACAATATATTCAACCTGTCCGATATATCCGTAAAAAAGCCCCGACTGAATACTTGCCACGGTATTTCTGCCAATAACGCCGAGAGGATTCGCAATTTCCACGCGGGGCAACTTTGACGCCTTTTCAAACAAAGCCTCGGCCGATATCATGATCCCCGGACAGATAACTCCGCCGAGATAATCCCTGTTACCGTTAATCGCACAGAACGTTGTAGCCGTCCCAAAGTCAACAACTATCACAGGGGCCCCGTATAGCCTTACGGCACTGACTGCATTCACTATCTTGTCGGCGCCCACATCCCTGGGATTTTCATACCGTATGTTTATGCCTGTCTTCGTACCGGGCCCGACAATTATGGGATTTCTCTGCATGTACTTTCTAACGGCTCCTATAAGTGAATTCATTACCGGAGGAACCACCGAACAGATAATTACATCCTTCACCGAGCGTATATCCTCATTAATGTGCTGAAACAGTGAAATAAACAGTATACCTATTTCATCCGCCGTTTTATTCACATCGGTGGAAAAAAACCAGTGATATTTCAAACTGTGCCCTTCAAACAGTCCAATGGTCGTATTGGTATTACCAACATCAATGGCAAGCAACAAAGCTATTCCCCCTAAAGCCCAAGTTTTGTGCTGCGGATTTGCTTGATTTCAAACTGGATTTCCTTCTCAAGCTTTTCTATGTCCATTCTGATGTCTTCTATCGTTTCTTCCCTCTTGGGATTGGATATTCTTGCCGCAACCTGCTCGGAACTGATACGCTGAGAGGGTCTCTTCTGCAGATCATTCCTTTTTTTGGCGAAACCGTCCCGGACTGTTTCCTTCTGGGACTTATTCTTCTGAGCGTTTGTCTGCTTGGTTAAATTATTGTTGTTTTTACCTTGACCGGCATTACGTTTGTTATTCTGCAACATGGTCCACTCCTTTTAAATATTAATTTTCATTTTCGGGAAATTTGAAAAGAAAACATACCGCCTTAATTATCACAACTGCGTATTGATATCTCTCCGGAAAGTACAGTCTGGCGTTTTCCGTCAGGCGTTTCCACAAGCAGCCTCCCATCGTCCAGAACATCAAGAGCTTTTGCCTGCCATCTGTTCTCACCCTGGATTACTATGATATCACGGCCAATCGTAACTGAAAAGCATCTCCAGATATCCATAAACTTTGCACTGCTTCCCTTTTCGACAAAATTAAGGTACAAATCCTCCAGTTCCTTCAAAATCTCCACTACAAGCTGGGTTCGTGAGATTTCCCTGTCGGTGTTAAGGCACAGCGATGTGGCCGTGTGTTTCAGCTCGTCGCCAAAATCCTCTTCTCTGTTCCAGACATTAAGCCCGATTCCGAGAATAATGGCCTGTACCTTATCGGGTTCGGAAGTCATTTCAGTTAAAATGCCGCATACTTTTTTGTTATTAATAAGAATATCATTCGGCCATTTTATCCCCAATCCGCTTTTAACATACTTTTCCAGGACTTTGCATACGGCACTGGATGCCAGAAGTGTTATGGACTGGACTGCGGTCGGCGGAAGATCAGGCTTTAGAAGGACTGACATATAAATACCCGAGCCTGCATCCGACTGCCACCTTCTTCCTCTTCTTCCCCTCCCTTCGGTCTGGCACAATGCTATGACCACCGTGCCCTCACAGGCGCCTTCGGCGGCCATTTTCTTAAGTTCGTTATTTGTGGAGTCAATTGTTTCGTAAAAGTATAAGTTCTTTCCCAGGATTTTTGTATTCAATCTGCTTAGGATTGTACCCCGATCATAAACGTCCCCGCTGTTGACAAGCTGGTATCCGAGCCTGTTAACAGACTGGATTCTGTGACCTTCTTCCCTTAGCTTAAGTATGTGTTTCCAGACAGCGGTACGGGATATCCCCAGTTCCTCGCTTATCTGTTCGCCCGATATAAATCTCCCTTTATTTTCGGCAAGCATTTTCAGGATTCTGTCTTTAGTATTCAAATCTCTTTCTCCGCCCTTCATTTTAAAACCTTCATATCAAATCCAAGACGTATTTTTTCAAATCGGGTACCGAAAGGGTTACGTACCGATTGTGGTCTTTTGTAGAGAAATATGCCAGACTGTCATCCAGCGTAAGATTCTCCAAAACACCGTTCCGTGACTGCGCCGAAAGAAAACAGTAAAGCAAAGCTTGATTTATTCCGTCATACTTGTCATTGTACCGTTCAATTATATTATTTACATACAGTGTTTCGGAATTTTCATAAAGAATTGGATCATCCAGTCCCTTTCCGTATATACTTATCTGCTCTCCGAGGATAGTTGTGAAAATAAGGCATTCGGGTTTCCGAAAAGAGCCAAACATGTACCTGTTCAGCGGGACCATTGTGCCTATGTATTTCTGTTTGAGATCGGGAAATTTCATACTTAGCCTGTACAAATCGCCGTCGGCCACCACGCAGTCTTCAGCAGGAATGTTAATTTTTATGCAGCGGTAGCGCGGATCCCCGCTTCTCTTATCATCATCCGGGTGCAACCGGGCGCAAAGACATGCCCGGGGTTCCGGATTCCACGGGGTTTGCTGTTCCCTGTCCTTCCATTCGGATAATTTAAGGCCGCATTCTATAACATCATCAGCCTTTTCAGCCGGGACGTAGAAATATACCACTGCCATAGGTCCCTCCAAGCAAATCCGTCAAAATGCCGTATTTTTCAAAACAGATTATGAAAACATCCTCAGGGAAGACATGATTCTTGCGTATTTTCCTTTAATTATTATATAATACTATTATTATGTTTGTAAAATGTTTTCAAGTCACAGCTTATTTCCAATTCGTCCATAATAATTCATTCTGTTTGAGGGATGATTATGTTAAACCTGTTCGACATGGATACGGAACAGCTAATGGCCCTGGCCGAGTACAGAGATGTTTTGGATAAAGGTCAGCCTTTCAGGAAAAATTTCTGGCAGAATGAAAAGCAAAAAACCGGTATACGGCTTAATTGCCAGGTCATAACGAAATATTGTCTGGAATATGTCGAAGGAATAACTGTTGACAAACTTCCCGAATATAACCTGAAACAACTGAGAGAAATTTTTGTTAAAAACCGGCTTTCAGGAATGCTTCAAACTGTTTTTGACAATGACGTACTGGCCGTTCTGAAAAACGCATACCCGGAAGAATTCAAGAAAAGACAGCTTACCGAGTGGATGTGGAGCAAGCATGGCATATGGAATAATGACAAATACGTCATAGAGGCAGTTCAGTACATGGTTCTGAAGGAAGGTATACGCCGCGTTGAGCTTATACCGGAATACGACTGGAAAAAACGTTTGCTTAAGTATGGAATATATAACGTTTTGTCAAGGTTTGACTGGTCGATATACAAGCTTTTTGACTTTGTTTACCCCGGACGTTTTCACCCCACCGATTTTAAATACAAGACAAAATGGCGGACAAATTCGGTCAAAAAAACCTATGAAAACGCCTGTAGGTTTATGGACAAGGTTTTTTCAGAAAATCAGCTTACCGATGACGACATACTGCTTTTAAACAGCAACGGTTTCAGAAAATTAGGACTTACAAGCATGCTTATAACCGTTTTTGACGGAAAACCAATGAAAGCCAAGGAATATTATTTTTATAAAACCATCGGCAACGGCGAAAATCAGAAAAAACTGGCGGGCAGAATACAGTCGGCACTTATGAAAAAAGAGGATGAAATCATAAAAAAGCGGCTTTCCGAAGTTGCCAAAGGCAAATATATATACAACCTTTATTCAAACAACAGCGTGTACTCGTATTTGAAACGCATTGCAAAAAAAAGGAAGATGAAAATAAACCAGCTTGTTGAAAAATTCGGGTATGTATACAAAAGCTCCAGAACCGAACAGAAAGTGATAGATCCCCAGCTGATTTGGGATCTCAGAAAAAAAGGCCTGACATATATTGAAATCGCCGAACAGCTGGGAAGCAATCCCACCACCATCTCAGTGCTGTGCAAAAAATACTTCGGCGGGGATCCGTTGATTCCAAGGCCCATAGAGGATTACATCACGATACAGGAACTGATGGATCAGCATCATATTGATCACAAAACCATAATGAAACTTGTGCGTCAAAACAATCTGGAAAACCATGTAACCATCCGGCACCGATATCTTAAAAAATCTGAGATCATACCCGTCATTGCCGAATATAAAAAACAAAACCTGCACCATCAGGCTTTACTGAACAGATACAATATCTCATGATTTTTTCGTTAACCTTATTTAATTATTCGGTTGACATTAAAGTGACTACTGGGTACTTCAAAATTCGGGGGAAATAGGATATCATAGTAATTGTTCATCTTTTTACTGACAGGTTGAACTGTAATTCCCTTGCCCCCCTACAGTTTAACCTTCTTTTTTTTTATCCCGGTTAATCCACCAGATCATTCCTTACCGCAAAAACGGCAAGCTGAGTGCGATCCCGGGTATTTGTCTTTTCAAAAAGCTCGCTTAAAATGTTTTTCACTCTTCCTTCGCTGAGCCCCAGAACACAGCCAATCTGTTTATTGCTCCTGCCTTCGACCACAAGCCTCAATATCTCCTTTTCAATCGGGGACAGATTAATTTCGGCTTTCTCGGTTTTGCTTCCTGAAATGGACTGAGCCATTGAATCAAGCGCTTTTTTGTGGAAAACAGGATATCCTTTGTAAACGCTTTTTATTACCATTCTGATGTGTTCCTGCCCGGAGTCCTTTAAAATATATCCTTCGGCTCCATATTTAACGGCTTCTGTGATATAGTCCTGATCCTCAAAAGTTGTGAACATTATCACCTTAATATCGGGCATATGAGTTTTTATAAGCCTTGTGCCGTCAATTCCGCTGCATTCCGGCATCCTTACATCCATGATGACTATATCGGGCTTGAATTCCCGGCATAATTCAAAGGCTTCCAGGCCGTTTGACGCAGAAGCCACAACTGTAATTTCCGGATCCTGTGACAGAAGCTCCTTCATGGATTCCCTGAAAACAAAGCTGTCATCTGCAATTATAACCCTTACTTGATCCTGACCCGTTTCAAACACCCCCTGAAAGATATCACACAGGTATATAGGCTATAACACTAAACCCGTTTTCGCCGTCGGAACCAAAGGAAATGGTTCCGCCGAACCTGGCAACCCGCTCTTCCATTCCCGTCAGGCCATAACCTTTAACTATTTCACTGCATCCCTTTCCGTCGTCAATAATATAGAGTTTTATTCCGCCTGAATTCGATTTAATGATAATATTCACCGTTTTTGCATGTCCATGGCGGATTGCATTTGTGACCGACTCCTGGCAAATCCGGTATATGGCCATGGCTCTGGCGGTATCAATCTCCGATAAGCTTTCGTCTATTGAAACATCAATTTTTACTCCTGAAGCAATATGGTCATTGGACAGGTCTTTCAGCCATTCGTCAAGCCCGGTATTTTTAAATGAGCCCGCATACTGCCCCTTAAGATAATTACGGATATCGTTCAAGGCTTCTTTTGAAATCTCTATGCTTTTATCAATCATTTTCTTTAATTCTTCCTGCTCATCCTGAAGTTTCGACCTTATGTTTTCGGCCATTGCAATCAGCAGAGTAAGTGTATGTCCAACGGTATCATGCACCTCGCGCCCCATCCGGTTTCTCTCCCTCGCCACCGCCAGTTCTTCCGCCGTGCGGGAATACTGTTCCAGCCGGTGATTTGCCTCACTAAGCATTTTGTTTACCTGCAAAAGCCTTTCGTTTACATGTGTCAGCAGTATGTTTTTGTTTTTTATTTCATTCAGCAGTTTATGCTCCTCGCTGCGGTCCTCAAAAATGACAATCTTGCCGTTGAAAGACTGGTTGAACCCCCTGAGAACTCCGATTTCGACTGAAACATTAACACCTGCTATTTCCAGATTTCCTTTTACGGGACATGCTTCCGCCGGCAGCTCAATGGCATCGGCGACCTTGTCCCTCATTTCTCCGTCAGCACTGTTTCTTATGTATTCCGACAGTTTCACAGCCGAATCATAAATATTCAGCTTCAGTTCGGGCATTATCCAGTTTACCGCATCGTTAAGCCCCACTATAGTGTTTTCATTGTCAATAATGACTATCCCGTCCGACATGTTTTCAATAAAATGCCTTGCCGCAACGGGAATCAGGTTAAGGAATTTTTTCTGGTAAACAACCACACCCGTAATGACAAGAGTCACCAGCAAAAGCTGGGCGGTCACGTCAAAGCCCCGGATGGGCAATACGTCTGCGAGCATAAGAATATTGGCGGTGAGAGGAATAAAAAGCGACAAGGCGAATAAAACCTTTTTATCAAGTGACTTTTCAACCTTTCTCAGTCTGTTTATCAGAACAACCGTGCCGGTAATAATGCAGAAATACGACTCAACGGTATGAATCCAGAACACAGGCCCCCTGACCATCCTAATCCCAAATATAACTTCCTTATAGAACAGGCGGTGAAACTCATTGGTCAGAAGAAAGGCATAACATACAGCAGGAAACAGAATTATTATGTATTTGTACAACCTGTGCTTTACAATTTTTTTATTTGCTATTGTCAGGCAGAAATTCAGCCAGCTTACGCCTATATAGACCACCGGCACAAATTTGATTTTAAGCGCCAGCATTTCCTGTTTCAGGTTTTCGGACATCAGAAGCATAATTTCAGCAATGTTCCAGAAAAGAAGCAAGCCAATACACAGCATGTAACTGTAGGTTGTTTTGCACCGCCTTCCGTTGGCAAACAGGTAAGCCAGAATCATGCCGGCCAGCACGGCGCATATTACCTGTATTAAAACGCCTGCCTTGTTCATAAGCATGCCCCTTTAATTCTCTGTATTTCCCACCGTTTTCAGCAAAAGTATATTTTAGCAAACTTTCTGACGTATACAAAATGGTTTGCTGTAACCGACAGCAAAAATTCACAAAATTTTAAGTTCTTCCAACTTCTGTCTGAGCCTCTGCGGTTCGGTGTACACAATTCCTGTTATGCCCAGCTCTTCGGCAGCTGAAACATTTATTTGAGTATCGTCTATAAAAATACATTCCGACGGAGCAAGCAAAAACTTATTAAGCATCGTGAGAAATATTTCCCGTTCGGGTTTCAGAAGTCCGTAATGCGATGATATGAAGATCCCGTCGAATAATTTAAAAAAGTCATATTTTTTAGAAACCCTGTCATATGCCTCCCTGTGAAAATTGGACAGCAGAAACAGCTTGAAACCTTTAAGTCTCAGCTCTTTCAGAATTGCTATATTATCTTCAATCGGAGCCATTATTTCCACCCAGTTATCCATAAGAAAATCAATATCTTCAGCGTAATTGGCAAATTCAGATGCCATTACCCGCTTCGCCTTTTCATAATCAATCGTTCCCCTGTCCAGGTCAAGCCAGGTTTTGCTGCCAAATACCGCATTATAAAGTATTCTGGCTTTTTCCCCGTTTCCGTAAAGTTTGTTCAGGTACTCCACCGGTTCAAAAGTCAACAGTACCCGTCCCAAATCAAAAATTACCGATTTTATCATTATTTCTCCCCGCTTTTTAATTTTTTTGATATTGTAACATATTTTTACCGAATTCTACGCACCAGGAACCTCTTTATGTAAAATTTCGTCTTAAACTGCAGATAAAAAAAGTGGCTCAAGTGGCATATTTTAATTCATTTGTAAACGTGATCGTATGAGAAATATGTTATACTTATGCTATTAAAAAACTCCGCATTGAAGCCATGCACAATACAGGTTATGAAAAATTGGTCCGAAAGGTGTGAAGGAAAGTGTTCGATACCTTAATAAACATCTATGAGCAGGTACAGGGTTTTGGTTTTTACATAATAGTTACAACTTTTTTAATATTTGTAGTGGCTTTTATCGCAAATCTGGTGATCCGCAGAAAGTATCTTGTCATCCTTGATGACTTGCTCGACTGGCACAGAAAAAAAGAGGCAGTTTTTCGTACGGACGTACTGAACAAGATTGTTGAGGAATACAAAACAACAGCAAAGGAAAGCTACAGCGAGGTAAACACCCAGGCAATAATCGAAAAGAATTTCAACCTGCATTTAAGAGGACTTGCATTGGGCGAACGGTTCATAAAAAATACAAACACCCTTCTTATAACACTGGGATTATTTGGAACCTTTGTTGGTTTGACCACGGCTGTCGCAGAACTTGCCGGGATATTTACAAATCTGGATTTTACCGAACTTATAGAAAATTCAGGTATACAGAAACTTATAAGCCATCTTATCGGCTCTCTTGAGGGAATGTCAACGGCCTTTGTTACAAGCCTTGTAGGTGTGGGCTGTTCAATTATACTCACCATACTTCTTACAATATTCAGCGCCGAAGAAGCCCGGGAAAACCTGATGGTACATATTGAGGAATACCTCGACAACACTGTGGCAATGGTTGTGTCTCAGGATAAGGAAACCGAATATACCATGATGAACAACATTTTAAGGGAAACCTTCATGGAGTTCGGTGATAAAATTCAGGCTTCGCTGAAGGAAACCGTTGAGCAATTCGGTGAAAAACTCACCAATGTGGTCATGGACGTTAACGTCTCCAGCCAGACCCTTGATGCAACGGTTGAGAAATTCGACAAATCCCTTGCCAACTTTGCTTCAAATATGAAAGACCTTAATGAATTCAACGTCAATATGCGCAATAACATTGAAAGAATGGACGTAAATTTCATAAAAGTGGCTGAAGCTCTTACAAAGGCCTCAGACATTGTCGTGGCGAACTATAACAGCATTGAGAACTTCTCAAAGAACATCCGAGAAGCGGCCGACGAGATGACGTCATACAACCGCCAGCTTGTCAGCGATATCAGCAAGCTCGTAAGTGAAATATCCTCCACTGTACAGGTCGTGGAAAAGCTTGCCGGTGCGATGGACACCAACATGCAGCAGCATACAAGGGACTTGGAAATTTACCAGGAACATTTCACAAAAGTGATGACAAAAATAAACGACGAACTGAAGGATTTCGGAAACCTTGCCGCAAATTCCTTTGCCGAAACTTTGAATAATGCAGGTACCGAATTAAGCAAACAGATAAAGTCTTCTGTTGAGGAAAGTCTAAACGGCATACTGCAGCTTCTGGAACAGTTCCGTGAAAATCAGATACATTTCGCAAAAACCATAGCATCCCTTCCCGAACAGGTACTGACATATAATCAGGTTGCCGCTGCAAGGATAGACCGTCAGCTTGCCGAAATCAGGGAAATGGCAGCCAAATAATAAAAACAGGGGGGACTTACTTTTATGAAGGTACGGAACCGAAATTTCAGAAAGCCTGAAGCTGCCCAGCATTTCTGGCCCTCATTTACCGATGTAATGTCCACAATAGTGCTGGTACTGTTTTTCCTTGTTTTTTTAGCCTATTTCCAGCAGACGTTCGCCGTTTCGGTCTGGACCGAAAGACTGAACCGGACCAAGGCCGATCTTTCGGCTGCCGAGGAGACATTGGAACTCAAAAAGAAGGAAATAACCGATAAGGAGAACGCGCTCAGGCTGCTCCAGGACGAAGCTGAAAGGCTCAGGGCCGAAGTGGAACAGGGAAAACGCGAACTGACGCTTTCCCTTGAAAAATTGCAGGAACAGGAAAGGATAATAGCTCAAAGCAACAAAGAACTGGGAGAGTTGAGGGGAAAACTTCAGAGTATTTCTGTTTTAAGGCTGAATATTCTTGAGGAGGTAAAAAAATCCATTGAAGACGAAATAGGAACATCCACCACTCCCGACGGCGAGCCGCTTGTATCCATTGACAACAATGCAAACCTTATTATTAACAACCGTCTTCTTTTCGCCAAAAACTCGGCTGAAATATCCACCGAGGGTCAGGCATTGTTAAGCCGTTTCGCCGTGGCATTTGAAAGAATACTCGATGACGAAAACATACGGGATTATATTGACGCAATTAACATTCAGGGGCATGCCGATATTGACGGGTCATACCAGAGAAATTACGAGCTTTCATGCCAGCGGGCATATGCCGTAATAAACACGATGTTTGCAAAAAACCCCAGCCTTGAGAAAAAGTACGGGGCGTATTTTGCAGCAACGGGTTTTTCGGAATTCCGGCCAATAGATCCCGGTACAACCGAAGCCGCTAAATCAAAAAACCGCCGTATTCAAATTTCTATAACAATCAAGGACACCCAGGTACAAAAAATAATTCAGGAATATCTTGAAGAATCCAAAATAGGCAATTAATAAACATTTTCCGGGGGATATCAGATGGATCAGAAACTGCTTCTGGACATTCGTATTTTAAAATTCCAGGATTATATACGAAGAAAGCCTGAACGGCCTTTTGGTTATTACGGTCTTGGAGTTCAATACCTCCTTTCGGGTACGCCCCGTTTAGCGGATAAAATGTTCATGCAGGCCTTGAAAAAAAACCCTTCCTACGCTCCCGCAAAGCTGGGCAAACTTGAGGTATTGCTTGCTGAAAACAAATTTATCGCAGCCGCGCAGTATTACCGGAAAAACAGTGATCTCTTCATGAGGAAAAAAATATATGCAAAGCGAATACAAAAAACCGTCAGCGGTATATATTCCCTTCAGAGTTTTTCGGCTTACTGCAGGAATTTCCGTTCCCTTTTCGTCTTTGACGAAAAAATAGGAGCACTTCAGAAAATATCCGGTGCCGACAAGCAAAACCCGGTGGCCGACATTCTGCTTTCCATGTATTTTCTGAAAAAGGGAAGGAACGACGAGAAAGCTCTTACGCTCTTTAACATATGCGTAGGTCTTGCAGGCATTAATGACAGATTAAGATGGGATCTCATTCAGGCACTTTCTAAAAAAGAGCCTTCGGTAGCGAGAGACATCAGACTTGCAGGCCTTTTCACCGCAATACCCGAAAATGCCTTTGGAACCGATTATGCAAATCTTCTTATTTCGTGTTTTATGGCTCAAAAGGATATAGACAAGGTAAACCATGCGCTTTCAGAATTTGCAAAAAGAAACATGACCCCAAGCAAAAAAGTTATGTGGGAATATATAAATTTCTGCAACAGCAATAATCTCTGGAATTCAACACTGGCATCATTCTGCAAATATCTTATAGAAAGCGGGTGGATTAACGGTTTGCTTGCCCGAACGGCAATTCAGCTTAAAAGCAAAGGCATTATTGATGAAAAGGACAGGATGTTTAAAATCCTGTCCCTGTACGGATATACTTAAATTTTATTCATTTTTCTGTTCCTTGCCGGCATTTGCCTTTATAATTTCCAGGATTAATTCAGTTGCCCTGGTCATGTCGGAAACCGATATTTGTTCATTCGTTCCGTGTACATTGGTCATGCCCACGCTCAGATTCACCGCAGGAATCCCTTTTGTGTTCAGGACGTTAGTATCACTGCCACCTCCGGTTTTTACCGGCAACAAGGGAAGGTTCAAAACAGCAGTCGCCTTTTTCAAAAGCCCCATGATCGGGTGATCTTCCGAAATGCTGTATCCTCCGTATTCCCTTTTCACTTCAATTTCAACCAACGCCTTTTCGGCTTCCACACTGTTTCTGAAGGACTTCACCCACTCGTTTGTATATTTTTCAAGTTTTTCTTCGCTTATGCTTCTTAATTCCCCGTCAAGAACAACCTCATCGGGAACTATGTTGGTTGCCCGGCCTCCTTTGATTATACCTATATTGCATGTGCTTTCCTCATCGATTCTTCCCATAAAAGGTAAGCTTGCAACGGCCCTGGCTGCGGCACGAACGGCGTTAATTCCCTCTTCGGGGCAAACACCCGCATGAGCGGCTTTTCCCCTGACTATAAACCGAATTTTGTTATGGTACGGCGCCTTTACCGCAACGGTGCCAATCGTCCCGCCTTCATCCAGCACAAAGGCGTACTTCGCAGGTACCCTGAAAACGTCAAGAGCCTTTGCCCCGCACAGGCCGGTTTCTTCGGCAATCGAAAACACGGCGTACACATCGCCATGGGGCACCTTTTGTTCATTCAGCACGTTAATGGCTTCCAGTATGCAGGCGCAGCCTGCGAGGTCGTCCCCGCCGAGAACGGTTGTCCCGTCACTCTTAATAATATCCCCGCTGATTACCGGCGTTTTGCCCTTACCCGGTTCAACAGTATCCATATGCGCCATGAAGAGTAAAGGCGGGGCATCGGTATTGCCCGGGACTTTTACAATAACATTGCCCGCGTTTCCGCCGATTGTTTCGCCGGCATTGTCCTCCTCCGGCCGATATCCCATTTCTTCCAGTTTCTTTTTTATCAGATCGGCCATTTGTCTTTCGTTTCCTGAGGTACTGTCTGTCCTGACCAGCTCACAGAAAGTTTTCACAAGTCTTTCGGTATTTACGCCGACATTACTCATTTCTTTTTCCCTTCCTTCCGGAATAATTTTTATTCTCAAATTTTTGCCTCTCTTTCGTTTACACCGGTAGAACCAAAACCACCGCCGCGATTCGTTCCTATACCGGCAACAGAATCAACAACCTTAAGTCTCATTCTGGGTACTTCCTGAAGCACCAGCTGAGCTATTCTGTCACCTTTTCTGATAAGATATATACCCTGTTTGTTCCCCAAGCTGTCAACGGTATAATATTCCGTACTGTCGCCCGTTTCAGCCGATGTATTGGTTATGATTATTCCGACTTCGTCTCTGTACCCCGCATCTATTGTCCCGGGGGAATTTGATATGCGCAGCGGCGTTCTCAGTGTGATCCCGCTGCGGGGACGGACCTGGATTTCATATCCCGGCGGGATTGCCAGTTTAAGCCCTGTAGGAACAATGACCGTTTCATTAGGCCTTATTATCACATCCTCGGCAGCACATACATCCATACCGGAATCCCATTCGTTCTGATATTCGGGTAATTTTGCCCCTTCCCTACATATTTCCACCGCAACTTCTATCTCCTTCATCCTTGTCCCAACTCCATTCCGTATTTTTAAACTATTCCACTCCCCGGTAATAATGACCATGTGTAAGGCTTTTGTTTTTCAAAAACAATAAATCCCGGGAAGCCTTTGTTTTTCGGTTAACCCACAATTCCCTGTAATAATTGCATATATTCGTTATTTCGTCCGGCCTTTCATCCATTATACCAATCCTCAGGATTTTTACGCCGGTATTTTCAAAACCGGTTAGATCGTCCATCATCATTATACTGCTGTTATAAACCGTTGTCCTTCCAAGTTCGGGATCGGTGATATACATAAAGCGCCTGCCGGTATGATCTGTCAAATACCCCTGTTTGTTGCCGCATACACCGCATTTTTGCCCGCAGTCCCCATTATTGCTTGCCGGGCAGTATTCCAGCGTCATAACGGGTATCGACCCGTACACATAAGCCTCCATCGGAATATCGCAGGATTCCATATCCCTCAGCGCTTCAAAATTCAGTTCCAGCGATGGCATTATCCCCGACGGCCTGTATCTGCTTATTAAAGCTATTGCCGGCAAATTGAAAATATTCATCGTATAATCCAGAACAACAGGAATATCAGGAAACTCCTCCCTGACGCGGTGAAGCGCTCCCAGATTGCCTACAAGGATTCCGTCAGGGCGTTTTTTCATTAAATGAATCCTTTTCATATACATATCCATCTGCCTGTCGGTCAGTACCGCCGGTATCGCTGCATATACCTCTATTCCTTCATTCTGAAACCGCTCAATGGCATCGGTATGCTCCGGCCTGATGTATACCCTGTCGGCGGTTATGCTTCCGGGCGGTAATTCAGGCGGGGTTTTATAAAACATCAGGCTTATTTTTCTTTCATAAGACAAATACATGGCATTTCCCGGAAAATACGTATTTTCGGGTATAAAGCGCCTTTCTGTCATGCTTTCCCGCTTTTTTGACAACTCCGTCAGCGCCTTTCGCCTCATTTCATTCACTACAGAGACGGGAATAAAGGATTTGTTATCTGTCAGTACCCGAACATCATCGAAATAATAAGGAGTGTCGCCCGTTTTTTTCAGCTGTTCACAAATCCGATCTCCGGTTAAAGGTTTTTTTAATGCTTCCTGGCAAGGCTCGTTCCCCTCTATGCTGACCGTATTTTGGCTGTAATCGGTAACGACAAGCAAAGGCTTTTCACCCTTAAAAAGCCGGAACTCACCTTTTACAGGCACCGTTGGTACGTTTTTCGATGCGAATCCGGACAAAAATTCCATAAGTTTTCTGTCCGAAGTTTTGTAAACGGGGCTGCCCGGGCGCGCATCACGCCTGAAATTCCCCAAAAGGACGGTACTCCCGGGCAGGGCGCTTTTTACATGTTTTCCGTCCCGCAGCATGACACTGACTACGGTGGATAAAATACCCCCGTCCCATATCTCAATACCGTCCCCGATATTTACCTCCTCATCAAGCTTTACACCTACGAGAGTATTTTCCCTGTCGGTATAAAAACTCTTTTTAACTTCGCCTTTCAGCCTTACAACCGTGCCTGCCCTGACGCCCCAATGTTTCGGATGCTCAATGCTGATAAGTTTCTTATCCTTCCCGTCAAGGTACCCCGTCGTAAACCCTCCGCGGCTGAATACCTGTTCAAGCAGGCGAATATCCTCCGGCTCAACCTTGTATGACTCCCTGTCCGACAGGGCAAGATCAACGTACTTTCTGTATATCATAACCGTCGCAGCCACATATTCGGCTGACTTCATCCTGCCTTCTATTTTAAGGGCCCTGACACCGGTATCTATAATGTCGGGCAGTAATTCCAGCGTCATAAGATCTTTCGGGCTCAAAAGGTAATTGCCGGAAGTGGGTAATCCTTCAATTCTGTAGGGCAGCCGGCATGGCTGGGCACATCTTCCCCTGTTTCCGCTCCTTCCGCCGATGAAACTGCTTAACAGGCATTGACCTGACCGGCAGATGCACAGGGCGCCATGCACGAAGATTTCAGCCTCAATGCCGGTTTTTTTTACTATTTCCTTTATCTCAGCAAGGCTCAGCTCCCTTGCCAGCACAACGCGGCTGATACCAAGAGCCTGCGCTGCCCTTACGCCGTCCGTATTGTGAATTGTCATCTGTGTGCTGGCATGAATGGGCAGACCCGGGGCTGTTTCCCTCAAAATATTAATAAGCCCCAGATCCTGCACTATAATCCCGTCAATCCCCTCATTATACGCAAAAGAAGCCAACTTTCGGGCTTCTTCCAACTCTCTGTCCGATATTAAAGTGTTTAACGTAAGGTATACCTTCACGCCCCGGACATGAGCGTCTTTTATTACCGCAGAAAGAGTCTGGTTGTCAAAATTATTCGCATTAATTCTTGCATTAAATGCTTTCGCCCCGAGGTATACCGCATCCGCGCCTGCCGCAACCGCGGCTTTATACGCCTCAGGACTGCCCGCCGGAGCAAGAAGCTCTATTTTTTCATCCATATGTTGCACCCGTTTTTCACCCGTCCGTTCCCTTTCGGTTCTTTCTACGCGCCTTCATCGACATCACACTTGTTATTATTCCCGTCTTCCTTAATGAAATCCTGTTTTTTGTCGTCATTACAGTCGCGCTGTTCCGAATCCTTTCCCCGAACCGTTTCCTTAACTTCCTCTTCCCGTGGCCTGTACTTGTACCTGTAAACTATTTCCTTTTTTCTGTCATCTTTTTCGAATATCTTTCTAATCCAGTCCATAACTTCCAGCAGGCCTTTTGCCTTTACTAAAACATCATTTTTCAGTACTTCCACCGCATCCTTCGCCGAATCCGAAATTTTCCCCACATTTTTGACCACCTTCTGTATCGATTCCATCTCTTCCTTCAGCATATCCGACACTTTGGCCACATTTTCGGTTATTTCAGGCAGTCTTTCAAGTGTATTGTCAATACTGGCACGGTTTCTGTCAAGGATCCTCCTTACATTCCTGAGTATATCAACCAGGTTCGCAACGGCCAGCAGAAGGTAGAACAATACGCCTGTGGCAAGGATGAACAGAGCTACTTTAAAAAGATCACCCCAAGTAATCGTTGTATTCAGCATACCAACATCCTCCGAAAATTTCAGATATTATTTTACGTTATGCAGCCTTGGCTTGGGGGGAGTCTCTCCTGTGGCTTTCGCAAGAGAATTCCTTACTTCCGAAAGTTCAGTTTCGCATCTTGTAAGTTCAAGCAAAAGATGTTTGTTTTCTTCATTGGCTTTCTGAAGTTGCTGAGACAGCATGTCCCTCTCCTGTTTTACCTGCTGCAGCTCCTTTTTCACGCTTTCCAGTTCCTTTTCCAAAGCATCTTTGGCTTCGGCAAGCTTGAACATGTCGTCAACTACATTTATCGCGCTTAAAATTGAAGCCATTGATGTGCTTAAAGCCTGATTTGCCTTCATGATCTCGGTAACCTTCTGATCTACGTATAACGCAACCCGCTGCATGTATTCGGGAGATTCATAGCCACATACGGTATATTCATTCCCCGCAATACGAACATTAACCTTGTTCTTGCCGGCCATCTCATCAACTCCTGTTTTCTTTCGTATGATAGGACAGGATCAACGCCGAAACATCTCCATAAAATAAAAAGCAACAAAAGGCATTTTTCTATCGCCTTAGTAAACATATCGGTTTACCAACGCCCAAAGTTGAATGGTTTAAGTCAAGTATACCACATAAAAATATTTTTCTTCAATAAAAACGTCGGACATTGTGCAATGCCCGCAAACTTCTGTTTTCACGAATTGTTGCGCAACATTCTACACACTGCGCATTGTAAGCGATATCCTTTTTCTTTCTATGTCCACGTCAAGAACCTTTACCGTGACTATGTCCCCCACTGAAACCACATCAAGAGGGTTTTTCACAAATTTGTCGGAAAGCTGTGAAATATGGACCAGTCCATCCTGATGCACACCTATGTCAACGAACGCACCGAAGTCTGCCACATTCCTCACCGTTCCCGTTAACACCATACCGGGTTTCAAATCTTTAATATCAAGTATGTCACGCCTTAACATCGGCGGAGGAAGTTCGTCCCGCGGATCTCTTCCGGGCTTTTTCAATTCTTCTATAATGTCCTTAAGGGTGGGCTCGCCGATATTAAGTTCCTCCGCAAGGTTTTTAAGGCCGATTTCCTTAATCTTAAGGTCTATCAAGTCCAGGTCGTGATTCCGTATATCCTCATGGGTATAACCAAGCTTTTTCAGCAGCAATTCACATGCGTCATAGGATTCCGGGTGAACGGCGGTATTATCCAGCACATTGTCGCCGTCGCGGATTCTTAAAAATCCCGCACACTGTTCAAAAATTTTGGGACCGAGCTTGGGTACTTTCTTAAGTTCTTCACGGCTTCTGAATTTGCCCACCTTTTCTCTGTATGCAACTATATTTGCTGCCACACTTTTGCTGATGCCCGAAACATATGAAAGCAACGACACCGATGCGGTATTCAGGTCAACTCCGACTTTGTTCACAACATCCTCCACCACCGCACCGAGTGTTTCACTTAAACGCTTCTGGTTCATATCGTGCTGATACTGCCCGACACCTATCGATTTGGGATCTATTTTTACCAGCTCGGCAAGCGGATCCTGCAGGCGCCTTGCTATTGATACGGCACTTCTGAGCGATACGTCAAAGTCCGGAAATTCTTCAGCCCCAAGCCTTGAAGCCGAATATACCGATGCTCCTGCTTCATTTACCACCATGTATTTGACTTCTTTTTCTATTTCCTTAAGCATATCGGCGACAAAAATCTCTGTTTCCCTGCTGGCGGTTCCGTTTCCTATAGCAATAACGTCAACGTCGTATTTTTCAATCAATTCTTTCAGCACCGCCTTTGCCTCTTCGGTTCTGTTCTGCGGAGGGGTCGGATATACAACACCGGTGGCAAGTACTTTCCCCGTTTCGTCTACAACGCATATTTTGCATCCGGTACGGTATGCCGGATCAATTCCGAGAACCACACAGTTATGCACAGGCGGTTGCATTAAAAGTTTTCTGAGGTTCTCCCGAAAAACCGACATTGCCTGTTCTTCGGCCCTTTCTGTCAGTTCGTTTCTTATTTCCCGTTCGATGGACGGCCGGATTAGTCTTTTGTAGGCATCTTCAACGGCCATCGCCATGTGTTTCCGGTTTTCCCGGTCTTTTATGCCAAAACTTTCGTACAGGAATGCCAGAACTTTGTCTTCCGGAACCGAGATACTGACCTTCAGGAATTCTTCCCTTTCTCCCCTGTTAATGGCCAGTATCCTGTGGCTTGGAATTGTTTTCACAGGTTCTTTAAAATCATAATACTGTCTGTATACCGAATCCTCTTCCTTAACGGCCACTGACTCCACAACGCCCGACAGATGAAAAATATTTCTTATCTCCTTCCTTACCAAAGCGTTGTCGGATATTTCTTCGGCCACTATATCCCTTGCTCCCTCCAAAACCTCCTCCACATTGTTCAGACCCTTTTCGGGATTTATATATTCCCGAGCCTTATTTTCTATTGTTTCATCAGTTATGTTTCCCAACATCATAAGTGATGCAAGGGGTTCAAGCCCTTTTTCCTTCGCAATCATTGCCCTGGTTCTGCGCTTTGGCCTGAACGGCCTGTATATATCCTCTATCTCCTGTAGGGTCATTGCCCCTTCTATTGACGCGGCAATTTCGTCGGTCATTTTGCCCTGTTCCTCTATCAACCTGTAAACATCTTTTTTTCTGGCTTCAAGATTTTTAAGGTATGAATAACGTTCATTAAATTCCCGCAGCACCTGATCATTCAGCGACCCTGTCATTTCCTTGCGGTATCTTGCTATAAACGGAATGGTATTTCCCGCTTCTATAAGATTAATAACATTTTCAACCTGTGTCTTGCTCAGCTGAAATTCCTTCTGCAAAACAGCCTTAATATCCATAAATTTCCTCCTGTTAACCGCAAAAATATATTTTGGCACAAATAAAAAAACACAGTATTACGCCTTTTTAATATACCTGTGTTTCGGGAAATTATATGCCTGAAAAAAAGGGCAACTCAATCAACCATTTCTCTGCTGTTAAATATATATTTTTCAATTTTTTTCTTAACCCGCTGAAGGGCATTGTCGACCGACTTAACAGGTTTATTGAGCTTGTTTGCTATTTCGGTGTAGGATTTCCCGTTAAGATAAAGGGACAGAACTTCCCACTCAAATGTTGAAAGGATTTCACATATTTTGCTCTCAATTCCGCTGATTTCTTCCTTTGTTATCAGAAGCTGTTCCGGATCCATTACGATTTGATGCGCAATCATATCGATATAAGTTTTATCGGAGGAATCATCATCATAGACTTTACGGTTCAGGGAAATATAAGTATTCAACGGAATGTGTTTCTGCCTTGTGGCATTTTTTATCGCAGTTATCATCTGTCTTGTAATGCACAATTCGGCAAAGGTTTTAAAGGCCATGGACTTATCATGCCTGTAATCGCGGGTGGCCTTAAAAAGGCCAATCATTCCCTCCTGCACCACATCCTCACGATCAGCTCCTATGAGAAAATAAGTCCTCGCCTTTGCTTTTACCAAATCTTTGTACTTGTTAATAAGAAATTCGGTGGCGTTTTTGTCACCGCGCCTGCCAAGCAGAACTATTTCCTCGTCTTCCAGTTTTGAATATTCTTCTGCAGTTAATTTTGTTATCACGTTAAGTCTCCCAATCCTCTTGGTTTATCTTAAATTCCGGTTTTGCATATGTATATATTTCACCACAGAGAACAGAGAAAAATAAGTAACCGTCCCAGTAAAATACATTATCTTACTTTCTTACTAAAGAATTATATGTTATTGCTTGTACACTGTCAAGGCTCTGACTTTTTCATGACCAGACCCTTCGCGGTAATACATATCTCCCGGATATTTAAAGCCGCAAAACGTTCCAGTCCGGCCTGAATCATTTTCTGCGCCCTTTTTATCGCATCCACCAGGTTATAACCATAAACCATTATTACATCCATGTCTATAATAACCCCGTCATTGTCCTTGTTTATCCTGAAACGTGAGATTTTATCCATTTCCTCCATCCCGGTAATTATATGATTTACAATCTGATAAATGGCATAATCCGATACGGTGTATTTCCCGTTATAACTGAACGGCGGACGAACCACCGATTTTTCGCCCATATTCTGAAAATGTCCCTTTGCTTTGCGTTTAAAAATCTGCAGCGGATCCAGGAAATATCCTGCGAAATCCTTCTTCAGCTCTACCGTTGGCACGGGTATGACATGCTTGCCCTGATGTATTCTTGTATTAAGAGCCTGCTTTATTTCCAGCTCGCTGGCCACGTCTTCTATATACACCTTTTCGCTGACCGTTCCAAGGCCAAGGATTTCCGCTATTCTTTCCACCATACCGTCCGAAGTTCCCAAAATAAGTATGGCGTCAGGGTTATGTTTTTTAAGTGCCTCGATTACCTGATTTCTGTGGTCTGGATCGGTAAACAGCGCCGTTTTGATTGACCCTACCTTTGTGGGTTCCTTTTTGGCTGATTTCCCGGCAATAATACGGTTTTGGTAAATAAGCAGCCCGTCATCGATTATATAGTCAATATTTCTTTCCTTTGCAACCCAAAGCGCCCTGTAACTTTTTCCGGTACCGCTTGGCCCGACAAAACCCACAACACGCATAAAGCTTCAACCCCGAAAAAAAATATAAACTTTAAGGCAAAATAAAAAACCTTATTCAAAAATATAATTTTATCCAATACTGCCCAATGATACTCACATTATACCACATTCCGCGCCGGATTTAAGCAAAAAATAAAAGCGGAGATGCAGCATCTCCGCTCGTTTATTCCTACTTTTATCAGTGAACGATTGCCTTTTCTGTTTCTTTGTCAAACAGGTGCATATAGCTCATATCAAATGCAACCTTAATTGTGTCACCCGGTCTGGTTGTTGTTCTCGGATTAACTCTTGCGGTAAAGTTAACACCGTTGATGACCATATACAGGTAGGCTTCTGAACCAAGCATTTCAACAACTTCAACCTTGGCCGTGGTTGTTGCGTTTGCAAACTTTTCAAGATTTTGCGGTTCGTCATGGGTATGTTCAGGACGAATACCCAATACAACCTCTTTACCGATATATCCTGCCTTTTCAATTACCTTCGCCTTGTCGGCAGGAACTTCAAGCTTATCTTCTCCGAACTTCAGATATACTTTGTCATCTTCCTTAATGACATATACATTGGCGAAGTTCATCTGCGGGCTTCCGATAAATCCTGCAACAAACATGTTAACAGGACGATCATACAATCCCTGCGGAGTATCGATCTGCTGAATGAATCCGTCTTTCATAACAACAATTCTCGTACCCATCGTCATAGCTTCGGTCTGGTCGTGGGTAACGTAAATGAATGTTGTCTGCAGCCTCTGATGCAGTTTGCTCAGCTCGGTTCTCATCTGAACCCTCAGCTTTGCGTCAAGGTTTGACAGAGGTTCGTCCATGAGGAATACCTTAGGTTCACGCACAATTGCACGTCCCAGGGCGACACGCTGTCTCTGTCCACCGGACAATGCCTTCGGCTTTCTGTCCAACAGATGTTCAATATCAAGAATTCTTGCAGCTTCGTGTACTCTTCTCTTTATCTCATCCTTCGGAACTTTTCTTAACTTAAGACCGAATGCCATATTGTCGAATACGGTCATATGAGGATAAAGCGCATAGTTCTGGAAAACCATTGCTATATCTCTGTCCTTCGGAGCCACGTCATTCATCAGCTTGTCCCCTATATACAGCTCACCTTCGGTTATTTCCTCGAGACCTGCAATCATTCTGAGTGTTGTTGTCTTTCCGCATCCTGAAGGTCCTACAAGAATTATGAACTCCTTATCTTCAATGTCAATATTGAAATCGCTTACTGCTGTAACACCGCCGGGATATGTCTTGTAGACGTGTACCAGTCTTACGCCAGCCATTTAATCCCCTCCTAATAATAAAATACAAACTATTGGCTTAACATTACTGTAACATGAACCAGTCACGGCTTACCACTACTTTTTTAACCAAAAAAGATTTTTTGGTTTTAGTGACTTTGCATAATATAATTTGATAAAAACCGGCAGAACGTTATTTTTATACATTATTTATTGCATTTTTATGCATATACGATTATAATTATGTATAAAAATACAACGGAGGGTTTCAAGTGTTTAGGATTGCCATTATCGGCGCAACAGGTTATGTGGGTACCGAGATTGTACGCCTGCTTGTGCAGCACCCTGAAGCCGAAATAAGTGCTGTTGCATCAAGAAGCTTTGCAGGCCAATCCTTTTCAGATGTTTACCCGAATCTGAAAAATATTTTCAATCTCAGTCTTTCGGGTTTGGAACTTGATGAGATATGCGAAAATGCCGACATAGTGATAACCGCGCTGCCCCATGATGCATCCCGGGATGTAATTCCCGAGCTTATAAAGCGGGGTAAAAGGGTGATTGATCACAGCGCCGCATTCAGGTTCAGGGATAAAACCGTATACGAAAGCTGGTACAAAACAAACCACGGAATGGAAGAGCTCTTAGACAAAGCAGTATATGGTCTTCCGGAGATATATCGTGAAAAAATCGCCACATCCGTGCTGGTGGCAAATCCCGGCTGCTATCCCACCTGCACTGTTTTGGCTCTGGCTCCGCTTGTCAAGAATAAGCTTGTGCAGCTTGACAGTATCATTGTTGACGCAGCATCGGGGATGTCGGGGGCCGGAAGGAAGTCAGAGCTTGCCTATTCCTTCTGTGAAATTGACGAAAATTTCAAGGCTTACGGAGTTACAAACCACAGACACACTCCTGAGATAGAACAGGAGCTTTCGGCCCTTGCAGGCGAGAAGGTTGTGATATCTTTCACTCCTCACCTTGTTCCGATGAAAAGGGGTATGATGTGCACCAGTTATTTGAAACTGACCCACAGTAACTGGTCGGCGGAAAGTCTTTATGAATTATACAGGGAATATTATAAAGGCGAGTTTTTCGTAAGGGTTCTTGAGCCCGGTATTCTCCCTGAAACCAAAAACGTTTCGGGCTCGAATTTTGTAGATATAAGCGTAAATTACGACAAACGCACAAACAGGGCGATAGTAATAAGCGCCTTGGACAACCTGGGAAAAGGCGCGGCCGGTCAGGCGGTTCAGTGTATGAATATCATGCTTGGCCTTGACGAAACGACCGGTTTGTGCAGCCCGGCATTTTATCTCTAAATCAGAGTAAGAGAGGTGCAAAATGAAAGACGTTATAAAAAAGGCCGAAATTCTTATTGAAGCATTGCCGTACATACAGGCGCTTAACGGCAAAACAGTGGTAATAAAATACGGCGGAAACGCCATGATCAGCGACGAATTAAAGCATTCGGTGATGGAAGACATTACTCTTCTGAAATACATCGGGGTAAATCCCGTGGTTGTCCACGGGGGAGGGCCGGACATAACCCGCACCCTAAAACGCCTTAACGTTGAAACCGAGTTTGTCAACGGTCTTCGCAAAACAGACGCAACCACAATGGAAGTTGCGCAAATGGTTTTGGTGGGAAAAACAAACAAAGAAATAGTTTCATTATTGAATCACATGGGTGGCAAGGCAATCGGCATCTGCGGAATTGACGACAACCTGATTGAATGTGAAAAACTGACGATTCACTCAGACAGCGGAGAGGAAATTGATTTGGGTTTCGTAGGCAAAATTACAAAAATCAACCCGCATATTTTGAATGTTCTTTCCCAGGGTCCGTACATTCCTGTAGTGGCTCCGATAGGAGTGGATAAAAACGGGCAAAGCTATAATATAAATGCAGATACGGTGGCTGCGGAACTGGCATGTGCACTGAAAGCCGAAAAGTTAATCCTTTTGACCGATGTTGAAGGAATAAAGCTGTCAAAGGATGATCCGCAGATTGTAAACGCGCTTACCGTCGACGAGGTCAAAAAACTTATTGCCGATAACGTCATAGTAGACGGTATGATTCCAAAAGTCATGGGATGCATTAAGGCCCTTGAAAACGGCGTTAAGCGCACGCACATAATTGACGGAAGAATTCCTCACTGCATCCTGCTTGAAATGTTCACAAACCAGGGTATAGGAACAATGATTGTAAAGGAAAAAGTTCGGTATTACGACAAGGAAAAACTATAGAAAAAAGCATAAAAGGAAAAGTCAGAGTTCTTACTTCCCCTGTTAAACAAAATAACAGCCTCCGGTGTATTTATCATCCGGAGGCTGTTATTTTTAAATTGTGGTGGGCACAACAGGGCTCGAACCTATGACCCCCTGCTTGTAAGGCAGGTGCTCTCCCAGCTGAGCTATGCGCCCACACAGAAAATGGTGACCCATGGGGGACTCGAACCCCCGTTACCGCCGTGAAAGGGCGATGTCTTAACCACTTGACCAATGGGCCACAATTAAAAAGTGGGAGGCATTTTATGCAATGCTTCTCACTTTGAGTGGTAGCGGCGAGTGGATTCGAACCACCGACACTGCGGGTATGAACCGCATGCTCTGGCCAACTGAGCTACACCGCCATATTTATTACGGCCAAGTGCTCTATTATTGTAGCATGCACTTGTTATTTCGTCAAGAGGCTTTAAAAATAATTTTGTCCGCGGATTACCTTTTCCAGTATTATCTGCAGTCCCTCGTCCTGTCTAAAAAACCGTTGTCATAAAGCTCCCGCCTGAGTAACGGAGCATCATTAAACGTATGCGCTTCTTTTATAATCTCATTGACTCCTTTCTCCGTATATATTTTTCCCTTTTCAAACTTATCCGACAAAAATTCCAGAACCCGCAGCTTGTCTTTCTTTTTTGAAGCCATTGTTTTAACTGGCTGTTATCATCAAAAATCTTCTAATGTCGTCGGGCACCGTTTCGGCCATATTTCACCGCCCTCCGAAAAAAACATGTTTTTAAACGCATTTTCAGCGTCATTTTCCCGCCACCATCGATTCGGCCTTTTTCACCGCGGCATATGCATCTTTTGCATAAACGGCTCCTATCTCCCGCGCATAATCCTCATTAACAGGAGCACCGCCTATCATTAAACCTACGTTGATATTCCGCTCACGTATCTTTTCAGCAACCACCCTCATTTCCTGCATTGTAGTTGTCATTAACGCCGAAAGGCCGATTATGTCTGCTTTTTCTTCAACCGCCGTTTTTATAATTATCTCGGAATCCACGTCCTTTCCCAGATCAACAACGTCAAAGCCATAGTTTCTAAGCATCAGCGCCACCATGTTCTTCCCTATGTCATGGATATCGCCTTTTACCGTTGCAATAACTATTTTTCCTTTCTTTTTCACCTGCACGCTGTTTTCCTCAAGCAACGGCAAAATATAATTCATCGCCGCTTCCATTGTTTCAGCGCTCTGAATCAGTTGCGGAAGGAAATAGATGCGTTCCTGGTAAAGCTCCCCAACACGGGTTATCGCCGGAACCAGATATTCATCTACTATTTTAGCGGGATGCATACCGGCGGCAATTTCAGATTTTATTAACTCCACAACTTCCCCGCGCCTGCCTTCAACAACGCAGTCGTAAATTCCGCCTTTATTTTTCCTTTCTTCTTTTGGTATATCCTGTTTCTGATACGTTTTTATAAAATTCATGCTGTTGCAATCCCGGCCTGTTAACGCATCGGCAGCCCTTTTCACATGCATTGTTTCTTCGGACTGCACATTCATTATGACGGCGGAAAGGCCATGTGAAATTGCCATAGCCAGAAAAGCCGCATTAATCCATGATCTTCCGGGAAGTCCGAATGAAACGTTTGAAAGACCTATAACGGTATTCGCGCCGAATTCTTCGGTACTCCACTTTATTACCTTAAGGGTCTCAAGGCATGATTTCTGGTTTGCCGCAACAGTCAGAACAAGGCCGTCTACCAGAATATCGGATTTCGTATACCCGTATTCGGCTGCCTTTTCGTATACGTTTTCCACTATCCTGATTCTGTCTTCTGCCGTTTCCGGCACCCCAACGTCGTCAACGGGCAAAAGTATGAAAGCCGCGCCGTATTTTGCCGCAATGGGAAGTATCCTTTCCAGCTTTCTTTTTTCTGCGGATATGGAGTTTATCAGCGCCCTTCCGGGATAAATCCTGAGAGTGGCTTCCAAAGCTTCAGGAGAAGAAGAATCCAGGCAAAGCGGCGTTTTTACGATGGGACTTAAGGTTTTCACAATTTTCGTAAGTGTTTCTCGCTCGTCAATGTCGGGAAGTCCGGCATTCACATCCAAAACCTGCGCCCCCAGCTCCGACTGGTCCCGTGCCAGTTCCACAACCAAATCCATGGAGCCTTTCCTTAGTTCTTCCGACAGTTTTTTCTTGCCCGTCGGATTGATCCTTTCACCGATAATGCACACCGGCAGGTCATGTCCCACCGAAACAGTCGTGCAGGATGATGAAATTATCAAATTTTTGTTCTTGCAGCCGCATTCCGATCCTTTCCTGCCTTTTGCAATTTTGCTTATCTTTTGAATATACTCGGGGGTTGTACCGCAACATCCGCCGATGAGGTTTACACCGGCTTCTATAAACTTCTCGGTAAAAGCCGCGAATTCGTCGGCGTTCATGCTGAACACGGTCTTTCCGTCAACAAGCCGGGGCATTCCTGCGTTTGGCTTTGCCACCAGCGGCACATCCGCATAGGGTCTCAATTTTTTAATTATCCCCAGCATCTCTTCAGGACCTGTGGAACAATTGCATCCCACTGCGTCGGCACCAAGGCTCTGGAGCGTTACAAGCGCGGTTAACGGGTCTGTGCCGTTAATTGTGTAACCGCCGCGCTCAAAAGTCATTGTAACAATAACCGGAAGATTGCAAGTTTCCTTTACTGCCAGAAGTGCAGCCCTGGCCTCCTGAATATCCATCATTGTCTCTATTACGAAAAGATCGACTCCGCCTTCAAGCAGGCCAATAACCTGTTTTTTATAGGCATTCACAATTTCCTCAAAAGAATAACTCCCAAACGGCTCCATCAACTGTCCCGTCGGTGACATGTCTCCGGCCACAAGTACCCTGCCCTGCGATGCCTGTTTGGAAATTCGCACAAGCTCCCTGTTTATTCCGGTTACGTCGTCAATGCCAAATTCCTTTAATTTAAGTTCATTGGCTCCGAAAGTAAAGGCATAGATTATATCCGATCCGCTTTGAATATATTGCCTCTGAATATTAATAAGGGCCTCAGGGTTCTCAAGGGCCCATTTTTCAGGGCAGACTCCGGCAGGCATTCCCATCTGCTGCAAAAGAGTTCCTGTAGCGCCGTCAAGTATTACTATTCGGTCTGAAACCATTTGTTTAAATTCCTGCTTAGTCAAGGTTATTCCCCCAATTCATCCTTTTGGATATTCGATTCCGACAATTGCAGTTACTGTTTTTTCAGGAACCAGTATATACTTTTCGTTAAGCTCAATGTCCCATTCGTTCAGACTGAGCAAATCGTAAAAAACTTTCTGGCACGACAAATCCAGGTCTCCGTATCCCGGACTGTACCTCATCCTCGTTAAAGCCATTCCCCGGCGTATAAGCTGTTGCCTTAACAGCCCCATAATCCAGTCCAGTCCGGCGTCTGTTATTTCCGAAGCCGCCGCATCGTAAACCAAAGCCTTTGCCATGTCTCCGGATTCCTGAAGCCGTCTTATTTCATCAGTTATACGTGAGCCTGCGGTCGCAGCCATAAGGACAGCTGAACCGGAGTTTTGCAGAAGCGCGGCCAGGGACGAACTTTCCAGCTTTTCGCCGCCGTCGAGGGTAATTGTGTTTTTATGCACCGCTATTTCAACCGTTCTGTATATTACAGTTGTTTCGCACAATTCTTCGGCTTCGGTTATCCATCTGTCAATCAGCCGTCTTCTGTCCGTTTCAATCCGGGTGTTCGTTTTTTCATACCCGAGACGGGTATAAATCAGGCTTCTGCTGTACTGCGCAGGGATATTCTTAAAAAATTTTATGTTTTCCACTTTGACCCTCATATATAAAATTTTAATTATTTTATCACAATGTACTATATACATTCAAGTACAATTATTTCACAATTATATTCAGTCAAAACCACCCGACAATACCCTTCCGCTGTCTGAGGCGTAATAAAACTTAAATCGCGAAAAGTCAACAAAAAAGCATAGCATTCTGGACACATGCTATGCTTCATTCAATTTATTCTGAAATTCCTCAGCAGCCTTAACTGATCTGCTTAGGCTCTTCCTTGACTTCCGGTTCATTTTGCTTTGGCTCGGGTTTGTAGCCCTCGTTGAAAATCCTCTCGAATTCATCGCCTTCAAGTCTTTCCTTGTCAAGCAATGCCTGAGCGACATCATGGAGTCGCTGCATGTTCTCACTCAATATCGTCTTAACTCTGCTGTAAGCCTCGTCAATTATTTTCTTAACCTCAAGATCTATTTTAGCCGATATTTCTTCACTGAAATACTGGGAATGACCATAGCTCTTACCCAGGAATATTTCGTCGTTCTCATCGCCGAAATACAGGTTCTGAAGCTCTTCGCTCATACCATACTTCGTAATCATGTTCCGCGCAATGGTATTCGCGTGTTTCAGATCACTGTATGCGCCCGTGCTTACTTCACCCAAAACCAGTTCTTCCGCTGCACGTCCGCCAAGGGATATTATAATTTCCTCCAGCAGCTGCGACTTGGTCTTATAGGATATATCCTCCTCGGGTTTATGAGCGGTATATCCTCCCGCCAAACCGGACGGAATGATTGAAACTCTGTCAACCTTGTTTGTAGTGGATGCAACCCTTACGGCAATCGCATGACCTGCTTCATGATAAGCAGTAAGCCGCTTTTCCTTTTCGCTCATAACCCTGCTCTTCTTTTCAGGCCCGACCATAACCTTAAACGTTGCCTCTTTTATTTCTTCCATGGTTATCTGTTTCTTGCCTTTACGTGCGGCTAACAGAGCAGACTCGTTCAGCAGGTTTTCCAAATCGGCGCCTGTGAAACCGGGCGTACTTCTTGCGATTTCCTTCAAATCCACATCGGGAGCCAAGGGCTTTCCGCGGGAATGTACCTTGAGGATTTCCTCCCTGCCTTTAATATCAGGAAGACCTACGACAACCCTTCTGTCAAAGCGTCCGGGTCTGAGTAATGCAGGGTCGAGTATATCCGGCCTGTTTGTGGCCGCAAGCACAATAACTCCCTCATTGACCCCGAAACCATCCATTTCAACCAGCAGCTGGTTCAGCGTCTGTTCCCTTTCATCATGCCCGCCGCCAAGACCAGCTCCGCGATGACGGCCCACCGCGTCTATCTCGTCGATAAAAATAATACAGGGCGCATTCTTTTTTGCCGTTTCAAACAAATCACGTACCCTTGATGCGCCAACACCGACAAACATTTCAACAAAGTCCGAACCGCTTATTGAGAAGAACGGAACACCCGCTTCGCCTGACACCGCTTTTGCCAGCAGAGTTTTACCTGTTCCAGGAGGTCCTACAAGAAGAACACCTTTCGGTATCCTTGCACCCAGTTCAACAAACTTTTTGGGTTCTTTAAGGAATTCCACGATTTCCATTAAGTCTTCCTTTTCTTCATCGGCGCCTGCCACATCATCAAACTTAACCTTTATTTTGTCATCAGAAACCATTTTGGCCCTGCTTTTTCCAAAGGACATAACCCGGCTTCCGCCGCCGCCCTGTGTCTGCTGGATAAAGAAAACCCAAAACAGTATAAACAGAGCCACAATAACAACGGTGGGAAGTATCGTCAGCCACCACGGCGCCTTCGCTTCAGGAGGATAATAAACATCTTCCAACAGACCTTTTTCTATTGCTTCGTCTATTACCTGGGCTATGTGTTCTTCCGATAGAAAACTGGTGGTGTATACAACGTTATCCTTGAATTGGCCGGAAGGTTTCTTTAAAATAACCTGAGCTTCCAATCCCTGTACCTGGAGACTTTTAACGTTGCCATTGTCCAGTTCCCGCTTAAAATCGCTGTACTTCATAACCAGCGGATTGTTGAAGTCATTCCACATGGCTATAATTATCAGAATAATGACGAATAAAATAATATAAAAGCTTATTCCACGTAAATTTTTCAATGAGTTAAACCTCCCGTCGGCTATATACAAAAATATTTCTGCACTTGCTTTCACAGGCAACCAAATTAATAATCCCAGAATTATATATATCCCAAGGATTGCGCAGTATTCTGCGTAACAGATGTATTTCCGTCAAAAACCGCTTTCTGTTATATTAGCATAATTAACCATAAAACTCAATCTTAAGTTTCCCTTATGATGTAGACTTCGGGCAGGTTTCTGTATTTCTCGGCATAGTCAAGGCCATAACCCACTACGAACTCGTCAGGAATTTCAATGCCTACATAGTCCACTTTCAGATCCACTTTCCTGCGGTCAGGCTTATCCATAATGGCTGCAAGCTTTACGCTGGCACACCCCTTTGTGTTAAACAAATCCTTAAGGTATTGCAACGTCAATCCGGTATCTATCAGGTCTTCAACAATTAAAACATGTTTACCGCTCACATCCGACTCTATGTCCTTGATAATCCTTACAACTCCCGACGATTCCGTGGAATTTCCATAACTTGATACCGATATAAAGTCTATTTTTACGTCCATATCAATCTTCCGCGCAAGGTCGGCCAGAAATATAAATCCGCCCTTTAGCACACCAACCAGTACCAGTTCCTTGTCCCTGTAGTCCTCGGTTATTCTTCTTCCCAAATCGGTTACTATTTCCTCAAGCTTTTCCTTTGTAATAAGCACTTCCATTTTCATAACGGTTCCTCCGTGATGCTCAATCTAAGGCGTTTAGCCTATGATGTCAGCTTAAAATTCAAAATTATTCCCCTGTATTGTAATATTAACATACAGTATCGTTTCAGTCGAGTCTTCAATTTTATAATTATCCGACGTTCTGTACCCGACCACCCATATAATATTTTTTCCTTCCGCGAGCAAAAGGATGTTTTCTCTTGTTTTTTTCGGTATTTTAAGATCAATAAAAAAATCCTTCAGCTTTTTTTTCCCCTTGCTGTTATACGGGTGAAAAAGGTCTCCGGGCCTTCTGCCCCTTATATATATTCCCTCTTTTATTTTACCATAATCAAATATTTGAGTAAGACTGTTTTCCCTGGCTTTTTTTATTTCTCCGAATTTTCTGACATATTCCTCACGGGTATAGAGCTTGGCCTCGATTCTGACTCTGTTTGGCAGTTCCATTACCGATGGCACCGGCACTCTGAAAAAAACCGGCTCATTCTCATCATATTTTTTTGGGGCTGAAATCTCAACTCTGTCATATTCGGATATTACTTTTATCCTTTTTGGCAGTTCGGCCGTTCTGTTTCCTTCTTTTGACACCGCACTCAAAGCAGCATTCACATGCACCGATTCAAGTCCCTGCCGGCTCCCGGTAATTTTTTCCCACGCAATACGGATTACCCGTCCCGAAACAGCCGGATGAAGTTCGGTAAGTTTATCCCTCCGCAGCACAATTCTGCCATTCTCCTTAAAAAGCAATATTTCGCTGAATTTCTCTTCCGCGTATCTGTTCAGAAAATCCCTGTCATTCCTTAACAATTCGTGCATCCTGAAAAGTTTTGCAGTTATGTCTGTTCCGGTATGCCGCTTAATTTCCGGGAAAATAACATTCCTTATAATATTCCTCAAATAAGTATTTTCGTAATTTGTGCTGTCGGTTCTGTACGTAAGGCCGTTCCTTTTAACATACTCGAGTATTTCGTCTTTTCCGGACGTCAGGAGAGGCCGTATTATCCTGCCGTTTATATCGGACATTCCGCACAAACCATCCAGCCCGGTTCCCCGTAAAATATTTAAAAATACCGTTTCGGCCTGATCATCCCTGTGATGGGCAACCGCAATATATGAAGCCCCCTGCTCCTCCATGACCTCTTTCATTTTCTCATAGCGGATTATCCTGCCGGCTTCCTCCAGTGAGTAATTATTTCTGCCCGCAAAAGCTGCCACATCTTCCCTGAATACTTTCAGCGGTATTCGGTATTTGCCGCACAATTCCCTTACAAAGGCTTCATCTTCGTCGGCCTCATTCCCTCTGAGCATGTGGTTCACATGAACTGCAATTACCGAGAACCCTCTTGTATTACCAAGCCTGCACATTATATCCAAAAGGCATACCGAATCAGCTCCCCCTGAAACACCAACCACAACAAGGGTTCCTTCCTTCAGTATGCCATATTGTTCAGCCCAGGAATTGACCCGTTCCAAAAGCTTATCATCCATTTCCCTCAAAATCCTTTTTCAAGATTGCCAAATTTAGTATATTGAGGAATCCACGCCAGATCAACGGTACCTATCGAGCCGTTTCTGTGTTTTGCTATAATTACCTCGGTGATATTTTTCTTTTCACTGTCTTCATTGTAGTAATCATCACGGTATAAAAACATAACCAGGTCGGCATCCTGCTCAATTGCACCGGATTCACGCAGGTCCGACAGCATAGGCCTGTGATTCTGCCTTGCCTCGGGTGCGCGGCTGAGCTGTGAAAGAGCTATCACAGGGACTTCCAATTCCTTTGCCATAATCTTCAGCGATCTTGAAATTTCCGATATCTCCTGCTGCCGGTTATCCGTCCGCCTGCTTCCCTGCATCAGCTGCAGGTAATCTATCATTACAAGGCCGAGCCCTTTTTTCATTTTAAGCCTCCGGCATTTTGACATCATTTCCATCACATTTATGTTTGCAGTATCATCTATGTAAATCGGAGCTTTTGACAGCGGCCCCATTATTTGGGCCATTTTTACCCAGTCCTCGTCCTCAAACCTGCCGCTTCTCATTTTCTCCATTTCCACCAGGGCTTCGGAAGAGATAATACGGCTGACAATCTGCTCCTTGCTCATTTCAAGGCTGAATATGGCAACGGGTATGTTTTTGTGAATGGCTGCATAAGCGGCTATGTTCAGCGCAAAGGAAGTTTTCCCCATTGAAGGCCTTGCTGCAATCAAAATAAGATCGGATTTCTGAAAACCTGACGTCTTCCTGTCAAGATCAATAAATCCGCTGGGCACGCCGGTTAATGAACCCGCGTTATTGTATAACTCCTCCAACCTGGAGAAAGTTACGTCAAGCACGTCATTGATCGGAACCAGCCCGGTACTGGTACGGTTCTGAACTATGTCGTATATGCATTTTTCTGCATAACTCAGTATATCAAGCGCACTTTCGTTGGATTCGTAACTTCGTTTGGATATTTCATTGGACGCCTGAATTAATTTGCGCAGTAATGCCTTTTCCTCAACAATCGAAACATAATGGTTTACATTCGCAGTAGTGGGCACTGCCAAAGCCAAATTTGAAAGATATTCGTAATCCCCCACTTTCTGCAATGTGCCCCGTTTTGTCAGCTGTTCGGAAAGGGTCACCAGATCAACGGGTTGGTTCTGTTCATACAGATCCAGAATGGCTTCGTAAATTTCCCGGTGCTGTTCCAGATAAAAATCTTCACTTTTAAGCCTGCCGGCAATATCCGGCAGTAAATTTTGATCCAGAAGGATTGACCCAAGCACCGACTGTTCGGCTTCGATGCTATGCGGCGGCACCTTTCCCGTAAAACCGATGTCCATTTCAGCACCCCTGAAAGAAAAAAACTATTTTTTCCAAAACCGTCCTTACTCCTTATTCATTACCTGCACTTTAATAACCGCTGAGACACCGGTGTGCAGCTTCACTTCTATATCATACACTCCAAGGGATTTTATGGCATCGGCAAGAACAATTTTTCTTTTATCAATCTGAACATTCAAATCCTTTTCCAGTTTTTCGGAAATATCCATTGCGGTGATGGAACCGAACAGCTTACCGTTGTCCCCTGCCTTTGCAGCAAAGGTTATAACCGCGCCGTTTAATTTTTCAGCCAGTTTCCGGGCATTGGCCAATTCGTTTTCCTTCTTCGCCTTCTCCGCTTTTTCCCGCATTTTCATTTCATTAATCGCCGAAGGGGTAGCTTCCTTCGCCAAACCCTTGGGAATCAGGTAATTTCGCGCATATCCGTCACTTACTTCAACAAGGGTGTTTTTTTTGCCCAGATTTTTTACGTCCTGCATTAAAATAACTTTCATTATGTTATCCCTCCGGTTCTATTCTGAAGCAAGTCATAAACTTACCGGGATTATTTCTTATGCAATTCACCCGAACGTACTCTTGCCAGTTCAGACAAATCCCCGAAATATTTCTCTATTTCATTCTCGTTAATGAGCCCCAATCTTATTTTCTTCGCGATATGCCTGTCCATTGTGGAAAAATCAACACCCAGACGCTTTCCCAGCAAATAGCATATGACAATCATCTCTGAAAGGGTATCCGCTGCGACGTCCCGGGTGTCTTCAAGAACAGGATCTGCAAGATGTCTGTATAACGTGGCGATATCCTCCAGCAACTCGCTTTTAAGATTTTCAATAATCCTTAAATTTCTGCTCACATCAAGGCCGCTGATCATAATACCACCCTTCGTGTATTTTTAATACTGCTTTCGGCTTTATAATTTTAAAAAACGCGACTGGAATTTAAAAACAGATATCCCCACCCTCCGTCAAACCAGTCTCAGTTCATAATGGGGATACCTTCCAACCCGTTCTTAATAAGATTATAGCACCGGTGGTATATTTGTTTATATATTTCCCGTGCGGCCTTTTGTTTTCAGCGAAATGGCAATATTTGCATACAGCCTATAGAATTGCTTCTATAGGCTGTAAATTTTAATCGGTTGTAAACGGCAGAAGTGCAATATGTCTTGCCCGTTTAATAGCGGTGGTAAGCTGGCGCTGATGCTTCGCACAGTTACCGCTGATTCTTCTGGGAACAATCTTGGCCTTTTCCGTAAGGAATTTCTTAAGTCTTGCCACATCTTTATAATCTATGCGTTCAACCTTTTCCACACAGAACTGGCAAACTTTCTTCCTTGCCTTTCTTTTTACGGCCTTTACTACCTTTTTCTCAGCTGCTTCCTTATTGCCGTTTGCACTATTTTCTTTCTTCTTTGTTTCTGACATTCATAATGCCTCCTTCCGCTAACAACCATTCACACACGATCCCATACAAATAAACACACTACAACTAAGATAATATAACATATTAGCCTAACGCTGTCAAATAAATTCATTTAAAAGGTTACTTCAGAGATCAATGTCAAGATCAATCCATCAAAAAACAGTCGGTCATCATTATACTGATAATCGTTATAAGTATAATAAAGCCGTCCGTTTACCGTATCAGGTTTTTCCACAACCAACACTACTCTGCAGAAATTTTATTACAAATAAACTTTTTCATCAATAAACAATATACATGACATTCAATGTCTTTTAAGCCGTCAACCACATGTTCAATTTTGCAGTTATTCCAATTTAACTGAAATTGGCGCGTATAGCCGAGCTGTGTTAAAATAATTATTCAAATTTTTCAACGTTACTGCTAAAATACTGTTTATAAATTAATCAAAATCCGGAGGGATTTTTTTGCAGGCTGAAGCATTGTTTCAAAAACTGCTGGCCAGAGTGCGCAAGGCAGTAGAGGATTACGACATGATACAGGAAGGTGACCGAATAGCCGTAGGAGTTTCAGGCGGTAAAGACAGCCTTACGCTTTTATACTGCTTGAAGGCATTACAGCGGTTTTACCCAAAGAAATTTGAACTTTTTGCAATTACCATTTCCCTCGGTAACGAGGGATTTGACCTGCCCGCATTGATTGACATATACGAGAATATCGGTATACAGTACCATATTGAAGACACTCAGATTGCAAAAATCGTATTCGATGTGAGAAATGAAAAAAATCCGTGTTCTTTATGCTCCAATATGAAACGCGGTGCAATACACAACGCCGCAAAAAAGCTCGGCTGCAACAAGGTGGCTTTTGCCCATCATAAGGATGACGTTATAGAAACTCTCCTGCTTTCTCTGTTTTACGAGGGAAGAATTCACACCTTTTCACCCGTTACGTACCTTGACAGGACAGGTATTACATTAATCCGTCCGTTCATTTACACTGAGGAGAAAATGATACGTTCCTACGTGAACAAGAAAGGCATTATGCCAATCCCCAGCGGATGCAGGGCGGAAGGGAAAACAAAGCGCCACTATGTAAAAGAACTTATAGCCGGTTTAATGAAAGAAAACAGACACATCAAGGACAACCTTTTCGGCGCAATCCAGAGAGGCAACATCAACGGCTGGCATCCGCCGCTTTGATACGATAACCTTTAATATCCCCGGCTGAATTAACCGGGGATATTTTAGCTTTACCCCTTGTATAAAGGAAATTTTCTTTAAATCCGAAAAAACGGCCATTTCCCTGAAGCGAGATATGACCGTTCTTGTTTTCTATCCTTTTACGGCACCTATCATCATGCCTTTTGTGAAGTACTTCTGCAGGAAAGGATAGAGGCACAGAATAGGTACGGTGGATACGACAATCGTCGCATGCTTTATTGTCTCCGATATTAATTCCTGATCCTCTCCGATACCCATTTCACTCATGTCATTTACTATAAGAATTTGCCTCAGGACCAACTGAAGAGGTTCCTTTGATTTGTCCTCGAGATATATCATCGCAGGGAACCATGAATTCCAGTGAGCAACTCCATAATACAGAACCAGCACTGCAACCGTCGCCCTGGTCAGAGGAAGGATAATTTTCACAAGAATTGTAATATGGCTTGCTCCGTCCAGCCTTGCTGACTCTTCCAGACTGTCGTCGACAGACGCCATTGCCGTCCGCATAACAATAAGGTTAAAAGTATTTATCGCGCTCGGCAGAATAAGAGCCGCCCGGGTATTATACAGTCCCAGCGACTGAATGTTCAGAAAAGCGGGGATCATACCGCCTGAAAAATACATTGTAAACATTATGAATATGGTTATGGCTTTTTGGCCAGGTATATTCTTACGGGAAAGAAAATAGGCTCCGATAACCGTCATCACAATATTCAGCGCCGTTCCCACCACAACATAGTACAGGGTGTTTAAATAACCTCTCCATATTGATGAATTTTCAAACACCTTCTTGTATGATGCAAGGCTGAAACCCACAGGTTTGAGAAGAACGCCCGAATGGGACATAAACAACGAGGGTTTGCTGAAGGATGCACAGATTACATGCCAAAAAGGATAGAAACATGCAATTACCAGTAAGATTAGCAGCGTTACATTCACCACGTTAAAAATTCTGTCTGAAAGGCTTTCCTTAATTTTGTTTTTGTTTGCTGTCCTTACCATATGACCGCTCTCCTTGTCCTTACCACAAACTTGTTTCGCTTACCGCTCTGCTTATCTTGTTAGCCAAAATTACAAGTGCAAAGTTTATTACCGAGTTAAACAACCCAACGGCAGCCGAGAACGAATACTGGCGGTTTACAATACCCATTCTGTATACATAAGTTGATATTACATCCGCAGTTTCATAAATTCCTTCATTATACAGGAGAATAATCTTTTCATATCCAACGCTCATTATCTGACCCATTCTCATAATAAACATGATAATAATGGTAGGCAGCAGGCACGGCAGAGTGATATGTATTATCTTTTTCCATCGGGTACTGCAGCCGTCAACCTCTGCAGCTTCATACAACTGGGGATCTATCGCCGTCAGAGCCGCCAGATACACAATCGAGCCCCATCCGACTCCCTGCCATATGTTGGATATTACGTATATGGGAACAAAAGCACTGGCTTTGCTCAGCAAATCCTTGCCGTCGTAACCAAACAGCGCAACCAGCAATTGTGTGATAACCCCGTTGGACTTAACAAAATCCCGAATCATCGCACAAATTACGACCAGGGAAATAAAGTGAGGCATATACGTAATTGTTTGCACAAATCTTGCAAAATATTTGCTTCGCAACTCGTTTATCATCAGGGCCAGTATTATCGGTGCAGGAAAACCAAATATAAGGGTTGAAAGGCTTATTCTCAATGTATTGCGGATTAAGCGGCCGAAGTATATGCTTTTGAAAAAAGTCATAAAATTTTCCAGGCCAACCCATTCGCTGCCGGAAATACCCTTTCTCGGTCTGAAATCCTGAAACGCAATTACTACCCCGTACATCGGCTTGTAATGAAACAGTATGTAGTAAATAATTACCGGAAGTATTAATAAATAAATTTCTTTGTTCCTTTTTATTCTCTGCCACACAATGCTTTTTTGTTTTTTGGGTTTTGACATAGCTCCGGAAGCAGAATTTTGGAGTTGAATTGCTTTGTTCATGTACAGACTTATCCTCCTTCATATAAAACTGCACCCGCTGCTTTAACCGTGTAAGAATGCAGACAGTCAAAAATATAAAAGTATCAGGATAAGTCTGCTGTATACAGCAGACTTATCCCACTATATCAAACCATTCATTAACGCGCGTTGTAACGATCCAGCGCTGCCTGGTAAATGGCTATCATCTCATCTACTCCCATGTCTTTCAATGTCTTTACATAATTATCCCATTCAGCTTCAATATTGCCTTCCATCGTGAAGAAACGTGCCCTCTGTTCTTTTACATATGTATCTACCTGGCTGTTCAGAGCGGCAAACCTCTTGCTTTCTTCCTGAGTCAGGGTTACAGGAGGAATAAGCGTCTTCTGGCTGTCATTGGTATCATTCCAGATATGCAGGGCTTCTTTCTGCTGTTCGGTTTCATAATACTGGAAAATATATCTGGGATCCTGTACAAACGCACCGGACATATTGGCACGGCCCCAATGAGCCATTGCAACTGCAACTGTTAAGCCTTCGGGATTTTTCATAATCAAATCGGTATAGACAGGCTCTCCGTTGACCATATTATAGGATTTGCCTTCTTCACCGAAGTTAATTGCATAATGGCCTTTTTCACTGTAAGCAAAGTTAAGGAATTTGGCAGCTATTTCAGGATACTTGCAGTCAGATGTAATTACAGCTGAAGCCTTTGAGGTGGTTGCGTAATCATATGAAGCACCGCCGTACAATACGGGATCGCCCTCTTTAAGTACAGGGAAATTGGCAGCTCTCAAATCAAAATCCGCACCGTATTTGTCAGGCTCTGCTTTTGCAATTGTCAGGAATGAACCCATGTATCCGCCACCGGCACCATATGTAACTGCACCGACACCGGTCATAATATATGTTTCCAGTGTAGTCCTGTCGCATGTCAAAACATCAGGATCCAGAAGCCCGGCCTTTACCCATTCGTTCATCTGGAGCATCCACTGCTTATAGCCTTCTTCGATAAAGCCATACTTAACTTTTCCTGTTTCATGATCAACATACATACCAGGACGAATTAAATATGCATTCATGGTTCCGTTTTGCAGGTTGTCCATGCTTTGCATTACCATGGGTTTCTGAACGCCGATTTCCTTTAACTTCGTGAGCGCCTCGGTCCAGTCGTCTATCGTTACCGGGGTCTTGGTTATACCTGCCTTCTTAAATAAATCGGCACGATAGAAAAGACCGGATGTACACTGCAAATATTTATGTCCGCGGATAAACGGGAAGCAGTAGTAATGCCCTTCATCGTTTTTAACTTCGCGATCTACTATGGGATTATCCTGCAGATACTGCCACAGGTCAGCTGCGGCACCGTACGGGGAAATGTATTCATCAAGGTTAATCAGAACGCCTTCTTCTTCAGCAGCGGCAGGACCGCCCGGATAGCTCGTTGTCCATTCCCATTCAATAATGTCGGGTAACAAATTACCAGCGATCAGAACTGAGAATTCCTCATTTTCACTTCCCTGAGTCGGGTGAATGAATTCAACCTTAATTCCCGTCATTTCCTGCCATATTCTTGCCCATTCGGTTTCATTTACCGTTGCTGACTTTTTGGATACGTTACTCGGAAGCGGCATCCAATAACGAAGTGTTATACCCTCGGCTCCCTCAACAGGATATTTTACATAGTTACTTCTGGGCAATGTTAATTCACCGGGGTCTTTGTTGAGAGGTTCAAGGAGAGTCCATGGAGTTTCGGCCTTATTATCGGCTGCTTTTTGAGTGTCCGTCGTTGTTGTCGTGGAGGTGCTGTTGTTTCCTCCTGTTGTGTCAGCCGGTGCATTGGACTTGCATCCGCTGAGCAGAAATACAAATGCTGTCGTTAAGACAAGTAGCAATGATACAAGTTTTCTTTTTTTCATCAGGTAAATCCCTCCTATTTGATTTTGAATATTATGCCAATCAGTCCTGCAGGACTGAAAAACACACGACAGAATCCAACGTGAGGGAATATGGATGCTTCTAAAGTTTAAAAGAAAATTATTTATTTTGAACATTATGATTAAAATTTTTTCTAATATAATTGTATGATTTGTACCAAAACTTTTGAAGGGACAGTTTTTGAAAGAAACAAGACAAAAATACATTTTACACGGCGTTCTATTTTTTTCCTTTTTATGTAAGTTGCATATTTTTTGTCTCTGAATTTAAATTTTGTCCCACGCGTATAAAACGGCATTCATCGCCTATACAACAAATTTTTGTTTTTCTCTCCACTGTCCGGGGGTACAACCTTCTATCTGCTTAAACATTCTTGTAAATGTCTTTGTGCTGCCAAAACCCACGCTGTTTGCGATATAGGACAAATTTTCGTTACTGGAAAGCAATAATTTTTTGGCTTCTTCCACCCTTACTTCCGAAATGAAGGTTGTAATTTTCGAACCTGTTATTTCCCGGAACTTTTTGGACAATGTAACGGGTGAAATTGAAAAATGATCGGCTATTGATGAAACGCCCAGATTCGGGTCACCGTAATTGTCCCTGATATATGCCTGAATTTTATAATACAGCTTTTCGTCATTGCCGGTCGTAACCCTGAAAAAGTCGCAGCAGTAGGACAATATTTCTTCAAACGTTTTTTCCATGCTCTGAAGGTCGGTACATTCAGCCAATCTTTTTGCCGGCTTAAGCTTTTTAATAAACTGCTGACTTTCCTCATTGGCGTCAAAAGTTTTCATAACCGTCCCGAGCAAATCAAACATCAGACAGCGTATGATATCCCATGAAATATACTTTCTGTTGTTTATGTTGCTGTTTATTACTTCCGACACTATGGCTTTTGCGCTTACAAAATTCCCCAGCTGAATGGCCTTTATCAGTCGCTGTTCCATCTCATAGGGATAATTGTAGCTTGAAATGAAAAGATCTGAAATATCGGTGTAGCAGACAAAACCGCCGAGATCGTACAATTTCAACGCTTCAAAGGCCTGCAGTGCTTCCTGGTAGGCAACCGACAGTTTTTCAAGGCTGGAATGTACCGCGCTTACCGATACCAGGATTTCAACACCGTAGCTTTCCTCAACCGATTTCGTTCCTTTATGAATAACACTGTTAATATAATCCGGGCGGTTCTCTCCCGGAGGAACACAAACGACAAACACCAGCAGATCGTCAATGATTGTGTGGTTTACCGTCCATCCTTTATCTGAAAAAAGTTTGTCATACTTTTCAACTAAAACCGACTGCGCATGATCAAGGTCGGTTATTTCCAATGCACCTGAATCATCTTCATAATTATTTCCCGATTCGGCGGTGAAGTCCTGAACATAAAGCAGAACAACAACAAAATCATTATATTTGAATTGCAACTCATATAATTCAATCAGCTGTTTTTCAGGAAGAAGTTTCGCCTTGCCGTTCAGGAGCCTGGAAAGGTAAACCTTGCGCAAGAGCTTGTTTTGCCTGCTAAACGCCATTTTAACATTGTTATAGCTGCTGCTTACCTGCGCCATGCCTTTTTTCACGAGAGTGAACTCGTTTTCATTTTCAATCAAAGACTGTTCGCGGTGTTCCCCGCCCTGAAATACATCCGTTGAAAACAGCGTTTTCAGCAGATCCCTTACAGGCCTGTAATTATTATTTACAAACACAACTATTAATACAATGCTGAATACAATTGAAATAACGAATATAAAGCAGAAAATAAGCTGAAAATTATGCATTGTCTTTAAATAAACGCTTTCAGGAGTTAAAATGCAAAGATAATACGGGGAATTATTCTGAAAATAATAGAGATTTATTACCTCGTTATTCCCAAGTACAACTTCTTTCTTGCCCGCCTGCACCGCTTCAATGATTTTTTTCTCATCTTCATCGCTGTTTATAATCGACGCATAATCAAATTTAACCGTTGTTTTGCCCACCCGGTCAAATATCAGCATTGATGTGTCCTTGTAATAGTTATATTCGCCGAGCAGACTCTCCAGGTCTTCCTTTGTGAAAATTACAAAAAGGTTAACTTTCTGTCTTCCGGTCTGGGCCTGCTGAATGGTTCTCGCAAATATCGTGCCTTCGGTGTCTCCTATTTTCACATTTGTGGCATGAAAATTATTATACGTTCCGTTAATTATGCTGTTCCACTCACTGAAACTCAGTCCCAGCGACTCTCCGTAGATTTCCCAGTACCGTGCCGAATAATTGACCGAACTGTCGGACACTATTTTGTCATCACTTTTAAAATATAACATTATATGGGAATAACTGTTGTTAAGTTTCAGATATGTATTAAGGTCCTTGTAAAGCACATAATGTTTATAAGCCACCGACGTATTGCGGTCCAATCCTGACTTGCTCAGGGAATTGAAACTGGTATTGATTAGTATTTCCTCCCTGAGTTTTTCCATCATGATAATACAGTCCCGTAATTCTTTCGTGGCCTGTTCCAGCAAAACTTCATTTATTTTTTCCTGTCTTTCCTTTATAAAATTCCGGCTCCGGTCATATATTACAAGACTGCTTACCGCCGATATGAGAATAATACAGGTATATGAAATAACCCATTTCCATATGACGCTTTTCTTAAACAGTCTTGCCATTGTACTTCTCCCCGCCCATGCAAAGTAACTGATATAATCGGCAAAAAAATCTTAGAATAAAATTCAAAGGAAATGATAAATAAATCCAAAATTTCGTTTGTGTAATTTCACCAATATTATATCATATTTTTTCACTGTTTGTTATAATACTTTACCATACAAATACCCAAATACTGAAGGTTTACTTTTTCATCTCCGTGATGTCAGACAACACAGGCCATTTTACGGTAACAATCGAATGTTTGTTTTGAGTGTTAAGAGGCAGTTTATTGCTTGTCTTCATGACAAAGTCCGGTATATATTAACTACATCTCATTGCATGAAAGCAGATTCAGTCAGATGCACCGAATAAGCTAAAAGCCCTTGCATTGCAAGGGCTTTTGCAACTTGGCGGAGAAGGAGGGATTCGAACCCTCGCGCCGTTTATTCAACGACCTACACCCTTAGCAGGGGCGCCTCTTCGGCCAACTTGAGTACTTCTCCGTATAATAAAAACTGGCGGAGAGACTGGGATTCGAACCCAGGGTGGGCGCAAGCCCACGCCGGTTTTCAAGACCGGTGCCTTAAACCAGCTCGACCATCTCTCCACGTATCGCTATGTAAGTATAACATGTCAAACGAACTATTGTCAAGACCCTGTGTATTCGGTAAATTGCGGTATCACCACTTCCCATTTTAAGGGGTTAAAGGGCTTTGCGGCAAATTCCATTTAATGCGGGAGGTATTTAAAACAGCAACATGAATAAAACAAAAAAGAGCAATTTCTGCTCTTATATTGAGTACGCCGGGGAGTTACCGATCCCTGTCGTGGCGTTATTCCTTCAGCTATGCCTGACGGTTCGGGGCGGAATTCCTGTTAGCCATTTCTATGGCTTTCTTGACCATATTACCGCAGTCTCTTGATGTCACGGCTCCCCAACCGTCATTTTTGACTATATCATACACACCAAGTTCTTTCGCTATCTCTTCCTTAAGTTGCTCTGACATAACGCCGTTTCGTCTGGCCATGGGTATCCCTCCTCAATTCAGCAAAAGCCCGTTCAAGCCTTGCTGCGGAACCCCCGGCGTACATTATTATTTTATCCCGTCTTAATAAATATATAATCTGTATTATTTGGAGGGATTGGTTCCTAATGGTTTGGACGGTTTACTGATTTCGGCCAGTGCCTCGGAAGCTTCCACAGTTAATTCGGGTTTGCCGGTGGTCGCAATATCCCCAAGGGATAACATGCCAATCAGCTGTTGGTTTTCCACAACCGGTACCCTTCTTACCTGTTTTGAGGCCATAATTTTCGTAACCGACTGCACATCATCGTCGGGAGAAACCGTTGCCACCTGCGATGTCATTATTTCGCGCACAGGGGTTGAAAACGGATCCTTTCCTGACGCAATATTTCTTACGACAAGATCTCGGTCGGTTACAATGCCCTTAAGACCGCTCTGGTCAACCACGGGTATTGCACCGACATTGTGTTTCTGCATTAACTCCGCCACTTCTTTTATTGTAGTATCCGGACTGACCGTAACCACCGATTTTGTCATAACGTCGCGTACTTTCATTTCTCCTCAGCTCCTTATTTGTTTTTCCTATTTTTAACCTTCCACGTTTCACAGCCCGTTATTCCATTTGTGCTTAAATTTATTTTCTGCTGAAAGCATGCAGCCAGTCCTGTGGATATTTTGCAAAAAACAATCGGGACAATTCACAGTTTTACGACAGATATTCACATATATCCACAATGAATCAACACAACCTTTTGATAATTCTGTGGATAAATTAATGTTTTTATAATGTTCATCATATTTTTTAACAGGTTTTAAGCCTTATACACGCAAAAATTACACAGCATATCCACAGGGTTGTGGATAACTTTTTGCATGAAACAAACCCTTGAAACGCTTTTGTTTCAAGGGTTTCAGCGCATTAACCTTTTTCATGTTGTAAATTTATCCACTTTTCTGTGGATATTTTTACGTTTTGTCCACAGGATGTCAGTATGACCTCACTTCATGTCCTGTATTGACAAATCCCAACATTTTCCGCGAGTCACTCAAATTTCATGCTGATATCCATTGCCTTCACCGAATGGGTTATTGCACCCACTGAAATTATATCAACACCGGTGGCAGCCACGCTTTCTATATTGTCGAGCGTAACATTTCCCGATGCCTCTGTCACTGCTTTTCCGGCTATCAGTTCCACAGCCTGCTTCATAATCTCCGGAGGCATATTGTCAAGCATGATAATATCGGCACCGATGTCCAAGGCTTCTTTTACCTGCTCCAGAGTCTCGGTTTCAACTTCTATTTTGACGGTGTGTGGAATTTGCTTTCTCACCGCCTCAACAGCCTGTCTGATCCCTCCTGCCGCCTTAATGTGGTTATCTTTTATCAACACGCCGTCGGAAAGCGAAAAACGGTGATTGGTTCCTCCTCCGACCCTAACGGCATATTTTTCAAGCAGCCTGAGCCCCGGTGTGGTCTTCCGTGTATCCACAACCTTCGCCTTATAACCCCTGAGTTTTTCCACATACTTGCGTGTTTCGGTAGCAATGCCGCTAAGCCTCTGCAAAATGTTCAAAGCCGTCCTCTCGGCTTTTAAAAGTGCCCTGCTGTTTCCTTCCACCACCAAAATCCTGTCCCCTTTCCTGACAAAATCGCCGTCTTTGACAAGGGGCTCCAAATTCACATCGGGATCAAGCATTCTGAAAGCTTCGATACATATTTCAAGACCGGCTATTACGCCGTCCTGCTTGGCAATAAGGAAGGCTTTCGAAATACTGTCACAGGGAACGGTATTGTCGGTTGTTATGTCCCCCATCGGCATATCTTCGCGAAAAGCTCTTTCAAGTATGTCCCTTATTACCCATTTCTCCATATCCCGCTCTCCTTCCGCATATTACGTTTAATGCCGGTTGCAAATACGGCACCCGATTCTGCAAATTCACGCTGTCTACAGTACCGTATTTTTTCTGAAATTTACATCATCGGTCTGAGGATAGTCAGACCTGTAATGGGCGCCGCGACTTTCCCTGCGCATCAAAGCCGCTCTTATCACCAGTTCCGACAATGTGAGCATGTTAACTAATTCCCAGTGTTCAACCGTTGTATAAGCTTTCCCTTCGATTTCAGCCTTCATTTCCAGAACCTGGTTCAAAGCTTCCTGCAAATTTTCACCGTTTCGGATTATCCCAACCTTTTCGGTCATAAGGGTGCGAAGCCTTGACTTCAACGCACCGGCGTTTTTAACAGGCTCGTTTGATTTTCTTATATGGCATAAATTGTCCGGAATCCTCGCTTCCTTCAATGTCCGGTTCAATATCTGGCCTGTCAGTTCAGTGGCGATCCTTCTTCCGAAAACAAGACCTTCCAGGAGTGAATTGCTTGCCAGGCGGTTGGCACCGTGAATTCCGTTGCATGCCGCTTCACCGCAGGCATAAAAACCTTCTATGCCGGTTCTTCCCCATTCATCGGTTTTTATGCCGCCCATGGAGTAATGGGCCGCCGGCGCAACGGGTATCCTGTCCTTTGTTATATCAATACCGTACCGCAGGCAGGTTTTATAAATAGTAGGGAAACGATTTTTCACATATTCCGGATCCTTATGGGAAATATCCAGATACACATAAGTCGAACCCGTTTTCTGCAGCTCCTGAAAAATTGCCCTGGATACAACGTCCCTCGGAGCCAGCTCGGCCATCGGGTGATAAGCAGGCATGAAACGCTCGCCCCGAATATTTAAAAGTATCGCCCCTTCTCCTCTTACCGCTTCGGTAATAAGAAAGGACCTGTCTTCGGGATGATAAAGCACGGTAGGATGGAACTGGACAAATTCGGGATTCATAACCCTGCAGCCTGCGCGATATGCCAAAGCCACTCCGTCGCCGGTCGTTACCTGCGGGTTTGTTGTGTAATTATAAAGCTGACCGTAACCGCCTGCTGCGCATACAACCGCACCGGCCAGAAACAATTTGAAACTTTTGCTGTCCTCTTCATAGGCGATAAGCCCGATACACTTCTTTGCCTCCGTAACAATGTCTATTGCGAAGGTTCTTTCGAATATTCTTACATTATCATGTTTCAGCAGGATTTTAATCAAAGTATCACATACTTCCTTGCCGGTGGAATCTCCGGTATGGACAATCCGGTTTTTGCTGTGTGCTCCTTCCCTGGATAATAACAGCTGCTGATCTTCTCCCCTGTCAAAGTTAACGCCGTAACGGCACAGTATTTCTATATTTTCGGCAGCTTCATTTACAAGAATCCGAACCGTTTCTTCGTCGCACAGTCCTGCCCCCGCATAGACCGTATCCCTAAAATGGCATTCAGGGGAATCATCCCTGCCCAGTGGAACTGCAATGCCACCCTGTGCAAGTACCGAATTGCTTATCTCAACCGTTTCTTTTGTTACAACTGCCACCTTAATACTGCTATCCATCTGAAGCGCGGTATAAACCCCCGCAATACCGCTTCCGATTACGACTACATCATACTGCTCTTTCGGTATGTCATTAATATCAAAGTTTACCAAATACCTGTCCACAAAGGTCATTCCTCTTCCGGTTTTTTAAAAAACAACCCCACGTGCTGTTAGGTTATCAGTTCTTTATTGTAATACTGCGCATCTTTTTTGTAAAGCTCAGTTGAAAAGGATAACGCAGTTTCTGAAAAAAGTCGGCAAGTATCTTAAACTTCAGCGCAGAAATCAGATGATTCAGATGTTTCGGGCTATGCCGAACAAAACTCTGCAGCCTTCCCCATACGTAAAATCATGGGTATTTCGCCAGTAAGCGCCATATGGTCAAGAATATTCCTTTGATAAAGCCGTTTTAACATTCACTCCCGAAAGGTTCCCCAGTTTCCCCGTAAGAGCTCCGATCTGATCGGTCGTTCCCTCCACTATTAGAGCTAAAACCCTTACATTTTTTTCCTTGTACGGAACTCCCAGCCGGCCCAGTATCAAATCGGCGTGGTCATGCAATATTGCATTCAGTTTTAAAGTGGAGTTCATGTTTTCCACAACAATACCGACAACTCCTATTCTCTTTTTCATACAGAACCTCCAGCATGCTGTTACATTAAATGATACGGTATGTATCGGATTTATAAAAGCGTGATTTCAGGCTACAGACAGGCTTGTCACTTAATCTTTTTAATTTACATAAAATATAGCAAAAGAATAAAGATAGGAGTGATGATAATGCCAAACGGATACATTTATCCATACGTGCCATACTACCGTTTCCGCCCCAGACGTTTTAGATTCAGACCCCGCTTTAGAGTAATACCTTTTCCGTTTTTCTTTTTCTTCCGTGGATTCCGTTAAAGAAATCGGCGCCAAGAACGCATAAAATCAGGGAGCTCAACGCTCCCTTTTTTGTTCATGTTTCATTCCCGTTGTTCGGTCGGTTCACTGCCTTCCCCGGTACTATCCCCATTTTCCGCGATATCTTCGCCGGCGCTTTTCTGTTCATTGAGCTTAGCCAGTTCTTCCCTTATAATCTGCCTGATTTCATCCCGCGTTACAGGACCGGTTTCTTCCTTGGCTTCCCTGTTAACCTGCATTTTAGAGATTTCTTCCTGAATGTATTTTCTGATTGCCTCTTTTTGCTTCTCTCCCTTTTCAATCAGCTCATTGACAAGTTTTTTCGCGTCTTCCGATGCCACTTCTCCCTTTTTAACCAGTTCGTTGACCATTGCCTCTATCTTTTCCGCCGAGTAGGTTACCAGCCCCAGTCCGAAATGAAGCGTTTTTTCCAGATATTCCTTTAACATAACCATCACCCTTTCCTGTTTAATTTAACGGTTAAGACCCGCCGGTGTTAAAGACAAATTTCCCAACACTTGCATTTAATAATACGTTTACAGCCACCGAAAGTATGATTGAAATTATAAACTTATGCATATTTTCTCTGTATCAGTATTTTCCGGCTGAACCTGTTTATTCGCTTTTTATGATTTCAAAATAAAGTCCGTTGATTTTCTTTCCTTCACATTCAACAATATAGGATTCCTGCTCAAAATTCCCGGTCAGGGCCTTACCTAACAAACTGGCATAGGAACTTATCTTTTTGGTATTATTGATGCTGGTCTTAATATTCTTTCCCAACAATCCAATCAAATCATCAACCTTTCCCAGATTCTTCAGGTTTACATGCTGCTTAAAAAACTCTTTCAAAAACTCATTCTGATTCTCTTTTCTGAATTGATCGGAATAAGTTTTGAAAACACCGTTTTCATCATACCCCTGACGGAATCTGACAAATCCCTCGGCCTGTACACCGTTCAGGAGCTGTCTTCCCTTTTTAAGATCAATATGGAGACCCTGTACCGGATCATCATACTTCATTCTGACCGGCACATTCACTTCCACACCGCCAAACATGTCTACAATTTCCCTGAAGCCCTTGGTATTAACATAAGCATAATCGTCAATAGTTATACCGAAAACTTCTTCAATCAGATCTGCCAGAAAGTCGAAATTACTGTCGCCGAATCTGCCGGTTCCTTTTTTATACTCTATCCTTGCTCCAACCGTGTGGGCTGCGTTTATTTTCTGAAATCCCTTGGCGCTGTATAAGGCAGGAGACTTTTCCTTTAACCTGCTAAGGATCTCGTCACTGTAGTCAATATATATATCCCTGGGAAAGTTGAACAGCTGTATTTTCTTGTTTTTCACCGATATAGAAGCCACGATTATGGTATCATAGTTACCGCTGTAAGCATCTTCCCCTACGAGCAGAACATTTTTGTCGCTGTCGGTAATAAGACGCTTATAGTACCTCTGATTTTTGGTTATATTATAATCGGGCCATTTTGCAGTGGCATTGCCCTTTTTATTATCATTCTTATGACCATTATTATCGTTGACAATATCATTTTCATCATCTATGGTAACATCGGATATTGCCTGGGAATCATCCGAACCGATCAGGGCTGACAGCAAAAGACCTGTTAATACTCCCGCCACAAGCGCAACTATTGTATACAAAACAACAAACTTTTTTTTCATATACATCTCCTGTTTCCTTTGTGAATTTTTTAGCCTCAATTTGTCTTGCTATAATAATATAGCTCTTAAACCGATTTTTGTGTAGATCCAAAAAATTCTAAAACATACTTCTCCGCTGATTGCTACTTCATATACATACCATACGTTTTTCGTTCAAAAAAGTCCGAATCCGCCCGGCAAATAATAAATAATCGTATACAATCGGGGCATAATACATTTATGTATCCAAAAAGTTAAAACTTTCAGGATAAATTTTAAAAATTGAAAGTGTGATAAAATGCGGATTGGAATTCCGAAAGGCTTATTATACTGCAAATACCATCCTTTTTTTGAAACCTTTTTTCACTGCCTTGGCGCGGAAATCGTAACTTCTGAAAACACAAACAAAAAAATTCTGGATTTGGGTGTTGGAACCTGTGTGGACGAAGCATGCCTGCCGGTCAAAATCTACCACGGGCACGTGGCATCAATAAAGGACATGTGTGATCTTTTGGTAATTCCGCGTATTATGCAGGTTTGCAAAAACGAATACATCTGTCCGAAGTTCTGCGGTCTTCCAGAAATGATTTTTCACAGCATTTCCGGAATGCCCGAAGTCACTTACCTACCGTTATACATGCACGACAGAAAATCCCTCTACAAATGGTGCGCAGCATACGGATCCATAATCACCCGGAACAGGAGTAAAATCAGGCATGCATTCGAACATGCAGTGAACGCTCAGAGGAATTTTAAAACCGGAATTTCTGAGCTGAAAAAAATCAACGTCATGCTTGCAGGCCATCCCTATGTCATAAACGACGCTTTTTTGAACATGGATATTGTAAACAAGCTCAAAGCAAAGGGAATCGGAATTATCACCGAGGAATTTGCTCCGGCCTCGGTTTCTGAAGCACAGGTTATGAAGCTGATCAAAAAACCTTTCTGGACATTCCAGCGAAGTTTATTCGGAGCATCTGCGGCTTTTCATCACCAACGGACAATACACGGGATTATATACCTGTCTTCCTTTGGCTGCGGCATCGATTCGATAGTGATAGATCTTATACGGTTTCACATAGGGGAATTTCCGATGCTTGTTATTAAACTCGACGAGCATACGGGGGAAGCAGGGGTTGAAACAAGGCTTGAAGCTTTCATAGACATGCTGGAAAGGAGAGTAGATAATGAAAATAACCTTCCCGCATATGGGCAATGTTTATATAGCGGTGAAAATTCTGTTTGAAGGATTGGGTATTGATTACGTCATACCCCCGCTTAACAATAAAGAAGCCCTTTCCATCGGTTCAAAATACTCTCCCGATGAAATATGCCTTCCTTTCAAGCTAATGATAGGCAACTATATGGCAGGCATAAAAAAAGGCGCAGACACCATATTGCTTGTCGGAAGCTGCGGCCCGTGCCGGTTCGGCGAATATCCCGAACTGCAGCTTAAAATTCTTGAACATTTAAAGCATAACGCGGATTTCATTGTCCTTGACGCCGTTAAAAGCATCGGACTTGCTGAACTTTTCAGCAGGATTAAAACAATCGGGCGCGAAAGCGACAAAAGGCTTTCGGAAAAAATTAGCGCAGTTATCAGGGCCTATAACGCAATGTGTATCATCGACGATATTGAAAGCCAGGCTCATTTCAAGGCGGGTTACGAGAAAAACAGGGGCGAATGCAAAAGACTTCTCAATTCATGCAAGGAGGAAGTTTTTTCGTGCAATGATCCGGATAAGGCATTGAGTTTATTAAAAAGCTATCAGAAAAAAATGAGCAATATCCCTGCCGATTACTCGAAAAACCCCATAAAGGTGGCAATCATCGGTGAAATCTATACAGTCATAGAACCCTTTACAAATCTTTTTATCGAGGATCTTTTAATGGACATGGGAGTATCAACGAAAAGAAATTTAACTCCGTCCTGGTGGGTAAAAGACATGCTGCTGAAAATTATAAAGCTTAATTCCCGTGAAATCATTAAAGCTTCGAACGAATACCTTCCGCTCTACATAGGCGGACACGCACGGGAATGCGTGGGTGAAGCGGTGCTTGCTTCAAAAGAGCGCTTTGACGGCGCGATTCAGATTTTCCCAATGGGCTGCATGCCTGAAATAGTCTCAAAGGCAATACTGCCCGCAATATCCCGGGACAAAGGAATACCAGTTCTGTCACTGATAGTGGATGAAATGACCGGAGAGGCAGGTTATATGACCCGCATCGAAGCATTTATTGATTTGCTTGAAAGGAGGCGGGAGCATGTACTCACTGGGAATTGACGTGGGTTCGGTCAGCACCAATCTGGTATTGCTGGATAACAACAATAATGTAGTTGAGAAATTGTATATAAGAACGAAAGGAAGACCGATGGAGGCGGTTCAGACAGCCCTTTCGGAAATCAGCAGGAAATATGATGACAGGCAGATATACGCCGTCGGAACAACGGGAAGCGGCAGGCACATAGCCTCAATACAGGTGGGCGCTGACATAATTAAAAATGAAATAACCGCCCATGCGGTGGCGGCAATCCATACCGAAAAAGACGTAAAAACAGTTATTGAAATAGGAGGGCAGGATTCAAAAATTATAATCATCAGGGACGGAGTGGTAACCGATTTTGCAATGAACACCGTCTGCGCTGCAGGGACAGGGTCTTTTCTCGACCGTCAGGCAGAACGCCTGGGAATTCCGATAGAGGAATTCGGAGACCATGCCTTAAGGGCGGCCGTTCCGGTAAGAATTGCAGGCCGCTGCGCCGTTTTCGCCGAATCCGACATGATCCATAAACAACAGCTGGGATATAACACCTGTGACATTATTGCGGGGCTTTGCGATGCGTTGGTGAGAAATTATCTCAGTAACGTCGCAAAAGGAAAGGAAATCCTGCCCAAAGTCATTTTTCAGGGAGGTGTGGCGGCTAACAAGGGTATTCATCGCGCTTTTGAAAGCGCCCTGAATATGCAGGTAATCGTTCCTGAACATTATGACGTTATGGGCGCCCTTGGCGCCGCAATCCTGGCCAGGGAAAAAGTCGGCAGGGAAAAATCCAGAACAAAATTCAAAGGTTTCTCGGTTTCAGTCTCGGACTTTAAATCCGAAAGTTTCGTGTGCAGCGGCTGTTCAAACCAGTGCGAAGTTGTTTCTGTCCTTGAGAACCATAACCCCATCGGATATTTCGGCGACAGATGCGGTAAATACAACAGGTCCACCGCTTCTGCCGCCGGAATAATGGCCAGGTAACCGAAGAGACTTAATTTTCAGCCCATCCGCGCGAGCGTTCAACGGCTTTTTTCCAGCCCGCATAAAGTTTTTTGCTCCGCTCCTCATCCATTTGCGGCTCAAAAACGCGATCCACCGCCCATATTTTCGATATTTCCTCAAGGCCGGACCACATACCGGTCTTAAGGCCTGCCATAAACGCCGCACCAAGGGCGGTGGTTTCCACCACTTTTGGCCTCACCACATTAGTGCGCAGAATATCGGCCTGGAACTGCATCATAATATCACTTACGCTTGCCCCGCCGTCCACCTTGAGCAGACTCAAACCACTGTCTGAATCCTCTTTCATGCATTCAACCAGATCCTTCACCTGGTACGCTATTGCCTCAAGGGTGGCCCTGGCGATGTGTTCGCGGGTTACGCCGCCTGTAAGGCCGAATATGGCTCCCCTTGCGTACATGTCCCAGTACGGTGTACCGAGACCTGTAAAAGCGGGAACGAAGTAAACACCTTTTGTGTCTTCCACCTCTTCGGCAAGCTCGTCACACTGCCTTGACGTGCTTATTATTTTAAGACCGTCCCTAAGCCACTGGATGGCGGAACCCGCTATGAACACACTGCCCTCCAGTGCATAGTCAACCCTGTCATCAATCCCCCACGCAATTGTGGTTAATAATCTGTTCTTTGAAAAAACAGCCCTGTTTCCTGTATTGACCAGAAGGAAACACCCGGTACCGTATGTATTCTTTGCCATACCGGGCTCAAAACATGTCTGTCCGAAAAGGGATGCCTGCTGATCACCCAATACCGCCGCAACCGGGATTTCTTTTCCAAGAATTTTTTTATCAATATAACCGAACAGTGAGGCTGACGGCCTGACTTCGGGAAGAATTGACACCGGAATGTTGAGAATTTTTAGGATTTCTTCGTCCCATTTAAGACTCAGAATATTGAAAAGCATTGTTCTCGAGGCGTTTGAATAGTCTGTCGCATGAACCCTTTTCCCCGTTAAATTCCAGACAAGCCATGTGTCTATCGTTCCGGCGTAAACATTTCCTTTTTCGGCTTCCTTTCTTATATCGGGAAAATTGTCAAAAATCCATTTTAGCTTTGTGCCTGAAAAATATGCATCTATTATCAGGCCGGTTTTTTTATGTACTTCATCCTCCAAACCGTCTTTTATCAGCTTGTCGCATATCCCCGCCGATCTTCTGCACTGCCAGACTATCGCATTATGCACCGGCTTTCCTGTGTTTTTATCCCACAGTACAACGGTTTCACGCTGGTTTGTAATTCCCACGGCCAAAATATCATTTACCGATATGTTGCATTTTTCAACAACACTGCGTAAAACTTCAATCTGGTTTTCCAGTATTTCCTCCGGATCATGCTCCACCCACCCGGGTTTCGGGTAAATCTGCCTGTGCTCCTTCTTCACCATACCTGTTATGCTGCCTGAGCCGTCGAATACTATCGCCCTCGAACTGGTTGTACCCTGATCCAGCGTAATAACATATTTACCCACACTATTACCTCACTTTCTTTTATTTTCCCCATATACATATTATGGCAGTAAAAGGGTCGCACGGGCAATCCCTTTCTACTGCCATAATCTTTTTAAGCCAAAACCACCCGGCTATATCCTCGCCACACCTGATTTTCTGGCTGCCTCCGCAACGGCTTTTGCTACCGCTTCACCAACTCTCGGATCAAAAGCGGCGGGAATGATATAATCGGGAGACAATTCCTCATCCGACACCAGCGAGGCAATTGCCTCCGACGCGGCAATCTTCATTTCATCGTTTATATCCCTTGCCCTTACATCCAGCGCGCCTCTGAATATTCCCGGGAAAGCCAGCACATTGTTAATCTGGTTTGCAAAATCAGAACGCCCCGTGCCTACGACCCTTGCCCCGGCTGCTTTCGCCTCATCAGGCATTATTTCAGGAACGGGGTTGGCCATTGCGAACACTATCGGATCCTTGGCCATCGACCTTACCATTTCACCGGTAAGCACATTGGGCCCTGAAACACCTATAAATACATCGGCGCCGACAAGCACGTCCGCAAGAGTTCCCTTTTTCTTTTCCCTGTTGGTCACCTTTGCCATTAAAGCCTGTTCTGAATTCAGGAATTCACAACCCTCGTAAATTGCACCATGGCGATCGCATAAAATTACATTCTTAAGCCCTGCACTCATCAGCAGGCGGGTTATCGCAATACCTGCAGCCCCTGCACCGTTTACAACCACAGATATATTCCTGATGTCCTTTTTAACTATTTTCAGGGCATTAATTAGTGCAGCCAGAACAACCACTGCCGTGCCGTGCTGATCGTCATGGAAAATGGGAATATCACATCCTTTTTTCAGCCTTCTTTCAATTTCAAAGCACCGTGGCGAGGAAATATCCTCAAGGTTAATGCCTCCGAAACTGCCGGCAATCAGTTTTATCGTGTTGACTATTTCGTCCACGTCCTTTGAACGGATGCAAAGCGGGAAAGCGTCAACACCCCCGAATAATTTAAACAAAACGCATTTCCCTTCCATAACCGGCATCCCCGCCTCAGGGCCGATATCCCCGAGGCCCAGGACGGCAGTACCGTCGGTAATAACAGCAACCGTATTCCATCTTCTTGTAAGCTCGTAAGAAAGGTTAATGTCTTTCTGTATCTCAATACAGGGCTGAGCTACGCCCGGTGTATAGGCAAGGGAAAGATCCTTCCGATCCTTCACTTCAACCCTGCTTACAATTTCTATTTTTCCCCTGAGCCTTCTGTGAAGCTCCAGCGCTTCTTCCTGTATAGACATAAATCCATCCTCCCGCAAAACAGTACATGATAAGGTTAATTAAAACGGAAAATCATATCCTTTCAGATCAAATTCCCGAATCAGCGTTTTTATTTCCTTCTGAAGCTCTTCGTTTATCGGAATTCCCTTTTCCTTTCTTTCAAGCCATGCAAGGTATTCTTTCTCTCCTGCGGTGTAAATTCTGTCATGTCCCGGGGCTTTTTTGGAATTTCTGAGTTCTCTTAATATATTTCCCGCAGTCTTCTTGAATTCATCCAGTTCCACAAAGGCCGAAACATTTATTGCAATGAAGAAATGTCCGAGGCGGTACGGCACCTTCTTTCCGTTTTCAATTCCCGTCAGCATCTTCAGGTAGCTTCCGCTCTGAAGGGCCGCAGACAGGATTTCCACAACGGTGGCATAGCCATAGCCCTTGTATCCCGCCGTTTCCTCCCCGATACCACCCAGCGGCGTCAAAGCGGCCTTGCCTTTAGTAAGCGCCTCAAGGGTTTCATCCGGATCGGTCATCGTATTTCCGTTTTCATCGATCACCCATCCGGGCGGGAGCGGTTTTCCAAGCTTTGCATACACCTCTATTTTCCCACGCTGCGTGATTGACGTTGCACAGTCAAGAACAAACGGGAATTCTTCATCGGTCGGTATTCCGAAGGTAAGGGGGTTTGTTCCGAGCATATTTTCCACACCGAAGGTGGGAGCAATGGACGGTCTTGCATTTGTTCCCGTAATTCCAATCATGCCTTCCTTTGTGGCCATTGTAGCATAATAACCGGCAATACCATAATGTGTGGAATTTCTTACGGCAACCATCCCCATGCCGTATTTTCTGGCTTTTTCAATCGCCATTTCCATGGATTTTTTCGCAACAACCATCCCCATGCCGTTATGGCCGTCAACCACAGCAGTTGTGGGGCCCTCCCTTACAATTTCAATATTTGTAACGGGATTCAGAATACCGTCTTTAATTCTGTCGATGTAAATGGTTTTCAGGCGGTTAATTCCATGAGAATCAATCCCTCTCTTATCGGACTCAATCAATACCTCTGCGCATACTTTGGCATCCTCTTCAGGAACACCCGCAGCCTTAAACACATCCACCATAAACCTTTCAAGGGTTTCCACGTCAATCCATACTGTTTTGTCTGACATTTTAAACACCACCTCGTTTTTTATTTTGGTATCAAAGAAAAAAGAGTCACTTCCACCCGACCGCAATATATCGGATTAAAGTGACTCCTCTTTCTCCACTTTTAATTATTTACTTTTTCGTTTTTATTATAGCACAAAAAACAATCCGGCACAATGTTTATTTTTAATAATGATGAAACTTATGAATGCTTAAATTAACGGTTTATTAAAAAAAGAGTCGTGCAAAAGCTATTTCAGCTCTTGCAACAGCCCTTACCGGTTCAACACAATATCCAAAACTATGTATTAAGCCGAAGAACCAGTAGACGCAGCCGTTCCCCCTGAGACAAAGTCAACAATAATTACCGGACCATCGGAAATACACGTAAGACAACCTCCCACGCAAATCAAGACGCAATTAAGAAATCCTTGGGGTTGCACCTGCTTCATTAATATTCCCTCCTTTCTTTTATTGACTTATGAAGAAGCGCCGGCCCCTGCTCCTGATGCCAGTGATGTTCCAGTAGTTGCAGTATCCGCAATAAAAATCGGTCCATCCCAGAGACAGTTAAGGCAACCTGAACCGCACACCGCTGTACATGCTATGACGCATAGATTTTTTTCAAATATTTTGTTATGTAATACTATTTTTTATAGAACATACTTCTGTTTTCTCATTAAAATCCGTTCTTTGTTTATTTATAATAGCTGGACAAGATACGCAAATTAAATGTAAACCACAAGAGCTACATGTAGTGTCATCAGGTGCATTCCAAATCTTTTTAAATTTTCTTTAATTGATGTAAAATCCATATTGTTAACGTTACCTAAACCTTGACTGTATCCATTGCATACCTTAATCTCTCCCGTTACATCAATGTGAATACGACCATAAAAACAACGGTTTTCGATGAAATCTTTACTTAACACAGAAATATCAACAGGCTTTACCAGATTTTGTTGTCCTATAATGCTTTCACCTCTATCAGAACGGAATTTTAAAGTGTCATTTCTAAACTCTGTTTTAAGTTCATCTCCCGGAATGTTTCTATACTGTACTTCCGTACGAATATCGTAATTATGTAAAATTGAAAATACATTAGATAACATACTGCTTTTATAAGTTTCAGATGTCACCACAAGCAACAATATTGAATTTGAACTTTTCAACAAAGACAATTGCTCATGGTTAAGATTTAATATGTGAATACCGTTACTAACTATATAAATTCTTGGAAAACAATTTTTGGATCTGAGTATATCAAGAGCACTTTTAATTAAATCAAAACTTAGTAATGGATCCCCACCTTGGATGTAAAAATTTTGAATGCTGAAATTAGTTAAATGTTCCAGGCCTTTTTTCAAAACATTTTCAGATATTTCTCTGCCTTCATTTTTATCTTTGTAACACCCAAGGCATGAAAAACAATATTCATCTCCGCAATCGGGACAATTCAGATCACATTTTCTATTTAATTCAATTGATGCGGTTCTAAAATCAATTGCTTTTTGAAGAAAGGCGGAGTTGGAAGCCATACGTGCACCAAACGTAAAATTGTCACGATAGGCACTTTTATTATTACTGTAAAATATAACATTAAATTTTTCCAATATTTTTTTAAAGCAAGTCCAACTCTCTCCATATTCTGACTCTAATAAATCAAGTTCAACACCGTCATTTATTTTCTTGATTATTTGGCAGCGTATACCTGGGTCTACCTGATAAAGTTGTCGTTTCAGTACATTGGATAAATAGAAATATTCACCTTCATGAACCAGTTTCCATTCATATCCCAGCTTTACATAAATACTCATAATAACCCTTCTTTCCAAACAGTTAAGTATGTTTATTGGCTTTAAACACAACCTTATGAAAACCTATAGTTGAAAAGTCGGTTTTATGATCGATGACCAGCCACGTATCGTCAGAAGATTTAATAATGTTTAGCAAATAATTGAAAGATTCCTCGTCCAAATTTGATGTCGCTTCGTCAAGAATATAAAATTTTCTCCTGGCCAGCAAAGCACGGACTAAACATATTTTTTGTATTTCCCCGCCTGATAAACGACTTCCGTTCTCGCCGATATAACCGTCTCCCTCTTTTTTCAGCCTGTTTTCAACTGAATCCAGCCCAAATCCCTTTATAAGTTCATCCAGGTATTTCTGATCATATTCCTTCAGTCCGTAAGTAATATTGGCATGAATAGTATTGTTGAAAACATAGCTTTTTTGTGGAACGTAGGAAATATGACTGATAAGGTTGGTTCTGTCAATTTCCTTCAAATCAATGCCGTTGACAGTAATAGTTCCTGAGTCAGGGGTATAAAGTTTCAACAGCAGTCTTATTAGCGTACTTTTTCCGCTCCCGTTTTCGCCGGTGATTTGAATTTTATCCCCTTTATGAATTGAAAAATTAAATTTGTCAAATACTTTTGCAGACTGGGAATATGAAAACGTAACATCCTTAAACGTAATATTCTCAATTTCATCTATGGTTTTCCCCGCGAAGGTTTCCGAAACTCCCTCCAGTTCACCGAAAAAGAACTCTGCAACACGTTTCAGTGAAAGAAAAGCCGGCTGAATAATAACAGAAACAGTTGTATACTGAAAAACCGGCGAGTATAAGCGTCCGACATACGAAGAAATTGCAATAAAACTTCCCATCGATAATTTCCCGTTAATATAGAAAATTCCTCCTACAAGGTAGATAATCACGGTTAACATTGTCGAAATCCAGTTCATTCCGACACTGAACTTATTGAATGCTTGGGACTGTGTCCTATAGTTGCCCAATGCCTTTTCATTATACCGGTTTATCTTTTTATTTTCACTTTCTTCCAACCCGAGCGATTTGATGGTTTCCATTCCCCTGAGAGTTTCATGTATTTTTCCTGAATAATCAGCCGCACTGTTCAGTGAAGCCTGTACCTTTACTGTAATGTTTTTGGATATAATGTATGTAGCCCAAATTAATAACGGAACCGGTAGCAACATTATAATTAGAAACTCCCAGTTTAAAAACAATAAAATAAACAAAGCAAATATAAATTCAAAAACTGATGATGCTAATCCCAGCATCTGGTTGGAAAACAGAATATCAATTGTGGATATTTCCTCCATCCGGGAATTTATATACCCCACTTCATTCTTCGTGTAAAAAGACATATCGATACTCATCAGCCTGTTGTAAATAGCCGACTTGATCTCCTTTAACAAACTGTTTCCGAGGTTTATCAGGTTTTTATTGGAATAATAGGTACACACAAATTTAATCAAATACGATAAAGCCAGCATTCCGATCCAGAACAAAAGGGCCTTCATATTTTTTGCAATAAAGCCTTTATCTATAATCAGCTGTAACAATTTGGCAGGCACCATAGTTAACAATGAAGCGGAAATAAAAAGTATAAAAGCAGATAAAATATGAATAAAGTGCTTTACTACGAAATTCTTTATAATTTGATAAAGCTGTCTCATAGGTACGTCCTTTCTATTAAATTAATTTATCTCAATAATATATCAAGTAGCTGCGATAATTGAGCTTCTTTATTTTTTCTTATAATTTCAGATATTTTTCGTTCGAAAAAACCTTTATTTTCACTTTCTATTTTTTGAATCACTGAAAGGGAATGAATAAAGCTCGAACGACGATTGCAGCATTCATTCTCAGAGACACCTATTTCGTCAGGAGTCAGCATATAAGCATAACAAATTGAGCAAAGACTGGATAAAGAACATTCCTTACAAGAAAAGTAAAGCAACTTATTCATTTTATTTATGATCTCTGCCACTGACTTTAAATTTATACCGGAATCGACATCGCCAATAGATAAATCAAAACAAACCTTTTCACAAATACCTATCAGTCCGTTCGGTTGTACAAATATCTTTTCACCGGGTATACAACACCCATTAATCAAATAAAAGCCCTGATTTTTAGCAAAACGTAAACGATCATACACCCTCAAAATTTCCTGACCGATTAGTAGATCCAAAAACCAGTCTGATTTATCAGAAATCGCTAATTCTATGTACTTCTTTTCCAATTCCTTAAACGACTTTATATAAGCAGTGCGTTCTTCCAAAGTAAATTGATCATAATAATTTGTACCTATGTCAAATATTCTGCTAATCCGCAAGAGATGTGGTATATTCCCCCGTTTATCCGATCATTGTTATTGTAAAAGTCATATAATTTAAACAGATCTGTCCGATAATCTATGCAACATAAAGTATAAATAAGGGGATAGTCTAAAAATGATTTATGTATAATAGAAAGAATAGTGTCATATGAAGGCCTGCCGTCAGCCCTGATTCTGTTTCTGTCATGATTTTCCGGATATCCGTCTAAGCTTAGGCAAATAATTACATTATGTTTTTTTAAAAAATTAGCAATCTGCTGATCCTCAAGAGGTAACCCGTTTGTGGTAACAGTGAATATCACATTGTAATCCCCGTACTGAGTTTTTACATATTCTATAACATCTTTTACAAGTTCAAAATCAAGTAAAGGTTCACCACCATAAAAAGCAATAAAAGGTATTTTGTTTAACACAAAATACCTTTGCCTTTCAACTTGTTTCATATATAGATCAATTGCTTTTTTTGCAGTCTCAAAAGTCATATCTGCAGAGCCGTAAGAAGTGGTATATGGATAATAGTCGGAATAAACACAGTACTTACAACGAAAATTGCATTTTTCTGTAACTTTTAAAATTAACTCTGTAAAACCTTGCGCTCGATAGTAATTTTCCAGCTTTTCCTCATTAACGACATCCGGCATTTCTTTCGCATAAAATGGCAACAGTTCATTATTAAGATTCTCAAGGTATCGTCGATTATATTCAATATACGCCTCTGACGCTTCCCCTTTTATCTCAAGATCTTCAATAAGAATGCCATAATCGTCCAGGAAATAATAAGGCAAAGAATTTAAAACTACAGCTTCTTTTTTCATATTTGCCTCCCCTTCAGTTTATTATAAATTATCGCCACTAAATTTTTCTAATTGCTAATAATTTTAGTTTTATCATACAATTATTCTTAGTAATTCTTTTGTTATAAATTTATATATATTTTGGAAAATATTTCTTTGATAGTATTATACAAATATGCACTATATTTGTCAATATTTTCTTTTAATGTTTGTATATTTTGACATTTACTCGGAAAAGGCAATAATTGTATTAAATTTAAACCCTGCCATGCCGACCGTTTTTGATAAAAACCACGGATAAAAAAACCGCATGGGAGATTGTAAAACCCCCATGCGGTAACAATGCATTCAATTCTGTCCCGTCACTTCCTGGATTTTTCAGGCAGCCTTGTGCTGTTTCCGGCTTCATAGGCCGCCAGCTTTTCGTCCATGATTTCCTGATAACCTGCTTCAAGGTATTGCTTGCTCAGTTCTTCGTACAGCGCATCAAATTCATCAGGATCGCATTTTACAAGCTTTGTATAGAATTCCTGGAACAGGCTCAGCAATGAAGCACGGTATTCATTCATCGACTCAATTGTCACAGTGAATATAGGATCGGGATAAATCCAGCCGCGCTCATATTTTTCCGCCTTTACGTAATACATGTCAATCATATCCTGTGTGAAATCCTGCGGCAGATTCTTCGGGGCAATCGCAGCTATCGAATCTTCGATGGTATCTCTTTCTTTGGACTCTACAACCACACACCAGTAATCCTTATTGTCGTTATATCCCAGTCTTTCCTCCATTCCGGTCATATCCTTAAGAACGGGGTAGCCGTATTCATCATATTCGGTGTAATGGATACCTTCAATACCATATTGCATTGTATGCAATACATCGTCCTGTTTCATCCATTCAAGATACATCCACGCTGCTTTTAACTGATCATCCGAAGCAATGGACGAGAAACCTATAACCATACCAAAGGGTGTGTTGGAACGTTCGGAAGGAATTCCGTCGGTAATATCAAACGTAATATTGCCCTTATCATCGTACAGAACGGTACCAATCGCCAGTTCCGCGTCAGGATTGTTCTTATAGAAAGCATCCAGCCAGTCTACATAGGATGCCATATATCCGCCGTATGAATACAGTTTACCTGCTATGAAGTTAGCCCTTTCGGTAGCATCGTCGTTCAATTCAAATTCCTTTGTAACCAGCCCCAGGTGCCAGTACAGGTTATCCTTTTTAATAGCCTTCTTTACAGGTTCCCACGGTAATGCGGCCACGTCTATGCCGGCATGCATGGCCCATTCTTTTTCATCCAGCGGAAACTCACGGAAAAGGTTTGCCTGATAGTTTGCCGTCGGTAGTTTCAGGCTCATCGGTTCAATATCGGTGAGCCCTGCTTCCTTAATTTTTGTCAGTGCATCTATTTCTTCCTCTATGTTGGTCGGAACATGATCATATCCCACTTTCCTCAACCAGTCCATTCTGTAGAAGTTTACCCATTTATACTCTGTAGCGGCGTATGGTCTTACTGCACATACAAAATAAGTTTTTCCGCCTATGCTTGTATACTGCAGCAGATCATTGTCCACCATGGCCTGATAGTATGTAGGCGCAACTTTTGCGAACTCATCAAGACTAATCTCCCTCATTGCACCCTCCGAAGCCCACTGGGACACCTTCGGATAGTCGTATTCCATCAGGATGGTCGGCGTTTCCTTTGCTGCAATCAGCAGTGCATATTTTGTCATAACGTCGTTTCTCGGAATGGGTTCAAAGGTTACGGTGATATTGTATTTGTCGCCAAAATTCTGCTGAATCCATTTTGTCCAGTAGTTGTTATCCACCGGAGGCAGTCCTTCCACTCCTCTGTCGTAAACAGGAATTTTAATGGTGACATTCTTTTCAAAGGGTTTCCAGCCTTCCATTCCGGCTTTGGTTTCGGTTGTTGTTTCTCCTCCCTGTTGTTTGCCACTGTTTTCGGTTGTACCGGTATTCTGCGTAGTGGTACCGGTATCTTTCTGTTTTGTACCGCAGGCGGCTAAAGTGCCAACAATCAAAATCACTGTCAGCGCAAGTGAAAAAATTCTCAGCCACTTAGCCCTCATGCAATTCACCCTTTCCTTTTTAATTTCCATCTTAAAATTCAAACCCCCTGCATTTAAGAGGTTTTTGTTCCGTAACCTAACCTTTAATGGCACCTATCATTATGCCCTTTACAAAATATTTCTGAACAAATGGATAAATACAGAGAATGGGTATTGAAACAAACATAACCGCGGCCGCCTGAATGACTTCAGGCGTGGTTGTCACAAGCGATGCCTCGGAAATGCTTATTTTCTCGCTTTCAGATGCGGTAAGTACCATCATGCTTAGCAAATACTGAATCATATGCAGGGACTTTTTCGTAATAAAGAATTTGCTGTCCTCATAAGCGTTCCACCGGCCAACGGCAAGAAACAGTGCAATAGTCGCCAGAATTGGTTTTGAAATCGGAAGAATTATTTTAATCAAAATCTGCGTATTGGACGCGCCGTCCAGATATGCGGATTCTTCCAGGCTGTCGGGAATATTGCTCTGGAAATAGGTCTTCATAATCAGAAAGTTATACGGAGCGAATATAAGCGGCAAAATCAGAACCCACATCGTGTTAAGCAGCCCCAGTTTGCTGTATAACAGGTAAGTGGGAATAAGGCCTGCACCGAAATACATAGTGAACATTATCACAAAAGTGAAAAATACCCGTCCCTTTAACCGCCTTCTCGACAGCGGCCATGCCGCCATTACGGTTGTAATAAGTCCCAGGACCGTGAAAATTACGGTAACCATTGCAGAATACAGCATTGAGTGCGTTAACTGGCCGTCCCTGAAAATTGCGATATACGCTTCAAAGTTTATGCCTTTGGGAAGGAAATATACCTTCTTTGCCAGTACATAGGCATTATCGCTTATGGATTTCGACAGCAGATGCACAAACGGCAGCACACATGTTAAACACAGCAGCACAATTATTACAATCATTATAAAGTCAGCGACTGTAAATTTATTAAGTTTACTTCTGTGCATATCCTACCCTACCTTTTTACAGCAGTCCGTCCTCACCAAGGGCTTTTGCAAATCTGTCGGATGCCAGTACCAGAAGCAGCCCGACAAATGACTGGAAAAGCCCAACCGCAGCGGCCTTTGAAAATCCCGTGCCGCTTGCCAGCCCCTTTTCATATATGTATATGGCCAACTGATATGAAACGGCCTTAACATTTACGTTCCCCATCGCGCTTAAACGCTCATAACTGCTTCCCATCAGCCGCCCCAGCGTCATAATGAGCAGCGTTATAACCGTGGGTTTTATGCCCGGAAGAGTAATATACCACATTCTTTTCCACCTTCCCGCTCCGTCAATCATTGCGGCTTCATACAGTTCTTCGTTTATACTTGAAATTGCGGCCAGATATATAATTGATCCCCAGCCCATTCCGGCCCATACTCCGACCAGAAGGTAAGTAATGGACCAGTTAAGGTTTTCGGTTAAAAACGGGATGCGTTTTGAAATCAAACCTGCACTGAGGAGAATATTGTTAACCAGACCTGTTTCGGTTCTGAAGAGGGTATATGTAAGACTTCCTATAATCGCCCACGACAGAAAATGCGGCAGATACAGAATTGTCTGTGATACTTTTTTGAAACGCGGATATTTAAGTTCATTAAGAATCAATGCGAGAATAATTGGCATCGGGAAACTTATAATTACCTCTGCGAAATTAAATATAAGGGAATTCCGTAGCGCCAGAAGGAAATCTCTGTCCCTGAACACTTTTCTGAATGTTTCAAATCCGACCCATTCGCTTCCTTCAAAGCCTTTGGCGGGCAAATAGTTCATGAACGCAATTCTCAGACCGGGATAAGCGCCGTACTTGAACAAAATTGTCAGAAACAGCGGAATGCTCAGCATCAAATAAAGCTCCCAGTCGCGCTTCAGCGCCCTTTTCCATGTAGTTCCCGTTTCAGGCCCTGTTCTGAACCGCTTTTGTTTAATCATATCAGTCATCACTTTCCAATAAATAATAATGTTGTTTTAATAAAAAGATATGAAATGTTAATTTTGAACATGACACGGTAAAAAAATTTCTTAATTAATTCGTTGTATTATTTTCTAAGTAAATAATTTTGTCTATTATTACCTAAACAAAAAATATTTAAAAATTATTTCTGATTATATATAACCATATTTTAAGTATTATGTCAATATAACTTTTAATTATTTTACAAAATCATTAACTTATCAAAATGTTTAAAACAAACATAAAGAAAATATCTCTTCAAACTTAATGCTTCAGTCTGCAAAATCCTGCACCAGTTGCAGCCGGCCGCCGCTTAACCGGTACACCACGTCCATCCTCGGAATAATGCTCAGATCGTGGGTAACCATGATAACACAGTAATTCTCATTCCTTGCAAGATTAATAAGTATATCGATAATATTTCTGCTGTTTTCTTCATCCAGATTTCCTGTGGGCTCATCTGCAAGAATTAACTTAGTATCAATGGAAAGCGCCCTGGCAATCGCCACACGCTGCTGTTCACCACCTGAAAGCATGCCGGGGAAACGATCGAGAACGGTTTCGGGAAGAGCAACCTTACGAACCAGTTCCCTTGCCTTTGCCCTGGCGGGTTCTCCCTTAAATCCCCGCAACTCCATCGGATATGTAATGTTTTCTGAAACGGTAAGCAGCGGAAACAGCCTGAAATTCTGATATATAACGGCTACGCATTCCCTTCTGTACCTGTCCAGATCCATTTGTGAAGTAGGAACTCCTTCAAATAAAACCTGTCCGGAAGTAGGCAGATCCAATCCTGCCATAAGAGACAGCATGGTACTTTTTCCGCTGCCCGACTTGCCTACAATTGCATATATTTTACCTGTCTCAAAACTGCAGCTTACGTTTTTAAGCACCTCAACCTTCTGATTTTTATTACCGTAAGCGTAATAAACGTTTTTCAATTCCAGAATACGCATGTCCAATCAGTCCCTATCACTTAGTATTTCAGATACTGCCCTGCCGTTCATTATTGAGACCGACACGGCAGAGCCTGTAAAGTAACAAACCAGAAACCCGGTTATCAGTACCCGGTGCATCGGAATCACGGTTCCCGCCAGCAGTCTCCACACGATAAGCCCAAGAACGCAGCCCGCCGCGGAAAGGATAACCTGTTCGGCAAAGAAACTGAAAAAAGTCTGCCTCTTCGTGGTACCCAGGCCCCTCATTATCGCAAACTCCATTCTTCTGCTTGCGGTCATCAGATATGAAATAATGACGGCGATTATTCCCACCAGCACATACAGGCACGGATATAATACGTTTAAATACCGGATTTGCTGGTTTATATTATTGACTACGTTATTAAACTTCTGATCCCGAAGCACTACGAACTCACGGATATTACCTATTTTATTCACCTGCGAATATCCCGCCTTTTCAAGGTAATCCTTGAATTCGGAAAGCTTACCGGTATCAGCGAGTTTAAAAACCGCACTTTTGAATGTAAAACGGGACAGATACCCGTTTTGTTCCGGACCTGCGGTGTAACCGGTATCAAAAGTTTCTTCCGGCGCCCCCGTTAACATATCCCTTTTCCCCCAAATACGTTCGGTATCAAATACCATCGAGAGCGGCACATATATCAGATCTTCGCTTCCTTGTTTTTCAAAACATCCCACAACTTTAAGATCTATTTCATAGAATATTTCAGCGCCATATTTTTCACTGTAAACTGTCTCATCTGTCGCAACACGAATTGTATCACCCAGATTTATACCCTTCTCTTTCATAAGGGAAGTCGGTATCATGCAGCAGACCTCATTATCGGGCATATCTCCCGTCGGTTTTGCAAGAAAAGATTCGTCAAAGCCGTCAATAAACTCCATTATAATGTTATCGGAATAGAAAAATTCAGGAACGGTTCTTATATCATTTGTACCTACAATGGAAGGACCTCGCTGCATATGATTTCTTATGGTTTCAGCCGCAAAGCCCTGCGGTACATACAGAGGCTCAATTTCCCGTTCAGTTCCGTCTGCAAACCTGCTGATTCCAAGATAGTAATACTTCATGTCCCATGAAACGGACAAATCGGTGATGTATCCGGAATGATAAAGGCTGTTTATATTGGCAGCCTCAACCTGAAGATTTCCCACCTGTTTTCCGTTAATGTCCGTAAAGTATCCGGTTATGGTTGTGTTTTTATATATTTCTGAAAGCTGTTTATGATAACTGTTCGATGTATTTGCCGTCTGTCCGAAGAAAAATACAACAACAGCTGCGACAACAGGCACAATAGCGCTTCGCGCGCCGCCCCTCAGAATTGACAGCATGGCATATTTAATACTTCCTCCGCGAAGCCGTGATGTTTTGCCTGCCCTTTTCGGCCCTGACATTTTTCTTTGCCCGGGTTTATTGCGGAAGGTCAATATCGTAAAAGCGAGGCAGAATAACATCGCAAGGACAAAAATTACAAAACCTGCGACAACAAACAACCATGGATCCATTTCAAGATCAAAATTCAGGGATTTTACAACCGACAAATTCCCGTCACTGAACCGCCTGTCGACTGTAGTATAACCCCCGGCGATACCGGTTATAAACCTTATCACCCGTTCATGCAGGTAATATCCGGTAACTGCACCAGCCAACGTTGCAATAAGGGAGATTAGCCCTGAGCTGTATAGAAAATATGCACACACCCGTTTTTTGCCCGTACCAAGAAGCAGCATAATCTCTGAGGTTTCCCGCTGCCGGTATACAAACAGAAAACCGAAAAGCGCAAGCATTGCAATTTCCATTACCGCGCAAACCACCGTTACAATCTTTATTATCCTTAAAATTATTCCAAATGGTTCGGCCACGGCGGAATAGCCCTGATCATATATCGTAAGGTTCAGCTTTCCGGTCATATATGGCTCCAGATACTCGTAAAATTCCGCCGCACTTTGGTTTTTAATAACGGCCTGTCCCACCGCATAACCGATGTAATACCGGGATACCGGGATACCGGAGGATTTCGGCACAAATACGTAAAAGTCTTTATCCTGAGTGTTATTGGTTATTCCCACCACAGTAAATTCACCGGAGTACTGAAAACCGTTCTCGGTCCAGAAACTGTTTTCAATACCGGGATAATCAGAAACGGCTATTGAGAGGTTTATTTTATCCCCCACCCCGACGCCTATGCGTTTCGCCGCCGTTTCACTTATGATACAAACTCTGCTTCCGTTTTTGTATTCCTCATCGGTAAATTCCCGTCCTTCACGAATATACAGCTCCTGCTGGTGGAACGGGAATAATGACATCAAATTATCGGTTGCGCAGACAATCACGCTGTTGTTTATAACTTTCCAAGTATCGGCGACCTTATATAATACGCTGTCGTCGGGTACCCTATACCGTGGTCCCGTTTTGGCATCTGTGGTAATATCCAGTATATAAGGCACCTCAATACCCTTTTCCTTCGCCATGAGGTTTGAATATTCATCAAAACTGAAATACAAATAGCTGGACAGGGCCCGGTATACATTACCGTAAACAAGATAGTAACGCCCGTACTGAAGTTCAATATCGCCGGCGTTAATGATTATTTTGGTATTTTTTCGGGCCAGATTTGAATAAATAACATCGTACACTATCGCATTATAAAAGCCGTCACCTGAAGGTATCGTACTGCCCACAACAAGAATGGATGCTCCGTTGTTGGGTATGTGTGAATCGGTGCGGTAAAAACCGTCGATATATCCTATTGCGCGGGAGGAACCGTCCCAGAGAATTGTATCGTCAAAACCGGTAATCAATGAAAAATCAAAATTCTTTAACGCATCCGTCATGGAAAGATCATAAACGGTATCATTGGGATAATCGGGCCCTACGTACTCTATAAGTCCAATAGTCATATAATGATTATCGAGGTTTTCCAAAAAGCCTTCTATTGAAACCCAGAGGCTGATTCCAAGGCACAATGACAACGTAAGTGCGAAAATAAGCAGCAGAAACAGAGCCGTCTTGCCTTTCGTGCGCAAAATACTGAGCATACTGTTACGGAATATCATTGATGTCACCCAAATTTCATTTCAGTTTATTAACCATGATATCATAAATGTTAAAATTAGCAATACAGAATCAATAAAAACAGGAAATAAAAAATAAAAGGAATAGACGGTTTCCCGTCTATTCCTCCATTATTGTCCCATCTTTTCTAACCGCATTTTGAATAGCCACAGCTGCGGCACATTACGCATCCGCTTTCATGTTCCATCGGTTGTCCGCATTCAGGGCACACGTGCCCCCCCGGCCGTGGTATTTTTTCCGCCACCTCAGCGGGGTACTTGAAAGAGTCGGACAGTACATGAGCCTTACCGTTCCCGTTCTGATGATTCATTACTTTTTCAATTAACCGCCCTATCGCGTCGGGGCACGACAGCACTTTCACATCGCGCTGGCGAATGGTTGAAGGGCAACGAATTCCCTTTAACTGCTCCACTATCGATTCAGCATCTATGCCTGAACGCAGCGCAATTGAAACCAGGCGCGCGGTTGCCTCGGACTGAGACGGACATCCTCCCGCCCGTCCTGTGTTAGTAAACACTTCACATATTCCCTCGTCGTCATAATTAACCGTAATATACAGATTTCCGCAGCCTGTTTTCACTTTTTCGGTAAACCCAAGCGTAATGTCGGGACGGGGCCTTGGAATTATTTTTGTTTTGGCTGTGGTATCGGCTTGCTTTTCAGCCTTGCTCTTTTCCTTGCCAAAGTTTATAACCTGGGACTCCCTGCTTCCGTCGCGGTAAATCGTTACACCCTTGCAGCCCAGCTTATAAGCGTACAGAAATACCTTTCTTACATCTTCCTGGGTTGCGTCATGGCGTAAATTAACCGTCTTTGAAACTGCATTGTCGGTAAATTTCTGAAATGCCGCCTGCATCCTGACGTGCCACTCAGGCGAAATGTCGTGGGCGGTAACAAAAACTCTGCGAATATCTTCGGGCATCTCTTCAATATCATGCAGGCTGCCTTTATTTTGCGCTATCTTTTTCATCAGTTCGTCGGAATAAAACCCTCTTTTCTTGGCCACTTCCTTGAAAATAGGATTGGTTTCGACAAGCTCCACGTTATCCATGACTTTTTTAATGAAAGAGATGGCAAAAAGAGGTTCTATTCCGCTTGAAACACCTGCAATAATGCTCAGTGTACCCGTCGGGGCTATTGTTGTGGTTGTAGCGTTTCGCATTCTAATATTTTTGTCTTTATAAATGCTCTTGTCAAAGTACGGGAACACGCCCTTTATCTCGGCCAGCTCCATAGATTTCTTGCGGGCTTCGTCACGAATAAAACTCATAACCTTCTCAGCCAGTTCAGCCGCCTCTTCCGAATCGTACGGGATACCGAGCTTTAACAGCATATCAGCCCAGCCCATGACGCCCAGTCCGATTTTTCTGGTTCCGCGGGTCATTTTGTCTATTTCGGGCAGCGGATACTTGTTTACGTCAATAACATTGTCAAGAAAATGAACGGCCTCATGAACCACTTCCCTGAGCTTGTCAAAATCAACTTCCGGCCCCTTGTCGGTTTCCTTAAGCATTAAACTCAGGTTAATCGAGCCGAGATTACATGCTTCATATGGAAGCAGCGGCTGCTCACCGCAGGGGTTGGTGCTCTCTATTTCGCCGAGCTCGGGAGTTACATTGTCACGGTTTAACCTGTCGAGGAAAATTATACCCGGCTCTCCGTTTTTCCACGCCATTTCCACCATTAAATCAAAAACTTCCCGGGCATTCAGCGAACCCGCCTTTTTCCGCGTTCTCGGATCTATCAAATCATATTCTCTGCCTTCTTCAACGGCTTTCATAAATTCTTCGGTTATACCGACACTTATATTGAAATTGGTAATATCCTCATTGTTCTGTTTACAGGTAATGAACTCAAGAATATCGGGGTGATCCACACGCAAAATCCCCATATTGGCACCCCTGCGCGTACCACCCTGCTTAACCGCCTCGGTTGCGGCGTTAAAAACCTTCATGAAACTTACCGGGCCGCTGGCAACACCGCCGGTGGATTTAACAGACGATCCCTTGGGGCGCAGCCTTGAAAAACTGAAACCCGTTCCTCCACCGCTTTTATGTATAAGCGCCGCATTCTTAACACTGTCGAAAATTCCTTCCATACTGTCTTCAATAGGCAAAACAAAACAGGCGCTGAGTTGCCCCAAAGGCCTTCCCGCATTCATAAGAGTTGGGGAATTGGGGAGAAAGTAAAGACTTGTCATCAGATTATAAAATCTTTCCTCAATCTCAGCAAGCTCTTTTTCGTCAACATAATCCTTATCGGCCGAAGCTACGGTTTTTGCAACCCGCCTGAACATCATTTCGGGCGTTTCAGTCAGGTTACCGTTTTCATCCTTGGCCAGGTATCTTTTTTCAAGAACCTTTATCGCATTTTCAGTTAAATTCATAGCATTTACCCCCAACATATAGTATTTCACTTGTGGAGACTTGTCTATATGTTGTATAATATTATAATAGGTAAATTTGTCTTTTGTAAAGGGGGTCATTTCCTTTTATTAAAACCGCCCGTTATTTTACGGATAAAATATCCGTTCTGATCGCCGATACCTGCGCTGGTCTGGGGGTAAATACCCAAATGCGCCTCTCTGGCCGTTTCAACCGAATAAAAAATTTTTTTGTCGCTTTCATTTATTATTGAAAGGAAGGTGTCCAAATCCTTTCTTTTTATTACCGAAAAAAGAATGGTAACCTCGTTTGTCGCTCCCATACCTTTAATGGACGTTACTCCAAATCCCGCATCTATTATTTTTCTCATTATTCCGTCCGCGCCTTCGGTGATAAAAAGCCGAATAACCAGGTGTCCTATGGCCAGTTTATCCTCGGCTTTTATACCGAGGTAATTGCCTATTGCAAAACCCAAGGCATATGCAACGTAATTAATCGGATTGTCCAGGTTCTGCATGATTTGGCTAATTGCAATCACCCAAACAAGCACTTCGAAAAAGCCGAGAATGGGCGCTATAACCCTGTTTCCCCTGGAAACAAATATGATACGCAATGTCCCCAGCGTCACATCAACCATTCGGGCAAGGATAATCAGAACCGGAAAAACAACCCATTTGAAAAAATCGCCTGATAAGAATTCCTGCACAATTTCCTCCTGAAATAAATATTTTTGTCACCTGTTATTTAATTTTACCATAAAAAGTCTATTTTAGCCATGGCGTTTTGTCCTGCCAAAAAGCCGCTTGCCCTGAATTAATTTATTATAAAGGAATTTATACGGCTTATATATTTTTTGTCAATTTCGGCCTCTACAATCGTAACGTTATCCTTGTAATCCACCGAACTTACCATGCCGTTTTCATACAGAAACGGCAATACCCATCCCTCGCTGAAGGGAATATGCAGTGTTACCCTTTCGGTTTCAGGCTTTAAACAGTTTTTTATGGCTTTTTTCAGCTCATCAAGACCAAGGCCGGTAATTGCCGACACATGTACTTCCACCGGCTTTTCCCTGAAAAAGGGCGTATGAAAGTCCTTATCCACCAGATCCCATTTATTCCACACCAGAACGGATGGCTTGCTTGACGCCCCCAAATCGGACAATATTTCATTAACCACACGGACATGGTCCTGTGCAAACGGATCGGATGCATCCACGACTATTAACAGAAGATCGGCAAGCACAGCCTCCTCAAGAGTGGATTTAAAAGCTTCAACGAGATGATGGGGAAGCTTTCGTATGAACCCTACGGTGTCGGACAGCAGAACGGTCATGCCTTCCTCCAGTTTAAGCTTCCGCGTGGTAGTATCAAGGGTTGCAAACAGTTTATCCTCCGCAAAAACGTCAGCATCACACAAAGTGTTAAGCAGCGTGGATTTTCCGGCGTTTGTATATCCAACAAGCGCAACCACGGGAATTTTGTTCCTTTCCCTTTCCCGTCTGGATGTCTGCCTTTGATTCCGTATCCTTTCAAGCTCTTTCTTAAGATAATCAATACGCCGCCTTATATGACGTCTGTCTGTTTCCAGTTTTGTTTCACCCGGCCCTCTTGTTCCGATACCTCCGCCAAGCCTCGAAAGAGTGATTCCCCGCCCCTGCAGCCTCGGCAGAAGGTAATTCAGTTGAGCAAGCTCAACCTGAACCTGGCCCTCCCGGGATTTTGCCCGCTGCCCGAAAATGTCAAGAATAAGCCCGGTTCTGTCCACCACCTTCGTGTTTGTAAAGTTTTCAATATTTCTCAGCTGCGTTCCCGATAACTCCTCGTCAAAAATGACAAGAGCAATTTCTTTTTCCTGAACTATTCTGCCTATTTCCGCAAGCTTCCCCTTGCCGATGAGATATGCCGGATCCCTCGAAGGCCTTTTCTGCAAAATGGTATCCACAACCTCTGCCCCTGCCGTTTTTGCCAGTTCCACCAGCTCCTTCATGGAAATGCTGGCTTCGCTCACACCCATAATAACAGGAGTATCAGGAGTTTCAACTCCAATTAAAAGCGCCCGTTCTTTTCGCTTTTCCTGAACAACAGCGGGCTCTTTTCCTGACTTGTCGGCTTTATAAACAAATTCAGCTATTTCATTCAGCCTGTTACTGAATGGTCCGAACGGGCCATAAATCGCAACATTCTGCATTCCGTCGGTAAGTATTGCGCAGGAAACATCGGTAGGCTTCAGGTCTGAAACTCCCAAAGCAATCATCATATCCAGATGCAGCTGTTTCAAAGTACTTATATCCAACTCGGACAAAGCGCTTCTCCCGCCGGGATGCGTATGAACACACCGTACACCGGATAAGCTGGATTCACTTCTTCTGACACTGGCGGGATAAACGGCGGCGGAGTTACTGTCCCCCACCCGAACGTCCAGTATATTTCCTTTTCTGTCAATCAGAACCGAGATTTCACGGTTTATCGCAGAGGAAATTTCCGCCAGGATTAAAGTCAGCTCTTCGGTCAGGACCTGATCTTTCGGAATTTTCATGTCATAAATTTTCTGAAGCCTCTCCAGTATTCCTTTTTTCAGCCCTTCAGTCTGTCCGTTTACCTGCATTCTGATTTACCACCCCGAGACATGGTTTTTTGCGTAAAAAAATTTTTTATAATTTTCCCCGTTTTCTTTCATACTCTATTTTAACGGCAAAATGTATATTTAAAAAGTACCGGATATGTTTAATAAAATTTTTTGACACGGAACAAAGCATTATTTAAACACGTCAAAAAATTTGTAATAATATTAAAAGGTGGTAACGATGATCAAATTAAGGCTTGTTACCGGAATTTCTGTGTTTATTTGCCTGCTTCTAATCTGTCCTACACTTGCAAAGTTCGAAAATTCCTACAACAACCCCTTGAAGAAAAAGGATATGCTGACTGCCGTAAACGACGGCAACAGTTACCTGTGCGATCCCAAAATGATAATTGAAGGGCCTGATATTGATCCCAAAATAGCTGTGGAAGGCCCCGACATTGATCGCGGAATTTTGCTTCATCCGCCCGCTCCTCTGATCAAAGCCGAAAGCAACTGATTATACGCTTCGCAATGCATCAATCGGGTTTAAGCGGCTTGCCTTTACCGCAGGCATGTATCCGAAAATAATTCCGACCGTTGCCGAAAAACTCATTGCCAGCGCATTGGTCGAGGCCGAAATGGATATGCCGATACCTATGATTTCTCCAAGCAGGTATGACAACAGTGCGCCGACAATTAAGCCTATAAAACCTCCCGTCAACGAAAGGAATATGGATTCAATCATGAATTGGAGCCTTATTGCAAAAGGTGTGGCTCCTAATGCTTTTCTCAGGCCTATTTCAGTTGTGCGTTCGGTTACCGATACAAGCATCATGTTCATAATACCAATCCCGCCGACAACAAGGGATATGGCCGCTATTCCGGCAAGAAGCATCGACATCATTGACATAATAGACCTGAACGAGGATATTATATCACCCATATTATAGATTTTATATGCATCCTCATTATAGTTAAAAGCCTGATTTAGGATTCCCTTTATTTCAACGAGAGTCCGATCGGCCAAATCGGTGTCCTCAACATAGGCATCGATTGTTGATATGTTTTTTATTCCCATGCTCCGCAATGCCGTGGTGTAAGGAATTATTACGGTATCATTGGTTGAACTCAGACTGAACCCGGCCGATTCTCTGAGCGTACCGATAACGGTATAGGTCATTCCGTTTATAATAATTTTTTCTCCTATCGGATTTATTCCGAAAAACAATTCCCGGACTATATTGCTGCCGACAACTGCCACCTGATTTCTGCTTTCCAGATCGAGGATATTTATAGCCCTCCCTGAACTTAACAATTCCGGATCGGCTTTAAAAAACACTTCGTTTTTCCCTTCCACCGATATATCCTTCAGCACTTTATTCCCGTATATTACAGAAGTTTTGCCCGACACCGTGGGTGAAACCCCGGTTATGTTCCCCAGGGACGCTATATGTTCAACGTCTTTTTCGGTAAGCCCCTGTTTTAACGGAGTCCCGAATACAGTAATCAGTATTTTGTTACCGCCAAGCTTTATAACTTCACTGCTTATATTATTAGTTGCCCCTTCAACGATTGTAATTAAGGCTATTATTGAGGCAACTCCGATAATTATGCCGAGCATTGTGAGTATTGACCTCAGCTTGTTTTTCGCAATATTCATCAGCGACATTCTGATGCTTTCAAAAATCATCGCTTTCATCCACCATCCGTAAGTACGCCGTCAAGGATATTTATCGTTCTTTTTGCACGTCCGGCGACATTAATGTCATGAGTAATCATTATTATTGTTTTTCCTTCTTCGTTCAATCTCTCAAAATACTCAATTATTCCCGCCCCTGTTTTTTGATCCAGGGCCCCTGTCGGCTCATCGGCAAGAATAATCGAAGGCTCTGTTACAAGAGCCCTTGCAATGGCCACCCGCTGCTGCTGCCCGCCCGAAAGCTGATTGGGGAGATTGTGCATTTTATCTCCCAAACCCACGCGGTAAAGCATTTTCTCGGCTTTTCTTCTGCGTTCTTTCTGAGGAATGTTTGAATAAACAAGCGGAAGTTCAACATTCTGTATCGCGGTCAGCCTCGGAAGGAGAAAGAAATTCTGAAAAACAAAACCTATCTCTCTGTTTCTTACCGCGGCAAGTTCTGTTTCATCCATTTCCGAAACGTCTTTCCCGCAGAGAAGATACTTTCCCGAAGTGGGCACGTCAAGGCATCCTATAATATTCATCAGGGTTGTTTTTCCCGAACCCGAAGGTCCAAGAACCGAAACAAACTCGCCTTTTTTCACGGTAAGGTTTATATTCTTAAGAACCTTTACCTCTTCATTGCCGGAATAATAGCTTTTACACACATCCTTCATTACAACAATTTCACTCATCATTGTCTCCTTTGGGATATAGCCTTATATTTTTCCCTCCTTCAGGAAACAGAAGTGTCTCCAGCTTTAAATCATTTTTATACAACACTTCCTCGCCTTCAGAAACGCCACTTTTGATCTCCACATATGTTCCGTCGTTAATTCCCGTTGTGATTTCCTGCTTAATAACGGTGTTGCCTCTGCCTTTTTTTAATACATAAGGGCGGTTCTGTTCGTCAAAATAAATTACGTGCATCGGAAGCGTCACCACTTTTTCGGCCCTATCGCTTACCAGCCGTACTTCCGCCGACATTCCGGTACGTATGCTTCCGTCCTGCTCAATGTCTATTGCCGTTGTATAAAAAGTGACACCGTTAGCTATCTGTCCTTCCTTTGATATTTCACGTATTTTTCCTTTAAATTCCTTATTCAGTGCATGTATATAGACCGTAGCCTCTTTGTCGGCGTTTATCGCGCCCACATCGTACTCATCAACTTTAAACACCACTTCAAGGCTGTTATAATCCACAATTTCCGCGAGCAAGGTTCCCGGTGCCACCTGTTTGTTCTCTTCCACATTAAGGGCCACAACTTCGCCGTTAATTTTTGCTTTCACTTCATCCCCCTGAACCGATTTTAACAAAACATCCCCCGCTTTTACCTCGCTGCCTTTTTCGACATAAATCTCCGATACTTGCATTATTTTCTCGGCGTAAACCGACTGCCGGTTTTTGGACGCCACATTCCCCGAAAACGAATAATAGGTTATGATATCATTTATGCTGGCCGTTACTTTTTCGTAAGAAAAATCGGCAGGACGAAATGCGAAATATGATATCAGCACCGATGCCAGAACCGCCACAATTCCGATTATGATCCAGATTCTACGCTTTTTCTTTCCGTTTCCACCCATGACACAGGCCTCCGTGCAATATACACTTAATTATTGTTCGTAAGTACCGTTTTTAATATGCAGAAACATTAACATTTTTAACACTGATCGACGCTGAAAAAGAAAGCGCCGGGTCAGGGCTGCGGAACTTTTTCCGAAAAAGAGGCCTGTTTTTTATAAGTCTACAAAGAACAATATGAGGGCAAACAAAAAAACAGGCACCGGCGTATGTAAACCTGATGCCTGTCTGAAATTCGCTTTTTTTCAACCCCGAACAATATTACCGCTGCAAATGACGTACTGAATTTCAACGTCGTCATTGAAAACAACAATGTCTGCGATCTTTCCCTTTTCAATGCTGCCTCTGTCGCAATCAATGTTAAGTATCTGCGCAGGTGTAAGTGTCATCATGCGAATGCTGTCCGCCAGCGGAATTCCCGCCAGTTTCCACGCAGTTCTCACCAAACGATCGGCGGTCGCTATGCTGCCCGCAAAGGCAGTCCGATCCGGAAGTTTTGCAACTCCGTCCTCTATAATAATCCTCTGGCCGTTTTCAAGGCTTCCCGTAATTGATTCCTTAACGTCCAGACCGGTGCACCGCAAAGAATCGGTTACAAGACACGTTTTGTCAACTCCCTTCAGCCTGTAAACCATACGCAGCAATTCCGGAGGAATATGACAGCCGTCCGCAATAACCTCCACCGTCAGTTCTTCCAGCGCATAGGCGCTTTCAATCACGCCAAGGTAACGAAATCCGCCGCGACGCGTTATCGTAGACATTCCCGAATACAGATGTGTCACATGGGTATAGTGATGAGCCAGCGCCTCCTTGACGGTAGCATATTCGGCATTGCTATGGCCGATGCTCGGCAGGATTCCATGTTCATAAAGGTAATCTCCCATTTCAAGAGCACCTTTCAGCTCGGGAGCAACAGTCCAGCGCTTTATATCACCGTCTGCATACTCCACAATTGCGGTGTACTCTTCAACGTCAGGATCCTTTATAAATCTCGGATCCTGTGCCCCCCGCTGCTCCATGCTGAAATAGGGCCCTTCCAGATGAAGCCCGGGCATATATGGCGCATTTTTCAGAATTTTCCGTGCTTCCCTGAAACTGTCCACGGCTCGGTACAATTCCCCAAATTTTGATGACAGCGTCGTCGGCAAAATAGTAGTTGTGCCATGTTCGAGATGTGTCTTACATGCCGTTATGAAAGCTTCGGGTGTACCGTCCATGAAATCTGCCCCGCCAGCACCGTGGGTATGTATGTCGATAAAGCCGGGTGAAACGTAGTTTCCCTTCGCGTCAATTGTTACAGCATCGGTAACGTCAGGAACATTCCCTGTATAAATTTCCTTAATTCTTTCATTTTCCAAAAGCAGTCCGCCCTCTTCAATGCGATCGGGAAATATAACCCTCCCGTTTTTTATAAGTATTCTCATTCATTCCACCTTCTTTTGCGAATATATAAGGGATATAAATATCCCCTACCCCCCCACAAAAGCAAAATTCATTCAGCCTTCCAGCAATTTAAGGGCGTTCTCGCGACAAATCTTATTATATGCGGTCTGAGAAATTTTACCGGTTTCCACCGCATCGTCAAGGAATTTCGACAAGTGACGGTAATCGGTCACTTTACAGTAATCCAGCCCGAAAAGCAATTTGTCCTGAAACTCTTCAAGAAATTTGTAACCAAACTCAGGATCCCTCATTATTGCGTTCTCACCCGAAGCCGCTGAAAGATCGGCATACATGTTAGGGTACTTGCGCAACAGTTCCACAACCCGTCCGCCCGGCGCAACAGGGCCTTTCGGATTTGTTCCCCAGATTTCCTCGGTACAGTCCCCACTGATTGCCGACCACCATTTTTTTGAATGCCCGATGAAAATCAGATTCGGAAACCTTTTAAGAGTCTCTTCAAGACGTGGCAATCCAAAATCATCGACTATACCGTAATCATCGCCGCCCGCCTTTCCGATATGGAAAAGGACAGGCAGCCCGCATTTTTCAGCATGATAAAAAAGGTTTTGCATCATGGGATCGTCAATATACAAATTTGCGGTCAACTCACCGATACCTTTAGCCCCAAGCGATTTGTAATATTCCATTACAATGGAAAGATCTGCGTCGGCCGTATTTTTCAGCCAGCGGGGATCTACATTGCAAAACCACCATCCAACGGTGTCAGGATGCTTTTCCACCAAAAGTCTCGCATCACGGTTCGTCAGAAGATCATGGTGATGCTCGGGAGACACCAGGGGAAGCTGGACCCCTTTCTCCACGCCGACTGCGTCATACATTTTCCGGATTTCCTCTATCGTCGGGGGATAAAATCTGCCGTCCCCCATACCGGGATATTCGCGCTGAAACACAATATGCGCATGAATGTCGATTTTAGGAATTATCATAATAACCTCCCCTGTCATTTACAGACAGCGAATCCTGTCGCGAAAGCGATCAAGGAACTGGTTGTTCCACTCATCACCGCCGGGACAATTTCCACTGCGCCAGATAGGAGGATTTATACCTTCGTTTACGAGCAAGTTAATTGCTTCAATCATAATGCTGTTCATAACATAAGCATTTGCGAAAGTGCTTAAAGCCCCGATCTTTTGGGGAAGTCCTTCCAGCTCAATCACCGCATCACCCAGCTTTACTTTGCAATCCACAGAGCAATCAACAATTTCATGCAGGTTCAGTTTGGAAGGATGCCGGGCCGGATGATCCTTCGGGCATTCGCTGGCATGTCTGTGGGAACTTACGCCGATCACGGTTGCACCGCGCTGCTTTGCCGTCAAAGCCGCATCAATTGTCGCGGAGTTTATTCCATAAGCATTGCAGATAATCAGTAAATCCCCTTCGCCTATACCATAATCCTCGACAATAATTCTTCCGTACCCGGGAAGCCTTTCCACAGCCATGGATTTCAGGCAGCCCGCGCTAAGCATTGTGTCCTGATTCAGCATTGCGCTGATATGCATTAACCCGCCGGCCCTGAAGAATACCTCCATCGCCGCCAGATTTGAATGACCTCCGGGACCGAACACATACACAATTTTATCTTTTTTTACATGGTCGGCGACAAGCCTTGCCGCTTTTAAAATATTTTCCCGTTCGGTAGCACGGATCTCGTCAATAATTCCTACAACCTCTTTATAGTAGAGATCCATAACTGTTCCTTCGATCATACGATTTCCTCCAAAACTAACCAATTGTTTTATCCGGAAATCCATGGCGGCGTATCGGGTAAGGCTTTATCAAAACGTTCAATTTGTTTTTTCATTTCTTCGCCGCCATAAATCCCTCTCTTAAATAAATCAATAATTCTGTCGTGAAACTCTTTCCACGAGTTTTCTTCGTCATTGGGAATAATCGGGTAGAAAAGTATTCCGTTCGCAGAAGCTGCATTATAATCCCCGGGAGCGTCCCCCAGCATAATGGATTTTTCAGATTCGTAAAAACCCTTGACCTTGCTTATAATTTCCTTCTTGCTTCCGTCTTCCTGAGCTCCCAGCAGGGCTATATATCTGTCCAGCCCGTGTTCGTGCCATTCTTTGAGCAACGCTTCACGGGGTGTGGCCGATACAATAACGATATCAGCAAATTCACTAAGCCGTTCAAGGCTTTCCCTTACATAAGGAAAGGGCGGGACGCCATGAACCATTTTGGCAATGCGGCGGTTCACATCGAGGGACCATTGGAATGTCCTTTCCATCACAGGATCATCGGTCAGTTTGCCTAAAGCGTCATTATTCAGTACAGGCGCCGTTTTAACCCAATGGCGAAGGGATTCGTATTCAGGCATTCTGAAATTACGTGCTTTTACTTCCTTCCGTTCGGCAAGGAGATCAAGCATGTAAATTATCGCATGAAACCGGCTGCAACCTCTTGTTTTGGAATAAAGATTTACATATTCCCACGCTTCCCTGGCATATTTCGAAACCGGCTGAAGTTCCCAGTCCTCGATAGTTGCCGGGCAGAAGCACTCTTTATGTTTGATTTCCATTGTGTCAAAAGCGCATCCGTCCGAATCTATACAGACCAGAAATTCATGTCTGGGAGTAAAATTCTCAATTGCAGTATTCATACACGGCTACTCCTTTACAAAAGATACTTTTCAATCGCCTTTGCAAGTCCGTCCTTGTCATAGTCATCGGTAACATCATACGCAATGTCTTTAAGCGCTTTCGGCGCGTTGCCCATCGCAATGCCTATCCTCGACCGCTTGATAATGCATCCGTCCATGTTGAGCGAATCACCTATACTCATAACATTGTCAAAAGTAACCCCAAGGTGATCCAGCAGGGCCTGAACCGCCTTAACTTTGTCAAGCCTGGCCGAAGTAAACTGCATATCTTTTGGGGTTCCGTCAAGGAAATTTACAAACCCCATCGACTCAAGGCGCTTCATGAAAGGCCCCTGTTTTTCTTCAGGTACTCCGTAAAGGTTAAACTTCTCCACGGTAAGGCTATTTTTCAGAAAGAAATCCGACAGCTTACCATCCACCGAAATGGGCCTTTCGGTTAACAGATACCATACATGGTGCGGAGGAACCGGATAACGGTGCAATGCGTCGGTTACCTCTTTTTCAAAATACAGTTTACCTTCTGCAGCAATTTCACTGTAAATCTGCTGACCCTCATACATGCGGCATATTTCGGCAGCCTCTTCGGGTGTGAAGCATTCCCCTTTATATATCACCTCACCGGTCAGACGGTCAATAATCCGGCACCCACTTGCCGAAACCCAGTAACGAAAACCCATGTCCGCCTCTATCTGTGGAGGGAACATATCGGCACTTCTTCCTGTGCACGGTATACAGTGGATACCCTTTTTCATTGCCTCACGCAGAGCCTGCATGTTTCTGAACGATATAAAAACCTGATCCCTTTGCAGTGCTGTACCGTCTAAATCAAAAAACAATACTTTGATGTCCATCACACAATCTCCCCTCATAACATTGCCTACATATCCACGTCAGCATTGCCTGTTATTCTGAAGAACAATAATAATGACGCTACCATCGTAAATGTGAGTATTGTGGATAGAGCGGCCGCCGTACCATACGCCGACCTGTTTACCTCCTGAAAGATTGCGGTAGCCATAGTGGAGGTTTTGCTTGTATACAGCATCAACGTTGCCGATAATTCCTGAATCAGCGTTATCCAGCTCAGTATGGCGCCTGATACCACTCCGGGTATCATCGCAGGCATTGTCACTTTAAAAAACGTGGCCACAGGCGAATACCCAAGAGACAGGGATGCCTCCTCGATATTTTGATTGATCTGACGCAGAATGGCCGCACTGGAACGGACAGTGTAAGGCATCCTTCGGATGACATATGCGGTGATAATTAGAATCGCTCCTCCCGACAGCGCAAGAAAGCCTGAATTATATGATATCAACAGCATCAAACCGTAAATTGTGCCCGGGATAACGTACGGCAGCTGAACACAGGCATCCAGGAAACGGGAGAATATATTCCTTCTTCGTACCGTAACATACGCAAACATCGTACCCAGCAGAACGATAATTATAATCGATATAATTCCGAATTTGAAGGTATTCAGTATGGCGCCTTTGGCCTTATTCCACGCAAGCACGTAATTCGTTAAGGAAAAGCCCTCAACCATTATTGAGCTGCTCTTGAAATTCTTGAAGGATATAAACGTTATGTACGCCGTGGGAAGCGTGGCAAGTAACGTTACCAGATACACAAAAAGGTGTGCAAATACCGCGCCAGCGCCTTTAATCGGCTTCGGTACCGGTGGGTTGAGCATGCTCATATTATAGTTCTTACGGCTGAAATACATCTGCAACATGTACACAACTATCGCAACAAGAATCATAATGAAAGCTATCGCCGATGCGAAATATGCATTGGACCCCGTTTCTGAGAGCCATTCGTTATAGATCAGAACAGGCATAACGGTATAACCTTCACCAATCAACCGGGGCGTTCCGTAATCTGCAAAGGCTCGTAGAAATACAATGGCCGATCCGGCAAGAATGGTGGGAGTAACGAGAGGAAGACTGACTTTAATAACCTTTTTCAGGCCATGGTCTCCAAGGCTTTCAGCTGCTTCAATAAGAGCCTTGTCCACCTTTTTCAATGCGCCTTTTGTATACATATAAATGTACGGAAACAATTTCAGCGTAAATACCAGCAAAATGCCGTTAAATCCGTAAATGGTCGGCAAATCAATTCCGAAATTGTTCTTCAGGAATTTGGTTATAACACCTGCACGTCCAAGTAACAAAATCCATGAATACGCACCTATAAACGGCGGTGAAAACATTGAGATTATTATGAGAATATTTACGGCTTTTATGCCTTTGATTTTAAAATTGGTAGTGATATATGCAAGCGTAACACCAATTACAACAGTCAGAAAGGTAGCGCAAAAAGTAACCTTTACGCTGTTCCAGACTGAATTTCTGTAATAAGGCTTTGAGAAAAATTTTATAAAGTTGTCAAAAGAAAACACACCTACCGCATCTTTGGTTTGGAACGCATTAAAAACCAAACGCCCTACCGGATAAATAAGGAACATTGCGAAATATATCAGCGAAACCATTGTGACAAAACTCCAGAAATCGATGCGATAGCCCTTTAAAAACTCTCTGCCCGTTTTTTTAAACATTGCTTCGCACTCCCTCTACCAAAGTTCTCTGGGTTTCTTTGTCAAACACATTGATCCGTTTGGTGTTAACCGTTAAATAAATGGTTTCGCCGTAATCATAAATATGGTCTGAAGAATTGGTGTCTGCCGATACTTCAATCACAGAACCGTCCTGAAGGGCAACTTCATATTTTATATACTTGCCAAGGAACTGTTTAAGTTTGACGGTGCCTCTGATACCGTTGCCTTCGGTGGTAATAATGAATTCTTCGGGCCGAACACCGACAATCACTTCACAGCCCGACCACAGGGGAACAAGGTTGTTCATTTCAATCACAAGGCCGTTCTTCATTTTTATCGTAGTGGTTTTTCCGGCGGTGGATGTGACAACGCCGTCAATCATCGTAGAATTACCGATAAAATCGGCAACAAATGTATTATACGGGCGGGAGTAAATGCGTTCAGGTGTATCACAGTGGTAAATTTCACCTTTATTCATCACCGCAATTCGGTCCGAAATTGCCAGGGCCTCTTCCTGATCATGGGTAACATAAACGGTTGTTATTCCCAGCTCTCTTTGCAGTTTACGGATAACGGAACGCATTTCAAGACGAAGCTTGGCATCCAGATTGGAAAGAGGCTCATCCATAAGCAGTACCTGGGGCTGGACAACAACGGCACGGGCAATTGCAACGCGCTGCTGCTGACCACCGGAGAGCTTATCCGGGTAACGGTCCTTGTATTCCGTTAATTGGACAACTTCCAAAATCTCATTTACGCGCTTTTTGATCTCTTCCTTGGGAAGTTTTTTGTTTTTCAGACCGTATTCAACATTGCGGTAAACCGTCATATTGGGAAAAATGGCATAGCTCTGAAATACCATTCCAAAATTCCGCTTATGAACGGGAACGTCATTAATTACTTTATCATCAAAAGCAATGGTACCTGCTTCTATGGAATTAAATCCTGCAATCATGCGGAGTAGGGTGGTTTTACCGCAACCACTCGGTCCCAGCAGCGTAAACAGCTCACCGGGATTAATATCGAGTGAGAGATCTCGGATAACTACGTTGTCTTCATATTGTTTTTTTACATTTCGGATATGTATAGCAACAGCCATGATGTTTTCCTCCATTTTATTCACCATCCCCCGAAAGGGATGGTGAATAATTTTTTTAATTTTTTACTGAGCGCTTGTCCAAAGCTCCTGGAATTTTTCCTTGATTAAGTCGGAATTTTCTTCAACCCAGTCAGTGGGATATTCTATTGAGACTAACTCAGTAGTAGCCGGAATACCTTCAAGTGAGAAATTTACGTCAGAACGCACAGAACGCTGATACAGTTCTTCAGCGGCAGCCTGCTGATATTCCTTTGATGTCAGGAGATCAACAAGCAGGCGGGCATTATATTCATTCTTGCAACCTTTGATGATCCCGCAGTAGGATGTTCTGAGAGTAATGCCTTCCTTAGCATATACAGGGCTGACATCAGCTCCGTTAATCATATACTCAATAACCTTTTCCTCGTTGGTGATTCCAACGGCATACTCCCCATTGGCAACACCTGTGTAAATGGCTGAAGAGCTGGAAGAAATTTTTCCGTCGAGGTTTTCAATATATTTCTTTACGAAATCCCAGCCATCCTCCGGCTTTCCTGTAGGACTCATCGCTGTCATCATATTAATAAGCTGTTCACGGCCTGAAGAAGACGAAGAAGGATCCGCAAAGATAATCTTTCCCTTTAACGCAGGATTGGTCAGCGATTCCCAACCGTCAACAGTAACACCGAGCTCGTTAAGCAGCTGGTTATTTACCATAATTGTATTTACGTTAATCTGAATGGCCGTAAACTTGTCGTTCGTAGATCTGAATTCAGGTATGCAGTCTTCGACATTAGGTGAAACATACGGGGTAAGATAATCTGACAGCGCGGAATAAACTGCGTAAGAACCCCCCATAATCACGTCTCCCTGCGGATTATTTGCTTCTGCAATGATCCTGTTTTGCAGTTCGCCCGATCCCGCAGAAACAATCTCCAGTCTGACATTAGGATATCTTTCCTCCCACATTCTCTGTACAAGTTCATTCTGAGTTGTAGAACCGGAACTGTAAAGCACGACTACGTTGGTTTGCTTAAGTTCTGATTCCTTAGGCTGATCTTCCGCTTTCGTCGGAGCGACGCTGTTTTGTGGCGTTGTCGAAGGCTTGGTGTTATTACCACACGCGGTAAGCACCATTAAAAGCAGCATTAAAACACTGATTAAAGCAACTGTTCTTTTTTTCATAAATTCCCCTCACTTTCTATTTTCATATTTGGCAAATGCCAAATAAATTAACTACCGTGGATAAAGGAATATTATTTGCCTTTACCGTTTAACCTTTCTTTTAAAACAGAAAAACAGGGTTCATCAATATACATCATCACGCCCGGCTTGCGCCTCAATATTGTCGCAGGGCATTTTTCGGATATTTCACCCAGTATTGTCTCAGCCAAAGCCCTGGCTTTTGCCTCCGTGGGTACAAAACAGAAAAGCTTGTCGGCGGAGAGTAACGTGGGAATCGTTAAAGTAAGCGCCATTTTCGGCACTTCGTCCAAAGTTGAGAAACAACCGTCCCGCACCTGCTGATTTCGGCATACCAAATCCAGTTCCACCGGTTTCATGACTTTGCTGTCGTTAAAGTCCGCAACCCCTGGATCATTGAACGCAATATGACCGTTTTCTCCAATGCCCATAAATACAATATCAATCTTTTTTTTCATCAGAAGATCGCCATACCGTTCACATTCCTTTATCGGATCCGGAGCCATACCGTCTATGTAATAAACTGCCTTCATATTTACGCGGTCAAAATATTTCTTTAAAAAAGAACGAAAACTTCTCGGGTCATCACTCGGAATCCCTATATATTCATCCATATGAAATGCTTCCATACGTCTGAAATCGATTCTTTCATCCGAGAAGAAACAATTCAGAAAATCCGACTGGGATGGGGCTGCCGCAAAAACACACCTGATGGTTTCCTTTTGTTTGAGCAGATTCAGAACGTACTCCGCCGCTTCCTGAGCCGCCACCAGTCCCATTTCCGAACGGGTGGGAAAAACAGATAAAGTAATTTCATCAAATTTCATTCTTATCACAGTAACAACTCCTTCTCGCCAAACAATAGTAAATTTTTCTATAAAATATATAAAAATATTTCTATAATTATTTCTCAACTATAAAATTTAATTATTAATCATTTAGCCTTTTTATATTTTTATTATAGAAACAGGTATGATATTTGTCAATAAATCTTTATCAGAATTCACAAAAAACATAGAAATTTAACTCCGGTTTTATTGACATTTAATAAGAAATTTTTCTGAAATTTTTCTATTGCTCTTTTCTTGTTTTTTTATTTCATTTCTTATATAATTAAAAGGTATTAACCCAAATACCACAAGTGTATAGAGGTGCTTTATGTCAACCAACAAAAAAAAACGAAGGGTTGTTATCAGTGACGTGGCAAAAGCTGCGGGCTGCTCACCCGCGACTGTTTCACGGGTACTCAGCAACAGCGGCTACCCGGTAAGTGAAGAACTAAAACAGCGCATTTATGAAGCAGCCAGCAAATTGGGATATTTGTCAGATCCTAACGGCAGAATTTTAAGAACTGCTGTTAATCCTTCGGTTGGTATAATCATTCCTTCATTTCAAAATCCGTTTTTCAGTCAGATAATTATGGGAATTGTGCATTTAGCCAGTAAACGCGGCTATACCTCTGTGGTATACTCCTCTCAGCGCGATCCTGCGCTTGAGCGTAAATACATATTTGATTTAATCCAGAAACAAATTGGATGCCTTTTTCTTTGTTCTGTTGACGACAGTCCCGACACGCTGAAAAAATATATTTCTTCCGGTGGTCTCGCGTGTGTTTTTGAATCCAATTTTCCGCCGTTAAGCGAAGCTCTCAACGCCACAGCCGACATGTTTAAAGCCGCTCAGATAGCGACTGAATATTTAATTTCGCAGGGACATAAAAAAATAGCTTTTCTCACCCCGCCGCTGAGCAGATACTCACGACGTCAGCGCGTTGACGGCTTTAAATTTGCAATGTCGATGCACGGACTTACAATCGATCCGGAAGACGTTATTACAGTTTCCTACGAAGGTGACATAGACGAAGGACTTTATGAATATACAATTGGAATTACTTTAGCCCAAAAAATGCTTAAACAGAAGAAAAAATACACCGCCGTTATAGCTTTGAACGATCTGATAGCATGCGGAGTGATTGCAGGGCTCAAACAGAATAATATCCGCGTTCCCGACGATATTTCGGTCATAGGATTTGACGATATACCTAATTCTGTCATGATTAGTCCGCAGTTGACAACTATCAGGCTTTTCGGAGAAGTGATAGGGCAAAGGGCGGCTCAGATGATCATTGATTCTTTTGAATCCAATGAACGCATTAATAACATTACGCTCACTGTAAACCCGGAGCTTGTAATTCGCGAATCTGTCCGAGATATAAGAAAATAAAGGGGGAGGGTAACAATGGACAGAGACGGGATTTTGAATCTCTTAAATTTTTATCGAAAAGAATTAAAAGACAATATTTTATCCTTTTGGTTACCCCGTTGCGTTGACACTGAAAACGGGGGTTTTTTCAACTGTTTTGACAATTCCGGCCGCACACTGGTCAGCCGAGACAAGTACACATGGTCTCAGGGGCGTTTCGTATGGATATGGTCAAAACTTGCTTCTATGACCGGCGACACATTTTCCGAAGAGGAAAAGGATAAATTTCTAAAACTTGCGAAACACGGGCGTGATTTTTTGGTCAGCCACTGTCTGATTGGAAAAGACGACTGGAGATGCGTCTTTTTAATGGATGAAAAAGGTAATCCGAAATATGTCGACAATATAAACGTTCTTGATGCGAGCATTTTCGCGGACTGTTTCGTCGTTGCCGGAATTGCCTTATATGCTTCAGTTGCCCGTGATCACGAATCCTGGGGTTTTGCCAAGAACCTTTACCGCTCAATAACAGAACGTATAAACAATAATACTTATCATTCATTGCCATATCCTCTCGGCAAAGAATACCGCATGCACAGTATTCCTATGATTATGACAAACCTTTCATGTGAGATGTACAAAGCCGCACAGGCCCTGGAACCCGAAACAGCCCCGTATTATATGGAAAATATACGTTACTTCAGCAACGATGTCCTGGAGAATTTTGTTGACCGCAGAAATGTACTTCACGAAATTATATCCAGTGACAATACTTTTGTTGACGGAGTATTCGGGGATCATATAAATCCCGGGCATACGATAGAAGACATGTGGTTTCAGATACATGCAGCAGACATTTTGAATGAAACCGGGCGTATTTCCAAAATCGGTGAAATTGCCAAAAACGCTTTTGAACTCGGATGGGATCCTCAGTATGGCGGCTATTTACATTTTACAAACTCCACGGGTGGTGAAATAAAGGGAAATTTCGAAAACGACCCCTGCAATGAACCTCAACTGCGTCTGGTATACGACGACTGGGGCAGCAAACTGTGGTGGGTTCATTCCGAAGCGCTTTACACATCCTTATTACTGTATTTCAGGACCGGTGAACAGAAATTTCTTGATTATTACAGACGTACCGAGGAATATACATTCAGCACGTTTCCAAACAGGGATCCTTCCATAGGGGAATGGATTCAGATAAGGGCGCGGGACGGAAAACCCATTGAAAAGGTGGTCGCACTTCCGGTAAAGGATCCATACCATATTACACGGAATTTTATCCTCATTATTGAACTACTGGAGCAGGAACTGGACAAACAAGCCCGTTGACCGGAAAAAAATAAGCGTACTGTAATATCCTAAAGTTCCTAAGGAATGTTACAGTACGCTTTTTTTCCGCTACAGTGGAGTTTTCCGGTTTTAAAACTTAATGTTTCGCTCTTCACTGACGTCTTCTTTTACAGCAGGTTATTTAATCATGCATACCGTGACTATTTATTTAATAATATTTTCTTATCATAGTTAAGGAATATGTTATATTATGTTATGAGGACAATACTGTCTTTCTCTCACTTATGATACGGCTCATTATTAATAATTTTAAAACACCTGTATATCTGCTCCAAAAGAATTATACGCGTCAGCTGGTGCGGAAAGGTAAGATTTGAAAGGCACAGGTTATAATCGGCTTCCCTGACCAGCTTCCTGTCAAGACCAATAGACCCTCCGATTACGAAAGAAATGCTGCTTCTGCCCTTCAGCATCCACAACGACAAAAGCCTTGAAAACTGTATGGAATCGGGCTTTTCTCCCTTTAAATCAAGAACAACGGTAAAGGTATTTTTTAACAGTGCGTTTCTAATCCTTTCAGCTTCCTTCTTCAGAACCTGTTCTTTCTCCGCTTCACTCAATGTTTCGGGTACCTTTTCCTCCGCGACCTCGGTTATTGTAACTCTGCAGAAACGGGAAAGCCTTTTTACATATTCAGAAACAGCGTCCTTTAAGTATTTTTCTTTCAAATTCCCCACACAGACAATCTGTATCTGCAAAGCCAAATACCTTTCCTTTCAAGTTATACGCTGATTACTTCACTGACCCTGTCTCTCAGCGCGACTCCGAGATAAACATCCCTGCCCACAATTATGGACCGTTCCATAAGTGCGTTTTTAACCGTCTCAAAAGCAAGCTCAGGGATGTTGTTTTCCTTGCTTAAATGGCCCAGCAGGAATTTTTTCGTACCATTTGCTGCAAGGTGAGCCACAACCTGAGCGGCAACTTCATTGCAAAGATGGCCTTTATCTCCTAAAATCCGGCGTTTCAAAGGCCACGGATACCTTCCCAATTTAAGCATTTCAACATCATGGTTCGACTCAATCAATATCATGTCACTGCCTTCAAGGCATGAAAGAAGGGTTTCGTTCATATGCCCCATGTCAGTGGCTATTGTTACTTTTCTTCCGTTGCAAAAAAAATTAAAACCCACCGGTTCAGCCGCGTCATGAGGCGTATTAAAGGTATGTACTTCTATATCGCCTATGTTAAACACATCACCGGTTCTGAAAAAACGAATGCATTCGGCTTTTATCTCATCCGCCCTTATTATACAGGCCATTGCATTCCATGTATTTTGGTTTGCATAAATCGGAATGCCATATCTCCTGGCCAGGACCCCCGCTCCCATAATATGATCCATATGCTCATGGCTAATTAGTATAGCCTGTATGTTACGGATATTTTCTCCTATGGAACAAAGGGCGGTTTCTATTTTCTTTCCGCTTAAACCTGCATCAATGAGTATCTTTGTATTTTCACTTGAAACAAATACGGCATTGCCGCTGCTTCCACTATACAAACTTGCCAGCGTAATCATACAGTTGCTCCTTAAATATTTGATGGGTAAAGAAAAAAATTATTTAAAATGCTAAAAGGCTACTTTATCCTTTGTATGTCGGCTCCCAGTGATCTTAACTTTTCATCCAATCTTTCATATCCCCTGTCAATGTAATGAATATTCGAAATCACCGTTTCCCCGTGAGCCATCAAACCGGCAATCACCATTGCCGCCCCGGCCCTCAGATCCATTGCCCTGACCGGCGCGCCAGTCAGGCGTACAGGCCCTTCTATTACCGCGGTACGACCTTCAACTTTAATTTTCGCTCCCATTCTTTTCAATTCATCCACATACTGGAACCGGTTATCCCAGACTCCTTCGGTGATGATACTTGTACCTTCAGCGCGGCACAGCAGTGAAGTGACAGGTGGCTGAAGGTCGGTCGGGAATCCAGGATAAGGAAGTGTTTTTATATTGACTTTCTGAATTTTGTCACTTCCACGAACTCGGATACTGTCATCGTACACATCCACCGTTACATTCATTTCTTGCAGTTTTGCCGTCAGTGATTCCATATGTTTCGGAATAATGTTTTTCACCAAAACGTCTCCGTTTGTGGCTGCCGCTGCAATCATATAAGTACCGGCTTCTATCTGATCAGGAATTATTGTATACGTGTGCCCGCCTTTCAGATGCTTCTTTCCCCTTATCTTTATAACATCGGTGCCTGCACCTTTTATATCCGCGCCCATGGCATTTAAAAAGTTCGCGAGATCCACAATATGAGGCTCTTTTGCTGCGTTTTCTATTGTAGTTACGCCTTCGGCCTTCACAGCAGCAAGCATAATGTTTACCGTTGCTCCTACGCTTACAACGTCAAGATATACAGGCGCACCTACAAGCTTTTCGGCACTTATTATCACCTTTCCGTGCTCTATCTCAACTTTCGCCCCCAAAGCCTCGAATCCCTTTATATGCTGATCGATTGGTCTTACACCGAAATCACATCCGCCCGGAAAAGGAACAATTGCTTTTTTAAATCTTCCGAGAAGTGCTCCCATCAGGTAATATGAAGCACGAAGCTTGCCAATCTGACTGTTGTTTGCTACATAGGAATTAATATTTGACGTATCTATCTGAATTGAAGAATCATTTATCTGATTAATGCTGGCTCCCAACTCTTTCAATATTTCTTTTAAAATAGCTACGTCCAATATATCAGGAACATTTTCAATTGTACACTTTCCATCCGATAAAATTGTCGCAGGGAGTATTGCCACTGCAGCATTCTTTGCTCCACTGACACAAACTTCACCTTCAAGCCTTTTTTGGCCACAAATCACCAGTTTTTCCAAGAAACAACACCTGGCTTTCTAATCTTTTGTATAGGTTACATTAATAAGTTAATCACTAAAGAATATGTTACGCAAAAAATATTATAACATTATATATTCCTAAAGCTCAATCAGTATTTGCAAACATTCACTTATCTTCGCCATGTTGTCTTTTTTATGAAATTAACTTAAATTTATCCACTCTCCTGTAAAAGCGTTAAATAATACCGATTCACCCGTCGACAGCCTTACCCTCCAGACAGGCGTGTCGTATAATTCATCCTCCTGGGCAAGTATATAGCCTAAATCTATTAATTCAATCGTACCGTTGATTTTATCCTTGTTGGTCAATAAAACAATTTCCGCAGGTACTACATTTTCTTCTTTGTTCGCTTTTAAATCATAAAATATTCTGGTGCTTCCTTCAACCTCAATAAGAGCCTTGTTTTTTATCTTAAACGTTATCTTATTGTTAAAAACAGGCATCTTTTTATATAACTGAACATATTCGGCAATAATGGCGTCATCCTGCTGATATAAATTATCCAGAACAAATTTTTCTTTTGAAATTTTGTTTTTCCGAATCCAGTTTTTAAGGGCCTTATCCAGTTTTTTTCGGTTTTCAACCGGAAATATCTCACTGCCGGTGCTGTCGGTGAAAACAAATTTGTCATCATAAAATTTCAGCCGCTTTCCATTGGTATGATAATCTTTAGTCAGTATGTCTTCGCCGTCATCTTCTATTCCCATTAAGCTCAGGAGCATTTCTGTATATACATTTTTAGCTTTCTCAATAAAACTTATACGCTTAACGGGCTTATTACTGAACGGTATCGAACAGTCTATTACAATACCCGAGTCTGTCAGCGCTTTAAGAGCATTCGCCCTGTATGCACCCGACAGATCAAAATTCTTTTTTACGTTAATAATGTTTACAAATAAAAAAACATTAAGAAAGACCAGTAAGAAAATAATTATCGTCTTCGCTCTGGACCAATCCATTTTAATCTCCTTTTCCCTGCATTCTGAGGTAAGCTTCCTGGTTTTCGGTTTTTATGACCCAGTATGGTTCGGCCCTCATGCCGCTTTCAGTACAGATATATATTATTGATATATCGTATATTTCTGAACTGTTCTGTAAATCAGGATAATTTTCGATCATTTTGTTCTGGAAAATATCAAAAAAATACAGACTGTAAAAGTTATAATAGTCATTGTTTGAAAAGGTTTTTATATACCATTTTACATCAACTACGCGGTCGCCGTTGGCAACTATGGTTATGGCAGGCTTGACGGTCTGATCCGCCGGATCCAGAATTTTTACTTCCATTCCGTCCATGACATAGTCAAAAGTAAATACGTAATTCTCATTTTTTTCTTCCACGCTGCTTAATAATATATCCACACCCTCTATCAGTTTCCTTCTGTATTCAATAAAAGTTACAGCCTTTTCGAAGGCTTCGTTTACAGTACCTTTATCGCCGATGCTTTTATTTCTGTACTGATAATCCAGAAACCCGTTTTTATAATACCTCAAAACCTTTTCCGTGTCCGAAAAAATAATGCTTGAACCGTCTTCCCCGAATTTTTTCACCATTGAGCTCTTGTAAATATCACCTAAAAGGTAATCCTCTATTTTATCCACATTGTCACGGTTAAGAATTATCTTGTCAGGCGTCTTGACAAGTAAATCCCAAATCTTTTTTTCACTGTTCTTGTCAAGACTTACAATCAGGTCATCATTTTTCACGCTGGGATAAAAATAGATTAATCTGTTCATCGGAATAACGTTTTCATTCTGATAAATCGTTCGTATTGCTCTTATGTAGTCATCCTTTCTCATGTTTCCCGGTTCAATTTTAACCACAAATTTGTAGACATTATTTCCGTCATATACGTACAAAGTGTTTTCATTGTTATTAATGCTTTCGGTGGGGAAAATGGCAATTTTATAAATTTGTTTCAAATCTGTAGAAAACGTGGACTCCTTGTCCACTATCCAGCGAATGATATCAGAGTGTATCGGATTTTTGAACTCAACTACTATACACTTCATCTTAATTAATGAATACCAATCCTGTTCATAAGGGTTAATGCCCGCCGTCGGTTTAATATCCAAAATTTGCTTTAAATAACTCTGTTTAAAGTCATTCCATATGGCTTTAAAAAGTCCGTCGTTCGGGTCGAGTTTCCAGTACAGCCCTCCTGCACCGTCGGATACCATTATATTTTCAGGTTTTATATAGCTTTCTTTGACTCTGTCAATATCCACCGCAATTTCGCTGTACCAGAGTTTTTGGGATGAAAACAGAAAGGGAACTCCCGGATTTTTTTCAGTCCAAAGAATTCCCATTTGCAGCACCGACAATATTATAAGAAAAATCATCAGAAAGGTTTTTTTTAATTCAAGACTGGATGTTCGCATGCCAATTCCTCAAATTATTTTGAAAAAATATCACTGTTCAGCTGATTTACGGCATCGGACCATTTCTTTATAAGCGTGTTCCAGAAATTAAACTGGTTTATAACAATCTTGGCGTCATATATCTGAATATTGTCCAGGGTTAATTCCTTATAACTGTTTTTAAGAAATACTATTATCCTTATGTGGTTTGGATTATCCTCCCCCACGTTGGGAAGCTCCAAAGTAATCGGCTCAATCATTTTCATTCTGCACTGTGAAGGATCAATCTCTTCAGGAGGAATTAATTCTTCATAAGTATCGTCCTGTCTTATAAAAAACATCAGAATAATGGCATTTCCTTCCTCAGGCAGAACATTCTCCGATAAAACAGCGGAAAAGGAATAATCTTTGTTATTGTCCTTTGTATCGTTTTTTTCTGTAATATTAATATCTTTTATAAATTCGACGTCGGACTTGCTGTCGGCGTCAAAAAACAAAGAAGAATACATCTCAATAACTGCTTCATGGGAATATTCTTCCGGTATTCCCTGAGACTCTTCGGCAGCATAAATCGCATTGTTTACCGTATATCTGTAAAATATAAAATCTTCATCTTCATCCGCCATCGAAACAAGAGCCCCTGCAATCATAAAGGAAACAACCAAAAAAACGAAAGTCAACTTTTTAAGCATAAACAGCCCTCCAACACGGAGCCCATAAATTGTCCATTTATACCAAAACTATATTCTTATTTTTATTATATAACTAAAATTATTACAAATCCATTACCTCGCTTTTAAAATGCTATTACTTATATTACATAATTCAGCCGCAAACTGTTATCCAGGATATTTTTCAGTTTCATTCATCATTTTCCCCGTTTGTCTCCTCAGAAATTCCCGGAAGCGTTATTATTATCGCCGTTCCCTGGTTTACTTTGCTTTCCGCCTTAATGGTACCGCCATGAGCTTTCACTATTTCACTCGCTATCGACAAACCAAGGCCTGTCCCGCCCATTTGCCTTGAACGGGCTTTATCAACCCTGTAAAAACGTTCAAATATTCTGTCAAGATGCTCTTCAGGAATTCCAATACCGGTGTCCACAACCCGGATACACACGTTTTTGCCGGCCTTGCCCACATAAACGGTAATTGATCCGTTTTCAGGTGTATACTTTATTGCGTTTCCAATAACATTTACCAGCAATTGCTCAAGCCGATCTTCATCGCCGTTGATATCAGGAGCTTTTTCCTCTTCCACCACGCTTAATGTCTGTTTCTTTTCGTCAGCGGACATTTTCATTCTTGCCACAACACCGTTTACAAGGTCAATCGGTGAAATTCTTGTCAAATTGAGTTTAATACCGCTGTCGTGCTTGGACAGGAGCAACAAATCCTTTACCAGTCTGTCCATTCGGTTGGATTCAGAATAGATAACCTCCAGAAAGCTCCGTGCCGTTTCCCTGTCATCCAGCGCTCCGTCAAGCAGCGTTTCCGCATAGCTTTTAATTGACGTCAGCGGCGTTTTAAGTTCATGGGATACGTTCGCAACAAACTCCTTGCGCATATTGTCAAGTTTCATCTGTTCGGTATAATCCTGCAGAACGGTAATCAGCCCTTCCACGTTATTTTCCTTGTCGGTAAAGGATGCAAACTGAACTCTGAAAAATTTGTCCTTTATTCTCACGTTTTCGCTGATTTCCGAAAGATTTTCCCTTTTAAGCAGGTCGGACAGCTCATATTTAAGGCCAAGCCTATCCATAATTCCCGGAAAGGTGAGGGAACACTGTTCCATTTCAAGGACCGAGAGAGCGGCGGAATTAATATGAATTATAAACCCGTCCTTGTTGAAAGCTATAATGCCGTCGGTCATATAGTTAATTATCATTTCAAATTTGTTTTTCTCATTTGACAGCTCATTAAGCATATTCCTGAGCTGGGTTTCCATATAGTTAAAAGTACTGGTAAGTTTGCCTATTTCGTCGTCCGACTTAACTTCCAGAACCTGTCCGAAATCACCGGAAGTAATGTTCTCGGCTTTATGAATTATATCAATTATCGGCCGTGTAATGGTTTTTGAAAGCAAAATCCCTATGACAATGGTTACCGCCACGGCAATAAACATCCCCGACACAATAACCTGACTGAATTCGCTTATAATCGAAAGAGCCTGAGAACGATTGTATTTAAAAAACAAAATATAGTCTCCGTCAATTAATGGCTGTCGAATCACGTAATCATAAAAGTCGCCTTTGGATGACTTTGTAAGATATTTCCCTTTTCCTTCGCTTGCGCCTGCCATAACAGCCATTAAATTGCGGGATTTCATTATCTCATTCCGAAAACCGGTTTTATCCTCCTGATACCATATGTCGGAGGAATATACAATTTCATAAGTTCCGTCTTTTATAATGGTATAGCTTTTAAGACTGCTGATAAACTGGCTTAAAATAACGGGATCCTCCTGAAAACGATCAAGAAGTTCTCTACAGGTCATCTTTTCACTAATGTTAAGAGTGGCATAGTTGTCTGATATCGACTTTTTAAAATCATTGTAGAAAATATCGTCAACCTTGTAATTCAAAAAAACCCAAATCACCGACATTAAAACAAAGGTGATGGCTACGATTATAAACACAAGTCTCCACTGCAAACTTCCAGAAAACATTATTTCCCCCGGATTTTTAAAAATGAAAGGCCGGCAGTGTTAATTAACCAAAAACCGGTTTTAAGGCTGCAATTTTAAACGGCGGGATTGAAATAATAGCCAACACCACGCTTAGTAAGTATGTACTCAGGTTTACTGGGGATCTTTTCAAGCTTTTCCCTCAGCCTTCTTATCGTAACATCCACAGTCCGTACATCTCCGTAATATTCATATCCCCAGACTTTTTCAAGCAGATTCTCCCTTGTAAAAATCTGCCCTTTCTGCGACGCAAGGAACTTAACCAGTTCAAATTCCCTCAGTGTCAGTTCAATAACATCACTACCGCGCCTTACCTCATAACGATTCACATCAATCGTCAAATCTCCGCATACAATCACTTCATTTTGTGTTACCTGCTTATTGTCATCAGCCACACGACGTAAATTTGCCTTGACCCGCGCCATCAGCTCCCGCGGACTGAATGGTTTTGTTATGTAATCGTCCGCACCGAGTTCAAGGCCTAAAACCTTGTCCACTTCCTCTTCTCTTGCTGTCAGCATCAAAATCGGGGTATTCAGCGTCTGTCTTATTTTTTTACATACCGTAAATCCGTCATATTCGGGAAGCATAATATCAAGAAGAATTAAATCGGGCTTTTCACGCTCTACCATTTCCAAAGCCTGTTTTCCGTCATAGGCTTCAACGGTGTCAAACCCCTCTTTTTTGAGATTATATTTAAGTATATCCACAATATTTTTTTCATCGTCCACTATCAGAATTTTTCTTCTCATGGTATTACACCCACTTTTTTGTATTAATAGGAAAAATCAGCGTACTTTATATCACCATAATGACCGAAATCAGAGATTAATAAAACAAACCAATCATATTATATCAGATTTTAAATTAATTTGTAGTGTTTTATGCCATTTCCATAAAAAGGCGGCATAAGTACACCGGGTAAAAATTTACCCAGTGTACTATTCGTACCGAAGAGCTTCAATGGGATCAAGATCCGCTGCCTTTTTGGCGGGATAAACACCGAAAATCAAACCTAATACCACCGATATGGCAAAAGAATATATTATGGCCGGAACATCCACGGCCGGAGGAATTTTCACAAGGGATGAGAGCACATTACCGGCTATAACGCCAAGTATTATTCCTATAATTCCGGCAGTACTTGTCATAATGATGGATTCCAGCAAAAACTGCATGACTATGCTGCTTTTCTGTGCCCCCAAAGCCTTACGTATACCGATTTCCCGTATTCTTTCGGTAACCGATACAAGAAGAATGTTGATAATTCCTATACCGCCGACTATAAGGGTGATAACGGCAATAACAAGCAATACCGAAGTAATGACACCAACCACATCCGAAAACAGCCTTTGAACGTCTTCAACCGACTGAATATAATACAGATCCTCCTTACGCCGCGATCTTTCAAGTAATTCGGTTATATTTTTTGTAACACGCTCTTTATTTACATTCGGCTGCAGCGAGAATATAATTGAGTCAAGCATCTCCCTGCCTGTTAAAGACTGCAGCGTAGAAACAGGCATATAAACCACCGCCGGAATCTGATCGCTTGCCATGCTGCTGAGAATGTTGTCTTCAACTTTTAATACTCCGATTATCTTTACTTTTATATTGTACCGGTTTACTTTTAAATTTACCGTTTCGCCCACAATGTCGGTTTTGTTAAAATACCGTTTTGCAAAATTTTCATCCACAACAATGACTTTTGCCTTTGCCTTATCGTCAAAACTGCTTATAAACCTGCCCGCTGCAAAATCCAATACGGTAAAATTCTTGTACTGGGACGTTACGCCATTGATAAGAGCGGTCCTGGCATCCTTGCCTATTCTCAGCTCGCCTAACCCCTGCACCAGTGTGGTTATATTCTTTATTTCAGGAATATTATCCACAAGCAGGTCGATATCCTTCACCGTAAGCCATTCATCCTCGGATAAACTGGTTTCCTTGTAGTATATGTTGTATGTATTGGCACCAATTTTCTCAAACTGGCTTGCGATATAGTTTTCAGTCGCATTTCCCAGTGCCATGATTGCTATAACCGAAAAAACTCCCATTACAATTCCCAGCATTGTGAGAAAGGATCTCAACTTGTTTGCTTTCAAGCTGTCAAACGCCTGTTTAAACAATTCAATCCAAAGCATACCCTATTCCACAACCTTTACTCTGTCACCGTCTTTAAGACTGGGCTGAGGATCGACAACGACCATATCTCCCGGTTCCAGCCCGTCCATTATTTCAACCAGCATGTCGGAGTAAATTCCCAATGTGACATATTTCTGATGAACAGTCATATTGTCTTTGTCAATTAACATTACATACTGGTTCTTGTCCTTGTCCTCAAGGAAAATATTGAACTCGGCCACCGGTATGCCGCTTTTTTCATGGGTAATAATTTCACAGTCGACGTTCAGACCGGGTTTTAAAACGTCAAAACCTTCCTTTGGTTCAATTATAACTTCAATTACCGTCTGGGTTCCACTGGTGGACTGCACTTTCGTCGCAACAGGCGCGACCGAAATCACCTCTCCCGCAAGTTCCACATTTTCACCCAGTGCATCACCGGTAATCCTTACTTTTTGCCCGGGTAAAATATCTTTTGAGTTGTACTCATCTACCGTGGCAGATATTTCCAGGTTCTGACTGTCAATTATCGTGAAAGCGGGCTGCCCTGTGACGGTATAGCCACCCTCCGTCAGGTAAATCTCAGTTACATACCCCGTAATGGGAGATTTTTCAAGGCTTTTAATTTTACTCAGCTTTCTTTCAATTTCGGCAATCTGCCTGCTCAAAAGTTCTACATTTTTTACTTGAGCCTGAATGTCCAAATCATGGCTGCTGACGCTGGAATCATACGATTTTTCGGCAGATTCCAGGTTTATTTGCGCGTTGTCCAGAGCTGATTTGGCATCCTTCAAAGCCTGATCATACTGTTTCAGCTGCGCTTCTGAAATAACGCCGCTTTCATAAAGTTTCAGCTGCTTGTTATATTCCTCAAGAGCGGAATTATAAGCATCTTCGGCCCTTGTATAGGCATTTCTCGCAGATGCCAGATTTGTCTCAAGAGAAAGAAGGTTTTGTCCCGATTCAAGTTTTTTCAATGTAATGGACTGAATCTCCTTCTGTATTTTCAGCCTTTCCAACTCGTCGGTCAGTGTGGAAACATCCAGTTCCACCAGCCTGTCTCCTTCCTGGACAAGATCATATTTATCAACAAACACATTCAGAACCCTTAAAGGAGTGTCAAAAAATATCTGAGCTTTATTTACTTCCTTTACCTGACCCGGAGCCGACACATACGAAGAAATTGTGCCGGTTTCTATAGTAGTTGCCTTAACCGAAATTGCATTCTTTTTCGAAATCACCCCGGAAGACACAGTCAAATCGTTGTTTTTATTCAAGTTTAAAAAAATCATTAACGCAATTATTGCGATCACCAAAACAGTAATTGCTACAGTCTTCTTTTTCATATCGTCCATAGCCCCTTTTCAGCGAATGTTTTATAATGCTATTTATACAAACCTGCTACGTCGGCCGATAAAGTGAAAGAGCCTCCCAAAACAAGTGTAACGGCTATAAAAACGGCAGCCGAAATAATATAAGCCAACCGTTTTTGCACGCCACCCGTATAAGTAAAACCGATACCATACAGAACATATGTCCAGATATTGAAAACTTCAATCTGTGACGCTATGCCATAGACAAAATTACTTACGGTATCAGCATTCAGCAGCGATGCAAGGCTTGTTACCATTGTAAGCATATAATCACCGGTGAAATATATGTAAAGCGCGTTTAATACCCCTCCAACGGAAGGTATGATCATGATATAAGCCATCATTGAAAAATACTTTTTAAGCCCCTTTTCACATTTTGCCAGGCGGAATATCAGATATAAAATCAGTGTCAGTATAAGCCACTCAAACACAGAGGAAACAGGGCTCAAAAAAACATTTGCAATTGACATTCCCCTCGCAAGGTTTTCTATCTGGTCCATTGGAATCTGATTGCCGGTATTTTTCCCCATATTGTAAACTATATCCATGTACTGCCGGTAAAACTGATCCATCGTAAGTACCTGACCCAGTGCCCTAAGAATACAAACAACAATCAAAGGAAACAGCAGTGTCGGCCTTTTAGCCGTATAGGAAAAAAGCTTTTTCGGGCTGAACAGAAGACTGCCAAGCCTCTGAAATATGTTCATGCGTTCGGGTATGGCCTCTTCTATCGACTTACTTGTCTCAGCGTTCTCATACATGGCTGATACCTCCAATTCAATCACTGATATATAATGTTCTTTTCCACCATTGTTTTCAGGACACTTTCGGCATCCACAGGGTTTTTCACCGGTTCGTCGCTTATAATTTTTCCGTCTCTGAAAGTCACGACTCTTTTAGTATGCTGCGCTATATCGGGTTCATGGGTAACCAATACTATTGTAACGCCTTCGCGGTTGAGCTTCTGGAAAACACTCATGATTTCCTCACCAGATTTGCTGTCAAGGTTACCGGTAGGTTCATCCGCAAGGATGATACTTGGATTGTTTACGAGGGCACGGGCTATTGCAACCCTTTGACGCTGACCCCCCGAAAGTTCATTCGGCCGATGGTTCATTCTTTCAAGCAGGTCAACCTTCGCCAAGGCTTCAATTGCCCTTTCACGGCGTTTTTTAGCCGGTACTCCTGCATAAATCATCGGAAGCTCCACATTTTTCAGTGCAGTCATTCTCGGCAAAAGATTAAATGTCTGAAAAACAAATCCTATTTGGTGGTTTCTTATTTTCGCAAGCTCATAAGCAGACAGCTTTGATATATCAATATTATTCAAAGTATACATCCCTGATGTCATTCTATCAAGACAACCGATAATATTCATCAGTGTTGACTTTCCCGACCCCGAAGGCCCCATTATGGCCACAAACTCGCCTTCATCCACATGAAGATTTATGCCTTTTAATGCTTCAACCGATATTGAACCATTCCTGTATACCTTATACAGGTTTTCTATATGTATCATAAAGTCATCACCCATAAAATTAAATATGACCTTTCTGGGTCAAAAATTTCACAAACTGTCATTTCATATTACGAAAACAAAAGCCTTAAGTCTGATAAAAATCTTAACACGAAAAAAGCCTTGCGGCAGATAACCACAAGGCTTTCATAAAATTCCGGCAACGACCTACTTTCCCAGGGCGTTTCCACCCAAGTATCATCGGCACTGGAGAGCTTAACTTCTGTGTTCGGAATGGGAACAGGTGTTTCCTCTCCGTCATTGTCACCGGAAATTTTTAATTTTTAAGGTACATATAAGTACCCTCAAAACTGTATAATGCCTACCGCCGGCTTCCTCGGAAAGCCTTCTTTGGTCAAGCCCTCGACCTATTAGTACCAGTCAGCTCAGTGCATCGCTGCACTTACACCCCTGGCCTATCTACCATGTAGTCTACATGGGGTCTTACCCTTTCGGTGGGATATCTCATCTTAGGGGGGGCTTCACGCTTAGATGCCTTCAGCGTTTATCCCTTCCGAACTTGGCTACCCAGCTGTGCCACTGGCGTGACAACTGGTGCACCAGAGGTTCGTCCATCCCGGTCCTCTCGTACTAGGGACAGCTCCCTTCAAATATCCTACGCCCGCGACAGATAGGGACCGAACTGTCTCACGACGTTCTGAACCCAGCTCGCGTACCGCTTTAATCGGCGAACAGCCGAACCCTTGGAACCGAATTCAGCTCCAGGATGCGATGAGCCGACATCGAGGTGCCAAACCTCCCCGTCGATGTGGACTCTTGGGGGAGATAAGCCTGTTATCCCCAGGGTAGCTTTTATCCGTTGAGCGACGGCAAGTTCCACTCTCTACCGCCGGATCACTAAGCCCCACTTTCGTGCCTGCTCGACACGTCTGTCTCACAGTCAGGCTACCTTATGCCTTTACACTCTTCGCACGATTTCCAACCGTGCTGAGGTAACCTTTGGGCGCCTCCGTTACCCTTTGGGAGGCGACCGCCCCAGTCAAACTGCCCACCTGACAGTGTCCCAATACCAGTTTCATGGTATCTGGTTAGTACTTCAATATCTCAAGAGAGGTATCCCACCGTCGGCTCCACCAGAACTGGCGTCCCGGCTTCTCAGCCTCCCTCCTATCCTGTACATGAGATATCGAAATACAGTATCAGGCTACAGTAAAGCTCCATGGGGTCTTTCCGTCTAGTCGCGGGTAACTCGCATCTTCACGAGTACTACAATTTCACCGGGCGCGTTGTCGAGACAGTGCCCAAGTCATTACGCCATTCGTGCGGGTCGGAACTTACCCGACAAGGAATTTCGCTACCTTAGGACCGTTATAGTTACGGCCGCCGTTTACTGGGGCTTAAGTTCACCGCTTCGCGTTTCCGCTAACGGTTCCCCGTAACCTTCCAGCACCGGGCAGGCGTCAGCCCCTATACCTCATCTTTCGATTTGGCAGAGACCTGTGTTTTTGGTAAACAGTTGCTTGGGCCATTTCTCTGCGGCTCTCCGGCTTTCACCTTCGAGCACCCCTTCTCGCGAACTTACGGGGTCAATTTGCCGAGTTCCTTAACAACGCTTCTCCCGCTCGCCTTAGGATTCTCTCCTCGTCTACCTGTGTCGGTTTGCGGTACGGGCACCTTTACCCTCGATAGAGGCTTTTCTTGTCAGTGCAGAGTCGAGTGCTTCGGTACTTTATTTTCCCTCCCCTTCAGGGCTTCGGAACGTCCGGCGGATTTGCCTACCGGACTACCTATTCCCTTTGGACGAGCTATTCCATCAGCTCGCTCACTCTATCTCCCTGCGTCACCCCTTCTCTCAATCGGGTAACGGTGGTACAGGAATTTCAACCTGTTGTCCATCGCCTACGCCTTCCGGCCTCGGCTTAGGTCCCGACTTACCCTGGGCGGACGAGCCTTCCCCAGGAAACCTTAGACTTTCGGCGGTTAAGATTCTCACTTCACTTTCGCTACTCATTCCGGCATTCTCACTACTGTACGGTCCACATGTCCTTTCGGTCATGCTTCTGCCCGTACACTACGCTCCCCTACCACCCATCTCTGGATCCGCAACTTCGGTACACAGCTTAGCCCCGTTAAATTTTCGGCGCAGGCTCACTCGACTAGTGAGCTGTTACGCACTCTTTGAATGAATGGCTGCTTCTAAGCCAACATCCTAGTTGTCTTAGCAAGCCCACATCCTTTCCCACTTAGCTGTGATTTTGGGACCTTAGTCGGCGGTCTGGGCTGTTCCCCTCTCGACTATGAAGCTTATCCCCCATAGTCTGACTCCCAGGCATCGTCTATTCGGCATTCAGAGTTTGATAGGATTCGGTAACCCGGTAAGGCCCCTAGTCCAGTCAGTGCTTTACCTCCGATAGACTAACCTGAGGCTAGCCCTAAAGCTATTTCGGGGAGAACCAGCTATCTCCGGGTTCGATTGGAATTTCACCGCTACCCACAACTCATCCCATGACTTTTCAACGTCAGTGGGTTCGGTCCTCCACGAGACTTTACTCCCGCTTCAACCTGGTCATGGGTAGGTCACCCGGTTTCGGGTCTACACCGCAAGACTATACGCCCTATTCGGACTCGGTTTCCCTTCGGCTCCGTACCTTAAGGTACTTAACCTCGCCTTGCAATGTAACTCGCCGGACCGTTCTACAAAAAGTACGCCGTCGAGCTTTAACGCTCTCCGACTGCTTGTAAACACAGGGTTTCAGGTTCTCTTTCACTCCCCTCCCGGGGTTCTTTTCACCTTTCCCTCACGGTACTCCTCCACTATCGGTCACCAGGTAGTATTTAGGCTTGGAGGGTGGTCCCCCCTGCTTCCCACAAGGTTCCTCGTGCCTCGTGGTACTCCGGATCCTGGCCTGTCGCTTCGCATTTCGCATACGGGACTGTTACCCTCTACGGTCTCGGCTTTCCAGCCGCTCATTCTGCTATGCTCCGCGATCATTATGCCAGTCCACAACCCCGCATGAGTTACCTCATACGGTTTGGCCTCCTCCGCTTTCGCTCGCCACTACTCGCGGAATCTCGGTTGATTTCTTTTCCTGCAGGTACTTAGATGTTTCAGTTCCCTGCGTCTCCCCTCCGTACACTATGTATTCATGTACGGATACCTGAGCATTTACCTCAGGTGGGTTCCCCCATTCGGACATCTGCGGGTCAACGGCTGTTTGCGCCTCACCGCAGCTTTTCGCAGCTTACCACGTCCTTCATCGGCTCCTGGTGCCTAGGCATCCACCCTGTGCTCTTAGTAGCTTGACCTCTTCGGCCTTCTCTTCAGGGTTGTCTAATCAACCCCCAAGTGAGCGGTCTTCCCTAAGAAATTGTAACTCGCTTCCGTAACTTCACCTTCTCAGGCTCCGTTACCTCCGCTCGTTACCACCAGCTTCAGCATTATACAGTTTTCAAGGTACTTAATATCTATTGGTTACAAATACCAGGTTCCCGTTACTGTTATACCATTGAAGTTTTGATTTGGTCCCTGGTCTTTGTAATAAATTTCGGATATGGTGGGCTCAAATGGAATCGAACCATCGACCTCACGCTTATCAGGCGTGCGCTCTAACCGTCTGAGCTATGAGCCCATTATTTATCCAATCGCGGATATAAATTATATCATCTTTATCTTATGTTGTCAATATATAATACCCGCTAAAACCAATGTCCAAACACTTTTATACCGGACACTGGAAATTAAACAGTGCATTGACGAACCCGACCGACCTGGATTGGCTTTACTGCTTTTAGCAGTAAGCCTGTCCCCTTAGAAAGGAGGTGATCCAGCCGCACCTTCCGATACGGCTACCTTGTTACGACTTCACCCCAATCACTGACCCCACCTTCGACGGCGCCCCCCTCTCGGTTAGGCTACCGGCTTCGGGTGTTGCCAGCTCTCATGGTGTGACGGGCGGTGTGTACAAGGCCCGGGAACGTATTCACGGCAGTATGCTGACCTGCCATTACTAGCAATTCCGGCTTCATGCAGGCGAGTTGCAGCCTGCAATCCGAACTGGGACGACCTTTCGGGATTTGCTCCTCCTCGCGGATTTGCTTCCCTCTGTAGTCGCCATTGTAGCACGTGTGTAGCCCAGGACATAAGGGGCATGATGATTTGACGTCATCCCCACCTTCCTCCGACTTCTCGCCGGCAGTCTCGTTAGAGTGCCCATCTTACTGCTGGCAACTAACGACAAGGGTTGCGCTCGTTGCGGGACTTAACCCAACATCTCACGACACGAGCTGACGACAACCATGCACCACCTGTCTCCCCTGCTCCTTGCGGAGAAGATGTATCTCTACATCCGTCAGGGGGATGTCAAGCCCTGGTAAGGTTCTTCGCGTTGCTTCGAATTAAACCACATGCTCCACTGCTTGTGCGGGCCCCCGTCAATTCCTTTGAGTTTCAGCCTTGCGGCCGTACTCCCCAGGTGGGATACTTATTGTGTTAACTACGGCACAGAAGGGGTCGATACCTCCTACACCTAGTATCCATCGTTTACAGCGTGGACTACCAGGGTATCTAATCCTGTTTGCTCCCCACGCTTTCGCGCCTCAGCGTCAGTTACCGTCCAGAAAGCCGCCTTCGCCACTGGTGTTCCTCCCAATATCTACGCATTTCACCGCTACACTGGGAATTCCGCTTTCCTCTCCGGCACTCAAGAGCACCAGTTTCAGATGCACCCCCGAGGTTAAGCCCCGGTATTTCACACCTGACTTGGCACCCCGCCTACACGCCCTTTACACCCAGTAATTCCGGACAACGCTCGCCACCTACGTATTACCGCGGCTGCTGGCACGTAGTTAGCCGTGGCTTGTTCTTCGGGTACCGTCATCTTCGTCCCCGATCAAAGGAGTTTACAACCCAAAGGCCTTCTTCCTCCACGCGGCGTCGCTGCGTCAGGGTTTCCCCCATTGCGCAATATTCCCCACTGCTGCCTCCCGTAGGAGTCTGGGCCGTGTCTCAGTCCCAATGCGGCCGGCCAACCTCTCAGTCCGGCTACCGATCGTCGCCTTGGTAGGCCGTTACCCTACCAACTAGCTAATCGGACGCGAGCCCATCCTATGCCGCCTCAGCTTTTACCACTGTGACATGCGTCACTGTGGTCTTATGCGGTATTAGCACCGGTTTCCCGGTGTTATCCCCCAGCATAGGGCAGGTTGCTCACGCGTTACTCGCCCGTCCGCCACTCTCACCATGCCACTTCGGTCCAAAGACCTCCGTAACACGGATCCCGTTCGACTTGCATGTGTTAGGCACGCCGCCAGCGTTCGTCCTGAGCCAGGATCAAACCCTCAAATTAAACTTCTTACCGTCTAATCCGATGGTTTCCCTCTAGCTCTGTTACACAGAGTCTCAAAGTTCTTAACGGATTCGTCTTGCACTGTTCAATTTTCAATGTCCGGTTCCAACTACCCGTCGGCTCTGCCACTTCCGCTGTCCTTGCCTTCGCCGTCTTCCCCGTGGCGGATTCTTAGTTTATCACGTCTCTTATCTTTTGTCAAGTGCTTTATGTTAACTTTTCGTGATATTCTTCGCTTCCGCCGCCTCAGCAACGGGATTTTTAATTTAACATATCCTTTATGTTTTGTCAAGCCTTTATGTTTACCATTTTCTGTCTCTTGCGAATACGCTAAATTGTCTTTCCTTTAATGTATTTCGTTTTCAATCCCGCTGCTCCGCTTTTCGTCAGCGACAGCTTTTTCATCTTACCACTTGTCCGAAGGTTTGTCAATAATTTAGACGACAGTAAAATTTACAAAAACGCCATAAAAATATTATACAAATCAACGGTAAATTTATTCTGTCTTTATTTAAATTCTGAAAACAAAACCCCATCACTTTTGAATTGATGGGGTCTTTCATAATTTATACTATTCTTCCTCGTCATCATCATTCATTTCTCTGGTTATGCGGGCAACAGAAACAACCTTGCTTCCTTCTGCCGTCTTCATCAAAGTCACGCCCTGGGTAACACGGCTTAATATGCTTATTTCACCTACATGTAGGCGAATTATGTTTCCATCGGTATTAACAAGTAAAATATCATCCTGATCATCAACCAATTTTGCACCAACAACAAAACCTGTTTTTTCGGTTACTTTATACGTAAGAATTCCTTTTCCTCCCCTGTTCTGAACCTTGTATTCTTCTATGTCTGTTCTTTTTCCGAAACCGTTTTCGGTTACGACAAGTAATGTGGTGTTTTCAGTGTATCTGAGCATGGATATCACTTCATCGTCGTCACTCAGTTTTATGCCTATTACTCCCTGTGAATTCCTTCCCATCGGACGGACATCGCTTTCAGGGAAGCGAATGGACATACCGTTTTTCGTGATCAATATGACATCGTCATTGCCGTCAGTCAGGCGGACCTCAATCAGTTCATCCCCTTCTTTCAGCGTTACCGCAATCAAACCGCCTTTCCGTATGTTTTCAAACTGCTCAAGCGGCGTTTTCTTAACCATACCCTGACGGGTTGCCATAAACAGGAACATATCCTTTTCTTCACCGGTGATTGGAATAACGGCTGATACCTTCTCACCGGGCTCCAGTTCAAGGAGATTTACAATGGCGGTTCCTTTTGCATGACGGCCGGCCTCGGGGATGTCCCATGCACGCAACTTATATACCTTGCCTCTGTTTGTAAAGAAAAGCAGCAAATGATGAGTTGTGGCGGTATATATGCTTGTAACAAAGTCATCTTCCCGTGTAGTGAGGCCCATAACTCCCCTTCCGCCGCGTTTCTGAATTTTATACTCATCCACCGAAGTTCTTTTGATATACCCGTAATGGGTAAGAGTGATTACTATGTCGGTGTTGTCAATTAAATCCTCGATGACAATATCCTCATCGTCATTGGTTATTTTTGTGCGCCTTTCATCACCGTATTTATTCCTGATTTCAATAAGCTCTTCCTTGATAATGGCGTCTACCAGCTCAGGTTTTTCAAGAATTTCCCTATAATGTGCTATTTCTTTAAGCAGTTCATTGTATTCCTCTTCAATTTTTTCCCGTTCCAGGGCCGTAAGACGTCCCAGTCTCATGTCTACAATCGCCTGGGACTGTTTCTCACTAAGCCCGAACCGTTCCGTAAGTTTTTCTTTAGCCTGGTTTTCAGTATGCGACTGGCGGATTATGTTTATAACCTCATCCAGATGGTCCAACGCTATTTTAAGACCTTCCAATATATGTGCCCTTGCTTCGGCTTTTTCCAGGTCATACTTTGTCCTGCGCCTTATCACGTCCCGCTGGTGCTGAATATAATAATAAATCATTTCCTTAAGGTTTACTACTTTCGGTTCAAACTTCCCGTCAGGCAGCTGAATAAGGGCAAGCATATTCACATTGAAAGTATCCTGAAGCTGAGTATTAACGAACAATTGATTCAACACTACATTTGCATTGGTATCTTTTTTCAATTCTATGACAATACGTATTCCTTCCCTGTCGGATTCGTCCCTCAAATCCGAAATACCTTCTATACGTTTTTCCTTAACAAGACTTGCAATTTTCTCAAGAAGCCTTGCCTTATTGACCTGGTACGGAAGCTCAGTTACAACTATTCTTTGCCTGTTTCCCGAATATGTTTCTATTTCGGTAACGGCCCTTACAATAATGCGACCTTTGCCGGTGGTATACGCATCGTAAATCCCCTTTTTTCCAATGATTATACCGCCGGTCGGGAAATCGGGACCCTTGATGTATTCCATCAGTTCGGGAATATCGGCATCAGGATGATCTATCATATAAACAATTGCGTCTATAGCCTCGCACAAATTATGGGGCGGTATATTTGTAGCCATTCCAACCGCTATACCCGACGAACCGTTAACCAGCAAGTTTGGAAATCTGGAAGGCAGTACAACAGGCTCCACATCATGATCATCAAAATTCGGTTTAAAATCAACGGCATCCTTGTTTATATCCCTTAACATCTCCAACGCAATTTTCTGGAGCCTGGCCTCGGTGTACCTCATTGCAGCCGGAGCATCACCGTCTATCGAACCGAAATTGCCATGGCCGTCAATAAGAGGATATCTCATTGTAAAATCCTGGGCAAGCCTTACAAGGCTGTCATAAACCGCAGCATCTCCATGAGGGTGAAAGCTTTTCAACGTTTCACCGACCGTCGCAACCGATTTTCTGTAAGGTTTATCTGGTGTAAATCCGGAAATATGCATAGTGTAAAGTATTCTTCTGTGTACCGGTTTCAGGCCGTCTCTGATATCGGGCAGCGCTCTGTCTACGATTACGCTCATTGCGTAATCAATAAAAGATTGTTTCATTTCGGCTTCAATATCAACCGGTATAATGCCACTTTCCATATTTTCCGGAGAATTCTTGATGTCCGACATTAAAATGAGCTCCCTTCCAAATGAGATTTTAATCTGCAAAACCGGGCATGAATGGTTTATGCAAGATATTTCTTACTGATATAGAAATTTTTCCCACAATATTTGTATAATGGCAATCACATTTACACATCTTCTCCTATTTTAATAAAGTTTTAATTTTCTGTCTACACCCCGTTATATTGTAATAAAGCATAAAAGCACTTCCAGCGGAATTGGAAGTGCCTCTTTCAAAGACCATATATACCTGTTTTTTCACCTAACGTATCATTGTGCCTTTTTCAGGGAATGATCCTTTTTCGGAATTCTTACGATAAATTCAACGAATTCTCCCCTGTCTATCTGCGCTGCTTTCGCATTTACGCCCGCTTTCTTCATCATTTCAATCGCCTGTTTTATTGTGTTGACAAATATCCTTATATCCTTAATCATGTGGCTGATTTTCTTCTCATTGTCCTGTACCTGGGGATTTGTATATTTGTCAAGAACCTTTTGTACAAGTTCTTCTGTCTTTTTCACATTCAGATCTTTTTCAATTACTTTCTGAAGAACTTTAAGCTGAAGCTGTTCATCCGGCAGTTTCAGTAAAGCCCTTGCGTGGCGCTCGGTAAGTTTATGGTCGGTAAGGATTTTCCTTACCATCGGTGAAAGTCTCAATAATCTAATTTTATTGGCTATTGTAGACTGGCTTTTTCCCAGTTTCTGAGCCAGTTCTTCCTGCGTCAGTCCATGTTCTTTTATAAGGTTTCTGTAGCCTTCCGCTTCTTCCCAATATCCAAGGTCTTCCCGCTGCAGGTTTTCTATTAAGGCCATTATTGCCAAATCATCCTCATTTACGTCAATAATGATTGCAGGTATCTCTTTCAGGCCTGCCATTATGGAGGCCCTGAGCCTTCTTTCGCCCGATACAAGCTCGTAATAATTTGACGGTGTTTTGCGAACATTTATCGGCTGAATTACGCCGTATTCCTTAATGGAATTACATAGTTCCTCAAGAGAAGCCTGGTCAAAATTTCTTCTGGGCTGATACGGATTTGGTCTTATTTTATCAATGGGAATATAAGTTATTTTTTTCTGATCGGACTTTTTTTCGGATCGATTAAAAAGCAATCTCTCATGTAAAGTCATAACGGCACCTTCCTTACTAAATTTTCTTTTGTTAATATGAAAATTTTTGGTAACTACCTATAGGTCTTTATTCGCCGCTGACTTTACATTTCCTTTTTTCAAAAAAAAGAATCGATCGCATAAAACCCTTGAAAATAAAGGATTTCGAGGTTATTTAATAGGTGATTTTGCAGGTTTGCCGCTCTTCCTCGGGTAACCTGTCGGTGTTTGTCTTAATTTTTTTATCAAAACTACATTTCGTTCCAAATTATCAAAAGGTAATGTAAAATTCTTCACCTCTTCTATTTCTCCACCAAGAACAGATACGGCCTTTTTGCTTTCCGCAAGTTCATCCATGACATTCGCACCCTTCATCGCAATGAAATATCCGCCTACGCGCACAAAGGGCATGACATATTCACATAATACGGGTAATGAGGATACAGCCCGGGCAATACCAATATCATAACGTTCCCTGAATTTTTCGTCCCGTCCGAAGTCTTCAGCCCTGCCATGAAATGCGTCAATTCCTGTCAGGCCTGTTTCCTTTATTACGGCGTTCAAAAAACGTACTCTCTTTTCAAGAGAATCCAGAAGGGTAACGTTAATATCGTTTCTTACAATTTTTATGGGAATGCCGGGAAAACCCGCCCCGGTTCCCACATCTATAAGGCTTGATGCATTTTCAGGGAAAAAAGGAATAACCGAAACCGAATCAACAAAATGCTTTATAACTGCTTCCCTTTCGTCAACTATTGCTGTCAAATTAATTTTTTCATTCCATTCAATAAGCATATCAAAATATTTGCTGAAAACATTTATTTGATCCTCATTGATCTCAATGCCGAACAAGCCAAAACCGTTAATCAGAATTTCGGTATTTTCAGCCTTCATTGTCGCTTCTCCCTTTTCTCGCATTCAGATAAATAACAAGAACCGATATATCCGCCGGAGAAACACCTGATATCCTGGATGCCTGTCCCAATGATCTCGGTCTGTATTTTGACAGTTTTTGCCTTGCTTCCAGTCTGAGGCCATGAATTTCCTCATAATTTATATCCTCGGGTAACAACCTTTCCTCCATCTTCTTGAACTGCTCTATCTGCTGCATCTGCTTTGCAATATATCCCTCATATTTAATACGGATAGCCACTTCCTCTGTCACAGGTTTGGGAAGATCAGGCATATCCCTGTCAATTTCCTTCAAAATATCATATGTGATTTCCGGCCTTTTCAGTAAATCATAAAGTTTGACGCCGCTTTTTATCCTGGAACTGTTATATTTGTCCAGAAATTCATTAACTTCATCACTTGGAGGAACTATTTTTCTCTTAAGCCTTTCTATTTCATCCTCTATTGCTTTCTGCTTTTCAAGAAATCTTTGGTATCTTTCCTCACTGATAAGCCCAAGTTTGTACCCTATCGGAGTCAGGCGCGCGTCAGCGTTGTCCTGCCTCAGATGCAGACGGTATTCTGCGCGCGAAGTCATCATACGGTACGGTTCGTTTGTTCCCTTTGTCACCAGATCGTCAATTAAAACACCAATATATGCCTGGGATCTGTCAAGTATTAACGGTTCCTTGCCCTGTACCTTTAAAGCTGCGTTTATACCTGCAATAATTCCCTGTGCCGCCGCTTCCTCATACCCCGAACTGCCGTTTATCTGTCCTGCAGAAAAAAGCCCTTCTATATCTTTGAATTCCAGCGATAATTTAAGACAAGTGGGATCTATGCAGTCATATTCAATCGCGTAGGCATATCTCATAATCTGGGCATTTTCAAGCCCGGGAAGGCTTCTTACCATCGCATGCTGGACATCTTCAGGCATGCTTGTGGAAAATCCCTGCAGATAAATTTCTTCTGTGTCCAGTCCCATCGGTTCTACAAAGATCTGATGCCGCTCCTTGTCGGCAAACTTTACAATTTTGTCCTCAAAAGAAGGGCAGTACCTCGGGCCTATTCCCTCAATCTTCCCGCTGTAAAGCGGTGATCTGTGAAGATTTTCCCGCACTATCCTGTGGGTTTCCTCGGTTGAATATATTAAATAGCACGGAACCTGTTCCCTTTCAATTTTCTGGGTTTCGAAAGAGAACGGAACGATCGGATCATCACCGGGCTGGACGATCATTTTTGAAAAATCAATACTTCTTCGGTTTATTCTCGGAGGTGTCCCCGTTTTAAACCTTCTTAACTGTATCCCGTATTTTTTAAGACTTTCAGACAGCCTGTTTGACGGAAGTAAACCATCCGGCCCGGATTCGTATGAAACATCCCCTATTATAATTTTTCCCTTAAGGTAAGTACCTGTTGTCAAAACAACAGCTTTTGCAGGAAAGAACGACCCTATATGGGTGATTACGCCTTCAACTTTATTGTTTCTTATAACTATATCCACTACTTCCGCCTGGCACAGATGAAGATTTTCCTGGCATTCCAGAGTATGCTTCATCTCCCGCTGATAAGAACGCCGGTCAATCTGCGCCCTTAATGAGTAAACGGCGGGGCCCTTTGCCCGGTTAAGAATTCTTGACTGAATCAGGGTCTTGTCGGCACACTTTCCCATTTCACCGCCCAGCGCATCTATTTCCCTGACCAGATGCCCTTTTGCCGTTCCTCCAATGGAAGGATTACAGGGCATATTCGCAATACTGTCGAGGTTCATTGTAAATATCGCGGTTTTTGCGCCCATGCGCGCTGCCGCAAGAGCAGCCTCACAACCGGCATGCCCTGCCCCTATGACTATAACGTCATACGCTTCATGTACAAATCCCATTGAAAATCCCTCTTACTTACCAATACAAAAATTTTCAAAAATATTCATTACAACTTCTTCGGTAACTTCATGTCCTGTAATAAAGCCGATTTTCTCGGCAGCATTTTTTATATCCATAGAAATCAAATCAAGAGTCATTCCGTTTTCTGCCGCCGAAACAGCAGAATTGAGATTTTCCAGCGCTTCGTTTAAAAGCTTTTTATGCCTTGCATTTGTTACAATAATCTGGTTGTCGGTATCTATTCTTGCTTTGTTTACAAATTCAAGAATCGCTTTTTCCAGATTATCTATTCCATAATCCTCAAGAACCGAAATTTCAATAGTTTCGGGTATTATTCTCCGAATTTCCTCAAGCTTTTCCTTATCGGGCCTGTCGGTTTTGTTTACCACATACAGGACTTTTGAATAATACCTTCTGATCTTTTCAAGGATATCCCTGTCTTCTTTTTCAAATCCTGTCTGGGCATCAAGCATAAAAATTATTAAATCCGCCGTATCTATAACTTCAAGGGCTTTTTCAACCCCAATTTTCTCCACTACATCAGTGGTTTCCCTTAACCCTGCCGTGTCCAGCAGTCTAACAGGAAGTCCCTGGATGTTTACATACTCCTCCAGAATATCTCTGGTCGTTCCCGGAATATCGGTTACAATAGCCCTGTTCTTCCCCGAAAGCCTGTTTAAGAGTGAAGATTTTCCCGCATTAGGTTTTCCTATAATTGCCACGTTCAATCCTTCTCTTAACACCTTTCCGTAATCAAAGCTTTCTATCAGGGTCTTCAAATCCCCTTTTATACTGTTTATCACCTGAACGCACTCTCTTGTTGTAACTTCTTCAAAATCATATTCAGGATAATCCAGGTTGACTTCTATTTTTGCAAGGATATTTACGAGGCTTTCACGTATCTTGTTTAGTTTTTCCGAAAGTCTTCCCTCAAGCTGCATAACCGCAGCTTTAGAACTCTTTTCAGTAACCGCTCCTATCAGGTCCATTATGGCTTCTGCCTGGACCAAATCTATACGCCCGTTAATAAAAGCCCTTTTCGTAAACTCTCCCGGTTCAGCAGGCCTTGCCCCCAGTCTGAACAGTAAGTCGAGAATTCTTCTGGCGGTTACAAAACCACCGTGGCAGTTTATCTCCACCACGTCTTCAGTGGTATATGTTTTCGGAGCAGCCATTTTTGAAACCAAAACTTCGTCTATAACTTCATTGGTTTCCGGATCCACAATTTTTCCATAGCGAATTGTATGAGAAGGATATTCCATAAAGTTACCCTTCCCTTTAAAAATTTTTGAAGCTATGTTGAAAGCTTCACTTCCGCTCATTCTGATGATTGATATCCCTGCGTTTCCAACAGCCGTTGCCACGGCAGCAATTGTATCATTATCACGAATATCCGTATTTCTATATATTTAAATCACCACCTGTTCTTTTCAGCAGGCTATATTTTAGCACTTAAAACAATTAATTTCCACTGTATTAAAAATGGACAATGGTCTTCCCATCGTCCATCTTTACTTCACAATATTTTTATACCTGTTTAGGCTCTCTTTTATACCTTATTACAACTTTTCTGTTCGGCTCATCACCTATACTGTATGTTTCAACGTTCCTGTAGTTCTGCAGAGTTGAGTGTATAATCCGCCGTTCGTACGGATTCATTGGCTCAAGGGTTATGCTCTTTTTACTCTTTACCACCCTGCTTGCAAGCTTTCTTGCCAGTTTTTCAAGTGTTTCTTCCCTTTTTTCGCGGTAATTGCCAACATCGAAAATCACTCTGATAAACTTACCGCTGGACTTATTCACCACAAGCCCCAACAAGTACTGCAGCGCATCAAGAGTCTCTCCTCGTCTTCCAATTAAAATACCAGTATCTTCGGCATTTACCTTAACATTTATGCTGTCTTCCCCAACCGTAACATCCAGGTCTCCTTCAATTCCCAATGCATTGAAAACAGGCTCAAGAAAATCCCTGACTATTTTATTATAATCAATTTTTCTCCAAACCCGTACTACCGCATTTCTTCCGCCGATTAATCCGAAAAGTCCCTTACTTCCTTCATCTATTATCTGAATCTCTGCATCTTTTTCTTCTATGTTAAGCTCCTGTAAAGCTTCTTCTATTGCAGCCTCAACCGTTTTCCCAACTTTTTCAACATATTCCAGCACCGGCTATTCCTCCTTCTTTTTATAGACATATTTGTCCAAAAAGTACTGCTGAGCCATTTGGAACAAATTGCTTACAGTCCAGTATAATGCCAACCCCACCGGGGCCTGAAAACCAATAATCAATGTCATTATAGGCCCAAAATACAATAATGTATTGTTAGTCTGGGCTACCTGTGAATTTGAATTCTGGTTCATCTGTTTCATTGACAGTTTGGTTGATAAAAATGTAGTTGCCACCGCAAGCAATACCATGAACAAAGCCGGTAAATACAGTCCAGGATTTTGGAAAATCAAATTAAAGTCATAGGTCGGCTTTACACCAAGATTAAATATTCCCAGAAAATTAAGGCTTATTTTCTCTATTCCTTCCCCCATCAGTTCAGGAATGGTATTTATTGCATCCACTACATTTATTTCAAAGTACGGATTTCTTTCAAACAGGTTAGCCACAGCCACAGGATCTGATTTTACACTTTCAAACTGGTTTATAAAGGAATACTGACTTCCCTGAAAAAACTGCGGCTGAATCTCCATTATTTTAATAATAATATTCCCGATAAATTCCTTCGTCCACCCTAACATATATGTAAGGGGTTTGCGAATTGTATAATAAAGGGCCACAATAATGGGAAACTGAATAAACAACGGAAGACACCCGCTCAGCGGATTAACGCCTTTTTCCTGGTATAGTTTCGCCAATTCCTGGTTAAGTTTCTCCTTGTCATTTTTGTACCGCTTTTGGATCCTGTCTATTTCCGGCTGCATTTCGCTTATTTTCTGCGAAGATCTAATCTGTTTTATTGTTAATGGCAACAATATTAATTTTACAATTAAAGTAAATAAAATAAGTGCAATCCCGTAATTCTGAAAAGCAATTGTTTTGTAAATAATATACAATAGTCGGCCCAGCACCCTGGCTATTGCATCAGACATCATTCATTCTCCTTCCCTCGGGACAGGGTCATATCCTCCTTTACTGAATGGATGACATTTCAAAATTCTCTTTACAGAAAGAAAAAGTCCTTTCAGCGGTCCATGAATCATTATGGCTTCATATGCATATTCTGAGCATGTAGGATAAAATCTGCATCTGCTTTTTCCTTTCAGCGGTGATACATATGTCTGGTACATTTTTATCAGCCATAACAAAACTGTCTTCATATTACTTCCTGTCCAATACATCCAGCGTTTTGAAAAGATATCTCAATTCCCTGTAGGTTTTATGAAAATTGGGTTCATCGTTCTCATTTCTTTTTCTCGCCACTATTACAAAGTCGTATCCTGTCTTCAGGTTTTCATGAATGGCACGGTAGCTTTCCCTTATAAGTCTTCTTATACGGTTCCTTTTTACACTTTTTCCATAATTTTTACTTGCCGTTATGCCAATCCTGTTAAAATCCAAATTATTTGGCAGCATATAAACCGTTAATGATTTTGAAACCGCGTATTTACCCTTTCTGTATACATTCTGAAATTCCCTATTACTTTTTATTGTAATTAATTTACTCATTTTCTCCGAAACTGTTTCATCCCGTTCAATTTAAAAATAATTATCTCCATCTCTGTTCCCTGTTTATACCCCTTATATTCTACCAAACTTTTCCTTTATTTAAAATACATTATTACATTTATTTACTTTAGAGCAATAAAAAAGAAAAAATTATTAACTTTTAAAAAAAAGACCACGTATCAGCGGTCTTATGCAGTTAATCTTTTTCTTCCCTTAAGTCTTCTTCTCTTTAACACCTTTCTGCCGTTTCTTGTCTTCATCCTCTTGCGGAAACCATGCTCAACCTTTCTCTGCCTTTTCTTGGGTTGATATGTTCTTTTCACCGTATTGCACCTCCAATCAAAAAGCGTTATATTTTGCTTTATCAATAAAAATACCGTTTAGCGCGACATGCATAACCTATTATATATTAAGAATTTTAAATACGTCAATACAAATATTAATCCAGGTGGTGTATAATATATTGTTGCTGCCGGTAAAGAGACATTTAGGTACAAAACTTTGTGATTTCGGCATTTGTTAAGAAGTTACGGAT